>NZ_BKAG01000004.1 GCF_007992435.1 Prosthecobacter gellanilyticus | reverse complement strand
TTTTGTCGGGCAAGGCATGGTGCGGCACAATCAGACGAGCAAAATCGCCGTGAAGGGACTGGCCGAGAGAGAAGTGCCCGCCAGCATGGCCATCTGGACCCTCAGCTACTCGGCCAGCGGTGATCAACTGCCTGACCTCAATGTGAAGCTGGGCGAGAACGCGACCGCTGTGAAGGAGTTCCTCAAGACCGCAGGCTTTGACGATGCCGACATCGCTCTGCAACCACCCTCCATTCGTGATCATAGCATGGAGACCCGAGACAAGGATGCCCAGGCCCCAGCTGCACGATTCAGCGCTTCGCAGTCCGTTCTGTTACGCACGCAGAAGATCCAGTCGGTCAAGCCGGCGGTTTCGACGACCGGCTCCCTCATGCAGAAGGGTGTGCTGCTCCAATCCATCAGCGACCCGAGGTTCTACTTTGAGGACCTCAACAGCATCAAGCCCGGCATGATCGAGGAAGCGACCAAGAATGCGCGGGTAGCGGGCGAGCAGTTCGCCCGGGATTCGCAGACCGAACTGGGCAAGCTGCTGAATGCCACGCAAGGCAGGTTTCAAATTGATGACCGCGATGCGGCGACACCAGAGCGCAAGATCGTCCGGGTGATTGTGGATGTGGAATACGCGATCAATTGAAGCTCGGTCCAAAGGCAGGAACACCGCCCTAAACAAGCCGCGAAGCACCACCCGTAGAACGAACGTGGCGCAGCCCGCTCGTTCCCCACGAGATCGAAAACAGACTCCCTCCGCGAACCTCACTTCACCGCTGAAGCACCAAACGAGCGCAGCATCATACCCCAGGACAAAGCCGCGAAGCACCCACCCGTAGAACGAACGTGGCGCAGCCCGCTCGTTCCCCACGAGCTCGACAACAAACTCCCTCCGCGAACCTCACTTCACCGCCCTTCTGAAGCCCCAAAGGAGCGCAGCATTATACCCCAGGACAAAGCCGCGAAGCACCCACCCGTAGAACGAACGTGGCGCAGACCGCTCGTTCCCCACGAGCTCGACAACAGAGCTCCTCCACGCCCCCACGCCCTTTTGGAGCCCCAAAGGGGCGCCACAACATAGCCCATAGCAAGACCGCGAAGCGGACGCAGCCCTGGGTTTCCAGCGCACTCCACCAAAATCTCTCAGAGCCCCAGCGGGGCGACAGAAGCCCGGAATCCATAACGGATCACGACCTCTGCATGCCTCCCGGCATCCCCGAATCACAACCGGAGACTCAAACATCCTCCTCCAGGACCTGCATGCCTCTCCGTGCCTCTTCATGTTCTCCACGGCCGAAAAAACACCTCCCACACCTAACCTACATTGCCAAAACCGACCTCAAAAATTCGGCTTCGGCATCTGCGAGCGCAGGATGTTCATCGCACCGTTCAACTCACCACCGGGCTCAATGTTGATCGATCGCGTCGTCACATCACCATTCACCGAACCTTCTCGGCCAATAGTCAGCGGACCATTGCACATGATCGTTCCGGTGATCTTCGCCTGCACGTCCGCCTCATCAGCATAGATCATGTTTAGGAAGGTCACATCCGCGCCTTTTTCCACAATGAACCGCTTGCAGCGGATCTCGCCGATGATGTTCCCCACCGTGCGGAAAACCGCATCACCGGAAGCCTGGATGTTTGCCTCCACGATGCCCTGGCAGCGCAGGTCACGGCAGATCACCAGATCCGTGGAGAGATGACCGCGCTTGCGGATCAGCACGTCACCACGAGTCTTGATGGAATGCGTGGAAGCCATGTTGATCTCCACATCTTCCAGGGAGATCAAAGCACCGCACTGCGGGCAGTTCGCCGAACGCGAGGAGCGGCTGACCTTGAACTTGTGACCACAGTCAAAGCAGTCCGCATCCTTGAAATAAGCATTCTTGTAGACTCCCTGTTCACGCATCTTCTGCAGCGTGCTGGCAGACATCGGCTCCGGAGCCGGAGTCGGTGGCGGCGAGTTTGACTGCGGGCGGCGGATGGCAGGCGCTTCATAGGCGCCGGGCTGGGTGACCGGCGGAGGGATCTCCGTGGGCGGCGACGCCTCCGGGAACAAATCCGTCTGGGCAGGTTCCGCCGCAGGGGAAACCTGCTGCTTGAGGAAGACTCCAAAGCCCCCTTCCTCCTCTTCTTCCTTTGAAACCGGTTTCACAAACTCCTCCTGCTCCTCGGGGGCAGGCGGAGGCGGCTGGGCAGAGGCCACGATGGATTTCAAAACCCCGCTCTTGGCCGGGGGATGGGTCGGCTGGGCAGCCGAAAGCGGTTGAGTGGCTGGCCTCGCCGCAGGGGCGGGTGCCGGAGCCTGGGCCGCAGCCGGGCTCGGAGTTGGAGCGTCCCACGCACTGTTATCTACCCTGCCGCCAGCCCTGCTGACGCCAGATGCCGTGACCTTCCCCCGGTTGACCGAGAGATGAACACCACATTTTTTACAAAAGGTAGAAACAACGAGGCGCGGCTCATACTGAGCCGCGCCACAGGTGGGACAAACCACCTCGATTTGTCCCTTAGGTGGTGCTGGACGATCACTTTTCGGGCCGAAAAGTCCTCGAAACACGAATGGTATGGGTCGCTATTTAGGGTTGAGGGCGAGGGCCGGGGGCAGGCTTGGGGGATTCCGGCTTCTTGCCCACGGAGGACTGACCCATGAAAGTGGCGCCTTCTTCGATGGAAAGCGTGCCTGCGGCGATGTCACCCACGAGGATGGCATTGCTCTTCAGCTCACAGCGCTCGGCCACCACGATGTTTCCCTCGACCTTGCCGAAGATGATCACGGAGCGGGTTTTCACCTCGCCTTTGATCAGGGCGTTCTCACCGATGGTGAGGCTGCCGTCGGAAAGGACTTCACCTTCGATCTTGCCGTCGATGATGAGGTCGTGGGAGAATTTGATCGAGCCTTTGATCTCGACGTCGTTAGCGAGCACGTTTTTACTGGAGGTCATGGAGAAAGAGTTGGAGGGAGCGCGTTGGGGTTGTGCAGCAGGAGCCGCGGTGGAGAGAAGCGGGGCGCGTTCAGCCGCAGGTGCTGGCGCGGGTGCCTCTGCACGCGTGTCCTTGTGCCCGTCGTTGGGTTGTCCGATGATTTGCCTGAGCATGAGGGTCGACTATATGAGGATGGCTAGTTGAGTGTCAACGTTGTGGTGGCTTTTTTTCCGTCACGCTCAAAAGGCGTCCACGGAATGCGCGGATCATGCATTTCCCATGCCAGCAAGGGAAGGAATAACCGTCCATGTTACAGCATCCTTACACAGCCACCACCCCGCAAAACAGCCTTGAGGCGGCATCTGGGGAGCCTTGCAAAACAAGCGTCTGAAAGGGCGGCGCCGAGCGCGGAGACCCCTTTCAGAAAGCAGTTTTGCAGGGGACCACGACCTACCACGCCTTGACGTGCCCCGTCACCGCATCAAACCTCCCCGTTCCATGTCAGAAACTTCCGCCACGCCCGCCTCCCTTGATTTCATCCGTGAAATGATCGCCGCCGATGTCTCGGCTGGCCGCAACGGCGGACAGGTCGTCACCCGCTTTCCCCCGGAGCCGAATGGTTACCTCCACATCGGCCACGCCAAGAGCATCTGCCTGAATTTCGGCCTCAGCCAGGAATACGCCCCGAACTCCCGCTGCCACCTGCGTTTTGATGACACCAATCCCACCAAGGAAGAGGTGGAGTATGTCGACAGCATCCAGGAGGATGTGAAGTGGCTCGGCTTCGACTGGGGGACTAACCTATTTTACGCCAGCGACTACTTTGAGAAGCTCTACGGCTTCGCCATCCAGCTCATCGAAAAAGGTCTCGCTTATGTCGATGACCAGACCCCTGAGCAGATCCGTGAGACACGCGGCACCCTGACCGCTCCCGGCACCCACAGCCCCTTCCGTGATCGCTCCGCCGCGGAGAACAAAGATCTCTTCGCCCGCATGCGTGCCGGTGAGTTCAAGAACGGCGAAAAAGTGCTGCGCGCGAAGATCGACATGGCATCGCCGAACATGAACATGCGGGATCCCATCATCTACCGCATCATGCATGCTCATCATCATCGCACCGGTGATGCCTGGTGCATCTACCCGATGTATGATTACGCGCATCCGCTGAGTGATGCCATCGAGAGCATCACGCACAGCCTTTGCACACTGGAGTTTGAGCACCATCGCCCGCTCTATGAGTGGCTCATCAACAATGTCGATGGACTCCCCGGCCAGCCCTATCAGCGCGAGTTCGCTCGCCTGAACCTCACCTATACGGTGATGAGCAAGCGCAAGCTCCTCCGCCTTGTCAAAGACGGTCTCATGAACGGCTGGGACGATCCCCGCATGCCCACCATCAGCGGCATCCGTCGTCGTGGTTATACTCCCGCCGCCATCCGCACCTTCAGCAAGGCCATCGGCTTAACCAAATATCCGTCATTGACCGAGCTGAACCTGCTCGAGCACTACGTCCGCGAGGACCTGAACAAGATCGCCCGCCGCGTGTATGCCGTGCTGCGCCCCATCAAGGTCGTGCTCACGAACTACCCCGAAGGCCAGAGCGAAAACCTCGAGGTGCCTAACAATCCGGAAAACGAAGCCGACGGCAAACGCCAGGTGCCGCTCAGCCGTGAGATCTACATCGATGCAGATGACTTCATGGAGAACCCTATCCAGGGCTTCCATCGCCTCGTCCCCGGCGGCGAAGTGCGCCTGAAATATGCCTTCTGCATCATCTGCCAGGAAGTCATCAAAGACGCTGAGGGTAACATCACCGAGCTCCGCTGCACCTATGACGATGCCACACGCCACGGCGCCAAGCCCGTCGGCCGCCCGAAGGTCAAAGGCACCATCCACTGGGTCAGCGCCGCTCATGCCGCCGATGTCGAAGTGCGTCTCTACGACAAGCTCTTCACCGTCGAGCAGCCTGATGAAGAAGCCGGCGAAGACGGAGACTTCACCAAGTTCCTGAACCCAGGTTCCTTGGAGACCATCACCGCCAAGATCGAGCCCTCCATCCTCGAAGCCCAGCCCGGCAGCCACTTCCAGTTCGAGCGCGTCGCCTACTTCTTCGCCGACCCCAAAGACAGCCAGCCCGGCAAACCCGTCTTCAACCGCACCGTCCAGTTAAAGGACGGCTTCGTGGTGAAGAAGTGAGGAAGCATTAGTTGAAATGCTGAGGACGCGGAAAGGTAATATTGTGATCAACAGCCTGCAGGATCGCGCGAGCCTTCATGCGATCATCTCTCCTTGGTGGCACTAGCCAGTTCCACAGGGAGAGATGCTGAAGAAGATTCAGTTGATAGGTTCTCGTCACGCTTTTGCCTCCGACCCGACCTGTAACGACTGCTTCAGCTCGGTAGGGCATAGTGACCGGGACCAGACCGAGAACGGGAATCGAAGCTAGCGTCCCCAATCCGCAGGCCGGCAGCGTTTGTATGCGATCAACGCGCTCAATTTTGAACCCGGATGCCTGATGTCCACGCACATATTGGGTCACATAGACCTCGCTGGAACTATCCCGCGGCACGCGCGAGTTCACCCGAGGCAGATGGGGCGCGCTGGAGGCACACGACAACCTCGTCGCGCATGAAGTCAGCGAAAGGCAGGTCAAGACCAAGACAAGTTTGAGATCCATTACGAATCGATCTTCAGAAGCTGCGCTTTGATGGCAAGCAATTCCAGATCGAGAACACCCATGCTAAATAGGACTCGGCGTGACCGAGACCACAGCACCTCGTCTGGCACGGAAGCCGCCTTCAAACTCACCCCCAACAGCCGATTCAATCTGCACCTCGATAGCCCCGTCCTCTCCCTGCGCGAAAACGAGGCCGAAAAGAATGTTCGTGCCAAACTCCTCATCACATCTCTTCAGCCCTTCAAGATCAGCGTCATGAACACCTTCAAAGCGGAACACCACACGATGGTGCTTCTCCGTGATGAAATAGCCTCGCTCATCCACCTCAGACGTCAGGTTCCACCCCTCGACTTCCAGCTCGATGAAATCATCCTGCATCTCCCATCGCAGCAGATAGCCATCATGGAAAGACGGCCACCGGCCAAAGGCCGTCACGACCTGGTCATGATTCCGGAGATAGTCGGGAATAGCGATGCTCATGGCCGAACACCTGCGTTCGAACCCTTCGAATCATCAATCCAGGTCCTCGGTAAACTACGGAATCCAGCAGTCACGACATCGCGGGCAAGCCTCCGGATGGCTTGTTCAGTTTCGCTGGCCGAAGCAAGTTGCTGGTCACTGATGCTTCTTTTTCTGCTCTCAGGTCCCCGGATCATCGCAGGAAAAGGGTACATTCCAACGTGCATTGCCACCAATCGCCCGTTCCGATCTTTGAGACTAAACCAGACCGTGCCGAAGGCAATAACCCCGGTTCCGTTCAAATACTGCTCGTTGCTGAATCCATATTTTTTGACATCTATTTCAAAGATGGATGTCCCCTCAGAAGGGGGTACAACGGAAAGCCCAGGCTGTTGAAGCAGCCTCTCTTTCAATGCCTTCTTCAGCTCATCGGCAAACCAACTGCGGGCCAGGACGTCAAATTTTGCCAAGCCAGGACTAACTGGCGCTGACGCCGCCGATCTGGATGGCATCGCAATCATCGAAGGCATTGGAGCGCCCATGGCAGCTCCTGCTCCTCCAGCCAAAACCGCCCCAATAATGAATTTGGAAAAGTCGCGCTCAACCGGCCACTCGACGTAGTTAGCAAAGGCAACCTTCTCGGAGATAGCTATCTTGCCATGTTCTGAAGTTTTTAGCGTTACGCATGATGCCAGAGAGACAGCGATCGCCAACGTCCCACACAGGCGATGGAAAACCCTAAGTGGCTTGTTTGCATCGGCCGCCGGCGGCCGAATGACATCAGCCCTCCGGTAAGTATTTTCGGCGGGATTCATGCTGGCGCTGAGGTGACTCATGTTGGCAAAAAATGACGTTCTCGATTTCTTTCGTCCCAAGTAAAGCGCTTTGTCCCCCTTGATTAGATGCCTACTTAAAATCGCCGTTTGAGCTTGTCTGGTTACACCAGGCAAATCCCCTGCGAGAACACCCCGCACTTTTCTGTTCTCAACCGGCCCGATTTTGTCTTGAATCGGCTTTTCCGCCCGAACCCTGATTTTCCCCATGATCCCTCGCCTCCCCATCGCTCCGAACGGCCCATCGTTTTCGAAACTCATCTATGGCACCTGGCGCATCCTGGATGATGCAGACACCGCGAATTCGGCGGACCTGCTGAAGCGCTTCCACAAGTGCCTCGAGCTCGGCATCACCACGCTCGACACGGCGGAGATCTACGGCCTCTACAAGGTCGAGGAGTTCATCGGCGAGACCTTGAAGAAGGAGCCCGGCCTGCGCGACAAGTTCGAGATCGTCACGAAGTGCGGCATCTACGTGCCCTGTGACTACCATCCCGATCGCAAAACCGCCTTCTACAATGCGGATGCGGCGCGCATCGTGAAGAGCACGGAGAAATCCCTCCGCCTCATGGGCATCGACCACATCGACCTCCTGCTCGTGCATCGCCCGGACTGGCTCACCAGCGCGGATGAAACCGCCGCAGGCCTCAACAAACTGCTCAAAGAGGGCAAGATCCGCGCCGCCGGTGTCTCGAACTACAACGTGCATCAGTTTGAGCTGCTGAACTCCCGCATGGCCCAGCCGCTAGTCACCAACCAGGTCGAGTTCAGCCTCCTGCACATGGACCCGATCTATGATGGCACGGGTGATCAGTGCCAGCGCCTCGGCATCAAGCCCATGGCCTGGTCACCGCTCGGCAAAGGCGCGCTCATGGACAAGACACAGTCCGCCTCCTCACGCATCCATGCCAAGTGCGCGGAACTCAGCGCCAAGTATGGGGATGCCACGGTGGACCAGCTCGCCTATGCCTGGATCATGGCGCACCCGAGCCAGCCCCTGCCCATCATCGGCACGAACCGGATCGACCGCCTCGTCGCGACCGCCAAATCCGCCGACATCAAGCTCGATCGCGAGGACTGGTATGCCCTGTGGACCGCCGCCAAAGGCCACGGCATTCCGTGATCATATTGCCGGACAGTTGGTTATGCCCTGTCCGGCTCCCGCCATGTCATGAAGCCGCTGCATGCCACCACCCGCGAGCTGCTGGACTTCCTCACCGCCCAGCCCCAGGAGGTCTTTGACCTCGCGGGCCGCATTGACACGCGGCGATATCTTCCGCGCACTTTTCCCGAGCCGCTGCCGCTCATCATCAGCCACCAGCGTTACCCGGGCTATCGCCGCATGGTCGGGGAGAACTGGATGCACTGGCACGACTACTACGAGTGCTTCATCGCCCTCTCAGGCCGCGGTGATTTCCGCGTGGGCCATGATCGCTTCCAGTTTGAGCCGGGCGATGTCGTCCTGGTGGACCCGCTAAAAATCCACGGCGTGATGCAGATGGAGGCCGCGCACACCGCCCTCGTCATCCTCTTCCCTGCCCAGCTCATCACATCCACCGGTGCCCAGCTCGACCAGGGCTTCCTCTCCGCCTGGGATCATCGTGATTCCGATCTCATGCCCGTGCTGCGTGGCAGTGATGCAGGTGCTGCGGATGTCCATGCCGCGCTGCAGGACATGACACACCTTTGGTTTGGCAAAGAGAAAGGCCGTGAGCCCTGGCTGGAGATCAAGCTGCACTTCCTCCGCGTCCTCTTCCAGCTCGGCCAGATCATGAGCAGCGGCCAGCAGACCTCCGCTGTGCCGCTGGATCGTCCCGAACGCGAGCAGCGCCTCCGCCGCGCGCTGGACCACATCTCTCTGCATGCCCACGAGCCGCTCACCCAGCCTGCTGTGGCCAAAGCCGCCGGGATGAGCACCAGCCGCTTCCGCGCCTTCTTCAAAGACACCACCGGCTGGGGCTTCGCCCAGTACGTGCGCGATCTCCGCGTCGAGCGCGCCGCCAAGCTCCTGCGCGAGACTCATGACAGCGTCGCCACCATCGCCCACATGACCGGCTTCGCCGATCAAAGCCACCTCATGCGCTGCTTCAAAGCCAAATATGCCAGCGCACCCCTCGGTTACCGCAGAAAGCATCAGGAGCAGTGATTCAATTTTTGTTAGTTCATAAAGGCTCGTTTCGTCGAAGCTAAGCAGCCATCATCGTCAAGCTGGTTGCGCAGCCAATCAGACTCGCAGGCAAGGCAGTATTGCCTTTGGCTACCTCCTTTTACGCGTCTTTAATCGCATATCTAAAGAGCTTCTGAGCAAGCTCTGAATTTGTCGGTCCTTCGCTATCATTGAGGTCTTTAATCACTTCCAAGAAATAGAAAAAGTCGAAAAGATTACGATACAACATACCTTCCGATTGGAACTCAGTCCGCCCCTCCGTTTCTTCGATGGGGAAAAAGGCAAGCTGTGCTTCCAAGCTCACAGGGGCTTGTGCGTAAATTTCGATCACTTCGGATTCGGCATTCAGCGCTTGCTCGTTGCAGAAGTTTTCGAAGGTTGCGCCTTCGCGGAAGAGCGTAATTAGATCGATCAATTTCATAGCTTCAAATTAACTGCCCTAGTTGCAAAACCACAAGTTCGTCGGAATGCATTGTCTTTCCTGAAGATGCCTCCGTGAAGTTCGCTATCAAGAATTCGCAGAGGGACAGTGCCGCCAATTCTGAAATTGTACTGATTCAACCGATCAGAACAACCCCGCTTACAAATCCATGACATCCAGTGGCGTCCACCGCTCCATCACGAGCGAAATATTCCAATTTTCAGGCGAAACGTCCAAGCCCTGAAAACACGCACCACCTAGTTTCATCGGCACCAACCACCCAACCAAGGTGCCCGAATGAAAACATCGTGCCTCATCCTCTCCGCCGTGGCAGTGCTATGTCCTGCCGTCCCCCTTCTCAGTCAGGCCATTCCAGACTCTCCCGCCATCTGGCGAGAGGTCACCGGGGTGATTAAAAACTACTCAGGGGCCACCTATTTAAACAGCAGCTTCACCCGCCCGCACGTGCCCGGCTACCGCACCACGCTGGACGGCCGCGTCAGCATCTGCGTGGAGGGAGGAGGACCTGACTCCAGCACGCCACGTTACACGCTCTTCATGCCGGAAAAGATGACGGTCCCCTTCCTGCAAAATGCCGCGGGCTCCTATACCATGACGAACACCACCGTGAAGTGGATGGACGGCTATGCGAATGCCGGCGCCAGTCGCTTTCAATACACCGACGGAGTGAAAGGCGTCTCCCATGCCAGCATCTGGGACGAGACACCCGCCACCGTCGATGCCAATGGCAACGACGTCTACAATGTGAAGGTCGTCGTCACCAGCAACACCGGCACCGGCAGCACCGCGCGCACCCAGTTCTTCTCCACGCCGATCCGCATCGTGGTCAGCAATCCGAAGACCACCTCCGCCGCCATCACCTCCATCACCAAGACCGGCACCACCACGGCCAGCATCGAGTTCCCCTTCCAGGCCGGAGCCTTCGAGCCCATGGTCGTGGGTGACGGACGCCTGCTCATCGTGCGTGTCGGCAGTCCCTCCATGACCTGGACAGATCCCGTCACGGGAAATCCCGGCGTCACCTCCGGTCAGGGCTGCGATATTGTCTACTGCTACTACCCGTCAGGCGCCACCGCTGATGCCTCGCAGTGGAACAACTGCGTGCCCATCTCCCACGCGCCTTACGACACGCGCATCAATAATTTGTTCGGCTTCGCTCGTGCTCCTTTCCGCGATACCGAGGGCAATCTCATCCCTGATGGCGAGGACATCGGCGGCTCCTATCCCTGGATGGACCGTCACGCCAAGATCCTCTTCCTCGAGGCTGGATTTGACCGTCTGCATTATTTGGTAGGCACCAATTGGAACAACAGCCGCTACCCCCAGACCGGCGTGCCCGAGGAAACTCCCATCTATGATGTGGAAGACGGCGGCAAGCACCAGTGCGTCTCCGTGATCGGCCTCTGGACCCACGGCAAACTGGTGCAGCTCGACAACTTCCTGAACGACATGGATTACGCCGTCGGCGCCGGTGACACCACCATGGGCCCGCAGTCACGCATGGTCTCCCTCTTCAATCCGAACAGCGGCCCTCTCGGCAACGAAAACGGCAAGCTCCGCCTCGGCTTTGGCCGTGCCACCAAGCAGATGCCTGCGGGCGAAAACGACAACGGCAACATCATCGACTCCATCGAAAACCTCTTCAACTACCGCAAGTGGGCCAAGCCCATGAACCTGCGCGATGTCGCCTGGCTCATGACCGATGGCAAGCAGGCTGACGAAGTCGCTTTTGACGATTACCTCGACCCCGATGCCTTCATCATCGCCCCGATGAATGGCGCGCTCACCTTCGTGAACAGCGGCACGGGAAGCAATTACTACACCCATCACAGCGGCTGGGTCGGCGGCACCACCAATGCCTTCACGAATCCCATCAAGCTGGCAAATGCTGCCACACCTGTCAGCACACGCTGGATCGCTCCGAAGAGCGGCCTCGTCATCGGCGGTGGCCGCCTCGAGCCCGCAGCCACCGGTGGTGTGCATGGCAAAGGTTTCTGGATGAATGGCAGCATCGGCCTCGAGTTCGATGTGCTCGCCCAGCCTGCCGGAGTCAATGTGCGCCAGAAGAGCTGGTACATCGGCATGTTCGCTGACTGCCGCTTCACGGATGACACCACTGAGCGCCGTCTTGTGACTTTCCCGGATGGCAGCAGCATCCGCCTCTATGGCCGCCGCCAGATCATGTATGCAAACACCGCTGGCGTCATCGTGAACCGCATCACCCTGCCCACCGCGCTCGCCACAGTCCCGGCCAATGATCTGGATGATCTCATGCCGCAAAAAGGCTGGGCTCATCTGGCCTTCCAGACCCGTAACAACGGCACCGAGGTGGACTTCCATCTCAACGGCATCCTCTTCCATCGCTGGCGCGATATCTACACCTCCCTCTTCATGCCCACTGTCGGCAAGCTGACCCTCGGCAAGCCCGCCGCCGGCACTGGCATCACCGGTTTCAATGGCTGGGTCGATGAGTTCAAGATGATCGCCCATGCCGTCGATTTCGAAACCTGCTGCAACCACGCCGGCGGCACGCTCGTCGGCCTGCCCAGCGCCTACACCGGTTCTCTGAAAACCCACTTCGCAGATCGCTTCCCCACCTGGGCTCATGATGTGATCTCCAATCACCTCAAGGACTACGGCGAGACCAGCCATCCGAAGTATGCCTGCTTCTACAACTACAAGCAGGACTTCGCCGTGCACACGCAAAACATCCCCGCTGGCACCGTCAGCCTGCGCCAGAGCATCCATTTCCCTGAAGGCCCGCTCTTCCACAATGCGCCACGTCCGCACAGCGTGCAGAACCAGTTTTGCATCACCTGTCATCACACCGCAGGCGCACCCGGCCTCGATCTCGATGCCATCACGCTCGACACCGACTTCCTCGCCAAGGATGACAGCCGCCGCCAGCCCCTGCAGCCACCCCGCCGCATCTATGGCCAGATCCCAGCAGGCCTCATCGACTTCACCGGCCAGCCCACCACCGCCACCACCCTTGGCGCTGGCGGCAAGCTGATCGACGAATGGATGCTCGGCGCCTGGACCGGCCCTGCCACCGTGCAGAGCTGGACCGTGGTCGATGCCACTGGCGAAGAGCTCATGCCACTGACCGCAGGTGCAGTCATTGATCCCGCCAAGATCGGCACCACCAGCTTCAGCATCCGCGCCAACCTCAACAGCGCCCAGGGTTCCGTCGTGCTGCAGCTCGATACCGCTGCCACGAACACTCGTGCTGAGCCACCCTACTCACTCTACGGCACCTCCGGAAATCCGAACGCCACCCAGGTCATGAGCGCAGGCGCCCACACCATCAAGGCCACGCCCACAGGCGGCACCCAGGTCTCCCTGGCCTTCACCGTCGCCAGCGGCACACGCGTGATCGCGGACTACCGCGATGACTTCAAGCCCACCGCTCCCCTGCCCGCCTGGAGCTACTGGTGGAATGCATCTGGCCCCGTGACGAATCCGGACAACTTCCGCGCGCTGAACTGGAGCATCGCCTCCCCCGGCTACATGCTGAATGGTCTCGCCTATCCAGCCACCGGCACGGATTGCAATTACGGCAAGCTGCACAGCACCGGTGGTCATCCAGGCAAGGGCTCCACGCAGCAGGTCGCAGGCTCGCCTGACCGCTTCGTGCTCGCCGCTTACACCGTGAAGCTTGCCGGCTATTATGGCGTCAACAGCAGCTTCGTCACCTCCGGCAGCACCATGGGCAACGGCCTGACACTGCAGGTCTACACAGACACCGCAGGCGGCACCGTCTTCACCAACACCTTCAACAACAACTGCGCTCCCGCCGCCACGCTGAACTTCAACCACAACGTCGGCCTGCTTCAGGTAGGTGACATCATCTACGTCGGCGTCGGCCCGAACACCACAGACGGCAACGACAGCTTCTCGCTGGACTACAGCATCGTCTTCAACCCCACCGCCAATCCGGTTCCATAAGCCTAACTAAAGTTCGTTAAACTCAAAGGCGGCTGGTTCATCCAGCCGCCTTTTTTGTCTCACACCGCCTCCATCACCTTCAGCGAATACCTTCCCTCCTTCAGCCCCAGCTTCACCTTCGCCCCATAGAGCGTGCTCAGCGCCGCACTTGTCAGCACATCCGCTTTCTCCCCTTGGTTCAGCACCTCTCCGTCACGCAGCAAAAAGACGTGCGTGAGGCACGGCAGGATCTCCTCCACATGATGCGTCACCATCACCAAAGAAGGTGCTTCCGGCCACGAGCTGATCTCACTCATCCAGTTCAGGAAGTGTTCACGCGCCACAGGGTCCAGCCCCGCGCACGGCTCGTCCAAAATCAGCACTTCAAACCGCGCCATCAGCGCACGGCAGATCAGGATCTTCTGCTTCTCACCCTGCGAAAGAGTGGCCCACAGAGACTTCTTCAAATGCGCGCAACCTGCGGCTTCGATCAAGCCCGACGCCTGCTTCTTCAGCGAGGCGGAAGGCGGCGTCCATAGATTGAGCTTCGCATCACGTCCGCTCGCCACCACATGCATCACCGGCTCGCCAGGCTCGATGTAGGTCGTCAGCGTGTTCGTCACCAAACCCACGCGTTTGCGCACCTCGCGCCAGTCGCTGTTGCCAAAGACGTCTTCGCCGATCTGGATCTCGCCATCCGTCGCCGGCTCATACCCCGTGATCAGATTGATGAGCGATGTCTTCCCGCAGCCATTCGGCCCCAGGATGCACCAGTGCTCCCCGCGCTTTACCTCCCAGTCGATGCCTTTCAAGATACGGCGTCCCCCACGAACAAACGTGGCGGCTTGAGTGCGGAGCAGAGAATCAGCAGACATGGTCAGGAAACAGAGTCGGGCCCGCTTCGTAGCCCATCCAGCCCACGAGTCCACTGGAGATGAGGATTCAATGCCTGGCCCTGACGTACCACCCCATTCCAATGGGGTGGATGGGAGTCCGATGGAGCTGGAAGCCCCCGCCTATACCGCGTGCCTCAGATCACCCTCACTTCAGCGTCACCCTCCGCGTGAACACAAAATCCGTCTCCTTCGCCTTCGCATGGCACCCTGCGCAGTTCGCCAGCTTGCCCCGCGAGAAGCCCACATGGCCGTCGAAGTAAAAATACTCCCAGTCACCATTCGCGGCATCAAACCCCGCCTCACGCTTGATCATCCCGCCAATGCCCCTCACCACCAGTGTGTCATCCAGCTTCTCCTTCACAATGACGGATCCCACCGGCAGCACCTTCTTGGCGTCCTTGTAGACGGGTGCCGCATTCTCGTTCGCATACAGATGAATAGAGTTCGTGTAGTGTGGCCCATGCGCTGACTTCAGTCTATCGATCATCTCCGGCGTCGGCCTCGAGCAAAGCAGCGACAAGATCGCATTCACCCCATAAGGCTTCTCCGTGAGCCGTGTGTAATTCAGATAAAAGCTCTTCACCGTCTCCTTCGTGATCTTCGGAGCAGAGTCCGCAGCATCAGCCAGAAGCAATCCGGCGACACCGATCATCATACCCAAAATGCTGAGGCCTGTTTTCATGGTGGGCTTCTCTTGAGGGTGGTGCCTGAGACAGGACTCGAACCTGCACTGATTACTCAACCAGATCCTAAGTCTGGCGCGTCTACCAATTCCGCCACTCAGGCATTGAGGGCTGCTGCGCGCCCATGATTCCAGACCATGGGCCGCCTGCAAATGAATTGTCAGCCGGAATGCCCCCTGAAGACATTTCTTGTCCTCGCGGCCCGGCAGGCGTATTTCCGGAAAATGAACCCAGAATTCGGCTCTCTCCATGCCCTGCTCAAACGCAGGATCCAGCTCATCAGCGACCATGAGTTCCGCGATGCTGACGCGACGGGCCATCTCGCCGCCCTCCAGCAGGTCTCCGAGCTCATCACCTCTGAGCACCACCGCCTGAAGCCCATCCTCCCCGGCCGCCTGAACCACTTCCTCCAGCAAGCCAGCTTTTCCAAGGCTCTCGAGTTCATCGAGACCGAGACCAAGGCCCCCGCGAACTACCCGCAGGAGAGCTGAGCGCACTCAGCGTTCGGAGCCCCGCCTTTAGGCGGAATCTTCGAACCTTCACAGTCTCCACGACCATAGTCCAGGAGAGGGCGGTAACGCCATGAGTTGGGCCGAACGGACCGCCGCACTCAGCGTTCGGAGCCCCGCCTTTAGGCGGATTCTTCGAATCTTCGCAGTCTCTCTAGACTCAGCATCATCCCATCCACGTCCGTAGCCCAGGAGAGGGCGGTAACGCCATGAGTTGGGCCGGGCGAACAACGCACCATCAAACATCGGCGAGTTTTTTCGTCCGGTTTTCCTCCCCAAAGCGGGTATCATGAAAGCCCATGACCTCCCACGAGACACGTGCCGCCCAGATCTTCCTCTCCCATCACGACTTCGTGAAGGGCGTGGCGCTGAAGTATGCGCCCTGGCCAGGGCTGATGGATGACATCACCCAGCAGACGTTTTTGGAGTTCATCCGCAAGGAAGACCGCTGGGAGCTGGAGAAGGATCTGCGGCCCCTCCTCGCCACCATGACCCGCCATGTGGCCATGCGCCTCTGGCGGGAGCGCACCCGTGAAAAGCCGGAGGTCGTGCAAAAGCTGGCCGAGCACATCCGCCAGCTCGCCGAGGAGCAGGATGTGGCACCGCGCTATGAGACAGAGGTCGTCATCCTGCGGGATTGCCTGCAAAAGCTCCCGGAGAAAAGTCGCGAGCTCGTCCAGCTCTACTACTACCACGATGTCGGCACACCCGAGATCGCCGGGCAGATGGAGATGAAGGCGGACACCGTCTGCCGTGCCCTCTCCCGTGTGCGCGATAAACTGCGCGAGTGCATCCAGCGTCAGATTCAGAAAGGAGGAGACGCCGCTTATGCGTGAGGAGACTCATGATCCCGAGGTGCTCATCCAGCACTACCTCGAAGACTCCCTGACCGAGTCAGAAGCCGCCGCTCTCATGGACCTGCTGCAGCGTGATCCCGCGCTTTCCACCCGGCTCATGGATCAGCTGCATCTCGATGCCATGCTACGCTCCGAAGGCGCCAGCACCGTGCAGCAGGCACCATCCGTTCCCGCATCGGTTGAATCCCGCGTCATCAGCCCCGTCGCCTCCAAAAAAACACGCTGGCTGCCCATGACCACCGTGGCCGCGTTGGCAGCCTGCGTCACCCTCGCTGGAACCTGGCTTTATAACCTAACGAATGATACCGAAGCCACCAGCAATGCCGTGGCGGTGCTCATGCGTGGAGTCGACGCGAAGTGGGAAGGCCGCGCACTGCAACCAGGAACACCTCTCACCCCTGGCATGCTGCGCTTGAAGAGCGGCATCGCCCAGATCGAGTTCTACCAAGGAGCCCGCGTGACTCTCGAAGGCCCCGCGAACTTCGAGCTCGTGTCCGTCAGCGAAGCCCGCTGCACCTCCGGCAAGCTCAGCGCCCACGTGCCACCACAGGCCAAGGGCTTCCGCATCCAAACCCCGAAAGGCACCGTCGTGGATCTCGGTACGGATTTCGGTCTCGATCTGAACTCGCCCGAAGCTCAAGTCCATGTCTTCAAAGGTGAGGTCGAGCTGCACCCCGATGGCTCGAAAATGCAGCCGCTGAAGGAAGGCGAGGCCGCCCTCTTCTCAGACACCGTGCAGCGTCTCGCCGCCGATCATGGAGCCTTCGCCTCTCTTGGCGATGTGGATGAGCGCACCGCTGAATCCCAGCGAGTCTCGTTTGAGCAATGGTTGCAAAAGAGTACACGCTGGGATGCTGATCCAGCCCTGCTGATCAGGCTCAACTTCCAAGACCCAAGCCACACACGCATTCTGAACAACCATGCGCTAAAGGCCGAACAAGTTCCTGCGGGCAGTATCGTCGGCTGTCAGTGGACGGAAGGCCGCTGGGCAGGCAAACGCGCGCTGGAGTTCCGCAACATTAGCGACCGCGTGCGCCTCAGTATTCCAGGTTATCACGAAGCACTGACGCTGAGCACCTGGGTGCGCATTCACGGCCTCGACCGTGCCTACAACTCCCTCTTCATGGTGGAAGCTTATGCCGACGGCGCGGTGCACTGGCAGATCACCCGCGAGGGCAAACTGCGCCTTGGCATCGCCGGCCGCCTGGGCGCTCATGCACATGACTACGACACCGCTGCTGTCTTCACGCCCGAGATCTTCGGCCAGTGGCTGCACCTCGCCACCTGCATTGATCCCGTGGCTGGAGAAATCCGGCACTACATGAATGGCAAATTGATGGCCCGCGAGGCACGAGACAAATCCTTCCCCATTCGCATGACCGTCGCTGAACTCGGCAATTGGAACAACGGCCAGAAGAACGGCAACGTCGCCATCCGCCACTTCAGCGGCGTGATGGATGAGTTCATGCTCTTCAACCGCGTGCTCAGCGAGGCGGAGATCGCCAAGCTGGCTCATTGAGCATCTGGCGTTTGAACCGGTCTCAGAGTCGTCCATTATTCGGCGGCCTCATGAAGACCACCTTCCTCACCAGTCTCATCCTCACCGTGCTTTCCACGGCGCAGGCAGACTGGCGTGACGAGGCAGGTCTTCCACAACTCCAGGCCGAGCTTGGCGCCGCTTTGCCCACGGGCGCAGGCATTCCGCTCATGATGTCCGAGGCCAGCACCGTCCTCGCAGATCCGCCTACCGTGCCAGCGGTCTATCTTCCGCAGGCCACCACCGGCACCGTAGCCTTTGCAGGCACGGGCAATCTGGCAGGTAAAACCATCACCCCGCATTCCGGTGCCAGCGGAACTTCTGACCATGCCTCCGGCGTGGCAAATCTCTTCTGCGGCACCCAAAGCATGAGCCAGGGAGTCACGAATCTGCATGCCTGGTGGGCGGACGACTTTGCCGGTCAGGTCTATTTCTCCAACCCCATCCCCGCGTTCACAGGCAGCATCCAGAATCATAGTTGGGTAGGCGGAGACGAGGATGAAAATGTGAACCAGGAGTTCATCCGGCGTTTCGACTTCATGGTGAACCGTGATGCGGTGGTGGCCCTCACTCCTCTGAACAATGGCCCGTCCATGGCCAAGTTCCTCGCCAACGCCTACCATGGTATCACCGCAGGCCGCATGGACGGAGGCCACCCGCAGACACACAGCAATCTCGACACGAACGGCCGCATGAAGCCGGACATCGTGGTCAATGCCTCCTACACCAGCACAGCTTCACCTTGTGTCGGTTCCGTGGCCGCTCTGCTTCTCGATGCCATCCGCCCGGGTTTCCCTGATGCGGATGACCCGCGTGTGGTGAAGTCCATCATCCTCAGTGGGGCTTCGAAGAGCAGCCTCCTCGGCTGGAAGCGCGTGAACACCAGCCGCCCCTATGATGAGGTTCTTGGCGCAGGCCAGCTCAATGTGCTGAATGCCTATCACATCCTCGCCGCAGGCCGTCAGGCCGCGAGCAACAGCGTCTCTCGCGGCCTGCGCGGCTGGGATCGCGGCACGAGCAGCGCCTCCTCACCGCACCACTACTTCTTCACGCTTTTGCCTAACCAATGGGGCAGCACCGTCTCCGCCACCCTCACCTGGCATCGCAGCATCACCAGTAGCTACACCGTTTCCACCCTCGCCAATCTGAACCTGCACCTTCGTCACGCCAGCGGCTTCACGGTCGGTGCCGTCGTCGATGAAAGCATCAGCAGCATCGACAACGTCGAGCACCTCTTCCTTCGCAACCTGCCTCCTGGCGAATACGTGCTCGAAGTCAGCGCCAGCAGCAACAGCATCACCTACGGCCTCTCCTGGGAAGTCCAGACCGGCACCGGTCCGCAGCTCAGCGTCACAAGAGACGGCTCGCAGGCCACCATCTCACTCTCGCAGCTCGATCCTCTGAAAACCTACACCATCGAGCACAGTAGCAATCTCACCACCTGGCAGCCCCTGACCACCCTCCGCACCGCCGACACCACTCCCGCGACCACCGCCACCCAGCAAGACACCGTCAGCACCGGCCCCAAATTCTACCGCCTCGCCTGGACACCATAGTCGCCATCGCGCAGCATAGTAGCCATCACACTCCGTGTGATGAGCTGAGGAGCACGCAAACACACCCCGTCACCGAACTCAAAGAGCCCTTCCGAATCAGCGGAGCTTTCTTGGCCTCTTTGAAGCACGACTCCCTTGAGGTCCTACATGGAGAGAGAACCTTTTCGGCGAAAGCAGGCCACACAATCCGCATGCGCTTTCGCACAGACACCCTGGCGTGGACACACGTACGTCATTCGTAGTCGCCGTGCGTTCAGCTCATCACACGGAGTGTGATGGCTACTTTCACGCGATCAGCTTGTCGATGACCTTCGCTCCTTGATTGTCCGTCAAAGAAGCCGCCAGCCCGTTGCGCTTGTAGGTCAGCTTCGTGTGATCCAGGCCAAACAAGTGCAGCAGCGTGGCGTGGTAGTCATAGTGCTTCACTTCATCGATGACCGCCTTGTGACCAAACTCGTCCGTCTCACCATGGACATAACCTTTTTTGAAACCGCCACCCGCCAGCCATGAGCTGAAGCCATAGGTGTTGTGATCGCGCCCCCACTTCTCCGGCCCAGCATCGTTTTGCAGCACCGGCAGACGCCCCATCTCACCACCCCAGTGCACCACAGTGCTGTCCAGCAGCCCGCGTTGCTTGAGATCGATGAGCAGCGCCGCGCTCGGCTGGTCCATCGCCCCGCAGAGCTTCGGCAGAGAGGAAGCGAGCGCACTGTGCTGGTCCCAGGACTGCCCGGCATTCAGCACCTGCACATAGCGCACACCACGCTCCACCAGACGACGCGCGATGAGGCAGCGCGTGGCGTAGTCCTTCGTGATCGGGTTATCCACGCCGTAGAGTTTCTTGATATGCTCAGGCTCGCCGGAAATATCGAGCGCCTCCTTGGCCGCCGTCTGCATCTTTGCAGCCAGCTCATAACTGGAAATGCGCGCCTGCAGATCCAGTTCGCCAGGATGCGCATTCAAATGATCTTCATTGAAGACGCGCAGCAAATCGAGCTGACGCTGCTGCGGTGTTCCAGCGAGTGAAGCCGGCGGATCCAGATTCAAAATGCGCGGCTCGGTCGGCCTGACCAAGGTGCCCTGGTAGAGCGATGGCAGCCAGCCATTCGTGAAATGCTCCCCCTGGAAAGTGGGCAGACCGCCCGGATGCGAGAGCACCATGTAGGAGGGCAGCTCATCCGTCTCGCTGCCGAGACCATAGGTCAGCCAGGAACCGAGCGCCGGACGTCCCGCCACACTGCGGCCCGCATTCATCGCATACAGGCCCTGCGCGTGATTGCTCACGCCGGAGGTCATGGAGCGCACCATGGTGATCTCATCCACCACCTTGCCCAGATTGGGTAGCAGCTCGCTGAGCTCCATGCCGCACTCACCATGCTTCTGGAACTTCCACGGCGAGCCAAAGCACTTCGACGAAGCCTGCGCGAGGTTGTCATACTTGATCTCACCCGGGAACTTCTGGCCGTGATACTTCGTCAGCATCGGCTTCGGATCGAAAAGATCCATCTGCGAAGGACCGCCCATCATGAAGAGGGAGATCATCGCCTTCGCGCGGCCTTCAAAGTGCGGCTTCTTCGGCGTCAGATCATACCGCACATTCGTGTCGATCACCGGCTTCACAGGCGCGCCCAGCAGCCCCTGCTTCTCCAGCAGCGAGGCAAGCGCCAGCGTGCCGAGGCTGTAGCCATTGGCATGCAGGAAGTGACGACGTGAGCAGACTTGAGGACGTTTCATTGCGAAGGGGGCATAGTCATACGGCGGCTCCAGGCCGCATCGTACAGTAGCCATCACACTCCGTGTGATGAGCCGAGGAGTGCGAAAAAACACCCCATCACCAAATTCAAACGGCCCGCCCGAACCAGCGAAGCTTTCTTTATCTGAAGCACGGCAGATTGATGACCTGTGTGAGGTGACGCACTCGAGGCCCGACATAAGCCCACGCGCTTTCGCAAAAATGTCCTCACGTGGATGTCCGGAGGTTTGCTTGTGTAGGCAGTGCGTCCAGCTCATCACACGGAGTGTGATGGCTACTTTGCCTACTTCTCCAGCCACACCGGCTGCGTGTACGCCCCGTTCCCCGCGACATCCCAGACCTCCAGCCTGACCCAGGTGCGCTCCTTCAGG
Organism: Prosthecobacter gellanilyticus; assembly: GCF_007992435.1. Taxonomy (GTDB): domain Bacteria; phylum Verrucomicrobiota; class Verrucomicrobiia; order Verrucomicrobiales; family Verrucomicrobiaceae; genus Prosthecobacter; species Prosthecobacter gellanilyticus. The sequence continues at coordinate 224,623 of NZ_BKAG01000004.1, read as the reverse complement.
TAGTCGACCGGCATCTTCATCCCGTGGGAGCCGAATTGCTCCGTATCGTTCATATTGACGATATGCCGGGTGACCTTCTGCCCGTCTCCCGAGACAATGACCGCAAAGGCCAGGGGAAAAGTCCACTCGAGATGACCTTCCAGCACCGGATCAGCATCTGCCTTGAGCTTCACCGTCTCACCGCTGGCCTTGCCATCGATGGTGAAATCCGAGATCAGCACCTCACCGGTTGTGGTGAAGAAAGCCCCGCTGCGCAAAGCATCCAGCACCGGCTGCCAGCCATCTTTGAAGTTAGGCAGCTTGTCCAGGCGCAGGTAATTGATGTTCATGTGCGCATAAGTCTCGAAGTCCGTCTCCATGCGGAAGAGATCCGCCTCGCCATGCGCCTGCTTGCGCGCGCCCCAGTTGGACATGTCATCCAGCAGATCCAGCACACGCCAGCCGAGAGTTGGGCGCGAAAGATCCGCCGGCATGGCCTTCCACGCCGCGCCGAGGAAATGCTTCGAGCGGAAGAACTCGCTGTCCTTGTATTTGTCCGGATAGCCGATGGAGGACTTGATCCGCGCATGCGCGGTCCACATAAGACCGTTCTCCTTCTCCATCAGCTCCAGCACATCCCCTGGGTCACCTACGTGATACACGGTGCCGAAGCCTTCCACCTGCTCCGCGAAAGGCTTCCCTCCCTCGCGATTCAGCACCCAGTAAACCGGCTTCGGAAAGAAGCTCAGCCAATGCCCACCGAGATGCACATTCGCCTCCTCACCCGGCAGGATCAGCAACTCCGGATCTGACAGCCGCTCGCATTCACGATGCATGGTGCCGAGTTCCAGAAGGCGTTCATCACGCTTCATCTTCGGCGTCTGCCCGTTATGAAATTCCGCCAGGTGCACGATGTTCACGCCACGTGCCTTAAAGGTCTTCACAAAGCCAGGCACCTCCAGTCCTGCGGGCACTCCAGTCGTGTTCTGCTCCTTCTGCTTTCGCAGATACTCCTTCGTATGCTCGATGTGGTAGTGACTCGTGAAGGTCGAGTGCCCGGGCAGCTTCGGATACCGGTCCGCATGCGTATACTTCGCCACCTCATCCAGCGCTTTCTCGCCACCACCATCCGTAATCAGGCAGAACATGCCCAGCTGCTGCTTCGTGTTCGGTGGCGCATTGAACCAGGGCACAAAGCGCTTGTCTCCGTCATTTGATTGACGGATCCCGATGCCATAGTCCGGCAGCAGCTTTCCATAGTTTCGCCCATACCAAACAAACTTTAGATTAAAAGCTTCATCCAGCGGAAAGAAGAAACGGTGGGGCGCCGGAAACACCGCCAGTGCTCCGCCTTCGCCTTCCGCGACGATTGCCCGTCCGGCCACGGCGAGATTAGAAGCCTCAGCTCCCACATCCAAAGGCGCCCGTTGAACCTGTCCCTGCGTGTCTCGCCACACTGTGGCCTTCCAATCTGGCTTGGCACTCGCCAGTCCCGTGTCATAGACGATCGCGCGCCCATCTTCCTCGGTGGACAACACCGTCTCCATCAGGATCAGCGGGCTGTTGCGATACAAGGTGAACTGCACATGGCCTTTGAAGGGACCCGCCGAAACCTCCGCCACCTGGAGCAGCACTCGGTTTCCATCCTTCAGATCATTGAGCGAGCGCCTGCCAAGCTTCACAGCATAGGTGTCATAGTGCCGCAGCCGCGGGTTGTCGAAGAAGGCCACCCAACCTGCCGGGCTCTTCATGTCCCGGCTGCCCACGGTAAGCAGCGTCACAGGATTCAATCCCTTCACGATGGGCTTCTCTCCCACGCTGATGGATTTGATCAAGGGCTGGTCTTCCTTCAAGCTGAAGACGATCTTGCCACGCTCCTTCTCTGAGATCGGCCAAGACACCTCCGCACTGCCATCCTTGCGCTCAATCACCGCGCCAGAATCCGCAGCCGTGGCGCTGCCAAGACGCAGCACGACTAACAACAGGTGCAAAAAGGAGCGTCTCATGGCTTGGAAAAGTTGCCTTTGAGCATCTCATCCGCCGAGGCAGCCTTGTATTCTCCACTGTTCTCAAAACCCTTTCCAGCCTTGCCATTGGCGAAAGTGATCTTCTGGCCGATGTCACCGCCAAAGCCGATGTTCGTCAGCTTCAATTGCTCGATCTTGTCCTCGGCACGGATGCCTGCCTGCGAATCAAAGATGCCGCATTCCTTCACCGTCACATGCGCTCCACCCCGGCTGCCCGGACCGCGCACACGCAGGGAGATCTGGTTGTTTTGAAACACGCAGTGCGTCACCTCCGCATCTACATTCTCCTTCAGGTTCAGTGCCGCCACATTGTCGATCTGCGCGGGCTGGTTCCAGCCATGCATGTGACAGTTGCGGATGATGAGCTGGCAGCGCGGGCCATCCAGCTTCACCTTCGTGTCCAGCGCATTCTCGCCGGGACGCTGCCCTGCCTTGAAGCTCGCGAGATCAGCGGTGAGCGGACCTGTCCACAGCGTACAGTTCTCGACCACCACCTTGCCGCTGGACTGGCGATCCGGATCAAACTGGATGCAATCTCCCGAGGGATACGAGATGTCACAGTTCCGGATCACCAAATCACCCCAGCGCCCGGAGATGCCATGCGCGTCCTGCTGATCCTCAAAGGTGCCATTCAGCAGATGATGGATGCGGCAGTTCTCAATGACCACCTTGCTGCCAAACACACCGATGCCATTGCCCGCACTGTGCCGGATCTCGCAGTTTCGCAGCGTCACATCATCCGCCGTGATCTTCACCAGGTTCCCGCGCTTCCACTCGCCATCGATGATGAGGTTCTCATACACCCCCGGCTTGGTGATCTCCAGGCGGTTCACCACCTTGGCCCCGGCTGGAGCACCGATGGTGCCCTGCGCGCCGACAGGGGTTTGCGCATGGAGGAGACAAGGGATGAGCAGCAAAAAGAGAGCGGGCTTCATGGCGCTGATAACGCTCATGAAGCCCGCTGGCTGTCTTTTATCTTTACGATAGCTGTCTTACTTCACCTTGTAAGCCTCGACCTCGGAGGTGAAGGCGAAACTGGCCGGGAAGTTGCCCGCCATCTTGTCGTGATGATCCAGATAGGTCAGGCGGATGTAGCGAGCCTCGGCATCCGGGAAGGTGATGCCAGCGCGCGTAGCCTTGCCCAGATCAAACACATGCTTGCCTACCTCTTTGAAGTCCTTGCCATCTGCGCTGACAGACACGGCCACGGTTTTGGTTGAGCCAATCTCCGGTGCGCCCAGGCTGACCAGGTTGATCGTGCGGGCCTGCTTCAGGTCGATGGTCACATGCTTCGGAAACTTCTCCGTGTTGCTCGTGGCATAGCAGTTCGGCGAGAAGGACGCCCAGGAACCGTCGGTGAGACCTGTGTCCCATCCATAGTTATTCTGGTCACTGCTGGTCCAGGTGCAGCCACGGGCAAAGTTCTCGCCCTGGTCAGGATCCACAGGCCAGTGCGTGTGGAAAGCCGTGGCAGGCAGACCGTCCTTGTCCATGAGGTTCGCGATCGCCAGCTTGCTCCAGGCAAAACGGGCACGGCGTGGCTCCGGCACCTTCGCGGAACTGATGATCACGCTGTCACCATCAATCTTCGCCTCGGCGGCCTGGAAGATGCCGTCACGACCGGCCACTTCAAAGTGCGAGAGCGGCTTGCCATCGCGCGAGGCCAGACCGTTGGCCGCATGATCAAACTTCACTCGGATCGTGCCGCCTTCAACAGCATGGCTCGCATAGAGCGGACCATTCGGATCGATCTCACTTTTGCCATAGGTCTTCGACATGGCCCAGAGCGAAAGACGGCGCGCGACTTCCTTTTTCTTAGCGGGATGAATGTCCGGCACCTCGCCGATGTCCGTGATCACCGTCATGCCCGTGTTCGGGATCTCCATGCACTTGCGCTGCGCCTGCCAGAACTGCGGCAGGATCTCCACATTCTCCTCGCCATAGTGGTAGGGCGCGATCTGCACAAAATAGAACGGCAGGTCAGCCTGCTGAAACACACTGCGCCAGGAGGCCAGCAGCGCCTTCGTCTTGTCTGTGTAGACAAAGCCCTCGCCGTGGTTTGACTCGCCCTGATACCAGATGGCTCCGCGAATGGCGAACGGCACCAGCGGATGGATCATCGCATTATAAAGGGCCGTCGGCGTGCCAGAGCCTGCACTGAGCGTGGCAGGCTGGGCAGGCATCGCTGACACCGGCTGCTTCTTCTCCAAAGCCTCACGTGTGGCTTGTGTCCATTTCTCAATCGCCGCGAGATGCTTTTCGTTCGCCGCGCGATAGGCTTCATCACCCGGGCTCTGGGCATGCACACTGGCCGCGAAGTCCTTCAGTTCAGGCACCGCATCGAAACCCGCAGCGGTCGTCCACGGCTCGATCCTCGTGCCACCCCAGGCGCTTTGGATCACACCCACAGGCACCTTGAGCTCTTCATGCAGCTTCAGCCCATAATAATAACCCACGGCGGAAAAGCTGGCGGCACTCTCTGGCGCGCTGCGCGCCCAGGCGGCAGGCACATCATCCTGCGGAGTCAGCGCCACGGTCTTCGGGATCTCGATCAGGCGCAGGTTCGGATGGGTCGTGTTCGGGATGTCCGCCTTGGTGTCAGGCTTCATCTGCATTTCCCATTCCATGTTAGACTGGCCCGAGGCCAGCCACACCTCACCCACTAGCACATCCTGCACACTCACCGTGCCCGCCTTCAGCACTTGTGGCTCGGCATTCGCGGGCATCGGGTCCAGCTTCACCATCCACTTGCCGCTCGCATCAGCCTTCGCGGTCTTCTTCTGACCGGCGAACTCCACCACCACTTCCTCACCCGGCTCTGCCTTGCCCCAGACCGGCACCGCCTTGTCGCGCTGCAGGACCATGTGGTCGGTGAAAATAGACGGCAGCTTCACCGCGGCATGCGCGGACGATAGGGAGATGAGACAGGCAACGAAAAAGGAAGGTTTCATGCAGGGCAGCCTTGTACGGAGCCGCTGCCAAACTTTCCAGGCATTTTCGTGGGAGCGCTAAAATCCCCGCATCACCCCACCGCGCCATCCCCTTCAGCTTCTGCCTCCCAGGTCCGCACCCTGGCATCCAGCCAGAAGGGCAGCAGCGGCACCAGTGAAGCCAGGAAAAGCCCCGCGCCTCGCATCATCGACCACCGTCCTGCCTTCATCGCCAGCGCCAGCGTCAGGCAAAACAGCACAAACAAGACTCCATGAAGCATTCCAACGACCCTCACCGCCATCGGCTCATGCCAGACATACTTCAACGGCATCGCGATACCGAGCAGTATCAGGAAGGAGACAGCCTCGGCAAGAGCCGTGAAACGAAACCAGCGGATGAATGACATGGCAGAAATAGGGGAACACAGACCTAGCCGAACACGGCGCAAGTTTCATGCGATAAAGCATCGCATCCTCACAAGTGCGCAAAATCGGGCCGGTTCAGAACAAGATGTTCTCCACAAACCGCTCCACATGCAGCGGCAGTTTGCGATGCTTGCGAGTGAGAGCCACCACCTCCCTCTCAAAGTGCGCTGCCATGGGCAGAATCACAATGGACTCCTTCCGGCGATACAAGGCCAGCGCACGGCGCGGCACCAGTGCGAGCCCAAAACCTGAAGCAACGAGGTTGATGATGAGGTCAAAGCTATCCAGCTCCATCGCAGGCTGCACGGACAGGTGCTGCCGGCTCATCCAGCGGCGCAGTGCCTTGCCCGTGTTCGTCGTCGCATCCAGCATGAGCCAGGGCTGGGCCTGCAGCCACACCTTCAACCGATCCTGCCTCTTCAGCGGAGCTTTGCCGGCCAGCTCAGCAGGCGCGATGAGTTCAAAGCGATCCTTGAACCGATGCGTGACCCGCACCGTGTCCGGCAGCGGCGAGGGCGGGCAGAGCACACCGATGTCCGTTTCATTCGCATCCAGTGCCGTGAGGATCGTGCTGCTGGGATGATAACTGACCCTGCAGACCACTTCGGGATGGCGCTGATGATTCGCGTGAAACAGACCCGGCATGTGCGCCATGGCCAGCGTGCGTGAAACACTCACCCGCACCTCGGGTTTCGCACTGCCAAAATTCGCATGCAGCCCGTCTAGAGCGGAGGTTACACTGCCAATGAGCCTTGCCGCTTCAGTCGCGAGAAACTTCCCGGCCTCCGTGACCTCCACCGAACGCGTGGTGCGCTGAATCAAGCTCAATCCCAGCCGTTGCTCCAGTGATTGCATCTGCCGGGTCAGGGCACTCGGAGACAAGCCAGCCTCACGCGCGGCTCGCGTGAAACTGCGATGCTTCACCACCAGATGGAACAGGTGCAGGGCATGCAGATCGAAGGGTTTCGTGGAAAGGTATTGTTGCACTGCCTGCAACAATACCTGCATTTAATGAATTTCACGCAATTTTTAGAGTGAGCGAAGAAGGGGCCTCACCCAAACCAACCCACCCGCTTATGGCTGACTTGCTTGACCGACTGCCGCAAAACGTCCCCGGACGTTTCTTCATTGATTCCACCTGCGTCGACTGCGGCATGTGCCCTGAAGACGTCCCCGCCGTTTTTCGTCGGCATGATGAGATTGGCCAGACCTTCGTTCATCACCAACCCGAAACTGCGGAAGAGGTCCAGCTCTGCCTGGAGGCCGTTTCTAACTGCCCTGTGGAGGCGATCGGGGACCTCGAAACCTCCTGATCCCCCTCAACTGCGACCTTGCCGGGAGGCAGAGATTCGTTTTTCGTGGGCTACCACCCATGACTCATCGATTCCTGCCTCTCGTCCTGCTTGCCTCAGGATTTCTCCATGCCCAAGAAGCCGCCACTCCGGCGGACAAGGTCAAAGTCGCCAAGGGCTTCAAGGTCGAGCTCCTCTATTCCGTGCCCAAGGAACAGCAGGGCTCCTGGGTGGCCATGACCCAGGACGACAAAGGTCGCCTCATCTGCAGCGACCAATATGGCGCGATGTATCGTATCACTCCTCCAGCCCTCGATGGAAGCCCAGGCGACACGAAGGTGGAGAAGCTCAGCGTGGACTTCGGCCACTGCCAGGGCCTGCTTTATGCCTTCGGCGCGCTTTACGGCATCGTGAATGACGATGCTTATCAGGGTCGCGGTCTGTATCGCTGCAAGGACACGAATGGCGATGACCAGTTTGATGCGGTGGAGCTTCTGAAAGCCTTCCCAGGCAAGGCTGGCGAGCACGGCCCGCACGGACTTGTGGTCGGTCCAGATGGCAACTCCATCTACTGCGTCAGTGGCAACCAGACTCCTGTCCCGCCGGTGGACGGCAGCCTTGTGCCCCAGAACTGGGCGGAAGATCAATTGCAGCCAATGCTGCTCGGCCGCGGCTTTATGCGTGATGTGCTGGCCCCAGGCGGCTGGGTGGCAAAGACGGATCCCGAAGGCAAGAAATGGGAACTCGTAAACACTGGCACGCGCAACACCTACGACATCGCCTTCAACAAAGGCGGTGATCTCTTCGGCTTCGATGCGGACATGGAGTGGGACACCAGCACGCCGTGGTATCGCCCCACCCGCGTCTGCATGATGCAGAGCGGTGGTGAGTTTGGCTGGCGCACCTGCAGCAAGAAATGGCCGGTGCGCTGGGAAGACAGCCTGCCTCCCGTGGTGGACATCGGCCCAGGATCGCCCACGGGCGTGGCCTTTGGTTATGGCGCGAAGTTCCCAACCAAATATAGCGAAGCGCTCTATATCTGCGACTGGAGCTATGGCAAGATGTATGCCGTGCACCTCACTCCCAATGGCTCCGGCTACACAGGCGTGACGGAGGAGTTCATGAGCGCCTCTCCCCTGCCCCTCACGGATATCGAGGTCTCCAAAAAAGACGGTGCCATGTACGTGAGCGTCGGCGGCCGCAAGGTGCAGTCGGGTCTCTATCGCGTGACCTACGTCGGAGAGGGCAGCATCGTCGAAGATCAGGGCAAACTGACCGGCCCAAGTGCCGAAAACGTGCTGCGCAAAAAGCTGGAGGCCTTCCACGGCAAGCAAGATCCGAAGGCCGTGGAAACCGCCTGGCCAGAGCTGGCCAACGCAGACCGCCTCATCCGCTTTGCCGCACGCATCGCCATCGAGCATCAGCCGCTGGAGCAGTGGCAGGACAAGGCCCTGAATGAAAAAGAACCGCGCACCGCGCTGACCGCCATCATGGCCCTCATCCGCTGCACGAAGAACGCAGACCTCCAGCCAAAGATCATCGCCGCGCTGAACAGCATCGACCTGAAGTCTCTCAAAGGCATCTCCCGCAACACGCTGATCCGTGACTACTGGCTCACCGTCAGCCGTCATGGCGAACCGAAGGACGACCTCGCCAAGAGCATCATCGACCGTCTCAATCCACTCTTCCCGACTCACGACGCCGGCCTCGACCGTGACCTGTGTGAGCTCCTGGTAATGCTTGGGGACAAGGGCATCGTGGCCAAGGCTGAGCCGCTGGTAAATGGCGCCCCGACCCAGGAAGAGCAGATCGACTACGCACGCATCCTGCGCATGGCCACCACCGGCTGGACGAAGGAACTTCGCCGCGACTACTTCCAGTGGTTCCTCCGCGCTGCGAACTACAAGGGCGGCGCTTCCTTTGATCTCTTCATCAATGAGATCAAGGCCAACGCCATCGCCACCATGACAGATGCGGAGAAAGCCGAGATCAAGGACGTGCTCGATGCCAAGCCAGAGCCAAAAGCCCCGAGCTTCACGCTGAAGCCCATGCAGTTTGTGAAGGCCTGGACACTGCCTGAGCTGGAGAAATCCCTCGGCGTGGGCCTTGAAGGCAACCGCAACTTCGCCAATGGCCGCAACATGTTCGGCGCGGCCACCTGCTTTGCCTGCCATCGCTTCAACAACGAAGGCGGCGCCATCGGCCCGGACCTCACCAGCGTGGCAGGCAAATACAGCCCCCGCGACCTTCTGGAGCACGTGCTCGATCCTAACAAAGAGATCAGCGACCAGTATGGCAGCACCGTCTTCACCAAGAAAGACGGCAGCCAAGTTGTGGGCCGCATCGCCAACATGAAGGAAAACATCATGATGGTCTGCACGAACATGATGGACCCAAATAACTTTACCAATGTGGATGCCCGCGACGTGGTAAAAACGGAAGAGAGCAAGATCAGCATGATGCCTCCCGGCCTGCTCTTCATGCTGAAGGAGGACGACATCCTCGACCTCCTGGCCTACCTCCTCAGCAAGGGCAATCCCGAGGACCCGATGTTTGTGAAGTAAACGACGCTGCGTGAATCATTCGCCGCCCATGGTCCTGTAAGACGATGGGCGGCTTTTTTGTGTCTCTTGTTAGGCTTGATCCACCTCACTCCAGCACCCCAGCCCAGTCACTCGGCATGCGCCAGTCGCCGCGTGGTGAGAGGGCCACAGAGCCGACCTTCGGACCATCGGGAATAGAACTGCGCTTGAACTGGTTCTGCGCAAAGCGGCGCAGGAACACCGCGAGCCATTTCTCAATCACCGCCGAGGTATGTTTTTCAGCAAAGGCAATCTGGGCAAGCCAGAGAATCTTTGCCGCAGGGCAGCCATGACGGACGAAGTGGAAGAGGAAGAAATCATGCAGCTCATAGGGCCCCACGGTGTCCTCGGTCTTCTGCTCCATCTGGCCATCCGCGCCCACAGGCAGCAGCTCCGGTGAGATGGGCGTGTCGATGATGTCATGCAGGATCTCGCCGGCTTCCTTGGCATAGAGCTCCGTGGCCGCCCATTCGATGAGGTATTTCACCAGCGTCTTCGGCACCCCGGCATTCACATGGTACATGGACATGTGGTCGCCATTGAAGGTGCACCAGCCCAGCGCGGCTTCCGAGAGATCACCGGTGCCGACAACAATGCCGCCAGTCTGGTTCGCCACATCCATCAGCACCTGCGTGCGCTCGCGGGCCTGCGCATTTTCATAGGTGATGTCATGCTGGCCGGGAGGATGACCGATGTCCGCAAAATGCTGCTCCACGGCCGCGCGGATGCTGATGGTGCGAAGCGGCACGTTCAGCGCCTCAGCGAGCTTCTCGGCATTACTTTTGGTTCGGCTGGTGGTGCCAAAGCCCGGCATGGTGATGGTCAGCGCGGCATCTGCCGGCATGCCGGCACGTTTCAGAGCCTCAATCAGCACCAGCAGTGCCAGCGTGGAATCAAGACCTCCCGAAAGGCCTAGCACGGCCGTCTTGCTTTTGGTTTGGCGGAGACGGCGCGCCAGACCTGTGGCCTGAATGGCAAAGATCTCCTCACACACGGCACGGCGATCCGCCCCGGCAGGAGGCACAAAGGGATGCGCGGCCAGAGGGCGCAGGAGCTTCGCATCCGTGCCACCGCCTTGACCAAGCGTGAAGCTGACCTTGCGGAAGACCGGACGAGATTCGTCATCGCGGAACGACGAGCTTTTGAAGCGCTCATGCTGCAGACGCTGAAGATCCACATCCGCGAGAGCAAACTTGGTTTGGAAAGAGAAGCGTTCCGTCTCACCCAGCAGCACCCCGTTCTCCGTGATGAGACCATGCCCCGAGTAGACGACGTCCGTCGAGGACTCGCCAGCACCGGCACCGGCATAGACATAGGCGGCGAGGCAGCGTGCGCTCTGCTGGCAGACGAGGTTGCGACGGTAAGGAGCCTTGCCCAGCACCTCGTCACTCGCGGAGGGGTTCACCAGCACGGTGGCGCCGGCTAGAGCGGCGTGGCTGCTAGGCGGGATCACCGTCCAAAGGTCCTCGCAGATTTCCACGCCGAGCACGAAGCCCGAGAGATCTTCAGCGGCGAAGACCAAGTCGATGCCGATCGGGATGCCATCTACCTCCGTAGCCCCGAGAGTTGTGGAGGGGGAAAACCAGCGGCGCTCGTAGAACTCACCCGAATTCGGCAGAAAAGTCTTCGGCACCACCCCGAGGATGCGCCCGTCCGCCAGCACAGCGGCCACATTATAAAGACGGCTTTCTGCCACCATCGGCAGGCCCACCACGACCACACAGCCAAGTCCGGCCGTGGTTTCGGCCAGGGTGGTCAGTGTCTCGCGGGCTCTTTTTAACAGAGCCTGATGATGGAAAAGGTCGGCGCAGGAGTAGCCGGTCAGGCTGAGCTCCGGGAAAAGAATGAGGCGCGCACCCTGGGCGGCCAGCGCCCGGGTTTCAGCCTGGAGCACGGCCAGATTCGCCGCCACATCGCCCAGAATCAACGTGGGGGAGACAGTCGCCACCCGGAGGAAACCATGGCTTTCACGGAGGCTGGAGGGGCTGGGCTGGACGGGCATGGAGAAATCTAGCACGGGTTCTCTGAGAGAGGGAAAGAGAAGTTGGGCCCATGGTTCTACCAGGAGATTGAGGCGCCCCTCCGCCGTTGGGCCTTCAAATGTAAGTTCTGCGTCAATCCAGGGGTTAAACCTTGCGGATTATTTTATAATAATTATAATTCAGGACGTCATGGTGAGCCGCTTTATCCTTTGGTCTCTACTTGCGGGGGCCGCCCTCGCAGGCGGGCTCATTGCCCACAAAAGGGGTGTCTGGCACGTCCTGGCCGTGGCGGTTCAGGAGCGCTTGAATGACGAAAGCCAGCGGTATTCCCCCACCCGCTTCCGGGTGGATCTGGTGGACCGGCTGAACTATTCCCGCATGGCGTCGAAGCGAGACGTCCTGCGAGTGGATCCCGAGATGGATGAATGGGTGCAAAAGCACTTCCCATCCATGGTCATTGATGACCTGGATGCCCTGACCAAGAAGATCCAGGAAGCCCTGCCCCGCTACTATCAGGTCTCCGTTTGCACTGCCGAAAGCCCGACGCTGCGGGTGCTTTTGGACGAATTTCAGAGTTTCTCCGACAAGACCGCGTCTGAGATGACCCATCTGGGCATCGCCGTGCGCCCTGCCATGGGCGGCCTGACCCAGCAGGCCCTCGTCGTCGTCGGGCAGCGCCTGCATGACTTCAGCCCGGAAGCCCTGACCGAGAAAAAGGACGAGGCCTTTTTCAGCCGCTGCCTCCATTGCAAGCACCCGCACATCGTCCGCGTCTCGCGTGAGCAAAACAGCCTCGGCCTCGAGTGCCCGGAGTGCCGCCGCACCTATGCGGTCGTGGCTGCGGACTCGGAAAGGAAGTTTCGCTATGTGAACGAGTTCCTCACCGGTTATGCGCCGCCTGCGGTGTTCGCCAAGGACATCTCGCGCATCTATCAGCTCTTCACCATCTGCTCCGCCGTGCATGGAAACTGCATCTACACCCGTGATCCCGGCGTGAAAAAAGATGCCACGGATGCCTGGCAGACCAGCCTGGAAACTCAGCGCCTGGGCCAGGGCGACTGTGAGGACTCCGCGATCTACCTCTGCGACTGGCTGATCTCACGCGGCTACAACGCGCGTGTGGCCCTGGGCCGCTATGGCGACCTCGGCGGCCACGCCTGGGTGGTGGTGAAAATGAATGATGTGGAGTATCTGCTGGAGTCCACAGAGTCCGCTCCAGACCCGCGCGATCCTCCGCTCGTCTCCAAGGTCGGCGCGCGCTATGTGCCTGAGGTGCTGTTTGACCGCTTCGCCCTCTATGTGCGCTCCACGCCCGGCCAGTCCTGGCGCAACAGTGATGGCTATTTCTCCGGCAAGCTCTGGACCCGTATCGAGCCTCGCTCCTTGAATCCTTCCACCGAGCCCCTTCCCGTCAGCAAGCTGACGGCGGACAGTGGCAAGGTGGACCCTTCTAAAATGGCGCGCACCAGCAAGCCAAGTCCTGCCGCGGCCCCCTTCCTCGAACTGGAAGACATCCCGCGTGATGCCGCCGTCTGGCAGATGCCCCTCGCCGTGGGCGCGCAGACAGTGAAGTAATGTTCGTTAGGCTTGACGCGCCTCGGCAGGCTCAGAGAGCCGCTTTCAAAGCCAGCGCTGCCTGCACACCCCGCGTGTAGGCTTCCTCAAAGAGAGCCATGCCGCTCATGTCCGTATGGGCAAAGAAGATGGGCGGCCGGTGAGCCTGCATGAGCTCGCGCTCCTTGCCCCAGAGAAAGCCGGGCCGCGGACGGATCATGCCATGCCCCCAGAGCCAGATGTCCATCTGCTGCACATGCTCGCGCAGATCGGGATGCGGTGCCGAAAACGCACCCAGCACACGCTCCGTCCATTGCGCATGAGTCTGGGTGAGCATCCACTCACGCGACTTCGCCGGCGGTGCCTCGCACAAGGCTTCGTAATGCGTGATCACGGTCTCGATCGGCCTTGAGCGCAGGGTCTGATGATTCGCATTCACATAGCCGAGCGAAGGCCCGCGATAGACCACATTGTCCCAGGCCGGATGGAAACCCGGGCTGGGAGGCAGTTCATCCAGCGTGAGGTTCGCCACCACCCACGGCGCATACTCCAGCCCCGGGATCGGAGTGAGTCCAGGAATAATCCGCTGCGCCACAAACCTCGGCAGCGCACAGATGGCCGCTCGCGCCTGGAAGCGGTTCATCTCCTCATGTTCGCAGTCAAAGGCATCGACCTCGACACCACCGCTTTCCACAGCCTCCATGCGCATCACCAGATGCTGCGCGCGGATCTCAGCATCAATGGCTTTTAAGTGCCCCACCAGCCAGCCATTCCCCTCTTCCCAGGTCAGCACGGTCTCATGCTCCGCATTTGCCGCCTCGCCCGTGCGGCTGGCGAAGTAGTGCAGACCGGCCCAGGCCGATACCTCATGGATGCCGCCACCAAAATCATCCCGGCAGGAGTAATCCACCTGCCAGAGCAGAGCTTCCGCGTTGAAACCCTTTTGGTTCAGCCAGGCGGCCATAGTGAGGGTGTCCAGCTCCAGCGCTTCAGGATCGCGTCTGCTGCGGTCCACAGGCAAAGAGAAGACCTGCTTCACACGCCACTTCTCGATCTCGTCGGCAAAGCGCTTGAACTGCTCACGGCCGTTGGCATCCAGCCCCGCCGTCGGCGAGATGCCTTCGTGCCACTCTCCATGAATGAACAGTCGCTCCTGCGGATCATGGCAGAGAGACATCTCATCATAAATCGGTCGGCCTGCAGCATCATGACCTTTGATGAGGCCGATCTCACCAAAGAACTCCAGCACCTCATGACAGTCCTTTCCTGGCAGCGGCACGTAGTGAGCACCCCATGGATAGGCATTGATGGCATTGCTCTCCGAAAGCGACGTGCCGCCCGCCTTCTCCTCCAGCTCCAGCACCACCACTTTCTCCACGCCTAGCTGCTTCAGCTTCCGCGCCGCCGCGAGCCCTGCCACACCACCCCCGACCACCACGACATCTGCTTTGATCGTGTGCGTAGGTTTCGGCAAAGCCCCCAGCGTGCGCAATCGATGCCCGATCGCATGCCCGCCGCCCACGATCCGTCCAGACACCGTCTGATCACGCGTGCACGACCCCGTGATCAAAGCCGGAGCCACGGCACTGGCAGCAAGGAAGCGTCGGCGGTTCATGACGTAAAACGAATCTCCAGATTCGTTGGCTGGGAGAAGCTCTGGTCCATGGTGAAAGGTGAACTTGGAAAACGAATTTGGAAATTCGTTCTACTTCGCCCACTCGTCCTCAAAATAGCGGACGAGGGCCTGGTTGTTCAGGCGGTTGATCTCGGTTTCCACGCGGGACATGTCAGGTGGAAATTTCGGGAACTGAGCCAGTACCTCTTCGGTCACAAAACGAAGGTCTGGAGGAAGCACGGCCGGGCCTGACAAAGATTGCTTCGAGGCCAAAACAAAACCCCACTCGCCAAAGCTGGGCACCATGGCGTGATAAGGCTCAGTCACGAGCCCGCAGGCGCGCAGCGTGGCATCCACGCACCAGAAAGACTGCCTCGCCACATAGGGGGAAGTGCTCTGCACGACAAGAGCCGCTTCAGGAGACATGCATTTCAGCAGGCGCTGGTAGAAGGTGGTCGTGTAGAGCTTGCCGAGGGAGAAGTTCGAAGGATCCGGGAAGTCGATGATAACAAAATCAAACGGCCCTCGAGCCTCACCGAGCCAGGTGAAGGCATCCGCGTTTTCAATGTGCAAACGCGGACTGCTGAGAGCGCCCGCATTCTGCGCAGTGAGCATCGGTGCACTGGCAAAGAGCTTCGTCATCGCGGGATCCAGATCACAGAGCGTGATGCCTTCAATGCGCGGATAGCGCAGCACCTCACGCGCCGCGAGGCCGTCGCCACCACCGAGGATGAGCACCTTCTTCGCTTGGGGAAGACGCGAGAGCCCAGGATGCACCAGCGCCTCGTGGTAGCGATACTCATCCCGGCTGCTGAACTGCAGATTGCTGTTCAGGAAGAGCCGCAGATCATCCTTCTGCCGGGTGAGGACAATGCGCTGATAAGGCGTGGACTCGGCATAGATCACCGGATCCGCAAAGGCAGCGAGCTCACCCCAGCCCGTGATCACATCTCCCTTCAGTAATCCAAAGAGCAGCACGCCCGTGACACTGAGACCCGTGAACCAAAGTCGACGCGCACCATTGAACTCTCCGCGCAGGAGATGAAGGGCCAGCAAGCCCACGCTGGCATTGATGAGGCCGAATAAAAACGCACTGCGCACCAGCCCAAGATGCGGCACCAGCACGAGCGGGAAGAGCAGCGAGGCCAGCAACGCGCCGATGTAGTCAAAGCTGAATACATTCGACACCAGATCCTTGAAGGCAAAACGCCCCTCCATGATGCGCAGCAGCAGCGGGATCTCCAGCCCGACGAAGCAGCCGATGAGAAACACCAGGCTGTAAAGCGGGATGCGGAAGCTGATCGTCCAGCCAAAGACCAGGAACAGCAGCGCCGCGGAGCAACCGCCGAGCAGCGCGATGAGAAACTCTACCCGGATGAAGGTGCGGATCAGGTTTCCGGTGACAAAGCGCGAGAGCCATGAGCCCACCCCCATGGCAAAGAGATACACTCCGATGATGGTGGAGAACTGCGTGACACTATCACCTAACAAATAAGATGCCAACGTCCCAGCAATCAGCTCATACACCAGCCCGCAGGTGGCGATGGCGAAGACGGAGAGCAGCAGAAGCCAGGGGCGAGGGGCCATGAAAGGACGGATGACGAAGTCCGAAGGGTGGAGACCCGGACTCAACGATGATCTGGAATGCTTCCTCTACTCAATGAATCGCCGCGGCGATGATGAGGCAGATGCCCAGCGCCGCAGCGCCCACGACAACGGCCAGCGCGAGGTTCTTTTCCTCGACGAGCTGTTTCCACAGGTCATAGGGAGTCAGTTTGTCCACGATGATGAAGCCGCCGACAAAGATGACGATGCCGAGGATGGCATAGATGAGGGAGTTGATGAGGATGGCGATGTCCATGGGAGTGCAGGTTGAGCTTGGTGATTACTTGTGAAAGAAGGACCCCCAGCCTCCACTGCTGGAGGAGTAACTGGGCCGGTAACGATAACTCGTGCTGTTGAGGGAGGAACGGCTCAGGCCCGGCCCCAAAAGTGCCCAGCCGTTGATGTTTGCCAGCGCCAGGTAGCCGCAGGACATCAGGGCAATGATGGTGTAGATGGGGTTTCTCATAGGTTAGTCATCACTGCTGACGTAAGGGTTGAAGTCGCTCTCCATCCAGCGCCGCTTCTCAAAGCTGCCGGCACGCAGAAGAGTCCACACCGGCCAGAGGCTGATACCGGCGATGCCCAACCAGAAGTTAGACCAGAAGATGCCGCCATGGCGGACCGTGAAGGTCACATTGGCTGAAGCCAGGGCCGGAGGTGCATCCGGTGTGAGTGCCAGATAGTATTCGCCGGCCGGAATGCCGGTGATGGTGACATTTTGCACATGGTCATCAGGTGCCGTGGTGTAGTTCGTCAGCGGAAAGATCACATCATAACCGCGCTTGGTCGTCGTCTCGACCAGCCTGCCTTTGAGTGCCAGATAAGTATCCTGCGCCAGCACCGAGGCCGCGCTGATATGCAACGGGGCGCGATGACCGGTGACTTTGAAGGTGCCGGTCGTGATGGTCTGGCCGTTCAGCGCAGGCTCATAGCTCGCCTGCACCTGGGCGATGTTCTTTTCCACACCCCAGCCCATGAAGAGGAACTGCAGGATGCAGAAGCCGAGGAGGAGCATCACAAACTTGCCTCGCACATCCTTCCACTTGTGATGATGCGGGTTCGGCTCGTTCAGATAAGGCCCCACAGGCGCTGGCAGCTTGCTGCCATCACGAAGGAAGGCCTTCTGCACCTCCAGGTGATTGATGTATTCGCCTCCAGACCAGGTGATCTCGTTCAATCCCGGCATCACCTCGGACGAAAGCACATGGGGCGGCGCGATGTGGTCGCTCACCGTGGCTCTCTCACCACTTTTGACACGCCAGTAAAACTCGCCCAGCACGTCCGTGGTCGTCACCTCCTCACGGGCGAAGAGCTTGAAATGCTCTCCATTCCAAACCGAGCCTGTGTGATGGCCTGGCAGGATGCTCACGATGGACCAGTGCCCTTTAAAATTCACCAGGAAGCGGAAGCCTAACCAGGGGTTGAACAAGAGATACTCGTCCCATGAGCACCACTTGTCCTTCCGTCGCATGAAGCCCACGACCTCCCAAAGCTCGTTGTTCAGCAGTCCCCGCGCTCCGATGGGCAGCATCAACTTCAGCTTGAGCGTGTTCTTGGACACATTCCCGATCTCCTTCAGATCCGGCGTGGTGGCATCCAGAATGCTCGCACAAGAGCCGCACACGGCGGACATCGTCTGGCCTTCGGCGCGCAGGTTGACGGGCGCACCACACTTCGGGCAGCTCATCGCAGTGCTTTGACGGCGGGTGATCTCCGCATCCTGATCCCAGCCAGGCACCTTGCGCAGCTCGCTGAGGTGCAGCTCATCAAACTGCGCATAGTCACCGCTGAAAAAGGCGCGCTCCCCCTCCACGATCTCGATGGTGCCGAACTGGCCTTTCGGTCCCGTGAGATCCAGACCAAGGCGCGACCACCCCGGCGGAGCGATCATGGGCAGCTCACCCTCGGCGGCGATGCAGCGCGCCTCTTTGACATCCGTGACCTGCCAGGACTCTCCCTGGATGGCCACCATCTTCCCGGCCGCCGTGCGCTCATCGATGCCGTGCAGGCTTACCGTCTGCGGAAAGCTGATCGTGTAGTAGCCCATCACCTCCGCGATCCAGCCAAAGGTGCCATTGCCGAAATCCGCATACCATTCGTTCCAAGAACCATCACCATAGTGCAGCCTCAACCGACCGAGCAGCGTGAATGCCCTGCCCTGCCACTGCCCCTTCGTGCCGAGTTTCAGCGGCGAGAGATCATTCGGCAGCTCTGCCATCTGGCCAAAGGTCGCCACATTGAAGTCTTTCCGCACCACGAGACTGCGGCAGTGCTCGCAAACCGAGGAGATGCTGATCGAGGAGTGAAAGACAACAGGTGCCCCGCACTGCGGACAGTCGTGGCGGCGTGCTGCGGGATGGATCGAAGGATCAGACGGGAGAGAATCCACGATCCCGATTCAAGCGGAGTTACCCCGTGATGACAAATACAAAGCGGACCTCATGTTTCCACGCAGCCCACACCGCGCATCCCTCAGTTCACGGGAATGCGCTCGGTGATGGGGAAGCGCTTGTTCAGCCAGCCAAGGAGGAAGAAGACGCGCAGACGCCAGCGGATGCCAAAGGGCAGCTTCGTGCACCCGGCCAGCACCGCATTGATGGCGCAGACCATGCGGAAGCGGTTGTGCGGCTGGAAGAAAAGCTGCGCAAAATGCAGCTTGTAAAAGTTCTCGATGAACTGCCAGAACTGGCTGATGCGCAGGCGATTGTCCTTCTCGTAGCGTTTCATGCCTTCAGTCAGTGGCTGGCCGAGGTTGAGCGCCTCATGCACGGCCTGCGCCCCCTGCTGACCGCTGGTCATGGCCAGCAGCACGCCACTGGAGAAGATGGGGTCAATGAAGCCCGACGCATCACCGACGCGCACGACCCGCGGAGACACCAGCTTGTCGTTCGTGTAGGAAAAGTCCGTCACCACATGCACCGGGGTCTGCTGCATGGCCTTGTCAAACCGGTCATTCACCACCTTGGTCGTGCTCACCGCATCATCAAAGACCTGCTGCGGCTCTTTGCGCATGGCCTTGAAGTCCGCCGCATCCAGCACCAGGCCCACACTGGTCTTGTTCGCCTCCAGCGGGATGAGCCAGAACCAGGAATTCTCCCGCCGGACAATGAGGATGTCTCCGTATTCCTCGCCCTGCGGCATGTCCACCCCCTCGAAGTGGCCGAAAATGGCGATCTTCTTGTGCCCGGAATAGTACTCACGGCGGGACTCGCGATTGGCGGTGAAGTTGGACAGGCCGCTGGCATCCATGAGGAAGGAGCCTTTCACCTCTTCCTCATCACCCTCCGCCGTGGTGTAGCGGATCGTGACATGGCCGTCATGCACCTGATATTCCTTCACGGTAGCCTCCTCGCGCACCTCGGCTCCGTTTTCACGGGAGTGATTCAGCAAAAGCTGGTCAAACTTCGAGCGCTCCACCTGCACCGCCTGAGGGAACTCAGTGAAGGAGCCTTTGGAGAAATTCAGCCGCACCTTGTGCGAGCCATTGCCCATCAAAAATTGCGCACCCCGCTTCGTGATGAAACCGGCCGACTCGATCTTCTCCCACACTCCGAGGTCATTGAAAATCTTCCGGTTGTAGGGCAGCAGGGACTCTCCCACGTGGAAGCGGGGAAATTTCATCTTCTCCAGCACCAGCACCCGCCGGCCCGCCTGCGCCAGCGTCGTGGCCGCAGTGGACCCCGCAGGACCTCCGCCGATGATGATGGCGTCATAGGTCTGGGAGGCGGAAGATGCGGCGGGGGTATCTGGCATGAGGGCGAGCCATTTTTAACGTTCACGGCCAATGTGCAACCCGGGAGGTGTGGCGCTGCACGAGATGGACGGAAATAATTCTCAATAGCGGGACGGCATAAGTGCCAGACTAAAAGAGCATTTGGATGAATCGCAGCCTCTGCATCAGTATACGTTGTCCATGCACCACACATACGATGCCATTGTCATAGGCGGCGGCCCCGCCGGAGCTAGCTCTTCTGCCATCCTGGCCGAATACGGTCACAACGTGCTGGTGATCGAGCGCGAGAAATTTCCCCGCTATCACATTGGCGAGTCGCTGATCCCCTTCACCTACTACCCGCTGGAGCGCCTGGGGCTGATCGACCGCATGCAGAAGTCCCACTTCGTGAAAAAGTACAGCGTCTGCTTTGTGCCGCCGAACGGCCGCACCAGCCAGCCCTTCTACTTCTTCACCCGCTATGACCGCGAAACCGTGGCCCAGTCCTGGCAGGTGCTGCGCTCGGAGTTTGACAAGATGGTGCTCGATCATGCCCGCGAAAAGGGCGTGGAAGTGCGTGAGCAGACCTCCGTGAAGGAACTGCTGCGTGACGAAAGCGGCCGCGTCATCGGAGTGCGTGCGGTGACGCAGGACGGCCAGGAAGTGGACTTCCATGGCAAGATCACCCTGGACTGTACTGGCAAGGAAGCCTTCACCACCGTCCGCAATGGCTGGCGTGTGCGTGACCCCTACCTGAACAAGGTGGCGGTGTGGACCTACTACAAAGGCTCCCGCCGTCTGGAGGGTGTCGACGAAGGCCAGACCACCGTCGCCTTTGTACAGGACAAGGGCTGGTTCTGGCACATCCCGCAGCATAATGACATGGTCAGCGTGGGCGTGGTGGCAGAAGGCAAATATCTCTCCCGTGATGGCGTGAAGAATCCGAAAGATATCTTCCATCGTGAGGTGGAGGAGAATCTCTGGATCAAAGACTGCCTCTCCGTCGGCGAGCAGGTGGGTGACTACTTCATCACCAGCGAATACACGCATCACGCCAGACACTGTGGCTCGGACGGCCTCCTGCTGGTGGGAGATGCCTTTGCCTTCCTGGATCCCGTGTTCAGCAGCGGCCTCATGTTTGCGCTGAAGAGCGGCGTGCTGGCTGGTGAGGAGATTCACAAAGGACTGGTGGAGGGTGACCTCTCCCCTGCCCGCTTCACTGAGTATGCCCGCGTGTTGCGCGAGGGTGTGGAGAACATGCGCAAGCTTGTCTACGCCTTCTACAATCCGGACTTCAGCTTTGGCCAGCTCATCAAGAAGCACCCGGATGCAGCAGGACCGGTCACCGACTGCCTTAGCGGTGACGTGAACAAGGACTACTCCGTGCTCTGGGATCAGATCCGCGATCTCGTGCCGCTGCCGGAGAATATGCCCCTCGGCGAACCAGCCTTGCGGGCCTAGACGGTCTCATTTCGGACGATGAACAAAAACACCCTCCTCTATCTCCTCACCCTGGCTGTCACCGTGGTGGGGATCATGGGCGTGCTGCACTTCGGTGCCAGCCTTCCCGCACCGGAGGGAGTCGCCGTAGTGGCCCAGGCGACCGCCGCTCCAGCGGCCGGCAGTTCGGTTGTAGGAGCCATGCAGGCGGGGCTGATGGCGAACTTCCATCACCCGCTGAGTCATCTCTTCGTGCAGTTGCTGGTCATCATCATGGCCTCACGCCTTGTGAGCTGGCTCTTTACGCGCATGGGCCAGCCGGGAGTCGTGGGAGAGATGGCGGCGGGCATCCTGCTGGGACCTTCCCTGCTTGGCCTGCTGGCCCCCGAGGCTTTTGCCTTCGTGTTTCCCGCAGACTCGCTGGGCGCGCTAAAACTGCTCAGTCAGGTGGGGGTCTGCCTCTTCATGTTCTCCGTGGGCATGGAACTGGATGTGCGGCAGGTGCGCAGCAAGGCATACACGGCCGTCATGGTCAGCCATGCCAGCATTGTCTTCCCCTATCTGCTCGGGGTTATTTTGGCGTACTTTTTGTTCAGCGGACTGGCAGGTGCTGGAGCTTCCTTCACGGCCTTCGCGCTCTTCATGGGCATCTCCATGAGCATCACCGCCTTTCCGGTGCTGGCGCGCATCCTTCAGGATCGCGGCATGACCAAAACCTTCCTGGGCAGCACGGCCATCACCTGCGCTGCGGTGGATGACGTGACGGCCTGGAGCATCCTGGCCTTTGTCGTCGCCATCGCCCGCGCCACGAGCCTCGCCGGCGCGGCAATGAACCTCATGCTCGCCTTGGCCTTCATCGCCATCATGATCTGGGTGGTGCGGCCTCTCCTGCCACGCTGGCTGGGCCAGTCAGAGATGGCGCGCGAGGAGCCCTCCAAGGGCACTCTGGTCACCACCATCTGTGTGGTGGTGGCTGCCGCGCTCAGCACGGAGGTCATCGGCATCCATGCGTTGTTCGGCTCCTTCATGGCCGGCGCGGTGATGCCTGAGGCCCATGGCTTCCGCCATAAGATCAATGTGCGCATCGAGAACTTCAGCTCGGTGCTGCTACTGCCGCTGTTCTTCGCCTTCACCGGCCTGCGCACGCAGATCGGCCTGCTAAACAGCATGCAGGACTGGCTGCTCTGCCTGCTGATCATCGCCGTCGCCACCCTGGGCAAGCTGGGTGGCAGCGCAGTGATGGCACGCTTCACCGGCATGAACTGGAGTGAATCCCTCCAGCTCGGCGCGCTGATGAACACACGCGGCCTCATGGAGCTCATCGCCCTGAACATTGGCTATGACATGGGCATCCTCTCACCGCGCATCTTCACCATGCTCGTCATCATGGCTCTGGTCACCACCATGCTCACCGGCCCGCTGCTGAGCCTTTTCGGCTCCAAGCAAACGGCGGCAGATGATCTCCGGCAGCCAACTCGTGCTTGAGCGGCCCCTCTTCCCGGTATCCTGTCTTCCCCAATGGATAACACTCTCCTTTCTGATGGTGACAATGCCTACGACGTGGTCGTGATCGGTGGCGCTCTGTCTGGCGCGGCCACCGCCACATTATTGCTGCGTCACAATCCGGGCATCCGGGTGCTCATCGTCGAAAAGGCGGAAAAGCTGGGCCGTCGTGTGGGCGAAGCGACCGTGGAGGTCAGCGCCTTCTTCATGACCAGAGTGCTGGGGATGACCCAATACTTGAATGAGAACCAGATCATGAAGCAGGGGCTGCGCTTCTGGTTCAAAAATGACGAGGTGCAAGGTGTGGCGGATGCCAGCGAACTTGGTCCCAAGTATCTCGCCCGCATCGCCTCCTTCCAGCTCGACCGCTCGACCTTTGACGAGGAGGTGCTGCGCCGCGCCTGTCTCGCCGGAGCTCAGCTGATTCGTCCGGCCACGGTCGCCAATGTGAAGCTGAACTCTGGTGGCGAACAGACGCTGGACGTGAAGCAGGGAGACCAGACCTACCGCGTGCGCTCACGCTGGATCGTGGATGCCTCGGGCATGGCTGCGCTGCTCGCCCGAAAAAATGGCTGGTGGGTGTCCAACACCGAGCATCCCACCGCCGCCTGCTGGTCACGCTGGAAAGGCATCAAGGATTGGGATGGCCGTGAACTGGCGCAGAAATATCCCGAATGGTCCAAGACCGTCTATGGTCTGCGTAACACCGCCACGAACCACATCATCGGTGACGGCTGGTGGAGCTGGTGGATTCCGCTCAAAGGCGGTGACGTGAGCGTGGGTTTCGTCCTCGACCAGCGGCTGGTCGACTTCCCTTCAGATGGCCGCAAGCTGGGCGAACGCCTGAAGGACTTCCTCATGAAGCATCCGGTCGCGCGCGAGATGATCGCTGATGCTGAGTATGACGAGGAGGACATGCACTGGCGCCGCAATCTCGCTTACTACAGCACCACTTTTGCAGGTGACGGCTTTGTGCTCGTGGGGGACGCCGCAGCCTTCATGGATCCCTTCTACAGTCCGGGCATGGACTGGATCTCCTTCACCACCAGCAGCGCCGTGAACCTCATCACTGAGCAGCGCATGGGCAAGCCGATGGTGGAGCGCGTCGTGAAGTACAACCGCGACTTCTCCGTCTGCCACAGCCGCTGGTTCGCGGCGCTCTACAAGGACAAGTATGAGTACATGGGCGAGTTCGACCTCATGAGCCTCGCCTTCCGGCTTGACCTCAGTCTTTACTACTGGGGCGTTGTCGAAGGCCCTTACAATCGTGGTGAGACGGCCCTGTTTGCACCGCCGTTCTCGCCACCGAGCGGCAAGTTCTTTGCCTGGCTGATGAGCAGCTACAACAGCCGTTTCGCGGCCATCGCCCGGCACCGGCGCGCCACGGGCATGCTCGGCAAGAAGAACCGCATGCAGCGCTGCCTCATCCCCGGATTCACGCTGAAGCGGAGCGATACCCTGCGCATCTTCCCCATGCTGGCCGAATGGCTCAAGCTGGAGATCACGGAAGGCTGGCGTAGCTGGGGTGCCCAGCCGGAATACCCCACCAAGCCACAACCTCAGCCCGTCGCTGAACCCATGCCAGCGCCCGCCCCGGCAGTTTCCATGGAGGCTTCGTGAGAAGCGGGGCAGGGTTGTCGCGTTTAATGCTAACCATGTCCCCCGACTCCCGCATTTCCGCGATCTCCATCCTGCTCCTGTCTCTGACAGCACAGGCCGCTGACATCCAGGTCCAACCCAGCCCTTCCGGGAAGCCTCTCGCCGAAGCCATCGCCGCTGCGGCAGCAGGTGACACGCTAACCCTGCAACCCGGCATCTACAACGAACGTGTGCGCGTGGACAAGAAGCTCACCCTCCAAGGCAAGCCCGGAGCCATCCTCGACGGTTCCTCATCTCTCAAAGTGGAATGGTCCGCAGCACCCGACATGCCCGGCGTGTTCATCGCCAAGTCTGACAAGCGCCCCGAGGGTTTGCTGGTGGACGAAAAGTTCATCGCCGAGATCCGCTTTGATCGTGCCGATGAAAAAGGTGACTGGCACTGGCAGACATTGCTCACCAAAGGCACACCACTCACAAGCTTCAAGCAGGTGCGTGCCCTGTGGATGTATCATCCGAAGGAGAAGCAGATCTACGTGCGCTTTGAGAATGATGCATCACCCGCGACTTTGAAGATGTCTGCAATCCTGTCAGACAAAGCCTTGATCGAGATTGCCGCTGAAGGCGTCATCGTCGAAGGACTCACCTTTGCCGCAGGTGTGGATGATGTCCGCCTCACCGAAGGCGCGAAGGACTGCATCGTCCGTCGCTGCAAGATCACCTCCTATGAAGGTGGCGGCATGGTGATCACCGGTGGTGCCTCGAACTGCACCATCGAAGACTGCGACATCACCCGCGGCGCCTTTGAAGAATGGCGTGCGAGCGAGGAGAACCGCCGCGAGAACTACGAGATCTGGCGCATCCACAAAGACGTCGGCAAGTATGACCGTGTGGGCATCGAACTCAATGGCGCCGGCACGCACAACCGTATCCTTCGCAACCATTTCGACCGCGTGTTTGATGGCATCTGCCTCGGCGACTACCGCGCCGAATCACTCGACAAGGAGCTACCTAGCCCCGATCACGGACGCGGCACGGAAATCGCGGAAAACGTCATCGAAAACACCCGTGACTCCGGCATGGAGCTCGGTGTGGGCTGCGTCGATGTGAACGTGCATCACAACACCCTGCGTCACACCCACGGCGGCCTGCGCTTCAAGGTGCCGCGCATCGGTCCCGTCTACATCCATCACAACCGCCTCATCGAGGGCACGCCGTTTAACATTTGGTTCAGCATGGATGCCTCGCCCGCGGAAGGTTACATCTACCACAACACCATCGAAGGCGGCGCTGATGCGGCCCTGGTCTATTCATCGTTCAACAACAAGAGCCGCACCTTCGCCACGCCGAAGTGGCATGTCGTGAACAACCTCGCCATCGGTGTCAAAGACGGCTTCTTCGATCAGCGTAAAGGCACACCACCGCGTGACTTCACCGACAAGAACAACATCAACACCACGGATGCCTCCGCCGCTGTCGATGCCGGAATCGACCTCTCCACCTATCGCAATGGCAAGCCCCTTCCAGGCTGCGAACCCGGCTACTTCAAAAGCAAAGCCCCCGATGCTGGCATGGACGAGCGTTGATCCACTAGTACGTTGTTCACGCTTCAGCGTGTTCAATGAACTTCGAAGCACACGTTGAAGCGTGAACAACATACTTCTGTCAGCGAGCCGCTAGCTGCTTTGGTCCAATTCTATGAAGCACCTCTTCTCAATACTTTTCCTCCTCACCTCCGCGCTCACCTCCGCGCTCACCGCCGCCGAATACCCCATCGCCAAAGTCATCACCAAAACCGGCGGAGAGTATGACGAAACCAAACGCTCCTGGCAGGGCATCCCGGGCATCGAACGCGCCTCCAACGGCCGCCTGTGGGCCACCTGGTATACAGGCGATGTCGGCGAAGGCGCCATCGGCAACTACATGATGGCCGCGACCTGCGAAGACGTGGGCAAGAAATGGTCCAAACCCATCGCCATCCAAGGTCCGAAAGGCATGCGCATTGGCGATCCCTTGCCTTGGATCGATCCCAAAAGCCGCCTCTGGCTTTTCTACACCCAGTTCACCGAGAAGACCGAAACTAGTCCCCTGCTCCGTGCCACCTTTGCCGTTCGTGCCGACGATCCGACACAAGCCGAGCCGCAGTGGTCCGCACCCTTCGTCGTCGCTCCCGATGGCATCCTCTTCGGCAAGCCGATTATTCGTCAGGACGGCGCCTGGATCGCCCCATTCTTCATCAACGGACCTTCCCTCAAGAATGCGGAGATCGCAGGCAAGGAAACCGGGACCCTGATCAGCACGGATGAGGGCACCACCTGGAAATGGCTAGGTGGCACAAGCCTGCCTGAAAACCTGCTAAACTTCAGCGAGGCCACTCTGGCCCAGCGCAAGGACAACAGCCTCTGGATGGTCATCCGCACCTCCGTGGGCCTCTATGAAAGCACATCCAAAGATGGCGGCAAAACCTGGGGCGAAGCCACACCCATGCCTGGCTTTGAGAAAGGTCCCTCCACCCGTGCCTGCATGAGCAAGCTCGCCTCCGGTGCATTCATGCTCGTGTATCACGACGCGCCGCCTAACAAAAACGGTGGTTTTGGCCGTGCCTGTATGACTGTGTGGCTCTCTGATGATGAAGGCCGCACCTGGCCCAAGAAGCTGCTGCTCGATGAACGCTCCGGCGTCTCCTACCCCGACGCCGTGCAGGCTCCCGATGGCCGCATCTTCATCACCTACGATTTGGGACGTTATCGTGCTGGCGACAAAGCCATTCTCGTCAGTGTTCTGCGTGAAGAAGACATTTGCGCCGGCAAGCTCGTGTCCAAGGACGCCAAGCTGAAGATCGTGGCGAACCAATGTTATGCTTATGGCAACCATCCCGATATCCGCGATGAGGAGAAAGTGGCCTCGCAGATGCCCGCCAAGGAGAAGTTTCATCTCTACCTGCTCATCGGTCAGTCCAACATGGCCGGGCGCGGTGTGATGACGGAAGACGATAGCCTTTCAAAGCTCCGCCTTCTGAAATTCTCCCAGCGCAACGCCTGGGCTCCCGGCACCGATCCCCTGCACACCGACAAGCCCGCCGCCGCAGGTGTGGGTCTCGGCACCAGCTTTGCCCGCGAGATGGCGGATGCGGACAAGGAGATCACCGTGGGTGTCATTCCCTGCGCCGTCGGCGGCACCCCGCTGCAGCGCTGGCAGAAAGGTGGAGATCTTTATGAGCAGGCTCTCGTCCGCGCAAAGCTCGCCATGAAGGACGGAACGCTCAAAGGCATCCTCTGGCATCAAGGCGAGGGCGATTCCGGCAAGGAAGAAACCGCCAAGACCTATGGCGCACGCCTTAGCCAGATGATCGCCGACCTGCGCGCCGATCTCGGCGTTGGTGAAGTCCCCTTCGTGGCCGGCAAACTCGGCGAGTTCCTCTCCAACACCACCCGCGATGGCAAGCCCAGCTTCTGGCCCCTGGTGAACGAGCAGATCTCTGCCATCCCCAAGACCGTCCCCAAAACCGCCGTCGTCGAATCCACCGGCCTCCACCACAAAGGCGATGGCGTCCACTTCGACACCCCATCCCTGCGCGAGTTTGGCAGAAGATATGCGAAGGCCATGGCAGGCCTAAAGTAGCCATCACACTCCGTGTGATGAGCTGAGCGCTCCGCCAAAACAAATAACCTCCGAATACCAACGCCGGGAAATTCTTGCGAAAGCGCATGGGCTCACATCGCCTGTCACCGCCCTAAAAATGCTCCTCTCACACAAAACCTCAGCCTCCACGTCTCAAAAAAAAGAAAGCTCCGCTGGTTCGGGCAGGCCTTTTAAGTCTTCTGACAGAGTGCGCTAGAGAAGCCCTCAGCTCGTCACACGGAGTGTGACGGCTACTTTCCATCCGTCCAAACGGCCCTCTCGAATCAGCGAAGCGCATGGGCTCACGTCGCCGTTACGTCGCCCCATGCTTGCTCCACAAAAGATACTCCCCTTGCCGCAGCTGCGCCCTCCGCGGATTCTGCGCCAGGTAATCTAGCAGCCGCTCATACTGAGCCTCATGCCGCACCAGGTGATCAAATGCATCCTGCTGCCAAAACCTTCCATCGGTTCCCAGTATTTCGTTGATCCGTTTGGCAGTGAACCGCTTCCATGATTCACACTGTGCCAGCATTTCAGTTTTCCCCGGAAAACACACGAGGAGGTGAATGTGGTTCGGCATGATGACAAAGCTCAGCATCTCGTATCGATCCCCGTGAAAGCAAAGCAGGCTGTCACTCACGATCATCGCCAGCTCAGGCTGGCGTAACACACAGGTACCGTAGCAGGCATCCAGTTCTTCATGCCAGCGAGTGGTAAAATGGTCATGATACTCAGCCATTTCATCTGGCGGCAGCTCCTGGACTTTGGCCTTCCACCCTTTCTGCGTGGGATCGATGTCATGGGCCACCAGCCAGCGATTACGTTCCGCACGCCACTTGGCCAGCACATCCTTGGGCATTGAATCCTGCGTCCGCCAGGTAACGAAAACCACAGACCCACTCTGCGACCAGTGAGGCAGCTGACGCTGAGTAATCAGTAGATCATCTCGCGGATTGAAGAAACGCATGAGGCCCAGGTTAAGGATTCAGCATGTACACGGCCAGCCCAAAAACAGCACCATGGAAGATTCGATGGTCAGACTGCGACTATGCGCCGATAGTAGCCATCACACTCCGTGTGATGAGCTGAGCGCACTGCCACCACAAACAACCTCCGAACATCAACACCGGGGCATTCGTGCGATAGCGCATGGGTGCTCATCGCCTGTCGCCGCCCCAAAAATACTCCTCCCACACAGAACCTCGGCCACCACGCTTCAACGAAAGAAAGCTTCGCTCGTTCGAGCAGTTCCTTTTTAAATTCGATGACGGAGTGCGCTAGAGAAGCGCTCGGCTCATCACACGGAGTGTGATGGCTACTATTTCATCACCGCCGGCTGCCCCGTGCACTCCAGCACGCTGTGCCAGAGCTCCTGCGTGGGATCTACCTTGCGGCGGCCATGAATGACCAGCTCCAGCGGCAGATGCACAAAGGATCCATGCCAGCGACCTACCAGCATGCCCGTCTTGCCGCCCATCGCGGCATGTACGGCGGACTGGGCGAGACGTGAACAATACACATTGTCCTGCGCATTCGCAGGCACGCTGCGCACGATGTAGCTGGGATCGATGTACTTGAGATTCACCTCCGTCTTGCGGGACTTGAAGTAGCCATTGATGCGATCCTTCAAGAACTGGCCAATGTCACCATACTTTTTGTTACCGCTCGCATCTGTGGCATCACCTGTTTCCATCAGGTGCTGGCCCGCCCCTTCCGCGACCACGATCACCGCATTCCGGCGCTTCAGCAGGCGCAGACGCAGCGATTCCAGTAGTCCGCCATCGCCCTCCAGCTCAAACTTCACCTCGGGAATGAGCACAAAGTCCACATTGCTGCCCGCCAGCGCGGCATAACAAGCGATGAAACCAGAGTCACGCCCCATCAGCTTCACGAGACCGACTCCGTTCACCGCCCCCGTAGCCTCCACATAGGCGCACTTCACGGCCTGTACAGCCGCATCAAAGGCGGTTTCAAAACCAAAGCTCTTGTCGAGAAAGCGGATGTCATTGTCGATCGTCTTCGGGATGCCGACGACGGCCTTCTTCAAGCCACGTCGCTCGATCTCCTTCACGATCTCTGCCGCACCGCGCAGCGTGCCATCACCGCCGATCACAAAAAGGATGTCCACCTTCATGTCTTCCAGCGTGTCCACCATCTCGCCAATGTCCTGCTGGCCACGCGAGCTGCCCAGCAAGGTGCCACCGAAATGATGCGCCTGCTCCACCGAGTTCGGCCGGAGCAGCAGCGGCGTATGACCATAACGCTGAACCAATCCTTCATATCCGTAGCGAAAGCCATAGGTGCGAGCGACTCCATATTGATGATGGCAGCGCATCACGATGCCGCGGATGATGTCATTTAGCCCCGGGCACAATCCACCGCAGGTCACAATGCCCACCGTGGTCTTCGGAGGGTCAAAATAGATCTTCTCACGCGGCCCCGCTTCCTCATAACTGGGCGTGGACACGTCCCTCCCATCCTCAAGCAGATGGCTGTGGTAAAGGATGCGATCGGTCTCCGTTTTAAACGGTGCTTCCACCGTTCCAAAATGGTGCAGAGGCGAAGGAAAACGGCAGGGGCCGAGCGTGGGAATGCTCGTGTCAGGCGGGGCTGGTGTCATGGGCGGCAAGACCCTATGAGCAGGAGAAATGCCAGACTCACCGCCCTGACACTGAATAGATGCTGGTCGCTTACAGCATGGCCATGGCCTTCTTCAGAAGTTTGGGCTGAAGACGGGCAATCTTCAGCAGCATCCGGGCGGCTCCCGTAGGCTGGCGGCGGCCTTGTTCCCACTGATGCAGGGTGCGGACGCTGATGCCCAGCAAATCCGCAAACTCAGATTGTGAAAGCGCCAGCGCATCTCTCGCCTGAGCGGCTTCGGTGCGCTCCTTCCAGCGAGCGGCTTGTTGTTTCTGATGAGCAGCGGCGGACACCTTTACACGCTTGATGGTTCCATCAGGCATTTTAGTGAGCCGCCACACACGCGCGGCGGGCTTTTCACCACGCAAGACCGATCCGGCCTCACGCACAGATTCCATCAGCTCTTCGCCCAAGGAGGAAGACTTGGATGACTTGGCAGTTTTCATAAAAGATGTTGTTCGACTTCGTTTTTGAGTTGTTTCAGCTGCGCCTGTGACAGGTCTTCCATCTCGTTCTTGGCATAGAGATGAAGCAGCAAAATCTGCCCTTCAGCGGTGACATAGTAATAGATGAGCCGCAGGCCGCCGCGCTTGCCACGGCCACTGCCTGCCCAACGGAGTTTGCGGAGCCCGCCACCGCCCGGAATCACAGCCCCAGCTTCAGGCCGCTCCATCAAAGCGATCTGTAGAGCAAGATACTCATCATCGTCTCCAAGCAGACTGATTTTCCGGGCGAATTGACTGAACTCAATAAATTCCACCACACTACTATGCGCCATTGGCGCATGGCTGACAATCTCCTTTTAAACATGCGCCTTGCATTCCTGCGGCTCCTGCCCTGCTTCAGGTGATGGAACCAGCCTTTTCCGATGACCTCCTCCTGCACCTCCGCCGTAACGGCGTCATTGCCGTCTTGATGATCGATCGTGTTGAGGATGCCGTGCCGCTGGCGCGTGCCTTGCTGGCCGGTGGAGTGACCGCCATTGAGCTCACCCTGCGCACTCCTTCGGCCTTGGATTCGCTGCGCCGTATCCATGATGAGGTTCCAGAGATGGTCACAGGCGTGGGCACCATCCTCACGCCGCAGCAGGCGAATGAAGCGCTGGAGGCTGGCGCCAGCTTCGGCGTGGCACCAGGTATGAATCCACGCGTGGTGGCCGAGGCCCGCCGCATCGGCCTCCCCTTTGCTCCTGGCGTCTGCACGCCCACAGACATTGAGCTAGCCGTCGAAGCAGGTTGCAAGCTGCTGAAATTCTTCCCCAGCGAGCCTTCAGGTGGTCTGCCCTACCTGCGCACCATCTCCGCGCCCTTCATGCACCTCGGCGTGCAGTTCATCCCGCTCGGCGGCGTGGGTCCGGCGAATGCAGCGCAGTATTTGAAGGAGCCTTCCGTGCTCGCGCTCGGCGGCTCATGGTTGGCACCGAAGGACCTCATCGCCAAAGGTGACTGGGCGGCCATCACCCAGCTGGCGCGCGAGGCTTCAGAGATCGTCAAACAAGTTCGCCCATGAGTCGCGTCGTCACGTTTGGGGAGATCATGATGCGTCTGGCCACGCCGGGGTTCGCGCGCTTTCAGCAGGCCATGCCGGGCAGTGTAAATGTGACCTTCGCCGGAGCTGAGGCGAGCATCGCCGCCTCTCTGGCCTATCTCGGCGCGGACGCGGCCTTCGTCACGGCCCTGCCAGACCACGCCATCGCGGATGCCTGCATCGCGGATCTGCGCTCCATCGGGGTCGAGACCAAGCACATCCTGCGCACGACGGAAGGTCGCCTGGGCATCTACTTCCTCGAGCACGGCGCGAACCAGCGTGGCGGCAATGTAATCTATGATCGCGAAGGCGCTGCCGTGGCCCTCACGCCGGCCGCCGCCTATGATTGGACAGCCATCTTCACCGGCTGCGAATGGTTTGTGATCTCCGGCATCACGCCCGCGATCTCACGCAATGCGGCCGAGGTAGCTCTGTTTGCCGTTCAGGAGGCTGAGCGACGCGGCATCAAGGTCGTGTGCGATATGAACTACCGCACCAAGCTCTGGCGCTGGGAGCCTTCACTGTCCGCTCGTGACCTTGCTACACGCACCATGAAGGACCTGCTGCGCCACGTGACAGTCTTCGTCGGAGGCATCAGTGATGCCATCGCCATGCTCGGTGTGGATGGCGCGGGAGATCTGCACACGGTGGCCAAACAGATCACCGCCCAGTTCCCGAACCTCACCCACGCGGCCTTCACCCAGCGGGATGGATCCAGCGCTGCTGTGCAGAATTTCAGCGGTGCCCTCTATGAGAAAGCGACGGATGTGCTGCACACCGCGCCGACCTTCTCCATCACGCAGATCATCGACCGCCTGGGCGCGGGCGATGCCTTCACGGCGGGCCTGCTTTTCTCCATCCTCCAAGGCTCCAGTCCAGCCGAAACCATTGCCTTTGCCACCGCCGCAGGCTGCCTGGCGCACTCCATTGAGGGCGACTTCAACTACAGCACCCGGGCCGAGATCGAGGCCCTCATGCAGGGGGATGGTGGCGGCCGGGTCAGCCGATAGGCCGCCCTGTAACCCGCCAAAAGTGACCATTCTCCTGCCAAAGATGATGTTCGGCGGCCTCCCAGGCGGCCTGGAGCAAGACCTGCTCCAGCCTGCCCGTATGCCCTCCCTGTGATCCGTTCCCCCCTCATCGCCCTCGTGATCGCCAGCCCCGTCTGGGCCGGCGAAGCGCTCACGTTTGAAAGACACGTCCGCCCCATCCTGAAGGCGCAGTGCTTCCATTGCCATGGCGAGGACGGCGAAATGAAAGGCGGCCTGGACGTGCGCCTCGCTCGCTTCCTGCTGAAAGGCGGTAAGGAAGGTCCGGCCGTGATCCCCGGCGATGCCGCCAAAAGCCACCTGCTAGAGATGGTAAAGAGTGGTGACATGCCGAAGGGCAAGGCCAAGCTGCCTGCCAAGGACATCGCCACTCTGGAACAGTGGATCGCCCAAGGGGCCAAAACCGCCCGCGTGGAACCTGAGAAGCTCGGACCTGAGCATGCCTTTACCGATGAAGAGCGCGCCTGGTGGGCCTTCCAGCCCATCAAGAAGCCCGCGCTGCCGAAAGCTGCTGCCGAGGCGAATCCGATCGACGGCTTCCTCGCTGACAAGCTGAAGAGCAGCGACCTCACCTTCTCCAAAGAAGCCGATCCGCGCACCCTGATCCGTCGCGCCAGCTTTGACCTCACCGGTCTGCCACCCACCCCTGAGCAGGTGGAGCAGTTTGTAGCGGAATGGGAAGGCCGGGACAAATCCACCTCAGGTCTCAACCCTGCCGAGATCCGTGAAAAAGCCTGGTCATCCCTCACCGCACGTCTGCTCTCCCTGCCCGCCTACGGCGAACGCTGGGGCAGACATTGGCTCGACATCGCTGGTTATGCCGACTCAGATGGTTATACCGACAAAGACATGGTCCGCCCCTGGGCCTGGAAGTATCGTGACTACGTCATCGCCTCACTGAACAAGGACAAGCCCTTCGATGAATTCGTGCGCGAGCAACTCGCCGGAGATGAGATGGTGCCGCTGCCGCATCGCAACCTCAGCGCCGAAGCCATTGAGAAAATCACCGCCACCGGTTTCCTGCGCATGGCTGCTGATGGCACGGGTGCGATGAATGACAAGGCGGCTCAAAACGCCAGCATCGCGGACACGATCAAGATTGTCAGCACGGCCTTCTACGGCATGACCGTCGGCTGCGCGCAGTGCCATGATCATCGTTATGACCCGATCACGCAGGCGGACTACTACCGCATGCGCGCCATCTTTGAGCCAGGCTTCAACACGAAGGCTTGGCGTGCTCCTGCCGGACGCCTCGTTTCACTGCTCACCGACAAAGAAAGAGCCGTCGGTGCGAAGATTGAAGAAGAAGCGAAGAAGCTCGATGCCGCCCGTCTCGCGAAGCAGGAAACCTTCATCAGCGAAGTGCTGGACAAGGAACTGGAAAAAGCCCCGGAAAAAGATCGTGACTCACTGCGCACCGCTTACCGCACCGAAGTGAAGAAGCGCACCCCCGAGCAGGTGAAGCAGTTGAAAGCCTGGCCGCGAATCAACCAGCTCAGCGCTGGCTCGCTGTATCTCTACGATACCACTTACAAGACCAAGTATGCGGCTGATCTGAAAAAGATGACTGAGGATGCCGCCGCCGTGCGCGCCACCAAGCCGAAGGAAGAGTTCCTGCATGCCTTTGAGGAGCAGCCTCTGGCCGCCGACAAGATCCCCGTCACGAATCTCTTCTTCCGCGGCGACATTGAATCGCCCAAGGAAGCCGTGAAGCCCGGTGATCTCACCGTGCTCGCATCGTTCCGCCCCATCGAGATTCCCGAGAAAGACAAAGCTATGCCGACCACCGGCCGTCGTCTGGCCTTTGCGAAGTCCCTCACCGATGGCAAGCATCCGCTGCTAGCTCGTGTGATGGTCAACCAAGTCTGGCTGCGTCACTTCGGCAAAGGCTTGGTGAATTCGCCGAATGACTTCGGCCAGCTCGGCGAGAAGCCCAGCCATCCTGAACTGTTGGACTGGCTCGCCACCGATTTCATGGCGCATGGCTGGAGCATAAAGCATCTGCACAAGCTCATCATGACCAGCCGCGCTTATCGCCAGTCTTCCCAGCGCGATGCCAAGCGTGACCTCATCGATCCAGACAATCGCCTTCTCAGCCGCATGAATGTGCATCGACTGGAGGCCGAGACACTTCGCGATGCCTTCCTCGCTGTCTCCGGCAAGCTGAATCCCAAGATCGGCGGCCAGCCCGTGCCCGTGACCTTCAATGAAGAAGGCCAGGTCATCCTCGGCATCGACACGCGTGACACCGCAGGCCGTCAGACCGGCAAGTTCATCACCATGAATGGTGAGGACTATCGCCGCAGTGTGTACGTGCAGGCACGTCGCAGCACACCTCTGGAGATGTTCGCCGCCTTTGATGCTCCCGCGATGACGGAAGCCAACTGCGCCGTGCGCCCCAACACCACCGTCAGCCCGCAGAGCCTGCTGCTGATGAACAACCTCTACATGCGCGAGCACGCGCAGGACCTCGCCCTGCGTGTCACCAAGGAAGCCGGAGCCGATGTGGAAAAGCAGGTCATGCGCGCCTGGGACCTTGTCCTCAGCCGCAAACCCAGCATGGCTGACGAGCAGGAAGCTGTGACCTTTGTCAAAGCGCAGACCGAGCACTACAAGGTCACTCCGGCGAAGCTCGAGAAAGTCAGCGGCGCTCCAGAGAAGGACAATGCCGCTCCTGAACTGCTCGGCCTCACCGCACTGTGTCATGCGCTGCTGAGCTCGAATGAGTTCCTGTATGTGGACTGATTAATCCCTGCGATCCGCAGCGAGATCATCACACTCTCGCGAGAAAGAAGCCTCTGCCAGCTAGAGAAGTGCTGACAGAGGCTTTGTTTTAACTTCAGGCGCTGCAGGTTTGGTTATGCCTCAGCAGGTGATTCTTTCCGCGTGAACATAAAGAGAGCGACTCCCAGTCCGACCACGGCAGCACCGATGCCGATGGGAAACAGGGCTGTGTCATCCGTGGAGCCATCGACGATGATCGCAGAATCGGGATTTGCGGGCATGTAGCGCACCTGCACCTTGGGGTCGCCGATGGAGTCGCCAGAAACGTGGGCTTTGAAAAAGTCAGCCTTCACTTTGAAGCTCTTTTCGACAGGGGCGGCAGCCCCTTGAGGAGTATAGGCAACGTCGAAGCTGTAGCTGCTGGAGCGGCGTTTTTTGCTCGATTCACCTCCCATGATTTCTCCGGGAACGGTGACACCGCTCTTCTCCATTTCAGCCAGCATCTGCTTGTCTTTATATCCCTCCATGGCGGCGAAGGGGCCGCCAAGGACGGCCAGAATGGAGATGATTTTGAGCTTGGTAGGCGTGGTCATTGAACTTTGTTCTGTTTGAGTTTTGACGGTGCAGCGGAGCTTCTACAAAAGGCACAACATACCCGACAATAATTTTCTTTAGAGCCTCACCTAAAATTCGCCACACACCGTTCCCGACTGGATGATCAGCGCGTATCAAGGAAGACGCCGGATGTGGTTGCGTCGGATCACTGTCTGGCATCTCCATTCCCATGCCGATTTACGAGTTCTACTGTCCGCAAAACAACACCCTCTACCAGTTCCTGGCCCGCAGTTTTGCGGAGCGTGACCAAGTGCCGCAGTGCCCGGACAATGCCGCGTTTCGACTGGAGAAGCGCGTCTCACAGTTCGCGGTCATCGGCAAGGCCAGGGAGGAGAGCGAGGATGATCCGTTTGCCGGCATCGATGAAGGTCGCATGGAAAATCTCATGAATGAAATGGAGAGTGAAATGAGCGCTCTCGACACGGATCATCCCGATCCGCGCCAGCTCGGCCGCTTCATGCGCAAGCTCACGGATGTCATGGGTGACAAAACACCACCCGAACTCCGCGAGGTCGTGAGACGTCTCGAGTCCGGTGAAGACCCGGAGAAACTCGAAGAGCAGTTCGGTAGCTTTGACGAAAACAGCCCCGAAACCGACCCTGTGTTTGCCCAAGTGAAAAAGCTCATCCGTAGCGCCCGCCAGCCCATCCGCGATCCCAAGCTCTACGACATGCGTGACTGGGTAAAGTAGCCATCACACTCCGTGTGATGAACCGAGCGCACGGCCAGCACCAACGATGTCCGCGCATCCCCCCGGAAATTCGTGCGAAAGCGCATGGCCTCACATCACCCACCTGCGCCGGAAAGCTTTCTCCCACGCAAGATCTAGACTTAATGCCGCTAAGCAATCAAGAGTTTGGAGCCTCGAAGAGGCGGCACTCCTCAGCCCAGGCCAACGGCCTGGGAAACGCGCCAACGCAACTTCGGTGACCCGACGCTGAGGCCTGTAGGGCCGACACTCGACGCCGGACATTGCAGCGGCAAATGAACCCGAAGAGTCGAGTGTCGCACCTTCGGCGCTCTGGTTCATGAGCGATTACTCAACGTGCTGAATCCCAGGCCGTTGGCCTGGGCTGAGGAGTCTCGGGCCCTTGGCCCTCAAAGCACCAGATGACTGCCATCTCCTATTGCTTAGCGGCATTAGGTCTAAGCTGCCACAGGCCAGCCAAACAAAGAAAGCTCCGCTGGTTCGAGCACACCTTTCACGTTCGATGATGCAGCGTGTTTTCACACCACTCAGCTCATCACACGGAGTGTGATGGCTACTTTACCAACGGCACCATGATCCGCGAAGGATGCGCCGCATCATGCCAGATCGTGTTCGTGGCGGCACGGGCATCCTTCTGCCAGTCACGCGTCTGCGCGGCCCCGGTCTGTGTGTTGGGCTCATAGAGCGGCGCGCCGGTGCTGGCGAGGGTCACGCGGATGCGATGGCCTTTGGCAAAGATGAGGCTCGTCCAGCCGATGTGCCAGCTCAGTTGTGCAGGCTCACCTGGCATGAGCAAAGTTTGTTTGTCCCAGCCCCCGCGATAGCGGGCCCTCATCGGGTAGTCCATGACCAGGATGCTGCGACCATCGGGATACACATCACTCACACGCAGGAGCACATCCGTGTCCGGCGCGGTGGAGCTGAGCCAGACTTCCGCTTTGACCTCGCCGTTCCATTCCATGGGTTCAGTCAGAGGCTCCGTGGTCCAGGTGCGGACTTCTTTTTGGGTCTCAAAGGCCCTCGCATCCTTCGCGCCAGGAAATGCACGTCCAGCGATCTCCATAGGATGCGCCGGATCAGACTCATACGAGGTGCTGCTCTTCTCCGCCGAGGAAGCCTTCTCGCCTAACAAACCATCTGCCTGCAGATAAAGGCTGCCCGCCTGGGTCTGCGGAGGCCAGTCAGCAGCGCTGCGGTATTCATTCCCAGGAGCACCGGCTTCACCCACGGCACCCATGACATAGTAGCGCACCGTCGGCTCTTTTTCGATGCCGTTGTCCGCGCCTTTGAGCCAGTGATCAAACCAGCGCACCATGTGGTCCACCTCCGGCCAGACGACATTGTCGGGATAAACGAGATCACCCACCTTGCTGCCCTTGTTCAGCCGTCCATGCAGCCAGGGGCCGAGCAGCAGCCACTGCTTCCCGCGCGAGTTCGGCCCGCCCTGATGCTGCCGGCCGATGAAGCTGCCCACACTGCCTTGCACCATGAAGTCATACCAGCTGCCGATGGTGAAACAGGGCACATTCATCTTCGAGAAGTGCAGCGTGCAGTCCTCCGCACGCCAGTAGTCGTCATAGTTCGGGTGCTGGTCCCACTCGGCCAGCAGCGCGTCATTGTCCGCCGGATTACGGCAGTTCGCGCCGAAGTCGGCAAAACGGCCCGGCCGCGTCACCCCGCCGATGCGGTAGCCTTCCTGAAAAAGACTGAGCCCCGTGTCCACCATGTACTGGCAGGTCAGATGCGGTGGCTGCGTCACGGCGAGAAAGTTCTGAGCGAAGCCGCCCTGCGAACTGCCAAACGTGCCCACCTTCCCCGTGCACCAGGGCTGCGAGGCCAGCCACTCACAGGTGTCATAGCCGTCTTTCTTCTCACCCCAGGCCAGGGCGCGGTAGCCCACATAGGTGCCCTCGCTCTCCTGGGAACCGCGGAAGTTCACCATGGCCACCGCGAAACCTCGGCGGGCCAGATCGGCGGAACTCTTGCGCGTTCCCGTGCTGGTGACGTTCGCATAGCGCTGCTCAAACACCGCCGGCCATTGACCCTCGCCCGCTGGAAGATAGAGGTAGGCGGAGAGGTGCACCCCATCCCGCATGGGGATCATCACGTGCTCCTCACGCACCCCGCCGAGGTCCAGAGGCGGCAGGGACGCGGCATCGACCGCCCAGGCGCTCAGAAGAAGGGAGAAAAGCAGGGGCCAGCGCACGTCGGGTCGGGGGAATTTCATGCATGAAATTACGCAGCGGCCGTGCTTTTCCTCACAAGCAGAGAGGGCTGAATTCGTCATTGCCACAAGCGGGCAGGGCATCCACTCTCCGCGCCCATGAGCCAAACCGCCTCTCTCCCCGACCCGAACGCTCCCTGGTACAAGCAACTGACCGGCTACCACTGGTTTGTGCTCATCGTGGCCTCTGCGGCTTGGTTCTTTGACTGCCTGGACCAGCGCCTGTTTTCCCTGGCCCGCGTGCCCGCTCTTGTGGAGCTGATGAAGCAGCCTCCGACGAGCCCTGAACTCCAGGCCTTTGGCAAGGTGGTCACCGCTTGTTTCCTTATTGGTTGGGGCATCGGCGGTCTGATCTTTGGCGCTCTGGGAGACAAGTTTGGCCGTGCCCGGATGCTCACCCTCACCATCTTGATTTACTCAGCCTTCACAGGATTGAGCTACTTCAGCCAGACCAGTCTGGACTTCACCATCTTCCGCTTCCTGACAGGCGTCGGCGTCGGCGGCGTGTTCGGTCTCGCGGTGGCCCTGATCGCTGAAACCGTGCCCAACGGCGCCCGCACCCAGTGCCTCGGCCTGCTGCAGATCCTCTCCACGATCGGCAACATCACCGCCGGCTTCGCCAAGATGGGCATTGATACCCTGGAAGCCAATCACACCATCGTCGCCGGCTCCGGCTGGCGCTGGATGTTCCTCATCGGCGCGGCTCCCGCGCTCATGATCATCTTCACCCGCGGTTACTTGAAGGAGCCTGCCGCCTGGCAGAATCTCAAGGACACCAACCAGCTTCCCAAGGGCAGCATCTTCGCTCCCTATGCCAGCCTGCTGGGAAGCGCCCGCTGGCGGAAAAATCTGATTGTCGGTGCCATCATCGCCAGCACGGGCGTGGTCGGCCTGTGGGCCATCGGCGAGTACGCGGTGGATCTGCAGAAGGTCGTCTTCAAGCAGCATTTCGAGAAGGCTGGCGTGGCTGCTGACAAGATCGCTGGAGAGGTGAACAACGCCATCTCCGTGGCCTATCTCTTCAACATGCTCGGAGCTGCTGTGGGCATGACTCTCTTCACCAACGTGGCGAAGATGGGCCGTCGTCTCGCCTTCTTCCTCGGCTTTGCGGCGGCTCTCACCGCCACCTTCCTGGTCTACTGGAAGATGAGTGATCCTGTCGCTGCCCGCTGGATGATGTTCCTCATGGGTGCCGCGCAGCTCAGCGTGTTCGCCGGATTCGCCATCTATCTGCCGGAGCTCTTCCCCAGCAAGCTGCGCAGCACAGGCACCAGCTTCTGCTACAACCTGGGCCGCTTCGCTGCCGCGGGTGGCAGCTTCTTCTCCGCCACGCTGACCTCCAATGTGTATGGCAAGTTCGCCGCCCAGGATCCTGCGCTGCCTCTGCGCTACGCCGCCATGACCATGTGCGCCATCTTCCTCGTCGGCATCCTGATCCTGCCCTTCGCCCCTGAGACCAAGGGCAAGCCGCTGCCAGAAGATTGAGGCATCTTCCAAGATTGAATCTGGACGACGAATCCCTGGTGGATTCGTCGTTCTTTTTATGAGACTGAACTCCCAGATCACCTCCGCCCATGACACCTGCCGAACTCGCTGCCGCCCCTTCCCTGCCCTCCGGCCTCAGCCCTGAGGCAGAGTCTCTCTGGCATGCGAAGCATGGCAACTGGGAAGCCTCGCACAACATCGCCCAGGACATCCACACGAAGATGGGCTCCTGGATTCATGCGCTGCTGCACGTGATCGAGGGAGATCAATGGAACGCGGATTATTGGTTCGCGAAAGCTGGCAAGCCCTCCCGCAAACCCGCGGAGATCGATGCGCTGTGGCAGGAGATCGCCAGCGTGGTGCTCAAATGAAATGAGATGAACGACGACGTGCCCGAGCAAGAGCCCGTGGAAATCGAGATCACGGATGAGCTCGATCTGCACACCTTCCAGCCTCGGGAAGTCAGTGATCTTCTGGAAGACTATCTCGGCGAGTGCCTGAAGCGCGGCCTGCTGAATGTGCGCGTGATTCATGGCAAAGGCACCGGTGCCCTGCGCATCGGCGTGCATGAGAAGCTGGCGCGCATGGACATCGTGGAAGCCATCACCTGGCCCGCGAGTGCTGACACCGGCGGCTGGGGCGCGACGTGGGTCAGGCTGCGTGCTGTGAAGTAGTCCGCGAGTCCCCTCGCGGCAGTGGCGCGAGCGCTCACCTCATTTCCAAACCAGCGCGAGAGGACTCGCGGACGACATGCGTATTTTCCGGCTCTCGATGAAACTTATTCTGCTCACCCTCCTCGCACCTGCGCTGGCTCTTGCCGCTCCGAAGCCGCTGTTTCAATCCAAGCTCATCACGGACAAGACGCCTAACCACAGCGTGGAGATCGATGTGGATGTCAGCCAGGCGAAGGAGATGTTTCTCGTCGTCACCGATGGTGGCAATGGTTTCGGCGCGGATTGGGCAGACTGGGCTGAGCCACGCCTCATCATGGCCGATGGCAGCGAGAAGAAGCTCACCGAGATCGAATGGAAATCCGCCACCTCTGGTTGGGCTGGCGTGCGCGTGAACTCCAACACCAAAGGTGACCAGCTGCGCAGCGCCGGGCAGGCCATCGAGTATGGCATCGGCACGCATGCGAACAGCGTCATCGCCTTCAACCTGCCTGCGGGGGCGAAACGCTTCAAAGCCCGCGGTGCCCTGGATGAAGGCGGCACGAAGCAAGGCGGCGGCACCAGCGTGGAGTTCCGGGTCTACACGGAAAATCCCGGCCCCATCCAGGCCAGCGCTGAAGGTGGCGCCTCGCATGAGGCGGCGGACTCGCTCGAGCAGCTCACGGTGCATCCCGAACTCACCGTGCAGCTCTTTGCCAGCGAACCCATGATGCTCTCTCCGTCGAGCATCGACATCGATCATCGTGGTCGCGTGTGGGTTTGCGAAGTCGTGAACTACCGCAAGCACAACGGCGAACGCAAAGAGGGAGATCGCATCCTCATCCTCGAAGACACTGATGGTGATGCCAAGGCTGACAAGAGCACCGTCTTCCATCAAGGAGCGGACGTGAACAGCGCTCACGGCATCTGCGTGCTCGGCAACCGCGCGCTCATCTCCTGCGGCGATGACGTGTTCTGGCTCATCGATGACAACGGCGATGACAAGGCCGACCGCAAGGAGCTCATGTTCACGAAGATCGGCGGCGCGCAGCATGACCACGGCATCCACGCCTTCCATTTCGGTCCTGATGGCCGTCTGTATTTTAATTTTGGCAATGCCGGCAAACAGCTCTGCGACAAGGCTGGCAACCTCATCACCGACATCCACGGTGTGAAGTGCACCAACCAGAACAACCGCCCTTATCAGCAAGGCATGGTCTTCCGCTGTGAGCTGGATGGCAGCAATGTCGAAGTACTAGCCTGGAACTTCCGCAACAACTGGGAGGTTGCCGTGGACAGCTTCGGCACGATGTGGCAGTCCGACAACGATGACGATGGCAACAAGGGCGTGCGCATCAACTACGTCATGGAATTCGGCAATTATGGTTATTCCGACGAGATGACCGGCGAAGGCTGGCAGATCCCGCGCATCGGCATCGAGAGCGAAATCCCGCAGCGCCACTGGCACCAAAATGATCCCGGTGTCGTCCCCAATGTGCTCATCACCGGCGCAGGCTCTCCCACCGGCATGCAAATCTATGAAGGCGGCCTGCTGCCCAAGATCTTCCTCGGCCAGCCCATCCATTGCGATGCCGGCCCGAACGTCGTCCGTGCTTATGTGACCCAGCCTGACGGCGCTGGTTATAAGGCCGAGATCACGAACATCCTCGAAGGCACGAAAAACCGCTGGTTCCGTCCCAGCGACGTCGCTGTGGCGCCTGACGGCTCCTTGATCATCGCTGACTGGTATGACCCCGGTGTCGGCGGTCACGGCATGGGTGATGTGACCCGTGGCCGTCTCTTCCGCGTGACCACGAAAGCCGCGGAGAAGTATCAGTCTCCTGGCTTCAAGCTGGAGACTCCTGAAGGTGCCGTGAGTGCCCTGATGTCGCCTAACGAAGAGCAGCGTTACCTCGCATGGAAGGCATTGGAAAAGTTTGGGAAGCAGTCTGTCGCTGCCCTGGAGAAGGCCTTCAACGATACTCGTCTGCCAGCACACTATCGTGCAAGGGCGCTCTGGGCGTTGGAAAGTACTTATGCGCTTCAGCGCGTAAGTTCTCCGAACGCAGCACCCAATACCGAACCACCCGCAGACCAGCTAAAGCTGGAAACTACTTTGGCTGCCGCCCTCGCCGACCCCGATTCGAACATCCACATCACCGCCATCCGCGCCGCCCGCCAGCTCTGGCAGCAGAAGCAGCCGGAGAAGCTGATCGAATTCCTCTCCAAGGTTTCCCCTTCCAGCCAGGCGCCAGAACTCAACCGTGAGCTT
Source organism: Prosthecobacter gellanilyticus (assembly GCF_007992435.1). Lineage (GTDB taxonomy): Bacteria > Verrucomicrobiota > Verrucomicrobiia > Verrucomicrobiales > Verrucomicrobiaceae > Prosthecobacter > Prosthecobacter gellanilyticus. Next base: position 180,864 of record NZ_BKAG01000004.1, on the reverse strand, counting down.
TCACTCGCCATCCGCTTTGACAGCTCAGATCAGGCAAATGCTCTCTGGAACAGGCTAACGAGCTCAACAAACGATCATGATCGCTGGGCCTTGGAAGCCTGGGGAATCTCACAAGATCTCCACGCTGAATCACGGTGGGCAGCGCTTCAAAAAGCGGCCGATGTAAAAGTCACCGACCTGGAGAACTGGCGTGCGGCGCTCCACCACCCTGCGCAGGCCACAAGCGTGGGTTTGATGGGCGCCAATGATGTCCTCAAAGTGCACGGACTTCGTGCCCTCCAGCTTCTCTCCTTCAAGCACCGCGAGGAAGTCTCCAAAGCCGCTCTGACCATCTTCCTCAAAGCCGATGCAGACACAGCTCTCGCCGCGACAGCCTTGCTGGACCGAAACACAATCACCTCAAACCCCGAAGCCAAAGCTCGCCTCGACTCCCTGCTGAAGCCCGTCATCGGCAAACCGGAGTTCATTGATCTGGTGCAGCGGCTCAACCTCACCGGGTTCGAACAGGAGCTGGTGGACTACATCACAGCGCATCCAGATGCGGTGGAGTCCGTCACGGCGGCCAAGTTGCTCGCGGCGAATGTCGGCAGGACCGTGGCTTTCCTGACGAAGGCAGACACGGCCTCGGCGAAGAAGCTCATCGCGGCTCTCGGCAAGGTCAGCGACCGCCCCAGCGTGGCCGTGCTGAATCAGGCCTTCTGGCCGGAGAAGCGTGATGATGTGCGCCGTAGCATGATCGAGGCGCTCGCACTCAGCAGTGAAGGCGGACGTTCCATCCTGCGCTGGCAGGGCGAGGGCAAGCTGCCTGAAAACGTGAAAACCACCGCCGCGGTCGCGCTCAGCCGCAGCACGGATGGTGGCCTGCGTGATCAAGCGAGCAAGGACCTGCCGCTGCCTGCGGCACTCGGTGCGGAGAAATTCCCGCCCCTGGCTGATCTCATGAAACTGACCGGCGATGCCGCCAAAGGCCAAGCCATGTTCATGCAGGCAGGCTGCGTGGCCTGTCATCAGGTGAAGGGCCAGTTCATCAACTTCGGTCCGGATCTCACGCAGATTGGCAACAAGCTCAGCAAAGATGGTTTGTTCACCGCTATCCTTTATCCAAGCGCCGCTGTGGAACACAGCTTCGGCGGACTGAACCTCACCACCAAGGAAGGCCAGATCGTGATGGGCTATGTGATCAGCGAGACAGGCGACGAGCTGACCCTGCGCGTGAATGGCGGTGCCACCATGCCCGTCAAGAAGTCAGCCATCACCAAGAAAGAGGAGATGAAAGACTCCCTCATGCCACCCGGACTCGCTGCTGCCATCGGACCTCAAGGCCTGGCGGACCTGGTGGCCTGGCTGCAGACTCTAAAGTAGCCATCACACTCCGTGTGATGAGCTCACGACACAGCCAACACCCACCACTCTCCGAGCATCCCCTTCAGAATGTTCGTGCGCAACCGCATGGCCTCCCATCACCCGCCTCCGCCGAAAAACCCTCCCCGCACCAATCAGCCAAACCAAGAAAGCTCCGCAGCCTCAGCCGTCCCCCTTTAATTCGCTAACCCACGTCGGCTCCTCCTCCCCAGCTCATCACACGGAGTGTGATGGCTACTATGGCCAACCTCGTCGCCTGGCTACAGACATTGAAGCACGATCTCCTCACTTCGGACTCAAGGATACCTCCAGCTTTTCATCCTGTTGGTTCGGCGAAAAGAGCGCTGATTCAAAAGGCTCGTAGCCATCTGCCTCAATGCGCAGCTTGTGCTCGCAACGCATGTCCCAGTTCTCATACTTGAACGTGCCGTCCGCGAACCTCCTCGCCTCATCCTCACGCCAATAGATGTTCTGGCTGGACCGCCTCGTGTCTCCGTGAGTCACCTTGAAGGCTGGCACAGACGCTCCCGTCCGCGCATCCCGCACCGTGCCGGAAAAGCGGATGGCCGGGCGCAGCACCACGATACGCTCTGCATCCGCAGCCTTCAACGGCAGGTCACGCAGGATGTCCACACGGCCGAGGATGGTCCAGCCCACCTCATCGGGCGGAGCGCCTCGCCACTCGAAGCGGCCTTCTGCATCCGTCACAGTTTCAAACCACAGAGTGCGACCATCCTGCCAGCGGTCGGCGACCATGCGCACGTTGGGCAGAGGTGAGCCAGATTCATCCACCACCCTTGCCCTCAAAGTCCGTCCCGTCTCCAGACGCACCACCACAAGCCGCTTCGAAGACTCAGCATTCATGTCGAACTTCATCTTCATCGGTGCAAAGCCATCCGCCTCAAAGGTGAACCATTCCTTGCCCGCTTCATGAACGGGAAGGATCACACGCCCCTCGGCATCGGACTTCGCATTCGGCTCATCATAACGGCCCCAGCGATCCTCGCTCAGCGTCACCCGGCAGCCTTCGATCTTGTTGTTCTTCGTGTCAGAGACCACCGCGTGAAACTCCAGGCCTGAGGTTTTCAAGACCACACGGCTCGTGCCATCGCGAAGCGCATCCACTGTCTGGCCGGTGGCATGCTCGTAGCTCATCGACACGCGCTTGAAACGCGGATGCTCCACCCGGATGCTCAATCCCTTCAAATCCTTGGCAAAGCCGGTCATCGACCATTTTCCTTGCGCATCTGTCTGCACTTTTTGTTCGCCGCGCGAATGCCTGTCAGTGAACACGGACCAGTTTCTGGCCCCTCCCGTATGGGTGATGTTGATGGCGGCACCAGACACAGGCTTGCCCTGCTCATCCACCACCAGGCCACCGATCGGCTTGCCCGCCGGATACAGCTTGGTCTCATACCCATCAGGAAGCTTCAGCGGATCTCCCTGACGCGACCATGACACCATCTGCATCACAAAGCCCGGCTTCATACCCCAGTAGCGCAAGCTCTTCACCTCGTCCTTCGGCAAGGGGATGCGCAGCACGCCCTGCACATCACTGATCAGCTCCTCACGTTTGCCATTGTTGATCTCAAAATGCACCTTCACCGCAGGCACAGCTTTGCCCGTCTCTGAATGTAGAAAGCGTGCCTCCAGCCACTCGCCATGCACAGCCTTGCCATCCGTGGAAACATACGGCGAGGGCTTCTTTTGCGGTAATGCCAGCAGGCCATCAGCAACGCCGGGGATCTTCTCGATCATTGTGATCTGATACTCGTAGTCGATCTGCCCAATGTGAGGGTGACGCCAGTTCCACCGTGCAGGATAGCGTGTGCCATCCGCCATCTGCGCCCATTGCGTCACCTCCCATTCAAAGGAGAGCTTTTCCGGCGTTTTTGTAGACCATTCTCGTCTCAGCGCCAGACCACCGCCCGAGGCATCGATCTCCCAGCGCACACGACGATGATTCAGTTCCTGAAACCTCTCTAGAAACACCCGACCGCTGGCCTCACCGATCTGGTGCGTGTAGAGCCCCCATTTCTTGAATCCTCCATCATGCAACTGACGCAGGCTCTCCACGAGTTCATTCGTCCGGCTCTCCAGCCAGGGTGAAAAGAAATGCTCGCGTGGACCTCTGCCCGCATCTGCATCAGTGATCTCATCACGATCATAGCTCCAGGAGGTCTTGCTATCAGAAGCCTTGGTCATATCTGCGATGTACCAAGGTGCTGCACCATTCGTCCACCGAGCCACTCTCGGCCGGTACTCCACGCGTGACTTTCCGGCGCTCTCATCCACCCATGCCTCGATCATGCTGGGCTGCGGACTGCGTACGGTTTCCTTGCCTTCAAGAGTCCAGCTCTGGGTCATCTTCAGATGGATTTTATCAAGCGAGCGCGCCTGTGCTTCCAACACCGTCAGGCAACGCTCCACCAGTGCTTTCTCCGCCTGGGTCAGTGGCTCGGAAGGCTTCTCCATCTGCATCACCGCCTGCCGCACCTCTACGCCTGCGGCCAGCATGCCGCAGAGGCAGGAGATGATGAGCACCCAGCGAGCTTTTCGGCCAAAATGTGAACTCCGACCAGCTCCGCTCAAGATGGCCTGCACACGCTGATGAATGCCGCTGCGGCCCAGCATGGCCACCCCCGTCGCAGGCACATGAGAGAGTCCACCCGCAGCGATCTCCACCAGCACCTGCGCGTAGTCTGGAGCGCTAATCTCATGCTCTAAAGCGGCCTCGTCCGCACTGTGCTCGGCCTCGGCATTCAGCCGGCGCAGGGCCAGCCAGCAGAACGGGTTCCACCACCACACGGAGGTCGTGACCCACCCAAGCCATTGCCAGGCTCCATCGTGCCGCTCGTGATGCGCCGTCTCATGCAGGCACACGGCGCGGATCTTCGCCTGCGGCCACTCCGCAGCCTCCACTGGCAGCCAGATGCGCGCCTTCCGCCAACCCGTCACCACGGGTGAGACAAGTCCACCCACCAGCCGATGCTCCGTGCCGCTCAGGGCACCCGTCGTATTCCGGCATAACCAATAGTGCCCGCATATCGCCCTAACAACCTTTATGCTGAACACCAGGGCCGCGATGCTCCACCAGATCAGCACCACCCTCTGCTCCACCCGTGCCAGCCAAGGCGTGCGCATCTTCACCAGAGACACTCTGGGTTCCGCATTCGGTGATGAATAGGCGACCAGAGGAGCCACGGGTTTCATCGGAATTGGCCCCACTGACTTCTCTTTCAAGATCTCCAGTGATCGAGCCTGCTGAAAGGTCTGCGCCATCTGGGCAGTCGGAGCCAGCGTCACGCTCGGCCGCCACGCATCCACCATGCCAGGTGCCAGTGCCCACAGCAGCACGCTGGCCAGCGCCACGATGCAGCCACGCCACACCCAGAGACGCATCAGCGCAGGTTTGCTCTTCAAAAAATGCCGCGTCATTGCCCATGCCAGCAGCACGAGCGCCGTGCTCTTCATCGCCGCCGTGATGACAAAGGTCAGCGCCGGGTAAGACATGCCACCGAGCAGCCAGGAATGGATGAAGGTCTGGACGGGATTCATTTTTGACGAGCCTCCTGGATGAGTTTCATGAGTTGATCGGCCTCCTCTTTCGAGAGCTTTGATTTGCGATCCCCGAGCAGCGCCATGGCTGCCGCGCCGACGGAGTTGGAGAAGAAATCCCGCACCATCTGATGCAGAGCGTTCACGCGTGCCTTCTCCGCAGGCAGCGGCAGGCTGTATTCGTCCGTGCGGCCTTGCAGCGTCTTTACCAGCATGGACTTCTCCACCAGCAGGCGGAGGATGGAGCGCACCGCCGAGTAGGTCGGAGCGTCCGGCAGATCCTCCTCGATCTCACGCGCGGTGGCCTTGCCCCGGCGCATCACGATTTCCAGGACCTGACGCTCACGGCGGCTGACGTTTTTGAAAACTTCGTTATCCCACATAGATGTGTTGAAATATCAACACATCGGCAAAGCGTCAAGATTTATGTGCTGAATTTTCAACACATGTTTTAGCAAAGTGGCTGCCTCTGCACTTCGCGGGCCAAAGAGACTGCTTGCAGGCCGGAGGCCCCGACCTCAGACTTCTCACCCACCATGAAAGCCCTCATCACCCTCACCGCTTTTCTCCTCCTTATGACCACCGCCCCTGCTGCTGACGCCCCTTACCGCCATGTCGTGTTCTTTAAATTCAAGGACAGCGCCTCGCCTGAGCAGGTGCAGTCGATCGAGAAGGCATTCATCGAACTGGCCAAGAAGGTGGAGACCGTGAAGAGCTTCGAGTGGGGCACAAATGTCAGCCCGGAGAACATGAACGATGGCTTCACCCACTGCTTCTTCGTGACCTTCGCGGACAAGGCCGGCCTGGAGACCTACCTGCCCCATCCGGCGCACTCCGAGTTCGTCAGCAAGCTGAAGCCCGTCTTGGACAAGGCTTGCGTGCTCGACTACACGGCCCGCTAACGGCTGCGGAGGGACGGCCCATCTGCCCTTTAGGGCTGGTATCTGCCGGCGACCAAATATCCGTCTTGCCTGTGCAAGCCGAATTTAGTAATTCATTTCTATTATGAGCGTCCCCCTCATGCCACGCCGCGCCTTCCTCGCTTCGGCTCTGCCAGCGCTGGCTGGCACGGTTTTAGGTGCTGAGCAAGAAACGCGCCCTGCGCCCTTGGGAATCTCCTTGCAGCAAGAGCCGCTCCGCTATGAGCTGGATGCGCTGGAGCCCTACCTGGACGCGGTTACGCTGAAGCTCCATTACCATGAGTATCACGCGAAGCATCTGGCGGAGTTCCGGCGCACCCTGGATGACGTGGAGCTCTCCGTGGGCAGCGTGACCTCCCTCATGCCCTGCATCAAGAGCATCAAGCGGCCGCCGCAGGTCAGGCAGTCCATCCTGCAGCTCAGCCTGGCGAATTCGCGGCCTGCCACTGGTGTGCAGTCAGAGCTGCCTGAGGATGTGCAAAAGAGCATCCGCCAACATGGTGGAGCGCATGTGAATCACACTATTTTCTGGCGATTCCTGGCTCCGTCAGAAGACACACCGCTGGGGCCCTCGGGACGAGCCTCACAGGCCATTGATGATGAGTTCGGCACCCTGCAGGAGTTCAAGAAGGCTTTTACGGCTGCCGCCATGAAGCATTCCGGCTCCGGCTGGGCCTGGCTGGTCTACCGGCCTGACAAAAAGCTCGTCATCACCACCACTCCGAACGAGGACAATCCTCTGATGAAGGAGTTTGTGGACTGGCGCGAGCACGGTCGCGTGATCCTCGCGCTCGATCTCTGGGAGCACTCCTACTACGCCAAGTATAAGAACAACCGCCGCGCCTATATCGATGCCTGGTGGAAGGTCGTGAACTGGGAGTTTGTGGACAAAGCTCACGCCATCGTGCGGGGCATCTACAATCACTCCTGAGCTGGCCGGGCTGCTGCGGCAGCATCTTTGTCTTTCGTGCAATGTCACCTTCGGTGATGCGTTCACCACGCGCCATGAAACTGATCGCCTGCCTGCTGCTCGCCACCTTCGTCTCCCTGCCTGCTCTGGCCCAAAACGCCAAGAAGGCGAAAAAGGCCCCCAAGGAGGACATCAAGCTCACGTCTGAAGCTGTGAAGACGCGGGAGGTCGTCTACAAAACCACACCGCAGGGTGAGCTGAAGCTGCATGTCTTTTCCCCCTCAGGCGAGGTGCAGGCCGCCGTGCAGCGCCCCTGCGTGGTCTTCTTCTTTGGAGGAGGCTGGAAGAACGGCACCTTCAAGCAGTTCGTGCCGCAGGCCGAATACCTGGCCACGCGCGGCATCGTGGCCGCCTGTGCCGACTACCGCATTTTGAATCAGCACAAGACCCTGCCCGACAAAGCCGTGGAGGACGCCAAAAGCGCCATCCGCTGGGTGCGCGGCCATGCCGTGGAACTCGGCATCGATCCGAACAAGGTCATCGCCTCAGGAGGCTCCGCAGGCGGACATCTCGCTGCCTGCACTGCCCTGGTCAGTGCCTACGATGCCGAGTCGGACGACAAGTCCATCTCCGCCAAGCCGAACGCGATGGTGCTCTTCAATCCAGCGCTGAACATCAGCACCCTCTACAAAGAGCGTGTGACAGGAGAGGCCCTCATGACCCTGGAGATGGCAGAGGCCATCACGCCTAACAGCTTTTTGTCCAAGGACACACCGCCTGCCATCATCTTCTTTGGCACCGCAGACAAGCTGAAGCTCGGTGGAGATGAATATGTGAAGAAGGCTCGCGAGCTGGGCCTGCGCGCCGAAATGTGGTCCGCCAAAGACATGCCTCACGGCTTCTTCAATCGCGAGCCCTGGATCCAGGTGACCGCACGCAAGATGGATGAATTCCTCGCCTCGCTCGGGTATCTCGGTGGCGAGCCTACCTTGAAAGCTCCCGAAGGCGTGCCTTCACTCGACAAGGAGTGATCTTCACTCTTGCTCAAACGCGCACCGCTTCCAAAGCGGCCAGCCTCTCACCGATCGGTGGATGGCTGTAGTGCAGCCACACTTTAAGAGGATGCGGCTGGGGATGCGAGAGATGATCGTGCGACAGTCTTTTCAGTCCCTGCACAAGCGGCTGAGCACTGCCGACCGCCTTGGCCGCATAAGCATCGGCCTGAAACTCATGACGTCGGCTCATCCACAGGCCTAACAAACCCGTGACGATGCCGAGCGGCTGATATAAGATGCCGAAAAGGACCAGCCCCATGCCCACAGGCGTGCCCTGCAAACCGAACGCGGCAAAGAAGTCCGGCGACTTCAGCACCCAGCCCAGCAGCGCCAGCATCACGCCCATCTCCACAAGGCTGAGCGTCATGGTGACGGGCACGTGGCGGCATTTGTTATGCCCGATCTCATGCGCCAGAATGGCCACGATCTCCTCCTTCGTGTGACTCTGCAGCAGCGTGTCAAAAAGCGCGATGCGGCGTGTCTTGCCAAAGCCTGCAAAGAAGGCATTCGCCTTGGAGGAGCGGCGAGAGCCATCCACCACGCTCACTTCCATCACCGGGAAATCCAGCTTCTTCGCCAGCGCAAAGATGGCCTCCTTCAGCTCACCATCTTCCATGGGGCTGAACTTCAGGAAAATCGGCATCAGAAAGCGCGGTGCTAGGAAGGTCATGAGCACGCTGAAGGCCGCCAGAAACAGCCAGGTGTAGAGCGGTGCCAGTGGCTGGTATTGGAAGAACCACACGATCACCCACGCCACCGGCAGACCGATGATCGCCATGAGCGCGAGGCTCTTGATATTGTCGCTAATGAAAGTGCCCACCGTCGTGCGGTTGAAGCCATGCTTCGCCTCCACGCCAAAAGTGTCCCAGGCCGAAAAAGGCAGGCTTAACAAAGTTTGCGCCAGCATGATCACCGCAATCACGATGACACCTGTGGTCACCGGACCAAATCCAAAAGTCTCCGCCTTGGCCTGAATCATCCCAAAGCCCCCGGCCCACCACACGCCAATCAGCGCCGCCAGTGAGACCCCATCCTGGAAGCCGCTCACCTTCGCCCCATCCGCCAGATACTCGCGAATCTTCTCCATCGTCCCCTCCGGAAAGATCTCCGCCAGCCGCCCCGGAATCGGCTTTCCCAGCCGCATCAGATTCAAAAAACGCGAGGCGAGCTCCAGATGAAACACACCGAGCACCGCAATGAGCGCGGCGACGAACCAGGGATTGGAAAGGGTCATGGGATAAAAGGGCCTATTGAGGAAAGCCCGCATCACTCTCATGATGCGGGCTTGGAAGAGTCAAGGGATACGCACAGAGGACTGTGCGAGTCACCTTACTTGCTGTTCTCGGCGAACTGGGCGTCGAAGACGATCTTGCTCGGCGGGAAGTCGAGCTTCTTGACGTAGGCGCAGGATTCGGTGGCACCGAATTCGCGGTCCATGGCGCCGTCTTCCCACTCGACGCTGAGGGGGCCGTTGTAGCCGATGTCGTTCAGGGCGCGGATGATGCGCTCGAACTTGATGTCACCACGACCGACGGACTTGAAGTCCCAGTAACGAGGAGAGGTGTGGAAATCGGTATGACCGCCGAAGACACCGGCTTCGTCACCGAGGTTCCAGGCCACGTCCTTCATGTGCACGTGGAAGATGCGGTCGCTGAACTTGCGGATGAACTTCTCATAGTTCACGCCCTGATAACCGAAGTGGCTCGGGTCATAGTTGAAACCAAAGGCAGGATGGTAATCCACGGCCTGGAGGGCTTTCTCAGCGCTGGCGATGTCGAAGGCGATCTCGGTCGGGTGGACTTCGAGAGCGAACTTCACGCCCTGGTTTTTGTACTCGTCAAAGATGGGGCCCCAGCGGTTGGCGAAGTCCTTGTAACCTGCCTCGATCTGGCCGGGAAGGTTCGGCGGGAAGGAGTAGCAAAGGTGCCAGATGCTGCTGCCGGTGAAACCGTTGACGATGCTGATGCCAAACTGCTTCGCAGCCTTGGCGGTCTTCTTGATCTCGGCGGCAGCGCGCTGACGGACACCTTCCGGATCGCCATCGCCATAGATGTAGGCGGGGAGGATCTGGGCGTGACGCGGGTCGATGTTATCACACACGGCCTGGCCCACCAGGTGGGTGGAGATGGCGAAGCACTTCATGCCGGCGGCATCCAGCTTGGCGCGTTTGGCATCGCAGTAGGCCTGGTCAGCCTTGTCCACTTCGAAATGGTCGCCCCAGCAGCCGAGTTCCACGCCGTCATAGCCGAAGGACTTGGCCTTTTGCACGACGGTGTCGAAGGAAAGGTCGGCCCACTGGCCGGTGAAAAGAGTGACGGGTCTGCCCATGGTGGTTCAGTTTGGTGGTTCGGGGTTCGGATTTGAGGTCGGAAAATCGACGAGGCCGATTCTCGATAGGGCGCTTGGCTTGGCAAGCGAAAGGAAGGCCCAGGTGGCAGGACAGGCACTGAATTCAGGGTTGCACCCCCCTTAGAATGACGCTCCCTTCGCGCCCCCCTCTCTATTTTCCCCATGCAAAGCCTTTGGAACGACTCAGAAGCCGCCACTTTCGGAAACGACCCGCTCGGACAGCGTGTCTACACCAGCCGCCTGCTCGGCCGGAACCCGGAACTCGTCCTCCATGGCGGCGGCAATACCTCGGTCAAAGTGACGGAAAAGGACTTCTTCGGGGACTCCGTGGACCTCTGCTATGTGAAGGGCAGCGGCTGGGATCTGGCCACCATTGAGCGTGCCGGTTTCTCCCCCGTGCGCCAGGAGGCGCTGATCAAGATGTCCAAGCTGGCCACCATGAGCGATGAGGACATGGTCCTGCAGCAGCGCGCGGCGATGACCAACCCAAACGCCCCGGCGGCGAGCATCGAGGCCATCCTGCACGCGATTTTGCCCTTCAAGTTCGTGGACCACAGCCACGCGAATGCCATCTCCGCCCTCACCTGCTCCGCCGATGGCGAGGCCCGCGTGAAGGAGATCTATGGCAACCGAGTGATCATCGTCCCTTATGTGATGCCTGGCTTCATCCTGGCCAAGACGATTGCGGACCTCATTGCCGGACGTGACCTCAAGAAGGAGGGCATCCAGGGCATGGTGCTGCTGAAGCACGGCCTCTTCACTTTCGATGACGATGCGCGCAAGAGCTACGAGCTGCACATCGAGATGGTGACGCAGGCGGAAGAGTATCTGGCGAAGAAGGCTGGCAGTGCGGCCAAGGCTGCCGCAGCCGAGGTCAAACCGGACCTCATGGCGCTGGCAAAGCTGCGCCAGGTCGTCTCGAAGAAGCGTGGTTTCCCGCAGATCGCCCGTCTGAGCACCAGCGCTGCCGCTGTGACCTACTCAACTTTGCCAAACGTGGCTGACAGCGGTGCTCGTGGTCCCCTGACCCCTGACCACAGCATCCGCACGAAGCGCATCCCGGCTGTGCTGGGTGAGGATCATGACGCCAGCGTACAGAAGTTTGCCGATGACTACGCGGCTTACTTCACCAAGCACGCGAACGGCCAGACCATGCTGGATGCCGCGCCACGTTTCGCCATCTGGCCTAACAACGGTGTGGTGAGCTTTGGTGATACACTGAAGGATGCGAACATCGTCGCTGACATTTCCGAAAGCACCGCCGCCACGGTCACTCTCGCCGAACAGACCGGCGGCTGGCAGCCACTGAGCGACAAGGACATCTTTGAGATCGAATACTGGGATCTCGAGCAGGCCAAGCTGCGCAAGGGCCCGGCCCGCAAGGTTCATCAGGGCAAGGTGGCGCTCGTCACCGGTTGTGCCGCAGGCATCGGCTTCGCCATCGCTGAGTCTCTCGCTGAACAAGGCGCGCAGGTCGTGGGTCTGGACATCGACAAAGACATCCCGGAGATCATGAAGAAGATCGGTGCCATCGGCATCGTGGTGAACCTCACCGAGGACCAGCCTGTGCAGGACGCCATCGACTTCGCCGTGCGCGAGTTCGGCGGCATCGACATCGTGGTCAGCAACGCGGGCATCTTCCCGAAGAATGATCCGCTGGACACCATGGTGCAGACGGATTGGGACCGCACCCTCATGATCAACCTCACCAGCCATCAGAAGCTGATGAACAAGGTGATCCCGTATGTGAAGCAGGGCATCGACGCGAGCATCATCTTCGTCGGCAGCCGCAACTTCAAGGCCCCTGGCCCAGGTGCGAGTGCCTACTCCTGCTCCAAGGCCGCTCTCACGCAGCTCTGCCGTGTGGCTGCGCTGGAACTGGCCCCGCACAAGATCCGCGTGAACATCGTGCATCCAGACGCCGTGTTTGACACCAAGCTCTGGACTCCTGAAGCCCTGCTGAAGAGCGCTACCCGCTACAACATGACGGTCGAAGAATACAAGACCAAGAACCTCATGAAGGTGGAGATCAAGAGCAAGGACATCGGCAACATGGTCAGCGCCATGGCCAGCCCTCTGTTCGCGAAAGTCACCGGTGCCCAGATCCCTGTGGATGGCGGCAATGACCGGGTGATTTGATGGAGTCTGGAAAAAACTTTGCCGTGTAGCAAAGAGGGTAACAGACAAGTTTACCCTCAGGAGGATAACAGATTGAATCTGTTATCCTCCTGCGCTCCCAACAAAAATTCTTGCGTGCCTCTTTTTATGTTTAACTTCAGAAGGCATGAAACCCAAGCGCTGCCTCAGGCCCGCATCTCAAGCCCCCGGCATCCAATGGAAGCCTGAGGATTGGTTAACGCTCTGGAAGATCATATTTCCCACTCTTCCTCAACTGGTGAGGAGTTTCGCATGGCTCATCTTTGCCCTAGCATGTTTGATGTATTCTATAGCCACGGAGACTTTCCCGTTTGAGGACCTACTACCGATCTTCAAGAGGTTGGCATTCAAGTAGCGAAGCATCAAAATCAAGCTCATGCCCTTCCCCGAACTCCCTCTCTCCGCGCCTTCGCTGCTGTTTCCGGCGATCTCGTTGCTGATGCTGGCCTACACGAACCGGTTCCTGGGGCTGGCCTCGGTGGTGCGCGGGCTGCATGCGAACTGGAAGAGCACGCAGGAGCCGATCTTGCTGGCGCAGATCCAAAACCTGCGGAGGCGCATCCGCATCATCAAGCACATGCAGACCTTCGGCGTGCTAAGCATCCTCATGTGCGTGGTGAGCATGACGCTGATCTTTTTCAGCCATCAGACGGGTGCGCAGATCACCTTTGGCCTGAGCTTGCTGCTGAAGTTCAGTTCGCTCACACTTTCCCTGGTGGAGATCCAGATGTCCGGCAAGGCGCTGGACATGCTGCTGAGCAATGTCGAATGCCAGGAAGAGTGAGAATGGCCTTGGAGGTCACACAGCCTTTGGTTAGGCTCGTCCCATGAAAATGCTCTGGCTCCTCTGTTTCGCCCTCTTGATGGCCCCGCCCGTCATGTCGGCGGAAACGGGCAGGAAGGAACCAAAGCCTTCCGGCAGGGCGAAGGTTGCGGCGTTGAGCCTGACATCGGCCCAGAGGTATCGCCTGCTGGAGATTCTCAACGAAGGGAACGAGTCCATGCTGCGCTCACTGCCTGGCATCGGAGGCACAAGGGCGCTGGCCATTCAAAAGGCCCGGCCGTATCTCGAAGTCATTGATCTGCTCAAGGCCGAAGGCGTGGGCGAGCAGTCGCTGGTAGACATCGTGGCCCATGCGAAGGCAGGCTTCCCTGTGACGAAAGAGGAGAAGAGCAACACGAAGAAGTCCTGAGTGAGTGGCCAGACTCAGGTCAGCGAGTCACCTGGATGCAGTTCGTCATGGTCACCGACGCATTCGAGATGCGTGGTGAAATGCACCGCCTGTTCCGTGCACTTCATCACCGTGCGTTCGATGTCTGTGGTGATGCGATGCGCCTCACGCAGCGTGATGTCATCCGGAAAGAGGAAGTGCACGTCCACATAATGCACATGACCGGCATTGCGATGACGCAGGGCATGAAAGGTGACCCCGCGCGCCGCTGTCTCACGAGCCAGCGCCTCATCAAGTTGCCGCGTCAGCTCAGGATCCGCGTGATCCATGAGGCCGGCCACGCTCTGGCGCAGCAGATCATAACCAGAAACAAGGATGTTCCCTGCCATGATCAAGCCGCACACCGGATCCCACCAGGCTGCGCCCGTGAGGTGCATGAGCCCAAGCCCCACGATGGCCCCGAGGCTGGTCCAGCCATCCGTCAGCACATGACGGCCGTTTGCCACGAGAATGAGAGACTGCTGCTGGCGTCCCGTGCGGATGAGATACCAGCCTAACCAAGCATTGATCACCACCGTGGACAGCGTGAGCAGCACGCCTGCGCCGAGGTTCGCCACCGTGAGGCCTTCAATCCAGCGATGGATGGACTCATAGATGATGAAAACGGCCGCGAGGATGATGAGCCCGCCTTCGATGCCTGCGGAAAAGAAGGCGATCTTGCTGTGCCCGTAGCGATGATTTTCATCCGCAGGCTGCGCGGCGAGCCAGAGGCTGTAGGCCGCGAAAACGACCGCCGCCACATGCACCACGGACTCCGCCGCATCACCGAGGATGGCCGCGGAACCGGTGAGCAAATACGCGCCCATCTTGATGACGAGCATGACAAAGCCCACGGCCAGTGAAAGCCGCATCGCCCGAGCCTGCGCCTGGTCAGGAACGCTCATGAGAGAAGCACATCACGCACGGACGCGGTATCACTCAGATCCTCCAGGCACAGCCACGGGGAATGCGGACGTAGCGAATCTGCTTTAAAATGGCCGGTGCCAACTGCGAGGCAGCGCGCACCGATGGCATGCGCGCAGGCGATGTCCTTCGGTGTGTCACCGATGACGATCACGTCTGTGGCAGCATATTGACGGCCTGTCTTCTGGCTCATGCGCTGCATGGCCACGGGACCGAGCAGATTGCGGTCCTCCGCATCATCTCCAAAGGCACCATCGACGAAATGAGGATGCAGGCCGAAGCGCTCCAGCTTCATGTGCGCACCACGGCGCACATTGCCAGTGAGCAGACCGATGTCAGCGCGACCATCCGCGACCAAGGTTTGCAAAAGGATTTCGATACCCGGCATCAGCACGCCAGGAAAATCAGCATGAGCGAGACGCCGCTCGAGATGCCCGAGGTAAGTGTCCATGTAGCGCTGCACGGCCTCAGGCTCCATGACACGCCCCACCTGAGTGAAGAGCTCTCTGACTACGCCGCCGTCCGTGGCTCCCGCGAGATTCAGCGGCGGCATGTCCTGCCGGCGGACATTGAAAATCTCCTCCATGGCATCCAGCAAGGACGCACCTCCGGCGCCTCCGGTGTCGAGCAGGGTTCCATCAATATCGAAAAGCAGAAGTCGTGGCATGGTCTGCCTTTAGAAAGGCAGGAAGGCGGCCTCTGAAAGCGGAATCTCGCCCCGGTTTCGTCATGACAGGACACATGACTGCCGCCAAAACACGACAAAGCCCCTGCCTCGCGAAGAGGACAGGGGCCGGAAAGCAACGTAAGCGGCGAGGCTTACTTGACGTGCTGGCTCACATACTTGGTGAGTTCGAACATCGTGGCAGACTTGGCGCCACCGAAGAGAGGCTTCAGTTTGTCGTCAGCGTTGATGTTGCGCTTGTTCTTGGGATCCTGGAGATCGTTCTTCTTGATGTAGTCCCAGATCTTCTTGGTGATCGCGCTGCGAGGCTGCGCGGTGTTACCAACAACTGCAGCGAGCACGGCGTCTGGCTGCACGGGTTTCATGAGGGCGGGGTTTGCTTTGCGAGTAGCTGCTTTTTTGGCCATAGGAACGCCATGCTGACTGTTTTCTCTTTGGTGGTCAATACCTCATCTTAAAGTTTTTTGGGCTTTTCCCCTGGGGAAATGCGAGTTTGAGAAGTCTCGCTGCCATGTCAGACTTGTGCTTGCACCGGGCTGATCATTCAGCACTGAACTGAGCACATGTCTGATTCACCCATCCTCCTTCCTCCCTCCACCATCGGCATTCTTGGCGGCGGCCAGCTCGGCCGCATGCTGACGCTGGAGGCACGGCGCATGGGCTATCGCGTGGCTGTTTTCACGGATGAAAAACCTGGATGTCCGGCCGGCCAGTGGGCAGATGCGGAATACAATGCCGCGTATGATGACAAGCACGCGCTGGAGCGCTTTCTCAGCCGTGTGGATGTGGTGACCGTGGAGTTTGAAAACATTCCGGATGCATGCCTGCAGGCCGTGGAGGCCGTGAGGCCTTTGCGCCCGGGAAGAAAGGCCATCCACACGACGCAGCATCGTGAACGTGAGAAACTTTTTCTGCGCGATCAAGGCATCGCCTGCGCACCATTCCGCATCGTGGAAACACTGGCGCAGCTTGAAGAAGCCGTGAAGGAGTTAGGCCGTCCGTGTGTGATTAAAACCGCTGCTTTTGGTTATGACGGCAAGGGCCAGGCGAAGGTGAATGCGGACACCGATCTCGCGGAAGCCTGGAAGGCCTTTGAAGGTCATCACGCAGTCGTCGAGCAATGGATTCCCTTTGTCGCAGAAGTCTCCGTGGTCGGCGCACGCTCCGTGGATGGCCGCATGGCCGTGCATGGCGTGCTGGAAAACCAGCATGCGCATCACATCCTGGACGTGACCATCGCACCCGCACGTGTCGAGGTGAGCATCACCGACCAGGCGCTGGAACTTTGGGAAGCTGTGGCGGAAGGTCTGGACTATGTCGGCACCATGGCGGTGGAGATGTTTGTGACGGCGGACGGCAAGGTCATGGTGAATGAGATCGCTCCGCGCCCGCACAACAGCGGCCACTACAGCATTGATGCCTGCGTGACGAACCAGTTCCAGCAGCAGCTCCGCGCCATCTGCGGACTCAGCCTGGGTGATCCGAGCCTGCACACCCCGGCGGTGATGATCAATCTGTTAGGTGATGTCTGGCCGGCGGAAAAAACACCGCCGGACTGGAGCGCCGTGCTCATGCATCCGCGTGCCAAGCTGCACCTTTACGGCAAGGCCGAAGCCCGTGCAAAACGCAAGATGGGGCATATCACCGTTCTCGGCGACACCGTGGAAGAAGCGCTGGAAAGCGCCCAGTCCATCAAAACAGGCCTCGGGATGGCCTGAGCGTGCTTTGGAGGGCGCGCTCATTTACAAACTTTTGGGTAGGCCGGACCCTGCTGTTCAGCATCGATGGAATTAGCAAAAAACGCTCGACTTAAGCGTGCTTGATATTTATTTTCGGTTAATTAATCGAAGTTCCAACTTCCGGTTATATTTTCTGCAAATTTCAAATTTCCTGATAGTATCAATGCGCTGAATTAGTCCGTCCCGCATGAGTTTCTCGTTCCGCAGCATGTTTCAAGGCTCTGCTGACTCACTTCAGCAGGACCCTGTCACGCTGCAAGAGGCCCCTGTGCCGGGTGGAGCCCATCCCGGATTCGCTGCGCCTCCACCAATGTCTGCCGTCTCATCCCCACCTCTGAATGCTGCCGCCTCCCCTTTTGGCGCGCCCATGTTCAAAGTCGCTCCCGGCGAAAACGCCACAGGTGCGGGTGTCATCCAGACCTCTCCTTTTGCCGCCGCAGGTGCCAGCGCAGGTACCAATGCCCCTCTGACGGTCGGGGACGTGCTTCCCCAGTTGCCTCCAGAGATTGCCCGGCACGGAGCCCTGCCGCCCGATCAGCCCGTGGCGATCTCCAGCCAGACGATCGATGAAGCGCTGCGCAGCGGGCAGGCTGCCGTGCCCATGTTTGAGATCTACCGGGTCTGTCCGGCCCTGTTTCAGACACCTGTCTCACCGCAGGATCCGCGGATGATCCCGCTGCCTGCCTCGAAGCTCCCACGTCTCATCGCCGCCGCGCAGTCCGGTGGTGCCGTGGGCATGGCGCCGCCGATGCCCATGATGGCTTCCGCGCCGCCCATGAGCGCCTCCCCCTTTGCCATGGCGGCCCAGCCTCCGGGAGGCGGCATGATGATGGAGACATCCCAGCCACCGCCGCTACCTGGCACCACGACACCCAGCGGCATGCTCCTCCCCCCCAAGCGCCAGGGCCCGCCACCGCCGCTTGCCGAGGTGGGTTCCCGGGACGTTTCACCGCAGATTTCCCTTCCAGGAGCCTCCTTCCCCATGAGCCCCTTTGCCCCTGCCGGGGCGGAGCCTCAGGCCCCTTTGGCTCCCGCAGGCCAGCCTTTCGGCATGGCCCCTGGCATGGGAGGCAGTCCCTTCGGTGCGGCTCCCGGTTCAGGACTCTCCTCTCCCTTCATGACCAGACCGGAGACGCCCTCTGAGCCCGCGCAGGCACCTGCGGCAGCTGCTGCATCCCCCTTTGCACCGTCAGGAATGGCACCCGCCTCGCCGTTTTCGGCCCCACAGGCTCCGGCAGCACCGTTGGGTGCGCCAAGTTCCCCCTTCTCAGCTTCACCGCCCCCTCTGCCCGCCGCCCCTCCGGCTTCGTCATCTCCGTTTGGCGCAGTCGCCCCTGCTCAGGGCTCCGGGGTCATGGTCGGCGCATCGCCCTTTGGCAGTTTGTTTGGTGACAAGGCTGTGCCCACCGGCCAGCCAGCGCCTGACGCTCCTGGTGCCGGACCGCGCATGGTCGGCTCCAGCCCCATGGCCATGCCTCAGGCACCCGGCCCCATGGCACCAGCCTCTTCGGGTAGTGCTCCGGTCAGCGGCCCTGTGCGCATCAGCCTCGCCGGCATGCTGAAGGGTTACACAGCGGCGGAACTGGGCTTTGACCCCATGGTCGTGCCAGCCTGGATCACCACCTCCATGCCAGCCAGCGCCGTCAAGGAACTGCTGGGCACGCCCACGCCGCTGGCCCAGCTCGGCTTCCTGGTGGATGGCATCACGGATATCGGCTTCCGGAACGTGCTGAACACAGCTCGACGTGACTTCCAGATCCGTGTCGATCCCGAGCTGCTGCAAACCGCCATCGCAGGCAGCAACGCACCTCCCACGTTGCCAAATCTTTCGGGGCTGGGCCCTTCCGCTCCCTCTCCAGCGCCTCAGGCAGGTCCAGGTCCGGTGATGATGGTCGCCGCCCCCTCTTCGGGTGCCCCGGGTAGTCTGCAAACCTCTGTCATGCGTGTAGAGCCACCACCCGGCTTCGCACCACCATCCCAGCCTGGAGCACCCGCTTCGCCTTTTGGAGCCCCGGCTCCGTCTGCGGATGTGATGACTCCCTCCTTCACCGCCCCTGCCGCGCCGTTGGCAGAGGGCTTCGGAGCTCCTGCGGGAGCTGGCTCTCCCTTTGCCTCGGCGCAGCCCGTGCCTCCGGCTTTCAGCATGCCTGCCGCCGGATCACCTTTCCAGACGCCAGCAGCCCCTCCAGGACTACAGCCACCAGCGGCACCGACCTCATTGCAGGCAGCTTTTGCTCCGCCCCCCTTCGCCCCTGCCCCAGCAGTGGCACCGCCCCAGCCTCAGGCGCAGCCTCAATTTGCCGCCTTCCCCGGCACGCCAGCCGCACCGCCCCAGGACCCGTTTGCAGCACCATTGCCCTCAGGGGTGCCGCTCTTCCAGCCTGCGGCGCAGGCCGCATTCTCACCTCCTGCGGCACCGGCATACCAAGCACCGGCCCTGCCCACGGCTCCGTTTGCTTCGCCGCCTTCGGCACCTTTCGCAGGCGCCCAACCTCCCGCCGCCGGAGCCTCCCTGGCTCCGCCGCCCATGTTCCTGGAGACCACCGTGCTGCCACCCGAGCCCAAACCAGGGCCTCCTTCCGGTTTTCAGACCTTCAGGCCTCCGGCCTCCGATCCGACGGAGAACGGCTTCAGCAGTGATCAACTGCTCGGCCAGATCCAGCCGCCTCATCTGGAGCGCTCCTGGAGTCATGCGGCCGCCGCCGCCGCTTCCGGCCCCCTTTCCCCAGCCGCCGCTCTTGAGCGTTCCGCGGCTCCGGTGATTGACATCCCGGCCACACCCGCTGCCTTCTTTGATCCGGCACCTCCTGAAGCCACGCCCCCGCCCGTGAGGGCATTCGTGCCGCCAGCCTTTGAGGAAAGCGCGCCCCCCTTCCAGCCCCCGGCTGCCTTCCCTGCGCCTGCCCCGACCACCATGCCGGCTGCCAGACCTGCTTCGCGGCCCGCCGCCAATGCAGGTTTTGCCGCCCAGACGAGTCTCGGCGTCCAGACCCACGATGTGAACCCCGACCAGATCATGCTCCGCGCCCTGCTGGACACGGACTGTGATCTCACACCCCAGCGTGTCGTCGAGCTTGCTTGCGGTCTGCCCGGCATCGCCGCCTGCGTCTGCCTGCGTGAAGGTGGCACGGCCATCTCCCATGCCGGCGCGCATAAGCCCCAAGCCCGCGAATTCCAAAAACAGGCCTCCCAGCTCGCCCAGCACCTGCGTGCTCTCGCTCCGCTGATCGGCATTGATGGTGCGGAAACCTTCACCATGAACTCGGGAGACCGCCTCATGACCTTCTGCTTCCCCGAGGGTGCCATCCTTGGTGTCCTGCATGATGCCGAACCCACTCTTGGCCTTCGGGATAAGATAACCTTGATCGCACGCGAGCTTTCCCGCATGATCGTCTGAGCCATGCCCGCCATCGATCCCAAAGCACGCACCATCCGCTTCAAGATCGTCTACTGCGGCACCCCGCTGAGCGGCAAGACCACGAACCTGCGGCAGATCCACGCCAAGCTGGATCCCCAGGGCCGCAGCGATCTCGTGAGCCTCTCCACGTCTCAGGACAGGACGCTCTTCTTTGATTTCCTGGCCGTGGAAAGCAGCGCCCTGCCCGGCTACCGCACCAGCTTCCATCTCTACACCGTTCCTGGCCAGGTCACCTACAATGCCACCCTGCAGCTCGTGCTCCGCCAGGCAGATGGCGTGGTCTTTGTGGCCGACAGCCAGATGGACCGCCAGCGGGACAACATCCACGCTTACCAGTCCCTCGAGGCCAATCTCAGGCTCAACGGCTCCAGCCTCGACCGCCTGCCCACCGTGCTGCAGTACAACAAGCGCGATCTCCCGAACAGCGCCCCGGTCGAATACCTGGAGTTCCTGCTGAACAACCGCCCGGTGCCGCATCTGAGCTTCGAGGCGGATGCCAAGAGCGGTCGCAACGTGCTCGCCACGCTGAATGCCATCACCCAGGGCGTCGTGGCCCAGTTTCAAAAAGCCCAGGAGCAGCACAAGGATGTGCTGCGCGAGGTCGTAGCCGCTTGAGGTGAGGCCGCATGGCATCTCGCCAAAGGACCTACCAGAATGCCACCAAGCCTGCCGGGCTGACCGCCATCTGGCGTGCGCCTTTGGGGATCTTGAAAGACGCAGGCTGATCCAGCAGATCGCCCCAAGCCGTCGCCTCGATGTCTCCATTCACACCGACAGCGAGTCCGGCCACTGCGGCAAACATCTGGACCTGCGTCAGGGTAGGGGGCGGTGCTTTTGCACCTCGATGCGCCTTCAGAAATCCATCATAGAAAGTCAGCACGCCACTGCCCATGGCCTGCACTTCATCAGCTCGCCCATTGACGGACTGCCAGTCGCCTCCAGTGAGGTCACGAGTCCAGATGTCCCCGCCCACCACCCACAGCCAGCCATCGGCACTCAGAGTGGCATCCGGCAAGGAACTGACCTGCGGTGGCTTGAAGAACTCTGCCTTCCCGGGTGTCCGTAAATCCAGCACCATCAGGGTTCCCGAAGTATCCCGTGCCACCACCTTCCCGGGCAGCCCGGACGCAAACAAGTCACGGCAGCCTTCCCGCACAAACTCCATTTGTGCTTCCGCACCACCGTAGATGCGCCACACACGGCGCTGGTCGTCCAGCATCACCACCTCATCAGGAGTTCCCACCAGCTTCCTGACCCTCATCGGCGTCAGGAGAGGCTGCACCACTCCAGGTTTGGCCGCATCCCAAGCCATCAGCGAATCCGATCCGATGAGCGCGACTCCGCCCGTGCGTGTGAGCACCGCCTCCGTCCAGAACTGATTGATGAGCTCGGCTGGAGGATAGCACTCCGGCTTCACCGGCAGCACTGCATGAAGATGAACATGAGGCGTGCCCACCACCGCCGCCATGCCGTAGCTCGCGGTCATCCTGGACCCATCGGCATTGACCATCGTGCGATACGTGTTCGTAGCATCTACCGAGTCACGCAGCGCAGGCCCTCCCTGCGCCACTGACGGTCTCGCTTTTTCATTCTCGGCGTTGCCTCGGCCATTCCAGGGTGGGTCTCCCGCTCCGCTGCTGTCAGCCACCTTTGCAGGTTGGACCTCCTTCACAAACATGGCTGGGGAGATGCCCGGTTGCTTCAGCTTGGCTGCCTTTTGAGGCGAAACCAGAGGCTCCTCCAGCCACCACCAGAGCCCGACAGCCAGCCCGCCAATCAAGATGCCCAGCATCAAGCCCGAAAGAGAGGCCTGAGGGCGATGAGTGATGGAGCGAGAGTAGGCCATCCGCTTAGAGGAGAGGTTCAGCGACCTCACTCAGACTCCTGATAAAGACCTTTGCTCGATCTGGTTCTGATCCATTGCACACTTCCTGCTCCCGTTTTTAGCCTTGCCACCCCGGGGAGAGACGCTACGCTCGACCCCGTTCCCCCCGCCAAATCCACATCCCTTACATGGACAAACGCAAATCGCCCGCCAAGAAGAAAGCCGCCTCCAAGCCAGCCCCCAAACCGAGCGCCAAAGCTTCTTCTTCCTCGAATTTCGACCTCGCCCACATCCGCGAAATCGTCAGCCTCATGGCTGAAAACGACCTGACCATCTTCAACTTTGAAGCTCAGGGCTCCAAACTGGAACTCCGCCGCGGTTCAGACTTTGAAGCAGCCAAGGAACTGCTCAAGAATCTGCCTTCCCACTCTGCCGCGCCTGCCATGACCATCGCAGCACCGGTGGCCGCTGCTCCTGTGGCCGCCATCCCCGCTCCCGCCCTTGCTGGCGCTGCTCCTGCCGCAGCCCCCGCCGCTGCTCCGGCCGGCCCGACCATTAACAGTCCCATGGTTGGAACCTTCTACCGCTCCTCATCTCCCGGTGAGAAAGCCTTCATCAATGTCGGTGACAGCGTGGATGACAACACCACCGTCTGCATCATTGAGGCCATGAAGGTTATGAATGAGATCAAGCCTGAAGGCGTGCGCGGTGTGATCGCCCGCATCCTCGCGGAGGATGGCAAACCCGTTCAATACGGCCAGCCTCTCTTCGAACTCAAAGCCTGACCACCCAGCGTAGAGCCCAGGGCATAGAGTCCGAGAGTCTGGATCCTTCCACCACTCGCTCCTTCCTGTCCCAGGCTCTCCGCATCTTACTCTCTGCCCTTCGCTCTTAGCTCTCCGCTCCCTGCCCATGTTTAAAAAAGTCCTCGTCGCCAACCGTGGTGAGATCGCTGTCCGCATCATCCGCGCCTGCAAAGAACTCGATGTCAAAACCGTCGCCGTTTATTCCGAGGCGGATGTCGATTCCATGCACGTCCACCTCGCTGACGAGGCCATCTGCATCGGCCCAGGCCCCAGCACGGAGAGCTACCTGAAGATCTCCCGCATCATCAGCGCCGCTGAGATCGCGAATGTCGACGCCATCCATCCAGGTTACGGCTTCCTCTCTGAGAAGGCCGAGTTCGCCGACATCTGCGAGCAGTGCAAAATCAAGTTCATCGGGCCCAGCTCCCGCGTCATCTCCACCATGGGTGACAAGAACAGCGCCCGCGCCACTGCCAAGGCCGCCGGCGTGCCCATCACCCCTGGTTCCGATGGCATCATCGAGAACGAGGAGCAGGCCCTCCACTGGGCACGCAAAATTGGTTATCCCGTCATCATCAAGGCCACCGCTGGTGGTGGTGGCCGCGGCATGCGCCCCGTGCTCAACGAGGCCACCCTCATCTCCAGCTTCCAGGCCGCCAGCCTTGAGGCGCTCAAGTGCTTCGGCGATGGCTCCATGTACATGGAGAAGCTCGTCGAAAAGCCCCACCACATCGAGTTTCAGATCGTCGCCGACTCCCACGGCAATGTTGTCCATCTCGGCGAGCGCGACTGCTCCATGCAGCGGCGTAACCAAAAGATCATCGAGGAGTGCCCGAGCCCCAAGATGACCGACGCCCTTCGCAAAAAGATGGGTGATGCCGCCGTCCGCCTCTGCAAAAAGATCGGCTACGAGAACTGCGGCACCATTGAGTTCCTCGTGGATAACAACCGCAAGGACTTCTACTTCATGGAGATGAACACCCGTATCCAGGTGGAGCATCCCATCACCGAGGAAGTCTACGGTTGTGACCTCATCAAGGAGCAGATCCGCATCGCCGCCGGCCTGCCGCTGAGTGAGCACGTGCTGAAGGCCACCGCCCGTGGCCACAGCATCGAGTGCCGCATCAACGCCGAGGACCCGGCCCGCAACTTCGCCCCCAGCCCGGGCAAGATCAATCTCTGGTACACCTCCGGTGGCCGTGGTGTCCGTGTCGACACCCACGTCTACTCCGGTTACGAAGTGCCTCCGTATTATGATTCCATGATCGCCAAGCTCATCGTCACCGGCGCCACGCGTGACATCGCCATCCGCCGCATGCGCCGCGCTTTGGGCGAGTTCACCGTGGAAGGCATCAAGACCACCATTCCGCTGCAGAGCAAGGTGCTCACCACCAGTGATTTCCAGAACGGCCAGTATGACATCACCTGGGTGGAGAATTTCCTCCGCCAGGAAGGCATGAAGAGCTGATCGAAATTTAAATCCTTCACCAAAGCGCGGACCTCACTAGTCCGCGCTTTTTTATGATGAGTGACGAAGCTGACCTGAACCCGTATGCTCCGCCGAAGGCGGAACTGATTCAGGTTGATGCCTCCCTTCCTGGCAAGATGCCTTCGAGCGTGCGATGGACGCTCGTTTATTCGATCTTCATGACGGTCGGATGGGGTGCCACCTCCGGGCGGCTGATTGTCGGAGACAGTCTTTCGAAGCTGCTTGAGGACCCATTTGACACCTTATGGATGTTTCTTGATCTCACTGCCCGTGTTGGATTGTTGGTTGCGCTGACTTTTGGAATGAGACGTCCTTGGGGACACCGGCTGGGAGCCATCACACTCATCGCCACCTGGCTGTTAGGTGTGTTGAGCTTTCTGATGCATCGCATGAGTTTCCTCCGACCCCTCGAGATCGCAATCTCAGCAGGACTCTTCCTCGTCATGTTGCTGCTGGTTTACCAGTTCATCTTCGGCCTCCCCAGCCGGATCTACCACGAACTCGTTTCAGCGAACAGAAACCTGCATGGCTGAGCGAACTAGTCGTCATGGGAAAACTTGTCTTGTTTGCGCATCTTCCGCATTTGCCGGAAGCCGATCAGCTTGCCTTTCTGCTCATCCCACAGACGAAAAGTCAGTGAGCGCAAGCTTGAGACGAGTGTGATGGGTTTGATCTGCTGGAACATGGGGTCAGCTTCATGGCAGCGCTGCAGATTGTAGTTGGGGATCCGGGAACTGAGATGATGGATGTGATGAAAGCCGATGTTTCCCGAAAACCATTGGAGGATCCTGGGCAGCTTGTAGAAAGAGCTTCCCTGCAGCGCTGCCCTGGTGAAGTCCCACTTTTCATCGCGCTCCCAATAGACGTCTTCGAACTGGTGCTGCACATAGAACATCCAGATGCCGATCGCACCCCCGACCATCTCCACGGTGAGATGAAGCAGCAGATAGGTGGTTAGGCCAAAGATCCAGCTCATGACGATCGCCACCGAGAGGATGGCCAGGTTCATCCAATGCACGGAGCGGCGGTCACGCGGGCTCGAGTTGGGAGCCGGGAAACGCTGCGCGATCACAAAGAGGTAGAGCGGCGCAATGCCAAAGAGCACGAAGGGGTTGCGCGCGAGGCGGTAGGCAAAGCGTTTCCAGCGGGAGGACTTGAGATATTCCTCGACGGTCATCGTCCACACGTCCCCCACGCCACGGCGGTCGAGCGCACCCGCGCTGGCGTGATGGATGGAGTGCTCCCACCGCCAGTGATAGTAGGGCGTGAGGGTGAGCACGCCGGTGATGAAGCCCACCACGTCATTGACCCGCCGGGACTTGAAAAATGAACCGTGACCGCAGTCGTGGAAGATGATGAAAATGCGGACGAGAAACATGCCCGCAAGGATGGCGAAAAGAAGTGTCAGCCACCATGACCACGACAAGCTCAGATACATGAGGCACCATAGCAACACGTAGGGACCGAGCGTGTTCACCAACTGCCAGGTCGCACGCCACCGGGATGGTTGCTGATACTTGAGGACAAGCGCCTTCCAAACAGTAACGCCAGGGCTGTTTTTGGGTTCAGTCCCCTTTGAACTCATGGGGCTGTTCATAGATTCTGCTTGAATGAATCGGATAGGGGCGGCTTTACGGATGGCGCATTGCGACTTTGAAATACTCGGCACGCAGAGCAATCTGATGAGATCAGGTTTTGACCCTACGGCAGCCTCAGGAGGCACGCAGAAGGGGGCGAATTCTCTTTTGGATGTTGCTTTCACTTGTCCGGCACCGATAGGCGGGTTGTCACGGGAGTCGCAGCACTCTAATCATTGTGCGAATCATCGTGAATGAACTCGATACATCCCCGGCCGAGGGAGTGCCTGCAACGGATTCATCCGAGGTTTTTCCTATCGTGGGTATCGGTGCCTCGGCAGGCGGACTGGATGCATTACGCAAGCTGCTGCATGGGTTGCCTGCGAACACGGGAATGGGGTTTGTGGTCGTGCAGCATCTTTCGCCGGCCCATGTGAGCAGCCTGACCGAGATTCTGGCTCGTGAGACGACGATGCCAGTCTGCGAGGTGAGTGATGAGCCCAGGGTCGAGCCTAACCATGTTTATATCATTCCCCCGGGTCGTGACATGACTATTGCGAAGGGAAGCCTGGCCCTGCTGCCGCAGGAACGGGCAGGGCTGCGCCGGGGCATTGACCAGTTTTTCCAGTCGCTGGCTGAGGATCGCCAGCACAAGGCGATCGGTGTTGTCCTGTCGGGCGGTGCCAATGACGGCACACAGGGCATTGAGGAAATCAAGGCCGCTGGGGGCATGACGTTTGCCCAGGATGAGAGTGCCTTGCATGGCAGCATGCCGCAAAGCGCAGTCGCCTCAGGCTGTGTGGACTTTGTGCTGTCACCGGAGGACATCGCCGCTGAGATCGCACGCATAGCGCGCCATCCTTATGTGGCCCCTGCCGACCGGGACGATGCCCCCACAGGATCTGAGCGCGCACGCATCGTGCAGATCGTGCAGCGCGCCACAGGCATGGACTTCACCCATTACAAGGCGAACACCATGCAGCGGCGCATCTCCCGCCGGATGATGATGCACAAGCTGGAGACCATACGGGAATATGTGGACTATCTCAGACGGCAGCCGGCGGAGGTACAGGCGCTCTACCAGGACTTGCTGATCGGTGTGACCAGCTTTTTCCGCAATCCTGACGCCTTTGAAGTACTCGCACGAACGGTCTTTACCAGACTGCTGAAGAACCGAAAGTCAGATGATCCGGTGCGCATCTGGGTGCTGGGCTGTTCAACCGGCGAGGAAGCCTATTCATTGGCGATCGCCTTTACTGAGTGTGCTGAGGCGGCACGCAGCCATGTGCCGTTGCAGATTTTCGCCACTGACACGAATGCAAAGAGCATCGACAAGGCGCGGACGGGATTCTATCCACGCAGCATTGCGGCGGATGTCTCCCCGGCGCGGCTGGCACGTTTCTTTGTGGAGGAGGAGCGGGGCTACCGGATCTCGCGGATCATTCGCGAGCGCTGCATTTTCTCCCGGCACAATGCGCTGACCGACCCGCCCTTTTCACGTTTGGACCTCGTCTCATGCCGGAACATGCTCATCTACCTGGAGCCAGTGCTTCAGCAGCGCATCATGCCAATGCTGCACTACGCGCTGAACCCTGAGGGCGGCCTGTGGCTGGGCAGTTCTGAAACGGTGGGCAGCTATCGGACGCTCTTTGAACTGGAGGATGTGCGTCAAAAGATCTTTGTGCGGCTGCCGGGGCCTCCTGCGGCCCGGTTTTCCACTCAGGTGCCGGATCGACTGCCGAACAAGGCCCATGCCCCTCCCACAATGCCACCCCGGGAACCAGAACAGGTGACGCTGCAGCGCAGGGTGGAGCGCCTGCTGCTGGCCAAGTATGCGCCGCCAGCGGTCGTGATCACCGAGGGTATGGAGATCATCCAGTTCTGCGGTGACACCGGGGACTATCTGTCGCCTGCGGCAGGAACCCCCACCCAGAGCTTGTTGAAGATGTTACGCGAAGGTTTGCAGGTCGGCGTTCGCGCCGCCATCCAGCGTGCCATCCTCGAGAAGGGGACAGTGCGTGAGACCGGACTTCGGGTGCGCGGCAGTGAAGGGTATCGGGAGATTGCGGTGGAGGTGATGCCGTTGCAAGCGGGCACCGCAGACCAGGCCGCCTTTGTGGTGATGTTTGACGACGGCGCACGGCCTCTGCGCCATGAGCCGCCGCCACCACCGCCACCCACGGGCAGCGAGGCGGAGGAGATCATCCGCCTGACCCACGAACTCGCCTCCACTCGTGAATATCTGCAGTCGGTGATTGAGCAGCAGGAGGCGGCGAATGAAGAGCTGCAATCGGCCAATGAGGAGGCGCAGTCCACCAATGAGGAGGCGCAGTCCACCAACGAGGAGATGCAGAGCATCAACGAGGAGCTGGAGACCACCAAGGAGGAGATCCAGTCCAGCAACGAGGAACTGTCCACCATCAATGAAGAACTGACAGCGCGCACCCAGGAGATGCAGGTTGCCCGTGACTATGCCGAAAGCATCGTGGCAAGCGTGCGTGTGCCTCTGCTGGTGCTCAACGGAGAACTGCGTGTCAAATCCGCCAGCCGGGCCTTCTATGAGCTGTTTCAGGTGACGCCTGAACTGACGATTGGCAGATGCCTTTACGATCTGGGCAACGGCCAATGGAATATCCTGGAACTACGCCGCCTGCTGGAGTCCATCCTGCCCGGGCAGACTTTGCTCAAAGACTTCGCGGTGAGCCATACCTTTGACGTCATCGGACTGCGACACATGTTGGTGAGCAGTTGTCGGCTTGTGCAGGCCCGTGGGCATGAGCCACTCATCCTTTTGTCCGTGGAGGACGTCACTGAACGCAGAGAGGTCGAAGACGCGCTAGCGGCGCGGATGGACGACCTGGACAAGGCTGACCGCAGCAAGGACGAGTTCCTGGCCATGCTGGCGCATGAGCTGCGCAACCCCCTCGCTCCCTTGCGGAATGCCTTTGAAATCCTGCAATTAGCGGATCTAAGTTCCAAAGAGCATGACAACGCCCAGCGGATGATCGGCCGGCAGATCGACAACATGAGCCGCATGATCGAGGATCTGCTGGATGTCTCTCGGATCACGGAGGGCAAGATTGAACTGCGGAGGCAGCCCGTGTCCCTGGAAAGCATTCTCACAGGTGCAACCAGCATTGTGCGCTCTGCCTGCGCCCGGCATTCACAAAATCTGAGCGTCTTGATGCCGAAGGTGCCAGTCTACCTGGATGCCGATGCCACCCGGCTGGAGCAGGTCTTCTCCAATCTGCTGGGCAATGCCTGCAAATATAGCGGAGATGGCAGCAATATCACCCTGAGCGCGGAACGTGCCGAGGGTGTGGATCCGCCGGAGGTGGTCATTACCGTGCGCGATGATGGCATCGGCATCGCCCCCGACTTGCTGCCGCGGATCTTTGATCTCTTCGTGCAGTCCAGCCGCACTCTGGACCGGACTCACGGAGGGCTCGGCATTGGCCTGACACTGGTGAAGCGGCTGATAGCGCTGCACGATGGAAACGTGGAAGCGCATAGTCAGGGGTTGGGTTACGGCTCGGAGTTCATCGTGCATCTGCCTATCCTGCGTGAGGCACCACCGCCACCACCTGCCTTGAAGGTTCGCGCTCCTCGTGAGCCGCCCCGCCGAATCTTGATCGTGGATGACAACACCGACTCTGCACAAAGCCTCTCCACATTGCAGCGTCGCCGAGGGCATGATACCTGCACCGCCTTTACTGGGCCAGATGCGCTCACCGCAGCCATCGCGTTCACCCCAAAGGTCGTCTTGCTGGACATCGGCCTCCCGGGCATGGATGGCTTTGAGGTTGCCCGTCGGCTTCGCGCCATGCCTGCTCTGGAGGGGGTTCTGCTCCTGGCGATGAGCGGCTACGGCAGCCCTGAAGATCGAAGACAGGCCAAAGAAGCAGGCTTCGACGACTATCTGGTCAGGCCCGTCGACCTGGAACAGTTAAGCCGGCTTTTGCGCGAGGCTCCTGGAGGGAATAACAACGAGTGAGAATCTGTCTGCCGGCCCACCTGATGACTCACGATGCAGCTCAGGTCTTGCTTTGATTCGGGAGAGTCACGCTGTCTCAAAACGATGCCAGGCAAAACCATGCGACAGATGCCCCTTCGTGTTTCAGCCACATCACGGCACTATAAAGAACGCACGGAAGGGTTCCAGCAGCTTCTCGGACGTCAGATTGCGCATGGTGGCATCATCCTGGCGCTGCCACTGAGTCGGGGTCAGGTAGAGGCTGTCGTAACCGGCTTGGGTCATGTCGGCATCCGGCTTCCACAGCCGCAGGCGTGTGGCATTCGCCGGACGGCTGCCGGCGCGGAAACCCCGATCGGTGGTTAGGCCGAGACTCTGCGGAGATTCAACCCCGGCACTGGTGCTGCTGATGAAGACAGTGCCTGTGGATGGCTTCGCGAGAACCTTGACTCCTACCTGACCAGTGAGAAGCAGGCTGACCTCATGGTTGCGCACGTGCATCAGCAGCGCACCGGCTTTCGGAAGAGTGGTATCTTGAGTCCAGCCAGAATTCGTGAGGTGATTCGGAGCAAAGGCATTCGTGGTGGAGTCGAAGCTCAGCAGTCGATCCGCCGCTTCCGCAGTGCCTGAGGTGAAGACATCCGCCGGGAAGAGTTGGCTGACCGTGTGATGAGCACGCACCGCTGCGCGCACAAGCCCCGCAGGCACACTCGTTTTCGTCACAATACTCGTGGAGGTGCTGGTGGTCTCGTCCACTTCATAGCCCAAACCGGTCGCAAGGTCCTCGACATACAGTTCGGTGCTGGCAGGCAGCGTCACCGCCTTGGGCAAAGTAATACCGGCGTCACTGACAGTGACCGTGCCCGCATAGAGCTCAGCTTTTACCAGCGGCATGGAGAAGCTCCGCTGCCCCACTGGGAAGGTTTCGCGACTGTACATCACCGCAGGACTGACGGCCGTGGCTTCAGCAGCGCCATCGAGATTCGCATCCAGCATGACCTTGAGGCGGAACTGGGCGCGGGATTGCAGCACGCCCTCGTCCACGGCGGCATAACGAACGATCTGTCTGCCATCACTACCGATGCTCATCGCTGGCGTGAGGGTGACAGTGCCCCACTCCACACCATCAAGACTGCGCTCAAGCTCGTGACGAATGTCAGTGCGACCAGTCGCGGGACGTGTGAAGAGCACATCCGCATGACCCGCAGCTGTGGTCTCGATGCGAACGCTGCCTGAACCACTGCGACCATCCGCAGGATCCGTGTCGAGGGCATACTCCAGCAAGGCTGGATACAGATCCTGGTCATCCGCACCGGTGTGAGCCGCTGTCCAGGTTGCATAAGTCGCAGGTGCGGAGGAGGAACTCGAAGAGCCAGACATGCCGCCCTGACGTTCACGCTGAGCCAGCGGGAAGCCGCTGCCATTCGTGCTGATGACGCCGAGGTCCAACGTCATGTCGCTGTTGGAGTCCGTGTCGTCATCGACGAATCCTTCAAAGCCGCTCTCCGCCGTGCCTGCAGGCTCGCTTCCTGGAGTCAGGATGAAGACTGCTGTGCTGGCTCCGGTGGTGGTCGGTGTGGCCGCCGCCAGGAGATCCTGGCCCGAGTCATCGTCACCCGCGACCACGTTCGCCATGGGCCGCGTGCTGGCCAGCGCCTCGCCTGTGGCGAACTGGTTCGCTGGAATGTGCAGGAAGTAGCTGCCTGGATTCAGGCCGGTGATGAGGTAGCGACCATTGTGGTCCGAGACCGCCGCCCCTGCAGGTGTGGAGGTCACTGCGGCTCCCTGCGGGAAGATCTGCACCAGCACATTTTCCCAGCCTTCATTCAGGTCGAAATTGCCGTCCGCATTCACATCCACATACACCAGGTTGCCCACAGACATGAGGGCATGCAGACCGAAGTCGACGGTGAAGTTGGTGTCAGGGTTCGTGTCACCATCGGTGGTGGATTCCGTGCCGAGCGCCAGGGTCACAATCGGGCTGAAGAGAGCGGTGCCAGATCCGCCGGGTTGCGCGCCATTGTTGTCATTGTCATCCGCGTTGTCCGCGGTGTCTGGAGTGCCGCTGGTGTTCTCGAAGCCCGCCGGAGGTGTGACCTTGACGAAGTAGGTGCCGGGCAGCAGGTCCGTGAAGCTGTAAGCACCGCTGGCAGGAGTGGTGATACTGCTGCCGACCTGCACATCGTCTCCGGTGTTGACCGTGTTATCCGCGCCGGGGCGGAAAAGCTGCACGGTGGCTCCGGTCACGCCGGGCTCGCCAGCATCCACCACGCCGTCATTGTCGCTGTCCTGCCAGACCAGGTTGCCGATTGTCAGCACACGCACCTGCACGGTGTAGGCCAGCGTGCCTGCGCATCCATAACTGTCCTGGGCACGCAGCGTGAAGGAGCTGCTGCCAAGAGTCGTCGGCGTACCGCTCACCACAGCCGTCGTCGCATTCAACGTCAGTCCGGCAGGCAGTGCACCACTGCTCACACTCCAGGTGTAAGGCCCAGTGCCGCCGCTGGCCGCAAAGGTCTGCGTGTAAGCCGTGTTGCGATACATTTGGTCAGGCGCGGCAGGCGTGATGCTGATCACCGGGCAGACAGGAGTCATGCTGAAGGAGCGTGAGCCGACACAGGTGTTCGCATCCGTGGCGCGCAGGGTGAAGCTCGCCGTCGTGGTGTTCGTCGGCATGCCGCTGATGGTGCCGGTGGCCGTGTTCAGCGTGGCCCAGGCGGGCAGAGCGCCGCTGCTCACGCTCCAGGTGTAAGGCCCGGTGCCGCCTGAGGCTGACATCGTCTGGCTGTAAGCCGTGCCGACCGTGGCTGTGGGCAGTGAGGAAGGAGTCACCGCGATGGTCGGGCAGTAGATGGTGATCAGATGATCCTCCACCTCGCCCATACCGCTCGCGCCGCTGATGCCTGGGGTGCTGGTGCTCGTGAGCCTGAAGCGCGCGCCTCGCAGGCCCGGGATGGCAGCGGCCGGGACGGTAAAGTTCACCGTGCGCGCCGAACCGTTCGTGCCCGTGGCAATGAGGACATCCGCGGCGATCTGCTCGCCGGCATCCAGGACGTCGTTGTCATTGTTGAAATCCACCCAGCCATTGAGGTAGGCGTTCGCACCGCTCTGGTTCGTCACCGTCACCGTCAGGCTGCTGGCAGCGCCGAGATTATAACCTGCGGCCAAAGTCACGCCATCCTCGTCATCACTGGCGGTGGCATCATCACCACTGGCAGCGGCATTGCGCGTTGAAACATATTCAGTGTCCGCCAGCGGTCCCATGCGCAGGTTGCTGCTCTGCAGGCTGCTCGCATCCGCCAGGCCGATCCAGTCACCGAAGTCCGTCACTGGCACAGCCAGCGTGGTCACATAGTCCTCCACCTCGCCAATGCCGGACAGGCCTGTGATGCCAGGACTGAGGGTGGAGGTGAGACGAACACGGACAACGATGGTGGTCCCTGTCACTGCCGCCGCCGGCACCGTGAAGTTGATGGGGAAGCTGCCGGCATTGGTGCTGTCAGCCACGTTGACGTTGGTGGCGATCTGCTCGCCCGGGTCGGACACGCTGCCGTTGCCATTGAAGTCAATCCACGTGTTGAGGTAAGCCACCGCGCCGCTGGTGTTGGTGGCAGTCACAGTGATGGTGCCCGGCGCGCCAGCCGTCATCACCGGAATGTTCACGCCGTCTTCGTCATCGGTGGCGGTGATGTCGTCACCCGTCGCCGTGCTGTTCATGGTGGAGTTGTACTCAGTGTCCACCGTGGCACCCAGGCGCAGCGCATTGCTGGCGGTGCTGCTGGCATTGGCCAGCACGTTGGTGTCGCCATAATCCAGCGGCGGTGTGGCGATGTTGGTGATGTAGTCCTCCACCTCGCCATTGCCGGACAGGCCCGTGGCTCCAGGATTGTTCGTGGAGGTCAGGCGCACACGCAGGCCAAGGTTCACCGAGGTGACCGCAGTGGGCGGCACAGTGAAGTCGAGGTTCTGAGTGGCTGCATTCGTGCCGCTGGCAATGCTCAGGCTGGCGATCACATTCTCACCCGAATCCGCAAACGAGCCGTTGTTGTTGAAATCAATCCAAACATTCAGGTAGGCCGCGCTGCCACTGGTATTGGTGACCACCACGGGAAGGGTGGCTGGTGCGCCGGCGGTCATCGCAGGCACGGTGACGCCGTCCTCGTCATCACTGCCAGTTGCGTCATCACCCAGGGCGGCCGCATTGAGAGTCGGCGCATACTCAGTGTCTGTGAGTGTGCCGATCTTGAGGTTGCTGTCCACCGTGCTGCTGGCACTGGCCACGCCCTGGAAGTCACCAAAGTCTGTCGTCGGCGCGGCAACGGTCACGACATAGTCTTCAATCTCACCAGGAGTGCCCAGGATGCCCGTGGCTACAGCACCGCTGACCGTGACGAGACGCGCGCGCAGGCCCAGATTCGTGCCCGTCACTGCATTCGCCGGGACACTGATGCTCGGGCTGATGGCCGCGTTGCTGCTGCCATTGGCCACGGCAAGGTTGGACACCACCAGCTCACCACTGTCTGTGAGGATTCCATTGTTGTTAAAGTCGATCCAGACATTGAGGAAGGCGCCGGAGCCCGTGAGGTTCGTCACGGTCATGGGCAGCGGCAGGGTCTGGCCTGCAATCATGGCGGGAACCGTGACACCGTCCTCGTCATCACTGCCGGTGATGTCATCTCCCGTGGCCGCCGCATTGGTGGTGGCGCTGAACTCCGCATCCACCAGCGCTCCGAGGCGCAGGGAGGTGCTGACCGCATTGCTGGCCGAACCAAAAAGAGTGAAATCACCAAAGTCCGTGGTCGGAGCAGCCAGATTGACAATGTAATCTTCCACCTCGCCATTGCCGGACAGACCAGTGGAGCCCGGGCCGCTGGTGGAGGTGAGGCGCACACGCACGCCGAGATTGATGCCCGTCACAGCATTGGCAGGCACGGTGAAGCTCAGGTTCTGGGTGGCTCCGCTGCTGCCATTGGCGATGCTGACATTGCTGGCCACCTGCTCGCCACTGTCAGTGAGCACGCCGTTGTTGTTGTAGTCGATCCAGGCATTGAGGAAGGCAGCGCTGCCGCTGGTGTTCGTGACCGTGACCGGCAGCGTGACGGGAGCACCTGCCGTCATGGCCGGGATGGCCACACCATCTTCGTCATCACTGCCGGTGGTATCATCACCTGTGGCCAGAGTGTTGGCTGTCTGGAGATACTCAGCATCCGTCAAAGCACCGATCTTCAGGGTGCTGTCACGCGTGCTGCTGGCCGAACCAAAAACAGAGAAGTCACCGAAGTCCGTGGTCGGCGCGGCGATGGTGACCGCGTAGTCCTCAATCTCACCTGCGAGAGCGTTGGAGCCTGTGGGGCCGAGACCGCTCGGAGCACTCAGGCGGAATCGCGCCCCCAGAACCACGCCTGTGGTCGCTCCTGGCGGCACGGTGACATTGAGATTGGTCACGGCGTTGGTCGCTCCGGTGGCAATGAGAATGTTCGTGGCGACCTGCTCGCCGCCGTCGGTGATCAGACCGTTGTTGTTCCAGTCGATCCAGGCATTGAGGAAGCCATTGGCTCCGGTGCCGTTCGTGATGGTCACAGGGATCACCACGCTTTGTCCGGCGATCATGGACGGCATGACCACGCCGTCTTCGTCATCACTGCCCGTCGTGTCATCACCGCTGCCCGTGGCATTGCGCGTGGAGCTGAATTCCGTGTCCAGCAAATCACCCATGCGCAGGGCGGGATTGGCTCCCTGGGAAGCATCCGCAAAGCCGCTGAAGTCACCGAAGTCCGTCGTCGGCGCCTGGATGTTCACGATGTAGTCTTCCACCTCGCCATTGCCCGCGGCACCCGTCGGCGCCGCACCGCTGGTGCTGGTCAGGCGCACGCGCACCCCCACGTTCACCCCGGTCAGGGCGGTCGCTGGAATGGTGACATTGAGATTCTGCGTGGCGGAGCTTGTGCCAGGGGAGACGACCGCGTCAGACACGATCTGCTCGCCAATGTCAGCCAGTGAGCCATTGTTGTTAAAGTCGATCCAGGCACTCAGGAAGACATCCGCGCCGCTGGTGTTGGTAACGATGACCGGGATCGTGGCCGGAGCTCCAGCCATCATGGCTGGCAGGGTCACGCCGTCCTCATCATCACTCCCGACGGTGTCATCTCCCGTGGCCGCGGCATTCTTTGTCGCGGCATATTCCACATCCGTGAGCGCCCCCAGGCGGACCTGGCTGGTCACCGTGCTGCTTGCATCGGCAAAGAGATTGAAGTCACCCAGGTCCGTGGTCGGCGCGGCGATGGTGACAGCGTAGTCTTCCACCTCACCCACGCCACCACTGCCACCCACACCGGGGCTGATGTCTGAGGTGAGACGTGCGCGGACACCGGTGCTCACGCCCGTCGTTGCAGCCGGTGGCACAGTGAAGCTCACGCTCACGGTGTTTCCATTGACGCCATTGTTCACTCCGCCATTGCTCATCACCTGCTCACCGCTGTCCGTGAACAAGCCGTTGTTGTTAAAGTCCACCCACACATTGAGGTAGCCCTGGCCGCCTGAGGTGTTCGTCACACTCACGCCGATGGACACCGGTGCCCCCGCAATCATGGCGGGGATGGTGACGCCGTCTTCATCATCATTGCCCGTGATGTTGTCGCCTGTGGCCGTGGCATTGCGCGTGGAGGCATACTCGGTGTCCACAGAAGCGCCCAGACGCAGGTTGGAGCTCGCTGTGTTGGAGACATCCACATACCCGCTGTGATCACCAAAGTCCGTCAAGGGCGCGAGGATGACCACCTGATGGTCCTCCACCTCGCCCGTGCCGAAGCCGCCGGTGGCCGCGGCGCCACTGGTGGAGGTCACACGGAAGCGTGTGCCGATGCTCGCCGCGGCCGTGACAGCGTTCGTTGGCACGGTGAAGCTGACATTGACATTCCCATTCGTGCCGGTGGGCACTACTTGATTGATGGCGATCTGCTCACCGCTGTCCGTGAGCACGCCATTGTTGTTGAAGTCGATCCAGGCATTGAGGAAACCAGCGGAGCCTGTGCTGTTGAAGACGCTCACCGGCAGCACCACGGGCTGGCCTGCGGTCAGGGAGGGGAAGGTCACGGCATCTTCGTCATCGCTGCCAGTCGTGTCATCACCACTGGCCAGGCTGTTCCGCGTGGAGGCACCTTCCACGTCCACGGTGGCGCCCAGGCGCAGATTCGTGTCGGCCGTGGAGAAGGCATCGGCAAAGTCGTTGTCATCACCAAAGTCCGTGACGGGTGCGATGATGGTCGTCGTGTAGTCCTCCACCTCGCCATTGCCCACCGCGCCCGAGGGCGCCGCTCCGCTGCTGCTGGTGAGGCGCACACGCACACCGGCCGTGCCCAGAGAGGCGCCAGGAGGCACGGAGAAGGTCACATTTTGAGCACTGTTGGTCACGCCATTGGCAATGCTCACACTGCTGGCGATCTGCTCACCGCTGTCCGTGATCACACCGTTGCGATTGAAGTCGATCCAGGCACTGAGGAAGGCCGGCGCGCCGCTGGTGTTCGTCACGGTCACATTGAAGCTGTTGCCCACGGATCCTGCGGTGATGGAGGCTGGCACAGAGGCCCCGTCCTCATCATCCACGCCGGTGCTGTCATCTCCGCCAGCCGTGCTGTTGGCAGGATTGCTCGTCTCAGCATCAGTCAACGCGCCGATGCGCAGCGTGCTCACCATGGAGCTCGAGGCCGAGGCCAGCCCGTCATAGTCACCGTAGTCCATGGCGGTGATGATGCTGGTCACATAGTCCTCGATCTCACCGATGCCACCTGCGGTGGTAGGTGTTGTCGTGCTGCTGTTCGTCAAACGTACACGCACACCGCGCGCTGTGCCGGCACTTGCAGCCACAGGCACCGTGAAAGTGATGTTCTGCATCGTGCTGGAGGCACCGGAAGTGATCGTGCGCACCGGCTCCAGACGCTCGCCGCCGCTGGTGAGCAGCGCATTGTCAAAGGTGCCGTCGTTGTTGAAGTCGATCCAGGCATGCAGGAAGGCATTGGAGCCGGTGTTGTTGAGCACAGCGACAGGGATGGTGGTGCTCACCGTCTGCATCATGGAAGCTGGCACCGCGGCACCATCTTCGTCACTGCCAGCCAGGTCGTCCGCAGTGGCAGTCGCATCCGGCGTCACCGTCGCTTCCGCATCGAAAGTCGCGCCGATCCTGAGATTGCTGTCCTGGGTGTTAAAGGCCGTGGTGGTGGCGGCACCGGAACCATTCCAGTCACCAAAGTCACGGTCTGGAGCCGTGATGGTGAGGGAATGATCCTCCACCTCACCCTGCGTGGTTCCAGGGAAGACGTTGCTGAAGCCAGGAGACGTGCTGTTGGTCAGCCGGGCACGTAGCGGAATGGTCCCTGTGACCGTGACCACAGGCGGCGTGACATTCAGCACTTGGTTGGAGTTGCTCGTGGCTGCCGCGATGCTGGTGTTCGTGGCGATCTGCTCGCCAGAGTCGATCACGCCGTTGTTGTTCCAGTCCGTCCACACATTCAGGTAGGCCGCCGAGGCACTGCTGTTCGTGAGATTGACGGTGATCGTGCCGCCCTGCCCCGCACGCAGTGTGCTCTGGGTCACGCCATCCTCGTCATCCGTGCCGTTGGTGTCATCCGCATTCGCCGTGGCATTCGCGGTCATCGCCGCTTCCGCATCCGCTGCCAGAGCACCAAGTTTCAGATTGCTGTTCGCGATGCTGGTGGCCTGCGGGAAGGTGCTCTGGTCACCAAAGTCAATGTTAGGCGCCGTGATGGTGATGAGATGATCCTCCACCTCGCCATTGCCCAGGGCACCTGCCAGTCCAGCGCCTGTGACACTGGTGATGCGGGCGCGCAGGGGCAACGTGCCGGCCGCCGTGATCACCGGAGGTGTCACCGTCAGCACCTGGTTCGCGCCATTCGTATTATTGGCGATCGAGACATTCGTGGCGATCTGCTCGCCCGAGTCAGCATTGTTGTCGCGGTCCCAGTCTGCCCACACATTCAGGTAGGCCACCGCACCACTGGTGTTGGTGACATTCACCGTGATCGTGCCGCTCTGGCCCGCGCGCAGCGTGCCATGGGTCACACCATCCTCATCGTCCGTGCCGGTGGTGTCGTCACCGTTCGCGGTGGCGTTCGTGTTGGTGGAGAGCTCCGTGTCAGGAGCCAGCGCGCCGAGCTTCAGAGTGCTATTAAAGATGCTGCTGGCGGTGCCGAAACCATTGAAGTCACCGTAGTCCGTGTTCGGAAGGATCGTGACACTATACGCAGTTGTGCCGATACAGCCGTTTGCATCCGTGGCGCGCATTGTAAAGGCCTGCGTCTCCGGCGTGGTCGGTGTGCCGGTGAGCGCGCCTGTCGAGGCATTCAGGCTCAAGCCTGCGGGCAAGCTTCCGCTGGCCACGGCATACGCATAGGAAGCAAGCCCGCCGGAAGCAGTGAGAGTCTGCGAATAAGCCACACCCACCATGCCGCCGCTGAGACTTCCCGGATTCAGAGTGATGACCGGGCAGACACGCACCGTCATAGCCAGGGTCCCGGCACAACCGTAGTTATCCTGGGCGCGGAAGGTGATGCTGACGCCAGCACCATTCGTGGCGGTCGGGGTGCCGCTGAGGACGCCAGCACTGCTCAGGCTCAAGCCCGCAGGCAGCGTGCCGCTGCTCACCGTCCAGCTGTAAGCCGCGGTTCCACCGCTTGCCGTGAGTGTCTGAGAATAGGCTGAGCCCAAGGTGGCATTCGGCAGCGTCGCAGGCGTGATGGCAATGACCGGACAGGCAGGCGTGAGCAGGTAGGAGCGTGACCCCGAGCAGCCATTCGCATCCGTGGCGCGGATGGTAAAGCTGGCAGACGCCGTGCTGCTCGGCATGCCGCTGATGACACCCGTGCCGCCATTCAGCGTGGCCCAGGCAGGAAGCGCACCACTGCTGACGGAGTAGGTGATGGCACCATAACCACCGGTGGAGATCATCGTCTGGCTGTAAGCCGTGCCGACGACTGCCGCAGCCAGGGAGGAGGGGCTCACGGTGATGGTCGGACAGGCGATCGTCACGACATAGTCTTCCACCTCACCCAGGCCAGAGACGCCTGTCGCAGTGGTTGACATTAAATTAGTTAGGCGGAAGCGCACCCCGCGCTCAGTCCCGAGGCTGGCCGTGGCAGGAACGGTGAAGGTGATGTTCTGCGTCGTCTGTGAGGTGCCGGTTGCGATAGTGCGGGCCGCTTCCAGACGTTCACCGCCCGAGGTGACGAGCGTATTGTTGAAGGCTCCGTCGTTGTTAAAGTCAATCCACGCATGCAGATAGGCCGAGGCACCGGTGTTGTTGTAGACCGCGACCGGAATCGTGGCGCTGGTGGCCTGCTGGATCGAGGCAGGCATGGTCACACCGTCTTCATCGTCCGAACTGCCGGTGGCCGTGGTGTCATCCACCGTGGCAGCAGCATTTGGAGTGACGTTGGTCTCGGCATCCACCGTGGCCCCGAGACGCAGGTTGATGTCAGCCGTGCTGCTGGTCGTCAGTGTGAGCGCGCCAGCACCATTCCAGTCACCGAAGTCCTGGGTGGGGATCACGCGGAAGCCGAAGTCGATGGTGTCCTCATTGGAGCCTGTGCCGGAAGGCTCCGCGCCCAGCGTCAGCGTGATGAGCGGTGAGACCACCTGGCTTCCCTGCCCTGCTGTCTGGGATCCGTTGTTGTCATTGTTGACGCTGTTATCCGCGGCAGTGACCACACCGGAAGCCAGCGGGAAGGCGGGAGGCGGAGTCGGGATGCGCACATAGTACACACCCGGCGGGACATCCGTGAACTGGTAGAAGCCGCCATTGTAACTGACAGCATCCGCCACCTTGGAATCATCACCGGCGCCGTTTTCACGCGTGCCATTGAGACCCGGGAACCAGAGCTCCACGGCCACGCCATCGATGCCCGCCTCGCCGGCATCCCTCGTGCCATTGTTGTTGGCATCATCCCAGATGAGATCCCCGACCGTGAGCACAGGGGAGACCTCCGTGCGGATGGCGTAGGCGCCGGACTCGTCCGTTTCCAGCCATCCTTGGTTAGGCCAGCCAGCGTCCAGCGCGGTGATGCGTCCGGCGGCATCATAGGTCCAGGTGCCGTTGTCCATGGGGTGGAAGCACACACCAGCGCGGCCGTAGAACTTGGCGCCGGTCCAGGCGGGCTTGTTCGTCACCACGGCCCAGTTGCTGGCGTTGTTCAGGCGGGCTGTGTTGAGCTGGAAGCGGAAGCGCACCGCCGTCCCAGTCTCCGTGACCCCCAGGTTCATCACGTCAGAGGCATTGATCCCGGTGCCCGCGTTGGAGATGAGGCAGTTCGCCGTGGTCTGCCAGCTCCGTTCCTCCAGGGAGGCAGTGTGCTTGTACACCGTGAGCTTCGGAGAGCTGCGCGTGATGCCATTCACATAAATGATGGCCGTGTTGTCAGAGTGAGGAGCCCCTCCAGGAGAGACACAGATCCAGAACGAGTCCACCTTCTTGCTGTTCTTCTGGTCAAAGGTCACGTCCATGGTGAGACGCTCCTTGTCCGAATCAAAGATCATGTCCCAATCCGTGATCGAGAACAGGGCGCCGCTGTTACCGTTGTTGTAACCGTAGTCCCAGTTCTGGTCAGGGGAGATCTCTTCCACCGCGCTGAAATTGGCGTTCTGGTCGAGGTCCTTCATGTTGAAGTGGAAGGCTCCGGCAACCACCTGCTTGCTGCCATCAAAGGCAAAGTCGATCGTCATGTCGCCATTGCTGTCAGCTGCATCATCCTCCGTGCCGTAGAAGCCGCCTTCCGCTGTGCTGGTCGGCTCACCACCGGCGCTGAGTGCGAAGACATGGCTGGCGATGCCGTTGGTGAAGGGTGTGGTCGAATCCACACCGCTGTCAGCGCTGCCCGTGGTGCTGTTGTCATCCTTCTGATCATCCGTGGGAGTGGTGGTCTGCACGAACGACAGGCGCCCTTCCAGCACACCACCCATGCTAAATTCAGAAGCAGGGATCTTCACATAGTATGAGCCCGGGCTGACGTGATTGAACCGATAACGGCCAATGTCTGGCGTGGTGTCGGAATAGGTCACCTGCAGACCGCCATCCGCGGTATCACCCACCAGGCGGAAGCCCTCATCCCAGGCTGTC
The DNA here is from genome assembly GCF_007992435.1 of Prosthecobacter gellanilyticus. Taxonomy (GTDB): domain Bacteria; phylum Verrucomicrobiota; class Verrucomicrobiia; order Verrucomicrobiales; family Verrucomicrobiaceae; genus Prosthecobacter; species Prosthecobacter gellanilyticus. The sequence goes on along the minus strand of NZ_BKAG01000004.1, from coordinate 138,782 downwards.
AATGCACCGCGCTTTGCCCACACTTCGAAGCCACCACCGCCGGTGTTTTCAAAGCCCAGGAACTCAATGGTGTGAAGCCCTGGAGCCAGCACCAGACTGCCAGCAGCATCTCGCGAGGCATGAACACCGTCATCCTTGATGAGGAGGCTGCCATCAATCTTCAGACGAGCACCGTCGTTCGCATTGATGATGAAGGTGTAGGTGTCACCGCTGACGATGTTCAACGTGCCTGAAGCCTGCAGGACCACGTTTTCCATGCTGCCGTTTGGCAGGAGCTTGCCATTGCCCTCATGGCCATAGTCCTGAACGCCATTATTGGCCGTGCTGGTGACGTAGTTGATGAAATCCGTCGTGCCGGTCCAAAGCGAAGTGCGGTTGGTTCCGGCGAGCACGGACTCCGCTGTGGTCAGAGTCTGCACAGCCACAGATGCCTTGGCCTGCTGCAGGCGCCAGCCTGCGACCTGTCCCTGGGCAGTCGTGGTCGTCTCCTGGACGAGAACGTTGGAGTTGTTGAAGAGCTGCACGCGCACACCTCCCGCACCTGCGTCTCCACTGTCATAGCGACCGTTGTTGTTGTTATCCAGGAAGACAAGGTTGCCGACGGTGAGCTTCTGCGCAGGCCGCAAGCCGAAGTCGATGGTGTTCTCCACGTTGGTGGATCCGGAAGATCCGGGCTCGGCATTCGCCATGAGCGTGATGACCGGACTGTAGATGGAGGTGTATTCACCACCGGGCTGAGAGCCGTTGTTGTCATTGGCCACACCATTGTCCGCCGTGACCACACTCGTGCAGGTCGTGGGGAAGGCGGCGCTCGGAGTGACACGCACATAGTACTTTCCAGGGGAGGTGATGTTGAAGCTGTACACGCCTGACGCATTGGTGGCCGTGGTTGCCACAAAGGTGTCAGCATTCATTCCTGTCCCGCCGATGGCACCGTCTGCTCCTGGGGTGTAAAGATCGACGACGATCGCAGAGATTGGATCTTCATCGCCGATACCAAGCAGGTTGCCTGTCGAGAAAAGCCCGTTGTTATTCGCATCATTCCAGGCAAGCCCGCTCAGAGTGATGCTAGTGGCCCTGCGGAAGCTCAGGTCCACGGTGAGATCACCGTTGTTATCGACCGCATTATCCGTGGTCTTGTTGGCCCCCAGTTCCACGCCTGCATCGACGGGCTCGCCATTCTCCGTGAGCGTGATCACACCCGTGCTGATGCCACTGACCGCCGGGAAGGCTGCATCGACACCGTTTTCATCCACCTGGTCATCCGCCACGGCATCACCACCTGCGCCTGCAATGGAGACCTTGCCCGCCAGCGGTCCACCGGTTTGGAATTCAGAAGGAGGAACATGGACGAAATAGCGTCCGGCGCTCAAGCCCGTGAACGCATACTGACCACCGCCCGTGGAAAGCACTGCGGAGGCAGGTGTGTCCGTGAGCGGATTCTTACCTTCCGCAAAGAGATAGAGGAGGACGTTGTCCACGCCTTCGCCCGAATCAAAATTGCCGTCGTTGTTCGTGTCCGAGAAGACCATGTTACCGATGGTCATGCTGCTGCTGCACGGTGTCTCAGTGGCGACCGCATCCGAGGTGTAAGTGGCCATGTAGTTCCACCAGGAGCTGTCCGGAGTGTTACGCGGCCAGGAGGTGAGCTTGCCTTCCGTGTTGTAAGTCGGAGCGCTGGCGAGATCGTAGAAGTGGCCCCAGATGCCAGTGGTCGCGCCCATGCTCACACCCTCCCAGGTGGCCGGATCAATGCCGTAGCTGGTCCACAGATTGCCATTGTTCACGCTGCTCATGCTGGCGCTGACACTGACCGTGAGCGCAGCCCCCGCTTCATTGACCGTGATCGTGCAGAAGTCGGGATGGGTGATGCTGCTTTCCAGAAGCTGGCCTGGAGTGAAGTAGCTGGTCTGGCCGCCATCCGGCCCCTGATACTTCATCACCGTGACCTTGGGAGACATCCGGTCATACACATCCACATACATGATGGCGGCGCGGTTGTCGGCATCAGGCACCGGACCATCGGTGAGCAGGATGTAGAAGCCCCGCACCTTCTTTCCAGACCACTGATTGAAGATGTACTGCATGTCCAGGCGCTGTGTGCGCGTGTCATAGGCGAACTGCGCCCGGTCGATGTGGGCGATGCTGCCACCAAAGACGAGGTTGGTGCTCTGCGTGGTGCCATTGAGCTTCTGGATCAGCGGGATGCCATCTCGGTCCGTGTCAATGATGCGCACATAGTAGCAGCTTTCCTGCTCCGTGAGGAAACCCAGGTCCACGGTGAGATCCACATCACTGTCCGTGGCATCATCACTAGTGCCCGAGATACCGGTCTCACCGCCGCTGTTGACCGGCTCACCTCCGACAGCGAGCTGCAGGGTGCTGGTGCGCACACCTGTGGCTTCTGGTGTCGGAACATCGATGCCATTGTCCGCACCGCCGACCACGCCATCATCATCCACCGCCGAATAGGCGGGAGATCCGTTCAAGATGGATTTGTAGCCATAAAGAGGCCGCCCGGAGCGGAACTCACTGGCGGGGATCTTCACATAATAACTGCCCGGAGAGATGCCATCAAACAGGTAGCGGCCACCCGAGGCATTGTCCGTGTAGGACATCGCCAGGCCGCCATTCACTGTGTCACCCACCTGCTTGAAGTTCGTGCTCCAGACAGAGAACGTACCCGAGCGGGCATACAACTCTACCGCACCACCTGAGACACCCCAGTAGACCATCTCGATCGGATAGGTGCCTGCATTCAGAGTGATCGTGCCAAAACGATCCGCCGAGCTGTGAAGCGCCGACTCATCCACGATGACATCCTGATTATTCACGCGCAGACGGCCACCACCATCCAGCGTCATGCCGAAGCTATAGGCACCCGTGGTGGGAATGGTCACGGTACCGATGGCGCGCACCGCGTAGTTGACATCGACACCGTCCGGGAAGGCAGCATTGCCAGTCGTGAAGCGGCCATCCGTGCCGCCGGGGTTCATGTAGTTGATCTTGCTCGCGGAGCCTATCCAAAAGTCTGTCTGGGCAGTGCCATCGAAGACAGCGAGAGCCTGCGCGTAGGTCCTGATCTGCGAGGAGCTCTTCACCTGCCGCACCTCAAACCCGGTCAGGCTGGAACTGCTGGTCGTGGTGGTATTCGCGATGAGGGTGTTCGTGGAATTGAAAAGCTGCACCGTCACGCCGCTCACACCAGTGTCAGCAGCCCCGAAGTTGCTGGACTTGTCACTATCAATGTAGACGAGGTTGCCCACGCTCAAACCGCGGAACACACCGAAGTCCACGCTGAAGTCGGTGTCGTTGTCCGTGTCACCATCATTGGTAGGCTCGGCATCCACCGCGAGGTTGATGATGGGGCTGTACAGCGGCGTGCCTCTGCCGCCGGGCTGCGCGCCGTTGTTGTCATTGTCAGAGCGGTCATCAGCGCTGTCCGGAACACCACCCGTGAGGAAGTGCGTGGCCGGAGGTGTGACCTTCACATAGTAGTTCCCTGGATCCAGGGCGGTGAAGCTGTACGCACCCGTGGCAGTCGTGGTGAGGGTGCTGCCGATCTTTGTGTCCGCATTCCCCCCACTGCCGCCGATGGCATTGTCCGCGCCAGGAGAATACAATTCCACCTGCGCACCCGCGAGCCCGCCTTCGCCCGCATCCTTCACGCCGTCATTGTCCAGGTCATCCCACACGAGGTTGCCGATGGAGAGCGTGGGCGCTGCCATGTCTCCGGTTAGGCCCACGTCATCCAGCAGCACGACCGGCGACTGGTAGCCATCATACCCGTGATCATAATAGAAGTAGATTTCGAACGACACCTCACGGCTCCCATATTTGGCCGTGGTGGCATTGATGGCCGTGTCCAGCGTGCTCAGGTCCCACCAGAGGGTGCGGAACTGCGGCTGGTTGGCGGCCTGCATGGCCTGGTAGTAAATCGAGGTGATTTCCACGGTGCTGCCTGTCCAGCGCTGCACCACCCCGCTGTTGTTCGTGTAGTAGGCGTAGAGGCGCGCGTAGCGCGGCCCCAGCGCACCGTCATTGACCATGTCATCCTTCATCCAGCGCAGCATGTCCGCCTTGAAGGCGCGCAGGTTCCCGGCAGCGGTGGCACGGAAGGTCGTGGAGAACTGCAGCACATTGGGATCGCCCGTCGTCACATAAGAAGTGGGCGGGATGGAGGCCGTGTTCGCGCTCGGCGTCACGGCGAAGCGCCAGCTCGTGGAGGTGCTGGCCGGATCCGTGATATGCAGGAGACTGTTGCGCGTAGCGGTGTAGTTGCTCCCCACTTCCCAACCGCTGAACCCGCGCATCTCACCGGAGGCACCACGGTCCAGAGTGATGGGCGTGCCGCTCGCGGCAGCGGTACCTTCAGCGTAGAGGCTGGTCTTCAAGACACTGTTTCGCGTATCAAATCCCCACGTCACCTCGCTCAGCGTGGAAGACATCGTGGTGGGACCCTGCACCGCATCCGCCGTGGTATCGCTGTCATAGGTGAAGTAAGCCAGGTTGGATCCGGTGGGTGATGCAGGCGTGGCTCCAATGGTGAGGCTGAAGGCGCGATCCGCTGTCGTGGAGCCAGTGGCGCGAATGGTAAAGTTATAGGTGCCCGCGGCAGCCGTCGGTGTGCCGAGAATGTTACCACTGCTCAGGCTGAGACCGGTGGGGATGGATCCCGACACCAATGAGTAAGTGTAGGAAGCCACGTTGCCGCTGCCGGCCTGGAGACGCACAAAATAAGGACGGCTGACCTGGGCCGCAGGCAGCGTGGCCGCAGTCATCCAGCCGATGGATCCGGTCACGGCCGAGTCCGCGAGCAGCTTCACGTTATCGACGTTGATCTTGTTGCTGGCACTCGATCCACCGAAGAACTGAAGCTCAAGAAGATAGGTCTTCCCGCTCATGGCAGTGATGGTGGGCAGGGTGTCACCCGCGGAGCCAGAGCCGGCGATCGTCACGTTCACGGCACTGGACCAGGTGGTGGTGCTGGCAGCGGCATTGATGGTCACCACCGGCGAGTAGCGGCGCTTATAAGTGGTGCCGTCAAACCAGGTGAGACAGGCGCGCACGCTGTTGGGCGAGGTGCTGGAAGGACGCTGATAGGTGAACTGGGCCGCCAGCGCGGTGAGCGTGAACTGGCTGTTAGGCCCGAGGCTGAAACGCGACCACACCGTGGGTCCGGAGAGGGTCGGGTTCAGGCTGGTGCGGGTGGCGCTGGCCCAGCCGCTGGTTTCCGTGGTCGGCCAGTTGTTGTATTCCACAAACTGGGTGCTGTTGCCGCTGGTGTTGTACCTCGGCACCGTCGTCATCTGGTTGCCCGCGAAGAAGAGCGGGTCCCCGGCCACGATGTTGTTATGCCGGGTCGTCGGCGTCATCTGGAAGGTGGTGCTGGCCCCAAACTGCCAGTCCAGCATGGTGGTGCTCTGGGCATAGGCCTCCCCGCAGGCAGCGAGGGCGGCCACCATCAGGGAGAAGAGGCGAAGCAAACGGAACATGCGGGAGTCTCAGAACATCAGGAGAAGCGGCAGCCAGGAAGGGCAGGTAGGCGGGACAACGACAATTTTATATAGAATTTATAAAAAATATCGCAGATTTAATTTTTATCGAGTCCATAATCAAGAAACAAAGCTATAAATTTAATACATTTTAAGCTTTTCTGCCATTTCGGCTCTTTTCGTCCCGCGCTTTACTTCTTCCCCGCTCTCGGCTGGGATAGACGGCATGAATCACCTTTGGCGTATCCGCGGCACCGACCACGACCTCTCCCAGCGCGGCATGATCATGGGCATCGTCAATGTGACACCAGATTCCTTTTCTGACGGCGGGAAGTTCCTGGATGCTGGCCGCGCGGTGGAACATGCCCTCCGGCTTGTGGAAGAAGGCGCGGACATCCTGGACATCGGCGGCGAGTCCACCCGCCCCGGCGCCGACCCCGTGGAGGAGGCAGAGGAACTCCGCCGCGTCCTCCCCGTGATCCGCACGCTCCGCTCCGTGACGAAGACCCTGATCTCCATCGACACCATGAAGGGTGCCGTGGCCCGGGCTGCGCTGGACGCCGGCGCGGACATCATCAATGACGTCACCGGCCTGCGGGGTGATCCCGCCATGTCTCACGTGGCCTCAGAATGCGATGCTGGCCTGGTGGTGATGCACATGACCGGCACCCCGCGCACCATGCAGCAGAAGCCCGAGTATGTGGATGTGGTCGCAGACGTGTCCGCCCACTTCGCCGAGCGGCTCCACACGCTGGAGAGTACCGGCATCGACCCGAAGCGCATCGCGCTCGATCCTGGTTTCGGCTTCGGCAAGACCCTGGAGCACAATATCTCCCTCGTGCGTGCCCTGCCCCGCCTCGCCGAAATCGGCCGCCCTCTGCTCGTCGGTGTGTCACGCAAGAGCATGATCGCCCGACTTCTCGAGGAAGATGGTCTCGAAACCCGCGAATGGCCCACCGTGGCCCTCACTTCCCACATGCGCGAACTCGGCGCACGAGTGTTCCGCGTGCATGAGGTGAAGCCCAATGTGCATGCGCTGCGCATGACCGAGGCAATCGCCACCCATGCTTGAACGTGGAGATGGTTCCTCTTCAGAACATCTGCGCCCATCTGCGGTTAATTTCAGGAATCAATTCAACGCCGCATAGATGGCGATCGCGATGAAGATCGCACTCATGATGAGTGAGCGCCTGCCATTCAGTGTCATCGCTGGATGATCGTTCAGGGAAGAGGCCGTGGGATTTCCCGGACTGTAAAAGACATCCACCTCCGTCCCCGGAGGATACTTCGCCACCTGATCCTCCGCAGACCCCTGGCCTCCGGAAACGGAGACGGTCACGGGGCTGTCTGAGCCGACCGTGTTGTGATAGGTCTGCCCGTCCACCTCATAGCTGAACTCGATCACCGGCTTGTAGAAAGTTCGTGCGCTCCCTGAGTCTGAAATGGATTCGCGATACGCCTCCACCTTGCTGGAAACAATCCGCCCCGGGCTGCGCAGCCATGCCTCCGTTTTCGTGGGATGCAGCGCATGGTAGATCCCAGCCGCCAGCGAGAGCAGTCCGAGCAACCCGAACACCAGCACGACTCCTGGATGACTCGCCTGCGGGAAGAGCGAGTGCAGAAAGACGCTCATGGGCTTGTCACTCATGAACCAGGCCACACCGAGGCCATACAGCAGCACCACCATGGCTGTGCCAGTCCAGAGGCACCCCAGCCCCACCGGCGGATCGCGCTCCAGCACACACTCCTTCGGATTCGCGGGATCATAATACACCGGCACCTCGGCTCCCACGGGATAGCGCTTCAGCACCTGGTCCACGTTGTCCGCCGGGGCGATTCCTGCGCTAATGCGCTCACCGCGTATTTTTTCCGAACCCACTTTGAATTCATAGTGCACCAGCGGCTTGTTCTTCACCTGGGTGGTGTCCCCTTCAAAGCGATGCCGCACCACATCCACCTCGGACCGGGTGATGCGTGCCCTGCTCTCCAGCCACTTCGCCGCCCGCTTCACACGCAGCGTCACATAGATCATCAATCCCAGGAAGGCCAGGGGCGGTGCCATGATGAAGAGCGCGGTCTTGATGGCAATGCCCTCTCCCTCCGTCATGTAGAGCAGCATGGTCAGGGCTGTGGCCAGCACGCCTAACAATGCCCCGATGGGCAGACGCGAACTCTTCCACTGTAAAAGCAGCAGCACCAGACCTGTCGCCAGAATGAGTCCGGCCACGATGCTTTGCACCCGCTTGATGGCTGCCATCTTCTCATTTGGCACAGGCCAGGCCGCAGGTGCGCTGCTGATGTCAAAGATCTCGCCCGGGCCCTCGCGCTTGAACTCCATCAGCAGGGTCTGAACCATCTCCTCACGCTGCGCCAGAGCCTCCTTGCTGCTGCCTGACTTGATGGTCATGACCGCATCACGCGTGCTTTGCTGGGGATTCGCCTCAGTCGTCAGCTCGGCTGGAATCCTCAGCGTGTCCCTGGCCGTCTTGAAGGCGCGCAGCACACGCGCATCATCCTTCTCCACCGTGGTGCGGAGTGTTGCCTGGGTCACCATTTCTGACGCGGCAAAGGAGGCCACAAAGTCCTGAGTCTGCCAGACAATGGTCGCCAGGGCCAGCACGCCCAAAAACGTGAAGAGCATCTTCTGAAACCGTAGCATCACCCGGAAACCGGGTTGTTCCTTGTTCATAAGAGTGACGGGATTTCCCGAACATCTGTCAGCCAGCCCAAAATGCAATCAGCAGCCCGTAACAGGTTTGTTCATGCCCGAAAAGCACTGGCAGCAGGAACGGGACCTGTGGCAGAGTCTCCGCGACCCATGAACTTGCTCCCCAGAATCTCCATGACTGCTCTGCTCGTCATGGGCCTCGCAGCCTTCGCCCGGTCGGCGGACTGGGCCATGTTTGGCGGCAATGCGCAGCATACGGCCATCTCCATGGTGCAGGGACGGCCGCTGACACAGCTCCTCTGGCAGACTCCTGTGGACCTGAATCCCGGCGCCTACACCCACTACGGCACCCCCACGATCACCGCGGGAAACACGGTGATTGTCCCCGTGACCACCGGCACGGGAAACAACTTCGTGGTGCAGGGCCGGCGCGGCTTTGACGGCAGCCTGCTCTGGACCATGGCCACGGACTACATCGCTCCAAGCTCCATCTGGCGGCCTAACTTCTCCCCCATGCTGGTGAAGAAAGCGCCTAACACCTATCGCGTGTATGTACCCGCCGCAGGTGGCACGCTGAACTGGCGTGATCATGCGGACCAGGCCGTGGCCACCGCGACAGGCAAGCTGGCCTTCTTCGACAACTCCCCCGGCCTAACGGCTTATCTGGCCAACAAAGCCACCTATGATGCGAATGTGAAGATCAACACGCCGGTCACGAGTGACACAGCGGGTAACATCTACTTCGGCTTCCAGGTCATCGGGAGCACGCCGCTCCTGGCTCAAGGCGGCGGCATCGCCCGCATCTCGGCCAGTGGTGTTGGCAGTTACGCGGCCGCCAGCACCGTCTCGGGTTACATCCAGACAGCGCTGAACGCGGCTCCTGCGCTCAGCCTGGATGAAACGAAGCTCTATGTGGTCTTCAGCAATGGCGGCGACTACGGCAGCAACACCGAGGGCAAGCTGGTGCGTCTGGAGGCATCAACTCTCACACCTCTGACCTCCAGTGCACAGCTTAACGGCGTGCTCGGCATCGCCACCTCATCGCCCACCATCGGCCCTGATGGCGATGTCTATTTCGGTATCAACAATGACAGCTACAGCCGCGGCCGTTTGCTTCACTACTCAGCCGATCTTTTCACCACGAAACTCATCGGCGGCTTCGGCTGGGACACCACGGCGGCGGTGGTGCCATCTAGCATTGTTCCTGGTTATACCTCGTCTGCAGGCTCCGCCTACCTGCTCTTCACCAAGTACAACAGCTACTACTTCGTCGGCGGCTTGAACAAGATCGCCATCCTGGATCCCAATGTCTCGCAGATCAATCCGCTGACCGGCGAGACCGACATGAAGGAGGTCATGACGCTTGTGAGCCCGATGGGTAACAACGATGAATGGTGCATCAACAGCACCGCGGTCGACGTCCCCGGCAAAGCCATCTACGTCAACAATGAGGACGGACACATCTACCGCTGGGACTTGGTGAACAACACCTACACCAGCCTGCAAGTCGCCAGCGTGGGCCTGCAGCCTTACACGCCGACCGTTATTGGTCCCGATGGCACCGTCTACGCCATCGCCCGCGGCATCCTCTTCGCCGCCGGCGCACGGCCCGCTGTCGACCTGCCAGTGACGACAGCAACGCAGAGCAGCACCGATCTCGTCTTCAGCTTCCAGCGCACCCGCCCCGACCTAACGTATATTACCGAAACCTCCACGGATCTCATGAACTGGACTCATGTGATTACCTATCCAGGTGCTGCGGGAGCTGCGGGAGCTGCGACGACGGTGACACAACCTATCCTCCCTCCCCCCGCCAGAGCCTTCCTGCGCCTTCGAGTCTACTAACGCAGTCGCGAAGCGTCCTGGAGCGCGGTGGCAGAGAGGCACGGAGCAGCCGTGCCTCGTCGACACCGCTCGCGTGCGCACGCCACGTCTGCGTGTTATGGAAGCATTCACTGCGCACCTAGCGGTGTCACGCTTGAGCGCTTTCCACCGCACTCCGGGACGCTCCGCGACTTCCACGTCACTTCCACCAAATCAAGATCGGGCGCTGCCCGCACCTCTTGATCTGGGAGGCATCTCTGCTCTCCACAGCGCCAGCACTCAACGGCATCAGCTCAGCCTTCAGAAAGGCCTTCCCTGAATCCACGGATGAGATGCCCACATCCTCCTTCGTCGCATGCCACGCGGCCCAGACAACAGGTTCGCCTTCTTTCTCCGGGGTGAACTCATAGATGTAGCCTTCATCCAAGGACGCTTTGATCACACGATTGAATCGATAGTCCCGTAGAGACTTCAGCATCCAGGCCACGGCATGATAAGCGGGCTTCGGTTCATAGTTTCGTGTGAGACCTGAGGCGGCATGCAGTTTCGGCTCGTCCTTGTCATTGAAGAAATAGACGAAAGCTTTGTCGATATTCATAGCCGAGAAGAGGAAGAAGGAGCGCACCAGATAGCGGGCCTGTTCTTCATCCGTGCTGTCTGTCCACTTCGCCCACTCACCTTTGGGATCCGGTGTCTTCGAGCTCGCATCCCAGCCGAACTCGGTGACCCACACCTTCTTGTCAGGTGCATTCTGGTCACGCCAGTTCAAGAGGTCCTGGATGCTGCTGAGATAGGGCACCTTCGGGTTCTCCGGATAAGTGCGCTTCCACACCGGCCACTGCTCCGCGATGGCATAGCGATGGATCTGCAGCACATCATAGAGCGCCGCGCGATCCTTGAACATCGGAGCCGACTTCCAATAACGATCACTCTTCCCCGCCTCGACATTGCTGGTGACGATCTTGACCTTTGGGTTTGCGGCACGGATGCCCTTCGCCATCGCATCAAACAGCTCGAGATACGCCTCGTCCGTATAAAGCCCCGGCTCGTTGCCGATCTCGATGCTTTCCACAAACGGCCACTTGCCGCCGGGGCCGAACTCCTTGGCAAAGCTGGCTGCATAAGCCTCGGCATCTTTGGCCGGACTCTTCCAACTGTCCTTCATCTCATCGAGCATGAGGCAGACGTTGATATGCAGCCCTGAGCCCTTCCAGGAGCCATAGACCTTCTCCCATGAGACCTTGTTTTTCGCGAAGGGCCACGTGGGCAGCGTGCTTGTGTCCTTCGCCAAGTCCCAGGGCACGGGATGATAATCACGCACCCAGGTGCAGACCGGTGCATAGAGCTCCGGCTTGAAGGTGACCGTGTGTCCGCACACACCCACGAAGTCGCGGAACAGCGGCGCTTGATCCTTGGCACCTGCTGAGGCTGCCAGAAAGAGAAGGAGGGAGGAGAGCAAGCGGATCATTGGGAAACAACAGACGTCGACCGCCGCACGTTTCAATCAGCACTTGATCCAGGAGGCACACCTCCCAACGTGTCACGTTCTCGACGTCCTCATCCTCCAACCTACCAATCATGTCCTTCCGCCACACTCTTGGTTCGCTTCTTTTCATCCTGCTCAGCCCTGTCATCAGCCATGCGGAGCAGTTTGTGCTCTTTGACGTGACCTTCACCTTCACGCAGGAAGATGCGCTGAACTCCAAGCCCAGCCAATCCCACTACTATGTGAAGAGTGACCGCCTGAATCCCGAGCGCCCGAAGGACTGGACGAGCCCGGTCGACTATCGCAACGGCACCGTGCATCTGCGGCTCGAGGTGCTGGAGAAGCCCGCGGGCGACCAGCCCACTTCCTGGAGCGTCTGCTACATCCCTTACAAAGGGCAGAACCATGGTTATGGCTGCATCGGCACAGGTGCGTATTCCAAAGCGGGCCTGATTGAGAAGGATCTCTCCATGACGACCTTCTGGCAGAACAACGACATCATCTGGAGCGAGGGCATCAAGGAGATGCATCTGGTGCTCAAGGACGATCACAACCTGCACGCCCATAAGCGCCCTGACCCTGAAAAGTTCTTCCCCACCAAAGTGCGCATGACGCTGATCCAGGTCTCCAAAGGAGCGACCTATGATCCGAAGCTGGTCACTGAGCTGCAAAAATAGGTCAGGGCTTGCCTGACAAAGCACTCCGCAAAATGAACCATCCCAAAGCAAACGGCAGCAGCGGCAAAAGCGCGAAGAGATAGGCTCCGCCGTAACCGCGCTTCAAGACGACATCCGCCGGATCGCGCGGATCATACCAGCACGGAACTTGAGCACCGACCGTCCACTCCTGGAACTCTTTCTCCAACTGCGCCTTGCCGCCGCCGACACGTAGCGATGAGCCCGTGTCATAGCCAGTGGAGAGCATGTCCCGCCCCTGCACCACGTAACGCAGCGCGAATTCAGGCTTGGCCACATCCGACGACCGTGAGGTCCCTCCGGTGGTGCGCGACTGGCTGTTCACGGTGTGATGCACCACGCGCCGTCCGACGATTGTCGCCGTGGAGGCAGTCCATTCATTCAGCACACGATAGTCACGCCAGGCCATTCCGGCAAACACCAGCCAGAAGCCGATGGCGACCATGATGGCCACCACACCGGCACGCGGGCTGAAGAAACCCCGGCGACCTCCGACCATCACTCCCGTCAGCGCCACGGCGAAGGAGGTGACCACCAACCAGATGACCGTGACGACGCCTGCTGAAGTCAGTCCCCCGCCGGTGTTGCCCGACTCTTGAGGTGAACGGCGTGTGTCGACCGTGATCGTCCGGTGCACCCAGGCTTCCGACATCGTGTGGAAGTGAGCCAGATGCATGCTGACGGAAAGCGCATCTCCTGCTGAGTCACGAGGAGCCAGCACCCTCATCTCTACTTTTCGTTCGGCGCCGGCAGCCAGCGAAATCGAGGCGGTGATCGTCCTCTCATCGTGATCCAGCTGCGCATCATCGAGCCCCTTGAGCTCCACCAGATACCCCTGAGCGGCCACTGAATGCGCACATAAGTCACCTCAGAAGGCTGATCTCCGCGATTGCGCAGCACCAGCTGGAACTGGGCAACCCCACCCTCGACCACAGGCTGGTTCGCCACCGTGATCTCGGAGGCGGTGAAGTCTGGCTTGGCCTGGAGAGGCAGCGCCCACACCAGCAGAAGCAGCAGGCAGCCTTTTCCTAGAAGGCCTCGCCAGCTTGGCGAAAATGCGTCTTGGAGATTCATAGAGTCAGGCAGGCGCAGTCAACGCCGGGGAGGAGGTATCGGCCTAACTCTTCACACTTTCAAGCCACTCAATGCGGCTGCGCAAGCGGCGCTGGCGCTCCTCATTCGGAGTCGGATACAGGATGGGATACCAGGCCGTCATCACCGCAGCTCGGCCGATGAGGCTTTGATGCAATGCTTGTTCGTCCACGGGGCCATAAGCTTCAAGGATGGCATTCACTGTAGCCTGGTCTTCATCGAGCAGCTTCGCATTCCAGATGATGGAGGCCACGTCCCACTCCACGGGACCGGCGAAGGTATCCTCCCAGTCTGTCCAAAGCAGACCGCGTGTGGTGTTCATGAGGTTGCCCATGTGCGCATCACCATGCAGAGGCTGATGCGGATAGGCGCTCAGCACCTCAATGGACTTCGTGAGATGATCACGCAGCAGCTGCTGAGTAGCCGCAGGAAAGAGCTCTCGCTCATCGAGGATGGCGATGCTTTCCGTGAGGATGGCCAGCTCCGGCAGAGGCTCTGCGAAGCGGCTCATGATCTCATGGCATTGACGCAGCGTGCGGCCGATCTCCTGCGGCTCTGGCTCGGCCTCGATCCGCGTCACGAATTCCCAAAAATTCATGGGATATCCCAGATGCTCATGCGGACCTGGAGGCAGATCTGGATGCAGCGGGATAACCGGCGCACCATGCACCGTGAGATGATGCGCGATGGCATTTTCCCGAGCGAACCATTCCGTGCCCTGGCGCGGGCCATCACGATCCTGCACCACACGTGCCACCAGCGTCTCTGTCAGCCGCACGACGAGCGTGCTGCTGTTCTGCAGGATGTCACATCGATCCGGCGTGATGCCGTGGGCAATGGCAGTTTCCGTGGCGGCACGGAGCGGAAGTTCAGGGTCGGGCATGGGCGACGCACAGGAGCGTGCTCGCCCATGCGCGCACGGCTTTTCTCAATGAGGCAGTCCAAAAAGGAAGTAGGCCGTGCACAGCAGCGCCAGCACGATCATGCCTCCGTTCAGCTCGCGCACACGGCCCGTGGCGATCTTCAGCAGCGGATGCACCACAAAGCCTGCGGTGAGACCATTGGCGATGTTGTAGGTGAAGAGCATCATCACGATGGTCACGAAGGCAGGGGCCCATTCGGTGAGATCATCAAAGTCGATGCGCCGTACCGAGCCGACCATGAGCACACCGACCGCGATCAAGGCAGGACCATAAGCAAAGCGAAGCTGCTGCAACGGTTCGATGAGCGGGATAAAGAACAGCGAGAGCGCAAACAAACCTGCCGTGACCAAGGCGGCCAGCCCTGTACGAGCGCCTTCACTGATGCCTGTGGCGGATTCGATATACGCACCGCTGGTCGAGGTGCCAATCAGGCCGCTGAACATGCAGGTCAGCGCATCCACCAGCATGGGCTTCTGCACCTCGGGCAGGTTGCCTTTTTCATCCAGCATATCCGCAGCTGCACCGAGGCCGGTCAAGGTGGCGAGGGTATCGAGAAAGCTCATCAAAAACAGCGTGAGCAGCACCGGCAGAAAGCTAAGCTTCAGCACGCTGGCGATGTCCAGCTTGAAGGCGATGGCGCTGAGGTTGTAGTCACCGGTGAAGGGCAGAGCGACGATGGCCTTGGGTGCTGTTCCGAAGCCGAGCAGCCATCCGGCCAGGGCCGTGACCACAATGCCGAGGAGCAGCGCCCCACGCACACGGCGGATCATGAGCACCATCATCAAGATGAAGCCACCGATAGCCAGCAGCACCTGCGGATCATGCAGATGCCCGAGCTTCACCGGCACCGCCGGCGCGATGAAAAGACCCTGCGCAGTCGTCTGCAAAGACTGCGCTGGCATGCCCGCCACAAAGCTGGTGACAACACCCGTCTCATACAGGCCGATGAAGGCCAGGAACAGGCCGATCCCCACCGCGAAGCTGTGCTTCAAACCCGCAGGCACCGCATTCGCCAGCCATCCACGCAGCCCGATGATGGTGATGATCAAAAACAGCACGCCACTGACAAACACCGCACCGAGCCGCTGCTCCCAGCCAATGCCCAATGTGGCCAAACCAAAAGCAATAAAAGCATTCTCCCCCATGTAAGGCGCCACGGCGATAGGTCGGTTCGCAATCAAGCCCATCAGTGCGCATCCCACCACCGCAGTGAGGATGGTGGCGACCGTGCCAGGCCCGACGGGGATACCCGCGAAGCTGAGGATGGCCGGGTTCACCACGATGATGTAGGCCATGGTCACAAAGGTGGTCAGGCCGCCCAGAACCTCCCTGCGCAGGGAGCTGCCACGCTCATGAAGCTTGAAGAAATCCGCCATGCGGGCCATGAGGAGCGCGCGGAGATGCGTGTGCAATCACAAACTCGCCACCTCAGCGTGCAGGTGCCTCACAGGGCAGAAACTGCACCGCATCCGCGATGACCACTCTGTTGGGCTCGGTGCCTTCGTTCGACACACGCACCCAGCCCGCGCGACCTGCCTCAAACCGGAACTTGCCGAGTGATCGAAACAGTCGGTCATGTTCAGGCTCTTCCTGTAAATTGATCCGAAGCGTGGTGTCAGCCTCCGCGTGATGAATGGTCACCGGCGCATTCGCCGATCGGCGCACATTGTAACAATGCGCGAACCTCACCTCATACCATCCTGCTTTGGCTAGTGTGGGAGTGAAGGTGACGGACTTGCTCCCCTTCCCTGCCTTCATGTCATGCAGATAACCGAGGCCGACATACGGTGGCGTGTGCGTGGAATACTGCCACTCACCCACCAGTTCTGCCGCCGTTTCGTCCACCACGATGCCGGGCAGTGAAGCTGGATCCGCCACGATGAACTTCACCATTTCCGGCCGATCCACCTCTCCGGGAGGGTGGATGTTCTTCAAGGCCTTCGGATGAGGCACCAAAGTCACATCGGCAGCCAAGGCTGCGCAGAGTGCAGACATGCCGATGGTGATGGCGAGCTTGTGTTTCATGCGATGATTCAACTGCAGGAATCCCAATACCTTTCACCACAGAGGACACGGAGGAGCACAGAGGACTTTGAATCAAAACCTCTGTGTTCCTCTGTGGTAGTCATGGGTGGCGTCACGACGATGAACTACCGCAAGGGAGCTGCTGGAAGGTTCAGGACCTTGCGCAGCATGGGTTCAAGCCCGCGTGCGTAGAGGAACATGCCGTAGCTGTTGGCATGGCGTGCATCGGAGAGTGCATCCGCTTGATCCGGGGAGATCAGATCGAGGCCATCGACATAGTGGATGTTCTTGTCACCGGCCTTCTGCTTCTCCTCGACGAGGCGTGGGATGAGCTTCCGCTTTTCGAGTTGATAATGTCCCATGCGGCTGCCGAAGACTTCGGAAGGATTGTAATAGGGTCCGGTGACTACAATAGGTGTTTCAGGATGCTTCGCGCGGATGATGGCGATGAACTCGGGGAAGGTCTTCTCATACACTTCCGGCGGCGGATTGGCCCAGTAGTCGACGACATACACGGCGGCGGGGATCTCCGCCACAGCACGTGCCAGGGCAGGTTCGCCGAGACCATTCCCTGAGAAACCGAGGTTCACAAAATCCATGTTCAACCAGCGCCCGACGAAGCACGGAAACGCCACACCTGGATTCGATGCCTGCGCGCCCTGAGTGATGCTGGAGCCATAGTAGACGATAGGCTTCTCATTCGAATAAGCGTGCGCCGCTTCCAGCTTCGCGCCTTCATCGAGCGTGATCTCTTTTACCACGGTCGGTGCTCCGCTGGGCAGGTAGATCTCTACATCCCGCATCACTCTTTCCACACCCAGGGTGAATTTCTTTTCCAACACTTTTTGTTCGTCTGGAAGAGCACTTCCGAGATAGCGGCCATCCGAATACACATCCACACCGATCAGGGCGACAGGCGGTGAGTAAGAGAGCTTGTAGTTCCCTGTGGTGGCGGAGATGCCGAGGTCGATTGTGTCCGTGCGGAAGCGCAGCCGCACGCCTGCCGGAGCCTGTGAGAGCTGCCATACCTTCGAGGGCATCTCTGCTTTCAAGCGGTCGGGAAAGCGCTGGAGTTTCGGCTGCTCCTTCCACCAGCCGAGGCCGCTCACCGTGATGCGTGGATCAGGAAACTTGATGTGCTGCACCGGCGGATCTGCCGCAATGGCGCTGCCTGCGAGCAGAGAGATGAAAAGACAGCGGCGGAGCGTGGAGGCGGAGAGCATGCGTCAAGAAAAACGCCGGTGCCCGGCCATCTCACTCACGGGTTGTGCTGGTCACATGCCTTCACCAGCATACCTGCCTCGGTGGATGCCCAGCGCACCCGCCAGCCCGAGATCTCTGTGGCATACTCCCGGTTGCCATCTTCGTGATAGGCGGGCTGCGGTTGCAAGGCCAGGGATTGATCAATGATGACCCGCACCTCATCAGGCACGCGGCTCTCGCACTCCCAGATGACGGGCACCCTGGCAGGCACGGCATCCGCAAAGCCGCTGCGCGCGTCCGGAATCGAGTCTGCATAGCGCACGTAGGGTTTGATGTCGAACACGGGCGTTCCATCCACCAGGTCCACACCTGAGACGAACAAACGCGGTGCCATGTCACCCTCAAGCTCCACGCGGTCCAGTTTTACCACGCTTAAGGTTAGCCTGTTGGGCCGGAAGGGAGAGCGCGTGGCGAAGACACCACGCCGTTCATTGCCGCCAAGTCGCGGAGGCCGAACGGTGAGAGACGTCGGCTCTTCCTTCACCAGATGAAACTGCGTGATCAACCACAGGTGGCTGAAGGCCTCGATGCCGCGCACGGCTTCCACACGACGATACGCCGGCTCGAACTCGATGATGCCCCACGCATCCGGCGCGAGTCCGGACTGCCGCGGCACCCCGAACTTGTCCGTGTAGCAGGTCCGCAGCGTGGCGATGACATTCAGCGAGATCATGCGCCAACTAGTGCGTGGCCTTCGCCACAGCAAGAAGGAAACTCGAGGCCTAGCGCAGGCGCTTCAGCACCTCATGCGCGTGGTCCCAGAAGAGCTGCAGGTTCTTTCCATCCAGGTCGCTACGAAAGCGGCAGCAGACCCAGCCATCGCCGATGAACCAGGATTCAAACTTTGGCGAGCGCTCCAGCACTGCCAGCATTTCTGGTGTCAGCACACGCGTGGCGGTTTCCACACTGCCGTAGAGCGCCCAGATCTTGTGAAGGGCTTCCATGCCCGGCACGGTGGCCTCATGCTTCCGCCAAGCGCGGCGTTGCAGCCGGCCTGTCTTGCGGAGATGGCAGCCAGGCAGTAGACCGAGCCCCTCTGGCAAATCTGGATGCGTGGCAGGCCAGGCGAGACCCGTGAACTGATGGACCTGGTGGGTTTTGCCGCCGCCGGTGGTGTATAGGTATTCCCATGCGGCCATGCGGCTGCCTTCCTCACCGCGAAGAGCCAGCCACTGCACAGCCTCGGAGCCACGATCCATCTCCATGTAGCTCATCACCTTTTCCATGGATTGCCAAAAGGAAGTTTTCGTCTCTGGCTTCGGCTCCATGGAGGCCATAAATCCGAGAGATTCGAGCGTGGCCGACACGCCCAGGAGCCGTTGACGATTCAACCGCGCGAAACGCCACCGGCCAAAAATGATCGAGAGGCAAAGCGGCACAGCAGCCGGCACGAGCACCCAGGCCTGCAACTTCTTTTCCCACCCAAGACTGTACATAAGCCACATCACGGGCAACTGTCCCGCCAGGCCAAAAAGGACAACCGTCAGCCACATCAAGGTGTGCTGGTTCGCCTGACGATATGCAGCTTTCATGAGTGGTAATCAAAGGCAGCCATCCAAGGTCGCAACATGGAAAAGACAGCGCCCGACAGCTACTGTGCTCATTTCCCAAACAACTGAGGTCTATCATCCTCGAACTCGCTCATGAGCATGACACAGGCCGCTTGATAAACACCATCTTGTCCCGTCAGGAAGTCCCCGCAGATCACAGGGCCGTCAGTCAGCAGCAGCCCAAAGGAAAAGACATTCTGGCTTGAGATCACAGCCTGGACCATCTGCCCAGAGACGGTCTGACTGAGCTCGGTGTCGATCACAAGGCCATTGTCATCGACACCATCGGCATAATACTCCAGCTCACTCTCAAGATCGGCAGAGTTCAACAGAACCGCAGTGCCGTCACCAAAGTGAACCAGACAGTCCCGCGTTCCTACATCACCTTTCCACGTCAGCGGCGTTGAAGAGACATGCTTGATACCCTTGCCGACCAAAATCGGAGCAAGTTTCTGTATGTTCAGCAAAGTCTTCACGACTAACAAAGAATTGGATTTTCATCCACTGACTATTTTACACTCCACAAGCCACCTCGAGCACTTTCGTGGCTTCCTTGGCACCGAATTGCCAGACGGTGGTAGCGCCGCCTTCGTAGTATTCGGAGCTCAGGATGACCTCCATCTTTCCATCGCCATCCAGGTCCAGGATGGCGCTCACCTGATGCAGGTTCGGCGCGTTGAACTCCTTCGACTTCTCGTAGAACTCACCATCGAGGATCTGGGTGTGCACCTTGCCATCGATGACACGGCGCAGGGCGACGAAGGAGTAATTGCCAGCGCTGGCGGAGGTGGGCACGTCACCGAGTCCCTCGCTGGTCTTGTAATGCGTGGCGGAGAGCAGCACCTCCTCATTGCCATCTCCATCCAGATCCGTGCGCAGATGCTGCGTGATCTTCACCGTGGGTTTGCGGATTCCCTGGCTGACGAGAATGTCGCTCACGGCCTTGATGTAGACTTCGAGCGTGTTGGAAGATGCCTTCACGGGCCGTGGCATCGGCTCCCAGCTGGCCGCGATGGCGATGCCATCCTTTTCGATCTCAGGCTCCACCTCGGCGCTCCAGACATCCATGCAAACGTCCTCCATGGCAGCGGCCTTTTTAGCAGTGAGCTTTCCGCTTTCACCGTTCAGGGTGAAGATGCGAAAGGGCGTATTCGGCTTCATGGCCTTGCCGGCCTTCTGCGTGCCCAGCCACTTTCCCTCCGCATGACCGCCAATGACGTAAAGAGTGGGAAGCTCGAGAAAGATCGCAGGCTCCGCAGCGGTCACGCTGAGGGCAGGAGCAAGCAGCACAGCAGAAAGAAGCAAAAGCGTTTTCACGCTTACCCGTAGGTCTTAAGTCCTGGACCGGCAAGCTTCTCCTTCAGTCCGGACTACTGCTTTAGCAGCAGACTTTTTGCCTGGCCACCTCATGACCCACCATGGCCAATGTGGCGATGGCAGCGGTCTCGGCGCGGAGGATGAGAGGGCCCAGCGTGATCGGCTGAAAGGCGGCCTCTTGTGCAGCAGCTTCCTCGTCGGCCGTGAAGTCCCCTTCCGGGCCGATCAGGATGAAGATGGGCTGCGCAGCGCTGAAGGTGATCTCATGCAGGCGGCGCGAGTGCTCGCTCAAAGCAGGAATGAGACGTGTGGTTTCTGCGGGCAGCCTGGAAAGCAGATCCGTGAAGGCCCGAGGCCGCTCCAGGACAGGCACCCAGGGGGTGTGGCACTGCTTCGCAGACTCGATCATGTGGCGCTGCCACTTGTGCAGCTTCTTTTCCAGATGGTCGCCACTGAGATGCACGATGGTGCGGGCAGTGATCACAGGCAGCACACTGGCGGCTCCGAGCTCGGTGGCCTTTTCCAGCAGCCACTCGAAAGGCTCGGCTTTAATCATGGCAGGCAGGAGATGGATCTCCTGCCTGCGTGACTCATGATGCACCAGAGAGTCGACGCGCGCTTTGACCGCACTTTTGGATAGGCTGGTGATGGTGGCGGTGGCCACACGACCCTGCCCATCAAAGACCTCGATCACATCCCCCACGTCTTTCCGCAACACGCGGGCGCAGTGCGCAGCCTCATCTCCCGTCAGCGTGAGCTGATCCGGCTGCCATTGGCTGGCGGGGAGATGAAAGCGGCTCAAGGACATGGGAGAGAATGACGAAATCCGAATGGCCTAGTGACGAAAGAATGACGAAGCCCGAAAAGGAGCGATGACCAGCCCAAGACCTTCCCGAAGTTAGTCACTGGGCATTCCTTCGTCATTCGGATTTAGTCATTCGTCATGCTACTCACGCTCCGCGGAGCTTGGAGACATCGTAAAGGCTCATCATGGAGGCGAGCACCTCGTCACGACGGCCCTGCTTGAGCGCATCGAAGGTGGTGTGGTTGCCTTCCTTGAAGGTGAAGTGGCCGCTGCGCGTGCGGCGCAGGTCAGTGAGATGCGCACCGCAGCCGAGCTTCTGGCCGATGTCATGCGCATAGGTGCGGACATAGAAGCCCTTGCTGCAGACGATGCGGAAGTCCACCTCAGGCACGGCCACGCGGTTGATCTCGTGCGCATACACACGGACGAAGCGCGGCTCGCGCACGACCTCCTGGCCTTTGCGGGCCAGCTTGTGCAAAGGAACGCCATTGATCTTGATGGCGCTGACCATGGGCGGCATCTGATAGAAATCTCCCTGGAAAGCTTTAAAGGCCGTCTTGACCTCCTCATCGCTGAAGGCAGGCACGGGCTTTTCCTCCAGCACCTCGCCTTCGCGGTCCTGGGTGTTCGTGGTCTGGCCCAGTTTCAGCGTGCCAGTGTATTCCTTGTCCTCGCTCATGAGCAGGTCGGAGAGCTTCGTGCCCGTGCCGATGACCAGGATGAGCATGCCGGTGGCCATGGGGTCCAGCGTGCCGCAGTGGCCGATTTTTTTCATGTTGAGGCAGCGGCGGGCCACGGCCACGACATCGTGAGATGTCATGTCAGGACCTTTATCCACCAGGAGGACGCCGTTAAGCGAGTCGTCGGACTTCATGTTCGAGGGCATTTAAAAAAGTGTCTGCGGCCGCTTCGATGGGGCCTTTCATCCGCGCACCAGCCGCGAGGCGGTGTCCACCGCCGCCGAACTGGGCGCACACGGCGGAGACATCCAGCCGGGAATCTTTGGAGCGTGAGGAGACGCGGATCTTGCCATCCGGCAGCTCCTCAAAAATAACGGCGCTGATCACGCTGTCGATCATGCGCAGGGTGTCGATGATGCCTTCCGTGTCACCGGACTCCATCTTCACCTCGTCCATGAGCGTTTGCTTGAGGTTCCAGCTCACGATGCGGCCGTCAGCGCGGAACTGCATCTCATTGAGCATGGAGCGCATGAGGGCCAGACGGCGCGCCGGGTAAGTCTGGTAAAGCATCTGCGCCAGATAGGCCGTGTCGAGTCCCTCCTTCATCATCTCCGCGGCGATCTCATGCGTGCGCGCCGTGGTGCTGGGGAACTGAAAGGAACCGGTGTCCGTGCTGATAGCGGTGAAGAGATGCTGCAGCACGGAGTCCGTGATGGGAAAGCCGCCTTCTTTGATCAACTCATAGACAATCTGGCCCACCGCAGGCTGGGAGCCATCCACATGGTTCAGATGACCATAGCCGGGATTGGTGGGGTGATGGTCGATGTTCACCAGCAGCGGCGCGACACCCAGGGCTGCCTTCGTGGCTGCACCCACAC
This sequence comes from Prosthecobacter gellanilyticus, assembly GCF_007992435.1. Classification (GTDB taxonomy): domain Bacteria; phylum Verrucomicrobiota; class Verrucomicrobiia; order Verrucomicrobiales; family Verrucomicrobiaceae; genus Prosthecobacter; species Prosthecobacter gellanilyticus. The sequence goes on along the minus strand of NZ_BKAG01000004.1, from coordinate 116,081 downwards.
GCTCATGCGTGGCCGTGTCCACTGCGATAGCGCAGTCGATGTCCAGCGTGTCATAGGGCGGCTGCAAAACCGTGCCTGTTTCTGGCAGGAAGGTGAGATTGGAAGGCACGCCATCCTCCAGCAGCGCATAGACGGTCTTGCCCATGGCACGCAGGCTGAGCGCGAGGCCGAGCACGGAGCCGACCGCGTCACCATCCGGACGCACATGCGCGGCGATGGCGATGCGCTGCGCGGAGCGCAGGGCAGCGGCGATTTCTGAGAGGGTGTGGGCCGGACGGGACATGGGGGGTGAGCAGAAAGCACTTCACGCCTCCCGTGCAAGAGGAAGATGCTCTTCCCGCAGGGAGCCGACATTCGTGTTGCACGCGTATGACGCTATGAGATACCCTCGAAACACATGGATAACCCCCCTCCATCTTCGGCTTCACGTCCGGCAGGCTTTGCCACCATTGCGCTCGCCTCTGCCGCAGGGGTGATCGTCGCCTCGCGCATGGGCCGCCCGGCCCTGGCGCTGGCCGCTGGTCTGGCCCTGGCCTGGTGGAAGAAGCGCCAGCAGGTGCCCGCGCACCGGCCCGCAGCACCTCAGGCCCCCATCTCTCGCGAACCAGCCCCGGTCATGATGCCGGCTCCGGTGACCCAGGAGCTACCTCCGACCTCCCCGGAACTGCCACCAACCCTCCTTACGCCACCCGCAGAGCCTGTGGTGATGGAATCGGCACCCGCACCCGCGCCGATGTTTGCCTTCGAGCCCGCATCCCTGCCCGAGCCGGTGGCTTTTTTTGAGTCCACCCCGCCACTGCCCGCCGAGCCAGTGGTGAATGAATTCGCCTTCGCGCCTCCACCTGAACCGGAAACAGCGCCCACGTTCGCACCTTCACCTTTCACCCCCTCGCCTTTCTCGACGGCCTTTGAGCCGCCTCCGCCTGATCCGGTCGCCGCCACTTACGAGGCGCCTCCCATTCCAACCCTGGAATCGCTGGCTGCCTCATTTGTGCCCACGTCTCCCTTCGCGGAACCAGAAGCACCCGCCGCAGATCTTGATCCCGCACCACCGCTCGCCTTCCCCATCGCCCCGGTGCGGACCGAGGCCCCGCTGGCAGATGCCTGGAACGATCTGCGTGCCGCCCTGAATCCCTCACTCGCTGGAAAAAGTCCGAAGAGCGAGCCGCTGCCCGCCTTCCCCAGCCCGGATGAACCTCTGGCAAACGCGCCCGCAACACCGCTGCCGCGCATCCAGGCCCCGGAGATGCCAGAGATGTACATTTTTCCGCCCTCCTCCCCCCTGCTCGACACGCTGGATGAGGACGAGCCGCTGCCCACCTTCGCTGACGCCTCCGCCGAAGCACCCACCGCTCCGTTCACCTATGCACAGATGCCGGCCATGCCGGACCTGAATGTGTTTCCTGCCTCCTCCCCTCTGATTGATGCCGAGGCCCCGGGCGAAGACACCCCGGCCCCTCAACCACATCATCCACCCGCGCCGGCCTACGACTCTCTGCACTACATCCCCCAGCCCACCCACGAGCCCGTGGGTGAGATTCCGGACGAGGTGCACCTGCCCGGCATGACCGACGAGGAAACCGCCGCCGCCATGGCCGAGTCCGGCTTCCTGGTGACGGATCCTGAAGTCGCCGCGGAACCTGTCACACCGCAGTTCGTGCACGCCTTCGCACCACCAGCGATTGTGCCGCATGCGCCTCCCACCAGCGAGGGACATGTGCCCGCCACTGAGGGCAGCCATCCCCCCGCTGAACCCGTCGACATCCCACGCGAGGCCCAGGTCAAAAAATCCTTCTTTGATTGGCTGCGTAGTTAGTTAGGCCAATCAAACCGCGCTCCTCAAGTACGTTGTTCACGCTTCAGCGTGTGCTTGGGTTTTCTTGATCACTATCTAATCCGGGTTTCTTTTCGCCTCGGAAACATTTCCGTCCTCGAAACTGATGGAAAGCCACCATTTATCTCTCGAAAAAAGCGGCACGGACGAATGCCGACCTAGATCATACTGAAGAAATGAATCCCCGATCTCTCGGTCGGGTGAACCGAGCAGACGCAACACGTCATCCCTGGACGGCTGGTGCGCATTCAAGTGAACAATCAGAGCTTTAGATAACTTGTACCGTTCCTGCGCGGAGCTTTGCTCCCAGCCCGATCTCCACTGATCCATGTCCAGGATTGTCTTCTCTTGTCCATAGTATGCCATTCCAGCCGCCAGCAGAAGTGATGCAGCAGCGACATAGATTGTAGCTCGGCGTTTGGGTGGCATGGCTGCAGTTCACTCAGGCGATTTGCGAGATCTTGGCTGTCTCCTCCCGAACTACCTCCTCTTCTTCAGCCCCCACCCCGCCAGCACAATCCCAATGACGCTATGCGCCACCAGCGCGATCACCGCCGTCAGAGGCGTGGCGAACCACGTGCGAACGAAGTGAGTCATCGGCTCGAAAACAGCGGAGCCTGAGAGCGTGTCCACACTGCCTGACCAGCCATAGTAGGCCGTGATGAAAGGCTGGAGTACAAACCCAGCCGGGCGCGGGAACCCTAGAATGGCCCCTGCCAGCAGCACGTTCGCTGCCCAGAGCTTCCAGGCACTCGCTTGCGCGCGATCCACATGACGGCTCCACGCGGAGATGGCCAGGCACAGGCTGCCGAAGGCCACGCCGCTGAGCACCAGGAGCACCACACGAATGCCATCATTCCCGGGCAGATGACCGCCCATCAGATCTGTCAGCAGCACCAGCGCCAGACCTTGGGCGATCACCAGCGGCGTGAGGAAGCCGAGCTTCGCCACCAGATACGCAAGACCACGCAGTCCGGCAATGCGCTCGCGCTCAAACAGCACGCGTTCAGCCGCGATCTCGCGCGCTGCGAGGCGCAGGCTCACCACCATGAACAGCAGCACCTGCACCCAGAGGATCATGGCGCAGGTGTAGGCGGCCGGCCAGAGCACCTCCGGGAGATGATTCTGGTTCCGCATCTCTGACATGTAGCCGGTGTTCGGCGCCATGAGCAGCATCGCCACCAAAGGCCCAACCAAAAGCATGGCTAGATATTCCAGCCATTCACGTTGTGCGCGCCGCCACAGGGTCCAGCGCCGGCGGACCAGATGCAGGGTCTGCGCCATGAAGGACGGCAGAGGCAGGGCTGATGAATAATCGACTTCGGCTTTGGAAGCAGGCTTGGGTGCCTCAGGCTCAGGCGCGGCCACATTCTCAGTTCCATCATCATCGCCCTCCGCACCCGGCTGGGCCCTGGCTTTTTCCTCCGCTGGCTCACCCAAGTCACCCAGCTTGAACGCTTCATAGTACTGCACGCGGTGGCGCGACCAGGACTCACCCCAGCGGTCCGCCGGCCGCTTGGCCAGGCGTGGATACAGCTCCTCCACCGTGGTGATGCTGAAATAATGCGGCACGGCCCGGGCCGGCCCATGAAAGCACACATGCCCCTCATGCAGCACCACCACCGAATCATAAGAGGCCAGATTTCCCAGCGTCTGGCTGGCATGGATGACGATGCGGCCCGGCAGATCCGAGACCACCCACTTCAGCAGGGCCGTCAGCTCCTGCGCAGACTTCACGTCCAGCCCGTCCGCAAACTCATCACAGAGCACCAGCGGCGCGTCACTCACCAGGGCCAGAGCCAGCTTCAAACGCCGCCGCTGTGCCAGGTTGAGCGTGCTCACACGATGGGCGGCCACCATCTCAAGCCCCACACCGACGAGCAAATGAGACACACGGTCCGTGCGAGCATCATTGGTTTGGCCGCCCACCCGCAGGAAATGCGCGCTCATGAGAGATTCACGCACCGTGAGCACTTCTGAAAGCCCTTCATCCGTCGACGCCACCAGCGCGATCTGGTTCGGATGCACCGGCACCACCGCCGTGTCATGCCCCTGGAAGCGGATCGTTCCCGTGGCAGGCAGCTCCAGGCCTGCGAGCAGGCGGATGAGCGTGCTCTTGCCGCTGCCTGCCGCTCCCACGATGCCCAGCACATGCCCCGGCGGCACCGCAAGACTCACACCTTGCAGCACGGGCTCGGCGGATGACTTCGTCTTCGCAGGAAGATGGGAGAGATTCAGGACATCAAGCATGCAGCCACCAAAGCACAGGATGTGCCGCCCGCTCAACTGACAACTCACTCTCACTGCATCGGCAGCCTGAGATCGAGGGTCTTGCCCTCGCGCAGCACCTTCACCGGCACCTCATCGCCTTTAAAGTGGTCCTGCATGAGATGGCCGTGCAGGCGGCTCTCCGTCATGCGCTCCCTGCGTCCACCCACTTCAATCAGCACATCATCCTTCATGAAACCGGCATTCTTCGCCACGGCATGTGGCCCATGCATGCCGAGTCCTTTCACCCAAAGCGCCATGCCATCCGTGCCGAGGTTGCGCTGCTTCCGCTCCTCGTCGGTGAGGTCGAGCATGTTCAAACCACCCGCGGCCATCGCGCGCAGGGACCACGCGGAGGCACGGCCCGAGGTGTCCGTCTTTTTCCGCCAGCCTGCAGGCAGATCCAGCGTGAGCTTGGTCTCCTCACCGCCGCGCTTCACCAGCACCTCATGCCTGGCGCTTTCACCGGTGCGATGCAGCACCCAGGCCACATCCGCCACGGATACCAGCGGCTGTCCCGCCATCTTGATGATCTCATCTCCGGCCTTGAAGCCAGCTTTGTCCGCGATGCTGTCCGCCGTGACCGCGCTGACCTGCGCGATCTGGTCCCCGGCCAAACTCATGCCGATGGTCTCCGGCGCGGGCATGGGAAAAACCCACTCATCCGGCACGGACTTGCGCTTGTCACGATACGAGGTGCGCATGGCATCACCCACCATGTGGCAGTGGATGCAACTGCCCACCACCTTGCCATTCCAGTCCAGGTCACGCTTGTAGCGCTCCGCCAGCTTCGGCATGTCTGTCGGACTCACAAAGGGAATGGGGGCCGGTTGCTTGAGAGCGAGCTCAGCCTTGTTCGCGGGATAACCTTTGTGGACGCTCAACGCGGCCTCCAGCGCCTTTTTGTATCCTACCAAAGTTTGATCCGCCGAGTTCTTCTGATGCGTCCATGAGCCGTAGCGGCCATATACCGTGCCATCACCATTGAAGAAGAGCGTGGAGAAGGACAGATCGTAGTCGAACTGGAACTTTGTGAGGTCCAGAGAGTTGGCATTCATCACCCGCACACAGACAAACTGGTCTAACAAAGAAGAGAGAGAATCACTCTCCATGAGCACCGCCGTGTCCAGGCCCATGCAGGCCAGGCAGGGCACGCAGCGCATAACCACCAGCACCGGCTTTCCGGTGAGCTGCGCCTGCTTGAAGGCGCTGTCCAGATCGTTATACGCCCAGCGTTTGTCATGCTCCATCCGCGCCTTGTCAGCACGCACAGCGCCTTCACGATCTTTGACGGATTCGGCCTGCGCCAACGAGAAGGCAACAAGGGTGGAAAGGAGGAGTCGTTTCATGGTGGTCAGACTGACAAAACGCCCCTCTTTCAGCAAGCTTCTTCGCCTGTTTGTAAGATTTGTTAAGACTCGGTAAACTGTCGCGACATCGTCTCATTTCGTGAGTTGTTAGGCTGCGTCACGCCCACCTCTACACCACCATGAAACTGCGTCCCGTTCTCACCACTCTGGCGTCCAGTCTCGCCATCATCGCCACGGCTCTGGAAGCCCCTCAAGTGCGCATCACCGAGGCCAATGGCAAGCGCATCATCCAGTCCAACGGCATTCCTGATCATGAGGCGGGCCAGTTTCCTAATGCAGGCAATCCGCACACCATCGAGGCGCAGAAGCATGAGTTTCGCATGCCCCTCACGCCCCGTGCCTCCACGCGGCCTCAGGAGGCCCGCGGCGCCTTCTTTGGCGTGGCGGTGAATGGCGTGCCCTTTGAAGCCGGCACGGCGGAGTTTTGGAATGGCATGCGCGAGTGGAACTACGAGGCCAAGAGCGGCAAGATCAATCTCGGCCTGGATCAAAACGATGCGCACGTGCAGCCGGGCGGTGTCTATCACTATCACGGACTGCCCACAGGCCTCATCGCCAGACTCGGTGGTGGCGGCAGCTTGATGGTTCACATTGGCTGGGCGGCGGACGGATTTCCCATCTATGCCGGCGGCGATGCAAAAACGCAGCGCTCCAGCTATCAATTGAAGAAAGGCACCCGCCCCAGCGGCAATCGCGGTCCCGGTGGCACCTATGACGGCACCTTCACCGCTGACTATGAGTATGTGCCACGCTCAGGAGATCTGGACGAATGCAATGGTCACGTGGGCCCGACACCCGATCACCCGGAAGGCATTTATCACTACGTGGTCACCGCGGAGTTCCCCTACATGGGCCGGCAGTGGCGTGGGGAGCCTGACAGCAGCTTCATGAAACAGGGTGGCCCTCCCGGCGGTGGTCGTGGTGGACCTCCGGGAGGCGGTCCGCCAAGGCGCGGACGTCGTGGTGGCCCCGGGGGCCCGCCACCTCCAGGCTTCGGACCTCCCCCACCTGGATTTGGTCCTCCCGGGTTCGGACCTCCTCCCGGAGCCTAACTAAAAAGCTAGTCATTTGAAGCCAGCTCTGAGTGAGCTGGCTTTTCATTTTTCCACCCTAATCTTTCTACAAAACCTTCAGACCTTCTTCAACACCAGCACGATGTCCGCGTAGCTGTCATCCAGCTTGCGCGGCTCCGAGATGTCATAGGTAAAATCGTAGCACTCCACCAACTTGAGAGAAGGCACCTTCCTCAACAGCGCACGGACCTGCGCAGCATTGTAGGTGCGGAACTGCCACTTCGTCTCCTGGGTATGCGTGCGGCCTGCATGAGTGATCTGCAGACGTGTGCGCAGGTTTTCGAGACGTGTCTTGCGATCCGCGACCCAGGTGTGCGTGTTGCAGACGACGCGAATGCCATCGCGTTCCGCAGCCCAGCGCTCGTGCTCTTCCTCACTCCTTTCATAGTCGGTCAGATGAATGCCGAGCACAAAGAGTCCCCCAGGCTTCAGACAGTCCGCCACACGCTGGATGCACGCGGCGGCATCACGCTCCGTATGCAGATATTTGAAGCTGCTGACGAGGCAGTGCGCGAAGTCAAAGGCCTGGGCTTTCGGCAGTGTGAAGCTCTGCATCCAATCCTCCCACATGCGAGCTTTCAGACCTTCGCGCTTCAGACGCTCGCGGGCAAAATCCAGCATGCGCGCATTGCCATCGAAGCCACTGACCTTCCAACCACGCTTCGCCATCTCCAGCACCAAACGGCCGCTGCCGCAGGCGGGTTCGAGAAGCTGGCGTGACTTGCCGCCGGGGCCGTGAAGATCATAAACCCCTTCGAGAAAGCGGCCTTCACGCGGCGTGTCGGCATCAAAGATGATGTCGTAGTAGAGCGGCGTGTCATACCAGTCGCGTTGTTCGGGCATGGAGGCTGTCAAAGGTGTTTCGCGGCCCTTTGTCAATCCTCGCCATCGCATATCTGCGCACATGACATACTAAAGTCATCCTGGGGGAGATCACGCGGCCGGATCGGCAAGATCAGCCCATCTACGCCGTAGGTTTGCAGTGCAACGATGCCTGCCCATTGCCTTTCTGACCTCCTGCGTTTTCGCCGGGGCGCTTTCGGCTGCGGACAGGCCGGTGAGTTTTGCGCATGATGTGATGCCGCTGCTGACGAAGGCAGGCTGTGCTTCCGGCAACTGCCACGCAAAGCCCGAGGGTCAAAACAACTTCAAGCTCTCCGTGTTCGGCTATGACCCGAAACTGGACTACTACGAGATCATCCGCGATGACCGCGGACGGCGCGTGCTTTTCTCCGCGCCGGAGGAAAGCCTGCTGCTGAAGAAGGCCACCGGTGCCGTGCCGCATGAAGGTGGCGCGCGCATGAACCCGAAGGATGCGGCCTACCAAACAGTGCTTCAATGGATTCAACAGGGCGCTCCCTATGCGCTGGAAAACGAGGCGAAGCTGGATAGCGTGACCGTGGAACCGCGTGAGCAGAGCTACAAGAAGAGCGCCGAGCAGGCCCTGAAGGTCACCGCCAAGTATTCCGATGGCAGCACACGGGATGTCACGGACATGACCGAATATCTTTCCCAGGACAAGGAGATGGCCGCCGTGGACGAGCACGGCCATGTCAAAGTCGGCACGCTCAGCGGCGAAGGCGTGATCGTGGTGCGCTACATGGGTCTGGTGGATGTGGCGCGCATCACCGTGCCTGCGGAGAAAAGCTACCCCGCCGAACGCTATGCCAGGCTGCCGGTGAACAATGAGATCGACCGCCTCGTCCATGAAAAGCATCAAAAGTTAGGCCTGCTGCCTTCCGCCACCTGCGCGGACGAGGAGTTCCTGCGTCGGGCCTCGCTGGACTTGATCGGCAAACTGCCCTCCGCCGAGATGGCAAAGCGTTTCATCGCCGACACCCGCAGTGACAAGCGCGAGCGCATCGTCGACGAGTTGCTGAACGATTCCAATTACGCCGATCACTGGGCCGTGAAGTGGGGAGATCTCATCCGCCCGAATCCATCCCGCGTCGGTGTGAAGCCCGTGTATCTTTTGGACACCTGGCTGCGCGACAGCTTCCGCCAGAACAAGCCCTATCACCAGATGATCAAGGAGCTGCTCACCGCCGAGGGCAGCAGCCATGAATACGGACCCGTGGCCGTTTTCCGTGACAAGCGCGACCCCGTGGACACCAGCGGCTTCGTGAGCCAGATCTTCCTTGGTGTGCGCCTGGACTGCGCGAAGTGCCACCATCACCCGAGCGAAAAATGGACGCAGGAGGACTATTACCAGCTCGCCGCCTTCTTTGGCCAGATGAAGCGCAAGGGCCAGGGCATCTCCGCCCCCATCTCCGGCGAGCCTGAATACTGGTGGTATGGCGGCAAGGGCGAGGTCACCCATCCCATCACGGATGTGGTCATGACACCGAAGCCACCGGATGGCCCTGAGATGCCCTATGTGGAAGGTCAGGATCCGCGTGTGGCACTCACCGACTGGATGGCGGCCAGCAGCAATCCCTTCTTTGCCAAGGCCATCGTCAACCGCATCTGGTCAGACTTCCTTGGCCGCGGCATCGTGGACCCCGTGGATGACTTCCGCGTCTCGAACCCGCCCACGAACGAAGCCCTGCTGGAGTGGCTGGCCTCGGATTTCACCGCGCATGGTTACGACTTGAAGCATCTCATGCGCACCATCGTGAGCTCGCGCACCTACCAGCTCAGCACGCAGCCTAACGAAACCAATGTCACGGACACGAAGAACTACTCCCGGGGTCTCAAACGGCGTCTCGCCGCCGAGGTGCTGCTGGATGCCGTGAGTGATGTCACCGGCCTGCGGGACAGCTTCAGCGGCCTGCCGCCGAACTCACGCGCCGTGCAGACGTGGAACCACAAGCTGGACAGTGATTTCCTCGATGCCTTCGGCCGTCCCAATGCCAGCCAGGAGTGCCCCTGCGAGCGCGAGCGCAAACCCAGCGTGGTGCAGGCCCTGCACCTCATGAACAGCAACAGCCTGCAAACCAAGCTGGCCAGCAAGGAAGGCCAGATCTCCAAACTGGTGAAGAGCGACCTGCCCGAACCAAAGTTGGTGAACGAAGTCTACCTCGCCACCTACAACCGTCTCCCCAGCGCCCCCGAGCTGCAGACCGCGCTCAAGTTCTTCAGCACCCCCGGCGCCACCCGCCAGACCGCCACCGAAGACCTCGCCTGGGCCCTGATCAACTCCGCCGAGTTTGTGTTTAACCACTAGGCAGAGCTTTGGGGGCCTAACTTCTTTTAGGCTTGCTCCCGAAAGAGAATCCGGGCAGTCTCCGCAATACATTGTATATGCATCTTCCGGCTTATTCTCGCCTCCCCGCCGTTCTTTCAGCAGTCCGCCGCAACTGCGCTTCTCATTTCCGGAAGGCTTTGGCGTGGGCATGCCTCGCGATGACTTTCCAGACCGGAGCCTCTTACTCTCAAGCGCCAGACGCGCCCGAGATCAGGGTCTCGTACAACGGCCTGGAAATCGTCAACGGAGACTCGACTCCCAATCCCTACGATAACACGGAGATTTTCATGACCGTCAACGATCTGTCCTGGCGCGTCTTCACCGTACATAACACCGGCACAGCTCCACTGACGGTGGGAAATGTCACCCTCGCGGGCCCTGATGCAGGACTCTTCAGCATCAGCCAGCAGCCGGTTTCTCCAGTGCCTCCGAACGGCAGCACGAGCTTTGAGATCCGCATCACTCCCCCGGGCAACGGGCCTTACAATGCCAGTGTTAACTTCAGTAATGATGACTCGGACGAGAATCCCTATTCATTCAGCATTCGCGGCGTCGTGCCACCTCCTGCCCCCCAGAACCTTTATCTCTCCGGCCAGCACGGGTTCACCGAGGGCAATTTTCCTGGAACGGTTGTGAGCGAAGCTTACACACTGTATTCCCGAGAGCTCTACACCTACACCCTCGTGCCGGGGTATCAGGACACTGACAACGCCGCTTTTGTTATCTCAGGCAACCGATTGTGCCTGAAGGGCGTGGCTGACTATGAGCAGAAGAACAGATACTTTGTGCGTATCCGCGCCAGCCCGACTGGGCAGCCTGAGAATTTCCTCGAGAGAAGCTTCGAGATTCCAATCGAGGATGTGGTTGATGAAACAGCTTTCCAGGTGGCTCAGCAGGCTTATTTCAAAGCTCACAACACCGGAGCAGGAGACAAATTGGGGTACTCCGTCGCTGTCTCGGGAAACACGGTCGTTGTCGGTGCCCCTGCTGAGGACAGCAGTTCCACCGGCGTGAACAGCACGTCCGATGAGGCTGCCACAGATTCAGGCGCGGCCTACGTCTTTGTCTATGATCAGGGGGCATGGACCCAGCAGGCCTATCTCAAAGCGGGCAATGCTGGTGCTAACGACCAGTTTGGCTACGCGGTGGCGATCTCAGGAGACACACTTGTTGTTGGAGCACCTTTTGAGGACAGCGCTTCCGGCACACCAGATGAGAGCGCGGAGAATGCGGGAGCAGCCTATGTCTTCACCCGCAGCGCCGGTGCCTGGAGCCAGGCAGCTTACCTCAAAGCCAGTCATCCTGGCGCCGATGACCGGTTTGGCAGCGCAGTGGGTGCGGCAGGAAAAACGGTGGTGGTGGGCGCCTGGGGCGAGGACGGCAGCGCCACGGGAGTCAATGGCACTCCCGACAACAACGCGACCGACGCCGGAGCGGCTTACATCTTCAGCCGTGCCGAAGCCAATGGTGCATGGATACAGCAGGCCTATCTCAAAGCTGGCAACACAGGTGCTGGAGATCAGTTTGGCTGGTCGGTCGCGGTGTCCGAGGACACTGTGGTCATCGGCGCGCCCAAGGAGGACAGCAGCCTCACAGGTGTGAATGCTGCCTTCAACGAGAATGCTGCCAACGCCGGCGCTGCCTACGTCTTCACACGCTCTGGCGGAACATGGGGACAACAGGCCTATCTCAAGGCTGGCAATGCCGGGGCCTCCGATGCATTTGGTTGGGCAGTGGCGGCTTCAGGAGACTCGCTGATTGTCGGCGCTCCTAACGAGAACACGGGCAATGGCGTGATCAACGGCGCGACGAATGAGCTCGCGCCCAGCAATGGCGCGGCCTATGTCTTTGTGCGGAACTCCGCACAATGGACTCAGGAGGCATTTTTGAAGACGGGTTACACTGGAGTGAACGTGCAGGGCGGCTACTCCGTCGGCCTGTCTGGAGACACCGCAGTCATGGGCATCCCAAGAGACTCTTTCGAGGCCAAAGGGGTTGTGGTCAGTGGGTCTTACGTCACGCCCGGACAAACAGCCAGCGGCGCGGCCCGCGTCTTTAAACGGACGAATGGCACCTGGGGCTGGCAGAACTATGTGAAAGCCAACAACTGTCATAAGGATGACAGGTTTGGCGCTGCAGTCGCTGTGTCAGGGGACACGGTTATCATGACGGCTCCGGAAGAAGACAACAGTGGTACGGGCATGAACACCTTTCCCAATCTGGAAGCCGCGCTCTCAGGCGCTGGCTACATCTATCGAGTGCCTCACACGACCGAGATCGCTGTCTCTGGAAACGGCACTTACATCACGAATGGTGATATAAGTCCGGCGCTCGCCGATCACACGGACTATGGAGCCGTCCCAGTAGCTGGGGCGCAGAGCCTCCACACCTTCACCGTGCGAAACACCGGCACCGCACCGCTGACACTCGGAGAGCCTATCCTCAGCGGGCCTCAGGCCGATGATTTCAGTGTTTCCGTCCCCCTTCCTTCGAGCGTCCCCGCCGCAGATAGTGTGACCTTCCAGGTGATGTTTGATCCGGGTGCCACCGGCCTCCGCAGTGCCACTCTAAGCCTGGCAAACGGTGACGCGAATGAGAGCCCGTTTGTCTTCAACATCCAGGGCAGCGGGACTGACCATCAAATCGCTGTCTCAGGAAACAGTGTCAACATCGCCCGCAGTGACACCACTCCCTCATTGAATGACCACACGGATCACGGTGTGGTGGCCGTGGGGATGGAAAGCCGTGTCCGGACCTTCACCGTGCAGTGTCTCGGCACCACACCGCTGACCTTGGGTTCCATCGTGCTTTCAGACAATAGTGCCGGAGCTTTCAGCATCACGGCGCAGCCTTCCGCCTCTGTCGCCGCCGGAAGTAGCACCACCTTCCAGATCACCTTCAACCCGCAGTCCGCGGGGGCGCATGAGGCGACCGTGAGCATCGGCAATGATGCGGGAGATCACGCTCCGTTCACTTTTTCCATCCGGGGGCATGGCATCGTGACTGCCCAGATGGCTCAAACGATCACGTTCAACCTGCCGGCCGCCATCTATGCCAACCAAGGACCTGTGGTGCTTTCGGCTCAGGCCAGCTCAGGTTTGCCAGTCATCTTCAGCATCGCCTCCGGACCAGCCACCATCGATGGTGATATGCTGACTCTGAATGACGTGGGCACCGTGAAGATCAACGCCACCCAGCCGGGTGATGACAACTACAAGGCTGCGCCCGTCGTGAGCAAAACCCTTCGTGTAGAGCTGGCACCTTCCACCGCCCGGCTGGTGGATCTGCTGCATGTCTATGATGGCGAGCCTCATGCGGCACGAGTGCTGGGTGGCACGGGTGAGATCGTGCTCCACTACACGGTGAACAAAGTCGCCACGACCACAGCGCCCGTGAACGCCGGAACGTATGCCGTGAAAGCCATCGTCGGAGGCAAGACGCTCACGGGAAGCCTGGTGATCGCCAAAGTGCCGCTGCAGGTGATCCCTGACAGTCATCGCCGCTTCATCGGCCAGGATAATCCACCACTCACCGTGAGATATGCGGGCTTTGTCGGTGAGGACACCGAGAACTCCGCCTTTGCACTGCCCGGCGCGAAGCGCCCTGTGCTCAGCACGAGTGCGAAAACCGCCAGCCCCGGCGGCGTGTATCCTATCAAGGCCACTGGTGCCGCTCTGACCAACTACCTTCCTGTCTATGTGAATGGCAGCCTCTTCGTGGAAACCTTTGCAGGCCCGTATGAAGCCCTGCTGGAGAGCACCAACCATCTGCCTGGGGCCAAGGTGGAATTCGCTGTCGCAGCCAGCAGCGCCACGCTGAGCGGCAAGCTGACTGTGCCCGGAGAGCCCGCTCCCTTGAGCTTCACCGGCACGCTGACGGTGGATGCCGAAAACGAAAAGGCCACGGGTTCCATCAAGCCTGTCGTCAAGGGCAGCAACACCTATGCGGTGACCTTTGAACTGCCATTGAAAGCTGATTTCGAATCAGAACTGCGCATCAACTCCACACTCACCGCGCAGACGGCGGAAGGCCGGAGGCTATGGGTGCCGGCAACGTCTCAGCAAACTTTGTTCGCGGGCGAGCATACCATGATCCTGGCCCCAGCATTGCCTGCAGGGCCGGATGTGCCCGCAGGCTCTGGTCACGCGACGGCCAAGATTGACAGCAAGGCGGTGCTGAAGATTGCCGGGAAGCTGGCAGACGGCACCACGCTCACGGCCTCGCTTCTGCCGGACGAGCATGTGGGTTACCGGCTCTTCGCCCAGCCCTATGCGCGTGCTGGCAGCTACCTCGCAGGCTGGCTGGACTTCGAGGAGCATCCCCAGCTAACCAACCGTGTTTATGTTCCTGCGTCCGCAGGTTGTGATCTGTGCTGGGCCAAGGATGGCCGTGCCGCGGATAAATCCTATCGCGATGACTTCGGCCCGGTGCTCACGCGGGTGACGGTGGATCCGTGGATCGTGCCGGGCAAGACAGCGACGCTCGCCTCCCTGCTCGGACTGCCCGGTGACGGAACCTTCGGCGTGGCTCACAGCGGCTTTGCCAGCGCATCCCTGCTCAATCTTCCCCTGGAGGCAAAGCTCAATGCCGCGAACAAGGTCACCATCACTTCACCCGTCACGGTGCCCGCCAACCTAACCAAATGGACGGCCACTATCACCGCCGCCACGGGTGTTTTCAGCGGCAGCTTTGAACTCGTGGATGCCGGCAAAAAGCGCACGGTCCCCATTTCCGGCGTGCTGCGCCAGGCGCACGGCACCGGCGGCGCTATCGGAGCCGGACACACTTTGGTGCCCGCACTCCCGACCGCATCTTCCAACGAAACCATTTCCGGAGCCATCCAGTTTACCCCTTGAGGATTCAGGAGGGACAAGCTGCGAGCCTAACGTACGTTGTTCGCGCTTTAGCGTGTTCAATGAACTTCCAATCCCACGCTGAAGCGTGAACAACGCACTTGTGGCACGACCTTCACCGAGGCTTCCGATGTGTCTCAATGGCGACAACAGCATGCTCACGCTCGATGCAAGGTCCCGAGAGCGCCAGGATCTGCTCGGCCTCGGGAGTGTGGTGCCCACGCGAAGCCCAGGCACCCGCAGCACTCGCGGCAAACGAATCCCGCAGCGGTCCTTCCGGCAGGCTGAGGGCCGCATTGCGAATGTCTGCGACGAGCTTGGTCTGCCCGCTCATCGCCTTGCCAATGATCCCGCTGGCAGCCTGGAGATCGGCGCGGTTCGCATGCTGCTGGAGCCAGTGCAAGGCGTTCGCCGGCTGCGTGTTGGCGAAGACGGTCACCCAGCCTTCCATCACCCGCACACGCTCGGCCTGATCTGGCAGTTGCAGAATCCGGTCCAGCGCCTGGGCGGGGTCAATCCCGGCCTTGCCGTGGCGGGAGACGAGCTCGAAAAGCTGTTCTCGCAGATAAGGGTTCTCCTCCATGAAGGCCGCCTCCAGCGCCCTCTTCGGATCCTTCCGTGCCCACGCCTCGGCGATGGATTCGAGCGCCTTTCCCCGCAGGAATGGATCCTCAAGCCCCTTCGTCCATGCCACATAGTTGGTTGGGCTTTTGTCGGCGCATAGACTGAGCAGCGACTGGATGCCCGCCTCCTGTAGCACCGTGTCTTTGCTCATCGAGACCACATGCTGCCAGGCGGCCGCCTCATCCACCTTCACCCATTCGGTCAGAATGGCGCGCAGCGCACGGTCCTTCATCTGCGGTGAGGGAATGCCTTCCAGAGCCGCCAGGGCGCCCGCACGATCCAGCAGTGCCCAGCGCTCAAACAGATACCTCATCAGACGCAAGCGGACATCCGGGAAACGACAGCCCAAGTAGCGCCGCAGTGCGGCGGGAAGCTCTGACTGGGACATTTTCTGGATCAGGGCGATCTCATTCGGCCATGTCTCCGGACTCAGCGGGTTCAACTCTATTCCAGACGGCTTGCCCGGAGAGGCTTTGGCAGCCTGCGTGCCTGTCACTGCCAGAGTCTTCGCATGGGTCGCAGTGTCTTTCACCCTGGCCGGTGCCTGGGCAGCTTCGCCAGAGACCAGCCAGTAGCCCGCGCAGACCGCCAGGCCATGCAGAAGCACTTGGAAGACAAGCTTCATCGCACCACCTCCAGTCCGTTGCTCCTGAAAAACGCGGCACGCTGCTCCGGACTCAGGATCTGCGCTGCTTCATCACCTCGCAGCCAGGCCAGCGCAGCAGCGCGATCCGTGGAAAGCCACGCGTTCACATGCCGCCGGAAATGTCCTTCGCGCATCTTTCCAGATTCGATCTGCGCATCGAGCAGAATCCCTCGAACTGGGTCGTCGACGCCAGCGATCCAGGCATAGCCGCCGAGCAATTCAGCGCGCCTGGCGGGATCTGATTCCGCCGCGATGTACGCTTCGGCCTCCGCGGGTGCAAGGCGGGTCATGTTCACGGCGAGCACCCACTCGGTCGAGACAGCCTCTCCGTCAGGCTTTAGATTGAGTCCGGCCAGCATGGCCGAGGTGTTTGACCACGAGCCAAGCTCATCCACAGAGCCGGCCAGTCCCTCGGCAAGGAAAGCACGCCCCCGGTCATCCAGCTTGGCTGCAAAGGCCAGCACCCGTTCCGCCGGCAGACGCGAGAGACCCAGGCCCGTGTTGTGCAGGGGGAATTTCTTCAACTGCTCCGCAGGCATCCCCTCCAGACAGCGCATCGCATCATCCGCATCATCGGAGGCCCATTGGAAGAATAATTGGTTAAGCATCCTCGATCTGGCATCGCCCTCCGGCAGACTGAGAAGAAGGCGCGCCAGCACTCGCGGCTCCATGCGCCGGTAGTTCCGCAGCAGTTGCTCCGCCATGTCCAGCCGCTGCTCCAGCGTCAGCCCCGCCTCCTGACGAAAAAGCAGCTCCGCCGCCTCAAAATCCCCCTTCTCCATCTGCCGCTTCACCCACTCCATGGAGGCCGTGACACTGACAAAAGGCGGTGGTTTGGATGGCAACTCCTTGACTGAGGTGACGGCAGCGGGCGCAGGAGAGGCCTCAGATGATTTAGCAGACTCTGGATTTTGCGCAGGCTGCTTCCAGCTTCCCATCACCGCTCCCAGCATGGCGCATAAGGCAGTGGTGAGCAGGGTTCGAAGGGTGGAAGGCATTCAGGAGCTTCAACGTGCGAGTCGGCAGCGCCTTGGGTCGAGGTTTGACCTTGTTGCCAGATCTGGTATGGACTATGTATTGCAATCCGATCGCCAAGGGCACGCCCGTGTTGCATCATTATGCTGTCCGAACCTAGGAAACAGGTTCCTTGGCTTTTGCCAGTGGAGCCCTCATCGACAGACATCAAAAGACTTTCATGCCTCACTTCCGTTATTGTGTTTATTCCCTCGCCTCAGTTGCGCTCCGCCGGCTTCTAGTGGGTCTTCTCTGTATGTCAGGCATTGCGGAAGCAGTGGCGCTGGAGCCCGAAATCTCTGTGACCGGAAATGGCATCAGCATTGTGAACGGTGACATGGTCCCGACGGTGGACGATCACACAGACTTTGGGGACGTCCCGGCCGAGGCAGCAAGCGTGATCCGAACCTTCACCATTCATAACGATGGCACGGCCACACTACAGCCAGGGTCGGTGAAAGTGACCGGAGGCGTGCCAGCGAGTGAATTCACCGTGTCCCAGCAGCCAGCGCCTTCCGTGCTGCCCGGGGAGAGCACCATATTTCAGATCTCCTGCCAGCCTGGCCTGCTAGGTTTGCGCACTGCCACGGTAAGCTTCAGCAGCAATGACGTCGATGAGGCTGCCTTCAGCTTTGCCATCAGAGCACGGAGCACCGGCCCTGAGCCTTTGCTTTCAGGTAACGGACAGAACATCATCCACTGGGATTATACTCCAAGGCCTGAAGACCATACAAATTTTGGCAGCACTGCTGTGGGGGTAGGCAGCATCACCCGCACCTTCACTCTCCAGAACATCGGTGAGTCGGATCTCACGGTCGCCAGCGTGCTTTTCACTTCGGGAAACGCCAGCGTCTTCTCCCTATCCCGGGCTCCAGCCAGCTTGGTGCCGCCTGGAGGAAGCACCACGTTCGACCTGACGTTCACGTCCACCAGATCCATGGTTGCTTCAGCCACCGTCACGATCACGACGAACGGCGTCAACACCCCCGGCTACATGTTCAATATCCAAGCCATCGCCTCGGGTGCCGAGATTGGCGTCACCGGTGATTTGCGGGATATCGTGAACGGAGACAGCACTCCATATACGTTCGACAACACAGACTTTGGGAACGTGGTCATCACAGGTTCTTCTGTCCGCGGGTATTTAATTCGCAACTATGGCAGTCAACCGCTCACGCTAAGCGACATCACTATAACAGGGGCTCACGCGGGTGATTTCAGCATCACCCAAATGCCTAGCAGCCCGATTTCCTCCCTCGATACAGTCATCTACGGGCTTGGAATCCAGTTCAAACCTACGATCGTTGGCACACGCAGCGCGATCGTGACCATTGGCAACAATGACTATGATGAGAACCCTTTCACCTTCAGCATTCAGGGCACGGGCACCAATCTGGCTCCCACGAACATCACGCTAGGCAACAGCAGCATCGCAGAGGCCAACTTCCCAGGCACCCTTGTGGGCCAATTCGCGGCTACGGATCCCGACGCCGGACAAAGCCATGTCTTCAGCCTGGTCGCGGGGGCTGGCGACGAGGGTAATTCCGCCTTTGCCATTTCCGGCAACCGTCTGCTGGCAAGAGTGGCAACAGACTTTGAAACCCAGAACAGCTACAGCATCCGCATGCGTGTGGAGGACAATGCCAATCCTCCCCTCGCGTTTGAGAAGAAGTTCACGATTACCGTCACAGATGTAAACGAGGCGGCGCTCGCAATCGCCCAAAAGGCCTTCTTCAAGGGCAGTAACACAGAGGCTGGAGACTGGTTCGGCGGCTCCGTATCAGTGTCCGGAGATACCGTGGTGGTGGGAGCAAAACTTGAAGACAGCAGCAGCGCAGGTGTGAACAGCACGCCGGATGAAGGAGCTACCGCTGCAGGGGCTGCCTATGTGTTTGTGCGCGCCGATGGCGTCTGGACACAACAGGCTTACCTGAAGGCCAGCAACCCTGGGGTTCATGATTGGTTCGGTGCCTCCGTGGCCATCTCTGGAAATACGATCATCATCGGTGCCCCTGATGAGCGAAGCAGCAGCACAGGTGTGAACAGTTTGCCTAACGACAATGCCCCAGGTGCCGGAGCGGCCTATATCTTCGCACGCCAAGACGGGATATGGACTCAGCAGGCGTACCTCAAGGCCAGCAATAGCGGCACTACTGATCGCTTCGGCAGTGATGTGGCCATCTCCGGAGACTCTGTGATCGTGGGAGCCTATGGGGAGGACAGCAGCACTTCCGGTGTAAACAGTGCTCCCAATGAGGGAGCGGCCTCCTCAGGCGCGGCCTATATTTTCACGCGTAGCGGTGGAACATGGATTCAGGAAGCCTACCTGAAAGCCAGTTTCCCGCGCACGAATGACTTCGCGGGCAGCAGCGTGGCCATTTCCGGTGACACTGCGGTCATGGGAGTGCCTTATGACGACAGCGATGCGACCGGAGTGAATGGTGTGGCGATGTATGCTTCAGAGGGTGATTCTGGTGCCGTCTATGTTTTCAAGCGAGGAACCTCAGGAACGTGGTCCCAGGAGGCCTATATCAAAGCGAGCAACCGGGAGTCCGTAGATGGATTCGGTTCCTCGGTGGCCATGTCTGGAAGCACCTTGATCGTGGGAGCTCCCAATGAGGGAAGCAGCACCAAAGGCGTAAACAGCACGCCAAACGACAATACCCCGGGTGCCGGAGCGGCCTACATTTTCACCCGGCAGGCTGGCCTTTGGAGCCAGCAGGCCTATCTCAAAGCCAGCAACACCGGATATGATGACAAGTTTGGCAGAGTGGCTGTTTCCGGAGACACCGCCGTGGTCGGGGCAGGAGGTGAAGACAACATCAACATCGGGGTGAATGGCTTTGAAAACTACGAAGGCGCGGCAAACTCTGGAGCGGCCTACATCTTCAAACGCACGGGAACCACCTGGGCCCAGCAAGCCTATGTTAAATCTCATAATACGGGAGCTGGCGACTACTTCGGCGGTGCGGAGACACAGCCCGTAGGCTCGGTTGCTGTGTCCGGGGAGCACGTCCTGATTGGCGCTCAGTCCGAAGACAGCAGCACGACCAGCATCAATGGCATGCCCGATGAACTGGCCGCCGACGCAGGCGCCGCCTATGCATACAACACCCCTTTGTCACTCGAACTGGCCCTCTCTGGCAATGATGTCCAAATCACCGATGGTGACACCACGCCGTCACTGGCGGACCATACTCAGTTTGGCGATGTCTCGACGGTGTTTGGCAGCCTGACCCGCACGTTTGTGCTGCAAAACATGGGCACAGTTTCGCTCACCCTCAACGACTTCGTGGTCTCCGGAGTCCATGCGGGTGATTTCACGCTGTCTCAGCTGCCTGCCACATCGCTGGCTGGCGGGGACATCACGCTGCTGAGGGTGACTTTCAGCCCCAGCGGAATTGGGCTGCGAAATGCGACACTGAGATTTACTTCCAACGACGCAGACGAAGGCGCTTTCAATTTCAACCTCCAAGGCAACGGTGTGGAGGCGGACGTCGAAGTGAGAGGAAACTCCGTTTTCATTTCCAACGGTGATGCCACTCCTTCACTGGCGAATGGCACTGACTTTGGCAGAGCGGTTTGGGGAGCCGGGCCGGTGGAGCACACCTTTGTCATCAGCAACGTGGGGTCGAGCAACCTTGAAATCAGCAATCTGACCATCACCGGTTCTCAGGCGGCGCATTTCAGGCTTCACAAGGACCCGTCCTCCACCGTGATGCCCGGATCCGGCACCACCTTTGAAATTTGGTATCTTCCTGACGTTGGCGTGCAACGCGCCACGGTGAGTTTCACCACCAATGATCCCGATGAACAGAGCTACAGCTTTGAAGTCTGGGGTTCAGGCTACATGGGGACACGCTCAGCCCAGACGGTGACCTTCAACCCGCCTGCCACGCTTTTTGTTAACCAGGGACCGCTGTCCCTCTCCGCGAGCGCGAGCTCAGGACTGCCTGTGACGTTCTCCATCGTCTCCGGCCCGGCCACGCTTCAAAGCGGCAACGTGCTGACGCTGACGGGGACTGGCTCTGTCAAGATCAGTGCAAGCCAGACCGGGAACAGCGGCTACAGGGAAGCTCCAACCCTCACGAAGGCGATCGTCATCAAGCCAGTTCCTACTGCGCCTATGCTCGTGGATCTCAACCAGACCTACAATGGCTTGCCACGGAGCGTGAGCGTGATCGGTGCGAGCAGTGCGCCAGTCATCACCTATACGATCAACAAGGCAGCCACAAACTCGCCGCCGGTGAATGCAGGCAGCTACCCGGTCAAAGTCGTGGTTGATGGCAAAACGCTCGCCGGCAGTCTGGTAATCGCCAAGGCGCCGCTGCTAGTGGCCACAGACAGTCATCGCCGCTTCATCGGCCAGGCGAATCCTGCGCTGACCGTCAACTATTCTGGCTTTGCAGGCAATGACACCGAGAGCTCGGTGTTCGCTGCGACCGGTGCGAAGCGTCCGATCCTGAAAACCACGGCCACTCCCGCCAGCGCAGGCGGTTTGTATCCCATCACAGCTTCAGGGGCGGTGATGCTCAACTATGTGCCGGTGTATGCCAATGGTCAGATGCTGGTGGAAACCTTTGCAGGTGCCTATGAGGCCCTGCTGACGGGCACGGACACTCTCCCTGCGGCTAAAGTGGAGTTCACCGTGACAGCCAGCAGCACTGCGCTGAGCGGCAAGCTCACGGTGCCCGGAGAGGCCGCCCCCATGTCCTTCAACGGCACGCTGATGGTGAACAGCGGAGAGGAGAAGGCGACCGGTGCCATCAAGCCCGTCACCAAAAACGGCAAGACTTATGCAGTCACCTTTGACCTGCCCTTCGGCATGGATTTCCAGTCTCAAATGCGCATCAACGATGTGCTGACAGCGGAGACGCATGATGGCAAAAAGATCTACACTCCACCTGCCGGAAGGACGCTCTACGACATCGGTGCCTACACGATGATCCTGGCTACGGCATTGCCTGCAGGCTCAGACGTTCCCGCAGGCTCCGGCCACGCCACGGTCACCATTGACAGCAAACTGGTCCTGAAAGTCGCTGGTCGTCTGGCGGACGGCACCACGCTCACGGCATCTCTTCAACCGAACGGGTATGTGGAGCTTGGATACCAGCTCTTTGCCCAGCCCTATGCGCGGGCAGGCAGTTACCTCGCAGGCTGGCTGGATTTTGAAAATCATCCGGGGCCGCTCTCGCAGCGCTACATCCCGGCTTCCGCAGGTTGTGATTTCGCCTGGGCCAAGACAGGCCGCGCCACGGACAAATCTTACCGCGATGACTTCGGCCCCGTGCTCACACGAATGACGGTGGATCCATGGATTCCGCCCACCAAGACAGAGACTCTCGCCTCGTTGCTGGGACTCTCTGGAACCCCAACCTTGGACGTTTCTCACGGCGGCTTTGGCAGCGCTGCGGTCGGCAACCTGCCGGTGGAAGTGACGCTCAACGCAGCCAACAAACTGGTGGTGACACAGGCCACGAACAGCACGAAATGGACAGCTACCATCACTCCTGCCACGGGAGCTTTCGCCGGCAGCTTTGAACTGCTGGATGCCGGTAAGAAACGGACGGTGCCCTTCACTGGCGTGCTGCGCCAGCCACACGGAACTGGCGGCAGGCTGGGTGCAGGACATGCCCTCGTGCCAGCCCTGCCGACTGACCTAACCAATGAAACGATCTCCGGCGCGGTTCGGTTTGATCCGTAAATCTCCGGAGATGAGAATAAAAAAGCGGCAGGCTGATGCCTGCCGCTTCGAGATGGATGTTTGAATCAAGAGCCTGAACTTACCAAGACAGCGCCAGATCCCAGCGCTTGGCCAGGTCGAGGAGGTCGTCGCGCATGGGCCATTCGTCGGGGCGGGGTTCCTGGCCGGCGTGGCGGGCGCTGGCGCCTTTCAGGGTCATGCAGCCGGTGTTGTCACCGATCTGGCGGATGGTTTCGATCTCATCCTTGGTTAGGCATTGCTCGGGCAGCGCGGCGAGCTCGTCCAGCTTGCTCTCGATGCTGCGGGAGTCTTCACCGTGCTCCTGGATCAGGGTCGGGACGACGCTCTTCACGGCGGTGTTTCCGAGGGTCCAGAGGCAGGCGAACTGCAGCATGGTAAGGCCGTGCTTTTCAGCGATGGGGCGCACCTTCTCGAGCTTCTCCACGGCATGGTCGATCCAGCCGGCGGGGCGGTGGGTGCGGTGGTCGCCGTCACGGAACTTGTGGCCGGGTTTCACGTCGTCATGGAAGAGGCCGCCGTAGTCGACGACGCGGGCCATGATATCGACCTTGTTTTTCTCGGCAGCGGCGAGCACGTGCTGGCCGGGCCAGGGCTCGAAAGGGTTCAGGATGATCATCGCCCAGTCCATGCGGTCGCCGAAGCGCTCGAAGCATTCGATCATGTCGAGGGTGAAACCGTTCGCCGGGCCGGGGGCGATGCCGAGGCGGTCGGTGAGGCCCTGATCCTTGAGAGCGGTGAAGGCATCCCACACCTTCTCGCTGGTGTAGGCGATGCTGTCCGGATTGTGCAGCATGAGGAGGTCGAACTTGGAGGTCTGGCAGCGCTCCAGGCTCTTTTCAGCGGCCATCTTGAGGTAGTCGTAATACTGGTCCGGGCCGCGCAGGGCAGGATCGGTAAAACGAGGATAGCCGCGGGAACCCTGGCGGATGCCCTCATAGATGTCATGGCCGATGATGCCGACGAGGCTGTATTCCTCACGCGGGATGCCTTTCAGCGCCTCGCCCAGGAGGGAATCTGCGCGGCCGACGCCGTAGACGTCCGCAGTGACGAAGGTGCGCACGCCTTTCTCAAAAGAGAGGCGCATGAGCTGCTTGTAGTGCTCCTCGGAAAGCTGCTCTCCATAATGCATGAAGCGGCCACCACTCCAGGTGCCGTAGGCGGTTCGGGTCAGGTTCATCGTCGGATCAGGTTGGGGGGAAGAGTTGGCCGGCAGGCTGTTAGCGGTGACTCAGTTTAGGTGGAGGAAAACGGGTGGCAAGTGGCGGCTGCTGCCTGAACAACTCGCGCGTCCAGGATGCCAAGAAACGCCAAAGGCAGGCCTTTCGGCCTGCCTTCAGGTATTGGGGGAAAATGAAATGGACGGCTGATTAGATCAGGCCGGCTTCCTTGAGCACTTTGAAGGCACCGTTCTTGTTCACGGTCTTCAGGGCGCGTGCGCTGAGCTTCACGGTCACGAACTTGGCCAGTTCTGGCACCCAAATACGCTTCGTGCGAAGGTTCGGCAGGATGATGCGCTTCACGCGCTTCGTGATATGCTTACCGATACCGCCTTCTTTCTTGGCTTTACCGCTGCGATGAATGTGGTGGCCGCGCGTGACGGTGACTCCGGTAACTTGACAAACTTTGGCCATAAGGTGCTTGGGGCTGGGTGTTCGGGGGGAAAAGGGTCGCGAGATTAACCGACGCTCAGACTTCGTCAACCGGGGATTTGGGTTGTTCACAAGTAACGTTCCCAGTTCAGGGTTCTGAGTTCACGGTTGAGAGGAGAGGCCTGTAGTTATGCACTGAAAACTGGGAACCGCGAACGGAGAACCGGGGACTCTCCAAATATTTTACTTCGGTCCGCCTAAATAATCCGTATACAATCCGCTTCCCCGCCATGCCTGCCAGACTTCTCTTTTCCCTGCTGCTCGCCCTCTCCGTGCTCTCCCCTTCCCTGGTCTCTGCCCAGGAGCCGGACCTCCGCCTGAAGCTGGAGCGGGCCTACGCCCAGTGGCGGGCTGCCGTGGAGGCGCGAGACGCGAAGGCCTGGGCCTCGGCGATCACCATGCACCGGCAGATCATCACCCGGAACACGGTCGTCAGCCAGGGGCTGGCCTTCCCGAAGACAGTCTTTGAGACGATGATGGCCCCTGCTGACACGCGGAACCTTCGCCTGCTGGAGGCCCAGGGCGTGGGTGACACCGCCCATTTGCTGTATTTCGGCCAGGTGAACATGGGCGGGGCGCCGGAGCAGATCCCGCATAACCTGCTGATGCTAAAATTTTTCCGCCAGAACGGCGTGTGGAAGTTTGACAGCAACAAGCTGATCCAGCTCGCCAGCCAGCCAGAACTGCGGTCCAAGCTGCTGCGCAATGAGCCTGCCGATTTCCTGGATCTGCCAGAGTTCACCCCGCCCGGCACGCCTCCGGCCACGCCGGAGATCTGCCCGGTGCCAGACCATATCACCGGCTGCACCGTGCAGGCAGTAGGCTATGACGTGGAGATCAAGGTGAACGGCTACGACCACTTTGCCGCAGATGGTGTGCTAAAATTCTTCATCCTCGGCGGCCTGCGCAATGGCAGCAATCAGGTGACCGTCTCCGCGACCCCGCTGGACGTGCCAAAGGATGTCACGAGATCCTTGGAGATCGATTTCTTCACCAAGCCGAGGAGCGCTGGAGAGCAGGGGCAGCGCGTGTTTCACTACGAACTGGCGAACCATGAGGGCAAGTCCACAAAGACCTCGACCTGGACACTCCCCATGCCTGCGGCGCAGGAAATGAGCGTGAAGGACACGGGCAAGAAGTGATTGGAGACATTTTTCGTTAGGCCATGCTCTCACTTTCCACTTCCTGGCTCAGCCCTCGTCATATGGAAGGGCGTGACATCGCCCGCGAAGCCCGTGAGATGGGTTTTGAATGGATCGAGGTGAGCCATGGCACGAAGATCTCCCAGCTCCCCGGCCTGCTGGATGCCGTGAAGGCGGGCGAGATCAAGATCAGCAGCCTGCACAATTTCTGCCCCGCGCCCGTGGAGGTCATGATGGACGCTCCGGACGCCTTTGAGTTCACCTCGCCCAAGGCCTGGGAAAGGGAACGAGCCATCAACCTAACCAAAAAGACGATCGAGATGGCCACGCGCTTCCGCACGGATCTCGTGGTCGTGCATGTCGGCAGCGTGCCCATGAAGTCCATCACGATGCAGTTGGAAAAGATCGTCCAGGACGGCGGTCTCTACTCCAAGGAGTTCACCGAGCTGAAACTGCAGCTCGTCGCCGCCAGGGACAAGGCCAGCAAGGAGCACATGGACCGCATCCGCGCCGCGCTGGCTGAACTCCTGCCTGAGTGCGAAAAGTATCGCGTCCGTCTCGGCATCGAGACCCGCAGCCACTACGAGCAGATCCCGAACCAGCGTGAGATGGCCATCCTCATGCAGGAATACCACGACTGCCCCTGGATCGGCTCCTGGCATGATTTTGGTCACGTGCAGCGCCAGGCCAACCTCGCCCTCCTGGACCATGAGATCTACCTCAGCGAGATCGTCCCGCATCTCATCGGCTGCCACGTGCATGATGTACAGTGGCCCATCCGCGATCACCGCACGCCGCTGACGGCTGGTGGTGTGGCCTTTGAAAAATTGCTGCCGATGGTGCGCCCCGAAGTCCCCCTCATCTGGGAACTCGCCCCCAGCCAGAAACGCGAGCAGATCCTCGAAGCGCTAGCGAAATGGAAGAGCTTGTTTCCTGCTCATGCGGCGTGAGGACTAGCTCACAGTTCCGGTCAAGCTGCCGCCTTATGCTTGGCAGCGTTCTTTCTTTTGATGGCCGCCTTGGCCAGCTCGTGACTGCTCTGCAAGTTGAGCCAGAACCGGGCGCTGGTTCCGAGCGCCTCGCCAAGAAGGATCGCCGTTTCCGCCGTGATGGCGCGCTGGCCTCGGATGATTTCATTGATACGCATGCGTCCGACCCGCATTTTGGCCGCAAGAGCCGCCTGGGAGAGCCCGAGAGGAGCCATAAATTCTTCCAGGAGGATCACACCAGGCAAAACGGATGCAGGACCCAAGGGAATGATGTGCTTCGTTTTCATAAGATGATTAATGATAATCTGTGATTTCGACATTGAGCGCCTTGCCGTCCCGCCAGTTGAAGCAAAGTCTCCACTGGCCGTTGATTCGAATGCTGTGCTGTCCTGAACGATTTCCTTTCAATGCCTCCAGACGATTGCCGGGAGGAACGCGCAAGTCATCGATCTCCTCAGCCGCATCCAGCATCGCCAGCTTTCGCAAGGCTACCGAAGCGATCATGGCAAATCGCTTATTGCGTCCAGTCAGCCAAAGCTGGGCGGTGTCTTTGCAGAGGAAGGAATCGATCACTCCCAGCAAATGTATCGCCGAGCGATACAAGGTCAATCGAATTGAACGTGGGTTGAATGCATATCGCGAGGCTTGGAGACGCGCTTTTCAAGGCCGAGCGCCTGGAGACATTGGAAGTTTGCCCTCGACGGCGCGTTTCACTCCGGCTAATCCAGCCCAACCCCATGAAAAAAGCCATTCTTCCCCTGATCCTGCTCGCCACGGCGGCAGCGTATTTTGTCAAAGCTGCGGACAATGCCCCGAAGCCGCTGCGCGTGCTGCTCGTCGCGGGTGGTTGCTGCCATGAGTATGACAAGCAGACCACGGCGCTGAAGGAGAGCATTGAGGGCAAGCTGAACGCGGTCGTCGATGTGGCTTACAATCCGGATAAGAGCACGAAGGCCACCTTCGAGATCTACAAGTCCAAGGACTGGGCCAAGGACTTTGATGTCATCATCCATGACGAATGCTCCGCTGATGTCACAGATCCCGCTTATGTGGCGAACATCCTGAACGCGCACAAGGCTGGCGTGCCCGCGCTGAACCTGCACTGCGCCATGCACAGCTATCGCTGGGGCAATTTCCGCGAGCCGGTGAAGGCAGGCGCGGACAATGCAGGCTGGTATGAAATGCTCGGCCTGCAGTCCACTGGTCACGGCCCGCAGCAACCGATCGAGATCAGCTTCACGGCGAAGGATCACCCAATCACCCAGGGTCTGGAAAACTGGACCACCATCAATGAAGAGCTATACAACAACATCCAGGTCCTCACCGGCACCCCGCTCGCCAGCGGCAAGCAAATCGTGCCACCGAAGGTGAAGAAGGGCGAAACTCCTCCGCCCGATGCCAAGTCCACGGAAGCCAACGCTGTGGTGGTCTGGACCAATGAATACGGCCCGAACAAGACCCGCATCTTCAGCACCACCATCGGCCACAACACGGACACGGTGAAGGACGAGCGCTATGTGAAGCTCATCACCCGCGCCCTCCTCTGGACCACCGGCAAGCTCAGCGCCGATGGCAAGGCTGCGGACGGTTACGCGAAATAAGACGGTTCCAAACTTGAATGAAGGATGGCATGTGGCGGCTGCGTTTGCAGCCGCCAACCTACCATGAAGCGACTGCTCCTCCTCGCGTGCCTCCTTTTTTCCTCCAGCCTTCACCACGCTGCGTTTTCGGCTGACAGGCCTAACATTCTTTGGCTCACCAGTGAGGACCACGGCCCGCAGATGGGCTGCTATGGTGATACCTATGCCACCACACCGAATGTGGACGCGCTGGCCGCGAAGGGCATGCTCTTCAACAAGTGCTGGTCCAACGGACCTGTCTGCGCCGCAGCCCGCACCACCATCATCATGGGCATGTATCCGCCCTCCACCGGTGGCGAGCACATGCGCAGCATGACGCAGATGCCCAAGGGCACAAAGATGTATCCGCAGCTGCTGCGCGAGGCCGGCTACTTCTGCACGAACAACAGCAAGGAGGACTACAATCTCGCGAAGACCAAGGAAACCTGGGACGAGTCCTCTGGCAACGCACACTGGAAGAAGCGCAAGGACGGCCAGCCCTTCTTTGCCATCTTCAACGAGACCTGCAGCCACGAGAGCCAGATCCGCACCCGGCCGCATGAGCAGGTGCATGATCCGAAAGGCGTGCGTGTGCCCGCCTACCATCCAGACACACCTGAAGTCAGGCAGGACTGGGCGCAATACTATGACCAGGTCACCCTGGCAGATGCCAGCGCTGGCAAACGTCTGAAGGAACTGGAAGCCGCAGGCCTCGCCGAGGACACCATCATCTTCTACTATGCGGACCACGGCAGTGGCATGCCGCGCAGCAAGCGCTGGCCCTGCAACAGCGGCCTGCATGTGCCCTTGGTCGTCTACTTCCCGCCGAAGTGGCAGCATCTCGCGCCGAAAGAATACAAGACCGGTGGCAAATCAGACCGCCTCGTCAGCTTCGTGGATCTCGCCCCTACCCTGCTCAGCATCATCGGCGTGCAGCCGCCGGAGTGGATGCAGGGACACGCCTTCGCCGGCAAATTCCAGAGCGAGCCGCAACCCTTTATCTATGGCTTCCGCGGTCGCATGGATGAGCGCTACGACGCCGTGCGCAGCGTCACCGATGGCCGCTATGTCTATGTGCGGAATTTCATGCCGCATCTCTCGCAAGCCCAGCACGTGAGTTATCAGTTCCAGACACCCACCACGCAGGTCTGGCGCAAGCTCTACGATGAGGGCAAGACCACGCCCGAGCAGTCCATCTTCTGGACTCAGCCCAAGGCCGCCGAGGAGCTCTACGATCTGCAATCTGACCGCGATGAAGTGCACAACCTCGCGGACAAGCCCGAGCATGCGGAGGTGCTCGCCAAGATGCGCCAGGCCCAGGAATCCCTCGCCGTAAAAATCCGTGACGTCGGTCTGCTCCCCGAAGGAGAGATGCATCAGCGTGCCGAAGGCACCACGCCCTATGACATGGCGCATGATGACGAGCTCTACCCCATGCAGCGTGTGCTCAGCGTCGCAGGTGCGGCTTCATCCATGAAGCCAGAGTTGAATGCCGAGCTGAAGACCGCTTTCACGGACAAAGACAGCGCCATCCGCCACTGGGCCGCCATGGGCGCGCTGATGCGTGGCAAAGTCGGTGTGGAGCAACTGCACGCCGAGTTGCTAAACGCCGCCAAGGACAGCTCCACCTATGTGCAGATCCCCGCGAACTGGGCGCTGGCGAAACACGGCAGCGATGCCGAGCGCACCGCCGCCCTCACCGCTCTCGTCAGCCTCGCGGACTGGAGCAAGCACAACGTCTTCACCTGCATGAGCGCGCTGTGCGCCATCGGTGATCTTGGAGATGCCGCCAAGCCTGCGGTCGAGGACCTGAAGAAGCTGCCCACCAAGGGTGAATCCCCTGATCCACGCTTCAACAGCTACGTGTCCCGGCTCCTCGCTGACCTCACCGGCAGCACTCCCGAGTTCGAGCCGGATGCCACACCGAAAGCAGAGATGCCCCAAGGCAAAAAGAAGAAGGGCAAGGGGAAGAAGAAAGTCGAGTAACTTTCGTTAGGTCACGGAGTCTTGATCTTCGCGAAGCGTCCTGGAGTGCGCCGGTCCTCCGGCGCTCTCGAAGTCCTGACGAGCAACTTCGCGCAGACTTGATGCGAAGGCCTATTGAGGTCATTCCATGTTTTGAAACTCGCAAATCACTCGCTCCGGCAAAAGCGCCAGAGGACTGGCGCACTCCAGGACGCTACCGCGACTTCCACGTCACACCAAGCTCTCGCCACCTACTCGGACTTCGGTGCCGCAGTAGGTGCGGGCGCGCTCGCGGGAGGCATCGGCAAAGCTTTCGGCACGTTCGGCGGCGGTGTTTTGACAGGGGCAGGCTTCGGAGCCTCTTCCTTCGGTTTGAACGACTCGAACACAAGCGCGCCCTTGAGGGCATCCACGGCGCGCTCGATCTGCTTGTCGCCTAGATTCGCGATCTCGATGGCCGCAGCCTCACCCGTGCTGTGGTTCACACGCCACTTGGCCACGCGGATCTCCTCCTCAGTGCTTAAAACAGACACAATGTTAGGCTCCACACCGTGCTCATGAATGGTGCGGTGGCTCGGCGTGTAGTATTTGGCGATGGTGAGGCGCATGGCAGCACCGTTCTTCATCGGGATGATGCTCTGCACGCTGCCTTTGCCAAAGCTCGTGGTGCCCACGACGATGGCGCGCTTCAAATCCTGCAGCGCACCTGCGGTGATCTCCGCCGCGCTCGCACTGGCATGATTGATCAGCACAGCCATGGGATAGCGGCGCGGCTTCTTCCCCTCACGAGACGGCGTGCGATAAGGAGGCGGATTCTGCGAGGCGATGCGCCCTTCAGTGGTCACCACCACTGTTCCCTCGGGAAGGAACTCGCCGCAAACCGCCACCGCGCTATCCAGCAGGCCGCCAGGGTTGTTGCGCATGTCCAGCACAAAGGCCTGCATGCCCTGCTTCTCCAGGTTGTCCAGCGCATCACTCAGATCATCCGCCGTGGCCTGGGTGAACTCGGAGACACGGGCATAACCAATTTTATACTCACCTGCCAGCTTCGGGGTGAAGAGCATGGCATCATGCACGGAGGTCTCGCTCAATGTCTCACGCACCATGTTGAATTCCAGGAACTGCTTCGTGCCCGGACGGCGGATGGTGAGCTTCAGGGACTCGCCCGCCTTGCCGCTGAGCAGCTGGATGGCCTCTGCCACGCCCACGCTGTCTGTGAGCACGTCATTGATGCGCACCATCTGGTCTCCGGCCAGCACCCCCGCATGAGCGGCGGGCCCGTCTTCACGCACGCTGACGATGGTGAGCGTGCCTTCACGCAGCGCCACGCTGATGCCCACGCCTTCAGACTCATCCGCCTGCTCGCGACGCATGTCCTCAAAGAGACTCTTGCCCATGTATTCGCAGTGCGGGTCGAGCTTTCGCAGCATGCCTTCGAGCGCACCTTCCACCAGCGCCTCATAGGTGATCTGCGATTCGTTCACGTAACTCTGGCGGATCGTTTCCATCGCCCGCGTGAGCAGCTCCATCTGACGATAGGCATCATTCGGCGGCGGTTTCACCGGCGCATCCTTCGGCTTCTCCGCGGCTGGTTTTGGCGGAGCAGGATCGTCCTTCACTTGGGCCGGAGGCTTCGCAGGAACAGGAGCAGCGGGAGGCGGTGTGCCGGGCGCAGGAGCCGGAGGCGTGACGGCAGAAGTCACCGCGCGGAGAGGTGATCCCGCAAGGAGACAGAGACTGAGGGCCAAAAAACTGCGCATGCGCGGAGTTTGCATGATTCTGAAACGAGGGACAGAGCAAAAATCGTGCGAGGTGCATGCCACTTGCCACCGCGCCAGGTTTGCGCTCCATTTTAGGTGCTTTGCCCCCCTCGCTCTGCCCAGACTGCTCCCGCCCGCTGCCCTCAGGGTCAGCCGGTTTCTGCCCCTACTGCATGCTGCGCGGTGGTTTGGACGCGGAAGAGATGGACACGCCCACCTTTGATGTCCTGGACACGTCCCACGACCTGAGGGAGGAGAACCTGGAAACCTCCCTCATGGGACGGTACAAGCTCGGCTCGAAACTCGGCGGCGGTGGCTCCGGAGTGGTCTTCAAAGCCCGCCAGAGCCTGCCGGTGCAGCGTGAGGTGGTGATCAAAGTGCTGCGCGGCCAGGTGAATACCACGCCCATCATCGCCCGCTTCGAAATGGAGCGCCAAGCCCTGGCCATGATGGACCATCCTGGCATCGCCCGCGTGCTGGATGCGGGCGAGACGGTGGATGGCCGTCTCTTCTTTGCCATGGAGCGTGCGGACGGCACCTCCATCACCAGCTATGTTCGGCAGACCTCGCCGGTGTTGCGGGACAGGCTGCGGCTTTTCATCGCCGTCTGTGAGGCGGTGCATCATGCGCATCAAAAAGGCGTCATTCATCGTGACCTGAAGCCGGCGAACATTCTCGTCACAGTCGAAAACGGCATCCCGAAACCGAAGGTGGTCGACTTCGGTCTCGCCCGGGCTCTGGAAGCCCGCGCGCTGGGGAAACATGTCATCTTCACCCTGCATGACCAGATTATTGGCACGCCCGGCTACATCAGCCCTGAGCAGGCGGAGCATGGCGGCGCTGCCGCAGATGTGCGCGGAGATGTGTATGCTCTCGGCGCCCTGCTTTACGAGATGCTCACCGGCACCGCCGCGGTGGATCAGAAATCACTCATCGGGAAACCCATGGAGGTGGCGCTGCGCGCGGCGATAGAGCAGCCTCTCGTTCCGCCTTCGGCCCGGGACCGGAACCTGCGTGGTGACCTGGATGCCATCGTGCTGAAGGCGCTCGCGATCGATCCCAACCAACGTTACGCCAGCGCCGAGGCACTGGCCTCGGACGTGCAGCGTCATCTGAATGACTGGCCAGTGAGTGCCCGCGCACGCGGGATGCTTTATCTCCTGGGCAAGTGGATGCGCCGCTATCGCTGGGCGGTGGCAGCGGGCACCGTGGCGCTGGCCGCGGCGGCCCCCAAGGGCTGGCACTTTCTACAGCAATACCGCCAGCAACAGCAAGAGCATGCGCTGGAGGTGCAGCAGCGCTCTGCGCGCCTCCATAACAGCAGCCGGAAATATTTCCATGATGCGCGCCTGCTCAGCGAGCGCGGTCGCAACAGCGATGCCATCGCACATCTGGCCTTCGCCTTGCGTGAAGATCCACAGAATGGCACCGCCGCCACCTACCTCTCGGCGCTGCTCATGCAGTCGCACCTCGGGCATCGCTCATCCATGACTCTGAGCGTGAAGCCCGGCTGGGAGCACATCATGCATGTGGCCGTGAATGCACAGCACCGGGTGGCCGTGGCCGTGTGCAGTGGTGACAAGGAAAAGCCTGACCTCATCATGCGCTGGAGCCTCGATGTCAGCCAGGGCACCGAGAATGCTGCCACCGAGCTCGGACTGCCGGCAGGACTGAAAATCAGCGCCGTGCAGACCAGCTCAGATGATGGCTTCCTCATCCTGGGATTCACGGATGGGTCACTAGCGCGTTATGACATCGGCGCGGCAGCCTTTCTGCAATTTGAGGACAAGCTCACGGAGAGTGTGGCCGCGCTGGCCATCAGCGGTCATGGAGAATTTGTCATGGCCGCAGCCAACCCGAAAGCAGGCGGAGCGGAGACGAGACTCTGGGACATCGCCCAAGGCAAGCCTGCCGCTGCTGTGCGACCTCTCATCGAGCCAGTGCAGAAGATGGTCATCGATGAGAAGGCTAAGAATGTGGTCGTGGCCCATGGACGTGCGCTGTCACTGCTGGATCCGCGTGGCACTGGGGACATCCACGCCCCGCGTGGTGTCTCAGATGGCTTTATTTCTACCCTCTCCGTGAATCCGCAGGGCACGCTGGTGGCCGTGGGCCTGTGGAACGGGCTCATTCAAGTCTACGAGACATCGAATCATCTCCTGCCCCTCGGCGCGCCGCTGGTCTCCACGGCTCCGATCACCGACACGGGTTTCAATGCGGATGGCGAGGTGCTGCTCACGGGAGATTCAAATGGTGTCGTGATGACCTGGAACGCCCGTGAGATGCGCCCGCTGGATGCCGGGGAGAAACTGAACGGCGGCATCCGCCTCTGCCGCATGACCGGCGGGCCACAGCCCATGACCCTGGCCATCAGCGAGCGCGGTGATCTGCGCCTCTGGCAGCAGGACGGCCAGACGGTGAGCGCTCATCAAAGCCAGCAACTGGTGGATCTCTGCGCCGCGAGCCACGACGGCAGCTTAACCATCGATGTGCAAGCACGAGAAGCCGCGCTGGAGGTCTGGGAGCTGCACGCGAGCATGCTCCAGCCGCGCGTATGGAAGGATCCCGTGCCGGAGGCCGCCGGCGCTCTGACAGCCTCGGCCGGGCAGGCTGGAGAATCCGAGCTCATGCTGAAGAGTGCGCAGCGCACCTTCACCTGTGACCCCGACCACCAGGTGCATGTCACGGAGACGGTCAGCGGACGACAGGTGTGTGAAAATCTCCGTCATGACGCGCCCGTGCAGCATCTCGCCCTCACGCCGGATGGCAGGTCGCTCATCACCATCACCACGGAGGGCGCGCATCGCGTGTGGGATACCCTGACCGGAGACCCTCTCACCCCAACTCTCAAGCGCAACGAACGCGCGACCGCTGTTCAACCTCTGGCGGGTGGCAGCGGTTATCTGTACCGTCGTGAAAACGGCACGTGGATGCAGCTTCCACTGCCCGCGCGCATCCCAGAAGCGCCCGCGTGGTTCATCGACTTCGCCGAAGCGCGCTGCAGCAAGCGGCTGCATGCGGATGGCACAGCCACGTCCATCCCACGCGAAAAGCAGGCGGACATTGTCAAAGCCCTGCCTGAGTCAGAGATGAGCCCGCTCGCACGACTGGCACGCTGGCTCAGGAAACGTCCCGCAGAGCGCAGTGAATGGCCGCAGTGATGTCACTTGTGACGGCGGATGACGTAGCCAACGAATAGCAAAAAGCACATCAGCAGAATGATGAGCTCAAGGGGGTGGCTCATCCAGTAGGGTTGCTTGACGGCATCTGACTCTTTGGATGCGGGCTTCGGCTCCTCGGCCTTGAAAATATCTTCCACAGCATACCCCGTGTCATAGAGGTAGTCGGGTTCGCTCATCGAAAAAGGAACCTGCGTCATCAGATCATCCTGCGCATAGGTGGCTTCGATGCTCCCCAGCGGACCCGTCTGCCGCCAGATGTCAAAGCCGAGCCACACATCCGCCAGCACAGGCTTGGCCTCCTGCGTGAAGACAATGTCCACATAGCGCACAGGATAGTCTGCCTCCGCTGCGATGTGTTTTCCCTCTACCGCAGGCCAGACGCACTCAAAGGGGCTTGCCGTGCCCAGCGTGGCCTCTTTCTCATTCACTTGCACCTGGATGTGCTTGTTGAGGTAGTCGAGCAAAGCAGTCCTCGAAGACTCGATCTCAACCTGGTCGATCTGCCGGTCGTTGTTCGCATCCATGCCAGGCGCGAAGCGTGTGAGGCTCAGCAGGTTGAAGGTGAAGCGCATCTCCACCCTCTGCCGCTCCACCTTCACCTTCAGATAGCTGATGTCCGAGGGATGCGCCCGCGCCGTAGGAATGACGAATGACGAAGCAAGAATGACGAAGGCCCATAGCAGCCAGCCGCAGCGGTAAGGCGCTGAAAGATGGGGACTGGGGGCAGTGAGCATGAAACAAATGACAGCAGAAGTAATGAAGACGCAAAAGAGCGGATTCACCGGCGTTCTCTTCCGCCCCATGAAACCTCTCCAACTGCTCCTTTCTCTCAGTCTTCTCTCCTCGGCAGCCCTCGCCGCCGACTACTCCCGCGTCATTTTTGCCGATGATTTCTCCGGCGAGGGTTTTGGCAAGGCCTGGGGCCACTACAAAAGCTCCAGCGTGGTGAAGGACGGCATGCTTGTGGGCATCACGGCTCCGACCTCCGATCACAGCGCGGTGGATAACATCCGCCTCGAGGGCGAGCGCGACCTGGAAGTGACGGTGAAGTTCCGCTTCGTGAGCGACAAGGCGAAGAGCTTCAATGTCTGGTTTGATGACAAGAACTACAAAGGTTCCCACGCCGG
Organism: Prosthecobacter gellanilyticus; assembly: GCF_007992435.1. Lineage (GTDB taxonomy): Bacteria > Verrucomicrobiota > Verrucomicrobiia > Verrucomicrobiales > Verrucomicrobiaceae > Prosthecobacter > Prosthecobacter gellanilyticus. Next base: position 80,054 of record NZ_BKAG01000004.1, on the reverse strand, counting down.
TCACATCTGCCAGGCCACCATCAGCCCCACCGGCGTGCAGGTGGCAGATGCCAAGACGGGCGGCTTTGATCTCGCCAATGGTCTCTATGACCGCAAGAAGGCCAACCAGCTCACCGAAGATGAAAAGAAGATGCTGGCCACGAAGGTGCAGCGCTTCCCGGCGAAGCTCACGCTTCAAGACTGGCACACACTGGTGGTGCAGACCGAGGGCGATGAGATCCGCGTCAGCATCGACGGACAAGCCGTGGGAAGCTTCAAGTCTCCTGGCATCAATCATGACACCAAGAGCCTCGTCAGCCTGACCACGAACGCCATCGACGTGCATTACGACGACTTCAGTCTCAAGGGTGTGGCCAAGCCCTGATGCCTCATGCGTCTGCTTGCTGCCATCTTCTGCCTGATCACCCTCAGCGCTCCCGCTGCGGAGCGCTGGGTTTATCTGGACAACGATCACGTCCGACTCGGCGTGAACATGAGCGCCGGGGCCTGCGTGGGCTGGTTTTCCCACTCCGGCTCCAAAGATAATTTGCTGAATGCCTATGACGTGGGCCGCTATCTCCAGCAGTCCTACTATGGCGACACGGATGGCAGCGACTGGAACGGCAAACCCTGGCGCTACAATCCCGTGCAGGGCGGCTCTTGGAAGAACGAGCCGGCGCTCGTGCTGAATTCTCGCGAATCACCTAACGAAATTTACGCCAAAATGCATCCACGCCATTGGGCCACGGGTGCTCTTCTCAAAGAAGTCACGTTGGAGCAGTGGCTGCGTCTCGAGGGCGGCTTGGCTCGTTTGAAGTTCAAGATGAGCTACAGTGGGGACAAAGAGCACAAGCCCTATCACCAGGAGCTTCCGGCGCTCTTTGTGAAGCCTGCGCTCGATACCCTGGTCTACATTAGCAAGGACGGCCAGCTCACCCGCAAGCAACCCGGCTTTCCAAATGAGATGATCCAGTTCAGCGAGCCCTGGCTGGCCTGGGTGGATGCCAAGGACAGCGGCCTCGGCATCCTCTGCCCGCATGCGCACGAAGCCACCTGCTACCGTGTGCGCGAGGGGAACAAGGGCGATGTCAGCTACGCCGCGCCACTCCAGACCTTCGCGCTGAAGCCTGGCCTCGTTTTTGAATACGAAGTCGTGCTCGCCATCGGCAATGTGGAGCAGATTCGCAGTGTGTTTGGCAAACTGCGGGAAGCCTCAAGCTCCCGGTGACACCACATCCTTGTCATCCTGTAGATAGGTCCGGCCTTTGTAAAACATGGCGACGAAGACGAATATCACCGTGGTGACGGCCATGCACTTGACAAAGAACCAGTAGTACCCAGCGCCTGTTAGGCTGCTTGCGATACCAGCTTTCTCAATCGACTTGTTGACCAACGAGGTGAAGGTGTTGCCCAAGCCGACACCGAAGTAATACAGCGCCATGATGAAGGACTTTAGCCGCGCAGGAGCCTGTGTGTAACTGAACTCAAGAGAGGTAATGGAGATCATGATCTCCGCCCCTGTGATCAAGACATAGGCGAGTACCTGCCACCAAATGCTCGGTTTTTCGCCGGCGGCAATCCAGCTCTCCACCAAGGCCGGGATTACAAAGGAAACTGCGGCCACAGCAAAGCCGATGCAAATCTTCCGCAGTGGAGTGAGCTGATAGACACGGTTGGTCCACGGATAGATTACGAGGGAGAAAAGAGGGATCATCACCAGCACTAGCAGCGGGTTCACTGCCTGGATCTGGTCAGGCAGCACCTCGATTCCAAACATGTGCAGGTCCATTCTCGTTGCTTGCGCCACCCATCGAGAAGCAGTTTGATCAAAGAGGCTCCAGAACATGGCAATGAAGAGGAAGATCATCACCAGTCCTGCCAGAGAACGCAGCACCGCAGGCCGAAGGAGCTCTTCCATGAACATTTTCGGTTGAGGGGGAATGTGGGCGAAGCTGTTCCTTCCCATCCAAAACATGACCGTTGCAATGAACATGAGGATCCCCGGCACCCCGAAGGCTACATGAGGCCCGTAGTGCTTCATCAACCATGGAGTCAGCAGGGTGGAGAAGAACGAGCCAAAGTTAATGGAGAAATAAAACCAGTTATAGATCCTGGGCAACAAACGTGAATTTCCGGAACCAAATTGATCTCCAACATGAGACGCGACACAGGGTTTGATTCCGCCAGCACCGAGCGCCACGCACGCAAGACCCCAAAACAGGCCGGTGCGTGTATGATCAATGGCCAGAATGAGATGTCCCAGGCAGTATAGCATGGAGAGGGAAATGATCGTTCGATACTTCCCTAGCCATAAGTCCGCGATCAATCCACCAATGAGCGGTGTGTAGTACACGGCCGCCATGTAGTAATGCATCCACGTCGAAGCCTCGGCTTCACTCATGATATCCTTGGCTCCACCATGAGTCATCAATGACTGGGTCATGAAGATCATCAGGATCGTCCGCATCCCATAGAAGCTGAACCGCTCCGCCAGCTCGTTGCCGATGATGTAAGGGATGCCGGGCGGCATCGTGGTCAGGGGGGCGGGGCTGGTGCGGTAGGACATGCGATTGTTAGGGCAGGAGCAAGAACGGCCCCAGGTTGTTCAATATAGTGGAAAAAGTGTCAATATTTAAGATTTGGTATGAAAGCCAATCTCTCGCTTGGGTTTGCCGGGCGGTTCTGGTGGCAGCGTAAGCAGCGGACGTAGCTTCTGGTAAATGTCCCGCAGTGAAGCATCATGAATGAGCAGGGTATGGTCGATCTCCGCCAGCCGCTTGAGGATCGTCTGGTTGGCTGCCAGCTTTTCCCGGATCTCAACGAACGCCCGGATGACATACACACTCATCGCCACCGCTCGGTCACTGTTCAAAATCGAGGCCGCCATGAGGGCTCCATGCTCGGTGAAGACTCGAGGTGGATATCGCCTGCCGCCATGCTCTGAACTTGAGGTCACAGATTGTGACCTCAAGTGAAGCCATTCCTCCCCTGAGAGCACGAAGGAGAAATCATCAGGGAACCTGGAGAGGTTTCTCTTTACCGCCTGATTGAACGCCTTGGTGGGCACTTCATACAGAGCCGCCAGGTCAGAATCCAGCAGCACACGCTGCCCGCGCACAGTGATAATGGGTATTTCCAAGGTCTTTTTCGCCGCCATCTCTGATTCACACCAAAAATTCCGTGTATTGACAAGCTCTCCCTGGCTCTGGCACCGCCGTTTCCGAGGCCCGTCAAGGGACTTAATTTCTCCCCTCAAAACTCTTCATCTTGCTGCGGTCGTCACGTCTCGCTAACTCAGCGTTTCCAACCCGGCGCGCCGCGCCACAACCCCTTTCCTCCAAATGTCTGCCGCTGCTGAACTGAACATCAATGTCGCCCACGTCGAACGCGTGGCGAAGGAACTGAACATCAAGGCCATCCAGGTCGGTGCCACCGCCAAGCTGCTCGCCGATGGTGCCACGGTGCCCTTCATCTCCCGCTATCGTAAGGAAGCCACCGGCATGCTGGACGAGGTGCAGATCCAGAACGTGAAGGACCGCATGGAGCAGCTGGTGGTCCTGGATGACCGCCGCGCCGCCATCGTGAAGTCCCTGGAGGAGCGCAAGCTCATGACGGACGTGCTTCGCGCGAAGATCGAGAAGGCCGAGACGATCAACGTCCTGGAAGACATCTTTGCCCCCTTCCGTCCAAAGCGCCGCACGCGTGCCACGATCGCCAAAGAGAAAGGTCTGGAGCCTCTCGCCGACTTCATCGAGGCGAACATGCTCACCGCCGGTGCGGACCTCGCTTCCGAAGCTGCGAAGCTGGTGAATCCAGATCATGAGAATGAAGAGCTGCGCGTGAAAGATGCGAACGATGCTCTTGCCGGTGCTCGCGATATCATCGCCGAGCGCATCAGCGACAATGCCGAGGCTCGTGCGGCTCTGCGTAAGCTCTTCGCCGATCAAGGCACCGTGGTTTCCAAGGTCATGTATGGCAAAGACAAGGACGAGGAAGCACAGAAGTTCCGCGACTACTTCGACTGGACCGAGCCGCTCAAGTCCATCCCCAGCCACCGAATGCTGGCCATCCGCCGTGGTGAGAAAGAAGGCTACCTGCTCATGCGCATTCAGCCGCCGGAAGAGACCGCTGTGCAGATCGTCACCATGATGTTCACGAAGGGCGGCAATGCCTGCACCGAGCAGATGAAGCTAGCCAGCGCCGACAGCTACAAGCGCCTGCTCAGCTCCAGCATGGAGACCGAGTTCCGTCTCGACTCCAAGAAGAAGGCGGACGCGGATGCCGTGAAGGTCTTCGCCGACAACCTGCGCGAGCTCCTCATGGCCGCACCTCTCGGTCAGAAGCGTCTGCTCGGCATTGACCCAGGCTTCCGCACCGGCTGCAAAACCGTGGTGCTCGATGCGCAGGGCCAGCTTCTCTTCAATGACGTCATTTATCTGCTCGGTGAAGGCAACAGCCTCATGCACGCGAAGACTCTCGTGCTGAACTTGGTCGAGCGCTTCAAGATCGAAGCCATCGCCATCGGCAATGGCACCGCCAGCCGCGAGACCGAAGGCTTCATCAACAAGATCGGTGTGCCAAAACACATCCCCGTCATCATGGTGAATGAAAGCGGCGCCTCCATCTACAGCGCCAGCGAGGTCGCTCGTGAGGAGTTCCCGAACCATGACGTCACCGTGCGTGGCGCCGTCTCCATTGGCCGTCGTCTCATGGATCCTCTCGCGGAGCTTGTGAAGCTGGATCCAAAGTCTATCGGCGTGGGCCAGTATCAGCACGATGTGGATCAGAAGCAGCTCAAAGACGGTCTGGACAACATCGTCATCAGTTGCGTGAACAATGTCGGCGTGGAGGTGAACACCGCCTCGAAGCAGCTCCTCAGCTATGTGTCCGGCCTGAACAGCACGCATGCGGCAAACATCGTGGCCTTCCGCAATGAGAACGGCCCGTTCAAGTCCCGCAAAGACCTCATGAAGGTCCCGCGCCTCGGTGACAAAGCCTTTGAGCAGGCCGCGGGCTTCCTGCGCATCCGTGATGCCGGTCATCCGCTGGACTCCAGCGCCGTGCATCCAGAGCGCTATCCGCTGGTGGAAAAGATGGCCGCTGACCTCGGCTGCACCGTCGCCGAACTCATGGGCAAGGCGGACCTTCGCCAGAAGCTCGACTTGAAAAAGTATGTCAGCACGGACGTCGGTCTCCCGACGCTGCAGGACATCATGAACGAGCTCGCCAAGCCTGGTCGCGACCCGCGTAAGCAGTTTGAAGTCTTCAAGTTCCAGGAAGGTGTGAACGAGATGAAGGACCTGCAGGTGGGCATGAAGCTCCCCGGCGTGGTCACGAACGTCACCGCCTTCGGTGCCTTCATCGACGTTGGCGTGCACCAGGACGGCCTGGCCCACGTCAGCCAGCTCAGCGACAGCTTCGTGCGTGATGCTGCGGAAGCCGTGAAGGTCGGCCAGCGAGTCATGGCCACGGTCATGGAAGTCGATATCCAGCGCAAGCGCATCGCCCTCAGCCTGAAATCGAAGCCTGACTTCGAGCGCAAACAGGGTGGCGGAGGTGGCGGCGGACCACGTCCCGCAGGCCAGGGTGCTGGTGGCGGCCAGGGTCGTCCCGGCGGCGGTGGTGGTCAGGGCGGCGGCAATCGCTCCGGCGGTGGCGGCTTTAACAACAACCCCTTCGGCAATCTCGGCGGCGGCGGCAGCAGCGGTGGAGGTGGTGGCGACTGGTTCAGCGCCGCCTCAGCCAAAGGCAAGAAATGATCGTTTGTTAGGCTCTTTATCAAGGGCGAGGAGAGGCATGGAGCAGCCGTGCCTCTCCGGCGCGCATGCGCTGACTTTTCATTCACAAGTCATTCAGTGCGCACACAGATGCGCCGCGCTCAATCCCTCTCGACGGCGCTGCCAGGTCTTCGAATTTCAGAAAGGCCTTCCGATCTAACTCAACGGAAAGGTCACCTCTTCACAGGCCCGGCGGCCGCTTGGACACTGGCTTGCCGCCCACCTTCTTGGCGTTCCCCTCGGGCTTGTTCGGGTCAAAATACTCACCACCGGCGATCTGGATCAGGCCCTTGTCCGTCTGCTGCATCATCGGGCGGCCGTTCTTCTCGTCCGAGTAGTAGGCCAGCTTCGCCAGCTTGCCGTCCGGGGCCACCACGGCATAGGCAAAGACATGCGCCTGTGCCATGAAGAGGACGTTAAGCTGGTTCTGTGAGTCCAGGGTGATCTGCGGATCATGGATCATGCTCAGCGGGCCCAGGCGATACGTATTCAGCCTCGTCTCCGTGCGGTCATCGATCAGCCGCACATAGAGGGACGTGCTGTCAAAGTCGCGGAAGATATGGAGTGCATAGCGGCGAGCGGCGCCCGCGTCCTTCATGCCCTCGGGCACGCCGAAGCTGCGCTCCCACATGGGCTTGTTGTCGATGATGCTGAAGCGCGTGCGGTCGCTTTCATAGTGGGTGCCGCTCTTGGAATCCAGGATGCGCGCCTTGATCGCATAGTTGCCCATGTCGGCGGGGGCGTACGCATTCGTGACCACCACCTTCTGCTGCACCGTGCCACCGGCGGGCACCTGCAGCAGGTCAGAGCCGTCCACATCCATCTGCGCCAGGGAGTTGCCAGCGCCGCTCAGAATTTCAAAGGAGAGCCAGTCTGCGCGTCCCGGGCCACCGAGCACGGCCGTGGTGCCGCTGCGGTTCGTGATCTGCACGGTCGCGGTGATCCCCTCCAGCGCCATGAAATTGGAGCGCGGCAGCTTCAGGGAGATTTCATACTGGCCACGGGCCTGGACGGCGCAGAGGCAGAGGGTCAGAAAGACAAAAAAACGCATGGCGGGGGGAATCGGGGGGGATTTGCCGGGATTGAAGCCAAAAACCGGGCAAAAGGGAATACTAAAGTGAAGGGGCACCTGACCGGTCGGAAATGGACCGGGACAGATGCCCCCAGAGGAATGTCGAAACGAAGCCTTATACCAGGCACTCCGCGATCTGCACCGCGTTCAGCGCCGCGCCTTTCAGGAGCTGGTCACCGACCACCCAGAAGGACAGGCCGTTGTCCAGGGCGCAGTCCACACGGAGACGGCCTACCGCGCAGTTGTCGCGTCCGGCGATGTCCAGGGCCAGTGGGTAGACCTTGCCAGCAGGATCGTCCAGCACGTCCAGGCCGGGGGCCTTGCTGAGCACCTCGCGGGCGGCTTCCACCGTCACGGGCTTTTCGAACTCGGCGCTGATGGCGATGCTGTGGCTGCGGAAGACGGGGATGCGCACGCAGGTCACGGAGGCGCGGAAGTCCGGGTGATGCATGATCTTCCGGCCCTCGTTCTCCATCTTCATCTCCTCTTTCGTGTAGCCACTCTCGAGGAAGCTGTCCACGTGGGGGATGGCGTTGAAGGCGATCTGGTGCGGGTAGACGTGCGGCTTGCTGTCCAGCTTGGCAGCATCCCAGGCGCGGTTCTCAGCGGCCCATTCGCGGGACTGGTTCGCCAGTTCCTCGATGGCCTGCGCGCCCGTTCCGGACACGGCCTGATAGCTGCTGGCAAAGATGCGCTTCACGCCGAAGGCCTGATGCAGCGGATACAGCGCCATCAGGGAGATGGCGGTGGTGCAGTTCGGATTGGCGATGATGCCCTTGTGGGTCTTCACGTCTGCCGCATTGATCTCCGGCACCACCAGCGGGGTGCTCGGGTCCTGGCGGAAGTAGGAGGAATTGTCCACCACCACGGCTCCGGCCTTCACCGCATGCGGGGCGAAGTCGCGCGAGATGCCGCCGCCCGCGCTGAAGAGGGCGATGTCCACACCGGCAAAGCTGTCTGGAGTGAGCTCTTTAATGGTCACGTCCTCACCTTTGAATTTCATCTTCTTTCCGGCGCTGCGGGCGCTAGCGAGAAGGGTGAGCTGGCCGACGGGGAAACCGCGCTGTTCCAGACAGCGCAGCATTTCCACACCCACCGCTCCGGTGGCGCCGACGACCGCGACATGCTTGAGATTGCTCATGGTCTTTGTCTGATGTGTGTTTGTTGCTTGGGTTTGGGAAGGGGCGTTTTGGCTAAAAGACCCCGAAAAAGGGCGCGCAAACTAGGGTCGATCTCCAGGAATGCAAGGACGGGGCGGGCCTGCCGGAAATCCGCCCCTGGGCAGGCACGGACCGCACCCAACCCGCCCGTCTGGTGTTGAAGATTCCCGCCATGAAGCTTCCACCCCTTCTCCTGCTCGCCCTCACCCTGGCCAGCCCGATCTGCCTTCTCAGCCAGTCCGCAGATGCACCGATCGACTTTGACAAGGCCAGGCAGCTTTTTGAAAAGCGCCAGGGTGGCGGCACCCTCAGCGAGGAGGAAACCGCCTATGTCCGCAAGGCCATGGCGACCCGTGAGAGCGAGGGCAAAGGAGGCCAGCAGCCCGGCGAAGCCATCGACTGGCCCCGTGCGCAGGATCTCATCCGCCGGGAGCAGGGCGGTGAAAAGCTCAGCCCCGAGGACCAGAAATACCTCGACCGCGCCAAGGAGATGCGCCGCCGGGCTGGAGGTGGTGGTGGCAGTCCAGGTGGTGGTGGCCGTGGCGGCCAGGCGAACCAGCGCAAGGCCCCGGAGTCCATGACCCCGCTGACGGACATGACCGCCGAGGCCCGCTACGAGGGCGAGGACGGCGGCCTCTATGGCAAGGGCAGCAACGAACCTCCTGCGGAGCTGCAAAAGTCCGCCGAGGCAGCCCTGGCCCAGATCCAGCCCCTGAATGCCGAGGGCAAGCCGGCGGCGGACGGCAAGGTCGTCTTTGTCTCCATCAGCATGTCAAACGCCACCCAGGAGTTCTCCGTCTTCAAGCGCATTGCGGACGGGGACCCGCGCAAGTCAGGCAAGCTCACCATCGTGGACTGTGCCCAAGGTGGCCAGACCATGGCCGCCTGGGCACCTCCAGACGGCCGCCCCTGGCCGGAAGCCATGCGGCGGCTGGAGACGTCCGGCGTCACACCGCAACAGGTGCAGGTGGCCTGGGTGAAGCTGGCCAATGCCGGCCCCTCCGGTGCCAAGACCGACCATCTCAAAATCCTGGAGGCAGACACCATCAAGGTCCTGCATAACCTTAGAGACCGCTTCCCGAACCTGCGCATCGCCTACCTCGGCAGCCGCATCTACGGCGGCTATGCCACCACCGGCTTGAACCCCGAGCCCTACGCCTATGAGGGCGCCTTTGCCGTGCGCCACCTCATCCAGCAGCAGATCAGCGGAGACGAGGCCCTGGCCACCGCCAAATCACCCCTGCTCCTCTGGGGCCCCTACCTCTGGTCCGAAGGCGAGAAAGGCCGCAAGACCGACGACCTCAAATATGTCAAAGACGACTTCGGCGGCGATGGCACCCATCCCAGTGACCCAGGCCGCCAGAAAGTGGCCAAGCAACTGCTCGAGTTCTTCGCCACGAGTCCGTTGTCAAAAAGTTGGTTCGCCGAAAAGTAAATGATCAGAGTGACGCCCGCGCCCGCTCACGTTGGGAGCCCCGCCTTTAGGCGGTCAGGGTGCACTGGAGCAACGAGCCCCCCAGCACCTTTGGAGCGCGAGTGCCCCCACTCCAGACCTTTCATCCGCCCCGCAAGGCCGAACGCCCAACTCCGGACTCCGACTTCAGCCTTCCGGACTACTCCTCCGCCTTTTTCTTCTCACCCTTCTTTTTGTTAGCCCCCTTCGCCGCCGGCGGTGGAGGTGCAGGCAGATCATCTCCCGGTTGATTCGCAAACCGCCACGGATCCTCCAGTCGACGCATCTCAGACAGCAGCAGCGCCTGCATCTCCTTCAGCTTCTCCGCATGCGCGGGGTCTGCGGCCAGATTCGTCTGCAGTGGTTCCTTCCTGCCGTGCTCCTTCAGATACTCCTCCGGGTTCACCGCCAGATTGAAAAGCTGCGTCTCCTTCACCCCACGGTCCGGGGCCTCATACTGCACCAGCTTCCAGTCACCCTGCTTCACCGTGCGCATGCCTGGTTTGCTGCCACCGGCATAGGCCCCATAAAGCACCTCGCGGATCACCTTCTTCTGCCCTTCCAGCACCGGCTTGAAGCTTGTGCCCTCATTGCTCTCTGGCGCTTGAATCCCCGCCAGATCACAAAGCGTGGCCAGGATATCCAAAAGGTAAATGTTTCCCTCCACACGTGATCCGGCCTGGATGCCCGGGCCTTTCACGATGAAGGGCACGCGCCACGCATGCTGATACAGGTTCTGTTTCCCCATCAGCCCGTGGTGGCCGATCGAGATGCCGTGGTCCGCCGTGTAGATGATGTAGGTGTTCTCCAGCTCGCCCATCTCCTTCAGCTTCTCCAGCACGCGGCCGATCTGGATGTCAATGTTCTCGCTGCACGCATACTGGCGGCCGATCTCATTGCGGATGCTCGCCTCATCACGATGCTTCCACACCCCGCTCACCTCCACCTCGTCACGCACATCGATATGCGTGTTATCAAAAGGGTGCTTCGCCAGATAGTTGTCCGGCAGCGGCGGCTGTTTTGAATGCTCTGAAGGCGGCGTGTTCGGATCCGTGTGGTTCGTCGCGCCATATTTCGCCAGCAGTTCCGGCCTTCCATCACGCGTGTCATGCGGATGTGAGAACCCGAAGTCGATGAGGAAAGGCTTCCGCTCCGTGTCCTTCGTGGCCGCGCGCTCATTCAGGTAGTTCATCACCTGGTCACCATGCCAGGTGCTGCCACTCTCGTTGTCGCCGCCGCGCTTCGTCGCATCACGGCGCACGGTGAATAGTTTGTTAGCCGCCTCGTAGCTGTTGCCCATCTTGCACGTGCGCATCGTCGCATAGCCAGCACGGTTAAACACGGCTGGCATTGTGTTCTGCTCCAGGTTCGGCGGGCTCGTCTTCGCCCCCCACGGCGAGACCGGCAGATGCCACACCGTGCGCCCGCACATGATCATGTGCCGCGAAGGCGTGCACACCGCGCCCATCGAAGATCCCATGTGATACGCCCCATCGAAGACCATCCCCTCCTTCGCCAGCTTGTCCAGGTTCGGCGTCTCCAGCGTCGACTTCGGGTTATACATCTTCAGATCAAACGCCGACTGGTCATCCACCAGGATGAAAAGAATGTTCGGCCGCGCCGCGAGGCCCGAGGGTGCGGAAAGCATCAAGACTCCAAACACAGCCAGGAGAGTCAAAACAGGTCGGAAGAAACACATGCGCTCTCAACGGCCCAGGCACCCCGAATACTTCACCGAAATCGCAATACCTGCCGCGAGCATCCCACACCTTTACTTCGCACTTTGCGCATTTGCCTCCCTGTCCCGCTTCTGCGCTGCTTCGTGGATCAGTTCCTTCGCCTTCTTGAGCCTCTCCGGCCACACAAAGCGCGGTGCCTTCGCCGGATCATACCCTTCCAGATGTCCCGTGAGCCTTGTCACAGGCTTCGTGTACTTGAGCTGCGTGTCACCAAACACCTCACGGCACAGCGCCGCCAGCCCAGGATCATACTCCAGCAGCTCCGCGCGCGTGTTCACCTGGTTGTGATCGTGATCATTCTCGCGGTTGTTATCGAACCACGACTGCACGCCCTCGGCGAAATACTCGTGATGATTCACGCTTGCATACTTGCCCTTCCACAAGCCCGCCTTCATCGCCGCTTTATAAGCAGCCTTTACACGCGTGTCAAAGGTCGCATCCACATTCGCCATGCCACGCAGATGAATGTTGTGCGCGAACTCATGGATGAAGATGCATTCGGTCGGGTAAGGATCGCCTTCATACCCCAGCAGATTTTCTTCCGCGCAGGAGCAGAAAGGATCCGTGGCGCTGCCGCCCATGCCACGCGCCCGCGCATCACGATAATCCTTCGCCGGACCTCATCAAACTCGGGCACCGGCTGCTTCCCCAGCCATGCAAACTCCGGCTGGTCCGTGGTGAACTCATCATGCGCCAGAATGCACAGACGTGATCCGCTGGCGATCATTGCCGCGCGCACATCTGGCCTCTAGGTGAGCATCAGGTCCGCCAGATACACCGCCTCCTTCAGCGCATAGGGATTCAGCCTCGCCGAACCAACGATGGGATAACCACCCGCGTCCGCCCGCTGCGTGTAAAAGCGCGGCACGCCATCCGCCGCCTCAGGATCATAGCGAAATCCCTGCACCTTCACCTGGCACACCACGCCTGTTTCCCTCTTCCCGTCCACGATCACAAAGCGATGCCCAATCGTCGTCCCAATGATGCGGTCTTCGCCAGCCTCGATCTTGCCGTTCGGCACCCGATGCCCGTCCTCCATCTCCCAATAGATCTCCACCGCCTTCGGCCCCGCATTCAGGATCTGCAACTGCGGCCGGTCCAGCCCGAAAGCTGGCATTCCAAGGAGCAGCAAAGCGAGGGATATCATTTTCATGCAAAGCGATCCGGCGAAACCAAATCCAGCGCCACCGGCGATGCCTCGCCTTCGATCAAACCGGCCACGATCTTCCCCGTCGCGGGCGCCAGGCTCAGTCCCATCATCGCGTGACCCGTGGCCACGGTGAGATTCTTCCAGCGTTGTGTTCTACCGATGTAAGGCATGCCGTCCGGCGAGACCGGACGCAGCCCGCTCCACGGCGTCACCTCGGCAAAGTCACGTTCATCAAAGGCCGGGAAATACTGTGGAAAGGCCCGTGTGATGCCGCGCACACGCCGCTGGGTGACGCTTTCATCCATGCCGGCCATCTCCATGGTGCCGCCCACGCGCAGTGTGCCGTCCATCGGTGTCACCGCCAGCCGCGCCTCCGTGCAGATGCTGCACAGGTCCGGAAGCTGCTTGGGGTTCGTCAGCGTCAGGCTGTAGCCCTTGCCCGCCTGCATCGGGATTTTTAGGCCTAGTTCCTTCGCCATCTCCGCTGACCACACGCCGCCGCACAGGACCACCTCCTGAAGCTTGATCCGGCCACGAGATGTCTTGAGCATGCGCAGAGCATCTCCCTCCATCTCAAAGCCCTGAATCTCTGTCTCCCACAAAAAGCTCACCCCCAGCCGAACCAATTCTGCTTCAAGCGCCGCGATGAACCGCGCCGGAGACAGATGGCAGTCTTTGGGGAAATACACACTGCCGCACACGTCCATGGTCACGTTAGGATCTAGTGCCGCCGTGGCCTTCGCATCCAGCACCTCCGCAGGAATGCCCAGTGCACGGGCCTTTTCCGCCATGTGCGCCTCGTCATCCAGAGTCTCCTGCTTCTTGCACAGCATCAGCAGCCCCTTCTGCACCAGGCCAAAGTCCAGCCCCATCTCCGCAAAGCACTCACGGCTCAGCAGGCTGAGATCTCGCAGCACCGGCGCAGTCGCATTCACGCGTGATTGAGAGGCTGCCTTCCAGAAATGCATGCCCCAGTTCATGAGGTCCGCGTCCAGCCTCGGCTTGATGTAAAAGGGCGACTCTGGATTCCACATCCATTTCAGCCCGAGAGCCACCATGCCTGGCGCCGCCAGTGGAATGAAGTGACTCGGCACCACCATCCCCGCATTGCCAAAGGAGCAGCCATCACGCTGCCGCGTCTTCCTTTCAATGACTGAGACCGTCATGCCTCTCCGTGCGCAATAAAGCGCCGTGCAGAGGCCGATGACCCCTGCGCCGAGAATGGTGACTTGCGAAGGCATGCCCGGAGCATGCGCAATCCTCCTCACTCGTCTTGCACAATCACCGTCTGCCCGCTGAGATTTCAGACAAACGCTACTCCAGCGCCTCTCCCGAAGTCTCCCTCCTGAGCCATTCCTCCATTCTCAGTTTTCCATTCTCCATTCCTCCATGGCTGAGGTCCATTTTCCCAAATCCACACCCACCACTGCGAATTCAGACAAGCCGTCCGTATCATCCTCCTTCAAGCTCCGCTCATCTAGATGACCAGCCTCTTCTCCCAACTCCTAGCTCTCACTCTCCTCACCAGCTCATTGCTCGCGGACTCACCACGCCGCGAGATGTTTCCCGGCGAGCCCACCCTTCAGGATCTCGACCGTGCCCGCGCCATGCTGGAGAGCTGGGAAAAAGACGCTCCGCAGAAAACCAAACGGCTCATGCGCATCTGCTACTGGTCTCCGCAGGACCGCGAGCCGCAGCCCGACTACCGCGCCCGCCTGACCCGCGTCATGCAGCACATCCAGGCTTTCTATTTGCGCGAGATGACTGCCTGGGGCTTCCCCGGCCGCAGCATCCAGCTCGATCTCGAAGAAGATGGCCTCCTGCATCTCCACATGGTCAAAGGTACACTCAAGTCTGAGGAGTGCAGCGAGGCCGATGGCAAGGACGGCCGGGAGATCCGCAAGGACTGCCTCAAGGCACTCAGCGAAGCCGGTATCGATGGCGAAAAAGAGACCCTCGTCATCTTCTGCAACCTTGCCGATTGGGACGCGACGAACCGCATCATGAGCCACCACAGCCCTTACTATGCCAGTGGCAACAGCCAGGGCGGCACCGCCTGGCAGGTGGACTCACCACTGCTCGACTCAGCCCTGCTCCCGGTCCGCGATCAGCATCTGCAGGATCGCCAATATGGCCGCATCTCTCTCGGCAAGTATAACAGCATCTTTGTTGGCGGCGTCTGCCATGAGCTCGGTCATGCATTGGGCCTCCCACACTGCAAAGAGTGCGCGCCAGCCCGCCGTCTCCGCGGCACCGCCCTCATGGGCTCCGGCAACCGCACCTATGGCAATGAACTGCGTGGTGAAGACAAAGGCTCCTTCCTCTCCCTCCCGCATGCCTTGAAGCTCGCCGCGCATCCGCAGTTCTCCGGCAGCGTGAAGCAGATTGCCGCACCGTTAAAGGCCGCCTTTGATGACTGGCAGCTCAAACCCGCCTCCGATGGCCTCCATGTCACCGCCTCTCTGAAATCTGATCTCCCCGTGCATACCGTGCTCGCTTATGCCGACCCCGCCGGTGGCGGCGACTACGATAGCGAGATCGCCGCCGCCATCCCGGATGACAAAGGCAGCATCAGCCTCACTCTACCCATTCCCGAACACAAGAAGACCACCACCGCCCTGCATTTTGTGGCTGTCGCCGTGAATGGTGCTGCCACCGCCGGAGTCTGGTCATCTCAAGGTCTCACGATGAATGCCCGCATCACCGAAGGGGGTGCCTATGATGTGTCCAGAGCCGTGCAGAAGCTCGAGTTCGACAAGCAGTGGCCTAACTTCAAGAGTGGTCATATCAACGAAGAACAGCTTTCCAAGCTCCACCCCGATGTGCAGGCGCTCATCCGCCGCCTCCGAGCACCCGATACCGCGAACGACAAACCATCTCCCGCGGCTACTCCTACCACGATTCACACGCTCGTCCTCTCCGATGCGGCGCCCTTAAAGGCCTCCACCGGCTGGAGCGGCGTGCACTATGATCGCACTCCGGAAGGCGGCCCGCTCATCGGCCCTGAAGGTTTGATCAATCACGGCCTCTACGCTCATGCCGACTCCACCTATGAGTATGATCTCGGCGGCCAGTGGCAGACCCTCACCGGCAGCGCCTGCCTGCTCGAAAAAGGCTACGGCCCCGTCGAAGCCACCATCCTCGGTGATGGCCGCGAGCTCTGGAAATCTCCTACCCTCAAGTCCGGCGATACTCAGTCCTTCAAGATCGACGTGCAAGGCATGCAGAAACTCACCCTCCGCATCCAGGGAAAAGACGGCATCTCCGGTGCCTGGGGCGCTTGGGCCGAGCCCACTTTGGAAAGAGCGAAGTAATCTTCATCACTTCACCTTCCAGATCTTCACATCATCGATCCACACCGTCGCTGGAATCAGAAAGCTGAACCAGCGCTTCATCGGATGCGCATAGCCTTCCGAACGATGCTTAGCGATCAGCTTGCCATCCATGGTTAGGCGCATCTCATCGCCCTCGGTGATCAGGATCAGTTCATGCCACTCCGTGTCAGCCTTGTAGGGCGCCACGATCGTCTTGGTCTTATACAGTGCTTCCAGGTCCGCAGGCACCTTCTCCTTCTTCGCCAGCGCCTCGTCACGACGCTTCTTGTTCTCCAGATTCATGATGCCCGTTTTGTGATCGATCAAGGTCACGGACGACTGCCTCACCACGCCGTAGCAGAGATGTCCGGCATGCACGCCCTTCAGCTCACGATCCACAAAGCCGAGCTGCAGGGTCTCGTCCTTGCTCAGCCCAGGAAACCTAAAGCGAACCGCCGCACCGCCATCGGTAAAGCCAGCCTCGTGATGAATATGCGCCGCATGTTTCGCCTCCACCGTCGCGCTGCTCACCTTCAGGATGCCCTCGTCCAGATCTGCCTGCTTGATCTTGGGCGCACGATTCGCCGTCGCGCTGTTCCACCCATTGCCGATCGCCCCCGCCAGATTCCCATCCTCCTCCCGCTCGAAAGTTTCATGGAAGATCAGAGTGGCATTCTTCTCCAGCCAGGCCGTGGAATCCTGGGCGAGGGCGGAAACGGTGAGGAGGGCGGAAAGCAGAAAGATGCGCATGCGCTATCTCATACGCATTGAAACACACAGGCCAAGCGCAGTGTGATAATCAATCGTCAGAGTCAACTCCAGCGGCGGCAAACGCAGCGCCCAGCATGACCCTGAAGTTTGCTTGAGTTCCCTGCGCCGACAGAGCCTGGTTCGCAATCAACCAGTCGTCGATAGCACGACCTAGCACATGCCTCCCGAAGAGGTTGTAGATGGCATAATAGGCAAACGTCACCTCATCCGGGAAAACCAAACCTTCGTCCTGCATCGCGGCGATGGGCTCGCCATAGCGTGATTTCACTTTTTCGACGTCTTTGCCTTCGATAACACAGCGCAGTGCCGCTGCAGGTAGTGAAACGTCAACGACCTGTCGAGTGCCACAAACTGTTTCCACATAGGCCATGGCTGGATTCTTCTCACAATGACGTTCCCAGACTCTGATAGCCTCAGTACAAAGCCACAGTTGAATCTGTTTCCGGACTTCCAGCGGCAGGTCATTGAAGCGATCAATCATGATGAGATGACTGAGATTCGAATAATCACTTCTCCTTCTCCAGCCTCTTCCGCCACCTCGGCTCTTCCTTCTCCAGCACTTCCTTCGGACGCGTGGTGAAGAAATCATAGGCCACCTTGTTCTTCGCGGCCATCTCCCCAAAGCTATTGTAGACGATGCCGTCCTGCGCCCCGGCGAAGATGGGCTTGCCCGTTGTCAGATCGTAGAAGCGCGCCCAGATCACCTCGGTGGAAGCTTCATCGGTAACATAATCGGTCTTGCCGGCGTCATTCTTGATCTTGCGCAGGTTCGTGATGCGATGCGCATCAAACCACTTCAGCGCCGCCTCGATCATCGCCACGGTCTCCGGCGTGGTCGGACCGCTGCGCATGAGAAACTTCACCAGGTTCGCCGACTCCGCGCCGCTGAGTGACGGCGGCTCCTTCGCCCGTGCCTTCACTGGTTCCAGCGTCAGCGGATGATGCTGCGCGCACCACACGGTGGGCTGCCCATTGATCTTCACCTGCATGGCGGCATAACAAGCAATGCCGCGATCAAAGGCTGCCTTCGCTCTTTCCTTCAGCGCCGCATCGGCAAAGGCGAAATGATTGTCCCCTTCCGCCAGATCATGCAGCAACTCCAGCACATGCGTCATCGCATCATCATTCAGCGTGATGGCTTCATGATAGCCGGTCTCCACTGGATAATTCTGCGGCCAGCCGCCATTCGGATACTGCGCAGCAAAAACATACTCCAGCCCTTTCATCAGCGCCGCCTTCACATCCTCACGCTTCGTCGCCGTGAAGACCGCCGCCAGAAACTTGAGCTGCTCCGTGGTGGTGCGATTATCAAACGTTCCGCAGTAGTGCCAGGCATTGCCGGTCTGCGAGGTCCATTGCGTGCCTG
This sequence comes from Prosthecobacter gellanilyticus, assembly GCF_007992435.1. Classification (GTDB taxonomy): domain Bacteria; phylum Verrucomicrobiota; class Verrucomicrobiia; order Verrucomicrobiales; family Verrucomicrobiaceae; genus Prosthecobacter; species Prosthecobacter gellanilyticus. Next base: position 62,273 of record NZ_BKAG01000004.1, on the reverse strand, counting down.
GCTGGCGTGTCCCGGCGGCATAGTCCACCGCCTTCGACCATCCACCCGTCGGTGTCTGGTAGCTGATCACCACCTCGGCGATCTTTTGGTTAGCCGCATCCGCAAAGGTCTCCACCGCTGCGTCCATGTCCGGCTCGAACTCGCCGCTGTTTCCCGGTGCTGGCTTCGGCTTCTCCAGCCCCGCCTTCTGGCTCTCCTCCGCCAGGATGCGCCGCTCAGTCACCGCAAACTCCCGGGATTTCGCCAGGTAGCCCGTCCACGCCCCCTTCTCCGCCTCCGGCAGCTTCGCGATCAGCTCATCCGTGAGCATCGTGAAAGGCTTGTCGTCGGCTGCAAAGCTCGTCAGAGCCAACAAGCAGATCAAGGAGGCGAGAAAGGGCAGTTTCATGGCTGGATAATCATATATGATCCACAGATCCACCCCTTGTCATGCCCTAAAACGTGAAAAGATGTGCAGGTGCCTATCTAACCGAGGCTCACTTCTTTGCCGGTGCCGTCGCCTTGAACTTGGCCATGAGTTCCTGGAACTTCTTGTTCACTTCCTTGTATTCCGGGCTCTTGCGATCCAGTTTCGCACGTTGCGCGGAGAGCGCTTTGATCTCCGTGGCCAGAGCGCGGCGATCTTCCAGCGCCTTCGCGGTGCCGCTGTCCACCTTGGCTTCCACATCGTCCCAGTCATCCGTGCGGAAGATGGAGGCGGGCAGGCCCTCGCTGTTCACCAGGTTCGCACCCTCTGGATTCGCGGCCCAGGCATAGCGCACGGCCACGGGGGCTTTCACCTCAGGGCTGCTCACGATGACACTGTCCGTGCCATCGATCTTCGCCTCGGCCCAGTGCCAGACTTTGTCGGCTCCGGCGATCTCAAATCGCTTCAGTGGTCCACCATCGCGTGATTTCAGGCCCGTGCCGCTCTGGTCAAAGGTCACACGGATGGTTGCATCATTGGTTACGCTTCTTTTGAAGAGTGGTCCGGAGTAAACAAGGCTCTTGCCATAGTCCTTCGCCAGTGCCCAGCGCGCGAGACGTTCGCCCGGATCCTTCTTGTTCTTCGGGTGAATGTCATTGGCCTCGCCCACATCATTGATGATGGCCATGCCGGTCTTCGGCGTGGTGCCCAGCACCAGGCGCATGCGGTCCTGGCACAGCGCCCATGGATCTGGCGTGCCCGGGGCCGTGGAGGGCGCGTGGAAGTTCGCCAGCTGCATGTAGTAGAAGGAGAACTCATCGCCCCAGCGCTTGCGCCAGTCACCGATCATCAGCGGCAGCGTCTGGTCATACGGCACGGCTCCAGGCTTCGCATTGCCCTCGCCCTGATACCAGATGGCCCCGCGCATGGTATAGCCAACGAAAGGATGAATCATCGCCGCGTAGAGCACGCCCGGCTTGCCTTCCGTGAGCAGCGGGCGCTTCGGTGCCTCGGGCTTCTTCGGCAGGCGCTTGCGTTCCTCAGCGGACTTGCCCTTCGCCGCGGCCATCGTCTCCTTCCACTTCGCCAGGCTCACTTCATAGGCGGCCTTGGCTTTCTCGGGGTCATACTCCTTGTCCGCTTTCAAGGTCGCCTCCACCATCGCCTTCGTGCCAGCCAGTGTGCTCAGCGCTTCACGACTGGTAAAAGTCTCCACCGGCTTGCCTCCCCAGGCCGACTTGATCACACCCACCGGCACACCGAGCTCGAGATGCAGCTTCCGCGCAAAGAAGAACGCCACTGCCGAAAAGCCTGGCACCGTTTCCGGTCTCGAAGCTGCCCATGTGCCCTCGATGTCTTCCTGATTGTCCTCCGCCGTCACCAGCGGCGCATTGAACATGCGCAGCGCTGGCAGCTTCGTCTCGGCGATGAGCCCCGCGTATTCCGGCGAGCGACCCACCGTGTAAAACATGTTTGACTGCCCCGAGGCAAACCACACCTCACCGACGAGCACATCCTGAATCGTGATCTTGTCCTTCCCCGCCGAGATCGTCAGCACTGCCCCGGTCGTATCCGCAGTACCGGTCTCGATCTGTGCCCGCCACTTCCCATCGGCTCCCGCTTTCGCCGAAGCCGACTTGCCCTTGAAGGAAATACTCACCTCCACCCCTGCATCCGCCTTCCCCCACACCGCCGCCGCCCGTTCCCGCTGCAGCACCATATGATCCGAGAAAAAATGCGGCACACTCAGTTCAGCGAGCAGCAGACCCGGAGAGAGAACAAGAAGAGGAAAAATGAAACGGAGCATTTTCGCTCAACGTCGCGTCGCGGCCCATGTTTCGAGGTTTGTAGGGATTCAATCTCCATCAATCAGATGCCTCCCTCATTAGCGGAAACACCCGGAGTGCAGGTGATCATTACATCAAAAGGAAGCGGCAGCCCGGAATCCGTGAGCAAAACATTAGCCGGATGGATGTCCCACACGTCAAAGCCATCCTTGCGAACAGAGAGGGAATCTGCATACCCCAGCCCTCTCCAAGGTAAGACCTCAAAACCGGCCTGGATCAGCGCATGTTCCAATTCTTCCAGCGTGGCTTTCTGACCCTGGACATGAGGCTGAGTGGTGACGATGCGCCAGTCGTGACCTTGTGGATTCCAAAGGCCGATGAGTCGCACCTCATCGCCAAACAAATGATTCTGCCAGATCATCCGCTGTAGATAATCCAGGGGCAGGGCATTGTGCAGCCAGGGACGGCCTTCCGTCCAGCTTACGGTGTATCCAGCCAGATTGGGCTTGGTATATTTCCACCAAAGTCCGGTGCCCTCATCGTGACGCACGTCGTGCTCGCGACCTCCGTCCCTTTCAGGTGGATGAAAGTCCAGTGGAAGAATCAGGCCGTGCGTTTCGGCCCAGGCACGGAAGGCTGCCCACTCGTTTTCGGGACGGTCGAAGTCGTCCTCCCCATGAGATGATCCATCTGTGCGTAGGCACGTTCGGAGGTGACTCGCGGCATCTTGGAGCGAATCTCTCGGAGCATGGCGGACAGTTGTTGGAAGCTCATCTTCGATGGGAGACAATGATCCTTGATCCGGTGACATGGGCAACTTGATTTTTTCCAGGGCTGTCATCAGAGAAGCCTCCCCGCCGATCATTGCCTCTGCCGCATCGACCTCACGCAAAGATCCCATGCACCACCTCGCCATACACATCGGTGAGGCGGAAGTCGCGGCCGGCGTAGCGGTAGGTGAGCTTGAGGTGGTCGATGCCGAGCAGGTGCAGGATGGTGGCGTGCAGGTCGTGCATGTGGACTTTGTCCTTCACGGCGTAGTAGCCGAAGTCATCCGTCTCGCCGTAGGCGATGCCGGACTTCACACCGCCGCCGGCCATCCACATGGTGAAGCCTTGCGGATTGTGATCGCGACCGTTCGCGCCCTGCACGATGGGCGTGCGGCCGAACTCGCCGCCCCAAACCACCAGTGTGTCTTCGAGCAGGCCGCGCTGCTTCAAGTCAGCGAGCAGGCCTGCGATGGGACGATCCACGGCGGCGGCATTTTTCGTGTGGCCTTTGACGAGCTCGGAGTGCTGGTCCCACACGTTGGGCGTGCTGACCTGGATGTAGCGCACACCGGCCTCGGCGAAGCGGCGCGCGAGCAGGCACTGGCGGCCGTAGTTGTCCGTCACGGCATCACCGATGCCATACAGCGCCTTGATGTGCGCGGGTTCGTTCTCGATGTCCATGACGAGCGGTGCCTCGCGCTGCATGCGAAAGGCCAGCTCCATGCTCTGGATCATGCCTTCCACAGGGGCATGGCGCGTGCGCTCGAAGTGCTCGCGATTCATCGCCTGCAGCAGGTCCAGTTTGCGTGATTGATCCGCGGCATCCGCGCCTGCATTCAGGAAGCGGAAGGTGGCATCCTTGCCCAGCTTGCCGCTGCGGCCCACGGTGGTGCCTTGATGCGCGGCAGGGAGGAAGGCGGAGCCGTAATTGCGAGGTCCGCCATGCGTGGCGGGCGGGCTGATGCTGACAAAGGCTGGCAGGTCCGCGTTCTCGCTGCCGAGACCGTAGCTGATCCAGGAGCCGATGGATGGCCTAACAAAATTATCCGCACCCGTGTGGATCATGCACACGGCCTGGCCGTGGGACTGGCCCTTGCTCTGCATGGAGCGGATCACGCAGAGGTCATCGAGCCGCTTGGAGACTTCCGGAAACAACTCGCTGCCCCAAAGACCTGCCTCACCGTGCTGCTGAAACTTCCACGGCGAGCCGAGCAGCTTCGCCTGGCTGGCGGAGGAAGGGTCCAGATTCTTCGCGGGAGCAAAGGGCAGCTTCTTGCCGTCCAGTTCCTGGAGCTTCGGCTTGTAATCAAAGGTGTCCACCTGCGAGGGACCTCCCTGCATGAAGAGAAAGATCACGCGCTTTGCCCTCGGCGTGTGATGCAGCCCGCGTGGCAGGCTGGCAGCTGTGGCGATGCCATTCAGGGCGAGGGCTCCGAAGCCGCAGGCGGCTGACTGCAAGGCATGACGACGGGTGATGAGCGGCGTGGAATTCATGGCGTCATTCGAGGAAGAGAAACTCCGTGGAGGCAAGCAGCACATGCGCGAGATCAGCCAGGGCCTTCTCGCGATCTGTGCCGCTTTGATCAATGAAAGCCTGCGCACGTTTCGCAGCGGCATCTTCAGGCGCATGTCCCAGGATGGCCTGGTGCAGCCAGGTCACGGCATCCGCCTGTGCATAGGCCTGCTGCGCCAGAGTGGCGGCCTGCTTTTGGATGAACGAACTATTCAACAAATACAGTGCCTGCGTGGGCACGGTGGTCAGCGGGCGGTCACCTGCCGTCATCTCCGGATTCGCCGCATCAAAGATCTCCAGGTCAGGCGCGAGGTTGTTGCGCGCCACAGGCAGGTAGACACTGCGATGCATGAGCTTGTCGAGCTTCATGAGGTCATCGAGGTCCTCGCCATAGGTCAGGGCGGTGGCGGCGGCTTGCTCCGTGTTCAGTTCACCAGTGAGTTGCAGCAGGCTGTCGCGGATTTCCTCCGCCGCGAGGCGACGATACGAATGACGTGCGAAGAGCTTGTTCTCTGGATCAGCCTTCACTCGCTCAGATTTGCCTTCAGCGGCGAGTTGATAGGTGCGGCTCAGCACCATCTCGCGGATCAGCGTTTTGATGGAACCATTGCTGGCGCGGAATGTCAGCGCCAGATGATCCAGCAGCGCGGGATGCGTGGGCTTCTCTCCCTGCACGCCAAAGTTGTCCACGGTGCTCACGATGCCTCTGCCGAAAAGCTTGGCCCACAGACGGTTCACGATCACACGATCCAGCAGCGTGTTCTCGGCGCTCACCATCCATTCGGCGAGCTGCAGACGCCCGCTGGAGCCTGCGGCAATCTCCGGCGCTGAGCCGCGATGCAGCACGCTGAGGAAATTGCGTGGAACCTTGGGACCGAGCTGGTTCACCTCGCCGCGCACACGCAGGTTCACATCGCCCGCATCCGCGAAATCACGCGGCGTCATGGCCAGATCCGCATCCTTGAGCGCATCGATCTGCTTGTTCAGCTCTTTGGAGAGGGCGGCGCTGCTCATGGTGAGCAGCGGATCACCATGAGCACTGCCGTTTGCCATCGCCAGAGCCATGGACTCGCGCTCGATGTCCTTCTCCGAGATGAACTGCACGGCATCCACGATAACATAACCCTTCGTGCCGCCGGTGTTGACGATCACATTCACGCGTCCGCCTTTTTCAAAGTGGAAACGGCCGATGGGCTCGAACAAGCCGCCCACGCTGGGCTTCTTCGTCTGATCAAAGATCACCTGATGCACATCATCAAAGGCCTCGACTGTGATGGGCACCTGCGTGTCACAGTTCCCCTTCGCCGGATAGGCGATGCGCACCTCATAGATGCCAGTCTCTGGCAGGGCGCCGCGGAAGACGGCCTTCTTCACGCCTTTGTCCTTCTTGTCATCATGGATGTAGAAGTCACCGAAGCGGTTTTTGGAGAGCTTGGATTCCTTCCAGTTCCCCACCAGTTCGGCGCTGGCCTCATCATAGATCACACCGGCCAGCGGCAGCTTCGTCAGCGCCTTTGAGCCAGCGACGGTCTCCATGAAATCACGCTCCACCTTCAGCCGCATGGCGAGTTCCAGGCGCTCCACCTTCTGCTTCAGCTCGGCAAACTCGGGTCCCGACTTCGGCAGAGCCTGCTCCACCCAGCTGGCCACGTTCACGCAGCCATTGCGCGTGCCCATGACGATCTCCGTGCTGCGCAGAAAGCCTGCGAGCGCGTAGTAGTCCCGCTGGGAGATGGGATCAAACTTGTGGTCGTGACAACGCGCGCAGCCGATGGAGAGTCCGAGCATCGACTTGCCGATGGTATCCAGCTGCTCGTCCACGGTATCGAGATGCAGCTTCTCCTTGTCACGCTCCGTCAGCATTTTTGGGCCTAACGAAAGATAGGTGGCGGCAATCATGCGTTCGCGACGCTGCGCATCATCTTTCGCAGGCATGAGATCACCGGCGATCTGCTCGCGGATGAAGTCATAGTAGGACAGGTCGCGATTAAAGCTGTCGATGACGTAGTTCCGGTAGCGCCAGGCCTGATAAAAAGTGTAGTTGCGATCTCCGCCGTTCGAGTCCGCATACCTTGCGAGGTCCAGCCAGTGCCGTCCCCATTTTTCACCGAAGGCCGGGCTCTGCAAAAGCCGGTCCACATAGGCCTCATAGGTTAGGTCCGAGGCTTCAGCATCATTCGGTGGCAGTCCGGTGAGGTCATAGCTCAAACGACGCTTCAGCGTGCGCAGATCCGCATCTGCGGCAGGCTTCAGCTTGTTGGCCTCGATCTCCGCCAGAACCAGCGTGTCGATGTCATTGCGCGGCCAGGCCTTGTCCTTCACCGCAGGCAGCGGTGCTTGCTGCAAAGCTCGATAGGCCCAGGTCTGCCTTGCTGCTTCGATATCGAGCGTCTTCTTCGGCTGCGCCGCCGCGAGCGACTCCACACGCGGGTCTGGCGCACCCATGGCGATCCACTCTTCGAGCACCTTGATTTCCTCCGGGGCCATCTTGGACTTCGGCGGCATCTGCAGGTCCTCGTCCTCATAGCGCACGCTGTGGATGAGCAGGCTTTTTGCGGGCTGCCCCACGATCAGCGCAGGTCCGGCATCTCCACCTTTCTCCCAGCCCTCCTTGCGGTCCAGCAAGAGGCCGCCTTTCTGCTTCCCGGCCTCCTGCGAGTGACACTCATAGCAGTGCTTCACCAGCAGCGGCCGAACCTTCCCTTCAAAAAACGCCCATCCGTCCGCCGCTGACGAATCAGCCGCCGCAAGCGCGAGGAGGAGCGGGATGGAGGAAAAACAGCGCACGGAGACAAAAGATCAAAACCGGCTCATCTTGGACATGAAAAGAATCGCCCCACGGTGCCCGAGTCTTTCCAGCCAGAGGCAGGAAGCCATTTGCCAGGAGAGGTGGCGCGATCCCACCATCCACCAAAAGAAAACCCCGCAGTGACGGACTGCGGGGTTTTGAATGCCTAGGGCCTGGGTTTGGGAGGCAGGCCCGGGGGGCGCTTTTCGGCAAAGGATGTTACGGGGCCAGATCTCCACGCTGGAGGAACTCGACACCGAATTCGCCAGCAGGGATCCAGAGGTCCTGCGCGGGGGTGATGGCGCTGCGGTCCACCCGCAGCCAGAGATTCGTGGGAGTGTCAAAGGACGCCACGGGCTTCAGCACACCGGTGCTGGCCGTGATGGTGGCCACCTCCAGGTTACCGGCACTGCTGGCCAGCAGATGACCGGGGATGACATGCAGCGTGGTCGGTGTCTCGGCGGTGGGCCAGTTGTTGATCTGGGAAAGGCGGCCGGTGAGGGCATTGTAACCCACTCCCACGACTCCGATGATGCCGACCTCCCGGCCGAGATAGAGGCGGAGGCCGTCCGTGGCCGTGGCGCTGTGGTAAGGCGTGGAGGTGATGTAGCTGTCGAGCTGCCAGGCGCTCACACCATCATAGGCGCAGGCCTGGATCACACGTGTGGCGGCGGCGGTCTTGGAGATCTGCTGGTCACTGTTCGTCAGGACCACCGCACCCTGTGCATCCGCCTGGGCCACGCTCAGCAGCGGCCCCGGGATGGACACGGGATCACGCAGCACGGGCGCATTGCCATTCCAGTCGATCACCTGCAGCCAGGAGGCCAGCCGCACTTCCTGCGGGCGCAAGGGCACGGCGATCTTCGTCAGCACCGGTCCACGGGTGAAGCTGGCGGCGCTCGTTGTCGCGGTGGTTGCATTGGAGGAGGACTTCTCCACCGCGGTGTCATAGCTGAAGAAGATGAAGCCGCCTTGTGTGAAGGCCCGGCTGGTGTGGCGCAGGTTACCCTTCACACGCACCACCTGGGCTGTTTCCGCCGTGATGGTCCCTGCGGTATCGATGCTCACCGGGCAGAGAACGGCAGCAGGCACGCCGGGAGGCGGCCCGGGCGCGGGCTCTGCCGGCGGAGGAGGAGCCCCGGTGAGGACGGCACCATTGAGGGTGGCGTTGACGTTGGTGATCAATCTGCCCGGGCCAATGATGCCGATATCTATGACCGGCTGGCCGATCAGGATCGGCAGCGTCAACACGGGCAGACGGAAGATGGGTCCGCCAATGATGATCGGGCCAGGAATGAGCCTGAGACCCTGATTGAGCGGGACATACCAAACCAACTTTTGATCATTGATCCAGAGTGGCTGGACCTCGTCGATGGTTGGGTCGGGCACGTTCAGCGCGCCGAGATCATGGACGACGCTCCCCACCTGGGTGACCACGGGTGTCTTGCTGGAGAGGTCCAGTGCCAGCGTGCGCAGAGAGGGTGCAACATCACGGGCGAGAGTGGTGGTGGTGAACTGCATCTGCTGCGCCAGATAGAGGCGGCTGTCACGCTGTGTGATGCCCACGATGCGGCCGCAGCCGATGTTGACGACCTGCTCCAGCGCATCCGGATCGGTGGTGGAGGTGATGCGCAGCTTCGCGTATTCGCCAGGGGCGGGGGTAAAGTAGCGGTTGAAGTTCTGCCCGTCCTCAATCTGCACCAGATGCTCACCCACTGGCACCACGCGGTCTGCGCGCCAGGCCAACGGCAGAGAAACGACGGGCTCATCAGTCGCTTCAGTGTCCGTGCCATGCACCAGCAACTCATGACCGGAGATGCTGACGTAATGACCGCTGATGAAGCTGCCGCGCCGGGGATCAAAGTCATGCCCGATCGTCGGTCCGGCGGTGAGCTCGTCTGCGCCCACGTTCACCACCTGCACCGCTTTATCACCGCCTGAGGGAGTCCCGCCTTGGAAGGGCACCATGAGGATGCCTTCCTCAGGGAGATACTCGATGGCCTTCTCATCCGTGTTGGCCTCGCTATTGCTCCCGTAGGTTCCACCTAACTTCAAACGTGACAAAAGAGAGGGCGCGGTGACATCCGCGACATCAAAGAGGGACACGGTGGTGTAACCGCCCTCGATACCCACGGCGAGCAAGCGGTCTCCCAAGGGCTCCAGGTAGGTGCTCCAGCCCGGCACCTCCAGCACACCGGAAAGCACCGGCGCGGCGGGGTTTGCCAGGTCCACGATGAAGAGCGGATCGATCTGGCGGAAGGTCACGACGTAGAGCCGGTCACCGTCAAAGCGCGTGGCATGCAGGGTCTCTCCGCGAGCGCGTTCCAGCTCCAGCGCGGACTGAGCAGTCACGTCACTGCCGGCGATGGGAAAGGTCTCCACCCAGGTTTTGCGGTCGGTCCATGAGCCCTCGATCGAGACGGTGACCACGCTGCCGTTCACGATGCCGAGCTTGAACTTGTCCTGAATGAGGCCGCGTGGAGTGAAAGTCTTCACCAGACGCGGTGCCTTGGAGACATCCACAAGATGCACAGCCCGGTTGGCATAAAGATTCGTGCCCGCATAGTAGGTGGTGGCCACCAGCGCGCAGCCTTCGGATATCTGCAGGGCGGCACTTTCAGCGGGAAAGGTCAGCCTGCCCAGCTTCTTCGGTGCGTCGAGATTGCTGAGGTCGATGCTCGTCAGCACCGCCGTGCCATGCATATCGTGGGTGCTGCTGTTGGCGGTGAGCTCAGGGCTGACTTTGCTCAGCACATGCAGCGTGGTGCCGACGAGGCGGCTGTCCAGCATGACACCTTCCAGCGGCACCTCGGAGGCCATCGCTGGAATGCCATCCGCCACGCGGATCAGCCACACCGTGGTCTTGCCCACATTTTTGTGGTCAGTGGAGGTGCCCAGCAGCGCCACTTGAGTTCCGGCCTCATCCATCACGATCATTTGCTCACCGCTGGCGGGCAGCCTCACACTGCCGGTGCGCACGGGCAGCGTGGGGGCGGCCAGGTCCAGGATCTGCAGGCCGCGGTAGTGGTTGAAGAAATACATCTGGTTGCCCACGATCTGCCAGATGTCGGACTCGAGCACCGTGTCCGTCACCGGAGTCGGCGGCAGATCGGCCAGCGCACGTGAGATTGCGGTGGTGGCCCCCATCAGCGTGTTAGCGGAAGCCAGCGCGGTGCTGGTGAAGGCGATCGTTGGCATGATGCTCATGTTGGGGATGCTGACATTGCCAGACAGCGTGAGCGTGTCTGAGGTCAGGTCCTTGCGGTCAAAGCTGCGTTTGCCATACAAGAAGCGCGCGGGGAACTTGGGCGTACGGTAGCCCTGCACGCGCAGGTTCGCTGCATCCGTGGCAGCGGGCATCTTGAAGGTCACGCGTCCCGTGCGTGAAGTTGAGTAGGCCACGGCCAGCGGCTTCCAGCCGTCTCCGCTTTTCTGCTCCAGCACAGCCTGATAAACGCCACGCTCCAGAGCCGCTGTGACGACGGCCCCGTTCATCGTGAAGCGCAGGTTCACCGCTGCAGCGGCGGGAGCAGCTGGTGGCGGAAGGGCGGAGAGCGGGGAGCCGCCGAGGACTGCCATCCATGCTGTCAGGCAGATGAGAAGACGTGGGATCATAGAGAGAGGTTGGTAGGCTGATGCGAAGAAGGCCGGGAGGGCCGCCGAGAAGCGGCTCAGGGCGGGGAGGTGTTCCCTGGACTGATGACCTGGGTGGAACTCACCTTGGTGGGAAGCATGACGAGAGTGCCTGTGATGTTATTTACAGCACCGGTGGTGCCGGCGGTGAATCCAGAGGCCTGGGCATTGCTGGCCAGGGTGATGTTACGCCCTGTCAGCACCAGTCCGGCGGGAGACTCCTGCGAGGCGATGGGCATGGTCTGGGAGACTCCCGGTGCATTTGCCGCAGAGTAGGTCACCTCGTCACCATGCACGGTGGCAGCAATCAGCGGCCGCGTATTTTCCGGCGGATTCAGGTCCGGCATGATCACCGCCACTGGCTGGATGCCCTGATCGATGAGGCTCTGCCGGAGCTGCTCTGTCTGCTCCGGGGTCAACACGCCGGACTGGGGCAGCTGACCATCCGGCACCACATAAACGGCGAAGCCGGCCAGCTCCACGTCATCCTTTTGGTTACGCGAAGCCGCCATGAGGGTCAGCGCCTCCATCTGGCCGCGCGAGACCTGGGCCGTGCCGTCCTGGGCCACCGCGATGCCGAGCCGAGCCGCGTCATTCCACAGGGCGGTCAGGCTGGCCGCATCACTGGCCATCGGGGTGCCGTCTGCCAGCACAGCGCCAGCCAGCACGTCCGCGAGCACGCGCTTCTCGGCCACCTGAGGGAAGGTCCCCGGCATGAGCTGGAGCGTGATGCTGAGATCCGCCAGCTCCACCTCACAGCCAGCCAGAGCGGCCACGGCGCTCACGGCCTTCAGATACGGGATGCTGTCACTGTGAAACGTCACGCGGCGGCTCAGCGCTCCGGCGGGCACGGCCACCTGGAGTTGATCCAGCGGCAGGCTCTTGCGGTAGTCCGCCTCCACCAGAAGCTGGCGCAGCACGGACATGGCCTGACCCAGAGGCACGTTGTCCAGCGTCACTCCGCGAAGCCAGAAGCCATCCAGCCGGGTGGTCAGCGGCACCTCCACAAACTCCGGCCCTCCCGCCTGCCGAGGTTCCTGTGCAGCCATGCTGACCGGAGAAACCGGTACGGAGACGGCGTCAGGAGCCTGGCTGGTCGACGCGGGGGGGGCGGTGAGCATGTCCGCCGGCTTCACCGGCGCAGTGGCATTGGGAGCCGTCTTGGAAACCTTCGGTGTGTCCACCGCATCCGGCCAGAGCATGGCTGTGACCAGGCCGAGCAGAATGACCGCCGCCGCCATGGCAAAGGCGCGCACGGGCAGTTGCTGCTGGCCCGCCACCTGGCGTGCGGCGCTACGGGACGTCAGCGGCTGCGAGTGAGAGGTGGTGATGGGGTCGGAGCCAGGGCGCCGTGCCGGCACTGACAGCACCCGGCGGGCTTCTGCCTCCACATCCAGCGCCTTCACGGTGTCTGCCAGCAGGCCTTCAAACCTGGCCGCCGCACCAAAAGCCACCGCGCACTCCCGGCTCTCCGTGACACAGCGCCAGAAAAGCTCCGCTTCCTCGGTCGTGGCGGTGTCATTCAGCCAGCGGTCGAGGAGATCGGCAAATTCGGCACTGTCGGCCTTGAGTGGCATGCGGTGAGGTAAAAGAAAAGTTAGGATTCGAGGATCAGGCCGAGCCGGCGCTCCACGCAGTCGCGCAACTGACGGCGCAGGCGGCTCAGGGTCTGGTAGATGGCATCCGCGCTCAGACCCTGTTCAGTGGACATGCGCTCGATGCTGTGATTCTGGTGGTAGCGCTCGCGGATCAGACGTGCGCTACGCTCCGGCAACTGCTCCAGGCAGCGGTGCAGCGCCTTTTCGCGGTCTTTCCAGGGGGCCTCGGCCTCATCGGCATCAAAGCCATGGGCCAGCGCCTCCAGCGTCTCCGCCGTGCAGGACTGCGGCAGCTTTTCCCGCAGGCGGCGGTCCTCCATGATCTTGCGGATCGCGATGCCCCGTGCCCAGGCACCGAAAGGCCGGGCCGGGTCATAGAGCTCGAATTTTTTCCACAGGATCATGGCGACTTCTTGAAACACGTCCTCCCGGGTCACCACGTCTCTCACGGCAGCGCCAATAAAGGCCCGGAGATCCGCCTGCACAGCGAGAAAACGGGGCAAAAACTGGTCATGGCTCGGGTCGGACATGGAGTGGAGTCACCTCACTTTGCCAGACCTGACCTTTTTCTGACAGAAAATCTTCAACAGAACCTGCGAATCAGGATTCAGGAGCCTTCCTGACCCATAACCACTTCATCGCGATCACTCCGATCCACGGTGCCAATCCCGCGATCACCAGCCCCTGGTCATACGAGTGCGTGGTGTCTGCGATCCAGCCAAAGAGCTTGTGCAGCGGCGAGGTCACCGCCCAGACCCACATGCTCAGCAGGCCCGTCAGACGTCCCACATGATGCGCGCTCAGCTCCTGCACAAAACTGTAGTAGCACGGAAACAGCGCCAGTGCCCCTGCCCCGATGATCAGCAGCACCCCGAGCAGTGCCTGTCCTTTTTCCAAGGCCGGAATCAGCACACTGAGAGATGTCAGCAGACAAGCTCCGGCATACACCCAGCGGCGTGAATCATGCGCGCTGAAGCTCTTCTTCCTCACCAGCCAGAGGGAGACCACCCCGGCCATGAAACAGCCGACATCGGTGGAGATATAATAGGCCGACTGGAAGTCCAGCGCGGCCGCCTCCGTGTAGCCACGACCTGTCTGCAGGAACTTCATCATCCACACGCGGTAGATGTGCCACACGGTCTGTGTGCCCGTGATCAGCAGTGCGAGCGCCCAGAAGCTGCGGCTTAACAAAATATCACACAACGGAGCCTTCAGTGTGTCCTGAGCCTGCCTCGGCGCATCATCCAGCCCGCTGCCGCGCATCATGATGAGCCACACGGCCACCCAGGCCAGGCCGAAGACGCCCACGACCACAAACGCGGACCTCCAGGAGCCCAGCTCCTCCGTCATCAGCATCTTCATCACCTGCGGCGTGATGATCGCGCCAACGCTGGCGCCGCTTTGCAGCACGCTGTTCCCCATCGTGCGGTCTTTTTCATTCAGCACGGCAAAGGTGGTCTTCAGCGCGCAGGGCCAGTGACCGGCCTCGAAGAAGCCCAGCAGAGTCCGGCACACGAGCAACTGCTCGTAGTCCTTCGTCCATCCGGAGATCATCCCCATCACCGACCAGCCTGCGAGCACGCAAGGATACAGCCAGTAGATGCGCAGCCGGTCCGCCAGGAATCCAAACACCAGAGATCCCGCCGCAAAAGCCCAGCCAAACCACAGCTCAAGACTCCCGTAGTTCTGCTCGGTCAGCCCAAACTCCTTCGTCACGCGGACGGAAGCATTCGCCAGCGTCACGCGGTCCATGTAGTTGATCGTCGTCGCCAGCAGCAGCAGACCTGTGATCCACCATTTCCAGGATGAAGAGCGTGTAGAAGCCATGATGAAATGACGAAGACCTAAATACCCAATGACGAAGGAATGACGAAACACGAAATCCGAATGCCAAAGAGGAGATGAGGACTGGCGGGCTGATTGGATTTCGTCATGGGTTCTTCTTTCGTCATTCGGATTTACTCATTCGTCATTTCATCTCATCTCTTCCCAGATTTCATGGCTCGATCACAGTCGTATCAGAGCCATCCCCCGGATCATAGACCCATTCGTTCTTGGCGGAGTAGAAATACAAGCCAGGGTCCCAACCAAGTTTGATATGAATCTGATACCCATCACTGTCGCTGCCACTAAAGCTCAGTCGCGGGACATAATCTGATCCCGTTACTTCTTCCAGAAAGTGTTTCTCTTTCAGCTTCGGGGCCAGCTCATCGAAATGCTCAGGATAAACACGAGAATGCTGCCGGTGCTCTTCCATTGCCACCTGTAGCGGCTTGATGCTGTAGATGATCCTTCTCAGGTCACCGAGATCCCTGGGCTTGGATGGATCATAGCGCCTGCCGCCGATCCGCTCGAACTGCATTGAAAGAAAAAACACTGCGGCGATCACATTCGCCACAAGGCTGCCGATGAAGACGAACTGGCGAATTATCATCTCAGCGGCGCGCCTCCCTGCGTAAGCGCATTCGCCAGAATGCCATCCTCGGCCCTTGTTCTAACGAACGAGCCTGCCTCAAGAAAGTCATCCTTTGTCATGGGTGCTTCTTTCGTCATTCGGATTTACTCATTCGTCATTCCCTAGCCTTCCCAGCTAGCACCATCCCACGCGATCACTCTTTTCAGCATGGCCACGGTGCCGGAGGTAAACGCCTGAAACAACGCCTCGCCCTTCTCGGCGCTCGCAGTGGTGGGATCACCCACGTGACCTAGCTCGCTGCGATCATTCATGATCCAGCCGCGCGAGGCGGGCTCGAAAGCATTGCCAAATGGCACATTGCCGACCGTCTCGTGGCCCTTCACCAAGTGCGGGGCCAGGCGCAGCACCATGGAGGTCTCCCACTCGCAGGCGTGGCCCATCACCTGCTGCTGCAGGTCTGGATGCGCCTTCGCTGGTTCCACCACCAGATTCCAGTAGGTGGCAAAGAGCAGCAGCAGATCATTCCGCGCGCGATGCTTCTGCCTTAGCTCAAACACGGCCTGCTTTCCGGGCACGTCATTGCCGCCGTGACCATTGAGAATAATCAGCCGGCGGAAACCATGCGAGATGAAATTTTCCATCAGTCCGCACAGCAGATCAAGATACACTCTTGGTTCGGCGGACATCGTCCCCGGAAAATCCATGTGGTGGTGGGAGTTCCCCAGCCACTGCAGCGGGGCAAAGAGCACCTCCCTCTTCAATTCCAGCTCCGCCCGGCGGGCGATCTCGCCCATCAGCATCGAGTCCGTGAACACCGGCATGTGGCGCCCGTGCTGCTCCAGCGCCGCCACCGGAAACACCACCGGTGTGTCTTTACTTAAAGAGGCAATGTCAGGCCAGGTCAGTTCAGCGAGGAGCATGGGAGATGAGAGAGCATTACGCCATCAATCACCCGACCTTCACAATGAAATGATGGAGTTGATCGCAGGCGCCGAAGTCGCGGAGCGTCCTGGAGTGCGCCGGTCCTCCGGCGCTTTCGTCGGAGTGAGTGATCCACGAACCTCGGGAGAGCGAAATGCCCCGGCAGACTTGGTGAACAGCTTGTGTAAAGATTCTCATGCGGCCTTCAAGAGCGCCGGAGGACCGGCGCACTCCAGGACGCTGCCGCGCCTTCAACATCAAATCTCGACTCTCCCCCTTCAGTCCTTCGGCTTCACCGCGAAATCGCTGTCGTCCAAAGACCTCAGCACCAGCTCACGCGGCACGCAGAAGTCGTCCATCTCCACGCACCGCAGGATGCCGTCGGCGATGTGCTCGGGCTTCAGGAAGAGCTGCTTCGGGGCCTGGCGCTCGGAGGCGGCATCCCAGAAGGCGGTGTCCACACCACCGGGTAGCAGAGCGGTGACACGGATGCGATGCGCGGCGGCTTCTTCGGCAAGGCCTTGCGTGAAGCCACGAACGCCCCACTTCGCGGCGCAATACACGGTCTCGCTCGGGATGCCGCGCAGGCTGGCAGTGGAGATGACATTGATGATGTGCCCGCGCTTCTGCGGGATCATGGCCTTCAACGCAGATTGTGAACCGAGGATGGTGCCTTTCAAATTCACCGCGAGCATGAGATCAATCTCCGCCTCGCTGTAATCCTGGATCCAGCGATGCCGGGCAAGGCCGGCATTGTTCACCCAGATGGCGACAGGGCCGAGCTGCTGCGTCACCTTTGTGGTCGCAGCTTCCACCTCCGCACTGCGGGTCACATCACACTTCAAGGAAAGCACCTCGCCGAGCGGGCAGTCTTCGAGATCGAGCGAGGCCACCTTCGCGCCACGGGCGAGCAGCAGTTTCGCGGTGGCGAGGCCGATGCCCTTGGCACCGCCGGTGATGATGCAGACTTGGTCTTGGAGAGTCATGAGCCGCTCATTTGAGCCGGTGCCTCCTTCAACACAAGACCGAAGAAAGGACAAGCCCCCCGGATGCTTACTTTCGACATGACCGTGATCGAAAAAGAAAACTCCCTCCCAGGCTCAAGCGACTGGCAGCTCACCCGCATGCGCCTGGACAAGAGCGCGTATCGATCACCCTTCATTGAGGGTTACTGCTCCCGCCAGTCGGTGAAGGCTGGCGAGGTGCTGGACATCTTCGTCAGCACGAATCCCGCAGCGCGCTTCAAGATCGAGATCTTCCGCACCGGCTACTATGGCGGCAAGGGCGCGCGGCTCATGACAGAGCTCGGCCCGTTTGAGGGCACGGCGCAGCCTACTCCAGAGGTCGGTGAAAAGCGTCTGCGCGAATGCCGCTGGCAGAAGACCACCTCCATCACGATTCCGCAGGACTGGCTGAGCGGTGTCTATCTCGGCCGGCTCACTAATCTGCCTAACAACAAACAGGGAACTGAGAACCCTGAACCCTACTGGCAGAGCTACATTGTCTTCATCGTCACGGATGACCGCAAGGCAGACATCCTGCTGCAGTGCAGCGACAACACCTGGCAGGCGTATAACAAATGGCCGGACGACTACTCCCTGTACACCGACCCGAAGGGCAACCAGGGTTCCTCGGCGGACGTGAGTTTCGACCGCCCATATGCGAAGTATGCGCAGATCTACGACAATCCGCAGTCCGTGGGCAGCGGCGAGTGGCTCTGCTTTGAGTTCCCCATGGCCTACTGGCTGGAGCAGCATGGTTATGATGTCAGCTACTGCTCCAACAGCGACATGATCACGCCTGATCGTGGCTTGAAGTGCAAGGCCTTCATCAGCATCGGCCATGATGAGTACTGGGACATCCGCCAGCATGACAGCGTGGCCAAGATGCGAGATGAAGGTGTGAACCTGCTCTTCCTCTCGGGCAATTCCGTGTGCTGGGTGACGCCCTTTTCAGCGAATGCCGAGGGCGCGCCGAACCGCCGCATCTTCCGCGGCGGTCCCTATGGGGGTGACTACACTTATGCGGTGAATCGTGAGAAGAGATATGGGCCGTATCCGCATCGCGGACCGGATGAAGGCTACCTCATGGGTGTGCGCAACATCTCCCCCGTGAATGGTGGTGGCGACTGGATCTGCCAGAAGCCGGAGCACTGGGTCTTTGACGGCACCGGCATGAAAAAGGGTGACTCCGTCCCTGGTCTCATCGGCTGGGAGTATCATGGTGATGCACCGTCCGATCTGCCCGGGCTCGAGATCCTCGCCGGTGGCACCTGCTGGCAGAGCGGGGTGAACCCGCAGCAATGGCAGGCCGTGATTTTCAACGGACCGAAGGGCAATTTCGTCTTCAATGCCTCGACGATCTGGTGGGCGCAGGGCATGAGCAAACCTCCCGGTCACATGCCTGTGTGGAGCCACTACTCACGCCCGCATGGACCTGACAAACGTGTGCAGCAGATCACCGCCAATCTGCTCAAGCGCGCATTGATGTAATGCGGAAGGCTGGCACTCAGATGCCAACAACAAAACTGCCCGCGAACAGAGTCCGTGGGCAGAATTGGTTAGGCGGTCACATCGAAGGCGCCTTTGTTATGATCCAGGAAGACTTCCCAGTCGCGCACCTGGTAGGTGTTGCGGATGAGCTGGCTCACGGGGATCTCACGTGGGGCTGTGGGGCGGCGCAGGAGCTTGAGACCAGCTTCGTCGGGCAGCTTGCTGCCCTTCTTGCTGTTCACCTTCTTGTCCGCGAGCACGCAGTTGTCCCAGGTGCTTTTGCCACCGCGGGAGACAGGCACGATGTGGTCGATGTTGCCCTCGTTCGGCTTGAGCTTGCGGCCGGTGTATTGGCACACACCACCATCACGCTCCCAGATGGCCTTGGCGCAGAATTTGGGGCGGCGCTTCGGCACTCTGTCAAACCGGGCCAGCACGAGCACGGTGGGCACGCGCACAGGACCGTGGACAGTGCCGATGCTATTGTCTCCAGAAGTCACGGGCAGGGTCATCCAGTCCTCAAAGGTGACGGGTGTCATGTCGTCATCGCCAGAGATTTTCAGGGCTGTGGCATTGCCGGTGGCCATCATGCTGAAGGCTTCGGCAGGGGTTTTGACGGCGATGGCCTGCCAGTTTCGGTTCAACACCAAAACGGTCGATTTATTCAGAACGTCACTCATAAGGGCTGGCTGAGAAAGTAAACTCGAGCATCACCACACGACATGAGCCGCGCAGCGGTGTTCGTTCTGGGACAACGAGGCTATGCAGCAGAGCTGCTTTGCCAAGTGCCAAGTTTGACATAAGTGAATTAAAAAAGGTTAGAATGTAACGATGAAGCACCGCGGATCAGTCCTCAGACTGGTCGCCTGCAGGGCACATTTTGACGATACGAGGCTGAAAGGTGCCCAGCACGTCCACGAGGTCGGTCTGGGCGGCCATGACGCTGTGGATGTCCTTGTAGACGCCGGGGACCTCATCGATCCCGGCACTGAGGAGCTCCACGCCAGCGGCGGCGAGCTGCTTTTTCACACCTCCCCAGGTGAAGCTCTGCTTCGCCTGGCTGCGGCTCATGACACGGCCTGCACCGTGGGAGGCGCTGTCCAGGGAGGCGGGTGCTCCCCTGCCCCGGACCACGTAACCGGGAGTGGCCATGGACCCGGGGATGATCCCGAGCACACCCGCTCCGGCGGGTGTGGCGCCTTTGCGATGCACGATGACCTCGCGCGCCACGCCATCGATCACATGCGTTTCTTTCCAGGCGAAGTTGTGATGATTCTCGATGTCGAGAATGACATCTGCCCCGGCCTTCTTGGCGATGCGTTTGTGAATGACGGCATGGTTCGCGGCGGCGTAGCGGCCCATGAGGTTCATGGCGGTCCAGTATTCCTGGCCCGCGCCTTCCTCAAAGCTGAGCCACGCGAGGTGTTTCAGCTCCTTCGGCAGATCTTCATGCAGATCCATGGCAATGCGGCTGTAGTGCTGGCAAACCTGCGCGCCTGCCCCGCGAGAGCCGCTGTGAGACAGCAGCGCGATGTATTCGCCCGGCGGGATGTCGGTGCCGGACTCCTTCAGCGCGGTGCTGTCATCCGCCGAGACGGTGAAGGCACCGAACTCAACGAAGTGGTTTCCCGAGCCGCTGGTGCCAAGCTGGTCCCAGGCCTTGTCGCGATGACGACGGGTGACGTGCGAGACATTCCAGTCCTCATCATCCATCACGTCATGATCACGACGCTCCTTGAACGCAGCGCCGATGCCGAAACGCGTTTCATTTTCCAGGATGTTCGCCAGACGGCCCTTCTGGCCCGCAATGGTGCTGGCCTTGATATCATAAACCGTTAGGCGCATGCGGCAGGCGATGTCGACACCGACCGCATAAGGGATGACACAGCCTTCCGTGGCGAGCACGCCGCCGATGGGCAGACCGTAACCGGTGTGCGCATCCGGCATCAGCGCCCCCGCGACCGCGACAGGCAGCGAACAAGCGTTCGCCATCTGCTGCACAGCCTGCGGATCGAGTCCAGATCCCCATTGGGACCAGGTCGCGGGCACCTGGCGCACAGGCACGCCGGGTGAGGTGAGAGTTTCAGAGTTCATGAAGTGGTGGGGACTGGGAGTCCTGGAGCTTTGGAGAAAGGGAGTGATGAGACGTGGGCACGAGGGTCCTGGGCAGCGGTGTTCGTTCTTTTTGGAGAATCACTTTCTGCCACCTCAGATGGCTCTCATTTTGGCAACTAAGGAATTGCCGACGCAACGCTAGGAGCTAATGCTCTATCTGGGATTAAATCCCGCACCTACTATGCTCACACTCTCTTTTGACTTAGCTGACGCCACCCCGAATGATCGTAATTACCTGCGATCTATGTTTGAGCGCTTCGGATGGAAACGCCTTGGTGGCAGTGTTTTCCGGTATAAAGACGAGAACAACGACGATTGGCTCAACCGCGTAGTCCCTTCAATTATGTTCTTCCGATCATTCATTGTGGAAAGAGATATTCATCTCAAGTTTTTCACAATTGATGCAAACAGCACTTCTTTCCTGGATCACAGCGATGAAGCCATTCCTCTTGGGGTGCCTCCAGAAACTGGGGCGGGTGTTCAGTTGGAGGAACCTACTAACAACCAATCTTCAGTTGGCACAATTCGCGACTTCATCGACGCCGCTTCCAATGCGACTCGATGACCTGCTCACATTGCTACATTAAAGCGGAAAAAAGTCCAAGACGCGTGCGGCACGCGGTGAAGCATGCCGCACGCGAAGTGGATGAACACGCGATTGGATTTGTTTGGAATCAATCGAGGAAGGCGAGGTTCTGACGGGCGGGAGCTTGGTGCTCCTCATTCATCAGCACGCGGCACCAGTCGTGAAGCACGATGGTATCGTGGTCAGGATGACGCACGGCACCACGGGCATACACAGCCGGGTTTCGGCGGAGCTGCTGCCAGGCCATGTTTCGCGCGGCTTCGTTGTGCTTGATCAGGTGGTTATACTGCACCTGCGTGATACCGCGTGGATGCTTGCGACTGACGTAGACGACTTCGCCACCGGTGCGGTAGATCTGCTCAACGAGGTGCGGCTTGCTGCCAGCACCACGGGAGAGCGGTTCATTCCGCAGGATGAGTTTTGGGTCGACGGTCAGAGGACGCTCCACGGGCAGGAAGAACCATTCACCCTGGCGGCGGAAGGCCGCGTTATGCCGGGTGTTGGCCTTGCGGGCATTCAGGCCCTTGCGAGCCTGGGCATGACGCACAGCGGCAGGTTTCAACGCTTCCTTGGCCTGCACCACGGTGGATGCGGTGCCTGGGACAGCGGCGACAAACCATTCGCGCTCGTCATGACCGCAGAGGAAGCGATCCTTGCGGGTGCCGTCCTCGTTTTTCACGAGGATGAGCAGGTGGCGGTCGTCTGCCTGTTTGTTCAACAGCGAGATTTCCACGGCCGCGAGGGCTGCGTCATCACCCCGAAGGGCAAAGAACTGCCCCTCGCGATCATGGCCGATATCAAGCGAGTAAGCGGTGGTCACCGAGCGGATTCCGCGAGTGAGCGGAGCCGGGGTTCCCACACGAAGACGTGCCCCGATGGATTCAAAGGCGCGTTCAAGATGTTCGAGTTTCATAAAGGAACTATCGAATCATCATCCGTGCTGGTTGTCCGCGAACGGACACGCTGGACGGATGTGACAGCGATCTTCCAGACAAGGGTGACGCCAGCGGGAAGACGCGCTGGCTAAGTGGGGTGGTATTTCATGTCGTTGGTTAGGTTGAGGTGAAGAAAGGGAATGGGAGTGATGGAGAAATGGAGTGATGGGTTTGAGACCCGACGCTCCAAGACTCCACCACTCCATGAATGCCGTGCGGTCAGAGCTCCACGGCCTCGATCATGCGGATGAGGGCGCGTGGGCGCGGAATCGAGCAGCTTGAGGGTATCCAACGTTTTATCGCTGAAGCCAGCGAGACAGCAGACCTGAGACTCTGGGAACTGCAGGGAGCCGTAACCCTGGAGGTCAAAGCTGAAGACCTTTGGCTGGCAGTGAAAGCGTGTCTTCCAGCGGCGGAAGGTCTCCACGGGCGCATGGTTTCCCACCCAGCCCTGCATGTCAGAGAGGATGATGATACGGTCATACGCGCGGATGGCCGCGTGGAAGATGGTGTGGAAGTTTGTGCCAGCGGCCTGCGCCTGATTTTGCAACCATTTGGCTAGGCTGAGCGTGCTGTCGCGCTTGTTCAAGGTGACGTATTTGGCGTCATCGCTGAAGAGCATGAGGTCAGCATCGTTTGCCTTCAAAAGGGTGGCGGCAAAGAGGGAGCCGATCTGCAAAGGGCGGCCGACCATGGAACCGGAGCCATCCAGCGCGATCAAGGTGCGGCCTGGAAAGGCGGGCACATTGGCGAGCGAGATGTCCACAGCATCACTGAGGGCGGCGAGCGCATCTGCAGCGCGTGGGAGCTGGCTGGCCTGCACGGCATCCAGAGCTGTCTGGAAACGGAAAGGCAGCACGAGCGAGCGGCGGATGAGCTTTTCATCACGCAGCATGGCGAGTGCGTCTGTGACCGCGTCCGGAGCGGACTCCAGGATGTTTCGCAGGTTCCGCAGGAGGGCGAAGTAGCCGAGCTTCCGCGTGCGGATGAGATCCGCCCAGGCATCGCGTTTCAGCGTGGCCAGGTCTTCCTCATTCTGCGCGGCAGCACCGGCCTGCGTGAGCCGTGTCTCCCATGTCTGGGCAGGCGCGAGCGTGCCTTTGACCAGCTTTCCGAGAGCCTCTGTGGCCGGTGGGTGAACGAGGTTCACGACATCGACCAAAGAGAGCTCAGCATTGTCCTTGCGGTATTTGGCGAGCTGATACTCATCAAAGCGCGAGAGGGCGCGGCCGAGACCTTTCTTGAGCGAATTCGGAATCACTTTTCCATGCAGGCCACGGTAACAGGCAAGGATCTCGATGGCGTCATCAGGACGATGCACGACACGGTCGTAGAAGCCCGCTGTCCATGTCTCGCCCTTCACCTGCTTCGCAAGCTCGGCGGCCGTGAGATGGCTCACGCTGCGCAGACCTGTTTCCTTGCGGGCATAGAGGGCTGCCTTGGCCACGAAGCGTTTGTCCTGCTGCTTGGAGATGAGGGCGCGCAGATGTGCAGCCGTGGCATCCCCACTGCGGTAGAACTCGTCCTTCAGCAAGGCGGTGAGCATGAGGGAAGCCAGCTCGAGCTTGGGCGTTTCAGTGAACGCCTCGCCACCAGCGAGATTATGCGCGTCTGCGCGTGGACGTTTCTTGAGGAAGTTAAACTTCATGGTCGGGAGTGGTTGAAGTGACGGTTGTGCCCTCGGGCCATGGCCCTTGGACTGCGGCAGCCTGCTGCCGCTTTGAGGTGTGGCAGCCCTGCTGCCGGGAAGGAGATCTGGTATGATTTCCTGTGTTTGCTGACGACCAGCAGGGCTGGCCTGGGGAAAGCGGCAGCAGGGCTGCCGCAGTCCAAAGCTTGCGCGATTGGCCGAACTAGAAATGTGGCCAAAGGACGAAGAGGAATCGCGGAGAAAGGCAGACAGGCGTCTAACTGTTTCCGCCGGGAATCGAACCCGGCTCCGGCTTTTGACCGAAGCCCACCGACTGGGCAGACGCGTGTTCAGTTTTGAGTTGAGCGAAGAAATCCTGTCTTCACTGCCGCGAAAGGGATGGAAATAGAGTCTGAGGAGAAAGAGCGGACAGGGAAATGATCTCCATCCCGACAAAGGATGGTTCGATCGTGGTTTCCATACCGAAGGAACCCTGGCCTCACTGCCTCAGGATTTGCGGAGAAAGATGAACGGAGTAGTGAACCGCCAGTTTCCCGGCGGTTCGGCTGGAGTCGAACCGGCTACATCTTGTTTATGGCAAGTGCTCTACCCAATGAGCTACGAAGGAACTCCGTTCTTACTGCCGCAAAAGGGGTTGGTCGGTCCACAGGGACATGCACCCTGCTATGCCGGTTAAAAGCCGGCTGCTTCGCTCTCTAAGCTTTAGACCGTGGAATGAAACTGGTGCTCATGGCAGGATTCGCACCTGCACTCGCGACGCTCTCGACGTCGTGTCTCTGCTGTTGGACTACATGAGCATAAATGATTCGTTAGGCCGAATGAGCGGCCGAGGTGAGAAGATGATGCGCTTTCTTCTCACCTCGGCTTCCCAGTCGCCCTCGAGGGCTTTGCGGATCCGACGGTTGGCCAGGCGGGTGAGTTTTTTCTGCCGCGGGTCGGGTCCATAACGCCAGCTTTCACCCAAGAGTGTCTTGAGACGAATATTTCCACCGCTGCGAGTGAGGAAGCTTTCAATCTGTGCTTCGCGAGATTCCCGCTCTGGATCAATCAACCGTGCATGGTAGACATACT
Organism: Prosthecobacter gellanilyticus; assembly: GCF_007992435.1. Classification (GTDB taxonomy): domain Bacteria; phylum Verrucomicrobiota; class Verrucomicrobiia; order Verrucomicrobiales; family Verrucomicrobiaceae; genus Prosthecobacter; species Prosthecobacter gellanilyticus. Next base: position 37,591 of record NZ_BKAG01000004.1, on the reverse strand, counting down.
CCCGCTCAACGAAGAGTTCGAGCAGATCCATGCGACGAAACTTGTAGGAGTAGGTCTGATCATATCTGCCTTCGTTCACCAGGATCTGATGGAAGAAAATCTTCCACTGCTCAGGCCAGCCAAGTTCCTTCCAGCGATACTCCCGAATACCGTATGGAAACTGCGTGTTCTCGATCATCCTGCGCGCACGGCGCCTGCCGGATTTGAAAGTCTTCCGCCAATGATAGAGCCTGTGGTCAATGACCTGAAGGATGGTCTGCAGAACTGCGGCATCGTGACGATTGCGTGCCCTGGCCGTCAGACGCCAATGCCGCACCCAGCGAAGTGGGATGGGCGGGTTGAGCTGCACATACTGGACCGGCCTTCGCCAAAGTGCGTAGCGCTCTCGATGGATGGCCAGAAGCAGTTTGTCCCGGTGAAACTGGAGGTTTCGATGCATGCGTTGGTTGATGTTTAAAATGATGGCGACCCCGGCGGGACTTGAACCCGGCATTGCTCACTTGAAAGGCGAGTGTCCTATCCTTTGAACGACAGGGTCTGTTTGTTTGGAGATTGGCGGAACGTCGAGGGCATGCTCCTCAACCCGCACTTGGGCGGGACGATCTCATTAGCGGTGAGTCCCGGCTCGCTTGTCCGGTTGGCGTTCCTTAGTAGAACGAACTTTCCAGTTCGTTCAGCCACGAGCTGGAAAGCTCGTGCTACGTTTAAATGGCACTCCCGGAAGGAATCCCACCCTCAACCTCCGCGTTCGAAGCGCGGCGCTCTATGATTGAGCTACGGGAGCATTGTGATCTGGTGCCTGCGGTGAGAGTTGCACTCACACTGGGCCGCTTTTGAGGCGGAGGTCTCTGCTGTTGGACTACGCAGGCGTTGATGGCAGGAACTGATGTTCCGTGCCGTGGATGACTTCTGGCTCATCTCTAGTTTGCCGATCAAACCCCATTGGAATGGGGTGGTACGCCCAGAGGGTGCCTGAGACAGGACTCGAACCTGCACTGATCTCTCAACCAGATCCTAAGTCTGGCGCGTCTACCAGTTCCGCCACTCAGGCATGGTCGAATGAAGGAAGAAAGGGTGCCCATGGCAGGATTTGCACCTGCACTGGACCGCTTCTGAGGCGGGTGTCTCTGCTGTTGGACTACGTGGGCGTGAAAGTGGAAATGGCAGCCTCGGGCGGAGTCGCACCGCCAACCCTTCGCTTCAAAGGCGAATGCTCTGACTGATTGAGCTACGAGGCAGTCATTGAATTGGTAGGTCCGGCCGGGGTCGAACCGGCACGCTTCAGATTATGACTCTGATGCTCTGCCATTGAGCTACGGACCGATTTTAATTTTGAAACTGGTCGGATACCCCGGTGCCGCCCCGGGCGCTTCCTGCTCCCAAAGCAGGCGAGAACAGCTGGCTCTCTCGTATCCGATGAAACTGAAGAAACTGGACGTGCGCCCCGGATTGACTTCGTCTCCGCAAATTGGCGCTTCGCGCTTAGTGTCGCCGCTCTCGCGGCATGGCGGTCGCACCGGGTGGCGTGGTTTTGCAAACCACTGGCTCGACGACTTCACCATGCGCACGATGCTTTTTTATTTAGGCGACAAAGGAATAAATTGGTTCCCACAGCCGGTTCTGCCCCGGCACCGCCTCGTTCACAACGAGGAATGCTGCTGTTACACTATGCAGGGAATGTGAAAATAGAATGGCTCCCCCGGTGAGATTCGCGCTCACATGATCCGATTTACAAGATCGGTGCCTTCCAGGGCGGCATGGGCTGCGCCCATTTGCCCTTCGCTAAGTTGTGTCGCCCCGTTGGGGCTGAATTGGTGCTCTCGCGAGGAATTGCACCTCGAGCCTCCACTTTCGCAAAGTGGCGTGCAGATCTATTACACTTCGGGAGCTTGAAACGGAAATGGTGCGGCATGTCGGTGCTGCCCCGACACGCTCTGTTTGGAAGACAGACATGCTTGCTGTTACATCAATGCCGCGTGGAAAGTCGTGTTGGGATTAAGCCCGCATAAGGGTTGTGCCAGCGAATGGTCATGCAGTGATTTGCGTGGTGGTCACGAGCTGAAGCTCATGACTACTTTGGGTGAAAATGGCCGCCGGATTTGGTATCGCGCCAACCTTGTCCGGCCTTCAACCGGTCGCTCATCTGTCTAAGCCATCCGGCGGGATGGTCCTTCCGCGTGGTGACGCTCCACGGTCTGCCGGTTATCGACCGGCTGCTCTGCTGTTGAGCTACAGAAGGATGGACTCACTAACTAAAAATGGCGGAGCACCAGGGAATCGCACCCTGGACGCTGATGGACAGCGCAGCGGTTTTCGAGACCGTGTCCTCGTCTATGCCGGACGTGCTCCTTGTTAGGCATGCTGAAAAGCATGCGTTGTATACTTGCTGCTAAATTGGTACCCACACCAGGATTCGAACCTGGAACCTCTGCCGTTAGAAGCGGCGCGTGCAGACTCTCCGTTACACCTTGTGGGCTTTTGAAAACTGGCTCCCCGGCGTGGATTGCCTTCGGCCATGCAATTTGGCTTCGCTTGAATAGTTGCGCTATCGCGCATGGCATTCGCACCACGACGATCGGCGTAACAGGCCGACAGGCTACTTTACCTCACGAGGCATTCTGAAACTGGTGGACGAGGACGGTAACGCTCCGTCTCCTGCTGTGTGCAAGACAGCTGTGCTACTTTAACACTTCAAGCCCTTGGAAAATTGAAACTGATCTGGCGGTCGCGACGGGTGCTGCCCCCGCTGTCTCCTCCCTGACAAGGAGGCGAGTCTGCTGTTCTTCTTCACGACCGGAAAAATTGGACGCAGGGATGGGAGTTGCACCCACGAAGACCGGCTTATGAGACCGGGCAGAGCACTGGCTCTCCCTGCAATTTGGAAATGGAATGGAATGGTGCGGCGTCACGGTAACGCTCCGTGTCGGCTCGGTGGCATCGGGGTTACAGCCCGTGTCGCGTCTTTAACGAACTACCGCCGCGTTGATTTTTCTGTCTCTGTTAGGCGGTGTGGCCATGGAGCGCGTGTGTTGTGTGACACAGCCTACCCGCCTAACCCGTGTGGCGAGGTGATCCTGTGCTGTGCCGGGCATGGGGCACACGCGCTCCATGAAAGTGTGATATCTGGTTGTGGTTGAGAACGGCAACTTCTCGCGCACCTGCGGGTGCGCGGGGATGAGATATGAGATGAGACCTCGGCTGATCCGGTGGTTCTCATTCGCTACGCTCATTTCACCGGCTAATCTCTCTCGAGCCTCCGGCTCGCCGATCTGGTTTAAATGGCACGGCGGGTGGGTATCGCGCCCACATCTGCGGGTTTTGGAGGCCCGTGCATTGCTTGTCTGCCACCGCCGTTTTTAGCTTCATGGGTTGGGTTTCCTGAGATGAGCTGGCTCTGCGTTTGTGCACAGAGATCGCCTGGAAGAGTGAGGGTGTTTTGTGCGAACGAGAGCGGTGTCGACGACGCACGGTGGCCCGAGCGTCTCTGCCCTGAGCTTTACCCATAAGTTTGCACGTATTGATTGTACTCTTCGAGTGCGGGGTATCCTCGGACGGGTGCCTCCACTTCCCATTCGTCCATCTCGCCCGCGTGCTCTGCCAGTCTTCGTTCAAGCCCCTGAGTCAGAAGCAGTGGCCAGAGCCAGGGCGCAGGCCAATGCGGAGTGGGCCTTCAACGAGCTCGGCTCCATTGATCTAGGTGACGCGCGCAGCAACCGGCGCATGGTCAGCTTCCTCAGCCACATGCTCAACTCTCCCGGCATCTCCATCCCTCAATTCGCCAGTTCTGTGGCCGAGGCCAAGGCCTTCTATCGTCTGCTGGATGCCGAGACGGTCACCGACACCGTGCTGCTCGATGTCCAGCGCCAGGCCGTGCTGCGCCGTGCCATGCACAGCGGCTGCCGTGTCCTGCTCGCCATCCAGGATACCACCACCTGCAACTACGACACGCATCACTCGCTGGATGGCCTGGGTGCGATCTCCAGCAACCAGCTGCGGGCTGACTTCCAGGGCCTGCATGTGCACAGCACGCTTCTCACCGCCGCCGATGAGGACGAGGTCTTCGGCCTGCTGGGAGCCAAGATTTATGCGCGCAAGGCGCTGCGCAAAAAGCAAACACCGGGCACACGCAACCGTGAGCGCATTGAGGACAAGGAAAGCATCCGGTGGCTGGAGAGCCTGGAGCTGGCGCGGCAAGCCCGGCAGTGGCTGCAGGAGTTGAGCGCACAGCCAGCGTAGATCCTCAGCGTGGGAGACCGGGAGGCGGACATTTATGAGCTGCTGGTGCAAGCCCAGCAGCATCGTGAGCAAGGCGTCGCACTGCTGGTCAGGTCCCAGTACAACCGCACGCTGGCCAAGCCCAAGCCAGGACAGGAGGAGCAGGAGGAAGAGGAGGCGCAGATGTGGAGCCGTCTTGCGCAGAGCGAGCCTGCGGGCAGCCACACGTTGCAACTGCCGCGCAGCCAGGGCCAGAAAGCGCGTGGTGAGGTCACGCTGAGCGTGCGCTTTGAGCGCGTCACCATCGCGGTGCCCAAACACAAGGCGAAGTATCTGAAGATGGACACCGTGGTTGAGGCCAGCATCGTGGAACTGCGCGAGGAGAACGCCCCGAAAGGCAAAGGCATCTGCTGGCGGTTGCTGACCACGCTGGAGGTGGACAGCCTGGAGGGAGCCATCCAGCTGGCCGGGTGGTATGCCAAGCGCTGGCAGATCGAGGAGTTCCACCGCATCTTGAAGACAGGATGTCGGGTGGAGGAGCGGCAGATGCGTCAGCTGGAGCGGCTCAAGCCGATGATGGTGCTGGACATGCTGGTGGCGAGCCGGATCATGGGGATGAGCGCGGCGGCGCGGCAGAGGCCTGAGAGTCCAGCCACAGACTGGCTGGATGAGGACGAGGTCAACGCGCTGGAGGCGTATGTGAACCACGGAAAGAAGCGAGCAAAGAACGCGCCACCGATGACTTTGGGAGAAGCGGTGAGGAACATCGGCCGGCTCGGCGGACATCTTGGACGCAAGGGTGACGGACATCCCGGAGCGCAGACGTTGTGGATAGGCCTGAACAAACTGGACCTCATCACGGAGGTCTGGCGCAGGCTTAACCCCCAACCAACTTATGGGTAAAGCTCAGGTCTCTGCCACCGCACTCCGGGACGCTGTCGCGACTTCGGCGCGGCCGTTTGCACTCTGCACTCTATATAGGGAGATGATCTGCTCAGGAGCCGTCCAACCATGAAAGGACACAGAGACGGTCATGCCACTGCTAACGGATTCCCCCGAACCCACGCAACCTATCCAACTATACCGTGGCTCTGTGCCCTTTCATGGCTGGTCATGCTTATAGGACCGGCTCTAGAAACGCTTGTTTCGAGAGGCGATCATGATGACCAACCATAAAGAACGAACACCGCTGCCACGCACTCGGATGAAGCTAGTTCACCTCTGGCGTCGCACCCGCAGGCGTTTTCACGGCGGATGTTTCGGTGTTTATGGCACACCTCCCGGGAAGCCGTTTCGTGATGTCTTTTTCGGGGCATAAAGGCCCCTCTTTCCGAAGCCTTGGCTTAGGAAATAGATTTATCGATGAGATGGCCATGGTTGACATCGGGGAGGAAGGGTGCGACCTATGAAAAGGTCACGCTCTGGGTTTTCAATGACTCCTCCGGGAGTCGTCCAAGGCTGGATCTCGCCCCGGTATCTGCTGCAAACAGGTGCCGGGGTTTTTGTGTTAAAGGGTCAACCGTCTAGGTTGAGAGAAAGATGGGTGAGTTTGGATGGAAAGGGTTGGCTGGGCAGGATTTCAGACCAACAAAAAGCCCTGCTTGCGTCTTCGGCGAGCAGGGCTTTCTCTGGGAAAAGCTGGTATTAAACCGACAGTCAGGACTGTCTCTGCTCGTGTGCCTCCGGGCTCGGGTTGCTCCAATCACGACCCATCAAAATCTGGGTCTGGGCCGTTCTTCCGAACCGACCATGCAGAGCAACCTCGCAACGCTCGAAGAGCGCTTTCGCGGCGGTTGTTGATGGTAGATAGGATTTCATAGCTTGTGGTGAAGGTGCGATGATTCTGACACGGGCCTTTAGAACCGTCAAACACAAAATCAAAAATTTTATTAGAGCCGGGCTTTTGAAAACGACTCTCAAAAACCCGGCCCTAGGGATCATTGAAAAGCTTTCTCCAGAGCCTCCACATTGGCCTTCATGACGGTGATGAAGTCGCCGGAGTCAGGGACGTTGCCACAGGGATCGAAGACGAGTGATTTCACGCCGATGGCATCAAGTTTGGCCACGCTCTCCTTCGCGGGCTCGCCTTCCCAGATCATCCACTTGGCGGGATGTTTGGCGAGGATGGCCTTGAGATCTTCGATGGCCTTGTCATCAGGCACGGTCTCAGGTTCCCACAAAACGGACTGAAGGTTTAACGAATAATGCCGAGCGAAATAATGGTACACCGGATGTGATGCCACGAGCGGGGCGCCATTGATGCGCTTGCCGACGGCTAACAAACGTTGATCCAAGGATTCAAGGTCGCCTTTCAATGCGGTGAAGGCTGCTTTCATGGATTCCGAGGAGCCTACGGGAGCCACGGCCTGCAGTGCATCTGACACAGCGGAAGCTTGCTGGATGGCCTGCTGCAGATCAATCCAGGTGGTGAAGGCGGTGCCGGCGTGGCTGTGCTCGCCACCTGGGCCGTGACTGTGTGTGGTGTCTGATTTGATCTCGATGAACTTGTCTGCGAAGGCGGTGGAGGTGTCCGTGATCTTGGCTTCTGGAAGCGTGGCCTTCTCCGCCCACTTGGAATACGTGGCGCCATTCATGAGGATGAGGTCAGCGCTTTGATATTTGGCGATGGTGGCATCATCCGGCTGCCAGAAGGCGGGGTCTTCATCTCCCGGTGCGGGGAAGTGCACCTCCACATGATTTCCACCGATGCGCTCCGCGAAATATTTGAGCGGGTAGTTGGCCACGTAGACCTGGGGTTTGCCGGACTTGCTGACGGATGCGGAGTTGAGCCTGGCCTGGTTTTCCTTGCCGCAGGAGGCGAGGAGGACCAAGGGAAGCAGGAGGAGGGAATGGCGGCGGTTCATGCGTGTGAGTGCATTCTACGTTCCGCGCGCTTGGAGCTTCCAGATATATCTTGGCGAATGCGGGGAGCGCGCTTCATAGTCACGGCCATGTCCCCCGCTCTGATTCTCGATGCTGTCGTCCTTCTCGCCTACTTTGGGCTGATCATGTGGATCGGCCTTTCGCAGCGGAGCAAGAGCGGATCCATGGAAGGCTTTGCGCTGGGTGACCGGCAGATTGCCTGGTGGGCGGTGCTGGCATCGATCCTGGCGGCGGAGATCAGCGCGGGCACGTTTTTTGGCGCTCCGGGCGAGGGCTATGCGCTGCGCAATTTTACGTATATCCAGCTCATCGTGGGGTATCTGCTGGCGCGTGTGGTGGTGAGCGCAGTGTTCATTCCAGCCTACTACCGGCATGGTGTGGTGAGCATTTATGAGTTTCTCGGCACGCGCTTCGGGCCGGTAACGCACAGGCTTTCTTCCGGTGTGTTTTTGGTGACTCGCCTGCTGGCCAGCGGCACGCGTCTTTGGGTGCCGACGATGATCCTGGTGATCATCTGGCATCTGCAGCATCCGGGGCAGGCGATCTCCCCCTCGACCGAGTTCTGGCTCACAGCGGTGGCGCTGGTGTTGGTGACTCTGGCGACGGCGGTGTACACGACGCTGGGTGGCATTCGCGCGGTGATCTGGACGGATGTGATCCAGATCGGCGTGCTGGTTTGCGCGCTGAGCTTTTCACTGATCTATCTGCTGGGTCACATCCCCGGCGGCTGGGATGGCGCGGTGGCGATGCTCACGGGGCCGAAGGACCTGGCGGTGTGGGATCTGGGCCTGAAAGAAGGCGCGGGCTTCTGGGGGAATGTGAAGCATGTGCTGGAGCAGGAGTACACCATCTGGGCGGCCTTCCTGGGCTCCACCTTTGTGACGCTGGCCACGCATGGCACGGACCAGGACATGGTGCAGCGCATGCTGACGGCAAAGAACAAGAAGCAGAGCGCGATGGCGACGATCCTCTCCGGGGTGGCGGATGTGCCGATCACACTGGTGGTGCTGGGCATCGGCATCCTGCTGTATGTCTTCTACCAGCAGAATGTGGACGCGATGCTGCCGAAGAGCGCGACGGGTGTGGTTTCCTCCAACAAGGTCTTCCCGTATTTTGTGCTGACGGTGATGCCGGCAGGTCTGCGTGGACTGGTGATCGCCGGGGTGCTGGCGACGACGATGGGCTCTCTTAGCACGGCGCTGAACTCCCTGGCGACGAGCTATGTGCGTGACTTCCACTTCCGCTGGTTTGGCGAGCCGAAGACGGATGAGGGCAAGGTGAAGGTGCTGCGCTTTGGCACGGTGCTGTTTGCCACGCTTCTGGTTTCCGTGGCGCTGGCGACGGCTTGGGTCACGTCCCACAATCCGCAGTTGCGCATCCTGCCGATCATTTTGGGCATCTTTGGTTATACTTATGGATCACTGCTGGGCGTGTTCATGACGGGGCTCTTCACCCGCACGCGTGGGAATGATTTTGGCAATGTAATTGCGATGATCGCCGGGTTCGTCGTGGTGGCCTACATGAGCGGGCTGGACACGGATGTGATGCACCTGTTTGGAGCGAAGGGGATCAGTCGTCCGGAGTGGATGCCGGTGATTGAGTTCCCGTGGCGGATCATGTTTGGGACGATGACGACCTTTGCGGTGGCGATGATGTTCAGGACGCCGCTGGAGAAGCAGGAGCACCGGTATCTGGCGGAGCGGTGATGCGTGGAGGTGTGGACCGTTTCCAGACAGTTTTTACCACTGATGGACACTGATGAGGACTCATGACCAAGCCGTTTGAGGACGGTGGTGGCGTGTGTGCGAGGTGGCTGAGTTTGAAGATTTTTAACCGCTGATAGGACGCTGATTAGACGCTCATAAAGGCCGGTTTGAGGGATTGGATATTAGCGTCTTATTAGCGGTTAAAAGGATTCTGAATCAGTGAGCGCATGCATGGCGGAGGTGTTTTGCAGGCGTTGGAGTGAAGGCTTTAGCCGATCTGGGGTTTGGGGAATCTTATGTGGAGTCGTAGTGACGGGGAATCGCCTAAAGGCTGGACTCCAACGTGAGATGGCGTGCACGTTGGGAAGACGAGAAGGTTGGTTTTGAGCGGCCTTCGATTGAGGTGCTCGCGCGTCGGGGCGCTGCGCGAAGTTCATTAGGCAGCGCGTCGCAACATCACGCGTCATAAGCGGTGTCGACGACGCACGGTGCCCCGTGCGTCTCTGCCACCGCACTCCGGGACGCTTCGCGACTTCGATGCACAAAAAAGGCGGCTCCGGGTGGAGCCGCCTTTGTTGGATGATTGATGGTTAGGTCAGGCAGGATCAGACGATCCAGTCGCCGCGGTAGTCGCGGGTGAGCCACTTGGGGTCACCGCCTTCGGCGAAGGTGCGCTCTTTGTTGTTCCACTTGAAGCTGGTGCCGCTGTAGTAGGACATGTTCATCAAGTGGCAGGAGATGACGGTGGTGGCACCGACGGCGACGTCACAGATCGGACGCTCGCGGGTCTTGATGCTGTTGAGCCAGTCGTCGTGGTGGTTTTTGCTTTCGTAGAGCTTGACCTTGGCATCCTTGAGGAACTCGCGCTCGGTGAGCACGACTTCGCGGTCGAGGGAGGTGCCTTTGTCGACTTCCTTGTCCATGAAGCCGTGGACTTTTTTGCCGCCGAGCCAGAGCTCGAACTTGCCGCGGTTCACGTGGACCTCGCCCTCGGTGCCGTAGAAGGAGACGCCTTTGCCTTCACCGTGGGTGAGGACGACGCCGTTCGCATACACAAGCTGCGCGCCGCGCTTCTTGTCCACGCCTGCGCTGCGGACTTCGACGGGGCCGCTGTCGTCGACGCCAAGGCCCCACTGGGCGATGTCGATGTGATGCGCGCCCCAGTCGGTGATCATGCCGCCGCCGAATTCGCGGGTGTTACGCCAGGCGGGGAAGTGGTTGTGCACGCCGCGTGGGCTGAGGATGCTGTTGTAAGGCTTCAGCGGACCTGGGCCGCACCACATGTCCCAGTCGAGGCCGGGTTCAGCGGGCTCTTCCTTGAGATTGTAAACAGGGGCGGGATCGCCAAAAGAGGTGGTGATGGTCTTCAGTTCGCCGATGACGCCGTTGCGGACGAGCTCACAGGCGATGCGGAATTCCTTGCTGGAGCGCTGCTGGGAGCCGGTCTGGAAGATCTTGCCGCTGTCACGCACGGCTTTCGTCAGCGTGAGAGCTTCGTGCACGTTGTGCGTGAGAGGTTTCTCACCGTAGACGTCTTTGCCGGCCTTCACGGCGGCGATGCCGATGAAGGCATGCCAGTGGTCCGGGGTGGCGATGACGACGGCGTCGATGTCCTTGCGGGCGAGGAGCTCGCGGAAGTCTGCGTAGGCATCACAGCCTTTGTAGCTGCCGTCTTTTTTCTCGCCGTAGCGTTTTTCGACGGTGGCCTTGGCGTTGTTGCGGCGGTTGGTGTCGACATCACACACGGCGGCGACGTTGACGGTCTCGCGGCCCAGGAAGTTTCCGAGGTGGCCGGAGTTCATCTTGCCCATGCCGATGAAGCCCACGTTGATGCGGGAGTTCGGGGCGGTGTCAGCGGACCAGACGCGGGAGGGGAGGATGAACGGGGCGGCCACGGCGCCTGCGGCGGTGGTCAGAAAGGAACGACGGGAAGGGTTGGACGATGGGTTCATGGTTTCTCTTTAGCTTTTCGGATCGAAAACGGGCATAACCATACGCAACTGGGCGGGGTTTCGTGCACGGGGAGGCTATTTATGATTTACGATTTATGATTTATGATTTCGAGGGGGAGTTCGCGGTGTCCAAAGGGTCCGCTTGGGTCCGTTTTCGGAGGTGCGTAGTTGGTGGAGAGTGCGGGGCTATGAATGACTTTTTCACAGGAGGTTTGGAGAGCCTTGGGCCTAGGCTGCGGACTCTCGAGGAACCGGGGCGGCTGGGCCAGAGAGAGGGTCTACGGAACACACGGAATACGCGGAAAGGGCCAGGAGCCGGGGAAGCAGTTTACGATTGTTTACAGTGGTTTACGGTTGTTGACGGTGGTTTCAGAAGAAGGGGATCCGAGTCAATCCGACTGGATTCGACCTTGTCGGGGGAGGGGCTGGATGGGGAAGCTGGCGGAGCTCGGAAACGGCAGGCTTACGCATCTCCTTCGCCAAGGCTTCGAAGATCGCGGGCAGTCGCTACCGTGGGTGATCCAGGTCAATCCAAGTCAATCAAGGTTCAAAATCTGTGAAAGGTGATGGCGGTCTGGCTACTCCGAAAGTGGATGGTTCGGGGCTTGTTTGTGGCTGGGGTGGGGAGTAGGGAAGGCTCTCCGTATTTCTTTTATTATGAAGACAAGACTGATTCAGGTTTCTGCCCTGCTGGGCTTCTCGATGAGCGCACTTTACAGTGCTGACGCGCTGACTCCGATCACGGAGGGTGCCTCGCCGCACTTCATGAAGGTGATGTCTCACCTGGAGGTGGGCGGGTCTTCTCTGAGCTACCAGGAGCAGAGCTCCATCTGGGCGAGCCTGAGCTCCTTCTTTGACAATGCGCTGGCGAAGATGCCCGCGGAGCAGAAGAAGGATGTGCCACCGAACCTTTCCTTTGCGAAGCTCTTTGATGTGATGGGGCTGGACCAGGTGAAGGCGGTGGGATCCAGCGTGCGGGCACTGCCGAACGGGCAGAATCACCTAACGACCTTTGCTTTCATCCCCGAAGGTCGCAAAGGACTGATGACTCTCTCTGGAGGTGCGGCGGAGCCGCTGGTGCTGCACGCGGTGTCCCCCAAAGGCACGGACCTGGTGCTGGAGTTTCCGCTGCACACGAAGGACGCGGCGAAGGCGATCCTGGAACATGTGCGGCCGCTGATGCCGAAGGCGGAGCAGGCGAAGATGGATGAGTCGATGAAGACGCCGATCCCGGTGCTGGGGCTGAGCTCGGGAGAGCTCCTGGAGAAGCTGGCGGCGCGTGTGGCGCTGGTGGCGCGGCTGAACCCTGAGCAGCAGCTGCCTGCAGGCCAGTCCGGGGTGATGATGCCGGGCATCGATGCGGCGCTGGTGATCGACCGCATCGGCTGGCTGCTGGAGCCGCTCTCGCAGCAGTTCCTTCCCGTGCTGAAGAATGGTGGCGCGCCGGTGGATCTGAAGGAGGAAGGCAATGCCGTGATCATCACCTTCAAAGGTCCGATGGGGCCTGAGCCGATGGATTTCCAGCCGAGCCTGCACTGGGACAAGGCAGCGGATCGCGTGATCCTGGCGACGCGCACCAGCTTCCTGAAAGCGCTGCTGGATCCCGCGGACAAGCTGGCAAAGACGCCGGCCTTTGAGACCGAATGGCAGGGCCTGCCGGCCTCTGGCAATGGCGCGCTGTATGTGTCCACACGACTTCAGCAGGAGCTGCTGAAACTGGTGCCGCAGGCGATGAAGCAGAGCCAGAGCAGCGCCAGCGAGATGGAAATGTGGACGGCGATCCTGGACTGGTCAAAGCCCTACACGGCGCATGCACAGGCCTTCGCCCAAGTGAACCTGGCGGACGGCAGCCTGGGTGCGGCCAACACGACGCTGCCCGTTTCTCAACCCTCCGCGCTGGCGACGATCACCACGATCTCCATCATGGCGAGCCTGGCGGTGCCGACGGTGAATGTGATCCAGGACATGTCCAAGCAGACGGCGATGAGCACACGTGCACGCGAAGTGGCGGTGGCGCTGAAAGTCTACGCCAAGAAGAAAGGCAACGGGAAGCTGCCAGCAAAGCTCTCCACCCTGGTGCTCGAGGGGCTGCTGCCAGATGACACCGCGCTCTTTGCCGAGGATCCTGTCACCAAAGCGCCAGTGGCCTGGCTGTATGATCCCACGATCACCGACGACTCTCCGGGAGATGCGATCATTCTCGCGACACCCTTCACCTACCGTGGCAAGGGAGGTGGCAAGCGGGTCATTTTGCAAAATGACATCAGCGCTCTGGTCATCACGGGAGATGATTTTGATGCCCGCCGCAAGGACACGCTGGAGTGATGAGGACCGCTTTTTGAAACGGGGTGCGGATGGAGACCTCCGCACTCCATCGAGAATGCACTTTTCGCATTTTCGGGGTTGGTTCGCGGGCATTCACGGACATGAATGCGGGCTGCCGAGCCTCCCTACCCTTCCCTGATGTTCTCCTTCCTTCTGCGCCGCCTCTTCAGCAGCATTCTGGTGCTGTTCTTTGCGGTGTCGCTGACGTTCCTGCTGATCCGGCTGCTGCCGGGCGGGCCGTTTGACCGGGAGAAAGGCGGCTCGGCGAAGGTGCAGGAGAATCTGCAGGAGAAGTACAAGCTGAACGGCTCGCTGTGGCAGCAGTACACGTCCTACATGGCGGATCTGGCGCGGCTGGACATGCGGCTTTCGACGAAGTATCGCGACTGGACGGTGGCGGAGATCCTGGAGCAGAAGATGCCTTCCTCGCTGAAGCTGGGTGGCATTGCCTTCGTCATCGCGAGCACGCTGGGTGTGCTGCTGGGCGCGGTGGCGGCGATGCGCCGTGACACGCCGGTGGACGTGGGCGCAATGCTGGGTGCGCTGCTGGCCATCTCGATCCCCTCCTTCATCACGGGGCCGTTTTTGATCGCCGTCTTTGCGCTGTGGCTGCACTGGCTGCCAGTGGGCGGCTGGGGTGATGTGTCGCACCTCATTTTGCCCTCGATCTGCCTTTCCATGCCTTACATCGCGTATGTGGCGAGACTAATGAGGAATAGTTTGTTAGACGTTTTGAAGAGTGACTTCCTCCGCACGGCCCGCGCAAAGGGGCTGACAGAGGCGCAGGCGGTGTCACGCCACGCGCTGAAGGTGGCCATCCTGCCGGTGGTGACCTATCTGGGACCTCTGGCGGCGAACCTGCTCACAGGCTCCATGATCGTGGAGACGGTCTTTAACATCTCCGGCGCGGGCAGCATCTTTGTGAACTCGATCCAGAACCGCGATCCCTTTCCGCTCTGCGGCGCGGTGATCGTGTACTGCACGCTGCTGATTGTCTTCAACCTCATCGTGGACCTGCTCTACAGTGTCCTCGACAAGCGCATCCGAGTCCATGGCTGACGCACCGAAGACATCTGCCTCTCTGCATCGGCCGGATGGCTGGGAGATCGTGCGCCGCAGCAAGCCGGCGATGATCTCGCTGGTCTTCCTGGCGGTGCTGGTGGTGCTGGCATTCACGGTGCCTTTCTTTCTGCCTGATGCGTTGAAAACGACGAGCAACGGCGCCTTTCTGCCACCGCTGGCGAGTGGCGTGGACGCGCCGGTGACACATGTTTGCGGCACGGACAAAAACGGGCAGGATCTCTTTTACCGTCTGCTCACAGGCGCGCAGGTTTCCATGGGCGTGGGCATCGTGGGCGCGGCCATCTCGCTGATCATCGGCACGCTGTATGGCATGATCAGCGGCTTCATGGGTGGGCGTGTGGATGCGCTGATGATGCGGGTGGTGGACCTGCTGTACGCGGTGCCGCGCATCCTTTTCATCATGATCTTCATCGCGGCCTTTGACAGTGTGTTTAAAGACTGGCTGGACGGCATCCGCCTGTGGTCGCAAGAGGCTGGGTGGAAGAGGCTGGAAGAGGCGGCACACTACCTGATGCCCTACTCGAAGATCGTGGTCATGATCATCAGCCTGGGACTGGTGGAGTGGCTCACCATGGCACGCATCATCCGCGGCCAGGTGCTGGTGCTGCGTGAGCTGACCTTTGTCACGGCCTCGCGAGCGATGGGGCAGAGCAACTGGCAGATTTTGCGCAAGCATCTGCTGCCGAATCTGAGCACGATCATCCTCACCTACCTGACGCTGACCATCCCGGCGGTGATTCTGGACGAGTCCTTCCTGAGCTTCCTCGGGCTCGGGATCGAGGACCCGGCCGCAAGCTGGGGATCTCTGCTGAAGGACGGTGCGCAGGTGATCAATCCCGTGGAGAGCAAGTGGTGGCTGCTGGCCTTTCCGGCCGTGCTGATGTCTCTCAGTTTGTTGGCGCTGAACTTTCTGGGAGACGGATTGCGGGATGCGTTTGATCCGAAGAGCGCGGATTGAGGATCGGTGATGGGGGATGGGGAGATTCGTTCTGGGGGTGGAGGATCCCGCTTTCTGCACGATTCAGAGATGAGAAGAGAGACGTGAGGTGGGGTATTCCCCACCCTTGACGAAAATCAGAGGCGTGGCTTGTTCTGCGCCGTCATCATTCTTCCTGTCTTGTCCCATGGCAAACCACGGCCAGCACCCGCAGGACACCTCCGCGCCGAAGCGTGGCGGGGGAGGGCAGACCGTCGTGGAGATGTGCGATGTGACAGACAACGGCATCGTCTTCTGGTCACGGCATCGTTTTCAAATTGGCTCCGAACTGCAGATGCGCATGCGGCGTGACTCGCTGTCACCGAGGCTTCAGGAGAAGCTGGAAGCGCACGGCAAGTGGGTGATGATGCAGGGCTTTGTGGTGCAGTGCGCGCAGGTGCGGAGGCAGGACGGAACGCTGCTTTTCAAGGTGTCCATGCTCTTTGACTCCGCGCTGGTGTGCCCGAAGAAAAAGGTGAAGGCGACACGCTGCCTGATGACGCCGGTGTTTGAGGGCGGGAAGGCTTTCAGTTTGAACTGAAGTCGCGTCCGCATCCGTGAACTGGGTTAACCAAAAGGTCCTCAAAAGAATTGAGGACCTTTGTGAATCAAACAGATCAGACAAACGAAGCGCGTCAGACCCGCTGGCCGATGTCCTTCAGCTTCGCCAGGCCTTCTGACCATGGCACGTCATGCGGCATGCGCTTGGACAGCGCCGCGAGAGCGCCAATGACACCGGTGGCCTCACCCATGGCCACGGAGTTCCCGGTCACGCGGTAGCTGGAGTGGGAAATGAAATCTCCACTGATGCAGCGGCCGGCCATCATGAGGCCGTCCACATCTTTGGCGATCAAGGCACGCAGCGGAATGTCATAAGGGGTGACCTTGACCCCCTTGCTGGCCGCGCCGCTTTTCTGCTCCTTGTTATGCGCGGAGGTGAGGGAATGCACATCCACGCCAAAGGTCACGCGCACCACGCCATCATCATAGCGTGCGCCTTTCACCAGGTCATCTGTCTGCACGGTGTAGCGGCCCGCGATGCGGCGGCCATCGCGCACGCCGATCTGCTCCGCCGTGGCCACGATCTGGATGCCTTCCCACGGGCCGCCAAGGCTGCGCAGGCCGTTGACCATCTTGTGCATGTCAGCACGGGCACGCACGGTGGCGGCGGTGATCTCAGCCGCGTCCCAGGGCTTCACACCATACTCATGGTTAAACATGGCAAAGCACAGGTTGCCGCTCACATGCCAGAGCGTGGAACTGGCGTAGGACGGGATCTCACCCGTAGCCTTGGTGATGGCATCGCGGATGCGGAGCTTCTTCTCGTTCTTGGAGTTCTCGCCAGGGTTCGGCGTGCCAAAGCGAATGTATTCGCGCAGCGCTTCCGCGTCCTTCACCACCAGCAGCGCATTGAGAGACAGCGGCTGGCAGGGACAGGTGACCTCGGAGTCGATGTCGTTCGTGTCACCGACCTTGAATCCACAACCCGCGAGCGCGCCGAGATCGCCATCGCCTGTGGTATCAATGAACACAGGTGCGCGCCATGCCTGGCGACCGGACTTGGATTCAGTCACGATTGTTGTTAGGCGATTGCCTTCTTTGAAAGCGGCGCTGACTTTCGTGTGATACTGAAACTTCACACCAGCCTCCACGCAGAGTTCCTCCAGCAGCAGCTTCAGAGCCTCCGGATCATAGCAGAAGGCGCTGTTGCTTTTGGTGTTCGCACGCGCGTTGCGCGCATCCAGCTTCAGACGAAGCTCTTTGGCGAAGCCTGGCTTGTCGAAGTCCAGGAAATAACCCAGCAGGCCGGCTGTCCAGATGCCGCCCAGGCAGCCGCGCCATTCAAAGAGGCGCACCTTGGCGCCGGCACGTGCCGCGGTGATAGCTGCGGTGACTCCGGCAGGCCCCGCACCGCAGACGATGACGTCCGCATCTTCCACATAGGGAATGTCTCGCGCAGGTTCGGCAAACTGGCCCGGCTTGGCGGCAGGTGTCTCCGCAGCAGCCGTGGCCTGGGTGGCGGCGCTGCCAGCGAGGGCGGCGGAGAGGAAATGGCGGCGGGAAACGGCGGCAGGTTTCATGGGGTAGGAAACACGATCACTCCCCTTCCCTGCTTTCAAGAAGTTCGGGTTGTGGCTGCGATCTTTACATCGAAACAACAAAAACCCGGCGATGGGTGCTCCATGGCCGGGTGTTTGTCTGAGCAAACGTGCTCTTATTTCAGCGCGCTCAGATCCGCACCGAAGTTGATGTGGAAGGGCAGGCCGTCGATGACCAGCGCAGGGACGGATTTCACTCCGGCGCTCTCGGCTTCGGCCACGCGGGCCTTGTCATTGCCCAGATGGACGATCTCGACCTCGAAACGTTGTGGGTCCAGGGCAGCGGCGACGTTTTGCTCTGCCTCCACGCAAACGGGACAACCAGCATGGTAGAAGGTGGCTTTGGCTTTCATGATGTGTGTGTTTCTATGTTGGAGTTTTTGTGCAACTCGTTTGAGTTGTGAGCCACTCTCCGGCACATCGAAAATCTGAAAAGAGGGCACCTTTTGAGGGGGTGGTTACCAAAAGGTTCCCACTCGACAGGCCCGCTCATCTTGGCTTCATGCATGCTCACACGATGCCCGCGAAAAAAGCCCGCTTCATTCCGCTGTCTGACCGCAAGGCGTATCATCGCTTTGAAGATGTCATTGGCTGCAAATGGAGCACGCTGGTGGTCGCCGCGGTGTCTCAAGGCGTGACACGTCCTGGCGAGCTGGAGCGCTACATTCCCGGCATCTCCACCAAGGTGCTGAACGAGCGTCTGCGCAAGCTGGTGGACTTCCAGGTGCTCTCACGCACGGAGCAAAGCGGCCTGCCCGCGCGCGTGGACTATGCGCTCACGGACAACGGCACGAAACTCGCCGCGCTGCTGGAGCAGGTGCGGCTGCTGAATGCGCAACATCCCGATCCCGCCTCATGAACATCAGCGCCTTTGTCGATGCCCTGCATGCGGGCAAAGCCAGTGAGATTCAGCCCACCGGCACGGGTGAGTGGTGGGACAAGCCCTGGCAGACCGGCTTTTACAAGCAACCGCATTTGGACAACCTTTGGTTAGGCTATGAGGGCTTCCGCGGTGATGAGCAGGCGGACCGCCGGCATCATGGCGGCTCCGAAAAAGCCGTGTGCGTCTATGCCACGGAGCACTACCCCTACTGGCGTGAGCAGCTCGCGCTGCCTGATCTGGCCTACGGCGCCTTTGGTGAGAACCTCAGCCTCACGGGCCTGATCGAGACCGATGTCTGCATCGGTGATGTGTTTTCACTCGGCGAGGCACGCGTGCAGGTCTCGCAACCTCGACAGCCTTGCTGGAAGCTCGCACGCCGCTGGCGCGTGAAGGATCTCGCCGCGCAGGTGGAGCAGACCGGGCGCACCGGCTACTATTTCCGAGTGCTGCAGCATGGTCATGTGAGTGCAGGAGACACATTAACGCTGCTCGAGCGTCTTTTTCCGCAGTGGAGCATCGACCTGTGCAATGAGATCATGCATCATCGCAAAAACGATGCCGAGGCTGCGAAGGAACTGGCGCAGTGTCCTCTGCTCTCCGCGAGCTGGAAGGACGGCCTCTGGGCGAGAGCCAACCGGCCCGTGGAAAGTGGCGCAGTTAAGAATGCGCGAACAGATCAGCCGGGCTGAAATGGCACGGCATGAAGGAGTCGCGGAGCGTCCTGGAGTGCGGTGGCAGAGATGCACGGGCCACCGTGCATCGCAGACACCGCTCTCATGCGCACATGACGTTAACCTATTTCGAAGACTTTCTCTGCGCGCCTAGCGGTGTCGCGCCTTAGCGCTTGCCACCGCACTCCGGGACGCTTCGCGACTTCCACACCAAGTACAAAAGGCTGCCGGGTCACCCCGGCAGTCTCAATGCTCATTAATCGACTAGCAAACTAACTTTTCGTTAGCCCACACCGCCACTCACACGAATGACCTCACCCGTGACCCAGCCAGCATCGGGCGATGCGATGAAGGTCACCACCTTCGCGACATCATCCGGCTGGCCGATGCGGCCCAGCGGTGTGTCGGCAATGGCCTTGTTCGCGAAGTCGGTGCCGATGATGCCGCCGCTGTGCGTGCCTTCGGTTTCCACGATGCCGGGATTGATGGAGTTCACGCGGATCTGACGCGGTGCGAGTTCCTTGGCGAGAACAGAAGTGATGGCATCCACGGCTGCCTTCGTGCCGGTATAGGCGGCAGTGGCGGGCAGCTTCAGGGCGGTGATGGTGGAGCTGATGTTCACCACACTGCCACCACTGGCGGGGAAGTGCTTCACCGCTTCCTGGGTTGTGAGAAGGAGGCCGAGGACGTTGATGTTAAACTGGCGGTGGAAATGATCCGGAGTGATGACTTCGAGAGGCGCGAATTCATACACACCGGCGTTGTTCACCAGGATGTCGATCTTGCCAAAGGCAGCCACAGTCTCCGCGACGAGACGGGTGACGTCCTCAGGCTTGGCCACATCGCCCTGCACAGCGATAGCCTTGCCTCCGGCCTGGGTGATTTCAGCGACGATCTTGTCCGCGCCAGCCTTGCTGGAGGCATAGTTCACTGCGACGGCAGCGCCTGCTTTGGCGAGGTCCTTGGCGATGGCGGCTCCGATGCCTTTGCTGGCTCCGGTGACGAGGGCGACTTGATTCGAGAGTTTGGATGCAGTGCTCATGACGTTCTGTTGATTAGGTTGATGTAGGTTCTGTTTGGGTTTGTTTTTGGGGATTCTCCACAAGGTGGAAGAAAAGGGGTAAGTGCCGGGCTGGATCAGCGCAGCTTCAGCAGCGTCGCGATGGCATTCAGGACGATTAGAAGGAGGGCGAAGTTTGAGGCAGTCATGGCATTGGGAAGTTAATGATTAGACCGGTCGTCTACAATGAGGGTAAAAAAAATCAACGGTTGGCGGGGAGATAGCTCTTCACGAACTGAAGAGCTTCACGGAGCGGCTGCACCTGCTTTCCGGCAGTGCCGCGCAGGTAAGCGCCGAGCCAGACGTCATGGATGATGCTGGCGGTGTGGCCTGCATCCAGTGACTGCCGGATGCTGCCCTGGGCCTGACCCTCCTCAATCACGCGCCGCAGGAGAGAGATGGCAGCGTCATAGTTAGCGGACACCTCGGCGCGCATGGCATCGCTCCAGGAGGACACCTCGGCGGTGAGCTTGCTGACCAGACAGCCCTGCTGGCAGTCCTGCTCCAGAGTCATCGAAAGCCGCGCCTCATAGAAGGCCACCAAGCGCTCATAGGCGTTCGGGATCGTGTCCGTCTTTGTCAGCCACTTGCGGGTGTAAGCCTGCGCCTTGCCACCGAAATACTTCAGTAACTCCACGCCAAACTGCTCCTTGGACGTGAACCAATGATAAAAGGAACCTTTCGGCACATTCACCGCCTTCAGGATCTCATTGATGCCCACCCCACTGAAGCCCTTCTCCAACACGATGCCCACGGCCGCATCCAGGATGCGTTCCTTGGTGTCATTGTTGGCAGTGGCGTTCATGGGGTGTGGTTTGTCGTTCGTGTGAAAGAGGTTTAGACCAATCGGTCTAAACGTGCAAGCGCGATTTTGAGTTTTTTCAAAATCACACCGGCACACCCCCTCACTTCGCCACCTTCACCCGCAGCGTCGGAGGTGCGTTGCGAGAGCTCTCCTTGCTGGCAAAGGCATGGGCCAGCCCGTTGCGGGTCATCTCATTCGTCTCACGGCAGATGATCAGCGTCACCAGCCCGTTCGTGTCCGCACGCAGCACCTCCAGTAGTTCCGGACTCTTCACGGAGTAAGCCCCGCGCGTCGTCCCCTGCGGCACGATGAACTGCCCCACACGCTTCGCCTGGCCGGCCACAGCGGTGATGCGATGCTCCTCCGCATCATCATGCGCCGGCGCCGAGTTCCATCTCAGCGTCTCTTCATTCCACGCATCCTGAGACTCATCTGTCAGCGCATACACGGCAAAGGTCGCATCCGGCACCAGCGAGGCAAAGCCTAGTTCGCTCGGCTCCAGCTGGATCTCAAACTCCGCGTCCTCGATCGGTTTCCCACGGAAGCGGGACAGGTCAAAGGCCATGTAAGCCTTGCGGTCCAGCTTCAGATCATAGGTCGTGTGCTTCACACGCAGAAAGGACTCATGCCCGGTGACCTTGATCGAGTTGTTAGACTGGATCCATGAGTCACGACCCTCGCCATACGCCGTCGTCACCGCCTGCCAGCCATCACCGAGATCGCGGATGGTATCCGGCAGCCAGCGGCCCGACTCCGGTTGGTCATCACGATCCGCATCCGGATTTACCGCTGTGGCCAGGAAGTTTCCATAATCCACACGTTGGCCGGCACGCAGCTCCTTGCTGCCCTTCTCACCATCGCGCTGCACTTCCACCAAACCTTCGATGACGTGCACCATGCACTTGCCATCCTCACTGGCGCTCACGCCAAAGCGCGTGCCCCAGTCCACCACCTTCGTCTCCGGCGTGTGAATGGTGAAGCCTTTTGCCTGCGGCGGCACATCCGCCACCACCGTGCCCTTCTTCACACGGCACTCCATGTTGGAGACCACCTCCATGCTCACCGGAGCCTCGAGCGTTACCTCAGCACCGCTGGCAAACTTCAGCGTCGCCATCCCTTCCAGCAACTCCAGCGTTCCGGGAGTGAGCTGCGCACCTTCCAGAGTCGGCAGCGCGCTGTTACCCCACTTGCAGGCACGGGCCTTGGCAAGTGTCGCCACCGGTTTCGGCGCATCATCCATCATCCACACACCACCCAGCGCCACCACGGCAGCAGCCGCAGCCGTCACCGCGTGCCAATACCACGGCCGCATCGTTGGTTGGGCCGCAGCATTCTTCGACTGTTCCGCTGGCTCGGCAAAGAAGCTCTCATCCGCATGACGCATCTCCGCATCCATCAGCGCGGCTTTCGCCAGCAGCGCGCGTGCTTCCGCATCATCGCGGATCAGCGCATTCAGGTGCGCCTGCTCCGCCTCGCTGATCTCGCCGCTCCGGGCACGTTCCCAGAGTTCCAGGAGTTGAAATTGTTCGTTCGGTTTCATCTCTCGTATTCCTTCAAAGATAGTTAGGCCGCGCCCTCCGCCATCTCACGCCGCTCCACGCATTCCAGCAGCGTCATGCGCACCCGGCTCAGCGCGCGATACACCGCGCCCACGGTCCGCTTCACGCGGTCCGCCACCTGCTCGATCTCCAGGTCCTCGTAATAGCGCAGTTGCACCAGCTGCTTGTGCTCCTTCGGCAGCTTCGCCACGCAGAAACGCAGCGCTTCTTGTTTGGCGGATACATCCCCCGCCAGCTCGCTCACCGCCGCGCCCAGGGCTTCCAGGGACACCTCGTCCAGCGGCAGATGCTCCCGCTTTTTGTGCCGCCGGTGCGTCAGGATCTGGTGAAAGGCCGTTTTCCGCGCCCAGGCCAGGAAGTTCGTGCCGAGCTGGAAATCATCAAAATGCTTCCAGAGAAGCATCTTCGTCTGCTGCAAAATGTCCTCCGCCGCCGCATCTCTCGGCACCAGGCTGTGCACATAGAGCGACAGCGACCGGTCATGGGCGGTCAGCAGTTCCAGAAAGGCAGTTGTGCGGTCAGAGTCAGACATGCGGAAAGAGCGTCGCCAAGGAGAGGCACGTCAACCCCGTCTTTGGACACCCTTTTTGCTTCCCATCCCGCCCGCCGCTGGCTAGACCGTGCCGCAACATGAATGCCCGCATTGTCCTGGTCATCGCTTCCTGCCTCCTCAGCCTCGCCACCGGCCTCGTTTTGTCCCGGGGAAAAGGCACCTCGGACGGCAGCGGCGGCAGCCGATCAGCCTCCGGCAAACCCGTGATCGGACTGAGCATGGACACCCTCAAGGAGGAGCGCTGGATCGCCGACCGCGACCTCTTCATCGCCCAGGCCCAGGCGCTCGGCGCCCAGGTGGAGGTCCGCTCCGCGAACAGTGACGACACCCGCCAGCTTCGCGATGTCGAAAGCCTCATCACCGCCGGGGTCGATGCCCTCGTCATCATCCCGCACAACGGCGCCGCCATGGCCCGCGCCGTCGAAATGGCCCACGCAGAGGGCATTCCCGTGCTCTCCTACGACCGCCTCATCACCGATGCCGAGCCCGACCTCTATATCACCTTCGACAACATCAAGGTCGGCGAGTTCCAGGCCAAGTTCCTCGCCGATAAAATCCCCGCCGGTGGCAAGCTGCGCGTCCTGCGCATCTACGGCGCGAAGACGGATAACAACGCCAAGCTCTTCAAGCAGGGCCAGGACAACATCCTCCAGCCGCTCATCGATGCCGGCAAGGTCGAGGTCGTCTTTGAAGACTGGGCGGAGGACTGGAAGCCCGAGAATGCCAAGAAGATCACCAACGCCGCCATCACCAAGGCCGGCCAGAACATCGATGCCATCCTCGCCAGCAACGACGGCACCGCTGGCGGAGCCATCCAGGCTTTGATCGAGGAAGGCCTCTCCGGCAAAGTCATCGTCACCGGCCAAGATGCGGATCTCGCCGCCTGCCAGCGCATCGTCGCGGGCACGCAGACCATGACCGTTTACAAGCCGCTCACGCAGCTCGCCAAACGCGCCGCCGACCTCGCTGTGAAGCTCGCCAAACGCCAGCCCCTCATCGCCAAAGCCGAGACTGACAACGGCAAGACCCAAGTCCCCAGCGTCCTCCTCGACATCGTCTCGGTGACGAAGGAAAACATCCGCGAGACCATCGTTAAGGATGGCTTCCGCAAAGAGGCTGATGTGTTTGGGAAGTGAGTGCCTCGACCAGATCGTATGACGACTGAAGAGTCTTCACATCAAGCAGCGCCACAGAGGCTCGGCCTTGGAAAACTGCTGCTGATCTCCTTCGCTCTGTGTTCAGGTAGCATCATCGTTGATCAAACCATTCGATGGAGCAATCCACTGGAGGGCTTCCTAGCGGGATCTATCTTCGCTACTATCGTCACTCTTTCTTACGGGAGCATTCTCATCCTGCCATGGAGCTTCGTGATCTGGGGCCTTTATGAGGTGTTTGAGTGGAAGCGTTTTCGATCCCAATGGATACTGGCACCTGCGATAGCTGTGGTTCTGCTCATTCTCGCCGGATTCTTCACCTCTCCCCCTACGGCACGCGGCAGCTTTAAACAGTTCGCAAATGCAAAGATCCCAGCAGATGCAACGAGTCTAAAATACCATCTTTGGGGAGGCGGCTATGCCGACTATGCCATCAACTACTACTTTGAATGCAGTTCTGAGAGCGTGGAAAAGCTGATTGCCGACATGCAGATGGAGCATGCGGGAAGAATAACTGCTGAGGAGATGCCGTATCTGCGGCCAATCAAGAAACTACCCGAAGGTCCCGATTATCGTCAATGGGTCGGAGGTTATCACTACTCCCTCGAAAGGAGAGGCTGGTTCTTTGACATCCTCACTGATCCGACCAAGACCAAAGTCTATGTTTGGATCTCATGCATCTAAATCCGGCTACGCCCCGCTCACTCCCCCCGCATCGCGGAACCCCGTCGGTGTCATGCCGGTGTGACGTTTGAACCACGCGGTGAAATGCGGCGGATGCTTGAAGCCCAGTGCAAAGGCGATCTCCTTCAGCGCTGTGTCTTCTCCTGCGAGACGTTGACGAGCCACTTCGAGCCTGCGCCGCTCCATCCAAACCTGCGCTGTCATACCTAACCGTGAACGCAACAAATCATGCACCCGTCGCTCGCTCAGTTTCATGCCAGCGGTTAACTGGCCGAGCTTCAGCGGCTCATCCAGAGGCCATTCGCTCAATGCCTTCAGCATCGAATCCAGCCGCCGGTCTTCCGCCGAGCTGTTCTCAGGAGTCACACCCATCTTTTCCAGGGTCTGCACATACACACTGAACCACTCACGAAAGGCCGCCTCATGCCGGCACCAGTCGGCCACACCGCGTGGAACCGCCGCAGTGCCTTCACGATAAGTCACCACGCTCTTTCGACCATGCACCTCCCTGAAAAGAGTTTGTGTGGCAGCGAGCAATGCCGCGCTTTTGGTTGGGCTCAGCACAGCATTCAGCCCCGTCTTGAAAACCGGCGCCCCACCCGGCCATTCACAGCGAAAGCCGACCGAGGTCAGCTTCGTCCCTTTTGCGAACCACTGCCGCCGCGTGCCCGGTGCCGTGAAAAAGCTCTGCCCCGGCTTCACCACCATCTCACGTCCGTCCGCCTGGATCTTCACCAGGCCCTCCTCCACATAAAACCACCCCGCAGGCACCGTGATCTCCTGCGCCGACCACGTCTCCACCACCGGTGGACACCCGCGATACACCCACAGCCAGTCAAAGCGCAGGCTCTGCCAGACAGCGGGTGGAAGGAGTGAGAGGCTCATGTAAGCGATTTCCGCCAAGCATAAGCGGCCCGGCTTGCCAGGCGCATCCTTTTTGTGTGAACTGGTCAGATGCGCCGAGTCACCACCAGCCTGCTCCTTGCCACCGCTCTTCTTCATGCGGAGGAACCCCGCCAGATCAGCGGCATCTACCCATCGCTCGCCATGTTCAATGACGAGGGCGAATGCGGCACAGGCGCCGTGGTGCCCTGGGCGGACCGCCTCTGGGTCATCACCTATGGCCCACATCTTCCTTTCGGCTCAAGTGACAAGCTCTACGAGGTCACTCCCGAGCTCACCCAGGTCGTGCGCCCGGAAAGCGTCGGCGGCACACCGGCGAACCGCATGATCCATCCGGAATCGAAGCAGCTCTTCATCGGGCCCTACATCATCGATGCCGAGCGCAAGGTTCGCGTGATCCCTCCGGCACGCATGCCCGGCCGTCTCACCGGCAATGCACGCCATCTCACGGATCCTTCCGGCAAAATTTATTACGCCACCATGGAGGAAGGTCTCTATGAAGTGGACGTGAAGACCCTCGCGGTGAAAAACTTCATCCGCGATGGCAACCCCATCAAGAAAGGCTTCAAGATCGAGACACAGCTTTCGAGCCTTGAATCCCAGCTCCCCGGTTATCACGGCAAAGGACTCTACACCTCCCAGGGCCGCGTCATCTACGCGAACAATGGCGACCGCGACAAGCGCGTGCTGACCGATCCCACCACGCCTAGTGGCGCGCTCGGCGAATGGTCCGGCGAGGGTGACTGGAAGCTTGTGCGGCGTAACCAATTTACCGAAGTCACCGGCCCCGGCGGCATCGAAGGCAGTGATCCGAACGCCCCGGCGTGGAGCATCGGCTGGGATGCGAAATCACTCATCCTCATGCTGCTGGATCGTAGCCCGGGTTTTCAACCCGGGGCCCAGGAGAACGAGTTGAAAACTCGTTCTACGTGGCAGTCCTTCCGCCTGCCGAAAGTCAGCCACAGCTATGACGGCGCTCACGGCTGGAACACCGAGTGGCCGCGCATCCGTGACATCGGTGAAAAAGACCTGCTCATGACCATGCATGGCGCTTTCTGGAGCTTCCCGAAAACCTTCTCCACCGCAAACACCAGCGGCATCCGTGCCCGCAGCGCCTACATGAAGGTCATTGGTGATTTCGCCCGCTGGAATGACCGCCTCGTCTTCGGTTGTGATGACTCCGCGAAGTCCGAGTTCCTCAACAAGCGCAAGGTCAAAGGCCACATCGACAGCGTCGGCCAGTCGCAGAGCAATCTTTGGTTCGTCAATCCTGACACTCCCAGCAAGCTCGGTCCTGCCCATGCCAGCGGCGCTGTGTGGCTGCATGACAGCGTGAAAGCAGGCGATGAGTCAGATCCCTTCCTCATCGCGGGTTGGAAGCATCGCAGCGCCTGGCACATCGACCACACCACCGGCGAGTCCAAGCGCATCGAGATCACCAGCGATGACGAATGGCTGCGCGTGAAGGCCGAGAAGGACTGCAAGGACTTCAGTGTCATCATCACCCTCAGCAATGGCGATGATCGCGGCACTGAGGCTGATGCCATCTTTGACGGCATCGCCCGCATCGGTGATGCCAAATCACACACCGGCGTCTTCCGTCCACGCGGTGAAAACAAGCGCACGCTCAGCTTCGCCGCTGATGCTGGTTACTATGAGATGGGCGCTGATCTGAAGCTTGCAAAGGTGGACGACACCAAGGCGGAGACCTTTGTGAAAACCAAGGTCGCCATCCCGCAGAAGGTCATCACGCTGGATGAAGCCAGTGTGCTCATCGTCGATGATCGCGGCCGCCGCTGGCGCCTGCCACGGGCCAGCAAGGACTACGATGCTCCGACGAATGCCGGTGACCTGCGCATCTGCCGCGAGGTCGCCACAGAACGCGACATGCTCAGCGCCTGCGGCACCTTCTTCGAGCTGCCTGCGGAGAATGCGGACGGCTTTGCCAAGATCCGTCCCATCAGCTCGCACAATCTCCGCGTCACCGACTTCGGCGGCTATCGCGGCCTCTTCCTCATCAGCGGTGTGAATCCGGACGCGAAAGCGGGCGAGCACATCATCCGCAGTGACGATGGTAAAGCCGCCCTCTGGGCCGGTGCCATCGACGACCTCTGGAAACTCGGCAAGCCACGCGGCGAAGGCGGCCCCTGGAAGAACACCAAGGTCAAAGCCGGCACGAAGAGCGACTCTTACCTCATGTGGGGTTATGACCAGCGCACCCTCACCCTGAGCCATGATCAAAACGCGCCCGTAAACTTCCACGTCGAGCTCGATCTCACTGGCACTGGAGTCTGGGTCACCTACCAGAACCGCGAGGTCTCCCCTGGCGAGCCCACCAGCCTCACCTTTGAGCCCAGCGTGCAGGCCCGCTGGCTGCGCGTGACGGCCAGCGATGATTGCGAGGCTACGGCACAATTGAAGTATGAGTAACGGGAGAGATGCGCAGGCGTATACCCTGTGCCACTTTCCTCGATCTCATGCGCCGCCTTCTGCTTCTCGCCCTTCTCTGCCCCTTGCTGTCCAGCGCCCAGGTCTTTGACCTGAAGCTTCCGACCGCGAATGATGCCCTGCTGAAGGGTGACGGCCCCGACTACTTTCAGTTCGTCGATCGCAACTTCGAAGGCCAGGTCAGTTACCCGTGGGAAGGTGGCCAGTTCGGCTTCTGGCGTGACCCGCGCCGCACGAGTGGCGGCATCGCCTATGCACGCTTTCATGAGGGCATGGATGTGAAGCCGCTGAAGCGCGATGGCCGCGGTGATCCGCTCGATGACGTGCTCGCCATCCTCCCCGGTGAAGTCGTGCACGTCGCCCCTGTGGGAAAGAGCAACTACGGCAGCTACATCGTCATTCAGCACAACTGGGGTGAAGGTCCCTTCTACTCGCTCTACGCGCATTTGAAGGAATACAAAGTCACCGTCGGCACGAAGGTCGCCGCAGGCCAGCCCATCGCACGCATGGGCTACACCGGTGCCGGCATTGATCAGCGGCGCGCGCATGTGCATGTGGAGCTGAACATCATGCTCTCCAGCCAGTTTGACCTCTGGCACAGCACCGGCTTCAACACACCGAATGTGCAGGGCATCTACAACGGCATGAACCTCCTCGGTCTCGACCTGCAGGCCCTGTATCTCAGCCACGCCAAAACACCTGTCACTTCCATTGCAGCCTGGTTGAAGCAAAGCGTCCCGCAGTTTGAGGTCACCGTCCCCGGCAGCGCCCGGCTTGAGATCGTGAAGAAGTATCCTTGGCTAGCCAGCGGCATCACCGCCACCAGTTCCTGGAAGATCAAATGCAACCGCTGGGGTCTCCCACTCTCCGTCACCCCGTCAGCGCAAACCGTCAGCGCTCCCGTGGTGTCCTGGTATCAGGAAAGCAAATTTCCCCTTTACTACCAGACCCGCGGGTTGGTGAGCAACACTGGCAAACTCACCGTTGAAGGCCTGCGCTTTGTGCAGCTCATGGCGGGACTGTGAGGCGAAAGTTTGCGATTGTTTGCAGTGGTTTGCCATGGTTTGCAGTTGTTTCCCAAGCCTCGGGATCCCCAAACGATTGCAAACAACCGTAAACCACTGCAAACAATCGCAAACGGCTCCCGGCCTTCGGCCACCCCGCCCATGCTCCTCGCCCTCGAATCTTCCTGTGATGAAACCGCCGCAGCCATCTGCACGGCGGAGGGAGACATTCTGGCCTCGTCCGTGGCTTCGCAGATTGAGATCCACCGCAAGTTCGGCGGCGTTGTGCCCGAGGTGGCATCACGAAACCACATCCTGCATGTACGCCCGCTTGTGGAGCAGGTGCTCGCAGAAGCCCAGGTAAAGCTCGGAGACATCCAGGCCTTCGCCGCGACCAGCGGCCCGGGCCTCGTCAGCAGCCTGCTCATCGGCACCAGCATGGCCAAAGCCCTGGCAGTCGCTGAATCCAAACCCTTCCTCGCGGTGAACCACATGGAGGGGCATCTACTTTCCCCCTTCATGGCCGGCAATGGACCTCCCCGTCGCAGTGTCGCCCTCATCGTCAGCGGCGGTCACACGATGCTCATTCACATGACCGGCGTGGGTGAGTATCGCTTGTTAGGTCGCACGCGCGATGACGCCGCTGGTGAGGCCTTTGACAAGATCGCCAAGATGATCGGCCTGCCGTATCCCGGCGGACCGGAGATCGACAAGATGGCTGCCAAGGGCCGCGCCGATGCCCACAGTTTTCCACGCAGCTTCATGGACGGCGAAAGCCTCGAGTTCAGTTTCAGCGGCCTCAAAACTGCCGTTCTCTATGAGTTGCCCAAGCTTGATCTGAAGAGTGAGTCATCGCTCGCCGATGTCTGCGCAAGCGTGCAGGAAGCCATCTGCGAGGTGCTCGTGGAAAAGCTCGTGCTCGCCGCCAAGCGCTGCCGTGAAAAGCTCGTCACCGTCAGCGGTGGTGTCAGTTGCAATCGCGGTCTGCGCGCCAAGCTCACCGCCCGCTGCGCCAAGGAAGGCCTCACGCTTTTGCTCGCCCGTCCTGACCTCAGTACCGACAACGCCGCCATGATCGCCTACGCCGCCGCGCAGCGTTTCCAGCTAGGCCACACCTCCCCCCTCGAAGCAGACGTTGATCCGAATCTGCCGTTGGTGGCGTGAGGCCCCCGGGTCGTGTCCTGGCACCACAGATTGCTTGGGGACCTTCGAAGGTTCACGCAAAAAGACTCCAGTCCCGCTGAGGAGACTGGAGCCTAATGAAATTTAAGATCTGAGAACTCTTCGTTTAGAGCTTCGTGAAATTCAGAGCGAACGGCTCCTTCACCTCGAAGATCGTGGTCTGAGAACGAGCGCTGAGCGACACTGAGATAAACTCGGTCAATCCAGCCAAAGAGGTGATCTGCCCAGTCACTGGATTCACACCAATGGTGACAGCGAACTGTCCGCCGAGGGCGCCCACGCTCCGTGGCACGTACGTTTTTTGATACACACGTCCATTCAGTGCAGGCCCGATATAAGTTAACTCCACGCCATTGAAGATGATCTTGCTCAGATCTTCTGAGATGACCACTTTGACGACCTGATTGTCAGCCGGAGAGCCGGCTGGTCTGGCGGGCTTGGCAGCCGGGACATAGACCCCATTAACAATACTGCCATCCTCAAGAAGCGTTTCATCCATACGCGCGGAGTAGGTGCCTGCCGTGGCGACCAGCGGGTTTTCAGTGATCGGGCCTGTGAAGGTCACAAGGCCTGAGACGGCTTTAGACCCCACCGCGATGGGAGTGACGAGATACTGACCGTAGGCGAACGGGGCGCTGGTGATGCTGTCTGGCATGCTGAAGACACCTTCGACAGGGATCTTTCGGGTGATCACCTTGGTGCCCACCGTGTGCCGGAGGATCTGGGTGCCGGTGTAGACGCCCGTGAGCACATTGAGCTTCACACTCCAAAGAGCGTTCCAGGCATTGACGTTGTTTTCGGCAGGCGCGTTCGGAGCACCCGACACGGCGATGATCCCGCCCAGCAGGGTGACACGTGCCGTGTCTGGAAGAGTGGCGCTGTAGTTGCCATCGGCCAGCCCTTCGCCGGAAAAGGCGACATTGAAATTTTTGCTCGTGCCAAAGCCCAGCAGATTGCCCAGCGGGAACGTACCCTTGGCTGCGACCAGCCAGGGACGCACGATCACCGAAGGCAGTGCGGAGAATCCGCCTGGATAGGCCTTGTCAGCGGCCTTCGGGGCCTTTTTCCAATCTGCCGAGTCCGCTTGAAGCCCAAGGCTGGTCATGTTCAGCTCCATCGAAAAATACCCGCCGACGGCATAGCCCGCAGGCACCAGGTAGATGCTATAGTCGCCGTTGATGCTGGGCTTGGCGCTGCCGGTGAAGGCCGTTCCATCTCCGAGCTTGCCTTTGTAAGTCAGCACGCCGGTCGGAGAGACAGTGAGAGAAGCGTAACCTGCGCCAGCTGGGACAGTAGGGACGGATGGGGTCGGTGCCACCAGGGCCAGCGTGTAAAAACCTGCCCAGGAAGGAGTGGAGCCAGCCTTGCCTGTGAAGGTGGCAAATTTCAGCGAGGATTCCGACGCAAACACAGCCATACTGTCCGCAGGATTGATGTTCTCCCCGATGATGATCAGGCTGCCATCAGGATTGATGGTGAGAGTGAAGTTGATGAGTCCGATCTTCTGCGCATTGCGGAAAACGACCACATTCGCCTGATTGGCCGTGGTTGAGCCCACCGCCTGTGTGACTGTCGTGGAAAAGCTGTAACTCTTGCCAGCACGGGTCAGCATCTTGCCAGTCACCGCACCCTTGGTGGTGACGGTCAGCTCCACCCGGCCGTAATAAACAGCCGATGCAGGATCTCCTTCCACGGTGGAGAGGTTGGAGGCATATCCGCCGGCAAAGTCTGCAATGGCCGCCTCACTTGAGAGTGCGCCGAAAGCGCCGATAAGGATCAATACCCATTGAGATAGAGTGGTAAGTAGGCGGTTCTGCATGCGTGAATGCCCATAACCTCCCCGAAAGTTTCCGCAAACATTCTTCTGTCAATCCACTCTCAGGGTTCTTCAGGAGTACTTCACCAGGCTATTGCCTGAGCCTGCTCCACATTCATGTCCATGCTTGCTCTGGGCCTGAGTGACTGTCACATTCATATAGATCCATCCCCGTGCCTTGATCATGCTATGCCACCCACCTGCTTCCGCGCTGCTCTCGGCGAAGTCATGGCTCTTAACACTAACGGCCCATGCCTGGCAGTTGATCTCCACGAACACGAAGTGTCTGGGCTTTTTCTTTTTAGCTCTCAGCTTGGACATTGGTGCCGCTCCCATCCCCGGCCTCATCCTGCCACTGCAGGACGTGCAGATCGGCACTCCCACCACCGGCATCGTCGCGGAGATCCTAGTCAAGGAAGGTGACACGGTGGAGAAAGGCCAGGCGCTTGTCCGCTTGAGTGACGAGGTCGAGAAGCTCGATGTCGAGCGCACCGCCAAGGTCCTGGAAAAGGCCAAGTTCGATCACGAAGCCGCGGAGAAGCTGCTCGCGGACAAGATCGGCACGCGCGAGGACGCGCTCAAGAAGCGCATCGAATACGATCTCGCCACCATCCAGCAAAAAGCCGCGCAGGTGAGGCTGAACGAGCGCACCATCCGCGCGCCGATCCAGGGCATCGTGGTGAAGCGTGACAAGGAACCGGGTGAGGCCTTGCTGCTCGATGAAACCGTGGCGCAGATCGTGCACATCCGTCAGGTGTATGCGCAGTTCTATCTCGAGCCTGCGCAGGCGCAGTCACTGAAGACCGGTGAGTCCATGTCCATCAAGGTTCCTTCCCTGCCCGGCTCCAGGCCCATCACCGGCAGGCTCGACTTCATCGACCCGCGCATGGATGCCGAGAGCGGCCTCTACCGCATCAAGCTCCTGGTGGACAATGCCGACCTCCACCTGAAGGCAGGCATGCGCGTGGAGCTGGACGTCTCCTCACCTAACCCAAAGTAGTCTAGCGAGGTGAAGCCGCGGCGGCAGCCCGGCTGCGCACCGTGCCGAGCACGCTCTGCACGTCACCACGATAGGGCACGCCTTCCTGTGCGCCTGCCTTCAGCGTCGAAAGCGCCGCCGCCGTGTTGGCCCAGCGGATGCATTCCACGATGTCCGTGCCTTCCGCATAGTGCGCGGTGAAGGCACCGGCAAACACATCTCCCGCGCCCACCGTGTCCACCGGCGTCACGGACTGCACAGGCACCTCATCCACACCAGACTTGCCGATGGAGAGAGTGGCCGTGGGACCGCGTGTGATGATGAGATGACGGATCTTCCGCTCCGCCATGCGCTCCTTCCAGACTTCGTGATTCGCCGAACTGGAGGAAATGGTGGTTTCAAAGAGCTGGCGTGCCTCGTGCTGGTTCACGATGAGCACATCGATCTTCACCTCGCCCCACGGAAAATCAGGGGTGATCGGCGAGGCATTCAGCACCACCGGCACTTTGGCTTCATTGGCGATGCGGATGGCATCCAGCGCGGGTTCCAGCGGGATCTCAAGCTGGATCAAAAGCGCGCCCGCCACCGCGATGCGCGGCCGCTGCATCTTGATGGAGGGGCCTGTGAGCTGGCCGTTCGCCCCCGGGATGATCACCGTCTGGTTTCGCCCCTTCGGGTCCACGGTCACATAGGCGCTGCCGGTGGTTCCGCGTACCGTGTTCAGGCTGCTGCAGTTCACCGCCTCACGGCGCAGATGGTTGCGGTAGTCACGACCGTCCGGATCATCCCCGAGATTGCCGACGAGCATCACCTGCGCGCCCTGGCGCACAGCGGAGAGAGCCTGGTTGCCCCCTTTGCCGCCGAAGCGCTTTTCGAGCTGCGCGGCGACCACCGCATCTCCCGCTCCGGGCAGATGCGGCACCAGGGAAATAAAGTCCACATTCAACGAACCGACGACAACAATATTGGCAGCAGATGCACGAGCCATGATATAAAAATAGGTTAGGTTTTGAGCCAGGCTTTACTTCAGCTTGGCGAGGCGTTCCTTGGTGTACGTCTGGCCTTGCTGGATGGCCTCGTCACCCGGCATGATGGCCGCCAGTTTATCCCAGATCTGGGCGCTGCGCTGGAAGGCGGCCTTGGCATCCGCCTTCTTGCCAGCAGACTGGCTGGTATGTCCCAGCACGCCGCACATCTGGGCGAGCTGCATCTCCCACTGACGGCGCTCAGGACTCATCGCGGCCTGCGGGTCCTTGCCCAGCAGCGCCTCCATGGCCTCCACCGCCTGTTTCACGATCGGCAGAGCAGCGCTCTCCTTGCCCATGTCAGACATGAGCTCCGCATACTCGCCACGCGAACGAGCGAGCAGGATGCCGTATCGCACATTGTCCTGCTCATCAGCCAGGATCTCGTTCAGCAGCTCGATGGCGTCCTGCTTGCGCTTCACCGCATCTCCCGGACGTCCTTCATCGCGGTCGAGCAAGGCGGTACCAGCGTAGTTGCGCGCCAGCCAGTATTTCACATCCGCCCATTCCGGCAGCAGACGGTTCAGCTCGAGCAGGATCGGGATGGCCTGGGAATAGGCCTCGCGAGCTTCCTTGATGCCCACAGCCTTCACCAGCAGCTCCGCGAGCTCGGTGTAGGCTTCCGCCAGCATCAGCGCCTGATCCTGATTGCGAGGCGAGGAGTTCATCACCAGCTGCCCCATCTCCGTCACGGCATCGATAAGCGTGGCCAGAGCATCCTGCGCGCGGCCCGCATCACGCTGGGCCTGGCCTTGCGCGAACTTGGCGCGGGCGAGCAGGAATTTTTCATCCGGGATCAGGTCCGCGCCGATCACTTTCGGATCGAGAATCTCGGAAACCTTCGCCAGGGCCTTCTCCGCCTCCACCATGTCACCCTGCTGCAGCGTGCGGCGGCCATACTCCATGCTGGCGCGGGCGCTCTCATTGCGGGCGAGACGGTTCTTCGGATCCGCGGCCAGACCCGCAGCAAGAGCGGGAGTCGCATCCTTCAGCAGCTTCAGCGACATCTCATGCTCACCGCGATGCTCGTGAATGTCCGAGAGCAGCAGGCTGTAGCGGCCGAACCATTGTTGATACAAGGAAGCATCCGGTGAGGACGGGTTCTCCTGAATCAGCTTCGCCGCCTGATCGCGCGCCTTGGCCAGATAGATGAGCGCGGAGGCGTGGTCACGCAGACGCAGATGGATCTGGCCGATGTTTCCATACACGCGCAGGCGCTCGACACCGAGCTGCGGATTTTTCTCCAGCGCCGGCAGCCCTGCCATGCAAAAGCTCAGCGCGTCATTGAGCTGGCCTTTGGAGAACTCGACATCCAATTGGTTGCTCGTCGGCGTCTGCAGCAGCTGCGTGAGGAACTGGTCCACCGCATTCTGCGCGTGCTTCAGGTTGTCATCCGCCGTCTTCTTTTGGCCGATCACGGAGTCACGCTGCTGCGTCAGGTCCGTGATCTTGTCATCCCGCGTTTTCTTCTCGTGCTGCAGCACTGTGTCCTGCTTGGCAATCACCACCTCATCATTCTGTGCGCGCCTCAGCTGCAGGAAGGCATAGATGCAGCTCGCCGCCAGCGCTGCCGCGAGGCCTGTGCCCAGCGTCTGCAAAGTGCGCACCTTCACCGTCTGCTTTTTCCGCTCCTGCACCGTCTGATCGCGGGACTCCTCCAGGAGATAGTCCGACTCCAAAATCTCAAACTCACGCACCACCTCACGCGCATCTGACCAGCGCGCGGACACATTCAGGTCCAGCGCCCGCTCGATGATGCCGCGCCGGCGCTCATCCCACTTGGATTGCGCCGCAGCGGGCCACATGACTTTCGGCTGCGCGCGCACCGCGTTCAGCAGCGCCATGCTGTCAATGCCATACGCCAGACCGGCGGCGGCCTTCTGCTGCACCAGCGCCATCTGCTCTGCCCACACGCGACCTCCGCGCGGGAACTGGCCGGTGAGCAAACGATAGGCGATGACGCCAAAAGCATACACGTCCCAGGACGGACCATAACCGGCAAACACACCGTCCGGATTCTCCGCCTGCTCCGGGCAGAGATGCATGAAGTGATCTGTCAGCTCCAGGTGGTGGATGCCGCCCACCCAGCCCTGCGCGATGTCTGTGAGCCGGATGCTGGACTCCACATCATCCTCCAGCAGGACATTGCAAGGGCGCAGGTTGCCATGCGGCACGCCATACTTATGCAGCCAGGCCAGCGCATCTGCGAGCTGGTAGATGTGGCTCCAGGCCTTGTCCGCCGGCAGGCTGCCCTGGCACATGGACTCCAGCGTGGGGGTCTGCCACTGCCGGCGGCCTTGCGCATCCTTGGTGAGCACGCCCACCAGCGGCGTGGCCATGTAGTAGGGGCTCTTTTCAAAGTTCAGCTCCTCCACCGGCAGCACTCCACGATGATGCGGCATCTGCTGGAGGGCGCGCACCGCCGTGGCCAGGGCCTTGCGGTTGATCGCCATCGACGAAAACACCTTCACCGCGCAAGCCTTGCCATGCGCGCTCGCACGATAGACCGCACCACAGCGCCCGCTGCCGATGAGGTCCAGCAACTCATGTCCAGCGATCTCAGGCAGACTCATTCAGCACACGCGGGGGTTGGGGTCATGGTCGAGGGGTGGATCACGCGATGGTCGGGAGAAAGCGCTGCTAAAACATGGAGTTGGGCTCGCATTGAATCAAGCCGGGCATGTTTTGACAACACAGTTCATTCAATGATCTACGACTCCCGCTCAGCCTACGGCCCTCCCCCTGAGCAACTTCTTACAATCCCGATGAATCCAGAAAAACTTGTTCACAATGAACCCGGCAAGCCGTGCTCAGAATAGCCATTTTTTCGAGAATGAGTGCAGCCGGGGCGATGCACGCTTCTGGAAACCTGCGGACTATTCCCGCAGGCTGCTGCGCATCCGCTCCGCTTGCAGGATGGCCCGGAACCTAGCCTCATCACTCTCGCGGGTATCGCTGACCAGACAGTAGCGGTAGTCCCGCCAGTGCTTCATCTCAGCTTCAGCATTCTTCAGACGCAGTTCCACCACCTCCGCACTGTCGGTGCCACGACCGGAAAGCCGCGCGCGCAGTTCCTCCAGACTCGGCGGCATGACAAAGATGTCCGTCAGGCACTTCGTCACCAGCTCGTCTTCACAGCCACGCACCTGGGCCGCACCCTGGACATCGATGTCCATCAGCACGTCGATCCCCTTGCGCAGATTCTCCGCCACGTAGCTTTTCAGCGTACCATACCAGCGATTGTGCACCCGGGCGTATTCAAAGAGCTCTCCACGGTCCACTCGCGCGAGGAAGTCTTCCTCGGTCAAAAAGAAGTAGTCCTTTCCGTCCACCTCACCCGGCCGCGGCGGGCGGGTGGTGCAGGACACGGAAAACACTGCCTGACCGCTTTCACAGGCCTTCCGGCAGAGCGTGGTCTTCCCCGTGCCGGAGGGACCGGAGACGACGATGAGCAAACCAAGGCGGGAGTCAGAGCTGGGCATGATTTGGGATTACGCACACAAGCCACCACCGCAAATCTTTTGGCAGATTCTGAGAGTTCGCTGTTCTCAGTTCTCGGTTTCCAGTTGGCCAAATCCAACACTCCACGACTCCACCACTCCAAACCCCGCAGTCTCATCCCGCAT
>NZ_BKAG01000003.1 GCF_007992435.1 Prosthecobacter gellanilyticus | reverse complement strand
TTCAGTCCGCAGCAGGTCATTCGCTATTAAGGGCTCCCTTTTCCTCCCTCACCTCTTCAAGCCGAAGATCGTGATGCATCTCGAACACCTCACGGGCCTCTTCCTCTTACCTGTCCCCGTCCTTTCTGTCCCTTTTGTCCTTCCCAAACCAGCCCGCAACCTCTCAAAACCCTGCGCCCCCGCCAAAAGGCCAAATCCCACCCAACCACTCCGCCTCCGCCAAACGATCCACTTGACCAAAACAAATCATCCCCCAAGTTAAACACCTGTTTATAAACACATGTCTAACTCTGCCCCCAGTCGCGAACGTGATGCTGAAGCCCGCAAGGAGCGGCTGCTCCAGGCCGCGACGCAGGTCTTCGCCAAGGACGGCTTCGCCAAGGGCAGCCTCCGGCAGATCTGCCTGAAGGCCCGCGCCAACCTCGCGGCGGTGAAGTACTACTTCGGCGACAAGCAGAGCCTTTACCGCGAGGTCCTCCTGGAAAACCATCGCCGTGCCCTGGAGCATGAGCCGCGCGTGCAGTTCGATACCACCCGCCCGCCTGAGGAAGTCCTGCGCGAATGGATCCATTTCTGCCTGCGCTTCATCCTGCTGAAGCGCAGCCGCCATCCCATGCTCGGCCAGCTCATGGCCCATGAGATGCGCGAGCCCACCCCCTGCCTCGACCAGTTCCTGAAACTCGTCGTCCGCCCCTTCCATGAGGAGCTCCGCCGCATCATCGCCGCCGTTTTGCGCAAGCCGAAGCCCGACACGCAGTGCGAGATCCTCGCGCACCACATCATCGGCCTCTGCATCCATTTCGATCACGGTCGCGTCATCATCGACCGCCTTGGCTCACCGGTCCCGAAGACCGAGCCCGAGATCGAAAACCTCGCCGCCGGCATCGCCGACTTCGCCCTGCACGGACTCGCCGGTCTGCGGGCCAATGCCGCCAAAAAGTAATCCCCCCAAAGTTAGTTATGAGCCCCCCCGCCCCCCTGGCTGCCACCGCCGCCGCCGCTGCCCTCCTGCTCGGCCTTACCCTCACCGCCTGTCACAAGCCGCCACCGGCTGAGAACATCACCCCGCCTGCGCCTGCGAAGCCCATCGACGTCACCTCCGCGAAGGTCGAGTCACGCGACATGCCACGCTACCTCCGCGTCACCGGCCAGCTCCAGGCCGCCTGGGATGCCATGGTCGCTTCCGATGCCGCAGGCAAGGTCGAGTCCACCCCCGTCGAACGCGGTGCCGTAGTGAAAGCCGGCGATGTGTTGGTGAAGCTGGATGAGCGCGTCTCGCAGATCAATCTGCGTGAGGCCGAGTCCTCCGTGGCTCTCGCCAAGGCCCAGGCTGATCTCTCCGGCAGCGAGTATGAGCGCAACCAGCCTCTCGCCGCCGCCAAGGCCATCGCTCAAGCCGACCTCAACCGCCTGCGCACTGACACCGCCGCCAAGGATGCCCAGCTCGCCGCAGCCGAGGCACGTCGCGACATGGCGCAAAAATCCCTGAAGGATGCCGTCATCCTCTCACCCTTCGCCGGCACC
This sequence comes from Prosthecobacter gellanilyticus, assembly GCF_007992435.1. GTDB lineage: Bacteria > Verrucomicrobiota > Verrucomicrobiia > Verrucomicrobiales > Verrucomicrobiaceae > Prosthecobacter > Prosthecobacter gellanilyticus. Next base: position 270,717 of record NZ_BKAG01000003.1, on the reverse strand, counting down.
GTCGCCGAGCGCCTCGTCTCCCCCGGTGAATACGTGCAGCCCGGCAAGGCCGTCGCTCGCGTGGTGGACACCCACACGCTTCGCCTCCTGCTCAATGTTCCCGAGGCCGCCGTCGGCCGCGTGAAGGCCGGCCAGACCGTCGAGTTCACCGTCTCGGCCTATCCAAAAGTAACGTTTCAAGGCAAGATCAACTTCATCGGCGCCGCCGTGCGCGAAGCCTCGCGCGATCTCCTCGTCGAGGCCGAGGTCGACAACCAAGACGGCCGCCTGAAGCCCGGCCTCTTCGCCGAAGCCCGCCTGACAACGGGTGAGGAAAAGACCCTCGCCGTGCCTGCCGCAGCCCTTCGCATCGATGGCACGAAGCGCCGTCTCTACGTCATCAAAAACAACCAGCTCGAAGAGCGTCTCGTCGACATCGGCGAGAACGAAAAAGACTGGGTCGAGATCCGCCAGGGCGGCGTCTCGGAAGGTGAGGCCGTGGTGCTCAAGCCCGGTCCTGACGCCGCGGATGGCGTGCCTGTCGTCGCGAAGCCTTAACCTCCACTCATCACCCCCCATGCAGTGGCTCGCCGCCGTCTCCGTCAAACGTCCCGTCTTCGCCAGCGTCATCGTGCTGGTGTTCGTCGTCGTGGGTGTGCTGGGTTACACCCGCCTGCCCGTGGACCGCTTCCCGAAAGTGGACTTCCCCACCGTGGCCATCACCACCCGTCTCGTCGGCGCCACGCCGCAGGAGATCGAAACCCAGATCACGGACAAGATCGAGGAAGCCGTGAACACGGTGAGCGGCATCGACCAGCTCCGCTCCGTCTCCACGGACAGCATCTCCCAGGTCTACGTCGCCTTCCTCCTCGAGAAGAATGTCGATGTCGCCGCGCAGGAAGTACGTGACCGCGTGAACCGCATCCTCTCCACGCTGCCGGATGATGCCGACACACCCATCGTCGAAAAACTCGACCCCGATGCCACGCCCATCCTCAGCATTGCCGTGGTCGCGGACGCACCCACGCGAGATATCACCGAGTATGCGGACAAGGTGCTGCGCCGTCGTTTGGAAAGCGTGCCCGGCGTGGGCCAGGTCACCTTGTTAGGCGGCCAGAAACGCCAGATCAATGTCTGGCTGGACCCCATCCGCCTGCAGTCTTTCAACCTCACCGCGCTGGACGTGCAGCGCGCGCTGAAGATGGAGAACGTACAGATCCCCTCCGGCATGGTGAAGAACGCCGCGCATGAGGCCGGACTGCGCATCGTCGGCAAGGCGGAAAGCCTTAATGACATCCAGCGCCTCGTCATCCGCGAGACCGAGGGCAATATCGTCCGCATGAGTGATGTCGCGCGTGTGGAGGACAGCGCGGAGGAGCTGCAAACCGTGGCCCGTCTCAATGGCGTGCCCACCGTCACGCTCTCGCTGCGCAAGCAGTCCGGTGAAAACACCATCGCCGTCGTCGATGCCGTCACGGAGCGCATCAACGAAGTAAAACCCTTCCTGCCCAAAGGCTATGAAGTAAAGATCGTTCGGGACAACTCCCTCGTCATCCGCACCAGTACCGATGCGGTGAAGGAGCACTTGGTGCTCGGCTCGCTCTTCGCGGCCATCGTCGTGCTCTTCTTCCTTGGCAACATCCGCGCCACCTTCATCTCAGCGCTCGCCATTCCCACCTCCATCATCGCCAGCTTCGGCGTCATGTGGGCCGGTGACATCACGCTGAACTCCATCAGCCTCATCGCCCTCGCGCTCGCCGTGGGCATCGTGATCGATGACGCCATCATCGTCGTGGAAAACATCTTCCGTCATATCGATGAGAAGAAGGCCACGCCCTTCCAGGCTGCCATTGATGGCACGAAGGAGATCGGCATGGCCGTCATGGCCACCACGCTCTCCCTGCTCGCCGTGTTCGTCCCCGTCGCCTTCCTCAGCGGCATCGTTGGCAAGTTCCTCAGCAGTTTTGGTTATACCATGGCCTTCGCCATCGTGGTGTCGCTCATCGTCAGCTTCACGCTCACCCCCAGCCTTGCGGCGCGCATGCTCAGCGTCACCAAGCCGAACTGGCTGGAACGCAGCATGGAGAAGCTGGTGAACATTTTCTACCATCCGCTGGAAGCTCTCTACATGGCCGTGCTGCGCTTCTCCATGCGCCACCGCTGGCTCATCGTGCTGCTCAGCTTCGGCGCGTTGTATGCCGTCGGGCCATTGATGGGGAAGGTCCAAAAGGCCCTGCTTCCCGCGAATGAAGAAGCGCAGTTTCAGGTGAACCTGCGCACGCCGGAAGGCACCAGCCTCGCCGCCACAGACATCACCGCGGAGCGCGTGGCCCGCGAGCTTCGCGGCGTCCCCGGCGTGTCCTACACGCTCATGAGCATTGGCGATAACGACCAGCGCTCCCAGAACCAGGCCAGCATCTACGTCCGCCTCATTGATCCCGCTCAGCGCGTGGAAACACAGCAGGCGATGATGGACTTCGTGCGCAAGGAAATCGTGCCCAAATACCCCGCCGAGCTGCGTATGAACGTGCAGGAGGTGCCCGCCTTCAATACCGGCCAGTCCAGCGCGCAGATCCAATATCTCGTCGGCGGTCCTGACCTCGACCGCATCGCCCAGGCCGTGACCGCTTCGATGCCTGAGATCCGCAAAATTCCCGGCATCCGTGATGTCGACAGCACTCTCGTCACCGGCAAGCCGGAGATCCGCGCCGTGGTGGATCGCAGCAAGGCCGGACAGCTCGGCGTGAATATCGCCGATCTCTCCGTCGCCCTGCGCCTGCTTGTCGGTGGCGATGACGTCTCCACCTATGACGAGGGCGGCGAGCAGTATGACATCCATCTGCGCTCCGAAGAAGCTTACCGCAACAGCTCCGAAGCCCTGCAGCTCCTCTCTGTGCCCTCTTTGAAAGGCCCGCCAGTCCCTCTCTCAAATCTCGTCACACTCTCGCCACGCGAAGGCCCTTCGCAGATCGATCGCGCGAACCGCCGTCGTCAGGTCACCATCACCGCCAACCCCGCGCCCGGCGTCGGTGAATCCGAGATCATGAGCGCCGTCGAGGCCGTCTTGAAGAAGCAAAACCTTCCTCCCGAATACGCCATGGGTCCCGAAGGCCGCTCGAAGGAATTGAAGAAGGCCGGTGTCGCCTTCATCACCGCCTTCGCCATGGCCTTCATCTTCATGTACCTCATCCTGGCCGCGCAGTTTGAGTCCTGGGTGCATCCCTTCACCATCCTCATCGCCCTGCCGCTCACGTTGCCCTTTGCGATTTTGTCACTCATTTTGTTCGGCCAGTCACTGAACATCTTCTCCACCCTCGGCGTGCTTGTGCTCTTCGGTGTGGTGAAGAAAAACGGCATCTTGCAGATCGACCACACCATCCAGCTCCGAGGCAAGGGCATGACCCGGATCGAGGCCATCCTGCAAGCGAACAAGGACCGTCTCCGCCCCATCCTCATGACCACCGCCGCCTTCGTGGCCGGCATGATCCCGCTCATGCTTTCCAAAGGCATCGGCGCCGCCTTCAACACCGCCACCGCCGGCGTCATCATCGGCGGCCAGACCCTTTCCCTGCTGCTCACCCTCCTCGCCACGCCCGTGTTCTACTCGCTCTTTGACGATGCCATCACCTGGCGCCAGCGCCGCGCGGAAAAGAAGGCCGCCCGGCGTGCCGCGCGCGAAACAGCCCTGACCACGGCCACTGCCTGATCTCCTGCGTATGTCCCGCTTCCTGCTCATCCCCCTCACGCTCACTCTCAGCGCCTGCCTCTCCGGCCCGAACTACGAGCGCCCGGACCTCACCCAGGTCGCGCCCGCCTCATGGCGCTGGCAGCCCGCCGTGCCCAAAGATGAACTGCCCAAAGGCGACTGGTGGCTGGCCTTCAAGGACTCCGAGCTCACCCGTCTGGAAGAGCGCGCCCTAACCAATAATCAAGGCTTGAAAGCCGCCATTGCAAGGGTGGATCAATCCCGCGCCGCCGCCCGTGGCACCGCCGCCGATTTCTTCCCGGATGTCCGCGCGGTCTCCACGACACGCCGCGAACGCACCTCCGGCAATCTGCCCACCCCGGTGCCCGTCAGCATCCCCTCCTCGCAGATCAATACCTTCCGCAATGTGCTCGACCTCAGCTACGAGATCGACTTCTGGGGCAAGGTCCGCCGCACCTATGAATCTGCCCGCGCTCAGTCCGAGGCCAGCATCGCTGACTACCACGGCGTCATGCTCACCCTAACCAGTGATGTGGCATCCAGCTACTTCTTGCTCCGCGCTTACGATTCAGAGATCGCCGCGCTCCGCGAGACCAACGACCTGCGCACCCGCTCTCTCGGCCTCATCGAGCAGCGCTTCAAAGCCGGCACCATCCCCGAGGTCGACCTCGCCCGCGCCCGCACCGAGCTCGCTTCCGGCAAAGCCGAGCTCGTGGATGTGAGACGCAACCGCCAGGAAACTGCCGACAACCTCGCCATCCTCTGCGGTGAGCCTGCCAGCACCTTCACCATCGCCGAGCGCCCCATCTCCGGCTCACCTCCACGCGTCCCCGCCGGCATCCCTGCCGATGTGCTCGAGCGCCGCCCCGACGTCGCCGCCGCCGAGCGCCTCGTCGTTTCCAAAAATGCCGAGATCGGAGTCGCGAAGAGCTATTACTTCCCCTCCGTTAAACTCACCGCCGATGGCGGCTTCCTCACCAAGGAAACCAGCAGCCTCTTCAAAGCCGACAGCAAGGTCTGGTCCATCGGCCCCGAGATCAGCCTCCCCATTACTGGTTATGCCTTGATCGGCGCCCGCGTCCGTCAAGCCAAGGCCGCACGTGAAGAAGCCATCGCCAACTACCGTCAGGCCGTGCTCGCCGCCGTGAAAGACGTCGAGACCAGCCTTACCCAGATCCGCAGTCGCCGCGAGCAAGCCGCCGCCCAGAGCGAGGCCCTCGCCGCCGCCAACCAGTCCACTGGATTGATCCGCTCCCTCTACGAAAGCGGCAGCCTCAGCTACCTCGAGCTCCTCGATGCCGAGCGCACCCTCCTCCAGCTCCAGCGCCAGACTGCCCAGATCAACGCCCAGCGCTTCATCGCCTCCGTCCGCCTCATCAAATCCATGGGCGGCGGCTGGTAATAACAAAAGAAGTAAAAAGAGAGCTCCGCATCGCCCCCAAAGCCAAGCCCCACGCTCCCACGCCTTCACCTCGAAGACCCAAGCTTGCGCTGAGATGAGCACCTGCCACACTCGCGCACTTTATGTCCACCATCGTCGTCGCCCAGAAAAACGGCATCGCCTGCATCGGCGCTGACACCATGAGCTCCCTCGGCTCCGTCCGCCAGAAAGCCCACCACATCGTCAACAAGACCAAGATCACCAAGATCGGCGATACCCACATCGGCCTCACCGGCACCTCCTCCAGCCTCGTGGTGATGAACAGCTACTTCGCCAATCCCGAGCGCCCGCGCGATTTTTCCAGCACCTCCGCCATCTTTGAGACCTTCCGCCATGCGCATCATTGGATGAAGGCCGAGTACTTCATGTCCACCATGCCGGACAAAGGCGAGGAATACGAGACCACGCAGTTTTACGGCCTCGTCGCCAATCCCCACGGCATCTTCGCCCTCTACTCCTACCGCACCGCCCAGCAGTTCCACCGCTTCTGGGCCGCCGGCTCCGGCCGCGACTTCGCCCTCGGCGCCATGCAGACCGTCTACGATCACTACCAGGACGTGACCGACATCGTCAAAGCCGGCCTCTACGCCGCCGCCGAGTTCGATGGCTCCACCGCCGGCCCCTTCGAGATCTACACCTGCCCCCTCGCCCAAGTCGCCGAAGCCACCCCCTTCAAAGCCGTGAAGGCGACGAAGACCTCGAAGGCTACCAAGTCCACCGCGAAGAAAAAGCCCGCCCGGAAGTCGCGATAGCGTCCTGGAGTGCGGTGGCAGAGATGCACGGGCCACCGTGCATCGTCGACACCGCTCTCGTGCGCACCCCAAGCTCGCATGTGACCAAAACATGCCTTCGCACAACCGCGCCCTTCGACTGACCACAACACCGTCCAAAATCCCGCCACGTCGATTTTCCACTTTTCAGGTTTGTCGAATGGCGGGTTATTTGCTGTCTTCACGTCTTTCCCGACCTCATGCCTCCCGTCCGACCGTCCACGCCTCTTCTCTGGTTGCGTTGGGTGACCTGTCTCATCGCCCTGGGAGCCATCCTCTGGTTCGTCTTCAAAGACCTCGCCCCGCGCATCGACGACTCGGACCCTCTGAAGCTCACCATGGTGGAGGCCGCCAATCTGGAGCTCACCACGCAGACCTACCACGATCTGCAGCCCGACTTCACTCAGAGCTTCTCCGAGCCGCTGAACCGCATGATCCCGCACCGCACGGACGGTCTCGTGCAGCCGCTCTGGCCCTGGATCGCCGCCTGGATGCATGACCCGCAAAACGTCGGCGCCACCCTGCACGGCACCGGCATGTTCCGCCTCGGCCTCACCCTCGGCTTCCTGGCCGTGCTCGGCTTCGTTGCCGCGCGTTCCTTCTCGCTTCCCACCGCTCTTTGGGTCGTGCTCATGGCCGCCTTTCACGGGTTTGTCCCCGTGCTGCCCTTCTTCACCGGCGAGGTGTTCTTTCACATCGCCCTGCTCGCCTTCTGGCTGGGCTGCCTCTACTCGCTGCAAAGAAACTCCCTCTGGGTTTACGGCATCATCGGCATCACCGGAGCCCTCGCCTGGCTGGTGGAGGACCGTGTCGTCCTGCCCGTGCTGGTTGTCTTTGTCCTCGTCAGCTCCCTCCGCGCCATCTGGGGCTGGGTGGCCGCCCACTTCAGCAAGGTGCGCGGCATCTCCCTGTGGCGATGGCGCAACCATTGGTTAGGCCTGACTCTGCTAGCGGCCATGTTCTTCTTCGTCTCCGGTCCGCGTCTGGCCGAGTCCCATGAGCTGTTCGGCCAGGCTTTTTACAGCCATGTCGATCACGTCCGCTGGCTGGACACGCCGGAGGAGGCGCAAAAATGGATCGAGCAGCACCCGAATGCCGCCGCGTTGGCTCGCGTGCCCGTGCTGGAAATGCCCACCCCCGCCAGCGCGCTCGGCACCATCACCAGCGAGCAGCTCGCCACACGTCTTGTCCGCGGGGCAGCACTCGTCAGCCGCCAGCTCGGCTCCGCCCTGCCCCAGCTCCTGGCCATGCTCGGCCTGCTCATCCTCGTCACCCTCCTGACCTTGACCTGCTGCCCGAAAGCCGCCCATGCTGGCGAGCGCCTGCATCCAGAAACAGCCACCTCCGTGCTCTTCGTCACGGCCTCCATCACCATCTGCGGCGTCATCGCCCTCTGGGATGCCTCCGTGCTTCCCGTGAGGCACCTTCACGGCCTCGTCATGCTGCTCGCTCTCAGCCTCGCCTGGGGTGCCGAGAGCGTGCTGCGCCGTGCCAGACGTCGTGGGGTGAAACGTTGGATCGTCATCGCCTACGGGGTCGCCATGACCGGCATGGGCCTCTGGGTCGCCGCCTCGGCCCGCGCATGGTGGTGAGCATGGCATGAGCCTGCTTGACTCTAACCCCCGGCGGATGAACACCTAACGCAGTTCTCGCCCCCCGCTCAAACCGCCACATGGCCGCCCCCAAGCCCACCTTCATCCTCTGCTTCGATTTCGACGGCACCCTGATCAACCCCGAGGGAGATCCTGTGTTCCATCCCGTCCTCGGGCAGATGATCCAGCAGCTTCGGTCCCAAGGCGCCGCCTGGGTCATCAACACCGGCCGCAGCCTCCCGCAGACGATCAAGGGCCTCGCCCAGCATGGCATCTTCATGCAGCCGGACTACATCATCGCCCAGGAGTGCGATATCTACCGCCCCGGCATCTTCAAACAGTGGCGCGACTTCGGTTCCTGGAATCGTCAGGCCCGCAAAGCCCACGAACGCTTCGTCAAAGACCACCAGCCCTCCCTCACCGCCATCCGCGAACTGGTGGAGAAGCAGACCAAAGGCGAGTTCCTCTCTGGCGACTATGGCGAGCTCGGCATCGTCGGCAGCACCGAGGAGGAACTGGACATGATCTGCGCGTTTATCGATACCCACGCGCGTCAGTTCCCCGACATCGGCTACCACCGCAATGGCGTCTACCTGCGCTTCTCCCACAGCGGTTACAGCAAAGGGACCGCTCTCTCAGAGCTCGCCCGCATGCTCGGCATGGATGCCAGCCGCTGCTTCGCCGCGGGTGATAATCACAACGACCTCTCCATGCTCAATCCGCTCCACGCGCGCATGATCGCCACGCCTGGAAACGGCCTGCCTCCCGTGAAAGAGCACGTCCTTCGTCACGGCGGCTTCGTCGCCACCAAGCCCGCCAGCGAAGGCATGATCGAGGCCCTCGGCCACTACTTCGGCGCCCGCGCCTGAGGTTAGATTTGGTTGCCACGGCTTGGCGAGCCGGAGGCTCGATGGCCGGTAGCCGGTGGTGAAGCGCAACCGCGAAGCGGTGGAGCGAGAACCACCGGAGGACGATGCGAACACGTTAGTTCAAGCACGCATCCCGGAGGGATGCTGGCAGTCCGCGAGCATCTGGCCACGGGTGAAATCGCCACTTCTGGCGGGCCTCACGCATCATCAAACAGATGCCGGTTCTTCCAGAAATAACTAAACCCTGACACCACCGTCAGCACCGTCGTGATGCCCACGATCGTCGCCCCCACCCACCAATGCGCGGGAGATGGCTCCAGCCACGGCCGCAGGAAGCCAAACAGCGTCTCCGCCGAAGCTGCGCTGAGCAGGAAATATAGCACCGTCAGGATCTGCCAGAGCATCTTGTGTTTGCCCAGCCTCTCCGCGGCCAGCACCACACCCTTCTGCACCGCGATCAGCCGGATGCCCGTCACAAAAAATTCGCGTCCCAGAATCGCGATCGCAATCCACGCCTTCATCTCCGTGCGCTCCACCAGCAGGATGAAAGCCGCCGCGATCAGCACCTTGTCCGCCAGCGGATCAAAGAGCTTCCCGAAGTTCGTCACGATGTTCCGTGCCCGCGCGATCTTGCCATCCAGATAATCCGTGAACGACGCCACCGAAAAGACCAGCAGCGCCGCCGTCATCGAATGCGCCCACGGGATGTAAAAACACACCACAAACACGCCTGTCAAAAAAAGGCGGGCGACGGTGAGCTTGTTCGGCAGGTTCATGCGCGGTTGGGTGGGTGGTCAAACCTGTCTAGCTAGAGAAACGCCTGCCTGTCAAATCTCGGCTGCGCTTTGTGGCGAAAACATCACCTTCTTTGCCCCCACCTTAGATTTGCTGCCTGCGGTGAACCTTGGCTTGGAGCCTCAAGGAAGCGATCCTCCTAAGCTTTCCTCAAATCGTGATGCTCAGCCACTCTCAAAGCGCCAAGGGCGCGTCTCATCAAAGCCTGGGATTTCAACCCCAGGCCCCCGCAGCCGCACCACCGGGAAGCGCTGAAAGCGCGTCTCATGCACACCAAAGGTCGCCCACTCACGCGATCATCACGCATCTACTTCACCAGCAGATAATGCTTCGTCTTCCCATGTCGTTGCTTGTTCGTCAGCGGCGGCAGGTTCAGGTAGAAAAGCTGCCGCAGCGCCTTGCCGTGCTGCTTCAGTACCTTCCCGCACTCCTCCTGCAGCGCCTGCCAGCGCCGCCACGAATGCGTCGGCGCATGAATGATATGCCGCAGCAGGCTCAGCCACTCGATGTAAGCGCGCGAGATATCTCCCTCCGCCACGTCCTGCGGCATCTTGTCACGAGCGCTCTGGTCAGGATGCAGCAGCGCATCCAGCAGCTCCGCCGTGCCATCGCCATAGTCCGGCGGCAGGCCGTTCTCCAGATAGCCCTGATGATTGATGAATCCATACGTGTTCCGGCTCACTGCGCCGAGCCGCTCTGAATCACAGGTCATCGGCATGTCAAACTTCGTCCCGCCGCGCAGGTTCGCCAGATGCCGCACCAGATCATCGATGGGATAACCATCTTCCTCGAGCGCCGCCGCGATCGTCAGACCCTCGCCACCTTGGAAGAAGGAAAAAATTTCCCCGCGCCGCGTCGGCGCCCCATTCTCATCGATCAGGCCTAACGATCTCCACGCATGAATCGGCGACCCCGCACGCGGCTGCCGGTCCGTAGAACGAATCTCCAGATTCGTTCCCGCCGGATCATGCACTCCCGTTTCATTCCGCACCACCTGAGTCCTCTCCTGCACGCGAAACAGCGGCACGCCTAACGAATCACGTTGTACAGGCACCGAGAGCTCGCTCAAGTCAAAGACCGCAAAAACAAGCCCTTCCTTCTCCACCGTACGCACCAGCGCCGGCAGCCCCTGCGTCTCCTGATCAAAGCCGCTTTGATACGATGCGCGCAAAGCCTCTGCGAGCTCCTGCCCATGCAGTACCTCGATCTCCTCCACCGGCATCACCTCCAGCTTCCTCGGCAGCTTCAGCATCTTCCTCAAGCTCTTCGTAGGCCTAACAGAAAGTAGCACAGGCGTACCGCCTGTGAAGTGTGGCGCAGGCGTCTCGCCTGCTTCAGCCTCCACCTTCATCCCCAAAGGAATCTCCACCCCATAAAAAACCTTCCCGTTCCCTCCGGATCCCGGCCCCACCTTCCCCACGCGCCCGATCCCATGCGCAAAATGCGCCACAAAACCCGACACGCTCAACGCCGGAGCAATCTTCTCCACGCTCGCCACCCAGGCCTGTCCCAGCGGCAGCCATTCCGGCGGAAGGCTCGGCTTGCGCTCCCACTCACCGCGTGAGTTTAGCATCTGCTTCTCCGTCGCTTCCAGACCAAAGAGCGCCTTCGCTTCCTGCAATCCGCCTTGCAGCGCGCCTTCCGGGATCTCGGCTTCGAGCCCCAGCAGCGGCGGCACCTTGGCGAACAAACGTTGCGCAAATTTTTCCGCTTCCTCAAATGGGTTCTGCTGAGTCACCGCCGCATGCTTCATCACCCGCAGAAAGATCGGCCAGGCCAGAAGATTGCTGCGATGCAGCCTCGCCGGCCGCGCATCATGCAGCGACGGACTCTGCCGCGTCGTCACCACATAACCACGCTCATCCAATCCACGACGTCCCGCGCGCCCATACATCTGCAGCAGCTCATCGGGCGCCAGCTTGTGCTCGCTCTTGCCATCATGAAAGGTCGTCGCCGCCACATGCACACTGCGCACGGAGAAATTGATCCCCGCCGCCAGCCCCATCGTCGCTGCGATCACGCGCAGCTGTCCCGCCTTTGCCAGCGGCTCAATCACACCTGCACGTGCCGCATACGAAAGCCCGCTGTGATGATAGGCGATGCGCTTCTCCAGCAGATTCGCCAGATCCTTGCCACACACGGCTCTTTGCTCCGGCGTCAGATCCAGCGGATCCCCCGGCGGCAGATCACTCGCCAGCCTGCGCGCGATGTTCTCCGCTTCCTTGCGTCTCGGTGAAAAGATCAGCAGCGGTGCCAGGTCCGCTAGCATCACCGCCGAGGCAAACTTCGGCCAGAACTGCTCAAAGTGCCGCGCCATGCGCTGCGGCAGGGACTCCCACGGCATCTCATCCAGTGGCACTGGACGTTCCTTCGTCATCACCACCTCCGCCTCTCGTCCGAGACGTCGCATCCAGGTCACCACATCCTCCGGGTTCGCTACGGATCCACTTAGCAGCAAAAGACGCGTCTCCATCGGTGCCAGCGCAATCGCCGCTTCATAGTGCGAGCCACGCTGCCCGTCCCCGATCATCTGATATTCATCGATCACCAAAATGGCCGGTCCTTCACCGCGCACCAGCCTTTCCAGCTGTGTCTCCAGAGTCGCCACCAGCACCGGCGCGCTCACATTCTCGGACACATCTCCGGTGGCGATGCCCACATCCCACTTCGCCTCTTTCCACTCGGCATACTTGTCATTCGCCAGCGCCCGCGTCGGCACCGTATAAACGGCCTGCCCGTCCAGCGAGCGCGACTGATGCAGCAGCTCAAAGATGTACGTCTTCCCCGCCCCCGTCGGCGCGCTTACCACCACATCCACCCCCTCGCGGAGCAGGTTCACCGCCTGGTGCTGCCAGACGTCAGGAAGCTTGAGGTTGTTGATGGAAGGTAGCACGGGGAGAAATGACGAATGTCGAATTCCGAATGACGAACTAAGTCTGGTTACGAATGCCGGCGCTCCAACGCAAGACAGACTGTTACAATGCACGCGCCGATCATCTCAAAACCAAGGTTTCCGTTCAGGACCTCTGTGCTCCTCTGTGTCCTCTGTGGTGAAATCAACGGACATCCCGCCGTCAGACTGAGTCATCGCGAAACTGTTCCTTGGCAGTCGGCGTTCTTTGTGAGTAGCATTTAACCTCATGAGAATCCTCGCCACCACCCTGCTCGGCCTCGTTCTGGCTTCATCTCTCCACGCCGCCAGCCTCAAGGAACCGCTCGCGGACATCCGCGCCGTGGACAAGGAAGGCGCCGGCAATGAAAAAGCCACCGCCGCCTGGCAGCAGATCACCAAGGCCGATCCTGCCGCACTGCCAGAGATCCTCGCCGCCATGAACGGTGCCAATCCGCTCGCCGAAAACTGGCTGCGCGCCGCCGTCGGTGTCATCGCGGACCAGGCCATCGAAGCCAAAAAACTTCCTGTGGAGGCCGTGCAGGCCTTCCTCATGGACACCAAGAACAGCCCCGAGCCTCGTGTCGTCGCCTTTGATGTCCTGCAGCGCGCGAAGCCCGAGCTCGCCGAAGAAATCACCCCACAACTCCTCGAAGACCCGAGCAGCGAGCTCCGCCGCCATCCCGTGGCCAAGCTCACCAGCATGGGTGATGAAGCCCTGGCTCAGGACAAAAAAAACGCCGCCCTCACCGCCTACCAACAGGCCATGAAAGGCGCGCGCGATGAAGACCAGATCAAGGACCTCGCCAAGAAACTAAAAGACCTCGGCAGCCCCGTCGATCTTCCCACGCACTTCGGCTTCATCCGTAGCTGGAAGCTCATCGCCCCCTTCACCAATGTGGAGCGCAAAGGCTACGACACCGAGTTCCCGCCGGAGAAAGAGATCAAGCTCGACGCCACCTACCCCGGCAAGAATGCCGAGGCCAAATGGGTCGACTTCACCAGCACAGACGAATACGGCCAGATAGACTTCAACAAGCCCTTCACCATGCTGAAAGAGGTCACCGGCTATGCCTACACCGAGTTTGACTCCGCAGAGGAGCGCGACGCGCAGATCCGCCTGGGTTGCAAAAACGGCTGGAAGGTCTGGCTCAATGGCCAGCTCCTCTTCGCCCGTGATGAATACCACCGCGGCGCCAAGCTCGACCAATACAAACTTCCTGTTAGGCTGAAGAAGGGCAAAAACCAGATTCTCGTCAAATGCTGCCAGAACGAGCAGACCGAGCAATGGACCGTCGAATGGCAGTTCCAGCTCCGCCTCTGCGACGCCACCGGCACCGCCATCGTGGCAAAGAAGTAATCCATTCATCCCGCTTGAACCATGAAGCTCTCGTTCGCCCTCCTTTCGTCATTCGTCATTCTGCATTCGTCATTGGCCCTCGCCGCAGGCTGGCCGCAGTTCCGCGGCCCAAATGCCTCCGCCGTTTCCACGGAGGCAAATGCCCCAGGTCCGAAGCTCGACATCGCCTGGAAGGTCGATCTTCCAGGCCGTGGCCTCAGCAGCCCCATCATCGTCGGTGACAAAGTCTTCGTCACCTGCGCCAGCGGACCCGACCAGGCCTCACTGCACGTCTCCTGCTTCAGCGCCAAGGATGGCAAAAAGCTCTGGGAGCGTGTGATGAAAGCCACCGGCCGCACCATGGCGCACAACAAGACCAGCGTCGCCGCACCCACGCCCTGCAGTGATGGCGAGCGCGTCTTCGCACTCTATTCCTCGAACGATCTTTTCGCCTTCGACCTCGAAGGCAACCTGCTCTGGCTCCGTGGTCTCACTTTTGATTACGCCAATGCCAGCAACAGCCTCGGCATGTCCTCCTCCCCTGTCGTGGTGGGAGACACGCTCGTCGTGCAGGCGGAGAATGACAGCGAATCCCTCGCCTTCGGCATCGATGTCGCCACCGGCAAGAACCGCTGGAAAAAAGAGCGCCCGAAAGCCGCCAACTGGACCAGCGCCGTCGTCTTCAAGGAAGTCGTGGCCCTACAGTCCAGCAAAGGCCTCACTGGCTTGAATCCCCGCACCGGCGAGATCGAATGGGATTACACCGATGGTGCCGCCACCATCCCCAGCGCCGCCGTCACCCAGAACGCCATCTATGTGCCTTCCAATGGCGTCACCGCTCTCACCCCCGAGAAAGGCTCCGTCTCCCAGATCTGGCGCGCCGAAGGCCTGAAACCCGGCACCGGCAGCCCGCTGGTGCTTGGTGACTCGCTTTACGTGCTCAACGGGGCCGGTGTGCTGCTCAAAGCCAGCCTGACCAATGGTGACGAAGCCTGGAAGCTCCGCCTCAAAGGCCCCTTCAGTGGCTCCCCCGTCGCCGCTGGCAAATACATCTACATCGCCAGCGAGCGCGGTGACTTCCAGGTCGTCGACACCACCGCCAAGGAAGGCGAAGTCGTCCACACCCTCCCTCTCAAAGAGACCGTCCTCTGCACCCCCGCCATCAGCGATGGCGCCGTCTACCTCCGCAGTGACAAAACTCTCTGGAAGCTAAAATAAGAAGGCTCCAACGCCTCCGATCAGCGCGCCAGCAAAGTAGCCATCACACTCCGTGTGATGAGCTGTGGACGATTCAAGCACGCCCCCGTCATCGAATTCAAAAGGTCTGCTCGAATCAGCGGAGCTTTCTCGGTTTGGCTGAGGCTTGGTGTGGGAAGGGGGCTTCTCGGCGGAGATAGTGGTGTGAGGCCATGCGCTTTCGCACGAATGTCCTGGAGGGGAGGCTCGAGGGCGGCGGAGTTGGCCGGGTCGTCAGATCATCACACGGAGTATGATGGCTACTTTAGGGAGCCCACTCCCTAAGCATCGCCAGCCCCTCGCGAAACCGCGGCGCCAGCGCCAGGCAATCCAGCAAATGCTTCTTCGCCGCGCCTGCATCCGTCTCCCTCAAAAGCTGCGCTAACCGGAAGTGTGTCATCGCCGACCCACCCGGGTCCAGCACCAGCACGCGCTGATACGCCGCGATCGCCTCCGGCTTCTGCCCCAGCGCCTCGCTTGATTCCGCAAAGGCCTGCTGCGCTGTGCGCAAAAACGGATTCAGCGCCAGCGCACGCGCCGCGTTTGCCTGCACCTGCGGGAAGTCCTGCTTCTTCTGGTCCAGCTCCATGAGCCGCAGGAAAATCGCCATCGCGCTCGTCTCATGCTCGGCGATCTGCCGCAGCACCACGATCTCTTCATCATCACGCTTCAGCTCACGCAGGGCGGTGGCCTTGAGCTGATAACCACCGCTGTCGCTGAAATCCTCCGGCACCAGGGAGATCATCCGGTCGGCCAGCACCAGCACTTCCGCCCACTGATCTTTCTCCATCAGCGCGCCGCCTTGCTGGCGAATGACCCACAGGCTGTCCGGGTGCTTCTTGGTGTATTCAGCCAGTGAATCAGAATCCAGCGGGTTCACCTTGTCCGCCTCGGGCTTCTTCCAGTCCGCCTTCTCACCAAAAGCTTTGGCCTTCGCCTCGAGATGCTTCTCAAAGTCCTTCTCCAGCTTGTCCATCGGCTCCGTGTTCGCCGCGATCGCATCATTGATGCGCTTCCCGGCCGCGAGATCCCGCAGGATGCCCTGGAACTTCTCCGGACCAAAACGCTCCAGCAGATACCCCACCACCTGGCTGGACTGGAAGTAGGCGAACATCAGATGATCATCACTCTCCGCATTGAGGAAAGCACTGCTGAGCTGGCTGATCGGCGTCGAGTCATCATCTTCCAAAATCATTCGGCGGAAGGTCGCGTCCATCGGCATGCCCCAGATTGGATTCCGCTGGCTCTCCTCATGCACGCTGATGCCCTCGCTCAACCAGCGCGGCATCTTGTTCTGCGTGAGGCTGAGCGTCACCACATGGCAGAACTCATGCCAGAGCGTGCTCTGCCAGTTGTTCCGCCCATGACCGAGACCACCCGGGCTGTTCACCGTGATCACTGTGCCGAAGCACACACCTAACAAACCTTGTCCACCGAGGCTGCCGAAGGTGCGGATGGCGAAGTCCTGCTGCTCGCCAAAGAACTCCACCATCACCGGCCGGTTCATGGTCAGGCCATACTTCGCCGTCAGCACCGTCTTCGCCTCACGCAGCAGCGCCAGCGCCTGCTCACCATAGACCGGCCAGTCTCGCTTCGGCATTTTCAGGATGAAATCATCGAAGCTCTTCGTCGTGAAGCCGCGCATCTGCTGCTCCAGCAGACCGATATTGTGCGCCTGGATGTTGTACCCATCCTTCTCTCGTATCTGCGCCGCCAGCTTCCACGCCTCATCCTCTTCACCGAGCCTTAGAAGATCATGACACAGCGCCACCTTCGCCGGCAGATACTCAGGATCAAGCTCCAGCGCCCGCCGCTCATGCTTCGATCCCTCGGCAAAACGATATGCCCGCGACAGCACACGCCCGATGGTGTGATCCACCGCCGGATTCTTATCCCAGCGCTTCAAACCATTCGCACGCGTGGATTCATACTTCTTCACGTCTGACGCGCTTAGATTCGCGATCGCCGCCAGCAGCGCCCACGCCTCCGGACTGTTGTCCTGCACATCCAGCACCTTCTGCAAAAGACCTGCCGCATCCAGAAACTTCTCCGCGCCAATCAAACCCTCCGCCTGATTCAGCAGCGCGCCCGTGTGATGCGGATTCAGCTCCAGCGCACGCTTCAGGCTCTCGATCGATTTCTCACGATCACCGTTCGCATAAGCCAGCGCCAGACCTGAGCGCAGATCCGCGCTCTCACCGCAGGCCTTGATCCCTGCACGAAACACATCTGCTGCACGAGCCGAGTCATCTTTATCCAACGCCAGCTGGCCCTCCGCCAGATACGCCGGCTCAAACTTCGCATCCTTCTTCTGTGCGACCTGGAAGTACTGCTGGATCACCTTCTTCGCATCCGCGCCCAGCGCGATCGCCGCCTTTCCCAGCGCCACATAATCTGCTGCCGTGCGGTCTTTGACCGCCTTCGTCTTCGCCGCCTCATTCACGGCTTTCAGCGCTTCACTCGCGATATCCTTTCTTCCCAGCCGCAGCGCATTTTCATGCTGCAGCATCAGCATCTCCAGATGCCCGGGAAAGGTCTTCACCGCCAGCTGCACCTCATCTCTGGCCTCCGTCTCTCTTCCCAGTGCCATCAGCGCCTTCACCCGCAGCACGCGCCAGTCGGCGGACTTCATCCCCGCCTTGATCGCGCGCTCCCCCACCAGCGCCACATCCTCATAGCGCCCCGCCGCCAGGATGCGGCGCATCGGCTCCAGATTATCCTCCTCATAAATGCGCTCAAGATCCTGACCATGCAGGGCGGAACAGAGAGCGAGCAGAAGCAAAGCACGGCGCATAAAGCAAAGAACGCACCGCGCTGTGCCTTTTCTCATCCAGAACACCGACAACCCTCACATCAAAGGGACCTGGCGTATCAGAAGAGTCTCCCCTCCCCCAGCCCCAAAGGGGCGAGACAGCAAAGCGAAGGGCAAACGGGCGAAGCCCGAGCAGCCCTGGTAGCAAGTCGCCCTTCCACCTTCGATCTCGAGCCCTGAAAGGGCGAGACAGACATCTCACAAAACCCCGCCCCTCACGGCTTCCTCTCCAGTAGCACCGAGCCAGACAGCTTAGCACTGGTCGCTGGCGTGGTGCCAATAGGTGGCAGACCGTCCTTCGGCATCTCCTCCAGCAGGAAATGCCCCAGACCGACCTGGGCCGTGCCATCGTTTGTCAGGATGCCGTTGAAGGTCGCCGTGCGCTTGAGCTTCTTGCCCAGAAAGATGCCACCGCGCAGCTCATTGTCTTCCAGCAGGAGGCTGCCGGAGAAGACACCCGTGGCCGCACTCAAAGTCAGCTTCACCGTGCCCGGATTCACCGCGCCGACAAACGACACCTTGTTGCCCGCCAGAATATCAAACTCAGCCACATTCGGCTGGATCACCGCACCTGCCAGACCGCCATCAGCAAAGTTGATCCTGGCCTTGTCCACACCCACCGTCATGCCCAGGATCAGCGCAGGCGCCACCGGGGCCACATGCCGCGCGCCCACCGCCGTGATGTTGATCGGCCCAAAGCCGCCCGCATAGACCCGCGACTTCGCATTCACCGGACGCAGCCAGGAGAGCGTGCCCGCGAGAGCATTGTCCTCCATCACACCGTCATCATCATGATCGACGTCCAGCGCACCCAGCACGCTGCCCTTGGTCGTCGCAAAGGTCTGGAAAATCAGGATCTGCCCCTGCGGCCCGGCAAAAGCCGCGCAGGTATGCCCCTCGCCATCCGCCAGCTTGCCAGCCGCGGTGAGCTTTCCATCCTTCCCGAGCGTGAAAGAGCCGTAGCCATCTCCGCGGGGCACATCCGGCATGCCCGCCGGTGGCTTCAAAGCATAGGTGTAGAGCTTCGGCGCGGCCGTGGCGAGATTCGTCGCCGTCCACACATTCCTCCAGCCTTCGATGCTGGCCGAGTTTCCTCCGATGCCGTCATTCACCTCCGTGCTTGCCGCTAACTTGTTGTTAGGCGCATCCAGCTCCAGCGAAAGGAAAAGCGGCGGCTTGCCCGTTCGCGAAATGTTGATGAAGGCGCTTGGCGCATCGATCGGCAGCACGGTGTCGATTTGAATGTTGCCTTTGAAGGGATGCTTCAGCGTGCCCATTGTCATGGAGCCGGTGATGGCCCCTGCGGAGGTGATGGTGAAATCCACGCGGCCGCCGAGATTCGCATTCAGCGTGGGCTCTCGAGCCACCGAACCGACAAAACTCCCCGCGACACCCGCCGGCAGCGGATTGATGACCACATTCTGCTCCGTGCTGCTGGTGCTGCCCCTGAGATTGGTGGCCGTGACAGTGACCTTGAAGGTCTTGGCCACCGTCGGCATACCGGTGATGGCACCCGTCTTGGTGTTCAGCGAGAGGCCGGTGGGCAGGTTCTTCACCGAGTAACTCGCAGGCGACTCATTCAGCCCGCCATCCAACTTGATCTGATGGAAATAGAAGCTGCCGATGGCTCCCGGAGTCGGCAGATCCTGGTTCTTCGTCACCTGCGGCATCGCATTGAAGACACGGACGTCAAACTCACCTGCGGTGACTCCAAAACCACCTCCCGGTGGTGTGGCCTCGCAGGTGTAGACCCCGGAGCTTGTCGCGGCATCCAGCGTGCCGAGATCCAGCGTCCTGGCCGTCTGGCCCACAAGCGGAATTGTGATCACCGGAGCACTCAGCGTCTTCGTCCATGCCAGATTGGCCGTGCCCGTCACGGTGACAGTGACCTTCAGCTTCGTGCCCTGCGCCAGGACCAGTGTTTGAAACGTCTGCTTCACCGTGGCCAGCGTCACCGCCGCGCTCGTCACAGACTGCCCGCCGATGCTCACCACCACGGTGTAGCTGCCGGCATCCGCCGCTTTCACGACGGGGAAGCTCAGTGTGCTGGCCGTCGCATTCTTGATGTTCACGTTGTTCTTCTTCCACTGATAAAGGGGAGTCAGCGTGGGATGTGAGGCGCCGACTGAGAGAGTGGCCCCCTGACCCTCGATCGCCACAATCGAGCTCGGCTGTGTCTCGATCGTCGTGACAGTCGCGGTCACATTGATCTCAAATGAACTCTCGTCCGTGTCACCGTTGGCGAACTGAACCTTGGCCGTGCGCACCCCAATGTTCGCCGCCGAGAAGCTGATCGTGAAATTGACCTCCTCACCCGGCAGGAGCACGTTCACCAAACCGGTGCCGGAGGGGAAGAACTCGTTGAACTGGGCACCCGTGGTCGCAAAGCCGCCGAGGCTCAGATTTTCGGTGCCGTCATTGCGGATCTTGAAGGTCAGCGCATTGTCGTCATTCAGCAGGCGGGTGCCGAAGTTCACCGTGCCACCGCTCGTCAGCGCGGCTCCTCCCACCTGCTCGACCGTGATCTCCGAAAGGTTCGGTGGAACGACGGCCGTGCCCGTCAGCACCACGTCAAAGGGGTTTTCGTTCGCATCATTGCTCGCGATGTGCAGCGCCGCCGTGCGCGCCCCCAGGTTCGCGGCGGTGAAGGTGACCGTGAACGTCGTTTGATTGCCCGGCGCCAGCGTCGTGGCCCCCAGATTGGCCGCCACAAAGTCTCCCGGATGAGCTCCGTCCACAGTAAGCGCCAGACCGGTCAGATCCTCTGTGCCATCATTGCGGATGGTGAAGGTTTTCACCTCGTCATCATTCAGCGGCTTGCTGCCAAAGGCGACGGTGGAGCCACTGTCTGTCAAGGGAGTGGCCGCAGGCTGCTCCACGCTGATCTCCGCCAACACCGGCGGCGCGGCACTGGCCGTGATGGCCTTGACCTCGCCAAAGCCAAAGTCCTTGCCAGAGATGATGGGAGAGACCGACAGCAGGAAGTTTCCGACCGCAGGCGCGGTGAAGGCAAAGTTTGTCCCGGCGAATGCTGTGGTGATCGTGGCTCCCGTGAGGTCCACCATGTTCGTGAAGGAAATGGTGTCGACATACCAGCCCACCCCGGGATCGGTCTGGGGAAAGCCGCCACTACTAACCGAATAATTAAACCTGAGCAGCACATCCTTCCCGGCAAACGCCGCCAGACTGGCATTGCGGCTGTTGAATCCCGCCTCACCACTTGTGTCCGTACCCGCCTGGCTGTACACGGCTGTCCAGGACTTGCCGCCGTTGGTCGAGACCTCCACCCGTGCGCTCTGCTGCGGCCCCGACCAGCCGAGACGGCTGCGGAACGACACCGAGGCGCCCGCCTTGACGTGGAAGCCGCTGTTATAAGTGACGGTCTGGTCCACGAAGGTCGGATGCGCAAACCGGTAACAGCCAGTGCCGGCATCTTTGATCGAGGTGGACGTCACCAGGTATGTCCCGGTCGTCGCGGCGGTGACCCTGGTGGTGTTGTCAGCCCCATCGTTGGCAGCATTGGCATTCACCACGCTCCGCCCCTTGTAACCAGTGGCGCCGACGATGGTATTGAACGTATAATTGGTTGCCGCCGCCGTGCTGGCCACATCAGGACCCGAAAGCGCTGGTGGAGTGTACATCGGTTTGAAATCCACCTTCACATTCGCACCTCCTGTGATCACCGCATCACTGCCGCCGTTCGCATTGAGTCCTGTGAAGGTCACCGCGCGTGTGGCATTGGTGGTCGGCACAGGCACCGCGTAGCCGCCTGTGGCGGTCGTCACGGCATGGAAGGTGGCGCCGTTCACATTCACCGTCAGCCCGCCGATGCCCTCGCCCGGATCAAAGATGCTGTTCGCATTCAGATCGTAATAAGCCACGCCAGTGACGAAGGCCTGGTTATCCGTTGAAGGTGTGCCGAAATTCTGCGTCACCAGCTGAGGGCCCACCGTGTCCGCGCCCACGGTGTTGCTGCCCAGGATGACGCCGATGCCTACTTCACGAAAATTCCCATGGTTGTTCATGCGGTGGCCGCGACCCGCCTGCATCCCCCCCGTGCCTCCCGGCCCCCAGTCAATTTGGAAGCCTGCGTGACCATGAAACACATCTTTGGCGAAGCTAAACACACTTTCACCGACTCCTCCGCTATATCCGGCCGCGTCAGCACGCTGGCTCGGGTTGGATCCACCGGCACCAATGTGCCCCTGCGTGGCGTTGTCGAACTGCCATTGCGTATGCCCTCTCGCCGCATTGGTGAGCTTCTCATTCATCGCCAGCGGCTGCCTCACCGGCAGCGCGGCGAACTCCGCCTTCATCATGTTGAGGTCCACGCCGAACTGGGCGATGGCAGACACCACATTCGGATGCGTGGTCGTGGCCATCAAAATTCCCTCCGCCGTCGGGTTGGCGCGGGCCCGGTTGATCAGCTCCAGGTAATACTGCTCTTCATCCGTCGGATTGCCGATGGAGTACTGCGTGGTCTGCACCGTAAAATCCGGTCCATCCGGAGGAGGAGGCGGCGGCGGTGGAGCCGCCGGAGAGGAGGTGTATTCAATCGCCGGGGGCTTCGGAGGCGCGTGCTCGATTCCTTGAATGCTCTGGCTAAGAGCGGGTGTCACGAACAGCAGAGAAAACAGTACCGGTTTCATGGCGAGGCTGGGTTTCCAGCATTTATAGCACAGGTCGGCCCGGAGCGTTTCATCATAATTCGCCACCCGGCCCAGATTTCGCTCTTTCCATCCCCGCCTCGCCCGGCATCATCGCCCCGCCTCACCTACGCCGATCCATGCTCTCCGACATCGCCTCCGTCGCCCATTCCCTCAGCATTTCGAACGATCACCTCTCCCTCTACGGCACGGACAAGGCCAAGGTCTCTCTCAAGGCCCTGAAGGACCACCCTCAGCGTGGCAAGCTGATCCTTGTTTCAGCCATCACCCCGACCCCGGCAGGTGAAGGCAAAACCACTGTCTCCATCGGTCTTGCCCAAGGCCTAAAAAAAATCGGGCAAAATGTAGCCCTGGCCCTTCGCCAGCCCTCCATGGGCCCCGTGTTTGGCCGCAAGGGAGGTGCCACCGGCGGCGGCAAGAGCACCGTGCAGCCTGCACAGTCCATCAACCTGCACTTCACCGGTGACTTCCACGCCATCACCAGCGCGCACAACCTGCTCAGCTCGGTTCTGGATAACCAACTTTTCAACCAACAGACTCGCCTCTCGCCCAACGGACTGCTTTGGAAGCGCGTGATGGATGTGAATGACCGCGCCCTCCGCCGCATCCGCACCGGCATGGGTGCCGCCACGGAGCGCGCCTCAGGCTTTGACATCACCGCCGCTTCGGAGGTGATGGCCATCCTCTGCCTCTCTGAATCCCTCGCCGATCTCCGCGCGCGCCTCGACCGCATCGTCACCGGCTTCACACCGGAAGGCGAGCCCGTGCTGGCCAAGGAAGCCCGCGTCACCGGCGCGCTGCTTGCTCTTTTGCGCGATGCTCTGCAGCCCAACCTCGTGCAGTCCGTCGAAGGCGTGCCTGCCTTCCTGCATGGCGGTCCCTTTGCCAATATCGCCCATGGTTGTAACTCGGTGCTCGCCACGCGCATGGCCCTCACGCATGCGGACTACGTCGTCACCGAGGCCGGCTTCGCCTTTGATCTCGGCGGTGAAAAATTCATGCACATCAAGTGCCGCCAGTCCGGCCTGCAGCCGGAGGCCATCGTCATCGTCGCCACCGTGCGCGCCTTGAAAATGCACGGCGGAGTCGCCCTCGATGCGCTCACTCATCCTGATCCCGAGTCCCTCAAGCTCGGCCTCGAAAACCTTGCCGCACATTTGGACAGCGCACAGCAGTTTGGCCGCCCCGTCATCGTCGCCATCAACCAGTTCACCAACGACAGCCCTGAGGAGCTCGCGCTGATTCACGATTACTGCCAGTCACGCGGCGTCCCCTGCGCCACCGCCAATGTTTTCGGCGAAGGCGGTGCCGGAGCCACCAAGCTTGCTGAGACCGTGCTCGCCGCCCTGCCCAAAGGCCCTGCCGATCCCCTGCCCTTCCTCTACCAGCCTCACGAAAGCGTGGAGCAGAAGCTGCACGCCATCGCCACCCACATCTATGGAGCCGATGGTGTCACACTCACGGAGGAGGCGAAAGCCAAGTTTGCCCTCTTCGAGAAGAGCGGCTTCGGCCACCTGCCGCTATGCATGGCCAAGACGCAGAACTCCCTCTCGGATGATGGCACCAAGCTCGGCCGTCCACGCGGCTTCACCATCACCGTGCGCGATTTCGAAATTGCCAACGGCGCGGGCTTCCTCGTCGCCCTCACCGGCACCATGATGCGCATGCCCGCCCTCCCCAAAGTCCCCGCCGCCGAGCGCATTCAAGTCAGCGAAGACGGCGTCATCAGCGGAGTCTGATCGAAGGAATGGACTCAGCGTGCGCAGTCGTGGTAATGTGAAGGGGAATGAGAATAATCCCCCCTGCTCTCTTCCTATACTGCTGCTTTCGTCTCGCCTCTCTCCATGCAGCTGATGCCTACACCTTCCGCGTGGAGGGCAAAGACACCGATCCAGGTATTCTGCAACGCACAGGAGAGAACATCGCTCCCGGAGACATAGTCTTCATCCGTGATGTGCCTCTGATGCTTGGTGAACCGGGCGCCTATCACTTCACCTTCAAAGACGGTGTGGTTCAGCGCCTCATGTCTGACGGCAGCAGCGAGATTGTGGCCTGTGACATTGCAGACCAATACGATGAATCCGCACCGGTCGAGACTCGATTCCAGAGACGCTCTGGCGTGCGCAATCCCCTGGCGGACCTGGATGATGCAGCGCTGAAGAAACTGCGCGGTGTCAGCATCAGCACCTGGACTGAGGGACTGGAAAAGCAGCTCGCGAAACTGGACCTGGAGAGAGTCTGCCTTCGTCTGCAAAGCTCGGCGATCCAAGATCGCATTCCACCCCTGCCGACCGGCACCAGGACCCTCATCGTGGACTCCGGAGGAAGTTGGACCTGCAAGGACATGAGCGGTTTCGCACCACTCAAGGAACTTCGCTTTCTCGACCTGAACCGGACGTCGCCGGACGAGTTCGACTTCGCGCTGCTGAAAGGCATGCCGCTGGAATATCTGAGCCTGCCTTGGACTCAGCAAGCGGTCCACTTTGAGGAAGTCGCGCGTCTGACCAGTCTTGAAACACTGGTAGCAAACTACATCTCTTATCTGGATGACGGAAGGTGGATCGCCAGTTTGACCAAGCTGCGCACGCTGTATGCCAGCCACGTCGGCACCTTTGCTCGTGATGAACAACCGGTGGCACTAGATCTTGCCGCGCTTGGCAAGTTGGAAAAGCTGGAGGGTCTGCACGTCCAGTCCAGCGCTGTGAAAAGCCTGCCTGCTTCAACGATGCCATCCCTCAAAAAGTCTTCGTTGCTTCTATGTACTGCCCCTCCTGCGATGGTGGATGCTTTTGCCAGCGCCAACCCGCAGGCCACCATGCTCCGCAGCATGAATGCAGAGCTCTCCAAGCGACTGGAAAAAGCAGACAAGGTCCGGGCCAGAAGCGGCGGAGTCTGCCACCGGCAGGAGTCCGAGGAAAAAATCATCCACGAGAGCCGGGATAGCGCAGTCATCAAAGAGCTGGCTGCGCATTTCAAAGTGGCCGAGTCGGACAGTGGCGGTCACTGCATGTGCTGCGGAAACCCGACCTTTGAGTTTTATCAGGGCGACAAGCTCGTGGCCATGATCGCCTTTCATCACGGTCGTTCCGTCCGATGGGCGGATGGTGTCTGGCCCGGTGACGGAATGCTCACCCAGGACAGCGCCCGCTTTCTGGCCGACTGGCTCGACAAGCATGGCTATTCGGGTCCCAAAGATGAGATGCTCAGAAGCAGGAGAGCCCAGGAGGCCGCCAAGCGCCGGAATGACCGCTACAAAGCTCTCATGCCTCCCTCTCTCTACGAGGCCCTCGATACCGTGGATTCCCTGGAGGGTCTGAAGGCAGCCTTCCTCAAACACGTACCCGGAGCGCAGGACAGGGGGCGATTGTATCTGAAGCTCCTTGGTTGTGAGGACAGCACCTGGGGCTTGTACTCAAGCCTGGACAGCCCGCTGTGCGAAACCCTGGTGGGTGAGATCCCTGAAAAGGATCTGCGGGAAATCATCACCCAGGCACCAGCTGAGTCAGAGGAAGGCCTTGGTGCCGCACGCTGGATATTCGGAGAGAGTCACGTGGACCTCATCAAAGACGATCAGAAAACAATCGAACGCCTGGCGCGCTTTGCTCTGACCCATCCGCGCCAGAGGAACCGCTGGCACACGCTTACCGCATTGCGCGATCTCGACAGCCCGCAGGCGCTCACCCTGCTTCGTGAAGTCATGAAACAAGGCACGAAGCCTCGCAAACTCTCCGAAGACGAGCTCCATGAACCTGATGGCCAGGTCACTTATGGCCCCCGTGACATCGGCCTCCCCGCAGGAACTGCCGATGAGGCTGCCGCCGCCCTTTGTCTGGCTCTGATCAAAAGCGAGCCCGACAAAGCAGATGTTCAAGCGATTCGCTCGGGCCTTCCCGCCAAGACCGCCGAGGAATGGGACCAAACCCTGCAACGCGCGGAGGAAAGGGCGAAACGCGAAACAAAATAAATCTCGCTTCCCGGTTACTCACAACCAGCCGAGCCTAACCAACTTCACATCCGCCGGATCATCCGTCAGCGCCGCCAGATGCTCACGCACACTCTTCACATGCCCTGGCAGCACCAGCTCAGGCCGAATGTCCTCCAACGGCTGCAACACAAAGCGCCGCACATGCAGACGTGGATGCGGCACGATGAGCACCAGATCATCACTGACAAAATCCCCCGCATACAAGAGATCCAGATCCAGCGTGCGCGGCGCATTCTTCTCCCGCACCACCGCACGCCCCATCGCCTGCTCGATGGCCTGAAGATGCGCATGAAACTCCTGCGGTGAGCACGCCGCCTCGATCTCCACCACCGTGTTCAGAAACGCCTGCGTCCCCAGCGCACAATCCACCGGTTCCGTCTCATACAACCCGCCTGCAAGGATCACCCTCGCCTGCACCCGCTCGATCAACATCTCCAGCCCCTGCCGGAGATTCGCCTCCCGGTCTCCAAGATTAGAGCCGAGCGCGATGCCGAAGGCAGCGGGGAAGTTTACAGTCGATGACAATGGTTGACGATGGTTGACAGTTGTTTCTCAGAGCGGCGGAGCCGCCCAACGGATCGGAAAACAATCGTCAACAACTGTAAACAACCGTCAACCACCGTAAACGGATCCTACTTCAAGCCGAGCACGTCCTGCATGTCATACAGCCCTGCAGGCTTTCCATCCAGCCAGCGTGCGGCACGCACCGCGCCATTGGCAAAGGTGTCGCGGCTGCTGGCCTTGTGCGTCAGTTCCACGCGCTCGCCGACGTTCGCGAAGATCACCGTGTGATCACCCACGACATCACCGCCGCGCACCGCGTGCACGCCGATCTCACCTTTCGTGCGCGCACCAACATCGCCAAAGCGGCCATGACGGCAGTCGTTGTCATACTGTAGGTTACGCACATCCGCGAGGATCTCCACCAGCGTGCGGGCAGTGCCGCTGGGGCTGTCCTTCTTCAGGCGGTGATGCATCTCCACCACTTCGAGATCAAAGTCAGGGCCGAGCAGCTCGGCAGCCTTGCGGGTCAGCCAGAACAGCGTGTTCACGCCGACGCTGAAGTTCGAGGCAAACACGATCGGGATGCTCTTGGACGCATCCTTGATCGCCGCCAGCTCTTCATTCGTGTGACCAGTGGTGCCGATGACGAGTCCCTTCTTTTGCTTGAGCGCCTCCGCCAGCAGCTCGGTGGTGAAATGGTGAGAGGTGAAGTCGATCACGCAGTCAGACTTCGCGAGCGCATCCGGAAAGGAGTCGCCGAGATCGATAGAGGCACCGACATCGACACCCTGGGATTGGGCGGCGGCAAGCACAGCCTGACCCATGCGGCCTTTGCAGCCAGTGACGAGGAGTTTTGGGGAGGACATAAGAAGGGCCGCGAGGTTGGGACAGCGGCGGATGCTTTTCAACTGCGGAAACGAACTCTCGGAGACGCCCCCATGTAGAGGAACTCGTGAGAGTTCCTTCTTCGAAGGTCGCTTACACCCAAAACAAATGCCCGGCGGAACGAATCCCGCCGGGCATGCTGAGGTTTGGGGGTTTTGGGGGTCGGTGAATCAGTTCACCGAGATCTGTCGCGGAAGCGCCGCAGCTTTGACCGGCAGAGTCAGGGTGAGCACGCCGTCTTCCAGGCTGGCGCTGAGCTGGCCATCATCCACCGGGGTGTTCACCTTGAGGCGGAGCTGGTAGTTCAGGTTGGAAAGCTCCTGGTGGACCGGCTTCCAATCAGCCGGGGCCGGAGCGGAGCGCTCACCACGCACTGTGAGCACCTCGTCATGGTATTCCACCCTCACGCCAGCCTTCGGCACGCCAGGCATCTCCACACGGATGACAAAGGCGTCCTCCTTGCGGTCGATGTTAAAGCGCGGCTTTTGCAGGCTTTCCGTCGCGCCCACATTCGGGGCGGCGGCAGCGGCTTGAGTGGAGGCGCAGGCAGAGGAGGGGGAGCAGCAGGTATCGTTCATAGGATTCAAAAAGGTGAGTTGAGGGTAAAGAGGGGTTCAGTTGGGTGGATTAAAGAAGGGGGGTGATCAGGTCAGTCGGTTCAGTTCACGGTGATCTGCTTCGGCTTGGGCTGTTCCTGCTTCGGCAGGGTCACGGTGAGCACCCCGTCCTCGAGCTTCGCGCTGATGCCGTCCGCCTGGATGGTGTCCGGCAGGGAGATCGAGCGGCTGAGGGTCACGGTGGACTCGCTCTCGCTCGACTTCTCGGTGCGATCGGCAGCCACGGTGAGTACGCCTTCCTTCACCTCGACCTTCACGGCGTCCTTCTTCACGCCAGGAAGCTCAAAGCGGGCGTAATAGTTCGCCGCGTCCTCATGCACATCCACAGCGAGACGGCCCGTGAGGGCACTGGCGGTGGCAGGAAAGAAGTCCTCCAAAAGCTGGGCCACCGAGGGTAGACCAGCCAGCGGGTGGCGGGACCACGGACCAGCATTGGCGAAGGAACGGCCAAAGTTAAGGGCGGGGGTGGAACGAATGATTTTCATAGATGGAGTTAATGGGTTTTGTGTTGTCTTTCGGACGCCCTATTTCAGATGCAGTTCAGATGCCAACCTCGAAATTCAGAATATAACTCGTTGATAATGAATGTTATAATTCCAAGCAAAAGCTCCCAAAGCGTAAAGTATTGTGTATAATTGGCACTTGATGAGACGTTCAAGGCTCATCATAAAATGCCACTATGACATTTTAATCGTAACGACGAAATGGATGCCAAAATCATCTGGGCGGATGCCTGATCGCGGCCACAATCAGCCATGCTTGTTTCCGGCCAGTCCTATCGAACCATCTGGATGCCCGATGACGCCACCGTGCGCATCATCGACCAACGCCGCCTGCCCTGGAGCTTCGATCTCCTGGATCTCCGCACGGTGGCCGAGGTAGCCCACGCCATCCAGGACATGGCCGTGCGCGGTGCTGGCCTTATCGGTGCCACCGCCGGGTTTGGCATGGCCCTCGCCGCCCGTGAGTCCACCGATGAAGCACATTTGGCTAGGCTGGCTAGGTCTCTCATCGAAACCCGCCCCACCGCCGTGAACCTGAGCTGGGCCGTGAACCGTCAGCTCACCGCCATTCGCGAGGCAGGCTTCCCCAACCGCATCCGAACTGCCCGCGCAGAAGCCCAGCGCATCGCCGATGAAGATGCCGCCATGTGCGCCGCCATCGGCCAGCATGGTCTGGCCATCATCCAGGAGATCGCCGCGCGGAAACCCGGCCAAGTGGTGAACATCCTCACCCACTGCAATGCCGGCTGGCTGGCCTTTGTGGATCACGGCTCCGCCACCTCCCCCATCTACGCGGCCCATGCCGCAGGCATCCCCGTGCATGTCTGGGTGGATGAAACACGCCCGCGGAGTCAAGGCGCGCGCCTCACCGCCTGGGAGCTCGGCCAGCAGGGTGTGCCACACACCATCATCGCAGACAACACCGGCGGTCACCTCATGCAGCACGGCCTTGTGGATCTGGTCATCACTGGCGCGGACCGCGTGACCAGCCATGGCGATGCCGCGAATAAGATCGGCACCTACCTGAAAGCCCTCGCCGCGAAGGACAACGGCGTCCCCTTCTACATCGCACTGCCCACCTCCACGCTCGATCTCACCTTGGGAGATGGCGTGAAGGAGATCCCCATCGAGCAGCGCGGCGGCGATGAAGTCACGCATCTCGAAGGCATCGCCTCGGACGGCTCCGTGCAAACCGTGCGCATCGTGCCCGAAGGATCACGCGCCGTGAACTACGGCTTCGATGTCACCCCAGCCCGCTTGATCACAGGCTGGATCACCGAACGTGGCATCACCACGAACACGAATCAGCACCAGTCGCGCAGCGCCTCGATCTTCGCGTGAGCTGCCCCGCGATCGATCATCGACTCCGCCAGCGCCCTGCCTTCCGCCAAGCTCGGCGTCACGCCTGTGATCACAAACCCCGCCGCTGCATTCAGCACCGCGATGTCACGCTTCGGTCCCTTGTCGCGACCGCTCAGCACGTTTTCAATCGTTGCCGCATTCTGACTCGCATCACCACCCACCAGGTCTTCGATCTTCGCCGGAGCGAAACCGAGATCCTTCGCCGGATCCAGCAAGTCACTGGAGAGCTTGCCATCCTTCAATTGGCAAATCTGGTTAGGCCCGAGGGAGGACAGCTCGTCCATCCCGCCGCCGTTTTTCACCGTGCCATGCACCACCCAGGCACCCTTGCGGCCCAGCGTGAGCAGGATCTCTCCAAACGTGCGTGTCAGCGAGGGATCAAAGACCCCGATAAGCTGGAAGTCCGGCCGCGCCGGGTTCAGCAAGGGTCCCAGTAAATTGAAAATGCTGCGCTGCCCCTCAGCGGCCAGCATCTTGCGTGCTCCCGCCACGGCTTTAAAGGCGGGATGATACAGCGGCGCGAAAAAGAAACCGAGCCCGATCTCCTCCATGCCACGCGCCACGCGGTCCGTCGGCAGATCAATGCGGATGCCCAGCGCCTCCAGCACGTCAGCGCCACCGGCCTTGCTCGTCACACCACGGTTGCCATGCTTCGTCACGCACACACCGCCGGCAGCCAGGATGAACATCGCCGTCGTGGAGATGTTGAAGAGGTGCAGCTTGTCACCGCCCGTGCCCACCACATCCAGCATCGGGCCCGGCAGCTTCGCGCGGTCCAGCCCTGGATCGATGGCCAGTTTCAGGAACTCCTGCACAAAACTGGCGATCTCCGCCGGCGACTCGCCCTTACGCGCCAGAGCACGCAGCAGGCTGGCCTTCGTCTCGTCAGACTCATGCTCGTCCACCAGGAAGGCAGCAGCCTCCCGCACTTCACGTTCATTGAGTGCCTGGCCGTCCTGAAGAGTTTTGATGAGAAGCTGCATGGCCTCACTTTGGGGCATCAGGACCGTTTGGCAATATCCTACTACCGAACTTCCTGTCACGGGAGCCACCACAGCTCACTATCGCAGGAAAATGAGCTGAATCTAAATGACGAGTGGCCGACTCCCACCCACAGGTTCGCCTCTCCAACTTCGTCATTCGTTCATTCGGATTTCGTCATTCCCCATGTCCCCCATCCTCGGCATCGATCTCGGCACCACCAACTCCCTCGTAGGCGTGGTGGACAGTGGCTTTCCCATTCTGCTCGCGGATGAAGAGGGCAGCCGCCTCACGCCTTCCGCCGTGAACTACGCCCCGGATGGCAGCCTCATCATCGGTAGCGCCGCCTTGAGAAAGCGTGCCTTGGAGCCCAAGCGCACCGTCACCAGCGTGAAGCGCCTCATCGGCCGTCGCTCCGGAGAGGGCGACTGGCAGCCCGCCTACAATCTGCGCGAGCTCGGCACCTCTCCCATCCAGGTCTCCGCCGAGATCCTGAAGCGCCTCAAAGCCATCGCCGAGCGAGCGCTGGAGCAAAGCGTCGATCGCGCGGTGATCACCGTGCCCGCTTACTTCAATGATGCGCAGCGCAATGCCACGAAGCAGGCCGGTGAGCTCGCCGGACTCACGGTCGAGCGCATCGTTAGCGAGCCCACCGCCGCAGCCCTCGCCTATGGTTTGGACAAGCTGGACGAGCACCAAAAAATCGCCGTCTATGACCTCGGCGGCGGCACCTTTGACATCAGCGTGCTCGAGATGCGTGATGGCGTCTTCCAAGTGCTGAGCACCGCAGGCGACACCCAGCTCGGCGGTGATGACATCGACCGCGCAATCGTCAACTGGCTCGCCCAAAACGGCCCCGCAGAGATCCCTCTCGCCTCTCTCGAAGGCCAGGCCACACCTGCCGCCGAAGCCGCGAAGAAGCGCCTCTCCACCGAGGAAAGTACCCGCATCGAGCTGCCCTTCTACGATGGCAAAAACAGCCTCAGCGTTGAGCTCACCCGCGCTGAATTTGAAAAACTCATCCGTCCACTCATCGAGCGCACACGCGCTCACTGCCTGCGCGCCTTGAGTGATGCTGGCGTGAAGCCGGAAGAGCTTGATGCGGTCATCCTCGTCGGCGGCAGTACACGGATCCCGCTCGTGCGCCGTTATGTCGCCGAGGTCTTCGGACGCGAACCAGATGTTTCGCAAAATCCCGATGAAGCCGTGGCCCTCGGTGCCGTGATCCAGGCAGGCATTCTCAGCGGCTCGCTGAAAAACGTGCTGCTGCTGGACGTCACTCCACTCTCACTTGGCATCGAAACCTTTGGCGGCCTGATGAACATCATCATCCCGCGCAACACCACCATCCCCTGCAAGGCCGGCGAGATGTTCACGAACGCCGTCGCGAACCAGCAGGACATGCTCATCCGCGTGCTGCAGGGCGAGCGCGAGCTCGCGAAGGACAACTGGGAGTTAGGCCGAGTCGTCGTCCCCTTCCCTCCAGGTCCCAAAGGCAGCGCCAGAGTCGGCGTGCAGTTCGCCATCGATGCCAACGGCATCCTGCAGGTGCTGGCCCGTGACACCGCCACCAATACCGACACCCTCCTCGAGATCCAAAACACCGCCGTCGATGTCGATGACGAGCGCGTGGAGCAGATGATCGCCGAAAGTGTCGAGCATGCCTTCGAGGACATGAACGAGCGCGTCTGGACCGAAGCCCGGATGAAGGCCGAAGAGCTCCTCCCCGCCGTCGAAGCCGCGCTGGAGCAGTTCGGCGATGCCGTCAGCGCTGAAGAGCGCGCCACCATCGAAGCCGCCGCCGCCCAGGTCAAAGCCCTCCTCCACTCCCCCGACCACGACGCCCGCGCCCTCAAGTCCGCCAACCAGTCCCTCGACGACGCCACCCAGGAACTCGCCGTCCGCCTCGTCGAACGCGCCATGGAAGAGTCATTGGTTAGGCGCGGCTTGGTGTGACACACCCATCCGCTTACATTAGATCAAGCTTGCTTAGTGCAGCAATTCTCGCTTCTCGGTCGTGAAAGTAAAAATGGGCATCGATCGGATTCAGCCATCCATTCTTATCTTGAATGACATTGTTAGGGTGCAGATCAAAGACATCCACCTCTCCTAGCACTCCATCGTCAAAAATGAAGTTGCCTCCAAAAGATCTCGGAGCCGGATCACACAATTTGTGACGAGCCAGACCCGCTCGAAGTTCAGTCCAATCAGGATGAATTCCACTGATGTAGGGCTGGGTTGTGATAACCAGAAGCCTGTCTCCTTCCTGACAGAAGCCTTCAAGCTGGATGTCATCGTCAAAGTAGTGGTTCGAAAGCACCAGATCAGTCAGGTAGTCGAAAATTGACTCGGTGGCGAGCCGGCGAGCATCTGCCACTTTGAACACCCGCTTTTGATCCACCAAAAACGCGACACGATGTTCCTTGCCACCCTTCATCGGATTTGCCTCAAGCATCTCACGAACCGCCTCAGCCTTCATCCAGATACTCACACCATTGGCAAAGTTGCTCAAGGCACTGATTTCATCGTCAATTGATTCGCCCGCACCTCCTGCATGGTGACTTGCCCCTGCGTTTGCAAGGCTCTGCGCCGCGCATCGGAGAAGCTCTTGCGAACCGCCGAGATTGCGGTCGCTCTCAACGGGGGCGTCGGGCTCGGAACTGGAGGGGTGGGGTTCAATGCATGTAATAATGCGGCAAACGCCACCTCCTGTCAAAGCAGCATCATTTGGTATCCCCAGCCTCCCCATGCGTATTTTGCTCTCCTTGTGCAGCTCGGGTGACCATGCTAGGCAGCGGGGTGCCCCCCTCAACCGCCACCGTCCTCTACCCCTCCATTGCCGCCCTCGTCTACGCCTTCGCGGCGCTGGTGTTGAAGCGCTCGAGCAGCCTGGGGGTCGGCCTCTGGCGCACCACCTTTGTGGTGAATCTCATCGCGGCGGGCCTGTTCTCCTTCCTCTGGCTCCTGGGCGGACCGGAGGTGGAGCGCGAGCTGCTCTGGCAGCCGGGCGTGATCGCCCTGTGCCTCTTCGTCGGCCAGATCGCCCAATTCCTCGCCCTGGAAAAAGGGGACGTATCTGTGGCTGTGCCGGTGTTTGGATTGAAAGTCGTCATCGTCGCTTTCCTCACCCCCATCCTGGCCAAGGAAGCCGTGGGCATGAAGCTCTGGGCCGCCGCGCTGCTGAGTGTGGCGGGCATCACTTGCCTGAACCGCAAGGACGCCGGCAAGACTCCACGAGGTCTGCTCATCACCTTCGTCTCCGGCGGCATCGGCGCCATCGCCTTCGCCATCTTTGACGTGCTGGTGCAGATGTGGGGACCCACCTGGGGCGCGGGCCGCCTGCTGCCCTGCATCTTCTGGATCAATGCCATCCTTTCCTTCGGCCTCATCTTCCGCTTCTCCGCGCCTCTGAGCCAGGTGCCAAAGCAGGCCTGGAAATGGCTCACCAGCGGCGCGGCCCTGCTCAGTGTGCAGAGCATCATTTTTGTCGGCACCCTCGCGGTGTATGGAAAAGCCACCTCGTCAAACATTGTCTACGCCTCGCGCGGTCTGCTGAGTGTGGTGCTCGTCTGGATGATCGGCCACTGGTTTGCCAATCAGGAGCAGCACCTCGGCGCCTCCGTGCTGCGCTGGCGCATGATCGGCGCGGCCATGATGCTCAGCGCCATTGTGATGGTCGTCATTTAGCCTCGGGTGCCTTCTCAAACTCAATGGACTTCCACGCCCTGGACGTACAACCCCATTCCAATGGGGTTGTGTCCCGATTCACGAACGAGTTCGAACATAACTTACCGTGCCGAGTTCCGGCGACGCCGTCCCAGCAAGCATAGAGCTCCCGCAGCCAGCAACAGCGCCCGTGAAGGCTCCGGCACCACCGTGATCGAGATGGTGCCCAGCGTGTAAAACTGCGACATATCCCACGTCAGCCCGCCGCTGAGTTCTGGCAGGCTGAGTTCGCTGAACGTGGTCGTCGTGCTGCCGGTGAGAGTGCTCCAGTCGATCAACTTCCATTGATCACCCGCCGCCCATCCGCTCATGCTGCCACCACTGATGGTTAGCCTCGCGCCGGCATTCAGCGTCATCGTTCCGCCGATACGCAGCAGATCCGCGCTCGCGGCGATCCCAGTGTTGTCGCCCAGTCCCGCTCCGCTGATGAGATCAAAGGCCAGCTCACCACTGCCATCGATCACCAGCGCCCCCGTGCCACCCGTGAGGATGTCCATCGCCGTGGCCGTGCTCGGCAGTGCTCCGACACTCAAGGTGCCGATGACCATGACAGAGTTATCCAAAGCCGGCGCGATGCGCCCGCTGCCAGCGAGAGTTGCCCCCGTCATCACCATCACGCTGCCGCTCCCAGTCGCAGAGCCGCTCGCATTCGTGACCATGAGCACACCGCTGCTCACCGTCGTGCCACCGCTGTAAGTGTTGAGATTCGAACTGAGCTGCGTAGTGCCTCCAGTCGGATTCGCGACCACCACGCTGCCCGCGCCCGTAATGTTCTGCGAGATCATCAGCGTGTCACTGCGGTTCGTTTTCAAAATCGCCCCGCTGCTGATGGCGATGCCGCCTGACCCCACATTCCCCGCCGAACCACCATTGCCGAGTTGAAGCGTGCCATTGCTCACTGTGGTGCCGCCCGTGTAGGTGCTGTTGCCCGTGAGGGCCCAGTTCCCTGTGCCTGCCTTGTCCAGACTGACCACACTGGTGCCCGTCTCGCCGATGCTTACCATCTCATTCGCGCCGGTGTTCGTGCCACTGAGCCGGAGCGTGCGCGCAAGGGTCGTGTTG
The DNA here is from genome assembly GCF_007992435.1 of Prosthecobacter gellanilyticus. GTDB lineage: Bacteria > Verrucomicrobiota > Verrucomicrobiia > Verrucomicrobiales > Verrucomicrobiaceae > Prosthecobacter > Prosthecobacter gellanilyticus. Next base: position 234,996 of record NZ_BKAG01000003.1, on the reverse strand, counting down.
CCTTCCACCTTGAAGGCCGAGGTGAACTTCAGTGAGCCGGTGCCGTTGTTCTCCACCACACCGGTCAGGCTCGGCATCGTCACACCATCAGTGAAGAGCTTGATCGCACGATCCGTCGCCGCATCCGTCGAGCCCACATAACGCAGTGTGGACACCACGACCGCGGTGGAGCTCGTGTCATGCATCACAATGTCCGGTGAAAGCGTGCCCGTGCCGATGGAACTCGCCACTCCTGCATTGGCGAGCACAGTCGCCTCGATCGTGGCACGTCCGAGGTTCGTGCGGCCTGCATACGTGTTGTTCCCGCCCATCAGCGTGGTGCCGCCGGAGTATGCTTCGAAACTCAGGTTGTTCTCATTCGTGCCCGCGCCGCCGATCATCAACTCACGCAGATCCGTGGTCAGGCCGCTCTGCAGCCCGATGGTGTAGAGACCGCTGCCACCACCCACCAGCGAGTTCCCCCGGCCGAGCACATACAAGCCTGCGAATGACTCCGCACCCGCTGTGGCCCCGTTTCCAAAGGAGATCTTCGTGCTCGTCGTGGCCGAACCAAAAAAGAGCGTCGGATCCGCGCTTCCATTGAATGGATTCGATCCCACAAAGTTCAGCGCACCTTCCGTGGCACGGATCTGCACGCTGGTCGTGGAAACGGTGCCCGCAAAGTTCATCGTGCCTGCGCCTGTCTTGGTAAAGGCCGTCGCATTGGACAGCGTCACAGTCGGGGCAATGGTCAAGGTGCCCGTCCCATGATGATGCACCGTGAAGTCCGCCAGCGTGCTGCTGGAGAGGGTGCGGATTGTGCCGGTGTTGCTCTGGATCATCACATCACCCGTGACATTCGAGGTGACCAGGATGCCACCGCTTGTGTTGGTCAGGTTGCCGCTCAGGCTCAGCGTGGTTCCGCCGGTGGCATTGAAGCGCACGGAGTTGGTGGTGATAACCCCCTGGCTCACCGCGCCCCCTGCCACATCCACATTCGTATTGGCGGCAAAGGTCGTGCTGTAGCTGCCATCCAGCAGGCCCGTGATGGCGCCCGCTGTGTTCATGGTGCCGGTTGTTCCATTGTTAGTGAGGGCAATCGCCGTCCCGCCTTCCGTCGCAGCGAGCTGAAAATTACTGCCCGTGGCATTCACTACATAGTAGCCGACACCCGCCGTGAGTCCCGCAGGTGCGGTGCCGCTGAAGCTGACCTGCTGGCCGTTGGAATACCCCGCCAGCGTGATGGTGTCGCCCGTGTCCGCCCAGGCCACATTGGCGCTCTGCGTGGCCGCGGAGGTGGCCCAGGTCGTCTGCCCCACTGTCATGCCACCATTGAGGATGCTATTGGTATTGAGCGACGTCGTCGTGATGCTGCCCGTCGCTGGCAATGTAAGCACCAACGCGCTTCCAGAACTGGCAGCCCGTGTGATCGGGCCCAGCGCGAGATTCACCGAGCCACCTGCGCCAGATGTCGCGGTGATGGCGCTGCGTCCAGCCGCCAGTGTGGTGCTGGCAAAGTTCTGTACGTTCGCTGTTCCAGCCTTGCCGCTGATCAGCAGCGTGCCACCGCCCAGGCTGCTGCCGCCTTGGGAAAGCGTGCCACCGCCCATGGTCAGGTTGTTCGTTCCCAGGATGAGTCCGTTGGAGACCGAGGCGCTCGCATAGTCCAGGTTCAGCGTGCCACCGCGCACGTTCACCAGGCTGGCCGTCGGCGCAGTGGTGTTCGGTGTGAAGGTGCTGGCCGTGCGGAGGTTCAGCGTGCCGCTCTCGATTTTCGCAATGCCCGTGATGAAGGTCCCCGCCGTGGTGCCGTTGGTGATCACGCCCGTCACGTTGATGGTGCCTGCTCCGCCAAACAAGCCCGTGCGAGTGCCCGAGGCAGTGGCTGCGCTGCGGATCGTGCCGCTCAGCGTCAGAGTAGTGTCCGCATCCGCGGAAACACGCGGCCCCGCCGTATCCAGACCAATGCCGACAATTCCACTGAGCGTGTTGTTGCCGGAGATGTTTCGGATCGCGCCCGAACCGTTGAGACTGTTCACCCCATTGATGCCGCTGCCGTTAAAGGTCACCGCATTCGCCACCGTGATGCCGCCGCTCAACTCCAGTGCAGCTCCCGTGGTCACATCATTCACCGTGATGAGAGAGGTGCTGCCCAGACCATTCCCGCTGGTCATGCGCACGATGCCCCCATTGATCGTCGTGGCGCCCGTCAGTGCCGTGCCGCCATCACCGCTCACCGTCAGCATGCCCGTGCCTTCCTTCGTCACCGTGCCGCTGCTGGTGTTCAGCCGGCTGCCGAGCACGATGTTGCCGCTGCCGCTGAAAATCAGGTTCTGCGTGCCGGTCACAATGTTGGTTGCCGCGCTGGTGCTGTGACTCAGTGTCAGCGTGCCCGCATCGGAATGAAAGCGCACTGGCGCGAGGGCGGTGATGGTGTTCGTCCAGCTGTTGTTCCCCGCGATATTGCGGATCGCACCCGTGTTTGATACCCCGCTGCCAGCCAGGCTGATCGCACGATTCGCCACAATGCCACCACCAAGCTGAACCGCGGCGCCTTCCATCACCACCACGGTCCCAGTCGTCCCAAAAGCTGCGGCATTCTTAATCTCCACGCTGCCAGACAGAACCTGCGTGCCGCCGGTATACGTGTTTATGCCGCTCAGCGCCACTTTGGAACCCGTGTTACCATTGATGAAAAGCGTCACCGCACCCGTTCCATTATTCGCGATCACCGAGTTCACCGTCATCGTGGAACTGTTGGAACCATTCGTGAGGAATAGCTGTCCCGCCGTGCTGTTGCCAGGCCCGCCCGAGGTCAGCGTGCCCGCGGATCCTGGAACCCCGATCGTGAGGTTGCGTGAGTCAGAAGTCATCAGCACACCGCCGACTGAGGTCGTGCCGGTGGAGCCCAGCCTCAGCGTCTGTCCGGCCAGATCCACGGTTCGATCATACCCTTGATCGTTCATGGTCAGCGTGGCCAGGTTCGTGGTGCCCGCAGCCACGGTCACATTGCCCGTCGAACCATCCGCGACTTCCAGGTAACTCGCCGCCGAGTATCCAGCGTGGGTGGAAATCGTCGTGCCCGTCGCGTGCATCAGATCAGAGCTGAAGGCACCCACCACACCGGAAGTCACACGCGCCCAGGTCATCGCTCCAGCTGCCGTTTTGTAAGTCGCCCAAGGTCCTAGAAACCCATCCGCCTGTGTGGTGGAAATCGTGCCAGAGGCAGGTGCCACAAAGGCTAGCGTGGTCATCGTGCCCGTGCGTGTGATCGTGCCCAGGTTCAGATTCATCTGGCCTCCCGCACCTGAGGTCAGGCTGATGACCGCTGTGCCATTCGTGGTGGTGGAGGACTGGTTCAGCGTCAGGTTGCCAAAGCTCTGCGTGTTCGTGGCGCCCGCCTTGCCCGTGAGCTGCAGCACGGTGGAGGAGTTGTTGCCACCGATCATGTTCAGTGCGGCTGCCGTGCCCGCCCCATTGTAAAGAATGTTATCCGTCGGAGCGCCCGCCGCGCTGAAGTCGAGGATGGTCACGCCACCCGCGAAGGCTCCGGCGCGGCCCAGGGTGGTCGTGCCTGTGTAAGTGTTCGCCGCTTGAAAACTCAGCGTCCCCTGGCCGCTTCCCGTGGCGAAGCGTGTGAAGCCGAAACCACCGCTGACCACACCCGAGATGACAGTGTTCGTCACCCCACCTGTGTTTGTCTGGATCCCGGCGTCCGCCGTCAGCGTGATGGCATTCGCGATGGTGATTCCGCTCGTGTCCACGCGCAGAGCTCCATACTGGCCGCCGCCGCCCGTGCCCGCGATGCTCATGGGAATGTTGTAAGTGCCCGCCGTGACCAGCGAAAAACAACTGTCCGTCTCCACCACGATATTCGACATCGCTGCAAAAGTGCCGGGAGCCCCACTGCGGAAGAAGAGGCCGCCTCCGGTGCCTTTGAGCGTCAACGTGCCTGTCAGCCCGGGGTTGGCCACCATGTCAAAGCGCATGAATTGCTGCGCCGTGCTGCCGGCCGCCTTTTGAAAGGTGAGGCCGTTTCCCGTCACCACCAGGCTGCTGGCGAAGGTGATGAAATTGCTGCCCGTGCTGGTCAGATCTCCCACGGTGACAGTGGAGTTTGCCGCAAAGTTCAGCGTGCCTGAGGAGCCTGCGATGGTGTACTGCTGCCCCGAGGTGAGTGGCGATGCGGTGAAGGGCATGAAGACCATGCCTCCGACATTTGCGGTGTTGCTGGTGATGGTCACCGTGTTCGGGCTCACCAGGGCCGAGGGCGTGGTGGCACCCATCTGCGCGATCACGGAACCGCTGTTGTCCCAGCTCACGTTGCTGGATCCGTTATACCATTGGTTAGTCCCAAACCACTGTCCTGACCCGTTCAACTGGCCGGCACCCGTGTTGTTTGCATCCCAGACGAGCTGGGCATGCAGCAACGGCGCGGAGAGCGTCAGGCATGAGGCGAAAACGAGGCGATGGATCAGGGCGCGACGGCACGCGGCCGCGATGAGGCAGTTCGAGGACATGATTGGGGGGCAAGTCGTGTCCGTCGAGAGGTGGTCCTCAGGCACTGAAATCCTCCGCCACGAGGGCAAAGGTCACGGTTTCCAGCACGCAAGGCTCAACAGATGGGGCGATGTGACCTCCTGTGTATGCACAAGCCATGCCAGCCTTGAGCCACGATCACTTCAAAGCCGCCTCAGCATCGCTGCTGAGCGCTTTTGTATCACTTGAGCGTTTACTTTCTCATCGGTCTACATGCCAGGCACGCTCAGTGGCTGCCCGTTGTCCTTTGGGTCGAGCTTGATCAGAAAGGGCACCGCTCGCTTCGCCCACGCCGTGGCATCCGGAAAGCCCGCCGCTTCAGCGCCAAAGCAACTGCGCAGCATGTCGGTATCGATGATCCCTGGATTGAGCGGGATGATCGCCACCTTGCCACCTGTCTCTTGCGCAGCCGCCTGGGAAAGACCCTCGATAGCATATTTGGTTGCGCAGTAAGGCGCCACTTCAGGTGCCGTGCAGCGTCCCCAGCCCGAGGAGAAATTCACCATCACACCACTGCCGCGCTTCAGCATCACCGGCAGCAGATGCCGCATCACATTCGCCGGCCCTTTGATGTTGATGTCGATCACACGGTCAAACTCCTCGGCGCTCACCTGCCATGCCGGGGCATTCTTGTTCACAATCGCCGCATTGTTCAGCACCAAGTCCGGCACACCGCAATGCTTGACCACCTTTTCACCAAAGGCAGCCACCTGGGCATCATCACGCACATCACAGGTCCCGAAATAATTGGGGGCGGCATGCTCAGCCTGCAAGGCGGCGATCAGTGCGGCATCACGGCCACAACCAGCCACCGTCCAGCCACGGGAAGTGAACTCAGAGACCATGGCGCGGCCGAGACCACGTGTGCAGCCAGTGATGAGGACGATTTTAGAAGGTGTCATGGTTTTTATTAGGCAACAGGAACGTGCCCTTCGATGGCCCAGATTCGAGAAAAGAAAAGCGCCCGGCTTTTCATTCGTGGTCGTAAATCCCGCTACCCAAAACCAACCACCCCCGATTATGATGAGTGCTCCCATGACCACCGTTCAGTCCTCGGCCGACAGCCGCCAGTTCCCGAAATTCGATCTCTATCGTCTGCTACATACCGTTTTTCAGCCCACCTTTGGCTGTAAGATTTGCATCCTCATCGATCTTCCTGATCTGAGCGAGGCCAAGGGCCTGGCTTTCCTGAACAATCCGGCCCGTGCCATCCAGCAGCGTGCCCGCCAGTATTTCTATGAAGGCCTGAAGAATGGGGTGATGGACGAGCTCGCCCTCAAAGGCGGCGAAATGTATGCCTATGTGCAGACCGGCGGCAGCAATCTGGACCTGCCAGATGAGTGTGTGGACATGGAGGGCAAGCGCCTCAGCCTCGAGAAGGACATTTATCCGAACTACGACATCATCCTGGCCATCACCACCTTCTCCGCCACCGCTCCGCTGACCGCTTTTGCGAAGCAGTACGGCTTCCGCGGGGCCACGCTGCATGGCGTGAATGAGATCATCCTCAACAGCGGTCTCGCCGTCGACTATGATGAAGTCAGCCGCGATGCTGAAAAGCTCCGTCTCGCGATGACCAAGGCCGACTCCGTGGAGATTGATTTCGGTCTCGAGAATGGTGAAGTGCTCACCGCGAAGCTTGAGCTCAGCGGCCAGGAGGCGCAGAAGTCTCACGGCCTCTGTCGTGGAACGACTCCAGATGTGGCGAACCTGCCTGCCGGTGAGGTCTACTTCGTTCCCACCAGCGCGGAAGGTTTCTTCCCCATGAAGTATGAAGACGGCACGCTCGGCAAACTCACCGTCACCGAAGGCCGCATCATCAAGAGTGAGCTCATCGAGGGCAATCAGGCCACGATCGACACTCACAATGCTCGTCTGCTGGATGACCCCATGACGGGCGTGCTCGGTGAGCTCGGCTTCGGCACCCAGGTGCTGCCCGTCTCTGGCTCTGACATCCAGGATGAAAAGGTGCTCGGCACCTGCCATCTCGCCACTGGTCGCGATGACCATCTCGGCGGTCACATCACGCCAGCCCAGTTCAAGCGGCATCAAAACGCCACGCATGATGACATCCTCTTCGCGCCACACAAGACACCGAACTTTGACATCAAGCAGGTCCGCATGACCCGCGGCACCCAGAAAGAGATCCTCATCGAGCACTTCCAGCCCGCCAAATACCTCCTCGACGCCCTCGCTGCCAAGTGAGTTTATACATCACAACCTATCTTTAGTTAGGCCAAAAGATTCAAGGGTAGAAAGATTTTCTGGAAATCTTTCTACCCTTAATTTTTCTACCAAAATCTAAGCCTGAGTCTGCGACGGCCTCTACTTTTCCTTTGTCTCCCCACGCCCAACTCGCCATTCTCCGCGCATGAAACGCAACCGCCTCGGCCGCACTGGCATCGTCGTCACGGACATCTGCATGGGCACGATGACCTTTGGTCTTCAGTCTGATGAGAAGACTTCTTTTGCCATCATGGACCGCGCCATCGAGGCAGGCATCGACTTCTTCGACACCGCCGAGATGTATCCTGTGCCGCCAAGCGCCGAGCTCTTTGGCGTGACAGAGCAGATCGTCGGCAAGTGGCTCAAAGGCCGCACACGGGGTGAGCTCATCATCGCCAGCAAGGTCACCGGTCCGGGTCATGGCTGGTTCCGCCCACCCATCCGCGGCGGCTTCACTGCTCTTGACAGGAAGCAGATCTTCCAAGCCTGTGAAGACAGCCTCCGTCGTCTGCAGACGGATTACATCGACCTCTACCAGACTCACTGGCCTGATCACGGCATGGAGCAGGCGGAGACACTCGGCGCGCTCACCGACCTCATCCATCAAGGCAAGATCCGCGCCTGGGGGAGCAGCAACGAAACGAGCTGGGGCGTGATGAAAAACCTCTGGGAAGCCGAGAAGCATGGCCTGGCCCGCATGGCCTCCGTGCAGAATAATTTCTCCCTCATCAACCGCCGCTGCGAAAACGAGCTCGCGCAGGTCTGCCGCAAAGAAAACGTCAGCCTTCTGCCTTACTCACCGCTCGGCGGCGGCGTGCTCACCGGCAAATACAACGGTGGCGCATTGCCCAAAGGTGCACGTTTCACCGACTACATCCAGAACGGCGGCCCGCGCCAGAAACGCATGGCCAACCGCTTCGTGAATGAGCGCACACTCGAGACCACCGCCCGTCTGCAAACGATCGCCGCCAGCCTTGGCGTCAGCGTCACCGCGCTCGCACTCGCCTGGAGTCGTCAGCACGACTTCGTGGCCTCCACCATCGTCGGTGCCACCACCGTCGCGCAGTTTGAAGAGAGCCTGAAAGCCGCCGACCTCATCCTCACCGAAGACACCCTCGCCCGCATCAACGAGATCGACGAAGCCATCCCGAATCCCATGACCGAAGACGGCCTGCGCCGCCTCTGACGTAGTCCGCGAGAGGACTCGCAGACTACTTCCCGGCCTCCGCCTTCGGCTGAAACAGCTCATCCGCTACTTTCTGCCCAGATTCCTCCACCGGCGGATTCAGCGTCAAAATATACCCCACCACATTCTTCATCATTTGTTCGTCCTCGATGAAGAGCGTGGCCATGTTCACCATCTTGGCGCCCTTCTCATCGCCCTTCATCGAGCCGCGATGCAGCCCCTTGAATTTTTTCAACTGCGCCACCAGATACCAGCCCTGCCTGCCCACGAGCGGCGGGCTGCCAAAGAGCATCTCACCGCTGGCGTTGTAGCGATGGCACTCCATGCAGCGCTCGTAAAAAAGCTGCTGTCCGCGCTGCACGTCCGCTCCGGCGATCTCGCGCTCCTTCGGCGGCACCAGAGCCAGGCTTTCCACATGCTTCGCCACCGCCTCAATCTGCTCAGACGTCAGCACCTTGGCGATGGAGGCCATCAGCGCTCCCTGCGGGTCTGCCGCCGTGTTAAAGCCGCGCTTGCCATCGTGAAAATTCTGGAGCTGCGTCTTCACATACCAAGCCGGCTCATTGGCGATGGAGGGCGACTTCACCTCGATCTTGCCCTCCCCTTTTTCGCCATGGCAGTTCGCGCAGACGTTTTTAAACAAGATCGTCCCCTGCTCGTCAGCGATGACGGGCTGGGCCAGAAGGGCGAGCAGAAGGAAAACGGATTGGAGACGCACGGAGCCTGGTTTCAACGCGCCAATCTCGCGGTCTTTGGCGGCAGAACAAGAGCCGCGCACTAAAGGACAAGCGTAGATTTGCCCTTCCCCTCAGGCTTTTCCTCGCCTTTGGTGGGCTTCGATGCCCTCCCTGTCCATTGATGTCGCGAATGTCACCGTTGCCTACCCGAACGGCCACACCGCCTTGCGCGACGCATCGTTTCATTTGCATCAGGGAGTCATCGCCGCTCTCGTGGGGATCAATGGCAGCGGCAAAAGCACGCTCTTCAAGTCCCTGATGGGCTTTGTGAAGCCCGTCGCGGGCACCATCAGCATCGCCGGAAACACGGTGGAGCAGGCGCGCAAGCTCAAGCTCGTGGCCTACGTGCCGCAGAGTGAGGAAGTGGACTGGACCTTCCCCGTCAGCGTCTGGGACGTGGTGATGATGGGCCGCTACGGCCACATGAACTTCCTCCGCATCGCCAGTGCTGAAGACAAGCGCATCGTGAATGAAAGCCTTGCCCGCGTGGGCATGACTGATTTCAGAGACCGCCAGATCGGCGAGCTTTCCGGCGGACAAAAGAAGCGCGTCTTCCTGGCCCGAGCCCTGGCCCAGAACGGCCAGATCATCCTGCTCGATGAACCCTTCACCGGCGTGGATGTGACCACGGAGGAAGCCATCATCGCCCTGCTGCGCTCCCTGCGTGATGAAGGCCGCATCATCCTCGTTTCCACACACAATCTCGGCAGCGTGCCGGAGTTCTGTGACCACGTGGTGCTCGTGAACCGCACCGTGCTGGCCGCAGGCCCGCTGGAGGAAGTCTTCACCGAGGACAATCTCAACCGTGCCTTCGGCGGTGTGCTGCGCCAGTTCCATTTCGAGCAGAGCACCATCCAGGATCACGATGGCAAGACCGTCAAACTCGTCACGGATGATGAGCGCCCGCTCGTCTTCGGCAAAGGTGGTCACCTCGAATACAAGGACCGTCAGGGCCGCGAAGATCTCGTCGAGAAGCGGCAGAAGGAGGCTGGGGAATGACCGACCTCCTCATCCCTTTCGAATACGCCTACATGGTGAAAGCCATCCTGGTGAGCGGCCTCATCGGCGGCGTCTGCGCCTTCCTCTCCTGCTTCATCACACTGAAAGGCTGGTCACTCATGGGAGATGCGCTTTCCCATGCCGTGGTGCCGGGTGTGTCACTGGCATGGCTGGTGGGACTGCCCTTCTCCGTCGGTGCTTTCATCGCGGGTGTCATGGCGGCGCTGACCATGGGCTGGTTGAAGAAGAAATCCGGCCTGCGTGAAGATGCCGTGATCGGCATTGTGTTCACCAGTTGGTTCGCGCTCGGGCTGCTGCTGCTCTCCCTCTATCCGAGCAATCTGAATCTCCGCACCATCATCTTCGGCAACATCCTCGCCATCAGTGATCCGGACATCCTGCAGGTGCTCATCATCTCCGGTGTGTCCATCCTGGTGCTGGTGATGAAGTGGCGTGACCTGCTCCTGTATTGCTTTGATGAGGTCCACGCGCGCAGCCTCGGTCTGAACACGGGCTTCCTGCATCTCCTGCTGCTCTCCCTGCTCGCCGCCACGGCCGTGGCTGCCCTGCAAACCGTCGGCGCCTGTCTCGTCGTGGCCATGCTCGTCACTCCCGGCGCCACCGCCTATCTGCTGACAGATCGCTTTGGCAAGATGCTCGTCATCGCCACCATCACCGGCGCGGCCTGCGGATTGATCGGCGCCTACATCAGCTACTACATCAATGGCAGCACGGGCGGCTGCATCGTGGTGCTGCAGACCTTCGTCTTCCTCGTCGCGCTTGTCTTTGCGCCAAAGCACGGCCTGCTCAACACGCGCCGTCAGCGCCGGCTCGCCGCTCTTCCCCAGACGTCATGAACTGGCTCGACCCCCTCCGCTATTCCTTCATGACTGAGGCGCTGATGGTCAGCGCCCTGGTGGGAACCGTGTGCGCGGTGTTCTCCTGCTACCTCGTGCTGAAAGGCTGGTCGCTCATGGGCGATGCCATCTCTCACGCGGTGCTGCCAGGCGTGGTCGTGGCCTATCTCGTCGGCATCCCGCTGCCTGTGGGGGCCTTCGCCGCAGGCCTGCTCTGCGCCACCGCCACCGGCTGGATCAAGGCCAGCACCCGCATCAAGGAGGACACCGTCATGGGCATCGTCTTCACCGGCATGTTCGCCTTTGGTCTCGTGCTTTTCACCAAGGTGGAAACGGATGCGCATCTCAGCCACATCCTCTTTGGAAACATCCTCGGCATCGAGCGTGATGACCTCATCCAGACCGTCATCGCAGCCGTCGTCACATTGGGCATCGTCCTCGCCATGCGGAAGGACCTGATGCTCTTCTGCTTCGATACCGCGCATGCCCGCGCCATCGGCCTGAACACGACCATGCTGCACTACGTGCTCCTGGCCCTGCTCAGCGGCACCATCGTCGCCTCCATGCAGGCCGTGGGCATCATCCTCGTCGTGGCCATGCTCGTCACCCCCGGCTGCACCGCCCGCCTGCTGACGGACCGTTTCGACCGCATGCTCATCCTCGCCACCGCCTCCTCCGTGATCGCGAGCTGCCTGGGCGTCTACGTCAGCTTTTTCGTCAATGGCGCCACTGGTGCCTGCATTGTCCTTGCCCAGGCCCTCCTCTTCGCCGCCGCCTTCCTCTGGCACCAGCGCAGGCGCAGCCGATTCTCGGTCTGAACATACAACCCCATTCCAATGGGGTTTCACCGCGATATCTCCCAGAATCCCCCCCTGCGAGCCAAGCTGATTCTGACATGAATCCGCCCTTGCCTCCGGCCCTTCTGCGGTCATAGCCTACGCCTCTCCCGGCTACCTGCCCATGCCCCCCGAACACGAAGCCTTGCTCATCATCACCCGCCGCCAGTTCCCTCAGTTGGAGGGCGTGGACTGCTGTGTGGAGGCCATTCTCAAAGGCGGCTCCGACCGCCACTATTACCGTTTCGAGTGGGCTGGTGAAAAGCACCCGCCGATGGTGCTCATGGTCTACACCCTGGCACGCCGGGACAATCCCAAGTTCGTCCCCGCCACCCGCCGCCTCGCCGCCCTTGGCGTGAATGTGCCGGCCATCTACGCTTTTGATGAGCAGCGCCTCTTCGTCTGGCTCCAGGATCTGGGGCGCGATGACCTGCATGCGCATCGTGATGATCCCTGGGACCAGCGCCGCCCGCTCTATGAAGCCACGCTGCGTGAAGCCGCCAAGATTCACGATGTCACGGCGGACAAGCTCAGCCTCGCTGACATCAACGGCATGGAGCCTGCCTTCAGTGAAGGCATGTACGAGTGGGAGCAGAACTACTTCATCGAGCATTTTGTGCGCGGTCACCTCAGCCGCGAGGTCGATGAAGACAGCGAGGCTACTGTTGCTCTCGCAAAGCTGCGCAAGCGTCTCTCCGAGCTGCCCCGCTGCCTTGTACATCGTGACTTCCAGAGTCAAAACGTCATCATGCGCAGTGGTGAAGCCTGGCTCGTGGACTACCAGGGTCTGCGTCCTGGACTTGCCGAGTATGACCTCGCTTCCCTTCTCTTTGATCCCTATGTGGTGCTCAGCCGCAGCGAGCGTCATGACCTGCTCAGCTTCTATGCTGAGCTGCGCGGCCTGAATCTTCCGGAACTGCGAGAAGTCTTCTTCCTCTGCGCCGCACAGCGTCTCATGCAGGCTCTCGGCGCTTATGCAAATCTGTATCGCAACCAGGGCAAGACGCACTTCGAGCAGCACATCCCCGCCGGTGTGCGTAATCTCACCACGGTCTGTGAAGAGGCCGAGGACCTCGCTCCGCTGCTGCCGCTTTTCACCTGAGCCTGATGATGCATGCCTTCCTGCCTGCTGAAGGTTGCGCGGACTACCTCGCGGACGAGCTGACACGCGCCGGTGCGCAGGTTTCACGGGATGGGCGTCACGCCTTCGTGCTCGCGGACATCCTGCCAGCACCACCGCTGCTCGCCTTCGCACGCCAGACCTTGCCTGAGGCTCATGAAGTCACCGCGGCCTCCATCAATGGTTGGGCAGATGCGTTGATCGAGGCCCTGCTGATCAACCTCGGCGATGATGATCCCTGGCATCTGCATCTCTGGCCGCAGTATGGCGAAGGCCGTGCCGGTTATCACCGTTGCGAGCTCATCCACACCGCCTTCACCGAGCGTCTGAAGAAGCGCCGTCGTGTGCGCTTGAAGCAGGAGCGCAGCTCTCTGGATGCCAGCACAGCCCTGCTGCAAGCCGCGCTCACCGCGCCTGATGCGGGCTTCGTCTCTCTCACGAAAGCAGACCAGCGCCACGAACTGCGTGCCATCGTCTCGGACTTCATCGCAGGCGAGATCCCTCATGCGGAGGATAAAGCCGCGCCTTCGCGTGCCTTTGCCAAGGTCATCGAGTCAGAACTTCGGTTAGGCCAGCGCATCGAGCGTGACCAGACCTGCGTGGATCTCGGCGCCGCTCCAGGAAGCTGGACCTATGTGGCCATCCAGCGCGGCGCTCATGCCATCGCCGTGGATCGCTCACCTTTGCGTGACGACCTCATGCGTCATCCGAAGCTGCACTTTCTTCAGGTTGATGCCTTCAAGTTCAAGCCTGAGCAGCCTGTCGACTGGCTCATTTGCGATATCATCGCCGCGCCTCAGCGCAGCATTGATCTGCTGCTCGAATGGTTGCGTGAGCGCCAGATGCGCCGTTTCATCGTCACCATCAAATTCAAGGGTGCGGATGAATACGCGCTGCTCGACCAGCTCAAGGGCGAGGTCCCGCCCCTCTGTTCCGACTTCCGCCTCACCCGCCTCTGCGCGAACAAAAACGAAGTCTGCGCTTTTGGTTCGGCATCTGCCTGAAAGGCGCAACGAAAGCGCGATTCTTCCATCAGCGATAGATTTTGCGCAGCGCGGGAGACAGCCTGTGCTGCTGCGGGTTTCGCAGATCCACGGTCACCGTGCCCGACCACTGATCATGCCAGCCGGAGTCACCGCTGCCTAAAAATGAAAAGGGCTCAAAGGGCACCAACCTCGACAGCGTGCGTCCCAGGATTGTCCCAAACCCAGGTTTCGAGCCGTCCGGCTTCACCACCTTGGTTCCGGTGATCCACTTGCCTGGAGTCCTGCCGAACAAAGTTTCAAAAAAGGGGTAGTAGATCAGCATCAGCACCGCGCTCAGGACCCAGTCAGTCAGTCGGTTGTCCTCAGCCAGCAGATCCACACCGGTGTTCCATCCCAGGCCTTCGAGGAAACCTATCACCGCGCCGACGCCCAACCCAAACACAATGACGCCCACGTGATCAATGAGGTAATTCAAGAACCGCTTTCCTTTGCCTGCCGGAGCAAAGAGCTCCATGTCCACCCGCGCCGCAACGGCCTCCCTCACCAAGGTCTTCGGTGGAGCATAGGGATTGGAATCTTCCGGCGGTGGAAGGCTGGTCTGGGACTCGTTTCCCATGGGCTTCAGCATGCCAGTCCTGTGGTCGACACCACAAGCTCAATCTTTCCGCTGCGGTCTCGTCACGATGATGCTCGTGCGCTCGGCATTCCCCAGATAGCCGAAACCAAAGTCCACCGGCTGCACGGGATACACTCCGCTCAGGTAGGCTCTCATCAGATCCGGCTGCTGCTGGGAGAAGATGCTGAGCGTGCCCCGGTAGTTCCCATAAAGGGAGATGCTCAGAGGCGCGCGGGCAAGCGCACGCCAGGGCACGCCGGAAGGATCCTGCACCAAACCGCTGGTGCGGTGGACGAGGTAGTCGCGGATCGTCGAGAAGCTGTCCTGATGCATGAGGTAGGAGGCGCTCTTCACCAAGGCTGGTGGATAACCATGCTTGGCCACAAAGGTCAGGAAGGGGCCGTTCGGCCGTGTGCCGCTATTGGAGAGATCCTGACGAAAGTAGAACAGCCTTTTCCAGCCGGTCAGGCCATTGTGGAAGCGGATCATCAGCCCGGGAGCGGAACCGCTGGAGGCACTGGACAGCACCACATTCCCGGTGCCGTCGATGCGCACAATGTCCACGCTGTCCACCGTGGCTCCCGTGCGGGCGAGAAAGGTCAGCAGCACCGGCAGCACCCCGCGAAAACGGCTCGCCTGCAGGTCACGGCGCATGTCTGTGGTGATGAAGTAACCCGTCTGCATGACACTGCTCAGCGCTGTGCGCAGGCTGTTCAGGCCGGAGGCGATCTCCCCTTGAGACAGGCTTTGCAGATCAGGCAGCGGCTCCGCCGGCTCAAGACCGCAGAGGATGTAGGTCTCCGCCTGCGGGAACAGCTCATGCGCGAACAAATAGTCTGGTCCGCTGAAGGGATAAAACAGCGCGCGATGCCCCTGAAGGTCCCCGATCTCGCGCGATGCCCAGGCCCGCACCCGCTGCCCGCGCGCGTAGTCGTGCCGGGACCACAGCGCCCCCATCTGCTGCTGATGGTAGGGCGATGCCGAATCATCCAAGCCCGCAAACATGCGCGCCACACCATTGATGGAGGAGGACTGCGAGGAGAGTCCCAGCTGCCAGGCACCTGCATAGAGACTGCCGCCATTCGTGGACTGCGCACGCAGCACCGTAGTGCCTCCAGCCCCCTGCGGCGCCATCTCGGGCGGCAATCGACAATTGGTTAGCCCGGCCGCCAGCATCAAAAGCGCGGTGATACGGAACCAGCAGAACGGGAGAGTCTTCATGGCGTGAACGAACACCCGCAGTACCGATGAAGCAGACGATGCGTCAACGGGTGCATTCCGGCCTAAATCACTTCATTCTCAAATTCGCCTATCACGAATGAAGCAGACAAGGCCCGGGAGATCTGGCATGAATGCATCATGCCAGGCCTCATTCCTCCCAGCCTTGTGGTGCTTTCCGGTGCCGGCCTTTCGGCGGAATCCGGCGTGGCCACCTTTCGTGGCGCGGATGGTTTGTGGGAAGGGCACCGCATCGAGGAGGTCGCCACCCCCGAAGCCTTCAAGCATCAGCCACAGCTGGTGCATCGCTTCTACAACCTGCGCCGTGCCGGCTTGAAAACGGTGCTTCCGAATGCGGCTCATGAAGCCCTGGTGAAGCTGGAGCGCGAATGGCCGGGCGCCTTTCTGCACGTCACTCAAAACGTGGATGACCTCAATGAGCGCGCCGGTGCCCAAAAACTCCTGCACATGCATGGCGAGCTGAAAAAGGTTCGGTGCCTCTGGTGCCGCGCCGTGCTTCCCTGGGAGGATAGTCTCGAGACCACCACCGCCTGCCCCGAATGCGCGAAGACAGGCAAACTCCGCCCTGACATCGTCTGGTTCACCGAGATGCCGTATTACATCGATGAGATCATGCGTGCTTTGCAGACGGTGAATGTCTTCCTTTGCATCGGCACCAGCGGTGTCGTGTATCCGGCCGCGGGTTTTGCCCGTCTCGCCGCCGACTACGGCTGCCAGCGCATGATTGAGGTGAATCTCGAGCCCACCAGCATCAGTGACAACTTCACCGAGCAGCGTCATGGCCCGGCCACGGTGGAGGTGCCAAAGCTCGTGGATGAACTGCTGGCCGAGCTTTCCTCAGGAAAAGTGTGAAACACCTTCCCGCTCGATGCGCATGACCAGGCAGCCATGAATGCACCCACCTGCCAGACTTGCGGCAAACCGCTGCCCGCCGAAGCCCCCGGAGGCATCTGCCCTTCCTGCCTGCTGCAAAACACCTTTCAAGATGCCTCGGCCACTCCTCCGGCGGCTCCGGAGCTCGAGCTTCAGCAACTGAGCGCAGCTTTTCCCCAGCTCGTGATTGAGGAGATGATCGGCCAGGGAGGCATGGGAAAGGTGTATCGCGCGCAGCAGCCTCATCTGAACCGCACCGTGGCTCTCAAAGTGCTGTCCGCCGAGCGCGCGGGAGATCCGGAATGGCTGGAGCGCTTCAGCCGCGAGGCACGCGCACTCGCGCGGCTCAGTCATCCGCACATCGTGCAGGTCTATGACTTCGGGGAAAAGCCCCAGCCCTATCTGCTCATGGAGCATGTGGAAGGCGTGAACCTTCGTCAGGCCATGCAGCAGGGCGGGCTTACTGCGCGTGAGGCACTGACCATCGTGCCCAAGCTTTGTGATGCGCTGCACTATGCTCATGAGCACGATGTGCTGCACCGCGATATCAAACCCGAAAACATCCTCATTGATACCGAGGGCCGCGTGAAGCTCGTCGACTTCGGTCTGGCCAAGCTGCGTGATGAAGGCGTGCTGCCCTTCAGCCTCACTCAGAGCGGCACCAAGCTCGGCACCCTGGCCTACATGGCGCCGGAGCAGGTCGAGAAGCCAGGAGACGTGGATCACCGCGCGGACATCTACAGCCTCGGCGTGGTGCTCTACGAGATGCTCACCGGCGAGCTGCCGCTCGGCCGCTTTCCCACACCAAGCGAGGCCAGCGGAGTGGATGCACGACTGGACGGCGTGGTCATGCGCACCCTGGAAAAGCACCGCGAGAAGCGCTTTCAAACAGCGCAGGAGATCAAGACCCATCTCGAGGCCGCCGAAAAGGGGCCGATGCCTAACAAACAACTTGCCTCCGTGCCCGTTCGCTGGGTCATCGCAGGTCTGGCGGCGCTCCTGTCGCTGGGTTTGGGCTTCGCGTGGTCCGTCCAGAAAAAATCGAGCAAGGCAAAGGCGGCTGAGGTGTCTGTCTTGACCCCGGCGGAAAAGCTGAAGGCAGCGACCCAGAAGAAGTATGCGGATGCCAAACCCATCCGCGACAAATGCTCCGCATGGATCGCCAGCGCCACCAAGGCTGATAGCAAGGCCGGCCAGGAAAAAGTGCTTCAAGAGATTCGCGAAGCGCTGCAGTCCAAGGATGAAGCCAACGTGCGCGCCGCCTGCTGGGCCTTGAGCGGCCTGCATCAGATTGATTTCGATCACGCACCTTTTCGCCCATTGCTGCGCGGGCTTCTGGAGTCCGAATCACCCGATGTCCGTCAGGCCGCCATCGATGCCCTGACCAGCTGCGGTCTCGAGGAGAGTGATCGCGCCCGGCTCGACAAGCTTGCCACGCTCTGCACGGATGAGGAGCTCAGCAGCCTCATGTTTGCCTACAAAGAGCTTTTCAAAAGTGACTTCACGGGAGCGAATGGCGCGCCTGCCCTGAAACTCATGGAACGCGGAATGGAGGCTGCCCAGCGGGACGGTGGCAGCATGTATGGCATCGACAGCCGTCGTGTCCTCGGCGCCATCTGGGGTTCCAAAGTCTCTCCTGAGATCGAGGCCCGGCTCGTCGAGTGGTCGCATCTGCATGAAGATGCCAATGGCGACATCTATGTGGGGAACTCATCCCTGGGTTACAACACCTTCTACCACGCGCTGAGCGTGGTGCAGAACAAGTCGCGCGGCGCGGTGAAGCGCCTGGTGCAACTGGCCTATCATCCAGATACCACGAATGTCGCAGGCCGCTGCTTCTGGGGCATGAACGGCACGGTGCCGGATCCTGAGGATCAGGCTTACCTCGCAGGCGAGGTGATCAAGCTTCTCGGCCTGCGCAGTGACGGCTACCTGTGGAAGGGCGGGCTGAACATCCTGCGTGGATATGCCACCAAGGATCACATCACCGCTTTGCAGGAACTGGCAAAGCGCGAGACCTTGTCCTCCGAGAACAAGGAAGCCCTCCAGCAGATTCTCCTCCGCCTTCAGCGCCCGTCATGAGTTCCGCCAGCAGTTTCAACACCCGCTGGAGCCTGGTGCAGGCCGCGAAGGGTGACACGCCCCAGGCCCGCGCCGCGCTCGCCGAGCTCTGCGAGATCTACTACCGGCCGATCGAAGCACAGATGCATCGCTGGTTGGGCAATGCCGAGGACGCTCGCGAGATTACCCAGGCCTTCTTTGCCCGCATCCTGCAAGGAAACCGCCTCTCGGGTGCAGCAGAGGGCTCGGGAAGATTTCGCAGCTATCTCTTCGCCGCTGCGCATCATTTCATGGCCAGCCATAAGCGCGCACAGAAGGCCGAGAAACGAGGCCAGGCTGTGACGGAGAGCGCGGAGGACAGACTGCTCGAACTCGTCGATGAAGAGCAACATCCTCCCGATATGGAGTTTGACCGTGCCTGGGCCTGCGCGCTGCTGAACAAAGGCCTGGAAACCCTTGAGGGCGAACTTCGGAACTCAGGCAAGAGCAAGGCCTGGGAAGTCCTGAAACCCTGGCTCGCAGGCACAGCCTCCCATGGCGATACGGCCCAAGCTGCCACAAGCCTCGGCGTCTCCGAAACCGCCATCCGTGTGCAGCTTTCCCGGCTACGGCAAAGGTTGCGAACCATTTTGGAACAGCAAATCGCCGATACCCTGGCCCCCGGAGCTGACTTCCAGGCCGAGGTGCGGCATTTGATGGCGATTTGGAACTAAAGAAGAGGTTTTGAATCTGAAGGGCCAACGGCCCGACACTCCTCAGCCCTGGGCAACGCCCAGGGTAGATAAAGCTGTCCTTTCATCAACGAACCAGAGCGCCGAAGGTGCGACACTCGACTCCCGAGGTTGATATGCCGCCTCCACCTGACTCATGCGGCATTGCTCACCATTCCCCACCAGGGCGTTGCCCTATCTGAGGTGTTACGCCTCTTTGAGGCTCCAAACATGATGGTTGAGACTTTGGTTCCAGAATGTCCTTGCCAAAACAAACTTTCAGAAGTATCTGAAAGTAAGATGAATGATGAAACTCCTCCTCCAAGCCCGAGCTGGGAGCTCTCGCGTGAGGAGTTCATCGCGCAGTGGGGCGCTCTTGGCAGCAATTGGGGCATCAACCGCACCATGGCGCAGATCCACGCGCTCCTCATGACCGCTCCTGAGCCGATGTATACGGACGAGATCATGGAGCGCCTCAGCATCAGCAGGGGCAATGCCAACACGAACATCCGCGAATTGGTCGGCTGGGGTCTTGTGCGGCTGGTGGTGAAGAAAGGTGAGCGCCGGGAGTACTTCGAAGCCGAGAAGGACGTCTGGAAGATGTTCATCACCATCGCCAAGGAGCGCAAACGCCGGGAGCTGGACCCTGCCCTGGCCGTGCTGCGTAAGTGCGCCGAGGAGACGAAGAGCGAGACTGGGATCGCTGGCCGGGACTTCCATCAGCAGATGAAGGAACTGCAGGAGTTCGTCGAGTTCGCCATGAAGGTTTCCGACACCGTCGCCAGCATGAAACACGCCTCCGCCCTCCAGTGGGCCATGAGATTGCTCAGCTAGTTCCCTTTTTTTGACCATGTATTTCATATTTTACTGAAAGTTCAGAACTTACGATTATGAAAACGGACACCCACCCTCGTCATGAACATCGGATGCAGGCCGTCGATCATCTGACCAGCCCTGTGGAGGGTGAGGTGGTGTGGAGTCCGGTGAAGTCGCTCTGGTTCACCACCCATCTCTTGATCGCCGTGGTCGGGGGCTGGTTGACCGTGGGAGTGGATGAACTGGTCGTGTTTGGAGCTCTGACGGTCTACACCCTCTGCGCCGGGCACACGGTGGGCCTGCATCGGCTGCTCATTCATCGCAGCCTTGTGGTGCCGCGCTGGCTGGAGTACGGGCTGGTGCATCTCGGCACGGTCGTGGGCATGGGCGGCCCGCTGGCCATGATCTACCAGCATGACATCCGTGACTGGGCACAGCGGCACCCGCGCAGTCATGACTTCTTCACCGACCAGGGCCCCCTCTGGCGGGACTGGCTCTGGCAGATGCATGCCCGCATGAACCTACGGTATCCACCACGCTTCACGGTGGAGCCCTGGGTGGTAAATGACCCGGTGTATGTGTGGATGCAGCGCACCTGGATGCTCCAGCAGCTCCCTTGGGCACTGGTGCTTTATTGGTTAGGTGGATGGAGCTGGATCGTCTGGGGCATCTCGGTGAGGATCGTCGCCTCGCTCACCGGTCACTGGTTCATCGGCTGGCTGGCACATCACAAGGGTCAGCGCGACTGGCATCTCGAAGGTCACGCGGTGCAGGGATACAATCTCCCTCATCTCGGCCTCCTGACCATGGGTGAGGGCTGGCATAACAACCACCACGCCTGGCCGGAGTCGGCACGCCTCGGTCTGCGCCACGAGCAGCATGATCCCGGCTGGTGGTTCATCCGCCTGCTTATGGCCTGCGGCCTCGCCCGAGAGGTGCAGACACCGGCCACCCTTCCGCAGGGGCGCGCTGAGCGCCATGCGCTGCCTCACACGCGCAAAGCCCGCGCCTCGGCCTGCTTCATGTTCTGAACACATTTCTTGTTAACCCAAACCCGCACACACACCCACGAAAGGAACCAACACCATGAATGAAACCGTCCTCACCTATGGCCTCTACCTGGCCCTCGCCGTCGGCATGACCATCTGGGTCGCCAGAACCCTGCATAAAAACGGCCGCATCTTCCTCGTCGAATGTTTCCACGGAAACACCGAGCTCGCCGATAGCGTGAACCACCTGCTCGTTGTCGGCTTCTACCTCATCAACATCGGCTTCGTCTCGCTCTACCTGAAAACCACGGACGATGTCCTCGGTGCCCGCGGCGTGTTTGAAGCCCTGAGTGGCAAGATGGGCATCGTGCTCCTGGTGCTCGGTGCCATGCACTTCTTCAACCTGCTTGTCTTCACCAAGATGCGCAAACGCGCCCACCTCGCCGCCATGCCTCCTCCCGTGCCGCCGATGCTGAAAGTCGAAGCCTGATTCCGCTTGTGAAGCCTGCGAGCACCCTCGCTCGCAGGCTCCTTGAATCAGGAATCCAGAATCGAAAATCAGAAATCAAAAAATGAACCCCATGCACACTCTCACTCTCTTCTACGATGCCCGCTGCGGTCTGTGCTCGCGGGTGCGGCAGTGGCTCAGCAGCCAGCCGAGTTATGTCAGGCTTCACTTCGTGCCGTATGATTCGCCGGAGGCTGAGAAGCGCCTGCCCGGCATCCGCCATCTGCGCGCTGACCAGGAGATCGTCGTCATGGCAGACTCGGGCGAGGTCTGGCAGGGCGCCGGAGCCTGGGTGATCTGCCTGTGGGCTTTGCGCGAGTATCGCGCCTGGTCGGCACGTCTGGCCGGACCAACGATGCAAAGCGCCGCGCGCAAGGTGGTGCACTGGATCTCGCAAAACCGCATCGGCCTCTCGCGTCTCATGCGCTTCACCAGCGATGCCGAGGTCACCGCCACGGCCGAACGCGAGATGCAGGAGCCCGTGTGCCAGATCCGGCCGCCCGCACTTCCGCGCCACGACCTTGATCTGATCGACTGACTGAAACGCACCATCCTTGGGGCGTATGGACAGCGGGGAAGGCTTGGTCAAATGTAAGCTTGTCACTGGATGCCCGGCGACTTAAAGGCCATCTCTCCTCCTCAACCCATGGCCGTTGTACCTCAAGAACCCGACGCACGCTGGATGCACCTCGCCCTCGACCAGGCGAAGCGCGGAGTCGGCTTGACCAGTCCAAACCCGCCGGTGGGTTCGGTCATCGTGAACCACGGGAAAATCATCGGCCAGGGCTACCATCACAAGGCAGGCTCGCCGCATGCGGAGATTGAAGCACTGCGGGATGCGCAGACCTACAATCCGAAGCTGCTGCCTGGCTCCACCATTTACGTGACTCTGGAGCCCTGCTGCACTCAGGGTCGCACCGGTCCCTGCACGGAAGCCATCAAGGCCGCCGGCATTAAAAGAGTCGTCTGGGGTGCGCTGGATCCGAATCCGCGCCATGCGGGCCGTGCGCAGGAGATCCTCACAAGCGCGGGCATCTCCGTCAGCACCGGCGTGCTGGATGCGGAGTGCCGTGAAATGATCCGCCCCTTCTCCAAATGGATCACCACCGGCCTGCCTTATGTCATCGCCAAGGTGGGCCAGAGCCTGGACGGCCGCATCACCCGTCCACCCGGTGAAGGCCAGTGGATCACCAGCGAGTCCGCACGCTCTCATGGCCGCAGGCTCCGCGCACGTGTGGATGCCATCATCGTCGGCGCCGGAACCATCCGCGCGGACAATCCACAACTGACTCTGCGCGACTCCAAGAGCACGCTCAAAGAGCAGCCTTACCGCGTCATCCTTTCCCGCAGCTGCAACATGCCGGAGACCTCCCATGTCTTCACGGACGAGCACAAAAACCGCACCTGGGTGCTGCGTGACCTCGCCTTTTTGGATGCTTTGAAAGAGCTCGGCCAGCGCGGCATCGTCAGCGTTTTGATCGAAGGTGGAGCGGATGTGCTCGGCCAGGCCTTCGCGGCGCAGGCGGTGGATGAGATCGTCTGGTACATCGCCCCGCGCATCAGCGGCAGCGCGGGTCTGAGCTCCATCGGCGGCGCGCCTCTGGCATCCTCCGTGGAGATCGCTGATGTCAAAGTCATGCCACTCGGAGACAATGTCTGCATCACCGGTCATCCCGTCTGGCCGAAACCCCAAACTCAGCCCGCCGCCGTCCAGCCATGAGCCGCCGAGCTGTGTTTTTTGATCGTGATGGCGTGGTGAACCTCTCGCCCGGCCCGGGCTATGTGCTGCGCTGGGAGGACTTTCATTTCTCGCCGGGCATCATCGAGGCGCTCGCGCTTTGCCGCACTCGTGGTTATGCCGTGGTGCTGGCCACCAGCCAGCAGGGCGTGGGAAAAAAGCTCATGACCCAGGCGGATCTGGACTTCATCCATGCCCGCATGCAGGCCCATCTGCGGGAGCATGGCGCGGAGTTTGATGGCATCTATGCCTGCACCTGCCTGAAGACAGATCCTGGCTGCCTTTGCCGCAAACCCAGCCCCGAAATGCTGGAGCGCGCCGCCGTGGAGCATGACCTGGATCTAAGCCGCAGCCTGATCGTGGGCGATGCCGACCGCGACATCGAGATGGGCACGAATGCCGGTGTTCCCCTGACCATACGCATCGAGAGCGAGAATCCGCATCTCGTCACCGCCACGCACACACTTCCGGACACCACCGGCCTCGCCACCCTGCTGGCGACCCTGCTTGATTGAACGATTCTCGCCATTGACGAATCTCAGGCTGTCCACGATTTAGTCTCCCGACATGACCCGCCGTCCAAATCCATGGCTCATCGGCCTTGCGCTCCTCGCGCTGGGTTGGGCGCAGGTGTTTGGCATCATGCGCGGTTATCTCTGTGATTGCAGCGGTGTGGCGCAGATCAGCGTCTTTGACCATTGCCACGGAGATCATGGCGAAGCCTGTCATCACGATGACACCCCGGCGCACTCCTGCAATGATGGCCATGATCATGGCGACCAGGTGCCCTGTGAGACGCACGATCACGAGCCGGTGAAGGAAGATGTGAAGGCCCAGGTGGCTGCCAATGCCGCCTCCACGGTGCTCACCACACCGCCGCTGCTGTTTGTGCTGCCAGACTTTGAGTTTCGTCAGTTCGTGGTCATCACCACGCTTTCGACGAATGAAGCAACTGCTCCTTTGCGCTCAGGCGTGCCACGATCGTGGCCGCAGATGCTGACGCATGCGGTTGCCCTGCGGATTTGACAATGGGCTGACAGATGCCGTCCACGAATGGCGGCATCCTCCCTGTTTTGCGCTGGCTTCATGCCTCCGCACACACGCATGCATTCATTCACCAGCGCATGCCTATGTCTCGAAATTTTGACCCCGTCATCCCATGTCTTTACGTCTTCTCTTTCTGCTCCTGGCCTCGGCCACGACCACCCAGGCGCTCACTCTGGATCTCTCCGCCGTCGCCGAGCGAGTGCGCCGCCAGCATCCCTCACTCAAAGCCGCGCGCTTTGTCGTGGAGGAGGCACGCGGCCGCCAGCAAGGTGCTGGCCGTCTCTCGAACCCTACCTTTGAAACCAGCTTTCAAAACGAAAGCCGCGTCAGTCCCCGCGCCACCGTCTTCTCTCTCGACCAAGCCTTTCCGGTCACAAGGCGCCTCTCATTGGAGAAGCGGCTCACTGCCCAGCTTGTGCAGGCCGCCGAACTCGAGGTGCACGACGTCGAGCGTCGCTACATCGCTGAAGCACGCACGCTGGCCGTGAAGCTGCTCGCCGTGGATCAGCATCTCATCCAGCATCGTCAGCAGATGGAGCTGGCGCAGAAGCTCTCCGCCTTTGCCAAAGATCGCGCCGCGAAAGGCGAGCTCTCCATCCTCGATTCCGCTCAGGCACAGGTGGATCAGCAGCGCCTGCTGCTGGAGACTCGAAAACTCGAAACCGAACGCATCAGCCTGCGTGGTTCCTTGAAGCCCATGCTTGGACTGGAAGCGAAGGACGACCTCAGCATCAGCGGCGATCTCAAAGCCACCCAACTGCCCGCCACGGGGGCCTGGCAGCAGCGTCCGGACTATCGCCTCGCCCTAACCAAAACTGAGGTTGCGCAGACCGAGGCTCGGCTCGCTCAAGCGAAGCGCTGGCAGGATGTGAGCGCCGGCTTCTTCGCCGCACGCGAGCAGCAAGACGTCACACCTCGACACACCGAGCGCACCGGCTTCGTCGGCTTCCGCATCTCCATCCCCCTTCCCCTTTGGAATCGCAACCAGGGCGAGATCGCCGAAAAGGCCGCGAGTGCCGAACGTGCCCGATTGGAGAAAGAAGCGCTCGCCGTGCAGATCACCAGCGAGGCCAGCACCGCACGCCAGGAGATGGAGGCGAATGCAGCCCTGCTGCGTGAAACACGCGACCAGTTCCTACCACTTGTTATCGAGCAAACCACCAAGCTCGAGAAAGCTTACGAGGCCGGTCAGACCGACCTCCTCACCGTGCTTCGCGCCCGCGATCAACGTCTCGAACTCGAGTCCGGTGCCCTCGATGCCGCCCGCGACTTCCACCTCGCCCGCATTCGCTATGAAGCAGCGACGGGAATGACGAATCACGAGGGAATGTCGAAGTCCAAATGACGGCCAGCCCTTCGAGCTTCGGCATTCATCATTCTTTCGTCATTCGGATTTACTCATTCGTCATTTTCAAATTCCGCTTAAACGCCCCATGTCTTACTACCTCATTAAACTCTTCCTCAGCGCCGGCGTCATCGTCGCCGTCACGGAGATCGCGAAGCGCAACAATGCCGCCGCGAGCATCATCCACTCCCTGCCGCTGACCTCGCTGCTGGCCTTCATCTGGATGTATTCAGAAACCAAGGACTCAGCGCTCATCGGCCGGCACGCCTTTGGAACCTTTTGGTTCGTCCTGCCCACGCTGCCCATGTTTTTGGTGATGCCCTGGCTCATCAAAAAGCTGGGCGGCTTCTGGCCAGCCTTCGGCGCGGGCATCGTGCTCACCATCGTCCTCTATTTCATCACCATGGCCCTGCTGAAGAAGGCAGGCGTCGCCCTCTGATCCACTGCCATGAAGTATCTCATCACACTCATGCTCGCCGCATGGACCTTGTCTCTGCCAGCCGCGGATCCCAAATCAAAAGAGAACCTCATCATCCTCGATGAAACGCGGGTGAAGAATCTCGGCATCCAGTTCGCTGAAGCCGAGGAAACCGACTTCGAGAACACGCTCTTCGCGCTCGGCCACATCGAGGTGCTGCCCGGCAAGCGCGCCGTGGTCAGCAGCCGCATTCCGGGCCGTGCCTTCTCAGTGCTCGCCCTGCCCCATCAAACCGTGGAAGAAGGTGAGGAACTGATGTGGGTAGAGAGCCGCCAGCCCGGTGATCCGCCGCCCACCGTCATGCTTTCCGCACCGATGTCGGGCTTGATCTCCAAGGTGGACATTGCCGTGGGCCAGCCCATCACCGCTGATCAAACGCTCATCGAGATCATTGATCTGGCGACGGTGGAAGCCGCGGCCAAGGTGCCGCAGCATCTCGCGGGCAAGCTGGTTATCGGCCAGACGGCACGCATCCGTGTGTCTTCCCTTCCTGATAAAGTTTTTGAGGCCAAGCTCGCGCACCTCGGCGC
Organism: Prosthecobacter gellanilyticus; assembly: GCF_007992435.1. Classification (GTDB taxonomy): domain Bacteria; phylum Verrucomicrobiota; class Verrucomicrobiia; order Verrucomicrobiales; family Verrucomicrobiaceae; genus Prosthecobacter; species Prosthecobacter gellanilyticus. Next base: position 208,581 of record NZ_BKAG01000003.1, on the reverse strand, counting down.
TTATGCGGATGAGCAAAATGGCACCATCGAGGCCGCTTTCCACATCGCCAATCCTGACAAGGTGCTGCGTCCGGGGATGCGCGCGGAGTTTAGCATCGCCACCAGCAGGCGGGAGGATGTGATGTCCATCCCGCGTGAGGCCATTCAGGGAGATGCAGGCGGGCGCTTCGTCTATGTGAAGGACTATGAACTGAAGAACGCTTTCGTGAAGACCGACGTGAAGACTGGCGAGATGAATGACAGCCGCGTGGAGATCACCAGCGGCCTGCTGCCGGGGGACGAGGTGGTGGTGCGAGGCGCCTACATGCTCGGCTTTGCCGGCAAAGGCAGCGTTTCCTTGAAGGAGGCGCTCGATGCCGCGCATGGGCATCCGCACAACGACGACGGCACCGAGATGAGCAAGGAGCATGGCTCAAAGAAGGCTGACGGGGATCATGAGCATGAGCACGAGGAAACGGGTTTTAACATGCTGACCATCTTCTTTGCCAGCACCAGCGGCCTGTTGCTCATCCTGCTGATCGTCAGCTTCACGTTCCGCAACCGCGTCACCGCCTGAGGCCATGCTGAACTCACTCATTCGCTTTTCACTGCGCAGCCGGCCTTTGGTACTGGCAGCCTGCATGCTGCTGGTGTTCACCGGCTGGCAGGTGCTGCTGCAGCTCCCGGTGGAGGTTCTGCCGGACATGACCAAACCCACGGTGACGATCCTTACCGAATGCCCCGGCCTCGCGCCGGAAGAGGTCGAGGTGCTCGTAACGCAGCCTATCGAGGCGACGTTGCAGGGCATTGCCGGACTGGATCGTCTTCGCTCGAACTCTGATGTCGGTCTCTCGCTTGTCTTCACCGAGTTCAACTGGGGAACGGAAATCTACCGGGCTCGCCAGATGGTACAGGAACGCCTTCAAGCGGCCGTGGGCAACCTGCCTGCGGGCATCCAGCCAGGCATGACGCCAGTGTCCTCGCTTATGGGGGAAATCCTTCTCGTCGGTGTGCGCAGCACGGATGGCAAGATCGCTCCGATGGATCTGCGAACGCTGGCTGACTGGACCATCCGCCGCCGTCTGCAAAGCATTGGCGGTGTGGCGGAGGTGCTCACGATCGGAGGCGGCGTGAAGCAGGTGCATGTCATGCCCGATCCGCAAAAAATGCTGGCCCATGGTGTGTCCTTTGAGGAATTGGAAAAGGCCGTCGGCCTCGCGGCCAATAACTCGACCAGCGGCTATCTCACCACGGGCACGCAGGAGATCATGGTGCGCAATCTGGGAATGACCACGAACTTCGCGGACATCGGCCGCACCGTGGTCAAAACCGTTGGTGACCGGCCAGTGCTTGTGAGTGATGTGGCACGTCTCGAAAGCGGCATCCAGCCCATGCGTGGAGATGCCAGCGTGAACGGCACGCGCGGTGTCATTCTCAGCGTGGACAAGGCACCGGGTTTTGACACGCTCAAACTCACCGGCCAGATTGAGACGGCGCTGGAGGAGTTGAAGCCGTCTCTGCCGCCTGGCGTGGAGATCGAGATCATGTTCCGTCAGGGCGACTTCATCGGCCATGCCATCCACAACCTCAAGGAAGCGATCCGTGACGGGGCCATCATGGTCACCATCGTCTTGTTTCTCTTCCTGCTGAACTTCCGCACCACGGCCATTACACTCACGGCCATGCCGCTGTCTTTCGCCATCACCATCCTCGTCTTCAAATGGTTCGGCGTGACGGTGAATTCCATGACGCTCGGCGGCCTCGCGGTCGCCATCGGCATGGTAGTGGATGATGCGATTGTGGATGTGGAGAACGTGTTTCGTCGTCTGAGTGAGAACGCTGCACTGCAGGTGCCAAAACCAAAGCTCGAGGTCATTGCCGCCGCCTCGGGCGAGGTGCGGAATTCCATCCTCTACGCCACCATCCTCATCATCCTGGTCTTTGTGCCGCTGCTGGCGCTGGAGGGCATTGAGGGCTGCCTTTTCCGGCCCATCGCCATTGCCACGATCACCAGCATGGCAGCCTCGTTTGTCGTATCGCTCACGGTGATCCCGGTGCTTTGTTCGCTGCTTTTAAATCCAAAAGCAGGTCATGCGCATAAGGACGGCTTTTTGGTTCGCGGCCTGAAGTGGACAGTCCGCCAGACTTTCCTGCGGCTCGCTTTTGCACAGCCGTTCCTTGTTCTCGCCGTCACCGGGACGCTGCTCATCGCCGCGTTCATGCTATATCCTCAGATGGGGAAAGAGTTTCTGCCCACTTTCAATGAGGGCAGCGCCACCATCTCACTGGCCAGCGCTCCGGGCACCTCGCTCGCACAATCCAATGATGTCGGGGATGTCGGTGTGCGCTTGCTGCAAACCATCGCCGAAGTTAAAAGCGTGGGCCGCCGTGCCGGGCGTGCGGAGAAGGACGACCATGTCATGCCCGTGAGTGTGAATGAGTTCGATGTGGAGTTCAAAGAAGGGGGACGCCCACGCGTTGAGGTCTTTAAGGAAATCCGCGAAAAGCTCAGCACCATCCCCGGTACGTTCCTCAATGTCGGGCAGCCCATCGGCCACCGGCTGTCCCACATGCTCAGCGGGGTGTCGGCCAAGATCGCGGTGAAAATCTTTGGGCCTGAGCTCCATGTCTTGCGTGAGAAGGGCGCGCAGATTCGCGATATCGCTAAGGCGATCCCGGGTCTCGCGGACGTGAACCTGGAGGCCCAGGTGCCCATCCCGCAGATCAAGATCGAGGTAAATCGTGAACGAGCGACGGCTTATGGGGTGCAACCAGGTGCCGTCAATGAGCAGCTCTCCACCCTGCTCGGGGGCAAAGTACTCGCCGAGCTTCGTGAAGGGCAGCGCACGGTCGATCTCCTGCTGCGCCTGCCGCCCGAGTACCGCGACTCACCAGAGAAAATGAGCGAGATGCTCATCGAGACGGGTTCGGGCCAGCGGGTGCCTCTGCGCCTCGTCGCCGATGTGCGCGAGAGCAAAGGGCCGAACGTCATCAACCGCGAAAACACCCAGCGCCGCATCGTCATTGGTGCCAACACCAGCGAGCGTGATCTCGGCGCGCTTGTGGCTCGGCTGCAAAAAGAAGTGACGGAGAATGTGAAGCTGCCAACGGGTTACTTCATCAGCTTCGAGGGCGAGTTCAAAGCCCAGCAAGAAGCAGCGAAACGCATTGGTCTCTATTCCATCCTTGTCTTCATCGTCATCGCCATGCTGCTATTTGGCTACTTTCGCAGTGCCTCACTCGCAGCCCAGGTACTCATCAACATCCCTCTGGCACTGATGGGCGGGCTGGCCCTCACTTGGTGGCTGATCAATAACATCAGCATCGCCACTCTAGTCGGTTTCATCGCCGTGGCTGGCGTCGCCGCCCGCAACAGCATCATGATGCTCAGCCATTACCTTCATCTCATGAAGCATGAAGGCGAAGGCTTTACCCGCGCGATGATTGAGCGTGGCACGCTGGAGCGGCTCGTGCCTGTTTTGATGACGGCGTTGAGCGCGGGCATTGCGCTTGTTCCGCTGGTCCTTGCCGCCGGTGAGCCAGGGAAGGAAATCCTTCACCCGGTCGCTGTCGTCATCGTCGGCGGTCTCGTCTCCTCCACCTTGCTTGATCTCGTCGTCACGCCTGCCGTGTTCTTCCTGTTTGGTCGAAAGGCCGCCGCCAAAGCTCTGCGACTCGATGCCGCTGCATCCCATTAATCATCTCCACCCAACAAACCCACCATGAAAGCATCCATCCTTGCCCTCAACTTCCTGCTCGTCGGTTTCGGCCTCGCGCATGAAGCTGTCACCATCGGACCCAACGGCGGTCGTGTCCTTTATGTGGACTCCACCACCACACCCAACATCGAAGTCATCGTCAACAAAGAAGGCCGCGCCGAGATCAGCCTGCTCGACAAAGACCGCCAGCCTATCAAGCTCGCCGAGCAAAGTCTCAGCATCACCGCCGGACCCCGCGCCGAGGCCAAAAAACTCACCATCGAGAAGCAGGGCACCAAGTTCCTCACCGACAAAGTGCCCGATGGCGCGCCCTACACCATGGTGCTCCAACTCAAAGAGGCGCCGGATGCCAAAGCCATCACTCTGCGCCTCAACTACGACATCACGCCTGCCGGATCTGGCAAGCCTATGTATCTCGATGACAGCGTGAACGCCTCCAGTGGTGACAACATCAAGGTTCCCGCCACCGCCGCAGGTATTTGGGCCGAATTGAATCAGCATCAGGGCGAGCTCACCGAAGGTGTCGCTGAAAAGAAGTATGAAGCCATCGATGAAGTCACCCGTGCCTACCCCAAGCTCGCCCATGGTCTTCCCGCCAGATCCGGTGACAAGCAAGCCGCCGCAGCTCCACTCGTCGAAACCTTGACCAAGCACCTTGAGACTGTTCGTGAAGCCAGCGCCACCCGCAATCTCGACCAAGCCAAGCCCGGCATGGAAGGCATTGCCGCCACCCTCACTGAACTGAAGAAACTATACCCCGCAGAAGTCGCCAACGCCAAGCTGGCTGAATAATCCCACCCATACCACATCCATGAAATCAAAACTCATCACCACACTCATTAGCCTCCTCGCTGCCGCTGCCTTCGCGCACAACGGCGTGGAGCGCGGACCGAACGGCGGCCGCATCCTTGAATTCAGCAACAATGAAACCATGCACGGGGAAGTCACTGCCAAGGACGGCGAGTTCCGCGTCGCGCTGCTCGACAAGGACATGAAGCCCGTGTCCATCAAGGGGCAGACGCTTTCCGCTATCAAAGGCGACCGCGACAATCCTGAGAAACTCAAGGTGGAGGTGAAGGAGAACCACTTTGTGGTCCCTATGCTGAAGGGAGACAGCTACGTCGTCATCCTCCAATACAAGGAGAACGACGAATCCAAAAAGATCACCGCCCGTCTGCCTTACAACAGCAACCTCTGCGATGGCTGCGACGAGCAAGAGTGGCTGTGCAAGTGCCCGCCTCCTGACAAGAAGAAGTAAGTCGTGGCAGCGCTTCGCGCAGTCAGGATCAGGCCCCGTTTCGGAAGCCCTTGAAACCAGTCTCATAAACAGAAAACCCGCCGGAGATGTTCTCCGGCGGGTTTTGATGGATGTGAGAGCTGACTCACCACGCGAGATTTATCTTACCGGCCAAAGCCGAAGAAGAAACCAGGGAAGCTGCCGCCGCGACTGCTGCCGTGATGGCTGTGGCCGTGGTCATGATGATCATGACCGTGACCGCGACTTGGCATGCAACGATGACTCACAGTGCGGTAACCATACTGCAGGCAGCCATGACGGTCACGACCGACAACGACACGCTCACGATAAACAGGGCCACTGCAGGAGCGGCAGTTGTGAGAGAAGCTGCGGCTCGAATAGCCGTGGCCATGGCCGTCATAAGCCTGCGTGGTGGAAGGGGTGAGAGCAGCCAGGCTGGTGACCGCGACGGCGAGGAGGGTGATGATCTTTTTCATGATGGGGGGCGTAGCTTGTTTTGATTCGTTGCCGCTGCATGAGCGGCGTGATCATTCAGACGGGAACCACTTCCGGGTATTCGAGTTTCCTGCATTTATTTTTCCATGAGCACTGAAGACCACAACGACTCCGAATCCGGCTCCTGCCATTCCTGTGAGCACGGGCATGACGACACACCACTGCCGCGCAATGCCCTTGTCATTGCCTCAGGCTCGTTGCTCACGCTTGGCATGTCGCTTCATTGGTTAGGCCTCAAACCGGACTTCATCGCAACAACATGCTTTGCGCTGTCGACTCTCGCAGGCGGATTGCTGGTGGCGCCTGCCGCATGGGGCGCTCTCAAGAGACGACGGCTCGACATGAATGTGCTCATGACCGTGGCGGTAGCGGGCGCATGGATCATCGGCGAGGGCAATGAAGGCGCGGCCGTGGTGTTTCTCTTCGCATTATCTGAGCTGCTCGAATCCTGGAGCGTCGGCAGAGCGAGACGTGCCATTGCCTCTCTGCTGAAGCTCACGCCTGAAACGGCGCTGCTGCGCGAGACCAGCGGTCAGATCAAGGAAGTGCCAGTGACTGAAATCGCAGTAGGTTCTGCCGTCAGCGTGCGCAGTGGTGAACGCATCCCGCTGGATGGCAAAGTGCTCGAAGGCAGCTCCAGTGTGAACCAGGCCCCCATCACTGGTGAGTCCGTGCCCGTGGAGAAGAAGGCGGGCGATGCCGTCTTCGCCGGAACCATCAATAGCGGTAGCTCGCTCATCGTGGAAGTGACCAGGGCCGCTTCAGACTCCACGCTCGCCCGCATCATCAAGCTGGTGGAGGAAGCCGAGGATCAGAAGGCGCCCACACAGCGTTTCGTGGATCGCTTTGCCAGCATCTACACGCCCGTGGTGTTCGTGGTCGCACTTTTGGTTGCCGTGCTGCCGCCTCTGCTCATGGGCGCCGCATGGCAGGCCTGGATCTACCGCGCGCTTGTGCTGCTCGTCATCGCCTGTCCATGCGCGCTGGTGATCGCCACGCCGGTTTCGATCGTCTCCGGCCTCACGGCACTGGCGCGGCGCGGCGTGCTCATCAAAGGCGGCGCGCACCTGGAGGAAATCGGCAGGCTGCGCGCGCTGGCGGTCGATAAAACCGGCACCATCACCGAAGGCCGTCCGAAGGTGACAGGCATCATCACTTTAGGTTCGGCGACGGAAGAAGAGGTCCTGCGCAAAGCCGCCGCCGTGGATGTCCACTCCGCCCATCCGCTGGCCCAGGCCGTGGTGGAGGCAGCGCAGGCGAAAGGCATCTCCTTTGGAGAGGCAAAAGACTACCAGTCTCTGACCGGTCGTGGAGCCAGTGCCGTCATTGAGGGTCATCCGCACTTCATCGGCAATCACAAGCTGGCTCATGAGCTCGGCGTTTGCACACCCGAGATCGAGGCGAAGCTCGCCGAGATCGAAAATTCCGGCCAGTCCCTCGCCATCCTCGGTCACACGCCGCATCAGGGATGCGCGGGAAAAGCGCTGGGCATTCTCAGCATTGGCGACACCATGCGCCCCGAGGTCCCCCAGGCGCTCAAACGACTGCATGAGGCAGGCCTGGAGAAAGTGGTGATGCTCAGCGGTGACAACCAGCGCACTGTGGATGCCATTTCCCGGCAGGCAGGGATCGACGAAGCCCACGGCGATCTCATGCCCGAACAAAAGATCGTACATCTCCGGCGGCTGCTTCAGGAGCATCAACATGTCGGCATGATCGGCGATGGTGTGAACGACGCCCCCGCGCTGGCACTCGCCAGCGTGGGTATCGCCATGGGGGGCATCGGCAGTGACACCGCCATCGAGACCTCGGACATGACGCTGATGCAGGATGACCTGACGAAAGTCGCCGAAGCCATCGAGGTCGGCCGTCGTGCGCTGCGCATCATCCGCTTCAATATTTCCTTCGCCCTGCTGGTGAAGGCACTCTTCCTGATCCTCGCCTTCACGGATCATGCCGGCTTGTGGCTCGCCATCCTGGCGGACACCGGGGCGACCCTCCTGGTGATCCTCAATTCACTCAGGCTGCTGCGCTAAGACGATGAACATGAAAAACCCGCCGGAGAAGCGTCTCCGGCGGGTCCTGGAGGGGTGTAGAGTTCACACCCAGTCTTTGTATTAGCGACCGAAGCTGAAGCGGAAGCCGGGAACGCTCACACGGCCATAACCTGGGTGATGATGCCCGGGGTGGTAACCGGGCTGGTAACCGCGGGGATAGCCATAGCCGTACGCCGGATAGCTGTAGCCGGGTCCAGAATAGGCATTGCATCGATGAGGGAGGACTTGCCAGGATTTGACGGCCTTGCCATGGCTGGTGCGATCAATCACGATATGACGGCGGTAGATCGCTCCTCCGCAATATTCGCAGTGTTTCCAGTATTGTGCGCCGCTATCGCGTGCCTGGCTGCTGACGGGAGCCATCACGGACAGACCAACGCCAAGGGCGAGCAGGAATGTGATGAACTTTTTCATAAAGGAGGGTGTTTGAGGGTTTTTCGATTCTTCAATGCCGCAGTGCGGCTTCTTGAATACTCTGACGCAGTCCCCAACCGGCTATTCATTCTTCCCCTGATCTCATGCCTGCCGCCACATCCAGAGCTGGCAAAATCTGGACACCCTGATGGCCCGATCGCCCTTCTTCCTGAAGGAATCACTAGATCCGGAGCCTTTGCCGGGTTTTTTGCAGTCCTCAGTCCCTCCTACCAAACCATGTCCTACCAAAAGAACGCCGAAGCCCAGGGTATCACCTTTGCCAAACAAACTCCTGGTTATCTCAATCTCTGCATCCGCTCGGGAAACCAGCTCATCACCTCTGGTCACGTCAGTGATCTGAAGGGCAAGCTGGGTGCCGGAGTGAGCGTGGACCAGGGTTACCAGGCCGCGCGAAACTGCGCCGAAAAGATCCTCAACTCCGTCTGGAACACCTACGGCACGCTGGATGGCCTCCGCGTGATCAAAGTGCTCGGCTGCGTGAACTCCACCCTGGAGTTCAGTGACCAGCACCTTGTCATCAACGGCTGCTCTGACCTCCTCCACACCATTTTTGGCAAGGATGGGGACGGCTACCACGCCCGCAGCGCCCTCGGTTTCGCCCAGCTGCCCACGGGAGCCGCTGTGGAAGTGGAGGCCATCTTCGAGATCGTCGCATAGCGTTTTTCTCGAAAACGAACCTTTTCAAAAGGTTCACGGGCGGGCTTTGGGTCCGTTTTCGCCCTTCGGGAAAGATGGGGGAGCCCTAACAGGTTGAGTCACAAAGTTCTATTAGCTTAACTAAAATGTGAACAACTCAATAATTTTCAGAAAAAGATGCTTGGCAATGGCACGCCGAGTGCTTAAATAAGCGAATACGGTGGGAGGTCTCCCGGACCAACCTCCATCCACATCAACAAAACTAAATCGACCATCAATACATGAAAAGCATGACCTCCGTCATCACGAAGTCGGCTCTCGTTCTCGCTGCTTGCGCTAGCATGAACGCGTTCGCTGGCCCTTCCGCCAAGGCTCCCGCCCCGGCTCCAGAACCCGAAAACAACGCTCTGTTCGACACCCTGGGTGCTACCCTGGAAGTCGGCTATGATACACGCTACTACTTCCGTGGCCTGTATTTCGCTGACAACACCGTCTGGACCGGCCTGAACATCAGCATCCCGCTGACTGAGCAGCTGTCCCTCGGCCTCGGCGCTCTCTACACCACCACGGTTGAGACCACCGTCCCTGACACCACCGGCCTTAACAACGGCGTGGGTGACTTCGACTACTCCGAGCTCGACCTGAGCGCATCCCTGACCTACGACGCTGGCTTCGCCAAGTTCGGTCTGGTGTACACTCACTATGAGTTCTTCGACACCTTCTCTGGTTCCGTGTTCGGCGCTTCCGCCGGCCAGGACGAAGGCGCTCTTACCGGCGCTGACGAAGTGGGTCTGACGATGGCAACCTCCGTGGGTCCAGTGAACCTCTACGGTGGCTACTTCTATGACTTCCGCATCGGTGGCCAGTATTTCGAAGTGGGTGCAGACCTGCCAATCGAAATCACGCCATGGCTGAGCATCGTTCCTGCCGTCAAGACAGGTTACGCTCTCAACTACTACACCGACGGTGTGAATCCTAACGCTCACCCAAGCGGCTTCAGCCACGTCATCCCTTCCGTCTCCGCTCCAATCAAGCTGACCAAGACGGCAACCCTCACCCCTTATGTTGCTTACAACATCTCCCTCGGCGCTCGTCATCAGCTGAACGCCCAGGACAGCGAGTTCTTCGGCGGCGTGAAGCTCGGCGTGACCTTCTAATTTGTCGGGGTCTGATCTGACTCCTTCATTCCAAACTCCCGACCAGTGTTCCTGGTCGGGAGTTTCTTTTTAGGCCCTTCCTTTCATTTGCGGGAAGGGCTTTTTGTTAGGGCCTCTCGCGAAACCTATTTCCGAAAATGGAAGCGCTGAAAGCGGAGGTGCTTTGCAGGATGCCCTACCCGGACATGCAGGCAGGGTAGTTCCATTCCTGGTTAGGCAACTTGGCGTTTCGCACCGGGAGGAGAGGGGCGCATCGACACTTCCCTCCTCTGGCCGGATTGGCGCGCCAACGGCGCCCACCATACCAGCCTGGGGCGTCAAGCCCCAGGTCTCATGCCCGCCACGGCACCAAGCGCTGAAAGCGCGCCCCATGAGTCAGCGGCTTGAACAAACTCCCCTCACAGCGCCACACCCGACTGGCGCTGATACACCAGCAACTGCCCCTTCTGCCCTGGACGACGAACCACTTCCTGCTCGCGCACCAGCTTCCACGCCGCGCCCGCGCCCTTCATGGCCTGCTCCAGCAGACGATCATGAGACCGGCGGAGGTTGTCAGCGACGGAGAGGTCCACCATGACCCAGGTGATTTTCCGGTCATCCAGCAGACGTAAAACGGCCTCCGGCGTGTCTGCCGCCGTTTTGTAGCCGCGGCCCATCCAGTCACTGGAGGCCAGTTGCTGCCCGCCGCGATACACATGCAGATGCGATGGCGCCCGGAGATCGCTTTGAAAAGCCCCCGCGGCCACCACGGCACCCTCGCCACGCGGATCAGAACTGATCAGCCAGTTTTCCTCAGGCTCACCCACCGTCGGAGGACCTGCCAGACGAGCCGCTTCCGCGAACCCGTGCACCTCCTTCTCCGGCAGTGCCGCCACCAGATAAAAACCCACCAGCAAAATGACCGTGCCCGCGATCAACTGGGAGCGATACGACAAAAATCGCATCACGTGCTGTGCACCATAGGCCGCGGCGAGCATGACCACCGGCATCAGCGTCAAAAGATAACGTGTGGTTAGGCCCACCGGCACCAGGACCAGGATGGCGCTCGTGCCGGCCATCAAGGCCCAGAGAGTGGCCGCCTCGGCCGTCACGGCCCGGTTGCGCACCGCGTTACGGATGCTGACCAGGATGCCAAAAATCCCCAGCACCGTGAGGCCCCAGCCAAACACCAGCGGCATCGAGTTCAGATAGTACGGGATCGCCTCCACCACATACTGCACCGGGGTCTTGTCCGTCATGCCTTCCTTCGAGATCTTTGTGGAGTAGAGCATCCACGGACCTGCGAGCAGTCCCACCGGCAGCGCGGCGCACCACCACGAGGGCGTCTTGATCAGCCGCCATTGCCCGGTCAGCAGCGTGGCCATCGGCGGCAGCACACAGAGCAGCATTCCCGAACCTTTGGTTAGGATCGCCGCTGCCGCGATGCAGCCCCACCACAGTGCTTTCTTGACCGTCGGTTCGCGCAGATAGCTCACCCAGGCAAACACCGCCCAGAGGCACAGTACCGCCAGCAGCACGTCTGACATGATGTGCTGCACCAGTTTGAGGGAGAGAGGCAGCGCGCAGCCCAGCATCGCCGCCACCGCCGCCAGCCAGGAGGGCAGAAACCGCCGCCCGAGCAGCCAGGTCTGCGCCACCAGCACAGCCATCAGGAAGGCCTGCAGCAGAAACAGCGCCTCGGGCGAATCACGGAGCATCAGCACCGGCCCGGCCACAAGGTAATAAAAGGGCGGGAAGTGCCCCAACGCCACACGCGGGTAGTGCTCATAGTAGTCCTTGGCGAACTTCATCGGCATCTGGCCCTGACCGAGCCCATCTACCACATAGTCCCGGATCATGAGAGCCGTCACCGCATGCGCGGCCTCATCTGGGTCACCGCCGAGGTCGGACTGCAGCACCCCTGTCTGGCTGCAAAAGACCCACAGCGCCGCGAAGGTGACGAGCAGGATCACCACAAACAGTGGCAGGTCAGAAGACCGGGAAACATCCCGGGGGAGCACGGGGTCAGGCATGGAGCCTGACACTTCAAGGGCGCTCCTGCCAAGTCAACGCTTGAAACCGCAGAGCAGCTCCTGAAGGCCAAAGAAAGATGGCGCGTGCGATGAAAGCGACTACTGACAGCCCTGATGGCGGAAGCATCGAAACCTGTCTACCTCTCCAGCCTGCAAGTCTTTCGCGGACTCGCCGCGCTGGGTGTGCTGGTGTATCATGCCTGCCTCTTCACAGAGCGGAAGACCCAGCAGGTGCTGCTCGGCGGTCTTTTCCATTTCGGCGAGCTCGGCGTGGACTTCTTCTTCGTGCTCAGCGGCTTCATCATCACCTTCATTCATGGGGCGGAGCTGGGCCAGCCGCAGTTCGCACCGCGTTATCTGTATCGCCGCTTCTTCCGGGTCTATCCCCTGCTCTTCATCCTCACTTCCGTGAAGCTCGGCTTGGAACTGGTCGCCTGGCAGCGTGGCGGCACACCTCCGGAGATCTCCCGCATCATCTCCTCCTACCTGCTGCTTCCCGCACCGGAGGGAATGATGCCCGTCATCACCGCTGCCTGGACCCTCATGCATGAGGCACTGTTTTATGCGCTGTTCCTGATCGCCTTGATTCTGGGATATCGCCGCGCTCTGCTGCTGCTCAGCCTCTGGATGGCGGCCATCTTCGCCACCCATCTCATGGGCGCCAAGCTCTACGATCTGCCACGCCTGATCTGTGATGCGCATAATGTAGAGTTCGTCTTTGGCATCGTGGTCTGCGCCTGTTTTCAGCGGCGGCATGAGTGGCGCTGGTCGCCCGTCTGGGTCAGCATTGTGGCGCTCGTTTTTCTGGGCCTCGGAGCCTGGGCCTATGATCATGTGAAGGGCATGGACCAGCCGCTGCAGGTGCGCCTGCTGCTGGGAGCCGCCTTTGCCCTCATTATCCTGGCTACCGGCGTGTGGGAACAGGGCCTGAAATCCCAGCCTTGGCCCAAATGGGCCTGCTGGCTCGGAGATGCCTCGTATTCCATCTACCTCGGGCACTCCATGGTCCTCCTGGCCCTCATCAATGCGGGCTCCAAACTGGCCCCGGACAGCCTCGCCATGCGCTACGTCGTGGCCGGAGGTGCCTGCTTGGCGGCCCTCGCTGCATGTGCCGTGCTTTGGGCACTGGTCGAGCGCCCGCTTTTGAGATGGTCCCGCCGCTGGCAGGCGTGAGGGCCATGGCCTGAAGAGGTGCGCGCCTACTCCCAAAGAGGCAGACGAAAACCTGACATTTCCAGCGAAGCCTCTTGCCAGAAATGTCAGCCTCTCCATCATCGTTCAGATTTTTCTGAACGATGCCCAAGGCCGCTCCCAGCCCAAGTTCTGATCTTCAGCCCGCCTCCTGGGAGCGGGAAGTGCGGCGTTTCATTGATGCGGGCGGAAACACCACCCACGCTTTTGGCCTCGGCAGGCTCATCGGGCGCATGTTTGCCCTGCTCTATTTGCAGCCAGGCCCCTTGAGCCTCGAGGAAATCGCCGCCCGCCTGGACATCAGCAAGGCCAGCGCCAGCACCACCATCCGCCAGCTTGAGGAGTGGCATGCGGTGTGTCATCGCCCGGTCGAAGGTGACCGCCGTGACTACTACGAGGCTCAGACCGATTTCCGCGTGATCGTGAAGCAGGGTTTGCTGCCTGGCATCCGTCAAAAACTCGGCTCGGCTGGCACTCAGATCGCCCGCACGCTGGATGCCGAAGTCTCCGGCTCAGGCCAGCACTCGGCCTCCCAGCATCCGGACGAGATCAAGATCATCCGCAAGCGCCTCAAAGTCGCGCGTGACCTCCACGCGAAGCTCGATGGCATCCTTTCCAGCCGTCTGCTGGACCACTTCCTCTGACGGCTATTCCCGCCACTCCCATGAGCGGCACCTCCAACTCCCCATCTCCTGATTCAGGTCCCGCCGCACCGGCCACGACCAAGGGCGGCAGCTTGCCCGAATCCGCCAACATCACCTGGACAAAGACCCGTGTGACCGATGCCATGCGCTGTGAGCGCCTCGGCCAGCGCGGTGCGGTCATCTGGATGACTGGCCTCTCCGGCTCCGGCAAATCCACCATGGCCGTGGGTCTCGATGCCCATCTCTATGAGGCAGGCAAACCCTCCTTCATCCTGGATGGTGACAACCTCCGCCACGGTCTCTGCTGTGATCTCGGCTTCAGTTCTGAAGACCGTCATGAAAACATCCGCCGCACTGGCGAGGTGGCCAAATTGATGGCCCAAAGCGGCATCATCGTCATCTGCTCGCTCATCTCGCCCTTTGATGAGGACCGCCGCAAAGTACGCGAGTCCTGCCTTCGCGATGCCGTGCCCTTTGCGGAGGTCTTCATCGCCGCGTCGCTGAACGTCTGCGAGCAGCGTGATCCCAAAGGCCTTTATGCCAAAGCCCGCAGCGGAGCCCTCAAGGGCTTCACCGGGATTGATTCACCTTATGAACCTCCGCAGGCCGCCGAGGTCATTTTGCAAACAGGCGTGAACAGCCCTGAGGCCTGCATTCAGCAGCTCGTGGCGCACGTGCTGGCGCTCACATCGCTGAAAGCCGCCTGATCCGAGAAACATGGAAAACGAAATCATCATCCGCGCCGGCCGCAGCGAGTCAGGCTACTGGCGTGACATCTGGCGCTACCGCGAGCTCTTCGGCTTCCTGGCCTGGCGAGACATCATCGTTCGTTATAAGCAGACCGTCGCCGGTTCCGCCTGGGCGCTCCTGCGTCCGCTGCTGACCACGCTGGTCTTCACCGTGCTCTTTGGCCGTATGGGCAAGTTCCCCTCGGATGGCGTGCCTTATCCCGTGCTCGTGCTCGCCGGCATGCTGCCCTGGCAGTTCTTCAGCAATGCCATCTCCGCGTCCACACACAGTCTGGTGAACAACAACAGCCTGATCTCCAAAGTCTACTTCCCGCGCCTGCTCATTCCAGCGAGCACCTTTGGCGTGGCGCTCGTGGACTTCGCCATCACGCTGGTGATCCTCGCGGGCATGATGGCCTGGTATCAAGTGATGCCGACGTGGCGTTTGCTCTGCTTGCCAATCTTTACCCTGCTCGCCGTCGCCGCGGCACTTGGGCCTGGTTTGCTCATCAGCGCTCTCATGGTCGAATACCGTGACTTCAAGCACATCGTGCCATTCCTGGTGCAGTTCGGCACCTATGTGAGTCCGGTCGGCTTCAGCACCAGTGCCGTTCCAGAGCAGTGGCGCCTGCTGTATGCCTGCAATCCCGTCGTCGGGGTGATCGAAGGCTTCCGCTGGTGCATCTACGGCGGCCTAACTGCAAATACGCAAACGACCTCAAGCCTGCCCATGGAGGGCTTCCTCATCTCCTGCGGCATTGTGATCTTCCTGCTCATCCTCGGCCTGTGGTACTTCCGCCGGACCGAAAAAACCTTTGCCGACCTCATCTGACAGACATGGCATCTGACACGGTCATCCACGTCGAACACCTCGCGAAGCGCTATCTGATCCAGCATCAGTCCGCCGGAGTTAAAAAAGGCACGGGCAAGATGCTCAGCGAGCGTGTGCAAGCCTCGGCCAAAGGTCTGCTTGGCGGCTTCTTTGGCCGCAACAAGGACATCGAAACCGGCAAGTCCACGACGGAAGAGTTCTGGGCGCTCAAGGACGTCTCCTTTGACGTGAAGCGCGGCGAGGTGCTTGGCATCGTTGGCCGCAATGGTGCGGGCAAAAGCACGCTGCTGAAGCTGCTCAGCCGCATCACCGACCCCACTCGTGGCGAGATCCGCATCAAGGGCCGCGTGGCCAGCCTTCTCGAGGTCGGCACGGGTTTCCATCCCGAGCTCACAGGGCGTGAAAACGTCTTCTTGAATGGTGCCATCCTTGGCATGAGCCGCGAACAGATCCGCTCGAAGTTTGATGAGATCGTGGCCTTTGCCGAGATCGAGAAGTTCCTCGACACGCCGGTGAAGTACTACAGCAGCGGCATGTATGTGCGCCTCGCTTTCGCGGTCGCCGCTCATCTCGAGCCGGACATCCTCATCGTGGATGAGGTGCTCGCCGTCGGTGACATGGCCTTCCAAAAGAAGTGCCTCGCCAGCATGGAGGCCACGACCAAGCAAGGCCGCACCGTGCTGCTCGTGAGTCATAACATGCCCACCGTGCTCAGCCTGTGCACACGTGCCGTGCTGCTCAGCGGCGGCGTGGTGGCAGCCGAGGGAGCGCCCGCTTCGGTGCTCGAGACCTATCAGAGCGCCTATCGTGCCGGCAGCTTGTCTTCAGACTCTTCGAAGGACTGCCGTTTGCTGCGCACCTGGATCGGCGAGGACCCAGCCACATCTCAAAGCGGCGTGCCCATGAGCACAGCCTTTGAGATTCAGTTCGAGTATGAAGTGCAGAACGCTCGCGGCCGCAATTTCGTCCCTTACATCCAGGTGGACACGGATGGCGGCCAGTGTGTCTTCCACGTGAACTCCGAGGATGTCAGTGATGCCGGAGACGGCCGCTGGCGTGCCTCCTGCACGGTGCCGGCCTGGCTGCTGAACGCTGGCGGACATCACGTCACCATCGTCGTCGTCGGCTTCAGTTCCAATAGCTACGACATCTGCCTGCATGAGCCGACCGCTCTTTCCTTCACAGTGATGGAGGACACCCCGCATCCAGGTCGCTACGCCTATGCCGGACACGTGCCCGGAGCCATCTGGCCGCGCCTCGACTGGAAGGTCAGCAAGCTCGACTGACCCGCACGCTCACACCCACCTTCATGATTCGTTCCATTGTCCGTCGTCTGCGTAAAAAGCTCCGGCCCTTGCTTCTGCGAGCCGCTGGAGAGGACATCGACTTCATCGCACGTCAGAAGCAGTGGGGCACCCCTTCGTTCGAGGGAGATGCGCTGCGCACCTACTGCAAGAACACCTCCTGGATGCAGGAACCACGTTTCCGTGAGGCCTATGAAGCCGGCTTTAACTCTGGCCACCGCTACTCTCATCTGCCGGATCTGCATCTGGAGTGGCGCATTCACATCATCCTCTGGGCCGCGCAGCAGGCGCTGAAGCATGAGGGTGATTTCGTCGAGTGCGGTGTGAACACCGGCATCTTTTCCCTCACGGTCTGCAAGTATCTCGACTTCAGCAAGCTGCCGCGAAACTTCTATCTCTTCGACACCTTCGCCGGCATCCCGGAATCCCAGATGTCCGACACGGAGCGCCCGAAGCGCCTGAAGGAAAACCGGGATTTCTACCAGGATTGCTTCGCCACCGCGCAGGCAAACTTCGCTCCCTGGCCTAACACCAAGCTTGTGCGCGGACTGGTGCCGGACACGCTTACCACGGTCGACATTCAAAAGGTGGCCTATCTGTCCATCGACATGAACATCGCCAAGCCTGAGCGGGATGCGCTGGAGCACTTCTGGCCAAAGCTTGTCAGCGGCGGCGTCATCGTGCTCGATGACTACGGCTGGCTGAACTACGCCGAGCAGAAAGCCACCATCGATGAGTTCGCCAAGGCCAACGACATCAACATCTGCATCCTTCCCACCGGCCAGGGCATCATCGTGAAGCCCTGATTCATTTTCCCAACCCATGA
Source organism: Prosthecobacter gellanilyticus (assembly GCF_007992435.1). Lineage (GTDB taxonomy): Bacteria > Verrucomicrobiota > Verrucomicrobiia > Verrucomicrobiales > Verrucomicrobiaceae > Prosthecobacter > Prosthecobacter gellanilyticus. Next base: position 191,308 of record NZ_BKAG01000003.1, on the reverse strand, counting down.
AAGTCGTCATCTTCTGCGGAGGCCTCGGCACCAGGTTGCGCGAGGAGACTGAGTTCCGTCCCAAGCCCATGGTGCCTGTCGGTGGCAGGCCCATCGTCTGGCACATCATGAAGTACTATGCCCAGTTCGGGCACAAGGAGTTCATCCTGTGCCTGGGTTACAAGGGGGAGGTCATCAAGGACTACTTCCGTAACTACCACTGGAACACCAGCAGCGTGACCTTGAAGCTCGGCTCCAAGCCGCAGATCAAGTACCACACCACGCATGACGAGGAGGACTGGACGGTCACCCTGCTGGACACCGGCCTCAACACCATGACCGGCGGTCGCTTGAAGAAGGCGCTCGAGTTCGTTGAGGACGACACCTTCCTGCTCACCTATGGCGACGGCCTAACGAACAGCGATATCAATGCCTCCATCGAGTTTCATCGTCAGCAGGGCAAGCTGTGCACCCTCACCGCTGTGCATCCCGCCGGCCGCTTTGGCGAACTGGGCATGGACGGCACCAGCGTCTGCTCCTTTGCAGAAAAGCCGGACTCGGAAAGCACCTTCATTAACGGCGGCTTCTTTGTGCTGAACAAGGCCGTGGCTCCTCTCCTGACGAGTGACGACTGCATCTTCGAGCGTGGACCTTTGGAGACTCTGGCCACACAACGCCAGCTCGCCGCCTGGCAGCATGAAGGCTTCTGGCAGTGCATGGACACCTACCGCGAGTATGAGATGCTCAACGCGATGTGGGACGAAGGCAAGGCACCCTGGAAAATCTGGTGACGCATGTTCGGAACTGACTACCAAGGGCGCAGGGTGCTGATCACCGGCCACACGGGCTTCAAAGGCTCGTGGCTCGCGCTTTGGCTGCATCAGCTCGGCGCCGAGGTCAGTGGACTCTCACTGCCCCCGGAACCAGGCAGCGTGCTCTTTGAAGCACTGAAGCTCGAAACAAAGGTCCGCCATCATATCGGCGATATTCGTGATGCCGCTCTCGTGGAGCGAGTGGTGGCAGAGACTCAGCCCGAGATCGTCTTCCATCTTGCCGCGCAGCCTCTGGTACGCCTGTCTTATCAGCAGCCCGTGGAAACCTGGGCCACGAATGTGATGGGCACCATTCATGTGCTGGAGGCCGTGCGAAAGCTCGGCAAGCCATGCACCATCGTCGCCATCACCACAGACAAGGTCTACGAGAACAACGACGCTGGCCGCGCCTTTGCGGAAACCGATCCGCTGGGTGGTCATGACCCTTACAGCTCCAGCAAGGCAGGCGCCGAGATCGCCATTCAATCATGGCGTCGCTCCTTCTTTGCGCAGGGCAGTCCAATCGCGCTCGCCAGCACTCGTGCAGGCAATGTCATCGGTGGTGGAGACTTCGCCGCGGACCGCATCGTGCCAGATGCCATCCGCGCCATGAGCAAGGGTGAGTCCGTGTGGGTGCGCAACCCTGGCAGCACACGGCCCTGGCAGCATGTGCTCGAACCTCTTTTTGGTTATCTCATCCTCGGCGCGCAGATGGATCGTGCCTTGCGTGAAGGTGATCAAGCACGCCGCGCTGTTTTAGAGTCTGGCTGGAACTTCGGTCCTGCACTGGAAAGCGTGCGGCCGGTGAGTGACCTCATCGATCTCGTCACGAAGCGCTGGCCTGAAGGCCGCTGGCATCACAGCGCGGACACAGAGGCCGTGCATGAGGCACGCCTGCTGGCTCTCGATCCCTCCAAGGCTGAGCGTGAGCTCGGCTGGAAACCACGCTGGAGCTTCGCGCAAGGCGTGCACACCACGGTGGACTGGTACCATGCCGTACATCAAGGCGCTGATCCTTCCGCTCTCAGCCTTCAGCAGATTCAAAGCTTCCTCCAATCATGAATTTCGAGCCGCTGCCACTCCCTGGAGCCTACCTTGTGACCCTCGCCAGAAAAGAGGATGACCGAGGCTTCTTTGCCCGTCTGCATTGCGAGCGTGAGTTCGCAGATCTCGGCATCCAGTTTCAGGTGAAGCAGGCGAACAACTCGTACAACCCGGAGCGCGGTACCCTGCGTGGCTTTCATTTCCAGCGCCCGCCTGTGCCTGAGGACAAGCTCGTGCGCTGCATCGGCGGCGCCTTGGTGGATGTGATCGTGGATCTCCGCGCAGGTTCGCCCACCTACGGCCAGCACTGCATGATCGAGCTGACACCGCAGAACCGGAAGATGATCTTCGTGCCCAAGGGCTTCGGGCATGGCTATCAGAGCCTCACGCCGGACACTGAGATCCTCTACCTCGTCTCCGAGTTTTACAGCAAGCAGTATGAGGACGGCCTGCGCTTCGACGACCCCCAGGTCGGCGTGCCCTGGCCGCTGGAGCCCACGAATGTCTCGGACCGTGACCGCGCCATGCCGCTGCTCGCCGATTTCCAACCCATCCAACTATGATCCCCGTCTTCAAACCCCACATCGACGCCGATACCATGAAGGCGGCCGTGGATGCTCTGCATCTCGGCTGGCTTGGCATGGGCAGTTACGTCAAAGCCTTCGAAGAGAAGCTCACAGAGGCCTTTGAGCTTGGACCAGACCGCAAGCTGGTCGCCGTGAATACCTGCACCTCCGCGCTGCACCTGGCCCTGCTCACGGCTGGTGTCGGTCCTGGTGATGAAGTCATCACGCCCGCGCTGAACAACATCGGCGATTTCCAGGCCATCGGCATGTGCGGCGCACGTCCGGTGTTTGTGGACATCAACGAGCACGATCTTTCCATCAATCCAGACCTCATCGAGCCGCTCATCGGTCCGAAGACGAAGGCCATCATCGTGCTGCACTACACGGGTGCCACCGCGCAAGTGCATCGCGTGCTCGAGATCGCGAAGAAGCATAACCTGCGCGTGGTCGAGGATGCTGCGCATGCCACCGGCACACGCGTGGAAGGCAAGCCCATCGGCAGTTACGGCGACCTTTCCTGCTTTAGCTTTGATGCCATCAAGACGCTCACCTGCATCGATGGTGGCGCGGTCGTGGTGCCAAGGGCTGAAGAGGCAAACGATCTCTATCCCGCTCGTCTTCTTGGCATGACCCAGCCGAACGAGCGCCTCTACGGCAACAGCCGCGCTTATCAGTTCGACGTGCTCAAGCAAGGCTTCCGCTATCACCTGGCGAACCTGCACGCCGCCATTGGTTTGACTCAATTGGCGAAGCTCGATGAGTTCAACGCCAACCGCCGCAAGTACTGCCGTCTCTACAATGAACTGCTCGCCGGTGTTCCCGGAGTGATCACACCGACAGATCGTTTTGATGGCGCGAGCATCTTCCACTACTGCCTGCGTGTTCTCGATGGCAAGCGTCCCGATTTGCAGGCCCACATGTGTGCCAATGGAGTGGACAGCGGCATTCACTGGATGCCGGGCAACCGCTTCACCTGGCTGCAGGACTGCCGTGGTGCGAATGACGTGCCTGTCACGGATCGCATTGGCGATGAGATCCTCACCCTGCCGCTCTGGTCCTACATGAATGACGAGGTCATTCACACCGTGGCGAATGCCATCCGCTCTTTCTACGGCCAGCCTGCTCTCTGATTTAACTTACCCATCCCTCTACTCACTCCCGAACCCGCCATGACCCCGCTTACCAATCTCACCATCGACGTCGAAAACGGCACCGTGACCTGGACCCACGAAGGCAAGACCGAGTCCCTGCCGATCAATCATCCGCGTTCCTTTGAAATGGCCTCCCATGCCTGGCTGCGCTGCGGCTGGGATGTGAAGCACGTCTATTCCTTCGCGTGGATGGGCCGCCCCATCATCCAGCTTCCTGAAGACATCGTGCGCATGCAGGAGCTGATCTACACGCTGAAGCCAGACGTGGTGCTTGAGTGCGGTGTGGCCCACGGCGGCTCGCTGGTGCTTTACGCCAGTGTGATGAAAGCCATGGGCCATGGCCGCGTGATCGGTGTGGATGTAGAGATCCGCCCGCACAACCGCAAGGCCATCGAGGAGCATGAGATGTTCCCGCTCATCACTCTCGTCGAAGGCAGCTCCATCGCCCAGGAGACGATCGACCATGTGCACTCCCTCATCAAGCCAGGTGAGAAGGTGCTGCTCATCCTCGACTCCAACCACTACAAGGAGCACGTGCTGAGCGAGATGCGCGCCTATCAGGATCTCGTGCCTGTGGGTTCCTACATCGTGGCCTGTGACGGCATCATGGAAGAAGTCTCCAATGGCCCGCGCACCCGTGAAGACTGGAGCTGGAACCACCCAAAGGCCGCCGCGAAGCAGTTCGCCGAGGAGAACCCGAATTTCGTGATCGAGTATCCTTCCTTCCCGTTCAACGAAGGCACCGTGGCGAAACCCGTCACTTATTTCGCCGAAGGTTACCTCCGCCGCGTTAGCTAATCTGACATTTCGTTATACCGCCGCCATGGTCCCCTGCCCTGCCACCGGTCTTCACGGCAGCGCTCCGCTCGTCGAGCGTGAGCGTGTCGTGGCCATGCACAACCGTCTCCACTCCACACGTGAGGAGGCGCGTGGCATCGAGTGGGGCCGCCTGGACCTGCGCCTGTGCCCGGAGTCCGGGCTGGCGTACAATGCGGAGTTTGATCCCGCGCTGGTCTCCTATGATGCCAGCTATGATAGCACCGTGCCCTCCGCGGCCAGCGAGGCTTATTGCCACGATCTCATCCGCTTTTTGAGCCAGCACTTTGAGCTGAAGCCCGGCGGCATCGTCATCGAGGCAGGCTGTGGCAAAGGTGAGTTCCTGAAGATGCTGACCAACGCTCTTCCAGGTGTTCGCGGCCTTGGCATGGACCCGAGTTGCCCCGCTGAAAGTGATGACGGCCAGGTGCATCTCATTCCGGACTACTTCCGCTCGGACCTCGTCCCACCGGGAGCCGCGCTCGTCGTGTGCCGTCATGTGATGGATCAGATGACCGACCCGCTGGCCTTCCTGCGCGAGGTCGCGCGTCTGGCGGAGCAGTCTCCCGGCTGCGGCGTCTTCATCGAGGTGCGTGAGCTGGATGCCATGCTGGCCACCGGCTCCTTCTGGGATATCTGCTACGAGAACCATTGCTACTTCACCGAGGGCAGCCTTGGGCATCTACTCAACATGGCCGGCTTTGAAGTGACCGCTTCCGGTCGCGGTCTGGGTGGCCAGTATCTTTGGTTAGGCGGCAGACTGGGTCCGAAGCCCACCCTCATGAGTCCGGAAGGCATCTCCGCGCTCACAACCCAGGTCGCTGAGTATGGTCAGCGTGAGAAGACCACGATCACCCAGGTGCGTGAAGGTTTGTCCAAACTCCGCGCCGAAGGCCGCAGCGTGCTCGTCTGGGGCGCAGCCACCAAGGGCGTGAACTACATCACCAATGTCGATCCTGATGCCACGCTGATCGACCTCGCCGCGGACATCAATCCACGCCGTCATGGCAGCTTCGTGGCAGGCAGCGGTCATGAGGTGATTCCACCCGAGCAGATTCCTGCCCGCGCCGGTCACGCGCCTGCCATTGTGATCATGAATCCAGCCTACACCTCCGAGATCGCGCAGAGCTGCCGCGAGCTCGGCCTGGAGCCTTTGTTTTTCGATGCCAGCCTGAATCCGCTGGCCGCTGCCTGATAGATACCGTCCATGAGCATCCCCCTGACCATCGTCATCCCCACACGCAACCGCGGGCACACCATCGGTGATACCCTGCGTACCTGCCTGCAGCAGCCGGATGATTTCCAAATCCTTGTCTGCGACAACGTCAGTGAAGACAACACGGAAGAGGTCGTGCGCGGTCTCGCCGACTCACGCGTGACCTACATCCGCACGCCCAATCTGCTGGGCATGGAGAGAAACTGGGAATATGCGCTGACGCATGTCAAAGATGGTTATGTCAGCATCGTGGGTTCGGATGACGGACTCATGCCCGGCGCTGTCAGCATGCTGCGCAAAGCCATTGCAGAAACCGGCGCGCGCGTGATCCGCACGCCACTGCTGCACTACTACTGGGACAACTATCCCGAGCCTGAGTACGAGAGCATGACGCTGAACCTGCCCGTGGGGCAGCAGCCCTGGTGGTGGGTGGACTCGCAGGAAGAGCTTAGGCTCTGCGCAGAGCGCATCAGCCATCATCAGCGCTTCTTTCGCCGTCTGCCGTCTCTCTACAATAGCTGCATCGACCTCTCACTCCTGCGCGAGGTGAAGGCCAAGCATGGCGACATCATCGTCTCAAAAATGCCGGACATGTTCACCGCCACGCTCTGCGCGGCACTGACCGAGCGCTATCTCTTCATGGGCGTGCCGACCACCATGAACGCCATGTCAGGCAGCAGCAATGCCGTGGCGCAGTTCCTGCGCGGTCATCTGACGAATGCCGATGGCCGCCATTTCTGGGCTGAAGTGGACTTCCCCTATGATCCACAGCTCGTGGAAGAGTCCGCGGATCCAAACATCGTCTTTTCTCTTCCCGTCCTCATCGCCGACCAGTACCTGAAGGTGAAGAAACTGGGCTATCCTGTGCCTGACATTCCTTTTGAGCGGGTGCTGCGTGCCACGGTGGAAGGTGCGCCACGCTGGAGACAGCGTGAGCAGTATGATGGCGCGCTGGCCATCGCTCGCGGTCTTGCCCGCATTCATGGCATGCAGAGCCTCTGCGAGGATCTCATTGCGAAGCATCCCTTCGTTCCGCGTGTGGGAGATCGCCACCCCACCTTCTTCAATGAAGAAGAGAAAGCCTATGAGTATCTCGACATGCGGCCCTTCCGCACCACGGGTGTGTTTTCCGCCAGTGTGGAGCTCGGCCGCATCTGCCAGCTTCACCAGCAGCAGGCCGAGGCGCAGGCCAAGCTTCCCGCGCTGCCAAAACAGGCGATGGATTTCGCGACCGTCGGTGAAGAAGGTCTTCTCACTTGGCTGGGTGTCACCACCGCAGGCTCCTACCTCTGCGGCAAAGGACTTGTGTGCACGAACCAGAATCAAAACCTGCTCCTGCATCGTCTGCTCAAAGCACCGAGCCTCGCCAGTGATGTGCAGTTTGTCTCAGGCTCTGACAAGATCGGCGCGCAGAAGGATCTCGAGTTCATCCTGGTTCCGCGTTCTGCTGAGCTGCTGGCCGCAGATCGTGTGCAAGCTGCTGCGACCAGCCTGAAATCGAACGGACGTCTGGTCGTGATCCACCTTGCAGACCAGTTGCCGGATTGCGGTACTGCCTTCACCCATGACGTGACCCTGCCTCTGAAGCTGGATGCCACCGAAGGCGTGGCCCTGGCTCTCGCACGCTGGTGGAAGCGCCTTCCTGAAGGGCGCAAGAAAACACTCCTGCACCTCAGCTTGAAGCCGCTGGCCGGTTATCTGGCCACGCGCATGGGCGGCGAAACCTCCCGCCGCCAGCACAGTGGCTGGTGCGTGAGTGTGTTCACCCGCAGCGCCTACTGACACATCATTGATTAGACTCTCATGATCCGTTCCCTTCTCCGCCGCCTGATCCAGGGCGCGCCTGCCGAGCAGGCACCTGCGGCGCTCACCACTCTCGTTGGCATGACCACGAATGAGGAGCGCCTGTACTACGCTGAAGCCATCCAGAAGATTCGCTCCCTGCCAGGAGCAGTGGTGGATCTCGGCTGCTGGATGGGCTCCACCACGCTCTCGCTCGTCCATGGTCTGGAAGAGGCCGGATGCAAAGATGAGATCGTCTATGGCTTCGACCGCTTCATCTGGGATGACTGGATGGATGAATACCTGCCAGTGGTCGCCTGCGAATACGCACATGGTGAAAGCTTCCTGCCTGAAGTGCGCCGCCGCGTGAAGGCACATGGGCATCGTGTGCGTCTCGTGCCTGCGGATCTCACCACGTATGCGTGGAAGGACGGCCCGATCAAACTGCTGCTGGTGGATGCGATGAAGACCTGGGTGCTGGGCTCCAGCATCACGCGCTCCTTCTTTCCATCCCTTGTCCCCGGCGCGCTGGTCGTGCATCAGGACTACAAGTGCTATGACACACCCTGGATCGCGCTCATCCAGTATCGTCTGCGGGATCTCTTCAATTTCACGCACGGTGTGCGTCGTGGCTGCACCGTGGCCTTTGAACTGAAGGAAAAGCTCTCTCCTGAGCGCGTCAATGCCGCCGCTGACTTCACCGCTGTGACCGCTGAGGAAATCGAAGCTGCGGTGAACTGGTCCGCGGAGCTGCTCGGCGAACCCGGTCGCGGCTGGATGGCCGGCTGCCACATCATGTACCATCTCTTTGTCAAAGATGCCGCCGGTGCTCGCCGCATCGCGGATGGTTATCTCAACTCCGGCATCAAGCGCCATGGCGGCTTCGCAGAAGCGCTGCGTTTCCTGGAAACCGCCGAGAGCAAGGGCGAGTTCCCGCCCTCCTGATTCACTCGTCATCATGTCACGATCCCTCTCCCAGGAAGAATCCTCCGCGCTGCTGCGCCAGCAGGCGCTGGATGATCGTCTGAGCCCGCAGCCCGGAGCCAAGCTCTACCTGCATCTCTCCGACCTGCGCGTGGTGCTGGACAAGGTGCGCACGGACGAGCCGCTGCGCATCCTGGATTATGGCTGCGGTGGCAGCCCCTACCGCAGTCTTTTCCCAAAGGCCGAGTATCTGCGCGCGGATCTCGGTGGCATGAGTGATCTGGATTTCATCATTGATCCCGGCAAGCCGCTCGCCGCGCCCGATGCCAGCTTTGATCTCATCTTCTCCACCCAGGTGCTGGAGCATGTGGAAGACCCGATGTTTTATCTGAGTGAGTGCCGCCGCATGCTGAAGCCAGGAGGCGTGCTGGCCCTCTCCACGCATGGCACCTTCCCGGATCACGGCGCGCCCTGGGACTTCCAGCGCTGGACACCGCATGGACTGGAAAGAGATGTCCGCAACGCCGGTTTCGAGATCGACACCACCTGGCGCCTTACTTCCGGCCCGCGCGCCATGCTGCAGCTCTGGGAGCTGACCATGGAGAAGCTCGCTTGTGACAATAGTTTGTTCGGCATCATCTTCAAGGCGCTGCGCTGGTTCACCCGCCGCAAACGCCCCGCTTTTCATGCCTGGGCAGACAGGCAGCTCGCCGATTACCGCGTGGCTGGCGGCGCTGATGCGCCCGCCCATCGCCTCTATCTCGGCCTGATGGTCCTGGCGCGTGTCCCGCGCTGATCGATCACACTTCCGCGTGAGCGAAGTTTCACCATCTTCACGCGAAACCCATCTCGACGGGCTTCGCGGACTGGCGGCCTCTGTGGTGGTGCTCTGCCATTTTGTCTCCGCCTTTCTGCCCCATGCCGCGTTTGGTGATCTCTCCAAGGCCCACTACTCCTGGGAGCCCTGGCTGCTCAAAACTCCCCTCGGCATCCTGATCGCGGGTCACTTCGCGGTCTGCTTGTTTTTCCTCATGAGCGGTTACGTCCTCGCGGCTCCCATGCTGGCGCGAAGAGCTCCGCTGGCGGATGTGGTGGCGGCCATTGTGAAACGTCCGTTCCGTCTCGGGGGTGTGGTCCTCGGCACCACGCTTGTCTCCTGGGTGATCTGGAGCTTTGCTGGCTATCGCAATGTGGAAGCGGCGGCCTTGTCGGGCAGCGGCTGGTTTGATTACTTCTGGTCAGACGGCGTGCCCTCCCTGTCGAAGCTGATGCAGGACATGCTGCTCTCTCCCTTTGGCACTGCCAGCAAGCTCAATCAGCCCATGTGGACCATCGACCGCGAGCTCTGGGGCTCCTGGCTGGTCTTCGCGCTTCTGCTGCTGCGCCCGGCTCCGCTCCGCTGGTTCTTTATTGCCGCCTTCACACTCTGGTATGCGCGCAATCTGACGCAGTGCTTTCTCATCGGTTTGATCCTCGCGGAGATTCATCAGCTGCTCGCAGTCCGCGGCCGCCACCCGGTGATGCCGAACTGGCTTGCTGTGGTGCTCGGTGTGGTCGCCGCGGTCTGCGGATCCTTCCCCAAGTATCTGGATGAGGCCGGCCTCTCCCAAACCATGTTTGCTCAAATGCCAAGACTGCCCTGGCTGGGTGGGAGCTGGTCCATGCTGGGCGCTCTCTGCCTGATGCTGGTGGTGCTCTGGCATCCGCTGCCACGCCACTTTTTGAACCGTGCCTGGGTGCAGTTTCTCGGTCGTGTTTCCTATGCCCTGTATGGCGTGCATTTCCTCATCCTGGGTTCGCTGGCCGCATGGACCTACACACTCGCGGCGCCAGCCCTGGGTCGCGGCACGAGCACCTTGCTGACCTTGGTTTCTCTCCTCGCAGGCACCTTCGTCGGAGCCCTGATCATCGACCGCTGTGTGGATCGTCCAGCCATCGTGCTGGCGCAGTACATCGGCCGCCGGACCAAGGCGCTCTGCTCCCGGTTCTTCTGATTCGTCACCGCATCTTCACCCCGCTCATCTCCCATGTCCCAGTCTCCCGATGATTCCAACGCCATCCCCGTGTGGGGCATGGCCGCCATTGAGCACAAGCGCGCCAGCATTCTCGAGAATGTCGAAAAGTACGCGGAGAACCGTGACTATCACATCAACCTCAACTCCTACTTCTACAGCGTGGTGGGCCGCGAGCTGAAGACCCTCGTCGGCGATGCAGGACGCCTGCTTTTCATCCGCTGCCAGACCGGCAAGCTGATCGAGTATGTGCAGGCCTCTTCCGTGACCGGAGTGGATGTGAGCCCGAAGATCATCGAGCTGGCGAAGAAACAGCATCCTGAGGCGGCCTTCCATGTCATGGATCCTGAAAAGGAGCTGCCTGAAGGGCCCTTTGACACGGTGCTCATCCAGGACACGACGGACATGGTGGACATCCAGGCCATGCTGGAGCGCGTGCGCGCCGTGTCCCTGCCGCACACACGCATCATCATCTACACCTACAACCACTTCTGGGAGCCGCTGGTCAGCCTGGCGGAGAAGGCCAACCTCAAGACACCGAAGGTGGAGCCTAACTGGTTGTCTGTTCGCGACTACGAGGGACTGCTGAACCTTTCCGGACTTGAGATGCTGAAGGTCACGCGCCGTGTGCTGATGCCCTTTGGAGTTCCGCTGCTGTCCACGCTGATCAACAAGTTCATCGCCTGGATGCCAGGGCTGGAGCGGATGAACCTCTGTCACTTCATCATCGCCCGCCCCGCGCCACAGCCGAGGCCGGCCTCCGACTTCAAGATCTCCGTCATCATCCCGTGCAAGGATGAGAAGGGCAATGTGCGCAGCGCGGTGGAGCGCATGCCCGAGCTGGGGCGTGAGACCGAGATCATCTTCTGCGATGACAAATCCACGGACGGCACGCCGGATGAGGTGCGCCTGATGCAGAAAGAGTTTCCACATAAGAACATCCGCCTCGTCGATGGTCCGGCGATCTCTAAGTCCCGCAACGTGTGGGCAGGCTTCGCGGCCGCGACGGGGGACATCCAGCTCATCCTGGATGCCGACCTCACGGTGATGCCTGAGGAACTGCCGCGCTTCATTGAGGCCATCGTCTCCGGCAAGGGCGAGTTCATCAATGGCTCCCGTCTGGTGTACCCCATGCAGGGCCAGGCGATGAAATTTACGAACATGCTGGGCAACAAGGGCTTCGCCACGCTCTTCTCCTACCTGCTCGGCTCTCCGGTGCGTGACACGCTCTGCGGCACCAAGGTGCTGTGGCGTCGTGACTGGGAGAAGGTCAGCAAGATGATCGACACCTGGGGCGCGGAGGACCGCTGGGGTGACTATGAGCTGCTCTTCGGCGCGGCACGTCTGAACCTGCGCATCGTGGACATGCCGGTGCACTACCAGGAGCGCGTGTATGGCACCACCAAGATGACACGCGTCTTTAAAAACGGTCTCATCATGCTCCGCTTCTGCTGGGCGGCCTTCCTGAAGCTGAAACTGCCTCAGATGTGAGCACCGCTGCTGATCCACGACCTGACATGACTGCGTCTGAATCCATCCGTCCCTGGCAGGTACTGCTGCTCACCGCGCTGTGCCTGTTCATCGTCACGCCGTTTGTGGCCTTGTGCTTCTACGCGCATCCGTCAGCCGATGACTGGTACATGGCCGTGGGCGGACGCGATCTCGGATTCTGGGGCGCGAACTGGAAATGGTACACGGAGATCTCCGGCCGCATCATCCAGCAGGCCAGCACCACGCTGCATCCCTTCCTGATCGGCAGCCTGGCCTACCAGGTCTGGTGCCTGGTGCTGCTCGCGTCCCTGGCTGGCGCGGGCGTGTATTTTAGCAATCGTTGGTTACGCGGCCAGCAGGTCGCCGTGCGCTGGCTCGCGGCAGCGCTGGGCTTCTGCCTGTTCCTGTGGGGCATGCGCAGTCCCGCGCAGGGTCTGTATTGGGTGAATGGCGGCAACACGTACGTGCTGGGCTTCATCCTGCAGTTGATCTTCGGTGCCTGGCTGGCAAGGGCCTGGCAGGAGCCGGAGCACCGGCCCTCCGCGCTCATCAGCATGGCCGTGCTGCTCATGACCATGCTGGCCTCCTGGTGCACGGAGCTGGCTATGGCCCTGCAATTGGTGACCCTGCTGCTGCTGGCGGTAGCGCAATGGATCGAGCACCGCCGGGTGCATCGCCTCTTCGTCGTGGCGATTGCAGGCACGTTGCTGGCCTCACTGGTCATCTTCTTCTCACCAGGTCTCCCGGTGCGCATGGGCACCTATCACAATGACGTGCACGGTCATCTCATCCCATGCCTGCTGCTTTCCGCGAAGCTGGCGGTGAAGCAGGGAGTGATCTGGCTGACCTCCGCACCTTTCTTCCTGCTGGCGCTGCTCCTCATCGGCGTGTGGCAGGCACCCGCATGGGAGCGCACGCAGGCCTGGACACGGACGGTGCTGGTACTGCTCATCATGATCGGCACCACCTGGGGCGGCTTCTTCATCGGCGCCTGGGGCATGGGCTACTCCATTCCCCCGCGCGCGATCAATCTGCTGGCCGCTTTCTTCGTCGTGGAGTGGCTGGCGCTCGTCTTCTGTGTCGCGGCTCTGGTGCGTGCCTGTGGATGGGCCCGGCCTGCGCTGACACCCGTGACCTTCGCCCTGGTGGTCCTGGCCCTCGGAGCGAGCCTGAAGTCGCCTAACAATGTGCAGTCCGCGTGGCGTGACCTGCTGAAAGGAGATGCACGAAAATTCTCTGCTGAGAACGAGCGGCGTTATGCCCTGCTTCGTGAGTCCACCACCGAGGAGGCCACGGTGCCACCGCTGCGCGTGAAGCCAGTGTCACTTTTCTTCAATGATCTGAAGCCTGATCCGACCGACTGGCGGAATGTGGGCATGGCAGACTTCTTCCACAAGAAGGCCATTCATCTCAGCGAATGAGCCCCACCGTCTCCTGGATCATTCCCATCCTCAACGGGATGCCTTTCCTGCCGGAGGCGCTGGCCTCTCTGGAAGCGCAGACCTGCCGTGATTTTGAGGTGCTGGTCTGGGACAATGGATCCACGGACGGCACGGTGGAAGTGCTGAAGCAGTGGATCCCCAACCGCCTGCCTGGGCGTGTGTTCACCGGCGAACCGCTGTCTTTGGGGAACTCGCTGCGCGCGCTCGCGGCAGCGGCCACCTCTCCCGTCATCGCACGCATGGACGCGGATGACATCTGCGAGCCACACCGCCTGGCCGTGCAGTTAAAATACCTGCAGGAGCATCCGGAGTACGCTCTCGTCGCTTCGGACCGGAACTGCATCGACCACACCGGCAGCCCGGTGGCGGCACGCACCACCTATCCGCACAAGCCTGCGGACATCCTGCATGCCACGCTGCGCGCGCCGCGCATCGTGCATCCCACCGTAATCATGCGGCGGGATGCCCTCATGCAGGTGGGCAACTATCGGGATCTCTCCACGCCCGAGTGCGCCTACTGGTCGGAAGACTATGACCTGTGGCTGCGCTTCCTCAGCCATCATCAGGCCATCACGCTGGAGGAACCGCTGCTGCGCTATCGCTACAACGCGACCAGCCTAACAGCGAATGAAACAAGGCTCAACCGAGCCTCCACAGCCCGACGTGAGGCCTGGAGGACGAATGCCGCTCTCTTTGCCGGCATCACGGATGAATCAGAAGCCATGCGCCTGTGGGAGAAGCAATTGCCTTCCGCGTTGCCGATGCTCAACCGCATCTCCAAGCATTTCGAGAAGCGTGACGGCATCTCCACGGCGCGCCGCTGGCGCATGGAGTCCTTCCGCAAGGCCGCGGCAGGTTTCACCCGCCGTTCGGACATCATCACGCGTGTCTGGCTGAAGCTCGCCTCCCGTCTTCCTTCCGCATGAGCACGACGCCGACGGTCTCCATCGTCATGCCCGCCTACAACGCGGAGAAGACGTTGAATGCCTCGATTGATTCGGCGCTCGCCCAGACGATGACGGATTGGCAGCTGCTGCTCGTCGTGGACAGCAAGTCCAGGGACAGCACCCGCTCCTTGGCCGAGGAGGCTGCGGCGAAAGAGCCGCGCATCCGACTGATCGTGGACCTTCCACAGGGTGGTTGTGTCTACAATCGCAACGAGGCCATCGCCCGTGCCACGGGTGAGTTCCTGGCCTTCCTGGACAGTGATGATCTGTGGATGCCGGACAAGCTGGAGAAGCAGGTCCGGCACATGCGCGAGACGGGATGCAACATTAGTTATACCGGTTACCGGCAGATGGATTGGGAAGGCCAGCCCACGGGCCAGATCATCCAGCCGCCAGCGCGCCTGACTCATGCGCTGCTGCTGCATGATAACCTGCTCGGCTGTCTCACCGCCATGCTGCGCCGCTCCAAGCATGGGGACATCCGTTTCGTGGAGCATCTGCATGAGGACTACATTCTCTGGCTGAAACTGCTGCGGCATGAGGATGCTCTCGGCCTGCCGGAGCCGCTGGCGGTCTATCGCATGGCGGCGCACAGCCGCTCCGGCAACAAAAAGCGTGCCGCAACGGCCCGCTGGCGCATCCTGCGCAACTACGAGAAGCTCTCGCTGCCTCGTGCCGCCTACTACTTTGCCAGCTACGCCTGGCGCGCTTCACGGAAGCGATTCTAACTAACTTTCATGGCTCTCAATTCGATCAGCGCCGAACTTCTTTTGCACTGTCGCAAGCTGCAACCGAACGCTTCCGACTTCCTCATGCTGGGCCGGCAATGGCTGCGCATCTCACCTGCCGAGGCCGCGCGTCTCGGGCAGGAGCATCGCTTGAAGCTGGATGATCTGGCCGATGCGAAGATGACCGACACGACCTACGCTGAGCCGTTTTTTGAGCGCATGGGTTTTCAAAAGGTCGCGGCGCTCGATGTCACCCGCTATCAAGGCGCAGGCGTGGTGCATGACATGAACACGCCGCTTCCGGCGGAGCATCATGGCAAGTGGGACTGGGTCTTCGATGGCGGCTCGCTGGAGCACATCTTTGATTTTCCAACGGCCATCCGCAATTGCTCCGCGTTGCTGAAGCCCGGTGGTCTCTTCATCACGCAGTGCCCGGTGAACAATTGGATGGGCCACGGCTTCTACCAGTTCAGCCCGGAGCTGTTTTACCGCACCTTTGCCAAAGATCATGGCTTCCGTGTGCGCTTTGCAGCGCTCGTCTCGCTGACCAATCCGCCTGTCTACCATGCCTTGCAGGATCCAGCGGATACCGGCAAGCGGCTGCAGTTCAATCCCACAGAAAGGCTCAGCCTGCTCTTCGTGGCTGAGAAGAGCGCAGGCGCGCAGATCGGCGAGGTGCAGCAGAGTGACTACTCGGTGCGCTGGGATCAAGGTCGGGAAGATGAGCAGCCCGCAAAGACGGAGAAGCCTGCGGGCAAGTCTTCCAGCATCGCCGCGCTGATCCCGACGCCGTTTCGTCGTCGGCTCAGCGAGTGGCGGATCAAGCAGCGGCGTCAGCGTGAGAACACACGCGGCATGACCCGCTGTGCCACGATGAGTGAGGCCTGGGATGTGGCGACCAAGAACTGAGTCTCATGGCGCGCATCCTCTTTCTGAGCAGCCATCACGGCATCGGCGCGGCAGAGAATCTCTGGCTGGAAACCGCAGCACATCTGGCACGCGCCGGACATGAGGTGCGTGCTGCAGTTTGCTGGCTGAAGTGGGAGCCTGCACGCGTGCAGGAACTGGTGAGCCTCGGTGTGCCAGTGATGCGCATCGCGCAAAGCTGGAGGTTCAACCGATGGCTGCGCCCGCTCTTGAAAGGCGGCAAGGCGGAGACGGGCATGGCTCAGCAGCTTGCTGGTGGCTCATGGAAGCCGGATCAGGTCCTCGTCTCGCAGGGCAATGACCACTCCTGCCTGCCCTGGCTGAAAGCGCTGCAAGAGGCGGGCATCAGCACTTCCGTGGTGACGCATGGCATCATTTCGAGCGACTGGCCGAAGGATGGTCTCGCTGAGCGTCTCGCACCTGTCTTCACGAATGCTGCACGGACCTTCTGGGTGTCAGAGCGCAATCAAACAGATTTCGAAGACCAGATCGGCACGGTGCTGAACAACGCACTTGTGGTTAGGAATCCGGTCAAGGTGAACCGCGAGGCACCTTTCACCTGGCCTGCGAGTGACTCACCGCTGCGCATGGCCTGCGTGGCGAGGATGCAGACACGTCCCAAAGGGCATGATCTCTTGATTCAGGCGTTCGCGGATCCGGTTTGGGGCCAGCGTGATCTGCATCTCTCGTTCTTTGGTGATGGTGAGAATCGTCACGGCATGGAACGACTCGCGAAGAAGCTCGGCATCTCCTCACGGGTACACTTCAAAGGGCACGTGAACTCGGTGGAGGACATCTGGCTTGATCATCACCTCATCGCGCAGCCTTCACGAAACGAGGGCATGCCGCTCTCACTGGTGGAAGCACTGTTCTGCGGACGTCCGGCTCTGGCCACCGACATCGCGGGACATGCAGAGCTGATCACCGAGGGTGAGAATGGCTTCCTCGCCGAGGCACCGACGGCAAGGCATATCGGCGAGGCTCTGGAGCGCGCCTGGAACCAGCGCGGGCAGTGGCAGAGCATGGGCCGCATGGCGTATGATCGCATCCGCCGTGATGTCCCGGAGAATCCCATCGCTGAGTTCGCGCAACAGCTTCTGGCATTGACCTGACGTCATGCTTTTCAATTCCGGCATCTTCCTCTTCGCCTTCCTTCCGCTGGCGATGCTGGGCTTTGGCCTCGCCTTCCGCTGGCGTGGACTGGAAGCTGCGTGGACATGGCTGGCCGCGGCTTCCGTGGTTTTTTACGGCTGGTGGAATCCTACCCATGTGCCGCTGCTGCTGGGCTCAGTGACGCTGAACTATCTGCTGGCACGCCGGCTCTCACATCAAGGTGCGCAAAGCTCCAACTGGCTGCTGGTCGCGGGTGTCATCATCAACCTCGGATTGTTAGGCTGGTTCAAGTACTGGCACTTCTTCGCCAGCAATGTGGCGGCGCTGTTTGGCCAGGAGTGGCATGGCCAGCCGCTGGAGCTGCCACTTGGCATCTCCTTCTTCACCTTCCATCAACTGACCTACCTGCTGCACTGCCGCGCTGGCAAAGACCAGGGCACGAGCTTCCGGCATTATCTGTTATACGTGACCTTCTTCCCGCAGCTCATCGCGGGGCCGATCGTGCGTCCACATGAGATGCTGCCGCAGCTCAAGCGGCCACGTGAGCGCGTGTTTCCATGGTCGGATCTCTCCGTGGGTTTCACGCTGCTGAGCCTGGGTCTGTTCAAGAAGATGGTCGTGGCGGACTCCGTGGCCGTGTGGGTTTCGCCCGTGTTCGATCACGTGCATGACGTTTCGCATGTGGCCATGCTGGATGCCTGGGTGGCGGTGCTGGCTTACACGTTGCAGCTCTACTTTGACTTCTCCGGCTACTCGGACATGGCACTCGGCCTTGCGCGAATGTTTGGCGTGGATCTGCCGGCGAACTTCTTCTCGCCCTACAAGGCCCAAAGCATCGTGGACTTCTGGCGACGCTGGCACATCACGCTGTCGTCATTCCTGCGTGACTATCTCTACATTCCGCTCGGCGGCAGCCGCAAAGGACCGCTGCGCCGCAGTGTGAACCTGGTGCTGGTCATGTTCATCGGCGGTCTCTGGCATGGCGCAGGCTGGACCTTCGCGCTGTGGGGACTGTGGCATGGTGTTTGCCTGTTGATCAATCATGCCTCCACACAGGCAGGGCTGATGCAGCGTCTGCCACGTCTGCCTGGAACGGTCTTGTCCTGGTCGCTGACCTTCCTGGCGGTGATCATGGGATGGACGCTCTTCCGCTCGCCGAACATTGCCACGGCCGGGTCACTGATTCAAAGTTTGTTCGGCTTGAACGGCATGCAGGTGCCGCCCGGCTGGCTGGAGAAGCTGCCCTTCTTGTCGAAGATCGGGGTCACCGCGCATGCGGACTGGCAGATCTTTGGCGGTCCCGTGCAAATGGCAGTGCTGGCAGGTCTGCTGGTTGCGGCAGTGGCATTGCCAAACACGCTGCAGATCACGCGCGCCTTCTTCACACCGCCTAACCAGGCAGGCCTGCCGGAAGAGTCCACCCGCTGGCAGTGGATGCCCTCGCCACGCTGGGCGGTGGTCATCGCCGCGGCATTGACGCTGTCTTTGCTGCATCTCGGCCGCATCAGCGAGTTCCTATACTTCCAGTTCTGATCTGACCTGACATGGAGGCGGCATTCCACCGGAGATTCATCCTGCAGCTCGCGCTCGGGTTGATCGCACTGCTTGGGCTGGCCGTGCTGCTGAACCGTGCCGCGAATCCCTACTGCCTCTTTGCCACGGACTGGCTGCCGGCGAAATCGAAGCCGGAGACGTTCACCCATCTTCGGCTGGTGAAGGCCATGCAGGTCCGTCATGTGAAGCCGCAGGCCGTCATTCTGGGAAGCTCGCGTGCTGAAACGGGGCTCAGTCCGGAGCATGCAGGCTGGAAGGCCAGGCCTGCCTACAACCTCGGCCTTTCTGATGCCCGGCTTTACGAGATCAAAAGCTACTTCGAGTTCGCCTGCTCCCAAGCGCAGGTGAAGCAGGCCATGCTGCTGCTGGACTTCACGGCCTTTCTTCCTGGCGGACGGAACTCACCAGACTTCAGCGAGGAGCGTTTACAAGGATTCTCCGCGGAAGACTACCTGCTCGGGCTCTGCTCCTGGGATGCAACGTCAGGCAGCCTGAACACACTTTTAGGTAGGCAGGGCGAGAAAAGCTATCTGGCGAATGGATCGCGTGACGTCTCCGTGGAGAATGCGCGTGTCAAAGCCAAGGGAGGCGCGCTGAGGGCCTTCCTGGCCTATGAGAAGCGCTTCATGACCGCCGGCACGGCTCCGACGCACCTGGATGAGGAAGCCCAGCAGGTTTTTCGCGACATCCTTGCCGTGGCGAGAAGGCACTCCGTGGATCTGCGACTGGCCGTGGCTCCTGTGCATGCACGCTATCTAGAGATGCTGGACCGCTGCGGCCAGGCTGCGCTCTTTGAGGAGTGGAAGAAGTGGATCACTGCGGAGGTCGAGAAAGAGGCCGTGGATTCCAAGCAGTCTGCCTTTCCCCTGCTCGACTTCAGCGGCTACAATGAGTTCACCACCGAGCCTGTGCCTGAGAAGGGACTGGCGACTTACTACCTGGAGTCCAGCCACTTCACCCAAGCGCTGGGTGACAAGCTGCTGGACCGGCTTTTCAGCGATGAGGCGCCTGCTACGCCAGGAGCTTTTGGTTTCCGCATGAGCAGCGCACAGATGGAGGCGCATCTCACGGCCATCCGTGAAGCACGCGAACGTTACCACCGTGAGCGGGCCGAGGAACTGGCCTCTCTACCGCAGCCTCAATGACGATGACCCAGCCGATGATAAAGCTGCGCGTATCGAGCCAGCGTGAGACGAAGGTCCATGCGGTCCCGGATCCAATCACGAGCATGCTTGCCCATGATCTCTCCGTGCTTCGGATCAGCCAGAGCAGTCCGCAGACCAGCGGTGAGATCTGCCTCCGTGCGCGGCACCAGATGAAACTCGCATCCAGGCTCGCCGAACTCGCCTTCGGGCAGGCCTTTGAAACGTGTGATCACCGAAGGCAGCCCACAGGCCATGGCCTCGAGCACCACATTGCCCATGCCTTCCTGCTCGGAAGGAAAGACAAACACATCCGCGGCACGCAGCCACTTTTCCACCGTCGGAGTTTCCGGCACGAACTGCACGCTGCCACGCACGTCGGCGGATTCAGCGAGAGCGCGCACACCATTTTGATACTCCGTGAGAGCGGCGATGCGATCCTGCGTCATGAAGGTGGGACGCTCAAAGCCGCCCACCAGGGCAAGTCTCGCGTCCGGATGATGAGCGAGAGTTTCCGGCCAGGAACGCAGCAAGAGGTCCACACCTTTTCGCGGCACGATGCTGCCGACAAAGACAACCAGTTTTGCTTCCAGAGAAATGCCGAGCTCGGTGCGAAGCGCGGCCTTCTCACTGGCATCCGCCGCCGGACGGAAGCGCGTGGTGTCGACTCCATTGGGAATGATTTCGATGCGGTTCTTGCGAATGCCGCGCTGCTCAAACCACTGCGCCATGACACCGGTGCTGGCCACCAGTGTGTGAAAGTGCGCGTAGTCCTGGCGCATGCGCCAGCGCTGCAGGATGCGACGCCACAGGGGCGCGGGAACATCGTCATCTCCGACCATGGTGCCGACATACAAGCAGCCGACACCATGAGCGCGTGCACGTTTCAACCACGGACGGGCGAGACCATGCGCGAGCGAGGTCTGCAGCACCTGGCCATGCGCCGGAAGACGAGCCAGAGTCTCGTAAGCCTTTTGGAAAAGCACCGCGTCCCGCTGCCACGCACCGCCATTCACCGTGATGCGGCGGACATGCAGCCCTGCATGCAGAGTCTCTTCCTCGAGATGCTCCTCACCTTCCCGCAGCGTGTAGGTTTGAAAAGTCAGGCCCTCCTTGGCGAGCGGGATGCTGTAGCGGCGAAAGCGCTCCGCAGCACCCGCCAGGATGGGATGAAAGTGACGAAACACCAGGGACACATTTGTCGTGGCCTTGTGCTTGCTGATACTCGCTTCTCCTTGGCTTCCCATGGTTCTAGCCGAGCATAGCGCCCTTCTCTTTTAAAGCGAGCCCTGCCTGCATCTCTTCATGAATCTGCTTCAACGTGCCTCCTGGCGTCTGATGACCTCCTACAAGGTCAACAAGCTGCGCACCCGCGTCCATGCGGTGATGCATCCTTGTGAGGATCCGCGCCTGGTTTTCATCTTCGGCTGCCAGCGCAGTGGCACCACCATGCTGCGGAACTTCATCGGCTTCGATCCGCGCGTGAGCGACTATGGCGAGGGAGATCCGCCTTACTTCTGGCAAACCCCGACCGAGGATCCGCGCTACATCCGCCTGATCCCTGATGAGGAGGTGGAGAAGCTGCGCCGCAGTGAGCGCAATGACATCGTGCTGATCAAGCCTCTGCATGACACCCAGCGTGCGGCCGAGCTTCTGGACAAGTGGCCAAAATCAAAGGGTGTGTTCATCTTCCGGCACTATCGCGAGGTCATCCTGTCTCATCTGACCTACTACCGTGGCCGCTATGAGCCGATGCCTTATCTGAAAGATCTGCTGGAGCTGAACGAGGCTTCCTGGAAGGCGGAGAGCCTCGGCGCTGAGATGCGCGAGTTCATCCGCACGCACCGGCATCTGGCCACGACTCCGACGGCTGGTTTTGCACTCTTTTGGTTAGCGCGAAATTCGCTGCTCTTTGACAATGCGCACCCCAACTTGATCGCGCTGCACTATGCGGACCTCATCAAGCATCCGCGTGAGGCCCTGCGTGTGCTGGGCAGGCATCTCGACATGACTTTTGACGAGCGCTACTCCGACTTCCCCGAACATCGGGATCGTGAGAAGCCTTTGCCGGATGAGATTCCTCCGGTGCTGCTTGCCGCCTGCGAGGCCATGATGAGCCGTCTGCTGCAGGCAGCTTCTCCGATGCGTGACTGATTACTCTTTTCTCTCTCTTCTCCCATGAGCACTCCCACCTCTGGCCAGACCTCTCTCGGCCGCAGCCTCCTTCCCGCACGCTGGCATGAGCGCATGCAGATCGACCGCTTTCACATCTCCGAGTTCATCCGTCATCATGCCGTGCCTGCGCTGAAGCCGGGCATGCTGCTGCTGGATGCCGGCTCCGGTCATCTGCCGGAGCAGGTGATGCGCCCTGAACTGCTGGCCACCGGTGCCACACTGCGCACGAATGACTTCAACGCCGGTCCCGGTGTGGATGATGTGATGGATGTGTCCGCCATGACCTATGAGGACGCGAGCTTTGACGCAGTGATCTGCACCCAGGTGCTGGAGCATGTGCAATCACCTCCGAAGACCGTGGCCGAGCTGGCGCGTGTGCTGAGGCCGGGTGGCCATCTCTTCATCAGCGCGCCGCAGTCCGCTTGGCTGCACAATCTGCCCTGGCATTACTTCAATCCGACGCGTTTCGGCATCGAGCTGCTGCTGGAGCAAAACGGACTGACGGTGGAGGCCCGTGTGGCGCAGGGTGGTCACTTCAGCATGCTGGCGACGAACCTGCACTACACCGCCACGATGCTGAAGCGCACGAGCATGCCGGCGATTCTGCGCGTGCCGCTGATGCTCGTGTCACGCATTTTGTTCGGCTTTGCCCTGAAGCTGCCGCTCATGTGGCTGGACCGCTTTGACACGGATCAGCGGAACACGCTGGGCTGGTGCTTTCATGCGCGCAAGAAGGCCTGACCTTCTCAGCCTTGCGCAGCCAGCTTTGGTCGGGTGGGACTTATGCGGTTCGCGATGGATCGACCCGCTTTGATCATGGGGACTTCGAGCCATCGGTTCAGCACCCAGGCGAGGATGAAGGTGACCATGAGGCCGGTGATGAAGAAGACAGCGGCGGACCAGGCATCGCGCGTGCTGTAGCAGAGCAGGCCCAGATAGACCGGGTAGTGGAAGACATAGATGCCGTAGGAGAGCCTGCCTCCGAGCAGCAAAACCCGGCCGCACAGGAAGTCGTTGAAGGCCCGCACATGGATCACCGCCAGCATGATGAGGACACTGCCGGCGCCGGCCATCTGATACTGCAGCAGCTCGGCATCGCGGTCATGACGCTTTCGCAAAAGAGCTGCGGTGCCGTAGATGGTGAGGCCTAACAATAACAGCAAAGTGTTCCGCCATTCAAAACGGCTCTTCAACAATACCGCGAGTCTCTCGTGATGCTGCGCACCCCAGGCACCGATCATGAAGACAGGCAGCAGCGAGGCGGTGGGCAGAGTCGCATGGCCAATCTGTGGGGCGAACAGCATCCCGAGGGTGACGAAGATCAGGCTGAGGACCATGGGCAGTCTGGCGATCAACCACGAGAGCCACGGGAAAATGAGCGCGACCTTCATTTCTCCGGCAAGAGTCCAGATGGGCGGGTTCAGGAAATTGGTCTCGATGCCGGGGGTGATGAGCAGCAGATGATCCATCCACGAACGAAGACTGAAATGATTCATGTCATAGGTCGTGGCCCACGGCGGGTTTTCCTGATACCAGAAGGTGCCGCCCAGAGGCACCAGGGTCACCACCAGCAGGGCCAGCACAAGGGACACCAGATAGAGCGGATGCAGACGGAAGACGCGCCTAACCATGAAGCCCGACCAGGTCGCGATGCCCGGCCATGCACCACACCAGCTCAGATGCAGCACAAAGCCGCTCAGAGCGAAGAAGAAGCCAATGGCAGATTCACGATGAAAGACACAGCCCCAAAAACGACTCGCCTGTGGCAGGGCATCATGCATCTCCCGCGCATGAGCGATGAGGGCAATCATCGCCGCCATGAATCGTAGCGAATCAAGGGCTTCGAAGCGCTTTCGCGGTATTTCCTGGTTCGGCAAGCTCATCACGACATGCGGAGCATCCTCATATCCAGTCCTCGGACCTTGGCAACACGATCGTCTTTTTGAATGAGCGCGCTGAATGTGTTTCAACGTTTTTGGCTAGGCTGCACCAGCTCCCTGCTCGGCTCTACCTTGGTCCGGCGCGCGGTGGCCTCTGTCTACCTGATCAAGGCACGCCGTGTGAAAGTGCAAACGGCTGCGCAGGCTGTGCTGAAGATCCGTCATCTATGCAGCGCGCTGCGCTTGATCGAGCAAGGCGATAAACACCGCGCCGTGGAGCTCGAGCTGCTAAAGGTGCGTGATGATGCGAGCTTCTCACGGTCCGAGTGGACAGCAGCGCTGACCCGTGAGCCGCAGCCAGGGCCGATGCTACTGCAAAAGGGCGTGATCTTGAAACCCAAGGTCTCCGATGATGAACCGGGAGTGCTCTTCATCTCCTTCGAGCATCAGTGGGCGCAGCTGCTGAGGCTGCCGGAAGTGGATCAACTGGCGAAGGACTACACACTGGTGGTCTCACCGACCTGGAGCCCGCCGCATTCACCGCTGAATGTGATCTTCCCCACGCTCTGGCCGAAGCCAGTGCACTGCCTGATCAGTCATGATGATGACATGACCACGCTGCCGCGCCTGAGCAGCAACTACCAGATGATCTCCCTGCTGGCCTCAAGCTGGGTGAACGAGGAGGTCTTCTCACCACGGGCGAAGAGTGAACGTGATCTGGATCTGGTGATGGTGGCCAACTTCGCGCGCTTCAAACGGCATGTGCGCTTCTTCCAGGCGCTGCGTGAAATGCCAAGTGATCTGCGCGTGCTGCTGATCGGGCAGAAGGACGGGAATCGTGATCAGAAAGATGTGCTGCGAGAGGCCGAGGCCTTTGGCGTGCGGGATCGGTTTGAGCTGCGTGTCAGCATGCCGCATCCGCAGGTGCTGGAGTCACTCGCACGTGCGAAAGCGAGCATTGTCCTGTCTTTGCGGGAAGGCTCATGCGTGGCGGTGGCGGAGTCGTTGTTTGCTGATACTCCGGTGGGTTTGATGGAAAGTGCTCACATTGGCTCTTCGAGGTTCATCAATGAGCAGACGGGCAGGTTCCTGCGTGAAAGCCATTTGGCCCAGGACATCATGGCCTTGATCAACTCAGCCGCGACCTTGCAGCCGCGTGCACGGGCTTTGAGTGATGGCATCGGCACGCGCCGCAGCAGCGAGATCCTCAACGAGCATCTGAAGAAGCATGCCCTGGCGGCTGGACAAAACTGGACACGGGATCTGGCGCGGATGCAGTGGTGCCCGAATCCGAAGCGGCTCGATGAAGCGGATGAGGCGTGGGCGGAGAAAGAGCATGCAGCCATCACACAGCGCTTTGGCGTGATGATTGGCGCGCCTCGCGTAACCAAATGATTTTTAAAGGAAACGAGATGCTGAACATTCTGCAAGTGGTGGACTCTCTGGATGCGGGAGGCATGGAGGCGCAGCTGGTGTCTCTGATGAACCGGATGGATCCGGAGGCGTATCGGTTTCATGTCGTCTGCCTGAGGCATGAGGGTGTGCATGCCGCTCGTCTGCGTGACGGCATTCCCGTGACCGCGCTGAAGAAGGCTGAGGGCTTTCAATGGAGCGCCGTGAGGCAGATCCAGGCTCTTTTGAACGAAGGCGCCTATGATCTGGTCCACACACACAACTGGGGTCCTCTGGTGTATGCGGCGCTGGCCACGCATGGCGGCAGGACTGTGCCGATCCTGCATGGAGAGCACGCACAGCTCAACGCTTCCGAGCGTGCCTGGAAGAAGCTCTGGCCGCGCAGGCTGCTGTATCGTGCCTGTGCTGGTGTGCACACGGTCTCCGTCGGACAGAAGGAAGAGTTATCAGCCCTTGGCCTCAAACATCATCGTTTGTTAGCCTTGATCAATGGCGTGGATACAGAACGCTTCCGTCCTGCGCCTCATGAGGAGGTCCGGCAAAGGACTCGGTTGCCTGCCAAGGCGCGCATCCTGGGCATCGTGGCACGCTTCGGCGGCTTTAAACGTCATGCGGCGCTGGTGGAAGCTTTCGAGAAGGTGGCGGCGGATCATCCCGATCTGCATCTGCTCATGGTCGGTGAAGGCGGGCCTGAAAAAGAGGCAGTGACGAAGCAGGTGGCGACGAGCCTCTTTGCCTCACGGATCACAATGGCGGGCTATCAGACAGATCCCGTGCCGTGGTATCAGTCCATGGACGCCTTGATCGTTCCATCCAGCAATGAAGGGCTTTCCAACGCGACCCTGGAGGCGATGGCTTCGGGTGTGCCGGTCCTAACCAATGATATCTGCGGAGCCCGTGAGCTTTTCGGCGCGGATGAAGGCGGCTGGATCCGTGATCTGAGCACGGTCGAAAAGCTGAGCGCTGAATTGCGGACGCTGCTCATGATGCCGCTGGATCGCTGGCAGGAGCAAGGGAAGCGCGGCCGGGCGCGAGCGGAGAGAATCTTCTCCTGGGATGGCATGGCCAGGGCCTACGCGCAGGCTTTTAGCGACTGCGCCAAAGCCCGACGGTGACTCCGCCAAACGGACGCTGGCTCAGGCGCCAGCGCAGGTTCGCGGGCAGCAGACCGAGGACGGCCTCAATGCCCTGGGTCACCACTGATGCCAGAGGTGTGTCCCAGCGCTGACCAAAGCGGAAGACGCTCATACGATCAAAACCATGCGCACGGCCTAACTGCGCGAGCTCACGATACGTCCACTCATGCATGTGAAAGCCCTGCGCGGTGTGCGTGAAGTAGCGGGAGATATCGTGCGGACCCGAAAAAGAGTGCGGGGTATCCAGCACATACACGCCGCCGGGTTTCAGAGCACGGGCCACGAGCTCCATGTGCGGTGCGACATCATCTGGATGCAGGTGCTCGAGGAACTGGTAGCTGAAAGCCACATCCACACTCGCGGGCGGAAGATCGAGATGGAAGCCATCAAAGACCGTCATGTGGAAGTTCGGCGGACAGACGAGGCCAGGCGCACGCTGGTCTGAGATGTCTGCGGCGTATGCGTCTTTGACCTGGGCTGCAACGGCACAGGCGAGACGGCAGTCACCGGGAGCGATCTCCATGAAGACGGTGTCCTTGCTGAGCAATCCTTTTAAAATGCCGAGACGTGCCTGCACGCTGCGCTGGCTTTCGGCCTCGCTCTCACGGCGATGCAGACGCGGATGATCCGGCACCTTGGCAAAGAGCTCGTCATAGAGACGGGCAAAGAGCGCGGCACGGTCTTCACGGCGGCTGGCACGGATCTGATCACCCAGGGATTTCTCGACCTGAAAGTGATTCCAGAGCTGCTGCAGAGTCCGGCCCGTGCCTGTGATGGGACGTAAGGCCGAGGCAGGAGGGGCAGGAGTATCCACAGGAGCTGACATGAAGGGCATCAGAGAGAGATGAAGTTCGTCATCATTCTCTCCCAAACGAAGATGACAGCGAAAAGGGCGGCGGTCATGAGGATGAAGTCCATCAGCGTCAGCCGCGGCCAGACCAGCGGAGCCTGCAAAGACTCATCCTCCGGACCTCCCTCCAAGACGACCACGTGAGAGGGATTTCCAGGGAAAGCAGGGGTCATCTCCAAGCCGGGCTGCCGCTCAAAGGCCACCATGGGTTGGGTGACGGAGGGGAGAAGTCCGGCGGAGACATCCAGCGCGGGCTGGCGCTCGAAAGCGATCAACGGGCTGGGAGCCAGCGGAGGAACCAGAGCCGACTGAGGACCCCAGGCGAGCGCGAGTGATGACTGCGGCGCGTCTTCCACGGGAACGGTCTGCGCTTCAGCTTCAGGCACCTTCCTCTGGCTCATGATCCTGTGGAAGGCAGCGATGGCACCGGCCAGAATAAAGTAGTCCGTGTGATAGGCGCGGTCCAGGATCCAGGCAGAAATGGCGAATGAACTGAGCAGCGAGAGAAGCGCGCGCTGACATCGGACCGATTCCGTCGTTTCATCCGACTCATCCGGGTCCAGCCGTGTCTGGTAGAGCGTGCGGGCACCGGCATACATGAGGCCGACGAAAAGGAACAAACCAGGATAGCCGAGGTCAGCGCCGACATTGGCGTAGGACCCGTGAGTGGCTTTTCTGAAGAGGCCATATTCCTCGCTCTGCACCCACGCTTCGAACTTCTTCCAGCCCTCTCCGGTCCTTGTGTTAGCCATGGCATTGTAGGCCATCTGCCAGATCATGAGACGACCCGCGATGCCGTCCTCCTTGTCACTGAGGGTTTCCATACGCGGCAGGAGCTTGATGGCCGCGACCCCTGCCGTGAGCACCACAAAGATGATGGTCAGCTGCAGGAATTTCGGTTTTCTGAAGAGCCAGACCACGGTGAGAGCGGCCGCGCCGCAGAGGTAGGCACCTTTGGACTGCGTGAGATAGGCGGTGTACGCGGCGATGGCGATCAACCCGAAGCCGAGCAACTTCATATTGCCCGGGCGCCTCCAGATCAGCCACACGTAGGCGAGTGGAATCAGGGCCACAAGACCGTGGCCGAGGCCGTTGGGATTGTTGAAG
This sequence comes from Prosthecobacter gellanilyticus, assembly GCF_007992435.1. GTDB lineage: Bacteria > Verrucomicrobiota > Verrucomicrobiia > Verrucomicrobiales > Verrucomicrobiaceae > Prosthecobacter > Prosthecobacter gellanilyticus. Next base: position 163,101 of record NZ_BKAG01000003.1, on the reverse strand, counting down.
ATCCAGGTGTTCAGCGCCAGTCGTCCACCAAAGGAGCTGGTGAGGTCTGCGGAGCCAGGCGCCAGATCAAAACCAAAGTTGGTGGAGACCGCGAAGATCCCGACGATACCCAGGCCAGCCACCCAATAATTGATGAACCCCTTCATCCTCTCGACCGAATTCAAGGTGAGGGCCGTGCAGTAATAGAAGGCCGCGAAGGGCAGCAGCGCGCGCGCCGTGCCGATCCAGTCTCCTGTGGTATAAACGATCCAGCCGAGATAGGTCAGGGCCAGCCAGTCCGCCGGGGAGTAGAAGAGCATCTTGAAGCTGAAGCCCTCCGGACGCCGGTAAACGCCGATGATGGCCAGCAGCATGGCGTACTGCATGAACTGGAAGCCTCCGAAACCACTCATCCAGTCCTGCGGCCTGACAAGCCAGAGGAGGATGGCGACGCGAATGGCAAAGTAGTCCACGGTGACGGCAGGGGGTGGGCGTTCAGAGGCGGGAGAGCCCGCCCTGAATCACGCCGTGCACTCAGGCATCAGCGTGCTGAAGCACATAACTCGGGTCGTAGTACTTGGGATAATACGAGGAGTAGTAATAGTAGTTCTCCATGCGCGAGAGATCGACGCCGTTGAGAACGAAGCCATAGATCGGCGTGCGCGTGCCGACCAGCACCTCCATCGCGGTGGCGATGTCACGCTGGGTCGTCTGCTCTGCACGGATCACGAAGATGGCACCGTCCACGCACTTGCTCACCATGATGGAATCCGCGAGACCGAGCAGCGGCGGAGTATCGATGATGATGCGGTCATACTGCTTGCGCAGGTCGTTGATGGTATTGACGAAGCGGGCAGCGCTGAGAATCTCGAAACGTGGTGCCGAGTTTTTACCACGGCTGAGAACTTCGAGCTTCGGCGAGTCCGTCTTGATCACGGCATCCGTGAGCTGGCTGACCTCGCCAGCCAGGAAGCCGCTAAGGCCGATGCCTGGCTCCATGTCAAAGACACGATGGACACGACCGCGGCGCATGTCGGCGTCGATGAGGAGAGTCTTCTGATCTGCATCAGCAAAGGAACGCGCGAGCAGGCTGCTGACCATGGTCTTGCCTTCGCTCGGACGGGAGGAGGTGACCATGATGACCTGGCACTTGTTCTCACCCGGCACGTAGAGCGGGATGGAGGAGCGGATGATACGGAAGGTCTCACCGATGTTCACGTCCGCATTGGCGAGGCCATGCTCGTTGATGGCGAGCGTCTCCACCTGGGCGGAGTTGGCGAGCAGCGGCACCACCCCGACGGCATTCAGGCCGGTCAGCTTTTCTGTCTCCGTCACCAGAGAGGTGGTGGAGCGGAGTTTCTCCAGACCGAAGCAACCGCCGGCGGCGCAACCCACGCCGAGCATCACGCCGTAGAGCAGCAGCTTCTGCTTGTTCGGGCTGATCGGCACGTCATTGCGGAGGTAGGTGAAGCCCTGCCACTCAAACTCCACGCGCACATCAATGCCTGTGTAGTCCATGGCGGTGAGGCGCTTGCTCAGATCCGCATAGGCGGACTCCCAGAGCAGCTTGCCGCTCGACATGAGGCTGTACTCACGCTTGTAGTGATCGAAGTCGTTGAGGACGCGGCGGTAATCCGGCATCTTTTTGCTCAGCTCCTGCATGCGGGCAGCCATCTGCTCCTTCTGCAGACGGAAAGAGGTGATGGCGGTGTTGACCTCAGAACTCAGGCTGGCCTCCAGATCCGTGATCTCACGGTCCAGGTTCCTCATGATCTCATGACCAGGGAGATAAGTCTGGGCCGCCTGCTCGCGCTTCTGGCGGGCGACGCGAAGGTCACGCTCGGTGCGTTCCCAGGGTTCCAGTTCCTCCACCATGGAGGGAACCACGATCTTGGGCTGGGACATGGCGGCAATCATCATGGCGCCCGCCGATGCGCCAGCCGGCACCGCAGGGATCGGGGCGGAAGGAGAGTCTGAGGACAGTCCGGCGACCGTGGAACCGGCGATAGGCGCAGCGATGCTGACGACTTCATCAGGACGAGAGTTGCGCATGATGGTGCCCACCGGCACCGGGGTCCCACGGAATTTTTTGAGGAGGGAAAGCTGCTCGACGGCGGGAAGCTTGCCGCTCTCGATCATTTCAATCACCTGCTGCATGGAATCCATGCGGTTCTTGGTGGTCAGCATCTCACCTGGCACTGACTCAAGGCCGTTGTTGGCGATGTACTGTTCGATCAGGTGATTGTCTTCTTCAAACTTGGCGGTCGCATTCTGCTCGCTCGCGATGCGCGTCTTCAGACGGTCCAGGTCCTTCGTGTACTCCTCGACTGCATTGTCCTTGAAGCGGGACCGCTGCTGCTGCGTGTAAGTCTTGTAGGTATCGAGCATCGCCTGGGGCCACTTCTCCACCAGCCAGGGCTGGTAGGCGTAAATCTCGATCTGGAGGATGTTTCCTGGAACCAGGGTCACACGGATGGAGGAGACGTAACGATTGCGGATCATCTCATACTCACCGGGAGTTTCCACAAGGCCGAGGGTCTTGGCCGTGTGCTCCACCAACCAGCGGGAATTCAGCGCCGAGGTGAGAACGTTGGAGATGTGAGCCCATTTGCCGCGACCGTCAGAACCATCACTGGTTTCCGACTTGATGGGCAGGTTCACGCTGTCATAAGCGACGAGGGAGCGTGAGTAATAGGTGGGCCGCCCGTAAGTGTAGTAGAGCAGGGACGCGGCGAGCCCCAGGGAGAACAGCAGCGATGCAATTTTCCAATGTTTGACGAACCTGGTCAGGAAGAGGAAGACATCCTGGAAGGTGATGATGAGTTTTTTTCCTTTTTGCATGCCAAGTTGGAGAGTCGAAAGCCCGAGTCAGCGGGCATGTAAGGTCACAGGCCGATCAGCTTCTGAGGCACGACCAGCATGTCACCATCCTGCAGTGCGAGATCGGGTTCCTCGCTTTTTTCAATTTTGTCGAAGTTGACGGGGATGCGCTGGGTGTTGGTGCCTGCATTGCGGCGCAGCACATAGCTCTTACGCTTGTTCGCAAAGGGGGTGAAGCCACCCGCGTCCATGATGGCCTGGTATGCGGTGACCTGACCACCGCCGACGAAGGGCACCAGCACACGACCTGTGCGGGTCACATTGCCTGAAAGATAGATGGTTAGGCCGGCGGAGACCTGGCCTTCTGCGCTGCTGGCACCACGGCGGACAGGGTCGGCGACAACCGTGGCCTGGCGAAGCTGGTTCTGCTCCAACACGGCTTTCACGGTGCCCTCCACCTGCGCCAGTGTCATGCCCAGCACCTGCACACGTCCTGCTTTGGGGATGATGATGTCACCACTGGGACGCACGATGTACTGGCTGTTGAACGAGGCATCCTCCAGCACGAAGATATCGAGCGCGTCACCGACAGCTGTTTGATAGCCGGCGGTTCCGATGTCATCCGCACGCCTAACCGGAGGTGTAGGCGCTTCAGGCCCTTCGATATCAACAGGTGCTTTGGTTTTGCAGCTAGAAACCAGCATTGGCAGGACCATCATCAAGGAGACAAGAACACGACGGCGGACAGAGGCTTTGAATGGACCTTGGGCTGACATACGAGAGGAGATGGGAAACGAAGGGGTTGGGAACGCAGTTCAAATGAGATTGGGCGGCTCGTCAAATGATGAAACGGGCCGCCCAAGGCGCTTTTCAGACGATCGCTGGATCAAGCTTGATTCCGCCTGATCCAGGCTGGATCAGAATTGTTTCATCAATCCAGCGTAGATCAGATGCTCGGAGAAGTTGTCTGTCTTCTGGCTGCCAGCACCGGCATCCTGATATTGATACATCATGTGGAAGCTGGTGCTCATGCCGATGCGGCGGAAGTAGTTGGCGCGGTAGGTCCAGACGTCCCAGCCGCGGTCGATGTCTTCCATGCGGAGACGCTCGAAGGAGGTGAACAGGCTGAGAGTGGATTTTTCGTCCAGGATGATGCGTGCCACAGCACCTGCGGCGGCGATCTTGTGATCGCGACCGATGCGGTTTTCGTTCAGGTATTGGCGGTCAGCATACATGAGGAAAACGGAGGTGGAGAGGCGGGGCCCGAGGATGTGGGTCAGCATGTAGCTGACGTAGTCGGAACGAGTGCGCTGATTGAACTCCGGATCGGTGACGGAGCGGCCACCTTCAAGAGAGTGGGAAGTCCAAGGCCCGATCTGGTGGCGGGCGCCGAAGGTGCCGAGCCAGCTGTCCTGATCGCGAGTCTGATCGGCGCTGGAGGACCAGAGATAGCCTGCATTTCCGTAAAGGAGCAGCTGGGGATTCACACGGGCTGCGGCACCTGCGAGGAGCCAGTGGTAGCTGCTGCTCCAGGCATCGTAGGTGGTGCCTTGATAGGCCACGTAGGGGCGGAAGTTTCCTTTGGTCCCGGCCAGAACCGCACCTGCGGTATCCCAGGAACCCAGATGATCCATGTCATCATCCCAGAAGTCGTAGCGACCATAGTAGGTCGAGAAGGACATACCGGTGCCGATGGTCGTGGTGGCGTTGAAGTAAGAGTTGTTGCGGTAGAAGAGACGATCGCTGCGGAACAGCTGGTCATTCGTGGAGAGGCGGGTGTCCCCGGTCATGTCAACATAGGAGGGGCCGAAGCCACCGAACTGGAAGCGACCCGCTGGATCCACCGGGCTCATGTCCCAGGCCTGCGCATTGACGAAGAAGTTCTCGCTCAAAATGCTGTCCTGCAGCATGAACGCCTGGAACTGATCATAGAAGGAGAAGTCCCAGCGACCGACCGGAATGTGGAAGCCGATCGTGGCGGAGGTCTGGGGATTCAGGTAGCTGTTCAGGCCGAAAAGACCACCACCTGCGGCCCAACCCACCTCACCCTTGAGAGGGAGCCAGTAGATCCAAGGATTGATCGTGATGGCGAAGCGGTCAGTGATGTAGGCGGTGAAGCGGGCGCTCAACCATGTCATGGCGGCCCAATTGTCATCCGCAAGCCCCGCAGCGGTGATGCCCGGGGGATTTCCCTGCACGTCCGAATAAATGGTGGCAATGCCGCCATAGACCTGATCGACATAGAAAGGACCCATACGGTAAGCAAAATACGGATTTTGCTTCTGCATGTGGTTGATGCTCGTCTGGTTGGTGAAGAGGTTTGGCAGCGCCAGACCCATGGCCCCGCTCAAGCCCACATAACCCTCAGGCTGCTGCAAGCCCTGCCAGGCACCGAAGGTTGTGATCTGCGTCAGGAAGGCGCTGGCTCCGGAAATGGCACCGACGCCGGCAGCTGGAGCATCCAGGGCGCCGTTAATCAGGACATCCGAGGAGAGCCCCTGGTAGCGCCCGCCGCCATAATAGTACTCCTGGCCTTGGCTAACGGAGTCCTGACCTTGCCCGAGGACCGACCCGGCGAGGAGAGAACACAAACCGGCGATTCTAAGCAGTGGGAAGTTGCTTGTGGAGTTCATGGGAGAGATGGAGTTGATGGAAACTTTGCCGGGGAGTCAGGATCGGGAGATCCCGTCAAGAAGAGGCCTGGAGTGAGCCGCCAGGTTTCTTGACTGCATCGTTCTTGCGCCAAGCCAATGCTTTGCGCCAGTCAGCAAACACAAATTCAGATAGCGCGTACAGCAGCAGGCCTGCCAGCGGGACGGTCAAAACAAGCATCCAAAAGATTTTGCCGAACGTACCTCGATGACTCCCTTTTACGTCGACCAGACAAACGATCCACAACGCCACCCAAATCATCGCTGCCACCATCAACACCAAGTCTGAGGTGTTTTGGGGAGCGAATCGAAGAATGTTTTCGAAAATCGTACGCACGGGAGAATATTTGGAGCGCTAGGAGTAGGACAATAGACTGCTTGGGTAAAATCGTAAAGCTAACGTTAACAGAAACACTGTTTTTTTTCCGAAGAGTTATTCACATAATACCCCGGAGGAAACAGCTACATTGCAAGTTTTGAGACCTTTTGACGCTTCGCAATACTCCCCTAGTGCCATAGTCGGTATTTTTTTTGAATTTTTGCCCGCCTCAAGATGCCGGAATCCTTGTCTTGCGGGTGTGGAATCCTGAATTAGAAATGGGCCGATGTTTCCGCCCCCCTTGCCATCCACCAGGCACTCCAAGAGCGGGCTGACGATCCTGGAATCGTTGGTCCTGCTGGTCACCGCCATTCTTATCGCTGTCGTGGCCGTGCCGGTCCTGCTGGTAAAGTACGGCTATTTGAAGGGAGAAGGCAACGAGCCCATCCTCACGCAGCCTCCCGCTGCTGTGCAGCCTGCTGGGTCAAAAGCAGCATCTTCTCCCCAAGCAGAGCTCCCTGAAACACCGAAACTTCCGCCTCCAGCGGAGTCGCTGAACCAGTAGCTTTTATACACCGCTCCTTCGTTTTTTCTTAAATTCGCCATGGCAGACAGCCCAGAGTCAGGCTCCCGGCGCTCCCAGCGGCGACGCTACTCCCAGGACGAGCTGCTGCTGCTCAAGAGGCTTGAGGAGAAACCTGCCCCTCCCAATTCCATTTCCCCAGGAAATGGCGATGCAGAGGAATTTGCCCCCCGGACTCCAGAGCACCATGAGCCCTACCCTCCCGCCGCTTCGGCATGGGGCTGCTACCGAGTCTTGAGGCTTATGACCCGGGCCGTGACATGGCTCTACCTCCTGGGCTTTTTTGGCCTCATGGTGGGTTTCCATTTCTGGGGGCAGGCAAACCTGACCACAGCCGCCCTGATGTACACTCCCCAGTGGATCATCATTCTACCTGGTTTGCTGCTTTTGCTGCCGGTCTTGCTGTTTGACTGGAAAAGCCTGCCCTTCCTGCTGCTGGCCTGCGCCTATTTTGGCCACTCGCATCTGGACTTCCGCTTCGGCGGCCCGGTGACTCCTCCCTCCGCAGGCGTGAAGGATCTCAATACTCTGCGAGTGGTGACCTGGAACCGCGGGCAGGGAAAAGGCGCCTCACTCCAGGTAGTCAAGAATGCGCTACACCCGGATATTGTCGTTTTGCAAGACCAGGTGGGAAAAGCCACCTACTATAAGAGCACGCCAGAATACTCGGAATTCAAGGACGTGAACGGTGCGGGCGAGTTTGTGATGCTCAGCCGCTGGCCGATCGTGAGCGTGGAACTCCTCGGCATCGACCGGACGCAGAAGGGTGCGCTCAGCTCCGGACGGGCCGCCCGCTTCGTGGTGATGGCAGCCGGTGCGCGCATCGCCATCTACAATATTCACCTCCAGACACCGCGCGGCGCATTGGAATCCTACAAGCGCGGCGCTTTCCTCTATGGCATCATCGGTCTGCCGGGGACTCCGTGGGCGGAGAAAAGGAAGAGCTATCAAGCCTTCTGGGACAGCCAGATGACCGTGGCACGGGAAATTGGCGAGCGCATCCGGGCCGAGACCATCCCGGTCCTGGTTTGCGGCGACTTCAATACTCCCACGTTCGGCCCCATTTATGATGAGTTTGCCGGCCAGCTTCAAGACGCCCACCTGGTCAAGGGAAGCGGTGTGGGTTACACCTTCCCCGGAGACACCGGCAATCCTCTGGCACTCTTCCAGCCCTGGCTGAGGCTGGACCAGATGTTTGCCTCCAGTCATTGGGAGATCCGTCGCAGCGAAGTTATCGAGGCAAAGGCCCAGCATTTGCCGGTCGTGGCTGATTTTCATCTTCTGCCTGAACACCGGATCATGGGCGGTGACATTCCAGCCTCTGCCCTCACACCACCGCCAGCACCGACCGAGGCTCTGCCGCCCAATCCGCCATGATGGAGACCGAACGTCCGAGTATTCTCTGGGTCAATGTCCGCCTGCTGCATCCCCTGAATGGAGGCGACCGCCTGCGCACCTACCACATGCTGCGGCAAATGCGCCGTCATGCGCGCATCACTTATCTCTGCCCGCGAGTTCCCCAGGACACGGACGAGGCCGTGCAAAAAGCCTCCGAGTACTGTGATGAGGTCATCACCTTCGATCTCGATCCACCGCGCGGCGGCACTGCGCGCTTCTACCCGGCCGTGCTGTGGAACTGCCTCACCAGCAGCCGCCCCTTTGCCTCACAGAAGTACTCTTCCAAACAAGCGCGCGATCTGATCACCCAGCAGCTCGCCAGCGGCAGGCATGACCTCGTCATCGCGGACTACCTCATGTCCTGGATCCACTTCGCGGAGTTGAAGCTGGCTTCCGCAGTCCCGACCATCGTCTTCCAGCACAATGTCGAGTCCCTCATCTGGCAGCGCCATGTGAAGAACACCGCAAATCCGCTGCGCCGCTGGATCTGCCAGCGCGAGTGGCAGCTCACTCGTGACTTTGAGGATCACGCCGCGCAGCATGCCACGGGTCAAATCGCCGTTTCAGAAGATGAGGAGCGCACCTTCCGTGATGAGCGGGGCATGAAAAACGTCCTCGGCTGGGTGCCCACCGGTGTGGATTGTGACTACTTCACTCCCAGCACCGCCACCGCGCCTGTGCTGGCCTTTCTCGGCAGCATGGACTGGCATGCGAATGTAGATGCGGTCGAACATTTCGTTCGGCACAGTTACCCGCTCATCAAGGCCCGCTGTCCAGAGGTAAAAGTCATTCTCATCGGTCGTAATCCCACGCCTGCTGTGCGTGCTCTGGCTGCGGAAGATTCCAGTATCGAAGTCACTGGCACCGTCGATGACGTGCGCCCCTATCTCGAGCGTGCCAGCATCATGATCCTGCCCCTGCGTGTCGGCGGCGGCACCCGCATCAAAGTCTTTGAAGGCATGGCCGCCGGCCTCGCGCTCGTCTCCACCCACATCGGCACCGAAGGCCTTCCCGTAGTGCATGGCGAGCATGCCTTGCTGGCCGATGAAGATGCTGACTTTGCGAATGCCGTGATCTCCTTGATTGAAGATCCGGCCAAGCGTCAGCGCATCGCCAGCACCGCGCTCACCTGGGTTCGCCAAAACTTTAGTTGGGCCACCGCCACGGACAAGTTCATGTCGTTGGCGAGAAAAGTCCTCAAAGAATAGGTCTCAAACTAATCATTCCAGGCTTGGCATCCGCCCTGCATTGCTCTCAAACTGTCAGAGTCCTGACTTTTTGATCGTTGACCCTTTGACCTGCATTCTGCCTGCATGCTGTTCCTCCGTCTGCTTCTTCTCCTCGCCTGCCTGGGTTCGGCCGCGTGGTATGTCGATCGCGAGCAGCGCGCCGGCCGCTTCCAGCATGTGGACGATCTCTTCCTCGACGTGCTCGTGGCCAATGCTCGCGAGCGCCTGAGCCAGCCCGTGAAGGATGAAAGGGACGGCGGCGTGGCCTTCATCGCCATCAAAGAGGAGCAGCGCGGCGAGTATGCGAGCTGGCCACCTCCCCCGCTGGACTGGCAGACGCTGCTGAGAGGGCTGCAACCCTATGACCCTAGTGTGTTGCTCATCGCCATGCCACTGGGCTGGGGCACTCCCGCACCTGAGTTTGTCCCCGCCGTGAATGACGCTCTCCTGCCCTTCACCAGCGTGGTTTTCGGGGTAGAGACAAGGCTGGTCGAAAACAAGACCGCTGCATCCACGCCGCCGTTCATGGGCGATTTGGCAGATGCCCTGCCGCACTTCCAGCGCGTGGATGGTGAAGTCAAAGATGCCCAGGCTCTTTCCGCGCTCATCGCTGCGCCGGAGGCTTCCTTGCGTGCTTCTGGCGAACTCGGCCTGCTCTCCGTCATATCGAAAGCAGGCACGTCATCCCTGCCCTATGCCTTGCGTGCGGAGAACACCCTGCTGCCAGGAGCGCTTGCCCAAACTTTTGCTCGCCTCACGAACAGCCCCTATGCTCTGCACCGTCTGCGCCTTGGCCCTGGCGGCGGAGCCTACTTGGCCGAAGGCACCTTCGTGCCTTTGCAAAGCGATGGCAGCTTGGCTGTCACTCAGCGCACCAATGTCCCCGTCATCAATGCGCTCGACCTCATGACAGGCACCTTGGCGGATGCGCTGAGTCCTGCCGACAAAGCCGCTTTGAAGCAGAGCAAGGTCATCGTCATCGGGCTCGATCATGAGGCGAATGAAATACCGCGCCTTGCCTATCTGCATGCGCAGGCCATCGCGGACACTCTGCGGCTGCCGCATCTGCAAAAGCTCACCGAGATCCAGCAGTGGATCGCCTGGGGCATCGCCGCGTTGGCGGCCGCCTGGATCGCCCTGCGTACCCCGCGCTGGAGCGCCCTCTGGCGCGGCATCGGCTTCATCTTCATCGCCCTTGTGGCCAGTTTCCTCGCCTTCCACTTCAAGCTCCTCTGGTGCCCGCCCACCATGCCCGTGGCCCTCATCGCCGTCGGTGCCCTGGTGGGCAGGATCGCCGGACGCGGCAAGCCCAAAGAAGCTCCCGCACCCGCTGCGGCACCCACTCCCGAGCCAACTCCGGATCCTGTTGCTCCTATTGGTTAGGCAGTACAGATACGTTGTTCACGCTTTAGCATCTGCTTGGGAGTTCATCGAACACGCTGAAGCGTGAATAACGTACTCCCGGGAACCTCACGCCAGCCTCACGCTGCGCTTCTTGTCCAGCTTCAGCACCGCGCCGCTTTCCCAGGCAGGCTCCGCCTTCGGATCAGCCAGCTTCTCGCCATTGAGCTGAATGCTTCCGCCTTGAATCAAGCGACGCGCATCGCCACCGGAGACAGTCTGCTCAAACACCGTCAGGTAAGCATGCTGCACCACACCGAGCACGTCCTTGCGCTCGCCCAGCGTGTAGCTCGGCAGCTCGGCGCTGGCCATGTCACGCTTGCTGAAACGCGTGTCCCAGTCGTCACGGCAGCCCTGCGCCGCCTCAGCGTTGTGATAGGTCGCCACGCACTTCGCGGCGAGCTGCTTCTTCGCCTCCATCGGATGCATCGCCGTGTCCAGCACCTCGCCCAGCACAAGCAGATAGTACTTCGCCATCAACTCATCCGGAATGCTCATCAGCTTGCCGAACATGTCCTTCGGCTCATCGGTGAGACCCACGTAGTTGCCCAGGCTCTTGGACATCTTCTTCACACCGTCCAGACCTTCCAGCAGCGGCAGCGTCATGCAGATCTGCGGCTCCATGCCCTCTTCCTTCTGCAGGTCACGGCCTACCAAAATGTTAAACAACTGGTCGCTGCCGCCAATCTCCACATCCGACCTCACCACCACGCTGTCCCAGCCCTGCATGATCGGGTACTGGATCTCGTGCAGGCGCACCTCGGTGCCGTTTGCCACGCGATTTTTGAAGTCCTCGCGCTGCAGCATCTGCTGGAGAGTGACTCGGGCGTTCAGCTTGATCACCTCCATGAAGGGCATCTCCTTGAACCAGGAGCCGTTGAAGACGACCTCGGTTTTGTCCTTGTCCAGCACCAGGAAAGCCTGGTCCGTGTAGGTCTTCGCATTCTTCAGCACCTCGTCATAGGTCAAAGGCGGCCGCGTGGTGGATCGGCCCGAGGGGTCGCCAATCATCGCCGTGAAGTCACCGATGATCAGCACGATCTGATGCCCCAGATCCTGGAACTGGCGCAGCTTCCGCAGAGCCACCGCATGCCCCAGATGGATGTCCGGCGAGGTCGGGTCCACCCCCAGCTTGATGCGCAGCGGTTTTCCGCGGGCCAGCTTCTCCGCCAGCTCTTTCTCGCTGTGGATCGTGACAGTGCCGCGCTTGAGGATTTCGAGTTGTTCAGGGACAGAGAGCATGGAGAGATGAGAAATTCAGAATGAACGAGACGTCGAGGCAGGAAGCAGCACCCCTCCGACATGAGCCTGCATCCCTTCCCGCTGGACGATTGGTTTTCAACCCAGAATCACGGCACCGCATCCCGAGTGCGAGTGATTTTCGACCCAGAATCCATGATCCAGCCTCAGATCACGGCAGGCATCGACTTCCAGGGTTTGGTCAAACCTTCTCCAGGGCGAATGGGCAGTCCCTTTCACAACGGGTGTCGCCTCACCAGCAGCAGCCTCCACCCAACCACATCGGCGAGGGTGCCCACTCCACCCCACCCACCCCGGAAAATGGTCTAAAGCTCCATCCGGCTTGTCTCCCAGAGCTTTCCCCCATTCCCCGGCGAAAGGACAAAGCAGCGCCGACGTTCCGTGTGCTGTTCGCCAACCACGACCATGAAACTCCTCCCAGCCTTCCTGCTCCTTCCACTCGCGCTTTCTGCCGCCGATCCCCTGCCTGATCCTGCCGCGACCACGGAAGCGCTGAAGAAGGCCGTGACCTTCTGCACCACGAAGCTGGCCGTGCATGGCGGCTATGCCTCCAGCTGGAAAAAGGACCTCAGTGCCGGCATGACGGAGCACAGCGAATCCAAGACGGTGATCTCCATCCAGCCTCCCGGCACCACCACCCTGGGCCTGGCCTTTGTCCGTGCCTACAAAGCCACCGGTGATGCCCAGATCCTCGAAGCCGCGAAGGCTGCCGGCAAGGCGCTCGTCGAGTGCCAGCTCGCCAGTGGTGGCTGGAGCAGTGACTTCGATTTCGCCGAGGACAAGGCCAAGAAATACTGGCTGCACCAGCAGGTGCTCGCGGGCGACAAGGAGCAGGGCAAGCGCAACAACATGAGCACGCTGGATGACAACAAGACCCAGTCCGCCATGCTCTTCCTTCTGGAGCTCTCCCATCTTCCGGAATGCAAAGACGATGCCGCGCTTCAGGAATGCGTGAAGTTCGCTTTCGACAGCCTGCTCGCCGCTCAATACCCGAACGGTGCCTGGGGCCAGCAGTTCAATGGCCCCGCAGATCCAGCCACCCCAGTGAAGAAGGCGGCCTATCCAACTTCATGGTCACGTGAGTTCCCAAAGATCAACTACACCAGCTTCTACACGCTGAATGATGGCAACCTGCAAAAGGCCACACAGCTCATGCTGCGCGCTTATGAACTGACCAAGGATGAGCGCTACCTGAACAGCGCGAAGAAGGTGGGCGACTTCCTCATCATGGCGCAGATGCCCGATCCGCAGCCAGGCTGGGCCCAGCAGTACAATCAAGACATGGAGCCCGTGTGGGCGCGTAAGTTTGAGCCACCCTGCGTCACCGGCGGCGAGAGCCTCGGCGCCATGGAGACCCTGCATGAGCTATACGTCGTCACGGGCGATGAAAAATACCTCAAACCCATCCCCGCAGCCATGGCCTGGTATGAGCGCTCCGCTCTGCCAGACGGCCAGTATGCACGCTTCTACGAGTTGCAGACCAACAAGCCTCTCTACTTCGTGAAGGACACCTATATGCTCACTTACGACGACTCAAACATGCCCACGCACTACGGCTTCAAGATGGACCACATCGGCCGCGATGTCGCGAAGCTGAAGGAACTCCTGCAGCAGCCGCGCGAAAAACTGCTCGAGAAGCGTGGAGACTCCGCCAGTGAGAAGAGCTGGGTCAGCAAGGCCAAAGGCTCCGCCGGCAAGGTGAACGCGGCTTTGAAAGCTCAGCAGCCAGATGGAAGCTGGGTCAATGGCGAGAAGATCGATGGCAGCGAGACCACCAAACATCTCATGGCCATCGCCTACTACCTCGAGGCCGCGAAAAAAGGCGGGGCTGAGTTTGCTAAGCTGCTGAAATAGTCTCCTCTCCACTATGCACCTTCCGACCGCCCTTGGCGTCTGTCTCGTCACTCTCGGCACCTGCCTCATCGCACAGGCTGATCCCTCCCCGGCTCCGGAGGGATACATCGCCGTGCGAAATCTCGACTACGCCGGGCAGGACAATCCACGGCAAAAGCTGGATCTCTACCTGCCGGAGAAGCCTCCCGGCAAGCTGCTGCCGCTCATCGCCTATATCCATGGCGGTGGCTGGGAAGGCGGCACGAAGGATGACGCGGGAGTCACGCTGCACTTCATCAAGCAGGGCGGCTACGCCGGCGCCTCCATCGGCTATCGCCTAACCAACGAAGCTCATTGGCCATCGCAGGTCTACGATGTCAAAGCCGCGCTCCGCTGGTTGAAAAGTCACGCGAAGGATCACGGCATCGATCCTGACCGCATCGCCCTCTTCGGCATCTCTGCAGGGGGGCATCTCGTCAGCCTGCTCGGCACCAGCTACGGCGTGAAGGAACTCGAGGGCGATGTCGGCAAGGCTGGCGATAGCGTCCGTCCGGTCTGCATCGCGAACTTCTGCGGCCCGGCGAACTTCCTCACCTTCTACGGCAAAGGCAGCGTCATTGATGCTGACAAGCCCAACAGCGCCATCGCCAAGCTCTTCGGCGGACCGATGAGCAAGCACCTGGAGGAAGCCCGCGCCGCCTCCCCCGTGACCTATGTGACCAAGGATGATCCGCCCTTCCTGCACATGCACGGCACCGCAGACACTCTGGTGCCCTATGCCCAGGCGGAGGAGTTTGATGCAGCGCTCGACAAAGCCGGTGTCTCCAGCACGCTGCTCACCGGCAAGGACGCACCGCATGTCTTCTTCTCCAAGGACTTGATCGACAAGATGCAGACCTTCTTTGACAAGCATCTCCAGGGCAAGCCTGGCGACGTGAAGCAGGGTCCGGTGGCCGCGAAATGACAGCGCCACGCATCCTCATCATTGGTGGCGGTCTCGCCGGCACCTGCCTGGCCTGGCGCCTGCATGAGCGCGGCGTGCCCTTCATGATTGTGGACCGTGACGAGCCGGGCACATCCTCGAAAATCGCCGCAGGACTGGTGACACCCATCACCGGCATGCGCATGAACCTCAGCTGGCGCTATGACACGCTTCATCCAGAAGCCGTGGTCTTTTATCGTCACCTTGAGAGCGTGCTTGGCAGCAGCTTCTACCACGACCTGCCGATTGTGAAACTCCTGCGTGACCAGTGGTCCGCCGATCGCTGGCAGAAGCGCCGCGAGCAACCGGACTTCAAACCCTACTTCAAAGACACGCAAAACCCTCTGGTCGACGAAAACATCTTCTCCGCACCCTTCGGCGGCTTTGAGATGCAGCACAGCGGCTGGCTGGACAGCGCCACTTTCCTGGCAGCTAGCCGTGCCTACTTCATTGAGAGAGGCTGCTGGCAGACCGGAGAGTCTGACGGATCATTGGTTTGGCGTGGCGAGACCTTCACGCATGCCGTCTTCTGCATTGGCTGGGAAGCAGCAAGACACGCCTGGTTCGACTGGGTTCCCTTCGGCTCCGCACGCGGCACCGTGCTGCAGGTAAAAGCAGACACAGGTGGCGAGACACGCATCATCAACCGCGGCTGCTGGCTCCTGCCCCGTGCCGATGGCACCCTGCGCGCAGGCCCCACCTACGAACTCAGCTTCGATGATGCCTCCACACCGTCCCCCGCCGCCATCGAGGACTTGGAGACCAAGCTGCAAAGCCTGCTGAAGCAGCCCTATGAGATCCTGGACTCACAAACCGCCGTCCGCCCCATCATCCCGCGCAAGCACGCGCTCATCGGCTTCCACCCCGGCAAGCCTAACATTGGATTCATCAACGGCCTCGGCTCCAAAGGCGTCCTCCGCGCCCCCTGGGTCGGCCGCCAGTTCGTCGAGCACCTCCTTGATGCCAAACCCATCGAGCCCGACATGGATCTCGCGGGGAATTTTTAACAGGAGATTGGGAGGGTTTGGAACAGAACTCCAAAACTCCCAATCTCCTGTAAAAAATCTCCGGCCTCATCCCACCACCAACTCCACCGGGCAATGATCCGACCCGTGAATGTCATCACGGATCTTGCACGCCTTCAGCGCCGGCTTCAGCTTCTCCGAGGCTAACCAATAATCCAACCGCCATCCGATGTTCTTCGCGCGGGCATCCGGCGTGCGCTGCGTCCACCACGTATAGCGGCCCGGACTCTTGTCGAACTCACGGAACACATCCAGGAAACCAGCATCCAGGTGCTCAGTGAAGCTCGCGCGCTCCGCATCACTGAAGCCTGGGTTCATCCGGTTGGACTTCGGATTCGCCAGGTCGATCTCCTGATGCGCGCAGTTCAGGTCACCACAGCAAAGCACCGGCTTCTTCTTCTCCAGCTTCTTCAGATACGCACGAAACGCCGCATCCCAGTCCAGGCGATACGGCAGCCGCACCAGCGCTGCCTGCGAGTTCGGCGTGTACACCGTCACCAAATAGAAGTCTGGAAACTCCGTGGTAATGACGCGTCCTTCCTTGTCATGATCCGCAATGCCCATGCCCACCGTCTCCGACTTCCATGGCACGCGGCTGAGGATGCACGTGCCGGAATAGCCCTTCTTCTCCGCGCTGTTCCACACCGCCTGGTAACCAGCGAAGAAGCCGAGGTCCACCTGCTCCTTCATCGCCTTCGTCTCTTGCAGGCAGATCACATCCGCATCGCCTTCCAGCAGGTATTCGCGCAGACCTTTGTTCAGCGAGGCACGGATGCCGTTGACGTTCCAGGTAGAGAGTTTCATGGGGCCGCGACTTTCCGCAGCCCCACGCCACCGTCAAACCTCAGTTGCCAAAGGCACGCGCATCATCCCGCAGATACGTCTCCGCCACACGGTCGCGACGGCGTGCCGACTCGTCCTCCTCATAGCAGGCCATGCCGATCACCCCCACATTGCGCGCACCACGCTCGCCAAAGGCCGTGGCAGCACGTGACTTCGCCACCGTGCCAAACTCTAGTGTCCGCAGCTTGCCGCCCACCTTCATGCCACGGATGGAGACGGAGGACTTCGCAGGCACCACATAGCCGCGCTTGCGGGTCGAGGCCGGTTGCCCGTCGAGAATGTCCAGCCCGTCGATGCTCACCACTACTTCCAGGCGACGGTCGGTCAGGTTCTTCAGGTCCAGACCATAGCGGCTGCCAGCATCTCCGATGACAAAGACTTTCCCGCCGGCATGATAGTGCTCATAGGCACTGCCATAGCCCCAGCCGCTGTTCACGCTCACCTCCAGCTTGCCAGGGATCAGCACAAACTCGCCGCCGCGCTTCACCGCCTTGCCCATCATCTCGGCCATCAGCTTCGCGCCTTCCTGGTCATTGTAGTGGAAGGTGGCCACAGCATCAGGCTGACTGCCAGACTTCCGATAGAAGTGCGTGTTCGTGGATCGATCGTCGATCTCATGCCCCAGTTGTGTGCCAAGCCCCGGACGCTTCGCAAGGACGTCATTGGTAGGGCTTGAGGCGGGCTTCCCACCTTCGGAGTAGGAGCTCCTGCTAGCGGTCTCAGATGCCGGAGCAGGGGCAGGCGCCACGCTCATGCACTGGCTGAGCAGCAACCCCAGGCTCGTCGCGAGGAGAAAGGCTTTGAGAATTCGAGACAGAGAGAGGGTGGATGCAGGTGTTTGGTCCATGTGCAGATTTTTCTGCACTTTATTAGCCCCGTCAATTTCTAAATGCAGTTTTTTCTGCACTTGTGTCTTGCCAGCACCGTTTTGTGCATCATCATTCTCTTGTGGCACGCGCACAGCTAGACCCCCTCTCCAAAAAAGAACGCCAGGCGATGGATATCCTCTACCGTCTCGGTGAGGCCACCGCCGCGCAGGTGCAGTCCAGCATGACCGATGCGCCGAACTACTCTGCCGTTCGCGCCTTGCTCGGCGTGCTGGTGGACAAAGGCCACGCCAGCGTGACCAAGGCCGAAGGCGCGCGCCACTATCTCTACGTGCCCAAAGAGCCCGCGCAAAAAGCTGGCAAAGGCGCACTGAAACGCCTGATGGCCACCTTCTTCGATGACTCGCCCGCCGCTCTCGTGGCGAATCTGCTGGATCCCTCCGAGCGCCGCCTGAAGCCCTCGGAAGTCGACCAGCTCCAGGCCTTGATCGATGCGCATCGGAAACCCTGACGACACCTTGTCACCACCATGATCTGGTTCCTGCTCTCCTCCAGCCTGCTCATGGCAGTCGCCCTACTCGTGCCCGCGAGCGCCATCGGCCTGAGAAGACGCGCGCTGGAGATCGCCGCGCTTGCCGTGCTCTTCCTGCCTCTGCTGAGCCAGATAATGCCGGAGAATACAGAAGCCTCCGCATCGCAGACTTCGGCGGAAACCATCTCATCTTCAAATCTCTGGCTCTCACTATGGCTCCTCGGTATCACCTTCACGCTCGTCCGCAGTTGGAGACAATGGCGCCAAGTACGCCGCATGTGCCTGCACGCACGCGAACTCCTCAATGAAGAGCGCACCCGCGTCGCCGAACTACTGTTGCTTCAAAACGATCGCGACCTGAAGCGCTTCCGCGTCTCATCGCTTGTCGAAACCCCACTCGCTCTTCCTGGTCGCCAGGGCGGTGTCTTGCTGCCGGAAGACTGGATGACCTGGCCCGCCCGCCTGCAAAAGACCGCGCTGCGCCATGAATGGCATCATGTGCTTCAGCACGATGCCTCGCTGGCCTGTCTCATGCGCGTCTTTGCCGTGCTCTTCTGGTTTAATCCCCTGGCCTGGAGACTCGTCTCCGCCTGGTCCGCCGCCTGCGAACATGAGGCTGACCGCGCTGCGGTGGCCGATGCGGATCCCGTTGCCTATGCGGATGACCTCCTCGCCTTCGCTTCCGGCAGGATGTCCGCTCCCGCTCCCCTGCCCGCCTTCACCAGTTCCCGGCTCGGGGACCGCATTGCCCTTCTTTTCGTTAGGCCGACCTGGCGTAGACGCAGCCGCTGGCTGGCCATCGCCAGTCTCCTTGCGCTCGTCTCCATCACCCTCGGCTGCGCCTGGCTGGGCCGGCCGCATGCCGTGATCATGCGTGAGGAAGCCCAGACGCGCCTCGCCGCCTCCGCCTTCCCGCTGGATGATGCGCCCTAAGCTGCTTCCCTCATTTTAGGACAAGCATGCCTTGCCTGCCGCACCACACGCGGCATTGGTCAGAACATGAAAAGCATGACCGGATTTGGCCGTGGCGAAGCACGGCAGGAAAGCACCAGCACCACCTGGGTGGTGGAGTGCAGCAGCGTGAACCGTAAACAGCTCGAGGTCGGCGTGAGCCTTCCGCGTGATCTGAACGATCTCGAACCGCAGATCCGCAATCAAGTCGCTGCCGTCTGCTCACGCGGCCGTGTGAGCGTGCAGATCCGTTCGGACCAACCTTCGTCCGGAGACAACATGCCCCGCCTCGACCAGATCGTCGCCGCGAAGTACGTGCAGGAGCTCAAGGCCATGGCGAAGCACCTCGGCATCTCCCAGGACATCTCCTTGAGCGAGATCGTGCGTCTCCCCGGCGTGCTCGTTTCCGAAGCCCGCGAGACTGTGGCCGAAGAAGTCTGGCCCGTGCTCCAGCCCGCACTGGAGGCCGCCTTGAAGCAGTTCCTCGAAATGCGCGCTGCTGAAGGCGGTCATCTGCGTGAGGAGATGGAAACCCGTCTTGCCACCATCGAATCCCTCGCGGCGAAGATCGCCGAACTCGCCCCCAGCGTGCCTGCGAATCAGCGCGAGGTCCTCCTCCAGCGTCTCGAGAAAGCCGGCCTGCCTCTGCCTCTCGATGACGAGCGCATCGTCAAAGAGATCGCCCTCTTCGCCGACCGCACTGACATCTCGGAAGAGCTCTCACGCGCCGCCAGCCACGTGAAGCAGTTCCGCGCCTACCTCGCCTCCGACGAACCCGTGGGCCGCAGCCTCGACTTCCTCGTGCAGGAGTTCTTCCGCGAGTTCAACACCATGGGCTCGAAGTGCAACCACGCCGCCATCGCCCACAACGTCGTCGCCGCCAAGACCGAGCTCGAAAAGATCCGCGAGCAGATCCAGAACGTCGAGTAAAGCCCCGAAGTCGCGGCAGCGTCGTGGAGTGCGGTGGGAAGCGCTCAAGCGCGACACCGCTGTGTGCGCAGAGACGTTCTGTGAGCTCGAACGCGTTGCGTGCGCACGAGAGCGGTGTCGACGATGCAAGGGTGCCCTTGCATCTCTGCCACCGCACTCCGGGACGCTCCGCGACACTCGCAGCCTCACCGCCCCCCAAAAATCGCCGTCCCCACCCTCACCAGCGTCGCACCTTCTTCAATCGCGACCTCGAAGTCATGGCTCATGCCCATCGAAAGCACCGGCAGCGGCGCACCACCAATCTTCTCCAGCTCATCCCGCAGCGTCCGCAACTGCACGAAATACTTCCGTGACTGCTCCGGGGTCAGATCAAATGGCGGAATGCACATCAGTCCTTGGATATACAAGCGGTCCAGCCCGTAAAGCTCCTCAAGCTGTTCCCGGATCTGCGTCGCTCCAAACCCATGCTTGGACGACTCCACCGCCACATTGATCTCCAGCAGCACCTTCGGATGCAGCCCCAGCTCCGCGCCAATACGGTTGATGTCCTTGGCGATGTCCAGAGAATCCACTGCCTCGATCATCTCCACCTGTGGCAGAATTTTACGCACTTTGTTAGACTGCAGCGGCCCGATGAGATGCCAGCGCAGCTTCGACGGCAGCAGCGGTCTCTTCAGCAGCACTTCCTGCACACGATTTTCACCAAACAGAAGCTGCCCGGCATCCACCGCCTCTTGAATGACCTCCACAGGCTTCGTCTTCGAAACCGCCACCAGCTCCACACTGCTCGCATCCCTGCCCGCCCGCGTGCAGGCAGTGGAGATGCGTTCACGAATCTGGTTCAGGCGTTCGGCGATGTCAGACATGAAAATGAAAGGGAAATAAAGGGGTTCAGGAATGTTGTTTCAAAAAGCGTCCCGTCGGGCTCTCCGGCACGCGCATCAGATCCTCCGGCGTGCCGCTGGCCACCAGACGTCCGCCTTCATTGCCACCACCCGGGCCGAGATCAATGACCCAGTCCGCGCAGCGGATCACATCCAGATGATGTTCGATCACGATCAGCGTGTTCCCTGCATCACGCAGACGGAAGAGCACACCGAGCAAGGTTTGAATATCCGCAAAGTGCAGACCCGTCGTCGGCTCATCCAGCACATACAGCGTGCGGCCCGTGGCGCGTCGCGCCAGCTCCGCGGAAAGCTTGATGCGCTGCGCCTCACCACCCGAAAGTGTGTTGCCCGCCTGCCCGAGCCGGATGTAGCCGAGACCGCACTCTTCCAGTGTGTTGAGCTTCGCGGCGATCGCACTCGCCTTGCCAAAGAAGCGCGCCGCCTCCGTCACCGTCATCTCCAGGACTTCAGCGATGTTGCGCCCCTTGAAAGTGATCTCTAGCGTCTCGGCATTGTATCGCTTTCCCTGGCAGTGATCACAGGTCACATACACATCCGCAAGGAAGTGCATGTCGATCTTGATCTGTCCATCACCTTGGCACTTCTCACAGCGACCACCTGCTGTGTTGAAACTGAAGCGACCCGAGTCATACCCACGCACACGCGCCAGCGGCAGTTGCGAAAACAGCTCGCGAATGGCCGTGAAGGCACCTGTGTAAGTCGCCGGATTGCTGCGTGGACTGCGACCGATCGGCGATTGATCGATGACCACCACCTTGTCGAAATTCTCCAGGCCCGTGATGCGCTCATGCTTGCCCGGCTCATCCTTCGCGCTGTAAAAATGCCGCTGCAGTGCGCGCATGAGCACCTTGTTCACCAGCGTGGACTTGCCACTACCCGAAGGCCCTGTAACACAGGTGAAGCAGCCGATCGGGAAGGTCGTCGTGACAAACTGTAGGTTATGCTCCGTCGCGCCATGAATGGTCAGTGCATGCGCACCACCCTCAAACAAGCTGCGCTCTGGCGAGATACGGCGCGACGGCGCCTTGATCTTCAGCGTCTCGCTCAAGTAAGCCCCGGTGATGCTTTCCTTCAGCGCCATGACCTCCGCCGGTGTTCCCTGTGCCGTGATCTTGCCACCATGCACACCGGCCGCAGGCCCGAGCTCGATCACATGATCCGCCGCGCGCATCATCGCCTCATCATGCTCCACCACAAGCACGGTGTTCCCGAGATCACGCAACCTCAGCAGCGTGCGGATGAGTCTCTCCGTGTCTGCCGGATGCAGGCCGATGCTCGGCTCATCCAGCACATACAACACGCCTGCCAAACCCGCGCCGATCTGCGTGGCCAGGCGGATGCGCTGCATCTCGCCCCCGGACAGCGTGCCACTCTCGCGATTCAAGCCAAGATACCCCAGCCCCACCTGCTCCAAAAACTCCAGCCGCTTCACGATCTCCTTCTGCAGCTCACCCACATACGCGCGCTGATGCTCCGTCATCTCGAGTGCCTGCATCCACACCAGCGCATCCTTGATTGGCAGCGAGCAGAAGTCGTGGATACTCAAACCGTTCTCGGTTCTCAGTTCTCGGTTCTCAGTTTCAGACAACCGTGAACCGCGAACTGCGAACTGTGAACTAAGCTTCACCGCCAAAGATTCCTTTCGGAGTCTGCGCCCCTCACACGTCGGACAGGGCAGCGGATTCATGAAGCGTGAGAGCTGCGTGCGTAGCACATCACTCTCCGCATTTTCATGCAGTCGCTTCGCCTCGTTCAGCAGACCTTCATACGGTTTGGCCAGGCTGCGCTTCGTGCCGCTGGTGGCCCAGCCGGTGGAAATGGCCTCTTTGCCACTGCCATGAAACAGCGCGTCTTTAAAGGCCTTCGGCAGCGCTTTGAAAGGAGCCTCCATCGAAACGCCAAAATGCTTCGCGAGTGCCTCGACACCGCGCTGGTGAATCAGTTTCAGCTTCGGATTCCGCGCCCACCAGCTCTTCACCGCGCCATCTTTAAGAGAGGCCTCCACATCCGGCACGATCAAGCCAGGATCCGGAGCCATGAGCGAGCCCACACCTTCACAGGTCGGGCAGGCACCCACGTGCGTGTTGAAGGAAAAATGCTGCGGCGTCAGCTTCTCCATCAAATAGCCCGTGCGCGGATTCGCATACGATGTCGTGAAGGCCATCACCTCTTCCTTGCCTTCACCGCCGATGAGGAACTGCACCTCGCGCTCATTCCACTTCAGCGCCGCCTCGATGCTCTCCATGAGCCGCTGGCGCACACCCTCGCGAATGACGAGGCGATCCACCACGATCTCGATCTGATGCTCCACACCACGCTCAGGTTTCAGCGCATCATCCAGCTCCACGATCACACCATCCAGACGCACACGCACAAAGCCCTGCCGCCTCAGTTTTTCAAACGTGGCCTTCAGCGCATCCGTCTCCTGCGGCTCCAGAGGCGCCAGCACCACGCAGCGCGTGCCTTCCGGCAACTCCAGCACACGTGAGCCAATCTCCGCCGGTGTGTTCTTCACCAGCGCCTCGCCGGTTTCCGGATCATGCGGCTGCCCGGCCACGGCATACAGCACGCGCAGATAGTCATAGATCTCCGTGACCGTGGCGATGGTGCTGCGCGGATTCGGCGTGCTGTGCACCTGCTCGATCGCGACCGCCGGTGACAGCCCTTCAATGAAGTCCACATCCGGCTTCTCCAGCTGGTCCAGGAACTGCCGCGCATACGCAGACAGGCTCTGTACATAGCGCCGCTGCCCTTCCGCATACAGCGTGTCAAAGGCCAACGATGACTTCCCGCTGCCACTCACCCCCGTGAGCACGACCAACTGATGCCGAGGAATGTCGACATCAATGTTTTTGAGGTTGTGCTGCCGCGCGCCACGCACGCGGATGAGATCCTGAGCCATGCCTGCATGAAGAGGCGGCCTCCCGCAGGTGCAAGCATGAAAAGCATCAGCTTGCACCTGCCGGGCTCATTGGGCTCACGCCTTCAGACCATCCAGATTCATCTTCACCGGCTTCGCGTCACGGATGAATTCATCCCAGGTCACGCTATGTCCGGCCTTCGCGGCAAACTCGCCGAACAGTGTGAGCAAGGTCGTCTCCACCGCACCTTCAATCGTCGGATTGCCCTTCGGATCCTTGGCCGCGATGGCCGCACGGAAGGACTCCACATTGTTCACGGAGCCGCTGCGATAGAGGTTCTTCGACTCACCACCGGCCCAAAAATTTTCCTTGCCGCCGCGAATCATCACACGACCGCCGAACTTGCTGGTGAAAGCACCTTTGTTGCCGACGAAGCGGTTGTCGCAAAGGAAGGGCGAGCCCCAGGCCGCATACTGGCGGGAGGCAAAGGTGACCGTGCCCTTCTGGAACTCAAACAGCAGCGCGAAGTGGTCAGACACATCGCCCACATTGTCCGGACGACCACCGCGACCACAGGTGCCGCTGATGCGTGTCGGACGCCCAAAGGCCCAGCTCACGATATCGAGCGCATGAATGTTCTGCTCGGTGATGATGTCACCCGCGAGATCGCGGTGACGGATCCAGTTCTTCAAGCGGCCCTCAGGCGTGTTGTCCTCCTCGGACTGTAGCGGAATGAGATCCGCCTCATAGTGGCACTCGCCAAACATGAGGTCACCAATCGCGCCTTCATGGATGCGCTTCATACCTTCCTGGAAAAACTCATCGCCACGGCACTGCACATCTGCGAGCACCACAATGCCCTTCTTCGCCGCATCCTTCGCGAGCTGGCGGATCACCTCACAACCCGCCACATCGATGGCCACTGGCTTCGCGATGAGCACATGCTTGCCTGCCGCCACGGCATCGATGGCCTGCTGCACATGAAAACCTGGAGGGCTGTGAATCGCCACCGCGTCCACATGCTCCAGCATCTTCTTGTAGCCATCGAGACCCGTGAACTGCTGGTCCGCCGCCACACCAAATTTTTCGCCAAAAGTCTTCACGCGATCCTCAAAGTAGTCACAGGCCGCCGTGAGCTTGAAACCAGGGTTTTCCGCGATGATGCCCGAGACAAAGGTGCCGCGACCGCCGCAACCAATATTGCCGATTTTGAAGACGGGACCGTCATAGGGGAGCTTGGCGGGATCAGCAGCCTTGTCGGCCGCCTGCGCGGCAAACTGACTGGCAAGAGAGGCAATGCCTGTGGCTTGGAAAAAGGAGCGGCGGTTCATGATATGGGTTTCGTTTGTTAGGGTTAGCATCAACGCCAGGTGGAGGGGATGCCTTTGGCTGTGGGTTAATAAATAATGAATCAATCACGCTGTCATTCGTCTACGCCTAATGGCAGATCGGCACCATGGATGAGGGGTCCATGACATGGTCACTCTTACTGAAAGGTCTTCATCACCAGCTCGCGGAAGGCCCGCACATGCGGCGGCTCAAAGCGCCCTTTGCGCTGAACCAAAAATGCTTCTTCGTAGCCAAAGAGCGAGGCCACATCACGGAAGACGATCTCGGTCTCGCCAGCGGCAGGCTTCGGTGGCTTCAAGCTGGCCGCGCTGGTGCCGATGGCAATGCCGAAGCCGATGGACACATAGTTCAGCAGCAGCGCACGGCTTGTGGAGGTCATCGTCACATTCATCTTATCCTCCAGCCCGGCCTTCCTGAAGACCTGGCGGATCTGACGGTGCGAGCTGCTCTCCTCAGGGGCCAGCACGAGCGGGTGGCTGGCGATGTTCGCCAGGGTCACCTGCCGTGCACGTGCCAGCGCATGATCCGCCGGACACATGAGATGGAAGGTGTGTCGCGTCAGTGGGAGGCATTGAAACTGCGGCATCGGCTCATCTCCTGGCGCCATGCCCATGATGGCCAGGTCAGCCCCGTCCTGCTCGATGATCTCTCGGGTCAGGTAGGAAGGCCGGTCCAGCAGCACGATCTTCACATTCGGATGATTCTTCCGATACAGGATGATGGGCTTCCGCAGCGCGCCAGAGAGCATGGCAGGAGTAGCCGCGAGAGTTAGAGTGCGTGCGGCGTTGTTCCGCCGATCCTCAAACATGGCGCGAAGACCATCAAAGGACTCCACCAACGGCGCCGCCAGATCCACCAGCGCACGGCCATCTTCCGTCAGAGCCATCTTGGAGCCCTCTGCCACCACCAGCTGCACACCATACTCATCCTCCAGCGAACGAATCTGCTGCCACACTGACGGCACCGCGAGGTCCATGGCCGCTGCGGTTGCCGCAAAACTGCCACGGCGTGACAGCTCCACCAGCGAGCGGATCTGCCGGAAGCGCACCTCTTTGAAATAGCGGCGTGCGGGAGACTCAACGGCAGCTTCGGTGCCGGCGGATGCGTTGCGCTTGGCTTTGCTCATTTGGCCAAGACTAACGGCAGGCTTGGATGGAAGCAAGGGGTGAAGAGACGTCATGGGGGCGGCAGAGAGGAAATATGGGGCGGCTTCATCGGCTCACTGGGCGCTTTCGAGCTTCACCTTCTGGATGTGCTCGCGCACCCGCAGTTGCAGCACCTCCAGCGGCACAGCACCGCTCAGCAGCACCACATCATGAAAGGCGCGCAAGTCGAAGCGATCGCCTAGAGCCAACTCCGCCTCAGTCCGCAGCTCGCGGATCTTGAGCTGGCCGATCTTGTAGGCCAAGGCCTGGCCTGGCCAGCCGATGTAGCGGTCGATCTCGTTGACGATGTCCTGCTCGGATTTCGGCGCATGATCCCGGAAAAAGGCGATGGCCTTTTCGCGGCTCCAGCGCAGCTCATGAATGCCCGTGTCCACCACCAGACGCACCGCGCGCCACATGTCATAAGTGAGCTGGCCAAACTTGTCATAGGGGTCGTCGTAGAGGCCCAGTTCATCACCCAGGCTTTCGCAGTAGAGCGCCCAGCCCTCGACATAGGCAGTGAACTGCAGCTGGCGGCGAAACTTTGGCAGCTCTCCCTGCTCCTGTGCCAGCGCGATCTGAAAATGATGACCGGGAACGGACTCGTGGAGAGAAAGCGCCATCATCTCCCACTTCGGCCTCGTCTCCGGCTTGAACAGATTCACAAAGAAAGTGCCTGCACGTGATCCGTCAGGCGCCGGTTCGCGATAGTAAGCGGTGGTGGTGTGCGGCGCGATTTTATCAGGGATGGACTTCACCCCGTAAGGCATGCGCGGCATGGCACGGAAGAGCTTCACCAACGTGGGATCAATGCGCTTCGACATGGCCTCATAGCCGAGCATGAGGTCTCCGGATGAAGCATAAAAGAAGCGCTTGTCGGTGCGGAGATGCTCAAAGAACTGCGCCAGCGTACCGGGGAACTTCACCTGCGCCTTCACCTTCTCCATGGCTGCGGTGATGCGCTCCACCTCACGCAGCCCAATCTCGTGAATCTCACGCGGCGTGAGAGCCGTGGTGGTAAAGTGCCTCGCCAGATGCGCATAGCACGCCGCGCCTTGCGGATGCTGCCATAGACCCACTTCGTCATAACAAGCAGGCAGATACTCCTGCTTCAAAAAAATCTTCAAACGCTCAAAGGCTGGAATGACCTGCTCAATGGCTGCTTTCGCGCCTTCAGCTCTCAGACGGCTCTGATCCGCCCCCGAGATGGCGGATGGCATTCTTTCAAATCGGGCCAGAAACGGATGCTTCGCCACCTCTCCCGCGATCTGCCCATCCACCTGCTCGAGCACGGGCTCGATCACCACCTTCGGCTGCAGGATGCGCAGGCGGATTCCCTCGCGCATGAGGGCGATGGTTTGATCCATGTAGGCTGGAAAAGCCCGCATCCTGGCGATCCAGTCTTCATAGTCCTTCACGGTGTCAAAGCGCAGTGCATCCGCGAGCTCGTCACTGGTCTGGATGCCGCCACGGCGGTTGATGGGCATCAGATGGAGCCGGAACGGCACCCCCTCCAGTTCATCGCGGAGCTGCCTAACTAACAGATCGTAATTAAGCTGGTCCGCCTCGCTCAACGCGGCACGATTCATCGCCTCCAGTTCGTTCAAGAGCTGCCGTTGGTGCTCGTTACGAGCCTCGATGGCCGTGGCGCTGATGTCTTCCCAGCGGTCATTCCAGCGCCGGTCACCCAACGAGGATGCCCAGGTCGGTGATTGCTCCATCATCCACTCCCACTCGCGATCCAGCAGCGCACGGAAGTCTGCGGCCTTGGCGGACGGCGTGAGTGCGAGCAGCAGCGCGCCCAAGATGACGACGGAATGGAAAGCTAGAGAGCGCATGATTTCAGCCTGAGATGATAGGCGGGTTCGAAAATGAGATGAATCTATGAGGCCCAGTCGAGCACCACCTTGCCGCAGTTTCCGGACTCCATGGCGGCGAAGCCCTTTTCAAAGTCGGTGTAGTGGAAGCGATGTGTGATCACCGGCTTGATGTTCAGCCCGCTCTCCAGCATCACGCTCATGTAGTACCACGTCTCATACATCTGGCGGCCGTAGATACCCTTTACGGTCAGCATGTTGAAGATCACCTTATTCCAGTCGATGGCGATCTGCTCGCTCGGAATCCCGAGCATGGCGATCTTCCCGCCGTGGCACATGTTATCAATCATGTCGCGGAAGGCCGTCGCATTGCCGCTCATCTCCAGGCCCACATCGAAGCCTTCTTTCATGCCGAGCTGCTTCTGCACCTCGGTGATGCTCTCGTTCTTTACATTCACCGCCCGCGTCGCGCCCATCTGGCGTGCAAGATCGAGCCGATAGTCATTCACATCCGTGATCACCACGTGCCGCGCGCCTGCGTGCTTCACGACCGGAATCGCCATGATGCCGATCGGGCCTGCGCCAGTGATGAGCACATCCTCGCCAAGACATTCAAAGGCCAGCGCGGTGTGCACTGCATTGCCAAAGGGATCAAAGATGCTCGCCACCTCCTCATCCACTCCATCGCGATGATGCCAGACATTCGTCATCGGCACGCTGATGTATTCCGCAAAAGCTCCCGTGCGATTGACCCCGATGCCCACCGTGTCTTTGCAAAGGTGACGGCGGCCCGCGAGGCAGTTACGACAGCGCCCGCAGACCACATGTCCTTCCGCGCTCACGATCTCACCCGCATGGAAGTCATTCACGTTGGAGCCGACGGCGATGACCTCGCCCACAAACTCATGCCCCACCACCATCGGCACCGGGATGGTCTTCTGCGCCCAGGCGTCCCACTTGTAGATGTGCAGGTCCGTGCCGCAGATGCCGGTCTTGCGCACCTTGATGAGGACATCATTGATGCCGACTTCGGGCTCCGGGACATCCTGGAGCCACAATCCGCGCTCTGCTCTGGCTTTGACGAGTGCTTTCATGGTTGTGTGGTATATTGGACGCACATCCGGTAAATTGGCAAGAAGTATTTTATCCCGGACACCGCAGTCGCGAAGCGTCCCCAACGTACCACCCCATTCCAATGGGGTGTTTCCCCGCCATCTCACTCCACGACCCTGGAGTCCGTAGCCTCCGGCGAAGGACTCTCCACCACTCCACCACTCTCAAACGCAGTTCACCCGCTCACAGCCAAAGCCATGAGCGGGTGAAAACAGTTTTCGTTAGACCAATCTACCTAGACTCAGACCACATGCTCGCCCTTGAGCACATCATCCAGAGTCTGGCGGTCACGCACCACGTGGGCCTGGCTGTCATCCACGAGGATCTCGGCAGGCATCGGGCGGGTGTTGTAGTTGGAGGCCATGCTGAAGCCATAGGCGCCAGCGCTCATCGCGGCGATGTAGTCCCCGGCCTTCACCGGAGCCACTTCACGATCCTGCGCCAGGTAGTCACCCGTCTCACAGATCGGGCCGACGATGTCGACTTTCTCCACTTCGCCTTCAACCTGCTTCAGCGGCACGATCTGGTGCCAGCCTTCATACAGCGTCGGGCGGATGAGGTCGTTCATGCCGGCGTCCACGATCTTGAAGATCTTGGCACCGCCGCGCTTCTCAAACAGCACCTGCGTGAGGAGCGCTCCTGCATTACCCACCATAAAGCGGCCTGGCTCGCAGAGGATGCGGATGCCCAGCGGCTTCAGCAGCGGAACCACGGAATCGGCATACTTCTGGATCGTCAGCGGATGCTGCTCGGCGCTGTTTTTCTCCCACCAGCCAGCGTCACCGGAGTCGAGGCTCTGGCGGTAGTTGATGCCGATGCCGCCACCGATGCTGAAGAACTGCAGGTTATACTTCTCCTTCATCTCAGCCACGAGCGGGCTCACCTTCTTCACGGCTTCCACAAAGGGATCCACGCTGGTGAGCTGGGAGCCGATGTGCATCTGCAGGCCCTTGATGATGAGATTCGGCATCTCATTGGCGATGCGCGCATACACCGCGCCGATGCGGTCGAAATCGATGCCGAATTTGTTCTCGCTCTTGCCTGTCGTGATCTTGGCGTGAGTCTTCGCGTCCACGTTCGGGTTCACGCGCACGGCCACCGGGGCCTTCTTGCCCAGCTTGCCCGCGACTTCATTGATGAACTCGAGTTCAGCCTCGGACTCCGCATTGAAACAGTAGATGCCCTGGCTCAGCGCATACTCGATCTCGTCACGCGTCTTGCCCACACCGGCGAAGGTGCACTTGCTGGCGTCACCACCGGCCTTGATCACGCGGTAAAGCTCGCCTGCGGAGACAATGTCGAAACCGCCGCCCAGCTTCGCGATGGTGGAGAGTACGGAGAGGTTCGAGTTCGCCTTCACCGCGTAGCAGATCAGATGGTCCAGCTCACCGAGCGCCGCGTCGAGACGCGTGAAGTGGTCGGTGATCGTGCCTTTGGAATAGACGTAAAGAGGGGTGCCGTGTTTCTCCGCCAGCGACTGAAGGCTGACGTTTTCACAGAAGAGCTGACCCTGGTTGTAATGGAAGCGGTGCATACGAAGGGCGCGCTAGATAGGCGGAAAGCGTTCATGCGCAAGGGCGCGCATGGCCCAAGCCATCAGGCCAGACCGGGATTCGGCACTCCGGCGCGTGCTCAAACTCACCCATGAATCGCAGATGAAACCCCATTGGAATGGGGTTCTACGTCCGGCCCCGTCGTACCACCCCATTCCAATGGGGTGGACGGAGTCCAAGGGATCTTGAATCCTCCCTCAAACCCGCCGGTAATAATACGTCGTGCTGCAAAGCCCGCCCTCTGGGAACAAAGCGAAGTCCGGGATATCTCCCACCCGCACCCAGCCCAGGCGCTGGTACAGCCGCTCCGCATCCCCGCCGGTCACGCAATCGAGCACCAGCAGCGTCTTCCCGCTTTCCCGTGCCGCAACCTCCGCCGTACGCATCAGCAACTCACCCAGACCCTGTCGCCTGGCCCGACGACGCACCAGCATCTTCGCCAGATCCGCGCGGTGCGGCTGATTCTCCGGTAGGTCAAAGATGAGCTGCACAGTGCCGCAGATCCCTTCCGCATCCTCCGCCACCATCAGTGCCCGCTTGCCTGCCGAGACATCCGCAGACACCTTTTGCCAGAAGGCCAGTGCACGCTCCCGGGTGAGTGGCTGCATGAAGCTCACCGAGGCACCACCTTCCACGCAGTCCATCAGCACATCGGCTAGCTGCGCGATCTGGGTTTCATCCACCGCATTCAAACGACGAAGACGAAGAGGCAAAGGCTCCACGGCATCTCCCACGCGGATCACACCATCACTGAGAAGGTTCGCACGCAGGCCGCCCTTGTCCGCCAGCGGCTTGAGGAGTTCCTTGCCCGTCACACGATCCAGATGCGTGCACGGCGGACAAAGGCGGATGCCCTCAACGAGCACCTCACCCACGCGAAACTGCCTGCCCACAAGTTCGTTCAGACGAATCCCGGAGGTCACCAGATTCCGCCGCGCTTCTTCGGCAGAAAGCTGCAACTCCGCCAACACTTCGGCCTCGATCAGCGTGACCTCTCTTCCGGGACCCTTCGGATCCGCCCCAGAGAAGGTGCCAGCGTTTTCATAATAGCGATCTCCCACCAGCCCGCGATTCGCCCGCGCCTCCACTTCGCTAACGCTGTGAGGCAGCACGGTGGCTGCAGGAGAGATGTGAATGGCTGTCAGTCGAGGGTTCATATCAAAATCATGACCATGCTTGGGTGGGCCGCTTCATGCAGACATAGGGATGCTCGGCAAAGCCGTGCTGCTCATAAAAGGCCGCCGCGTCTTTCGTGATCAACAATTGGCTCGTCCGCACCAGGTCCGGATGCGCCATCAGCACCTCCAGCATCCACGTGCCGAGTTTCTGCCCGCGACACTCCTCCGCGATGACGAAGTCACAGATGTAGGAGTTCACTGAATGATCCGTGATCGCCCGCACAAAACCCAGCGTCTTCTCACCTCGCATCAAAGCGAGGCAGGTCGAGCTCCTCAGCGACGCCGCGATCTGCTCCACACCGCGATGAGAAGCCCAGTACGTGTTTTGAATCAATGCCGCGATGGCAGGCACATCAAAACGGTTCTGTTCGTCCGTGAGAATGAGATCGTCGCGAGTGAGGAGCATTCGTCTGACTATGCAGACAATCTCACGCGAAGCAAAGAACTCGCGCGGGATCACCTTCTCCAATGGTGGTATGGATGTGACTATCTCCGCCCGTGATTAAAATCCACCGCCTTGATCACGGTCTTCGCGCCGGGATTTTGGTCGACGAGGGTGTTCGTGCAGGTCGGGTCGACGACGATGGTCGCGCTTTTGGTTCGGAAGATGTTGCCGGTGAAGAGGATGTCTTTGCCGTTGGGGGCAAAGGTCACGGCTTCATCGGGGGCGGATTCGCCGAGGATGAAAATGTTATCACGCACAATGGCGGGGCCATAGGTGGCACCGGGTTCATAGAGCGTGAAGTAGAGCTCGGGGAACGTGCCGGGTTTCGCGGTTTGATAGGCGATCCTTCCGCGGCGCATATCCGTCTCGTTCTTCGTGGTGTTGTTAATGAAGACATTCCCCGTCATGACGAAATTCACAGGCTGGTTGATCCAGGCACCACGACCGCCATTGCGGAAGGTGTTGCCGGTCATGGTCACGTCCGTGCAGCTTTTCTCCACGCTGATCACGCGGCTGCCGTTCGTGCCATCCACGAGGTTGCCGGTGATGGTGGCGTTCTGGCAATACTCCGCCAGGAAGAAGGCGCCCATGCGGCTGCCGATGATGTGGTTGTTCGCAAACACCACATTGCGGCAGCGCTGGATATGCATCGTGTCGCCAATGGCACTAAGCTGGCAGCCCGTGACCCGCACATCGCGTGCGCCAACGATATCAAACGCACCTTTCCCCGGGCCGCTGCCCGTGGGCGCATAAGCCCCGAGATAGGTGCCGCTGATGTTGAAGGCCAGCTGGCCTCCGCCAGCATCTTTAAATCGGATCGCCTCTCCTTGCGGCTTGTCGGCGATCTTGATGAAATCCTTCCCTGAATCGACCACGAAATACTGGCGGCCGCGAATGATGTTGTTAGGCAATTTTTCACCCATGAAGGTCAGTGCTTCCTTCGGCTCGTCATTCACACTCACAGCGATGGGCCGCACGGTGTTGTCCAGCTTCACGCGGTCATCACCCGCAGTGATCGTGATCTCGCGCACCAGATCCATGCGGAAGTACTTCTTGGCACGCTCCACTTCCCAGGGTTCATAAGCCTCCGGGAAGGTCATGATCTGCCAGAGGTAGCCGTAGTCCCACATGAACTTGCCGCTGCGCAGCAGCGTGCAGCTCTCCACCGCCACGCGCTCGGCATAGGAGGTCACCTCGTTCTCCTTTTTTCCATACAGGCCATGTACACCCACCACGGCTCCAGCCATGCCGTTGGATCTCACATCGCGGAAGAAGATGTCATGCGTGCCGCCTTCTTTCGTGGTCGTGATCTCGATGCCCTTCGTGTTCGCATTCGGCTCCCACACATTGTCCTTCTTCGCCGGATCAAACACATGCC
The DNA here is from genome assembly GCF_007992435.1 of Prosthecobacter gellanilyticus. Taxonomy (GTDB): domain Bacteria; phylum Verrucomicrobiota; class Verrucomicrobiia; order Verrucomicrobiales; family Verrucomicrobiaceae; genus Prosthecobacter; species Prosthecobacter gellanilyticus. The sequence continues at coordinate 129,790 of NZ_BKAG01000003.1, read as the reverse complement.
CGATGAACTCGCCGCCCTGCCATGTGAAGTGCGTGATGTTCTCTCCAGCAAACAAAACCAGGCGTGCCTTGTCTGGCAGTGTCTCCGGCAAAATGAAGCGCGCCCCATGCGCAAACACGGTCATGTTTGAAGCCAGTGGCAGAGGCTTCACTCCCTCGAGATGATAGTCTCCAGCCGGAATCGTCACCGTACCGCCTTTCGCTAGCAGCTTGCACAAGCGCGCGGAATCATCCGCATGACTCAGGCCGAGGAGAACAGGCAGGAGGAAGAGAGCACGAAGGTTCATGGTTGATCCTAAACGATTCCGCCTACCAGATTCCCGCGTCAAAGTCTATGTGAAATACGACCAGGGCCATCGTCGGCAGGTCATCCACCTTGACCACATTTCCCCATCTCTTATGAACCCGGCACGAAACGAGTTTTGACATTCGTCCGCGACTGGTCTCTTTTATTTCTCCCGCATGTCCTCCCGACTGAACCAGCATCACTGCCTTGCCCGCTTCGCGCGCGGACTGGTCGTGCTGGCGCTGTGTGTCTCCATCGGGCTGCACTGGGTGGTCTTGCAATCCGCCGCCTGGGTGGGCATGGCCGTGACTTATTCCGTGGAGAAAGGTGTGGTCACGGGCCTCAGCGAGACCTTTGACGGCGAGCACCCCTGCCCCATGTGTAAGCTGGTGAACAAGGGTGTGAAGAGCGAGCAGACACCTGCGGATGGCCAGACACCACCTGCCAAGGTGAAAGAGCTGAAACTCACGCTGGCCCTGGTTTCTGTTCCAACGTTTGTTTTTCCTTCTGAGACACCGCAGGCCTGGAGCACGGTCTCCAGCATCGCTGCGGCACGTCATGAACGTCCGGTGACTCCACCGCCTGAGGCAGGCTGCTGATCCCTGGAGCACTGCGTTCAGGCATCGACTGAGTTTCCCTGCCATCACGTTTCCGGGACATGTCCCGGCAGTCGTGGGCCCAGTGGAGACATCATCACTGACCTGCCCGTTCCGGCTGAAGCCGGGGGCTCCCAGAGATCCATCAATCCATCCGGCACGCCGCTGCTTTGGCGGTGTCATCGCACATGCATTGCGCCCGTTGGCGCCCACGTGCCGTGCTTCCAGCCCTCCCGTCACCTGACCTGTCTTCATGAAATCTTTCCTACCTCTTTTCGCGCTTGTCAGCGCACCTCTCACCTTGGCGGCCCAGGAGCCGCAGAACGTCGAAACCCTGCCGACCATCACCGTCACAGCGGATCGAGAATCCCTTACCACACCGACGCTCGAGACCAAGCGCGAGCTGATGAATGCCACCATCCCCGGCGGTGTGGCCGTCGTGGATGCGGAGGACTACAAACGCGGCCGCGCCTCCACTTTGAAGGATGCGCTCGACTTCGCTCCCGGTGTGTTCATCCAGCCGCGCTTCGGTGCGGAGGAAAGCCGGCTGTCCATCCGAGGCTCCGGCGTGCAGCGCACCTTCCATGGTCGCGGCATCAAGCTGCTGCAGGATGGCTCGCCGCTGAACCTCGCGGATGGTGGTTTTGACATGCAGGCCGTGGAGCCCATGGCAGCCAGCTATGTGGAGGTCTATCGTGGTGCCAACGGCCTGCAATACGGCTCCACCACGCTGGGCGGCGCGATCAACTTCGTCTCCATGACCGGCCATGATGCCCCTGCCGCCCAGGCGCGCGTGGAGGTGGGCAGCTTTGACACGCTCCGCACCCAGCTCAGCTCCGGTGGTGTTTATGGCGACAACGACTACTATGTCAGCCTAACCACAAGTTTCAGCAACGGCTTCCGCGATTACAGCCAGCAGTCCAGCCAGCGCTTGTTTGCGAACATCGGCCACCGCATCAGCGATGCCATCGAGACACGCTTCTACTTCACCTATGTGAACACGGACTCAGAGCTGCCGGGCTCCATCACCAAGGATCAGTTCCAGCGCAATCCGCAGCAGGCGAATGCAGGCAACGTGGCCGGCAGGCAGAAGCGTGACTTCCGCCTCTTCCGCATCGCGAACAAAACCACGATCACGGATGGCGACACGCAGACACTCACCGTCAGCAGCTTCTGGTCGTGGAAGGATCTCGATCATCCGATCTTCCAGGTCATCGACCAGCTCAGCAACGACCTCGGCATCGATGTGCGCTATGACAACACGGCCACACTCTTCGGTCATGACAACCACTTCACCCTCGGTCTCGGCGCGGTGTATGGCGTCACTCAGGACAATCGCTTCCTCAACATCGGCGGCAGACGCGGTGCGCGCACAGCGGACAACGAGCTGACCTCCTCCAACGTGGACCTGTATTTGCAGGACACCTTCCATCTCACCGACACCTTCTCGCTCGTTCTCGGCGCGCAGGGCACCTTTGCCAGCCGTGAGTTTGATGAGGAGACGATCTTCGGCGCGGACAACACCGCCTCCCGTGACTACTGGGGCTTCAGCCCGAAGGCCGGCGTGATCTGGGAGCCGCAGAAGGACAAGCAGGTGTTTGTGAATGTGAGCCGCAGCTTTGAGCCGCCTTCCTTTGGCGAGCTCACCGCCGCCGGTGCCGCACCGGGCCTGGTGGACCTCAGCGCTCAATGGGGCACCACGGTGGAGGTCGGCACACGTGGCCGCACGGACCGCATGCGCTGGGACCTCGTCTGGTACTACTCCTGGATCGATGACGAGCTTCTCGCCCTCGGCATTCCTGGCGTGAGCGCCACGCAGACCGTGAATGCCGGACGCACCATCCACCAGGGCATTGAAGCCGCGCTGGATGTGGATCTCGCCCGCGGCCTCTTCGCCCAGGCGGACGGCGACAAGAAGGGCGACCGCGTGCTGCTCCGCCAGACCTATCTCCTCAATGACTTCCGCTTCGATGGTGATGGTGCGTTTGGCGACAACGACCTGCCCGGCGTGCCGCGCCACTACTACCGTGCGGAGCTGGTCTATGAGCATCCCTGCGGTTTCTATGCAGGTCCGAATGTGGAGTGGGCACCACAGTCTTACTTCGTGGACCTGGACAACACCCAGAGCGCTGGCGGCTATGCCTTGTTGGGCTTCAAGTTAGGCGTCCGCCGCCCAAAAGGCCCTTCCTTCTTCGTCGAAGTGCGCAACCTGCTGGACCAGGACTATGTGGCCACCACCGGCGTGTTCAAAACGGCAACCCCGGCCACCGCCGCTTACTTCCCGGGTGATGGCCGTGCCGTCTACGCGGGCGTGGAATGGAAGTGGTGACCTCTCATCTCTCAAAATAGCATGAACAAACATTTCGTTCGCAAGGCCCACCGCTGGTTGGGCCTTGCCTTCAGTCTCACCATCCTCATGTCTGCGGGCAGCGGCGTCATCCATAACGTGATGACCCGCACCCAGCTCCCGCCGCCTCCGGCGCGGCCCACGGGTACGCTGGACCCGTCGTTGATCAAGATCAGCCCGGCGGATGCCGCGGCACGTCTGCCTGATGCGGCGCAGGGCATCGCCGCGATCAATGTGCGCAGCATCGGCATGCAGCCCTGGTATCAGATCTACACCGCCAGCAGCCGCGCCGCGCAATACGTGAGCGCGGTGGACGGCCGTGTGGACCCGGCGCAGGACGAGGCCTATGCCGCGCAGATCGCCAGCGCCTTCCTCGCGGGTGTGCCAGTGAAGAAGACGGACTTCCTCACCAGCTTCAACACGGAGTACATCAACATCTTCCGCATTCTGCCGGTGTATCGTTATGACATCGATGATGCGCTGCACACGCGTGTCTACGTGTCCACCACCACCGGCAGCGTCACGCGGCACACGGATGATGAGCGCCAGTTCGAGGCGCGCATCTTCACGAACTTCCACAAGCTGGGCTTCATCCCCAACAAGGATCTGCGTGATCTCGTGCTCACGGTGCTGACCGCCGCCACTTGCTTCGTCGCGCTGCTCGGCGTGCTGCTCTTCTTTCTCACCAGGCCGAAGCGCTCATCGAGCTAGCTCCGCTACTTGAACACCACATCCACGCCCATCGCGCTTTTGGAGGCGAAGCCAGGGATCCAGTGCGGTTTGCGCGCCGCGATGAAACGGTAGATCAGCGAGAGGCCATCGAGCACGACAATGCGATCCACGACTCGATAGCCGCGCTGACGGCGCATGAGGAACTGCACGGCCCACGCAAGGTAGCGCGGGTTCAGCAGCAGCGGCTTGAAGTCCGTCTTGATGCGATAGCGAGGCCGCAGACCCCGCTTCGCATACTTGGTCTTGTACTCGACCTTCGCCGCGAGGATGCGCGGTTCAATATCCGCCGAGTCCTCGGCAAAGTAGTACTCCCGCGAAAGTGCCAGCAGGCGGAAGGTGTCACGCATGTACTCGATGTCCTTCACCGGTACATGAGCGCGCTCCGCCAGCTCCATCATGCGGTCCAGATTGTCGAGACATCTCCGCGCACTGCGCAGCGCTGCATCTGCATCACGCACGAAGTAGCGCAGCAGGCGGCGCAGGCTGTGAGAGACAAAAATGTTCCCCCAATAGACCTGCAGCATCGGTGGAATGCGCACACGACGGAAGAAGAGCTTCTGCCGTGCATATTCCTCGATGTAGAGCAGCTCGCGGATGCATTCGTCCGCGAGGCGCAGAAGCTCAAGCAAGGCGTCCGCATCGCCTAGCCGGCGCTCCTTCGCAAAGGCGCGCACGGCATCCTCCACCAGCGCGCCATCCTTCATCACACGGATGGTGACGAAGGTGTTGAGGTCCGTCCACACCGCCTCCGCATCCAGAAAAGCCAGCCTGCGAAAGGGCACCCATCCACCGGTCTGGCACCACACCATGCAGCCGATCACATTCTCCGCCTGCCGCAGCTCGCGCGCATACTCCTCATACATCCAGCCGGTGGGGCTGGGATACTCGCCGCAGCCTTCATACTCGCGACGGGTCTGCAGCTCCACGATCTTCGGCAATGAGGTGCGGAAGAAGTTCCGGTTCAGCGGCAGGTAACGGAAGAAATCACTCTCGCCATACTTCATCGAGACCACCAGCGCCGAACTAACGATGCTATCAAACACGCGTGAGAAAGTATCGCGATGCCACATGAGATCGCCGATGGGATAGGCACCCACCGTCCAGGTGCGGAAGACCATGAGGCGCTGATGCTTTTCAAACGTGGGCAGCAGCGCGAGCAGGAACTCACGGGCCTGCTCCGGGGTTTGAATGACGAGCTGGCTGTGAAAGTCATCCTTCACGTCTTTGCCGTCGGATTCACCGATGCGGACGATGATGCCTGACACCTCCGGGAAGTCCGTGAGGAAGCGGTCCATCAGCTCCGCGAGATAGACGTTCACCGGCTTGCGGGCGATGCGAAGGCTCTTCTTCAGCCATGGCGTGGCCGAGAAGACATCCATGGTCACGTGGATGTTCAGACCTGCCTTCTTCAGCACCGCAAAGCAGCGCCGCATCTCCGCGCGATAGCGCTCGATCCGGTGCCGCACATCCGGTTCGACCATGTCATGCAGCGCCAGATGCGCCACGTCATCGATGGAGACTGTGTTAAATCCCCAGCTCGCTGCCTGCCGTGCCAGCACGTTCAGGTCCCGGCACACCTGCTCCCACCACGCCGCGCCCTGCCGGCCCACATGATCCCAGGGGATCTTGGACCAGTTGATCACACGCCGGTCGTAGCCGCGGAAGAACGGCCCGATGGCATCAATGATGTGAATTGGCGACACGACGGAAGCGGATGCGGCATCCGCCCCCAGACTCAAAGCCCCGAGCGTGACGAAAGCGACACCTCCGGCGGAGCAGCCGACTCCACCGCGAGTAGATTTCCCGCGCAACGAATGGCTTCCGATCCGTCTGGAGTATCAGTATGCTCATTTCCATGCCTCCGCCGACCTCCGCTGCCTTTCACACCACCCGCTGGAGCCGCGTGGTGCTGGCACGGGAGCCTTCCGCCCAAGGTCAGGAGGCTCTCCAGCAGCTTTGCGCGGCCTATTACTCACCGGTGATCTCCTTTCTGCGCCGGGAAGGACGCCAGGAGGATGCAGCGAGGGATCTGGCCCATGACTTTTTCGCCATCGTCCTCGCCGGCAGGGCCATCAACCATGCGGAGCAGTCACGAGGGCGCTTCCGCTCCTATCTGCTGGGTGCCGTGAAGCATTTTCTTTCGCATCAGCGCGAGGCAGCGCTGCGACTGCGGAGAGGTGGAGGCGAAACCCCTATCTCCGTGGACGATGAAGAAACTCCCGCGCTCGCGGACCCCGCGCAGATCTCTCCGGATGAAGCCTTTGATCGCGAGTGGGCTCATACTGTCCTTGCCCGTGCCATGGAGGCGCTGCGCCAGGAGCAGGCCGCCGAGGGCAAGGGCGATGCCTTTGCGCGGTTGCAACCTTGGTTAAGCGGCGAGGCAGCGCATGGAGACCAGGCCGCGCTGGCGGAATCTCTGGGCATGAATGTGAACACGCTCAAGGCCGCCACGCACCGTCTGAGGCAGCGTTTCCGCGCACTGGTGAAGGCCGAGATTGCCGTCACCCTGGATGATGATTCCGCAGTCGATGAGGAGATGCAGGTGCTCTTCTCCGCCTTGAGAAGCCGTTGATCTTTATATTTTTCGCAACCTTTCCCGCCGCACACGTCAGGCAGACCGCATGAGCCAGACTGCTCCTCCCTCCCATCTCTTCTGCACCCGTTGTGACGGGCCTCTGCCTGCAGGTTTCCAGCCCGGCCTCTGCGCCATTTGTCTCATGGATGTGGCCATGAGTCCGACCATGGACGAGACACTTCCGGTCATCGCTCCACAAAAGCCGCTAGCGCCTGCGGACCTGGCAGCACACTTTCCACAGCTCGAGATCCTCGAATGCATCGGCCGTGGCGGCATGGGCGTGGTCTACAAGGCGCGGCAAAAGACGCTCGCCCGCCTGGTGGCGCTCAAGCTGCTGGCTCCGGAGCAGACAAAGGACGCGACCTTCGCCGAGCGCTTCGCCCATGAGGCGCGTGCTCTCGCCGCGCTGAACCATCCGAGCATCGTCACCGTGCATGATTTCGGTGAGTCCGGCGGCTTCTACTACCTGCTCATGGAGTTCGTGGACGGAGTGAATCTCCGCCAGGCCATGCAGGGATCTCATCTTAATCCGGAGCAGGCGCTCGCCATCGTGCCTCCCATTTGCGAAGCGCTGCAATACGCCCATGAGCACGGTATCGTCCACCGGGACATCAAGCCGGAGAACCTGCTCATGGACAAGGCAGGGCGCGTGAAGATCGCTGACTTCGGCATCGCCAGGATGATGAGCCGTCATGAGGCAGGGAGCACGGAAGAAAGCACCCCCGCCGCCAGCCCGCGCAGCACCATCATCGCCGGCACTCCGCAATACATGGCGCCCGAGCAGCGTCATGCGGATGTGCGCGCGGATCACCGCGCGGACATCTACTCCCTCGGCGTGGTCTTGTATGAGCTGCTGACAGGCCGCCTTCCCACCGAGCAGCTCCAGCCACCCTCACAAACGGCCGCCGTGGACACACGTCTGGATGAAATCGTCCGCCGCGCACTGGAGCGGAATCCCGAGCAACGTTACCAGACCATCCAGGAGCTGCGCACGCATCTGGCCACTCTCTCCACGAGCCTCGTCACCCACACCGTCCATTCCCGAGAAAAGTATCAACATTGGTTCGGCAGACTGTTGAAAATCGCAGGCTGGATTTTTGCCGGCATGACCGCGCTGGCACTCGTGTCTGCAGTCATTCGGCCATGGCCTGACGGCTTCATTTTGGGAAAATTCCTCGCCCGGCTTGCGGACCGCCTGCCATCGGCCCTGACGCTCGGCATGGCCGCATGGTTGCTGGTCCGGCGTCATGATGTCTTCATCCGCGCCAGCTACCGCCCGCTCACTCTGCCGCCGCGCCAGAAAAGGGAGATCACCGGCATCGCGGCCAGGCTGGCGGGCCTAACGATCATTGGTTTCGCAGTTGTCCGGCTCTATCAATGGTTCCCGCAGCTCTGGAAACTCGCCTCCCTCTCCGGCGCAGACCCTTGGGCGGCCATCCGTTGGTCTGACTTCGTCCTCAGCCTGATCATGCTGAGCCTCGGGACCACCTTGTTCCGCTTCGAGCACACGCTCTCTCCCATCCTCTACTCCATCCCCGTGGCGCAGCGTCTCCCGTATGCGGACCAGAATCAGCCAGGGGACACGCGCAGCAGGCTCTCGGGCCATGCCTTGAGCGGTGGACTGCTGCTGGTGCTCGTGCTCTGGCTGGCCGGTTCCCTGGCCTCCATGACCCTCGACAGGCTCCTCACGCACTCGGATTCCAGCGGTGACACCGCCATGATGATGACCATCGGTGCGGTGAAGGTGGGCATCCTGGCGGTCCTGGCCAGCCTGTTTGGCTGGACTGCGTTGAACCGGATCCGCTGTTCTGAAAGCCGCCTGCATGGACTGGGTCTGGCCACGGCGGCAGCGCTGACACTGCCGCTCTATATGATCTCGCTGGTGGTCGCCTTCCTCCTCGGAAGTTCGCTGCTGAATCACTTCAGCACCTACACCCGCCTGCCGGACGGTTCTCTGGATGTCACCCTGCCGGAGATTTCTTTCGTCACACACACCACGGCGGCAGTAGTGGGCACGCTCTGGGTGGCAGGCTGGTTCCTGGTCTGGAGGAAGCTCCGCCGCACTCCACGCACCGCCGCCCTGCCATCTGGCAGTCCGCACCTCAGCCTGAAGATGGCGCTCTCAGGGATGACGCTACTCATCGGCCTGCTGGTGCTGTGGCAGGTATTTTCCGCCCGCCCGGCCACGACGCAGCGCGTCATTCCTGAAGCCGAGTTTGCCCGTCAGGTGCAGCGCCAGCTCAACATCCGTCTGGCCACTGCCGGCTTTCATCACAGCATGCAGCCGGGCCAGCTCAAACTGCCGGAAAAAGGCAGGGTCACCAAGCTTGAGCTGACAGGGCTTCAAGACAAGTCCGGCAGGGCTGTGGAGGGCACCCTGAACATTGGCCGCACGGGATGGGGAGTGCAGATCAGCGGTCAAAAGGCACTCTCTGACATCAGGCTCTACATTCTTCAGTCGAGCTCGTCACCTCAGAATCACGAGGTCACCCTGCCCTCACCTCATGCTCGTGCCCGCTGCGTGCTGAGCCTGAAACGAGGACAGCTCCTGGAGCCGCCTGCCGCCCTGCGTGAGAAACTGAACTCTGCTTCTGGCGCCACCCGCTTGTCCTTGGATGATGCTGATTGGCTCCGCGAGCGTGACGCAGACCTTGTTCTGCATCCAGATGAGGTGGGTGTCTTACGGCTTTTCGAAGGCTCCGCAGCGCTGATCACGCGTGATCTTTCCTCCGGTGCGGACTGGTTGCAGATCGATGATCTTCAGCTCGCCGAAGCCCTTCAGAAAGCCCGGACATCACTGCCTGCGAAGGGTGGCTTCACGGAGATCCGCGAGCGTTCCCCCGCCTTGATCGCCTTCGTCACGGGAAGCTGCTCCGGCATCCTCGAGAATCTGGGACCCACCAAGCCCGGTGACGCGGATGTCCGGGTGCGGATTCATGTGCTGCCGAGAACACCATGACAAGTCGGGGTGTCAGAAGCTCACCTTGGCCTCAGCAGCAGATCATTCGGAAGCTCCGTGCGCTTCTGCCGGTCCAGCAGTTCCTGGAGCGAGTTGGCAGGCGGACGCTCCAGGCCGAATTCTTCACGGTTCGGCTGGGACGCTTCCACCTGCTGCTGTGATTGCTTCAGCAGGAGGTCCAGCTCCTGCCGGCTCGGGCGCGGCATGGTCTGGCTGGTGGAGTGGTCACAGCTCCGCATGAGCATGAATAGGACGTAGATGAGCCCGAAGATGCCCATGCCGAAACCCGTGGTGCCGCCACCGGAGGCGGGCGCGGCCCGGGGAGTGCCGCCTTTGAGCCTGCTGCCAAAGGGCATCCGCACACCACAGTGGGCCTTCATCTTCTCCACCGCCAGGTCGAGATCATCCTGCACACCCTTGCTGAGAGCGGTCCCGCGCAGTTGCTCCTTGGCCTGGGCATGAAACCTCATGAAGGCCGCCCGGGCCTGATCACGCGGGGTGGACATGACCTCCGCATAGGCACCGGCGGCGAGGGCCAGCACACGCCACTCCGAGGCCTGACCCCGGAAGGGCTCACGTTTCAAAATCCGGTTCACCTCGTCATACTGGCCCGCCTTGGCCGCTCCATGCGCGGCAATGGCCACATGCATGGGCCAGCTCACATCCTGCAGCCCCATGGCCACCACATGCTGGCTCACTCGGGCAGATTCCGCCTTGTCACCGATCTCCCGGAGGCTGATGCAGAGGTTTGACAGCGACCACGCCTCCGCATCCGGCCGCTGATAGTCCGGCAGGAGCCACTGGGCGCAGTCCATGAACTCGCCGCTGGCAGCGAATGCATAACCAACTTTACTCCACAAGAGGGTATGCCCGCGCAGGAACGTCCCGTGCTCCTGGATGAAGAGCTTGAGCTGCGGGTTCGCCGCCTTCGCCTCCCCCATGAGATCCAGATAGTCCGCCACCGCCGGCACGATGCGTGTGCCCAGGCGTGGAATCCAGGACGCGAGCTGGCGCCAGCAGGCCCAGTTCCGCTGCGCGTGCTGCCGGCGCACCCAGCTCACGGCAAAGGCGGGGCCGATGCGTCCCGCCTCCGCGACCTGGCTCACCACCTCGTTGTAGATATTGTGAAGCTTTTTGTTATGTCCTTGGAAGCGGTTCTGCACGAGCTCGAGCATCGGCCCCAGCATGTCCGGCTGTGTGGCCAGCCACTCCAGGTCTGCACGGACCTGGGTGAGGTCCTGCTTCTCCGTGGCCGCAAGCATGAGGTACACCCGGCGTACGAGACCGACATGCCCATGCGTGGCCATGCCCTGTGCCGCCTCCGCGAGCCCGACCATGTCTCGCGCATCCCAGAACAAGCCTAACAAACGATGCGCAGCATACACGTCACCCGGATCCACATGCAGCGCATCCCGCAGATGGCGGATGCCCGCGTCACGCTTGCCCGCCTGCAGCTCGGCATCTGCCGCCACGTTGTAGGGCTCCGCGGACCGTGGATTGAGCTGGATCATGTGCTGCGCCGCCCTGCGCCAGCTGATCATGTCACGGCGCTGCTCCGACCACTGGGAAAGCATGCGCCAGCCCCAGTAGTAGTTGCTGTTCTTCTCCAGCACCATCTTCATGCGCTGGATGGCGCCCACCAGGTCTCCACGCACGGCCAGCAGCCAGGCGGCACGGCCGCAGAGATTGTGCGGCATGTTCGCCGCCTCCCACGGACCCGTTCTCAATGACGCCTCCGCCTCGTCAATGCGGCCCAGCGATGCAAGCGTCTCCGCGCGCAAGTCATAGGCATCCGCCAGATGCGGATTGATCTTCAGCGCCTGGTCGAAGGCATGGAGGATCTCCTGGATGTGCTGGGTCGGCAGCAGCCTTGCGAGGAGCATCCACGCGCGTGCATCTCCGGGCCGCTGGCGCGTGAGTGAGCGCCCCAGCTCCAGCAGGCGGTCCTGGCGCTGCAGGATCTCCGCCCAGTTGTTCAGCAGAGTCCAGGCCCAGTCCGCCCCGGGTTCTTCCAGCGCGGTTCGTTCCGCCAGAGACCAGGCCTCCTCACGCATGCCCGTGCGCCACAGCAACGCGGCCAGGGATCCCCGCAGCATCAGCTCCAGGGGCAGGCGTGCCACGCCATTGCGCAGCGTCTGCACCGCGGCCGCGGCCTCGCGCGCATCTTCCTGGTACTCCGCCAGCAGCAGCCAGCCGTCCGGCCAGTCAGGATTCATCTGGGTCACACGGCGCATGGTTTCCAGCGCCGCCGGGTGGTCTCCGGAATGGCGGTGCACCGTCGCGAGATCACGCCATGCTCCCGGGGACAAGGCAAAGCGCTGCGTGGCTTCCTGCGCCAGTTTCAGCGCGTCTTCACGCGCGCGCAGATCCAGCTTCTGCTGGATCAGCACCGACCACGCTTCCCAGAGGTCAGGGCGTGCTTTCCACACCTCCAAAAGCTCCTCATGCAACTCATGCGGGTTCAGGATCAGGCTGGCCTGCCCGCGATACGCATGGAGACCGCTGCCATTGAGCACCTGACGGATCATCTCAGAGCGGATGAAGGCCAGCTCCTTCCGCTGCAGATCTGTGCCGGCGGCGGTGCGGATCAGCGCCTCAAAGCTCTGGGAGTAGTTCACGTCCAGGCGGATGCCCTGGCGGAAACACTCCGCGGCTTCAGCATCACGCGCCATGACCTGCAGCACCCTGCCCTGGATGGCGTGACCTGCCGCCTCGTCAGGAGCCAGCGCCACGGCTTCACGTGCCCCGGCCAGAGCCTCCTCATGACGTCCCAGATCCTGAAACACAAGCGCGATCTGCCGGCGCGCCCACGGGTCTGTGGGATGCATCTCGATCATCCGCTGGATCTGCGGCAGCGCGAGCTCCGCATCCGTGTCATGCTGCCACTGCACCAAAAGCTGCCCGAGAGAGTAGTGATGCGGGAAGCGGGCCGCCACGGTCTCCAGATGCCGGATGGCCGCGAGGTTTCCACCCGTGCCAGCCAGCTCGCGCGCCACGACCTGATGCGCATCAAAGGCCAGCGGCTCAAGCACCAGAATATTTTGCCACATTGTTAGTTCGGCCGCCGGACCCTCACGACGGCGCAGCAGCAAGGCCTGCGCCCGCTGCCACCTCGCCGGCAGGGTCTTCCCCTCCGCGCGCTGCAGCAGGGAGGCGGCTTCCTCAAAGTGGCCGAGCCTTGTCTCCAGACGCGCCAGCTCCACCAGCAGTTCGCCGTCATCCGGCCGCATGGCCACGGCCTCGTGCATGACCTCCACCATCTCCGGACGGTTCAGGCCATCCAGCGCCTGCACCAGAGTCAGTGAGGGCGCGGCTGATTTCGAACCATACGCGCGCATGCGCCGCCGCAGCCAGTCGATCGCCTGCTCGATGCGGCCAAGGCTCACCGAATGGCTGAACCAAATTTGCGCATAGCCTTCCACTTTGTCTGACAGCGCCGCGGCAAAGCGATAGATCGTGAGATAGTCATCCGGCTCGGCCTTCTGTGAACGCCGCATGAGGTCCGCCATGCGGATGAGCACTCCCGCGTCAGAAGGAGATGCCACATGCGCACGACGAAGCTGACGGCGTGCCTCCGGCCAGCTGCGTGCGTCCTCGAGAAGCTCCTCGCCATACATGCGCAGCGCCCAGACCTGGCATTTGTCACTCTGCACGAAGTCGCGTAGCAGGCGCAGGCGCTCATCACTGCGGCCCAGGCCGCGGAGGGACTGGATCTTCCAGTACAAGAGGCGCGGATCCTCGGGAAAGGCTTTTTGCAAAAGCTCCAGCGCTTCTGCTCTCGCCACTTCATTGCCATCAAAAGACGCGAGCGACAGCCGCCCCATCAACACAAGACGATGCCCGGCATCGACCGACTCCATCTCCTTCCACACGGCTTCCGCCGCAGGCCGGTCATACGCGGCCAGCGCGAGGCTGAAGCGGTGGTTCAGATCATACATGGCCTCATCCGGCAGCGACTGCGCAGCCAGCCATTCTGCGCGCTCCTGCGGCACCAGCGCCATCCCGCGCGGGCCGGTGAGCTTGTAGCTGTTCAGAAACTCCTGCGCGGAAGTTTCGCGGTAATGTGGCTCGCCCGGATCCTGGATGAAAAGAGTCTCGCGGACATCGTCATAACCGATCAGCGCCTGCGAATGCGCGGACGTGACCTCCACGGTCGTGAGCACGATCGGCACCTGCGCATCGATCAACTGCCGCACCGACTCCAGCGTGAGCGTGAACTCCTTCACGGCGAAACCATTCGCCACGGCCCACTCGCGCTCCGAGTAGTCATGCGTGCCATCATAGCAGATGGCATCCACGATCTGCTCCATGGTGATCTCCTTCCGCCAGTAGTGAGAAACAGCTGCAAGTGTGGCTGGAGCGCAGGTGTTGTGCTTTTGATGCACAAACTCAAAGGGCAGCCGCACGCGACGCGCCTGCAGGCCGGGCTGCTCCAAACGTTTGGCCAGCGCCGAGTAGTAGTCTCCGGAAACTTGCGCTGCCGCCGCAGCCGCAGCCGAGTAGTCACCCTTCAGATAAAACACATCCGCGCGACGAGCCTGCAACCACTCATGCTCCGCGGCCTCGGCGAGCACGGAGAGCGAGTCGATGCGCTCCACCAGCTCCGCCATGCCCGCGTGATCATCCACCTCCCGCTTCAAGGTGAGAAGCTGGCAGGCGATGCTGTGACTCTGCATGCGTGCGTTCGCCTCCGCCAAAAACTGGATGGCCTCATGCCCGCGCCCCAGCAGATGCAGAACGCGTCCCTTATGCTGCACCGCCGGGCGATACCACGGCCGCAGCACAAGCGCTTCCTCGATGGTTTGCAGCGCCTCCTCACGTCTCTCCTGGCTGAGCAGGATGGAGGTCTTCTCGACACCCAGCCAGGGTTTGTCAGGGTTCAGCACCGCCGCTTCCTCCCACAGCTTCCATGCCGTGTCGAAGTCGCGGTAACTACCGGCGATGCGCGCCCTCATCGCTTTCAGATCCGCCAGGATCTCGAGATCATGCGCCACATGCACCTCGGACTCCAGCGCATGACGCCATGCGGCCATCATGCCGCGAAAATCCTGGAGATGATAGCCGAAGTGCAGGATCACCTGTGGATGATGCGGAGCCGTGCGCGCCGCGCGGCGGATCAGCAGCGCCGCCAGCCGGCCCGCCGCCAGATTTCCCGCCAGACGGCAGCCAAAGACAAGCGCCTCAGCGTTCTTCCACGCCTGCATGGGACCGTGAGGTTCCAGCACCCGCCATGAGTCGATGTAACGCCCCTGGTCGTAATGCTGAACCGCTTCCTGGATGATCGTTGAGTCAACCTCCCGCCGCAGTGACACGGGAAAGCCCGCCGCCAGCTTGTATTTCTTCTCCTGAATTGCCATGCGAGACGGTTTCCTAACCCGAGCCCCGACCGACATACAAGCCTTAAGAAACGCAAAGCGGGCAATCTCCGTCTGCTCTGGAAGCTCCGGCGCATCAGGCCGAAATGCGGCCTCTGGTGATCATGCCTGCTGGCTCAGCGTCACCGTCACCTCAGGGCCTCACGCATCAGACTCGTCCAGGCCGACCATCCGCTGCTTCTTCACGTCCCACACCTTGAGGCGGAGACAGCGCAGGATGTCACGGGGAAGCAGCGTGGTGACCTTGGGGTTCCGCAGCTCAGGAATGGCGGCCATCGCCTCAGGGAGGCGGTAGAAAGGGATGCGCGCATTCAGATGATGGATGTGATGCAGGCCGATGTTTGCCGTGAACCAGGCCATCACCGGGCCGGTCTTCAGATGGCTGGAGGACTCCAGCGCGGCGCGGTCATACGTCCAGCCGGACTTGTCATAGAAGGACACGTCTGGAAAATTGTGCTGCGCATAAAAGAGGTAGGAGCCGATGGCACTGGCGATGGCATGCGGGATGACCTGCACGAGCAACCAGTCATCCCAGCCATGGAACATCAGAAGCCAGGCCCCCAGGCCGGCATGCAGCATCAGAGCCAGGAGACAGTCCCAGTGCTCACGCGGCTTCATGATGAAGGGCCGCAGGCACATGCCATGCATGAAGACGGTGAGGTAACCTGAAAAGATGGTCACCGGATGACGCATGAAAAGGTAGATCCAGCGGGCAGACTTGGAGGCTTTCTGGAAATGGTCCAGCGTCATGATCGGGAAGGAGCCGATGTGGGAGCCCTTGATCTTCGAATTATGATTGTGGTGATGATTGTGCGAGGCGCGCCAGATGCTGCTCGGACTCAGGGCGATGATGCCAAAGCCGCGCATCATCCACTCGGCCACCTTGGACTTCGGCAGGATGGCGTGGTGTTGCTGGTCGTGATAGATCACGAAGAGACGGAGCAGGAGCAGTCCGGTGAGGACGCTGAAGGCGATCTCCAGCACCAGCAGCCAGTCAGGAATGTAGAGAGGTGCCCAGGCCGCCACGGCTAGAAACACGGCGGTGGAAAGCAGATACCACCAGCTTTTTGCCGTGCTGTCCACGGCGTATGGTTTCGTTGCCAGGATCAACTCAGGACCTACCCTGCTTACCTCGGCACGAAGAATGGTATCAGCCGAAGCGGGGCCATGAGTCATGTACCGGTCAAGAGACTCCAAATACAGATTTTCGCAACCAACAGATGAGACTGATCCTCAAATCTGACGAATTTTTCACCACTTACGGACTTTGACGTGCACCTGCGCGGATTTCCCCATGTAGTGGTCCATGCTGTAATCCTTCGCCGCCTTCAGCATGTGGTCCTTGGCCTTCGCCTCATCACCGAGTGCTTCAAAATACAGGCCCAGATACAGATGCGCGTAGCAGCGATGATTGCGCAAGGCCTCGCCCTCGCCCGTCTCGGCAGCTTTGAGCACATCCTCCACGGTGCCCTTGCCCGCAAAGAGATCATGCACCTCCTTCATCGGCACGCGGGTGTCGCCGGAGATGGGAATAAGCACTTTCTTCGCTGCTTCCAGATTCTCCGCACGGGCCACACAAATGAAATGCCAGGCGGCATTCTCCACATCATTCGAGTTCACGGTCTGATGCACCTCGAACTGCTCGCGCCCGCCTTGGTAATCTCCCGCCAGGTACAGTGAGAGACCACGCTGCCAGAGCTGCGGCTTCAGCCGGGGCTCGAGGGCAATGAGTTTGTCAAAGGCCTCCACGGACTCCTTCGGCTTCGCATCATAGAAGGCCTGCACACCCTGCTGGAACAAGGCATCCGGGTCTGGCTTCGCGGCCTCCTGGGCGATGAGGGCAGCGGGGATGAAAAGGGCGGCGAGAAGGACTTTCATGGTCAGAGGTAGATCATACGTGAATGCCGGTGGCGATCTCTGATTTTCATTCAACCCGGCTGAAGTGCCCCCTTGCAGGCCAGCTTGATTTGCTGCCAATACTCCACATATCCATTTCAATCCGTTTCAACTATCCCTGCCTGTGAAGCCCTACTACATCACCACCGCCATCGACTACACGAACGCGCCGCCGCATATCGGCCATGCGTATGAAAAAGTGCTCGCCGATGTCATGGCGCGCTTTCAGCGGCAGAACGGACGCGAAGTGTACTTCCTCACGGGTGTGGACCAGCATGGCCAGAAGGTGCAGAAGAGCGCTGACAAGGTGGGTCTGGACCCGCAGGCTTTTGTGGATGGCATTACCCAGCACTTCACCGCGCTTTGGGACAAGCTGAACGTCCGCTTTGACGGCTGGGCCGCCACCACGGACGTGAAACACAAGAGGGTCGTGCAGGCCATGCTTCAGAAGCTGCATGACGCCGGCCAGCTCTACAAGAAGAGCTACGCAGGCTTCTACAGCGTGCGCCAGGAGCAGTTCCTGACGGACAAGGAACGCGGCCCGGATGGCAACTTCGGCGAGGAGTGGGGCGAAGTGGTGGAGATCCAGGAAGAGAACTGGTACTTCAAGCTCAGCGAGCATGTGGAATGGCTGAAGGGCTACATCCAGACCCATCCTGATTTCATCTTCCCGGCCAATCGCGCCAAGGATGTGCTCAATGCTCTCGAAGGAGAGGCGCAGGACCTTTGTATCTCACGTCCAGTCGAGCGTTTGAGCTGGGGCATCCCGCTGCCGTTTGACGAGCGCTTTGTAAACTACGTGTGGTTTGATGCGCTGACGAACTACATCAGCTTCGCCGGCTACCTCGCTGATGAAGTGGGCAACACCGGCCTACCCAACTTTGAAAAAATCTGGCCTGCGGATGCCGAGATCATCGGCAAGGACATCCTGGTCCCAGCCCATGCGGTTTACTGGCCGATAATGCTTCATGCCCTGGGCTTCCCGGATGATCAGATTCCGAAGCTCGTGGTGCACGGCTGGTGGAATGTGAAGGGCTCCAAGATGAGCAAGAGCACGGGCAACGTGATCAATCCGGACACGCTCGCGGACACCTTCACACCCGATGGTCTGCGCTATTATTTGATGCGCGACATCGCCACGGGTCAGGACAGCGACTTCAGCGAAGAGCGCATCATGATGAGCTACAACAAGGAGCTCGGCGGTGGTCTCGGCAACCTGCTGAACCGCAGCCTGAACATGGCGCACAAGTATCGTGAAGGCAAGCTCACGCCCGGAACCTATGATGACGATGAGAACAAGGCTCTACGCCAGACCGTGGTGGAGGCTGTGCCTGCCTATCTCGAGTCCATGAACACCTGGGGCATTCACGATGGCATCGCTGCCGCGTGGAAGATCGTCAGTCATGCGAATGCCTTTGTGGACAGCACGAAGCCTTTCTCCCTGGCCAAAGATCCTGCGCAGGCTGCTCGTCTCGACAGCGTGCTCTATCATCTCGCTGAAGCACTCACGCATGTGTCTGTCTTGCTGGACCCGATCATGCCCACCGCGATGGCGAAAGCCCGCGAGCAGATCGGCTGGGCTCTGCCGGACGGTTTCGAGTTCAAGCATCTCGCCTGGGGTCTGCTGGCCGATGGTCATCAGCTCGCCACACCGATCCCGCTCTTCCCGAGACTGGAGATCGAAGCCCCGGCGGCCTAAGGCGAATCACCATGACGTGCGGCGTGACGAGTGCTATGCATCCGTCGCGTCCGCATGCCTCCGCCCACGTCCTCTCATCTGAACGACACACCTTCCGCGCGTTTCCAAACGACGCGCTGGACGCTGGTGGGTGGTGGAGGCGATGTGACGAAGCGTGATGCAGCCTGGGAACATCTATGCCGTTCGTATTGGTATCCGGTGTACGCCTTCATCCGTCGCCGTGGCGAAACCGCAGAAGATGCGAGCGATCTCACCCAAGGCTTCTTTGCCAAGCTCATCGAGCAGGACTGGCTGGCGCAGGTGGAGCGGCGTGACGCGCGCTTCAGCACCCTGCTCATCACCATCCTGAAGAACTTCCTCATCAAGCAGCATCGCCATGAGGTCGCGCAGAAGCGCGGCGGTGGTGACATGCCCGTGCCCTTTGACCTGGCGAAAGCAGAAAGTTGGTTCGGCCAGGAACCCGCGACTCAGGACACCCCCGAGACGCATTTCGAAAAGCGCTGGGCGCTCGCAGTGATGGATGCTGCGCTGCATCGCCTGCGCCAGGAATGCGAGTTGACCGGCAAGGCCAAGGTCTTTGCCGAGCTCAGTCCCTTTCTTTCACGTGAACCTGTGCCCGGCGACTACGAAACCGCCGGCATCGCGCTCGGTATCAACGCCCGCAGCATCGCCGTAGCCGTGCATCGCCTCCGCGCCGACTACCGCGCCATGGTGCGTGAGGAAGTGGCGGCGGGCCTGCGTGACAGCAAGCTGGTGGATCAGGAGATGCAGGCTCTCGCTGAGGTGATGATGGGGTAAGGAGCAGAGATGATGAAGTCGCGATAGCGTCCTGGAGTGCGGTGGCAGAGATGCAAGGGCACCCTTGCATCGTCGACACCGCTCTCGTGCGCACCCCACGCCACCTAACAACGAAACCGTTCTCTGCGCTCAGAGCGGTGTCGCGCTTGAGCGCTTGCCACCGCACTCCGGGACGCTTCGCGACTTCGGCACCTCACGGATACCGCACCCGATAGAAGCGTGAGGCTTCATCCATCGCCACGCTATACGGCGGTGTGGCGCCGTGGACGGCGGTCCAGGGACCATTTGGAGCGGGAGCTGTTTCGAGGATGCCGGTGGCGCCGGGCCAGGAGAGCACCAAGCCCACGCCCTGCACGACGGTGCCCACGCCGCTGTTCATCAAGGTGAGGCGGATGTTTTGACCGATCACCTGGTTCATGGCATTGCTCACGCGCACATGGTAATTCCCTGAGTCGGCAGCCGTGGCCGAGTTGATGGTCAGTGTGGGTGTCGCCGCACCCATGGTGTGCGCATTCTCCGGCAGGGACACACCATCCTTATGCCATTGATGTATCAGCGGTCGCTGACCGGCATGGATGGAGCGGATCTGGATGTTTTCACTGCTGGCAAAGAAAACCTCCACGGGCTGATGCACGGGCTTCACCTTGGCGCTAAAGTGCAGCTCATGGGTGTAAGAGGGGCCGGTGTTCACAAACCCAGGCGTGTCATGCCAGACAAAGCAGCGACGATGAAAGTCGAAGACACCGAGATCTTTGTCCTGACCAAAAGGCATGGCATCCGAGTAGCCCGGTGTGGTGTTGTTGATGCTATCGATGGTGGTATTCTCACCCTTGATGAGCCGCACGCCGTCCCACCAGACCACGGTGCAGACACCGTTGTACCCCGGGAAGAGGTTGTTGCTTAAAATGGGCAGGCCGATGCGGCGGCGGACCGGATCATAGAAAGCGCTTCGGGAGACACGCGAGTCCATCACACGGAGATCCACCGGTGGAAACACGCCGGCCCAGGTCGTGCCATTCCACTCCCACACGGGATAACTGTTGGTGCCGAAGTGGCCGAAAAGCACGGCCACACCGCGCCCAGGATCAAAGGCCATGGCGTGATCACCGCCGATGTAGGGTTCATTGCTTCCCCCCGGCGCAAGACCGCGCTGCGTCCACTGCACGCCATTCCAGGCCCAGAGCATCTTGCGTGAGCCATAGTAGTCCGCAGGCTCGGGATTGAAGTTGGAACCACCGATCATCAAGGTCTCGCCTCGGATGCTGTCATAGCACATGACAGGCGACAGACGCGCAGGCGGTGAGGACGGTGGGATGATCTGCGTCCAGTTCGCGCCGTCCCACTCCCAAATGTCATTGTTGATGACTTCAAAGCCATTCTGGTAGTTCGGCGGCGTGTCCTTGTAACCGCCGAAGATGATCGTGCGCCCGCGCGCACTGTCATAGGTAATGCCGAACTGTGACATGGGCGGCGGACGGTTCACCGGATTCCGCTTCACCCAGACCTGCCCGTCCCACTCCCAGGTGTCATTGGAGGTAAAATGCATGGGCGTGGTGAAGGTGGAGCGCGGGCTCACCCCGAAAGCCTCACCTCCAAAGAGCACGGTGCGCCTGCGGAGGCTGTCGTAGACCATGCCAGACCGCGTGCGCGGCTCAGGCCCACGACTTTGAAGCAAAGTTAGGTAGGGTGGTGCCAGCGGATGCAGCAGCAGCTCCTGGCGGTTCGTGATCTTCGCATAAGCGGGGCCGCTGGCATCTGTGACCACGCAGTCGTAGTAACCTTCATCCTCATAGTCGGGCAGGTTGATCTGCAATGAACTCGTGAGGGCAGTGTTGGTGATCGTGTACTTCGCGCCATTGCTGATCGGCACACCTTCATGGCGCCAGGTGAAGCTCATGGGCAGAGGTGTGGTGGCATCATCTGGTGCACGCCGGTCTGGATGCAGCGTGGGATCCGCCCCTGCTGTGTAGGTGCCTGCCACAGCTCCCGCCCCGTCGCCTGTGACCACCATCGTGACAGGTGTGGTTCCTGCATTCGGGTTTACCGGAAACGTCGGCTGGCTGACGATGCGCGGTCCCACACTCACGATGGCCGCATGGCTCATGACATTCACACAGGAAACCAGCACATTGAGCCGGTACTCACCCGCATCTGCGAGCGTGACGTTGGACTTTGAGTAGGTCAGGCTGTTCGCTCCCGGGATGATCACACCATCCTTCGACCAGAAGATGTTTGCAGGCAGGGTGGAGTTGTAGGCGCCTTGCAGCGCGAAGGATTCGCCAGGGATGAGCCGGCGATCTTGCGGATGCTGGGTGATGCTGGGGATGTTGTGCACGAACACATTCACTGGATTTGACTCCACACGATTTCCCCAGGTGTCCGTGGCTCTCGCCTGATATACTCCGGTGTCAGCAGGAGTGACATTATTCTTCAGATACAGCCATGGCTGCCCAGGCGCACCGGAGACAGGAGCGCCATCCTTGAACCACTCATAGGCGATGCCCGCACTGCTGTTGGGCCCATTACCGATGGTGACCAGCAGATGCAGGGTCAAGTTCTCGCCGGTGCAGAGCACCAGCGGATTGGTGATGTGGATGTTTGGATTGATGAGCTGGATGGCAGTGTTGGTGCGCTGCAGCTCCCAGGTCTCGGCAAAGGTGTTGTAGTTCTGCCCGGGGGTGGTCTGATTGCCACCGCCATAGCGCACCAGCACGCCGCGCTTTTTGTCAAAGGCGACACAGGTGCCCTGACGCCCGCTCAGACCGCTCGCCGTGCCGGGGCCGTTGGGGAAATTGAAGCTAGGTCCTGCCACGCGCCAGTTCACGCCATCAAAGTCATAGGAGGAGGTGCTGTCCACGGCCACCAGTCGTCGGCGGTGCGAGTCGTAGACCATCTCGCGGTTCGCATTGAAATAGATGGTGCCCAGCGGTGGTGCGAGACTGCCGGTGGGCATCTGCGTCCATGTTGTTCCATCGAAGGTATGCGTGGTGGTCACTGCTCCCGCCGGGCTGCCGTTCACCGCCTGATCATGCGCGAGCACCAGCTTTCCCGAAGCCGCATGATACGCGAAACAAGGCCGCCATTGGTGGATGGAATAAGGAGACTGCACGGGCGGCATCAGCGCCTTCTGCGTCCACACCGCCGTGTCCCATTCCCAGGTCTCCCGGCCCTGAACATTGCGAAATCCGCCAGCCCCCACGAGCACCAGGACTTGCCGGCTGTAATCATAGGCCAGGCCGATCGCTCCGTAGTTCATGGGCACATTCGTGTCCTCGATGATCCAGTGTCCGGAGCTGGGCGTGTCAAAGATGAAGGACCACATGATATGCCGATCCGACTCAAGGCTGTTCCCACCGAGCAGGATGACTCGCTGGAGACCTGGATGAAACACCATGGTGGCACCCACGCTGGTGAGCGGCAGCGTGCCGGTGACCGTCATCTGCGCCCACTGCACGCCGTCATACTTCCAGAGGTCGTGCTGGTTGTACATCAACGGATCCTGCGGGGGAACATAGCTGCCCGGTGTGGTGCCAGTGTTCAGATCTCCGCCATAGAGCAGCGTGACCTCGCGAATCTCATCATAGGCCATGGCGCTGGCATAGCGCGGGCCTGGGCTGCCCACGCCGGAGCGTTGCAGCCAGGAGAGATGGGTTTGCGCCTGTGCGAGCACAGGGAGGACGAACAGTGACAGGGCGATGGCCCAAAAAGAAAAGCGGCGGGGGGACATGGCAGCAGGGGTTTTCCTGCTTCCACCCCATCCGCCGCCGCTGATTACCAAAAATCTTTGCGCAGGATCAATGATGCCCCGGCTTGCGCTTGTGGATGATCAGGATGTTCCCGGCAGGATCATAGACCATGGCCATGCGGCACACGGGGGTGTCAAAAGGCTCCATCTGGAACTTCACCTCGGCCTTCTTCAGCGTGTCGATCATGGCATCGAAATCCACGGCTTCCAGCGCTGCTGAGGGGCCGTTCGCGCTGGGGAGGAAGCCTTCCATCTTGCCGATACTGAAGGCATGAGGCCCGAGCTCATACTCGATCCAGCCGCCGTCCTCCGTGGGATGGTTCATGGTCGGTGTGAGGCCCAGGATGCCCTCATAAAAGGCACGTGAGGCGGCGAGATCAGTGGCGGGATAGCAGGTGAAGGAGACTTCGGTGAAGTTCATGATGGGATGGGGTAGGTTGAGTATCTTCGGGGATACGCACCCATCCTGGCACCGGCTACTGACAACCCTATGTCAGGGGTGTTTCAGCAGGCTGCTTTTTTCTCCGCGTGATGCGCGATGGCGGCCCACGCAGCCTGGACCACACTCTGCCTCAGCGACTCGGGTGCGATCACGCGAACTTTGTCTCCCAGGCCTAGCAACCAGCGTGCGAGATAGGTCACCTCACTGCAACTCAGGCGCACCCGCACGCCTCCCGCCTCATGGCTTTCTTCTCTCAAAGCAGGTCCCCAATTTCGCCGCACCGTTTCCATGAGGCGTGGATGAAACACCAGCTCCGCCGTAATGGCATCCGCAGGGTGGTGACACTTCGCCAGATAAGCGGCAAGATCAAAATCTGCTCGCGGTGGCGTGGGCTCTGCGAGCAGCTCACATTCGGCGATGCGATCAACCCGGAAGTCGCGCACATCATCCCGCAGACGGCACCAGGCGATGAGATGCCAGTGATCCAGGTAGTAAACGAGACCCAGCGGCTCCACCTCACGCCGTGATGTCTCACCACGCGCGGCCTCGGTGTAGCGGAGCTGCATGACGCGGCGCTCGGCCATGGCCATCTGCACGCGGCTGAGGGGCACGGGGCCGCTGACGGTGCGCCCATGCACCTGCATGGCATCCCGCAGATGATGCACACGAGCTTGAAGATCCGCTGGCAGCACCGCGGCGAGTTTTCCCAGCGCCGTGCGGATCGGCTCGCGCACGGAGGCATCTGTCATGCGTTCTGCGAGCATGCCGCCCGTGACCAGCGCGAAGGCTTCCTGGGTGGAAAACATGACCGGCGGAAGCTGATACCCGCGCATCAAGCTGTAACCGACACCGGGTTCACCGACAATGGGCACACCACCTTCGCCGAGTGCCGCGAGATCACGATACACCGTGCGCTCGGTGATCTCAAAATGCTCCGCCATCTCCGCCGCCGTGATCACGCGCCGCGACTGCAGCAGCATGACAAGGGCAACAAGACGGTCAGTGCGGTTCATGGGGAGGGGAAAGCGCATCTTGATGCGATCTCTGGAGCCCGCGAGCCATTTCCCTTTCTGCCCCGCTCTGAACACTCATTTCATGAAAATGCAGTAGTCGGCGTAACATCTGCGCCTCAATTGGGAGTAAGCCCACGATGACATCAGCACCTCCCCACCTCTGCGAGACCTGCGGCGAGCCGCTCACAGGCTCCCAGCTCGCTGGAGGGCACTGCTCGAGATGCTTGTTCAAGACCACCTTTGGAGCAGAGGATGAGCCACCGCCGTCTGATGATCATGAGATGCCGTGGGCCCAGCTTTCCGGCTGCGAGCTGTATGAGGAGATCGGCCGTGGTGGCATGGGCGTGGTGTATCGCGCTCGTCAAAGGGCGCTGGACCGCATCGTGGCGGTGAAGGTGCTGCTGCGAGCGCAGTTTGCCGGAGATGAGGAGAGAGAGCGCTTTCAACGTGAGGCTCAAGCGGCGGCACGCCTGCGACATCCAGGCATCGTGGGCATCTTTGATGTGGGCGAGGACGATGGTGTGCCTTGGTTCAGCATGGACTACATTCCAGGCAAGAGCCTGGAGCAGCTCGTGCGCGAACATCCCATGGATGCGCATGAGGCCGCGAGATGTGTGAAGAAGGTGGCGGAGGCGCTGCAGCATGCTCACGAGCATGGGGTGCTGCATCGTGACCTGAAGCCTTCGAACATCTTGCTGGATGCGAAGAAGGCGCCGCGCATCACGGACTTCGGCATCGCTCACATCGCCACGGGTGGCACCTCGAGCGCGCGGCTGACACGCACCGGGCAGGCCCTGGGATCACCTGGCTATGCGGCTCCTGAGCAGGCGCTGAACGGCAGCGCAGAGGTGCGCACGGATGTCTATGGCCTCGGTTCTTTGCTGTATCATTTGTTAACCGGAAGGCCGCCTTTCCAAGGACCAACGCTGGACGCCATCCTGGTACAGCTTCGTGAGAATGATCCGCTGTCACCCCGAAAGCTGAACCCGAGCGTGCCTGCGGATCTGGAGACGATCTGCCTGAAGTGTCTGCACAAGCAGCCCGAAGGGCGCTACAGCACCGCAACAGCCGTCGCAGACGAGCTTTCGCGCTTTCTCGAAGGCAACCCCATCCTCGCACGACCACTGGGACCTCTCGGCAAAGGCTGGCGCTGGATGCGCAGGCATCCAGCCATGGCGGCGATGCTCACCATTATCGCTCTGCTGACCGCCAGCATCATTGGCGGTTCACTGGCCTTCGCGCAGCATCAGGCGAGGTTGGAGCATCGTTCGTCGCTTCTATCTGAAGCTCGCGCACTGCGCCAAACACGCGTGGCGGGAAATCGCACGGATGCTTTGGAGAAGCTGCGCGAGGCCTGGGAGATCGCGCCCTCGGTAGAGATCCGCACGGAGGCCATCGCCTGCCTGGCTCTGCCAGAGATCAGAATGCCGCGACAGGAGACGGTCACCGTGCCGAACCTCAGCCGAAGCGCGGACGGTCGCTTCATCGCCGTGTTTGAGAACGGGGACATCGTGGTGCGTGAAGCAGCTTCTGAGAAAGAGAGAGTGAGATTGCCGAACCAAAAGTCTGGTTCGCTGATGAAGCTAGACGACCACGGCACGCGCATCGCCATCGCGGAGCCGAAGAGTAAATCACTGAAGCTCATCTCCCTCGCCGATCAGCAGGTGCTGGCGGTGTGCGAGCACCCTTTGCATCTCCACAGCCTCGACTGGAGCGGGGATCTGATTGCCACCGGTTGTGACAACCGCTTCATCTATATCTGGGATGACCAGGGGACGCTGAAGCATCGTCTCACGGGCCATGAGTCGCCCATGATCCAGGTAGCCTTCCGACCTCGCGGCCAGGAGCTCGCCAGCACGGCTGCGGATGCCCATGTGCGGCTCTGGCATGCGGCACGCGGTGTGGAGATCGTGCGCCGTGAGACAAGGCATTTGAAGCATCGTGCAATCTGGTGGTCGGAGGATGGCGCGAGTCTTTTCGGTGTTTCGGAGGAAGGTGAGACGGAGGTGTTTGCCGTGGAGGACTCTCCATGCCTGCAACTGCTGGCACCTCCGCAGGAGGAGCCGCATTCGGAGAATCTCGGCAGTGCGGACTTCAGCCCGGATGGCAGGCTCGCGGTGGTGATGGATGAGGAGTCGGCACGTTTGTGGGACTTCACGAACGGACGCTTGATCCACCGAATGCCCAAGCAGGCCGGGCAGTGGCTCAGCGGGCTCTTTTCAGCGGATGGCCAGCAGCTCTGGACCTGTGGCTGGGCGAAGGAGCTCCATGTGCAGAAGCTGCAAACAAATGCTTTCGGTGACATCAGCCTCAGCGAGCCAAAGAGGATGATGCCAGGCGCGGGAAGTCTGCTGCGGGAGGCCAGTGCGGATGGCCGCTGGATGATGATGAGCAACAACGGCATCGGCCAGTTCATCGTCAAAGCGACCACCGGAGATACCACGCTACGCATCAAGCATCCCGGCACTTTGGCGGCCGCCATCAGCACGGACGGGGGCTGGCTCATCACGAGCAGCTACCAGACCCCCGGGGCGCGCGTGTGGTCACTACCGGCAGGCAAACTGATGCACACGCTGTGTGCAAACGACACGGTCATGCAGACCACGCTGCTGGGGCGTGACCGGATCATCCTGAAGACCTCCGGTGGCAACCGCCTTTTCAGAACGCAGGGCTGGACGGAGGAACGCGCGCTGCCGGCCAAGCTGCGGCTTCAAAGCATGACGACCAGCCCGGACGGCCGCTGGCTGGCCACGCTGGGTGACAATGATGTGCGGCTGCTGGAGACCCGGCAGTTCAAGGAGGTGCTGCGTCTGACACTGCCTGCGCATGTGGGTTGGTTAGGCGAATGCCACCTCGTCTTTGATGCGGAGGCGAGGCATCTGCTGGTGCACACGGCCCTGGGCAGTGTGGCGCGCTGGGATCTGCAGGCTTTGAGGGAATCCCTGAAAAAGTCAGGCATTCCGGTCCACGAAGGTGATTGAGCCCAGGCGGGCCTGCGCGTATGAAGGGCGCGCCTCACCATGACCTGGGATGTCATCCTTCTGCTCTTCTTCGCCGGCCTCAGCGCTGGATTCATCGATGCCATCGCCGGTGGCGGCGGGCTGATCTCCGT
Source organism: Prosthecobacter gellanilyticus (assembly GCF_007992435.1). Classification (GTDB taxonomy): domain Bacteria; phylum Verrucomicrobiota; class Verrucomicrobiia; order Verrucomicrobiales; family Verrucomicrobiaceae; genus Prosthecobacter; species Prosthecobacter gellanilyticus. Next base: position 102,216 of record NZ_BKAG01000003.1, on the reverse strand, counting down.
GCCAGCACTGTTCTGGGCCGGGCTGCCGCCGCAGATGGCCCTGGGCACCAACAAGATGCAGGCCACCTGGGGCACGCTGATGGCGGTGCGGAAGTATGCACGGGCCGGATTCGTGAGCTGGCCTCAGGTGCGGTTGGCGGTGCTGGTGACCTTCATCTTTGCCTGCCTGGGCACATGGACGGTTACCCAGGTGAGCAATGAGGTGCTGAAGAAGATCGTGCCCTGGATGCTGCTGGGCATCGCCATCTATGTGCTGCTGAGCCCGGGCCTGGGAAAGACCCACGCCAGGGCCAGGCTGAGCCTAACATCTTTTGCTCTCTTATGCGGAGGCGTGATCGGCTTCTATGATGGCTTCTTTGGTCCCGGCACAGGCACTTTCTGGGCGCTGGCCTGCATCTCCCTGCTGGGGCTCGAGCTCACACGCGCGACGGCTTTCACGAAGGTGGTCAATCTCGCCAGCAACATCGCCTCGCTCATCGTCTTTGTGGCCTATGGCCGGATCAACTACCCCATCGCGGCGGCGATGATCGCCGGCCAGCTCATCGGTGGCAGGCTTGGCGCCTCCATGGCCATTCGTCATGGCGCGCCGTTCATCCGCATCATCTTCATCGGCGTGGTCTTTGCCATGGTGATCAAGCTGCTCTTCGATCAATTCGTTTCGCGTGGATAAAATTGGTTAGTCCAGAGACCACAACAACTCGCTCACCTCATGGAAGCTCCCACCCAGTTCCACGTCTTCACGGACGACAATTTCCACTACATGGATGAGAGCGAGCGCCGCCACAGCGGTGGCTTTGACACCTATGAGGCAGCGCTCGAGAAGGCGAGATACATTGTGGAGATCTGCCTGGAGGAGGCCATGAAACCGGGCATCACCGCAGGTGAGATGATGGAGCAGTATGTGATGTTTGGGGATGATCCCTGGATCATGCCGACACCGGAAGGGGTGGAGCGCTTCTCCGCCCGTGACTATGCACGGCAGCGCTGCGCGGAAATTTGTGGATAACCCTGGATCAGAAAGGGCTTCCCAACCGCTGATTCAGCACTTATAAGTCGCTAACATCCAATCTATTAGGATGGATCTTGGCTTTTGACATGCGACGAAAAAATCGCGCATTGTTACAGGGGGTCTGATCCGACTTTGGTCCTACTACGGACGTCCTATACCCGGTTTTCGGAAGCGGGTTCATGATGGGCATGTCAGCAGAAACCGCCCCGCGAACCCCGAAACCCAAACTCAATTCATCTCAACGTCATGAACACCGAATCCACCACCATCCAGCTTGATCCTTCGAACCGCCTCCCGATCCGCATCGAAACCGCTCCTGCCTTTGGCGGCGGCACCATGGATGCCAAGCAGGAGATGACCTTTGTCCTCCTGGCCCACCTCTTCCCGATCATCATCTGGCCCTGGAAGCGCAGCACCAGCCCGGCCGTCGATGCCCACGGCAAGGAAGCCCTGAACATGTGCATCACGCTCATGCTCATCATGTTCCCCCTCGGCATCATCGCTGGCATGCTCGGCACCGCCGTGGCCACCATCGTCAGCATTGGCACCTCGCTGCTCAGCTTTGCCACCCTCATCCTGGTGGTCATCGCCTGCCTCAAGGCCCAGCAGGGCTGGATCCTGCGCTACCCGCTGAATTTTCGCCTCATCAAGTAACGATGACCTGGAAAAGCGTTAAAGCCCCCTGGTGCTGAACCCCAAAAACCTAAAACTTCACTCACGAACAGACCTGACCCGTATGAAACGCTTGTTCATCGAACTCCAGTTCGCCCTGCATGAGACGGCACGTCTGTTCAGCTCAGCACTGGGGCGCTCCCAGGACTCCCCTGCCGAGCCGTTCATCATGCGAAATGACGGCTGCCTGGATCCTCCGTGATCCTCTGTAAAATGCGCCCAACGATCCATGCTGCGATCAGCCCGCCCGTCACATCCGCGAGCCAGTCCCATGGATCATTGCCGCTCCGGCCCGGGGTGAAGGTCTGATGAAACTCATCCAGCGCACCGATGATGCCGGTGAAGAAAAAGCCACCTAACCACAGGTGGCTTTTTTTCGGCTGTGCAGCTCCCCCGCCAAACAAGGCCAGGAGAAAACAGGCCGCGCCCATGCCGAAGTAGGTGCAGTGCAGCACCTTGTCCTTCATGGGAAACGAAGGTCCGCTGGGCAGCATGGGATTCGCCGAGAGATTCCACAGCACCACCGCCCAAACGACCACGGCGAACCACCAAAGCGGCGCCTTTTTCACCAACGAAGAACCAAGAACAAGGAACGAAGAACTTCCGGATCTCATCCTTCCTTCATTTCCTGCTCCATGCGCTCACTGAGCCACTGCTTGATCATGCTCTGATAGTTCAGATAACGACGGCGGGCGATGCGCTTGATGCGGCTCAGCATGCGCGGGTCAAAGCGCAGGGTGATGGTGGTGGATTCGCGGACGTCATTCCGGTGGATGGACATCTGCATCAGGCGGGCATCCAGCTGGTGCGTGGCCCAGAAGCGGCCTTCATCCTCCTCGTTCTCAAAGCCGTGAACGTCCTTCCAAGAACGCACAAGTGTCAGGTCACCCTCCAGGATGGAGGGGCGGCTGGTGAGGGTGGTGTCTCCTTTGCGACGGGGTTCCATGATGGGATGGGTGCGTGTTAGGCGTCTTCAGCCTTCTTTCTCTCAAAAAAGTCATGCTCGGTGCCTGTCATGTCGCGGGCGAAGATGACACGGTAGCGTTTGCCATCCGTCCAGAAGCACGCAAAGACAGCGCGACCGCCGAGGGACTTGCCAAGGTTGTAATAGCGGGCGGCAGAACCCTCCGAATTATCATCCGGAAGGAATTTCAGCGAGAAGGGATCCTCAAACGACTCCTCAATATCCTTGGGAGTTAGTTTGGTGAGATCAAAGGAAACGCCGAGCCAGTCAAAGTCCATGGTGTGTGTGTGCTTGTCTCAACGTGCGAGACGGGTGAAGTCTCGCTATTTCCGATATTGAATCAGTTCTATCTCATACCCCTCCGGGGCGTCAATGAAGGCGAAGACGCCGCTGGAACTTTCCGTGGGGCCGTCTGAGAGGGGATAACCATGCGCCGCGGCATGGAGGGCAAATTTTTCCAGGTCATCCACCTCAAAGGCGAGATGCGTCACATCCGGCCCCAAGGTCACAGGCCCGCTGGCCGGAAAGGAGCAGATTTCGATGAGTTCTTCGCTGTTAGGTGTCTTCAAAAAAACCAGTTCAGACCCGCGGGGTGACTTGTGACGGCGCACCTCCTCCAGGCCGAGCACTTCGGTGTAGAAAGTGACAGTCTTGGCGAGGTCGTTCACGCGATAGCGGGTGTGAAGCAGTTTTTTGACCATGGGGGCGGGGAAAGGTTCATTAGCAGTCTCGACGCGGGTGAAGGTGATGGCAACACAGTCATTTGCGGAGATGGCAGATCACCGGTAGAAAGCGCCGACCATGTCCGCCCGCCGCCCCGCCGTCATTTTCATCTTCATCACGCTCGTGCTCGACATTTTGGGCATCGGCCTGGTGGTCCCGGTGCTGCCGAAGCTGGTCCAGCACTACCAGGGCGGGGATGTGACAGCTGGATCCAATGTGTATGGCCTGCTGGCAGCCCTCTACGCGCTGATGCAGTTCCTCTGTGCGCCGCTGTTGGGCAGCCTGTCTGACAAGTATGGCCGGCGCCCGGTCATCCTGATTTCCCTGTTTGGCTCGGCCATTGATTACTTCCTGATCGCCTTTGCGCCAAATCTGGCCTGGTTTGTCGCCGCCCGCATCGTGGCAGGCATCACAGCGGCCAACTACGCCGCTGCCTCTGCCTACATCGCAGATGTCAGCCCGCCGGAGAAGCGCGCGGCGAACTTCGGCCTCATCGGCGCGGCCTTCGGTATCGGTTTCATCATCGGGCCCATCCTGGGCGGACTTCTGGCCAAGTTCGGAGGTGTGAAGATGCCCTTCTTTTTCGCAGGTGCCCTCACGCTGGCAAACTGGGCCTACGGCTGGTTTGTGCTGCCGGAATCCCTGGACCAGGAGCACCGCCGCTCCTTCAGCTGGAAGCGCAGCAATCCCGTGGGCGCCCTGCTGGCGCTGCGCCGCTTCCCCGCGCTCCTCGGCTTGGTGGTGACCTACTTCATCGCGGTGCTGGCCCATCAGGTCTACCCCAGCATCTGGGTCCTCTACACCGGTTACCGCTACCACTGGACCGAGCTGCAGACAGGTCTTTCGTTAGGCGCGGTGGGTGTGATGGCTGGTCTGGTGCAGGGCGGCCTAACCAAGCGTGTGGTCGGCGCCCTCGGTGAGAAGAAGACGGTGCAGTATGGCCTGGCGCTGGCCATCTTCCTCTACGCGGCCTACGGCTTCGCCACCCAGGGCTGGATGGTCTACATCTGCATCTTCTTTGGCAGTCTGGCAGGTCTCGTGACCCCCGCAGTGCAGTCCCTCATGACCCAGAGCGTGCCCCGGAATGAGCAGGGCGAGCTCCAAGGCGCGCTCACCAGTCTCTCCAGCGTCGCAGGTGTGGCCGGCCCCCTGGCCACCACCCGGCTCTTCGGCTACTTCGTCAGTGACAAAGCTCCGCTGCTCATGCCCGGCGCCCCCTTCTTCTGGAGCTCCCTCCTCATGGTCCTGTCCCTCGCCATCGCCGTGCCCTCCCTGAAACGGATCCACAAGGCTCCGGATGTGGTGTGACGTGCCTCGCTTTGCCAAAGCAGGCTCTTTTGACCACTAATGGACACTGATGAGCACTAATGACCAAGCATCAGAGGGCTTGGTCAGTATCAGTGCCTATTAGTGTATATCAGTGGTAAAAAAGGGTTGGCGGAGAATTACAGCAGTCTCCATGAATGACCGTCCTGCGCGAGGAGGTCGTCTGCTTCTTTCGGACCCCAGCTTCCAGCAGGGTATTCGCACATCTTCGGCGGGTTCGCGGACTTGTGCCAGGCGTGCTCAAGCTCGTCGATGAACTTCCACGCGCTTTCCACTTCGTCACGACGGGCAAAGAGCGTGGCGTCACCGGCCATGGCATCCAGCAGCAGGCGCTCATAGGCCTCGGGGCTGGCTTTGCCAAAGCTGGAAGAGTAGCGGAAGTCCAGCTTCACCTGCTGCATGTTCATCGCCTGGCCGGGTTGCTTGCACAGGATGCGCAGGGCGATGCCCTCATCCGGCTGAATGCGAATGACGAGAGTGTTTTCGCTGTTGCCGCCGAGCATCTTCTGCGTGGCGAAAGGGACCTGCGGGGGCTTCTTGAAATGAATGCTGATCTCGGTGGCCTTCTTCGGGAGCTGCTTGCCCACGCGGATGTAGAAAGGCACGCCCTGCCAGCGCCAGGTGTCGATGAACAGACGCAGCGCCACGTAGGCCTCGGTCTTCGACTCCGGATTCACACGGTCTTCCTGGCGATAACCCACACGTGCCACGCCATCGACACTGCCCGCCGTGTATTGCGCACGGATGACGTTCGCACCCACGGCCTCCGGGCCCACGAGCGGGCGCAGAGCGCGGATGACTTTGACCTTTTCATCGCGGACAGAGTCAGCGCTGAGATCGGTCGGAGGCTCCATGGCCACCAGGCTCAGAAGCTGGAAGAGGTGGTTCTGCACCATGTCACGCAGAGCGCCTGCCGTGTCATAGTAACCGCCGCGCCCACCTTCCATGCCCAGGTTTTCCGCGCAGGTGATCTGCACGTTGTCGATGTAGCGGCTGTTCCAGTTCGGCTCAAAGAGCGCATTGGCAAAGCGCAGCACCATGATGTTCTGCGCGGTCTCCTTGCCCAGGTAATGGTCGATACGGTAGGTGTCCTTTTCCTCAAAGGTGGCGGCCACGGTCTCGTTCAGCGCCTTCGCGGTCGCCAGATCCTTGCCAAAAGGCTTCTCACAGACCACACGGGCCCATTTGCCACCCACGCCCTCGTTCAGGCCGGCGGCTTTCAGCATCTCCAGAATGGGCTTGAAGGCTTCCGGGGCGGAAGCCAGGTAGAAAAGGCGGTTCGCCGGAGCACCACGCTCCTCATCGAACTTCTCCAGCAGGGCCTTCAGCTCCTTGTAGCCAGCCTCGTCCTCGAACTCGCTGCGGTGGTAGTGGATGCTCTGGCTGAAGCTGTTCCAAAGCTCTTCATTATGGCCCTGGCGGGAGTTCTTGCGGTTCCCCTCCTCCAGTTCCTTGCGGAAGACCTCGTCGGTTTTATCGCGACGGGCAAAGCCGACGACCTTGAACTGCGGCGGCAGATCTCCGCAGGCGGCCACATTGTAGAACGCCGGGATGAGCTTGCGGTTCGTCAGGTCGCCTGTGGCGCCGAAGATGACCACGGTGCAGGGTTCGGCGCGGTGACGTGAGAGAAGGGTTTCTTGAAAGGGATTGGCCAGATCAGACATGTCGAGGGGGGATGCGCCACCCGGGAGGCGGGAGGGGATCAAAGACTACCCGCACCGGCCCGGCTGGCAACCCATGATGCGCACACAGCGTGCCGGGCAGGATGAAATGAATTTATCCGCGAAATGAACGACTCCGATGTGAGGCCATCAGCTTGGATCAGGCTGGATCCCAGGTCGGATCTGGTCGGATTAGCTCGGATCGCCTGGTGTAGCGGCTGGCGTAAGCCTGCCTTCACGGCACACCGCCAGCCCCTGGCACCGCGCCAGCCAAGTAGCCATCGCGCTCCTGCGAGAAGTGCCCACGACTCGACTGCCTCCCGCCTCCACAGGTCGGATCCAGTCGGATTGACCCGGATCCCCACGTAGCGGTCGGCGTCAGCCTGCCGCTCCCCGAAGATCGCAAACATCCCCGCCCTGCCCCTCCACCGATCTGGTCGGATCTGGTCGGATTGACCCGGATCCCCCCTCGCAGAGCGCGAGGGCCTTCATTCGCCGCCCCCCAAACTTCTTCAGCCTGGATCTACCCCGATCCACTCGGATCCCTCCCTGCCGCCACGCACAGCCCCCTCATCAGTCCTTTCCGTCCTTCTTCCAAACCACCGTCAATAGCTCCTGCCTCCCATCTCCCCCATCTCCAAATCTCCTGTGAAAAAAGTGCATTCATAGCCCCGCACTCTCCATCATCTCGCCCCACCCTCCAACGGTCCCAAGCGGACCCTTTGGACACCGCCAGCCCGCGAAGTCAAAATTCTGGCACTTCCCGCGCACTCACCGGGAAACGAATAGCTTCCCACTGCGTTTCCCCTTCCGCCTCCCATCCATGAGCCGCCCAGCCCTTCTCCTCGCCCTCCTGGCCGCTTCCTCCCTGCACGGGGAAGACGCGGAGGCGCTCTTTGTGCGCCGGGTCTGGCCCCTGTTTCAGGAAAAGTGCCTCGCCTGCCACGGCAATGACGAGGCCAAGATCAAAGGCGGCTACGACATGCGCACCCTGGAGAGCACCATGAAGGGGGGCGACAGCGAGAAAAAAGCCCTCGTCCCCGGGAAACCCGAGGAAAGCCCCCTCTACCTCGCCTCCACCCGCGAGCATGATGACTGGGAGCCCATGCCCCCCAAGGAGGCCGACAAGCTCTACACCGAGCAACTCGCGTGGATGAAAAGCTGGATAGGCGGCGGAGCCCCCTGGCCCGATGAACCCAAGCGCGCCACCATCGCCAAAGCCAATCAGGAGAAATGGAATGCAGAGGACGGCATCATCGTGAAGACCACGGGCGCCCTGTCCCCCGAATGGGCCAACCGCCGCTACAAGCCCGAAGCCCTCTGGGGCTATCAGCCCGTGAAGAAGCCCGAGGTGAAGCAGGGGACGCATCCGGTGGATGCCCTCATCGCCCTTCATCAACCAAAAGGCACAAAGCCCGCAGATGCTGCCGATGCGCACACCTTCATTCGCCGCGCGACTTTTGATCTGTTAGGCCTTCCTCCCACGCCCGAAGAGATCTCGGCTTTCGAGAAGGGTTTTATCAAGGATCCAGATGCCGCCACCAAGGCCCTCATCGATCGCCTGCTCGCCTCACCCCACTATGGCGAGCGCATGGCACGCCACTGGCTGGACGTCGTGCGCTATGCCGACAGCAGCGGCTTCGCCAATGACTACGAGCGCGGCAATGCCTGGCGCTATCGCGACTACATCGTCCGCAGCTTCAACGCCGACAAACCCTTCGACCAATTCATCCGCGAACAAGTCGCCGGCGATGAAATCGCCAACAGCAGCAACACTGAATCGCCAACCGCCAACCGAGAACAGCGAACCGAGAACAGCGAACTCCTCATCGCCACCGGCTTCCTGCGCATGGGACCTTGGGAGCTCACAGGCATGGAAGTCGCCAAAGTCGCGAGGCAAAGGTTCCTCGATGATGTCACCAACAGCGTCGGCGAGACCTTTCTCGCCCATTCGTTGCAGTGCGCGCGCTGCCACGATCACAAGTTCGATCCCGTACCCACGCATGACTACTATGCCATGCAGGCCTGCTTCTCCACCACCCAGCTCTCCGAACGCCCCGCACCATTTCTAAAAGAGGAGAACACCGCAGGCTTTGAGGAGAAGAAACATCTCGAGACACGCTTCGCCGATCATCTGGCCATGCTGCGCACGCTGGATGAGAAGATGCTCGTCAATGCGCAAAGTTGGTTCGCCGAAAAGAAGCTCGATCCCGCTGCCTGGAACAAGTCCGTGGAAGCCGCTCGTGCCTTCATCAAAGGCGGTGGCAAGACGGGAGGCGGCAAGACCAAGAACTTTGCCGGTGTCTTTGAGGTCGCCCGCGGTAGGCTACAGAAGCAAGGTCTGCCCGAAGACCAGTATCCGCCGAAGCTCGTCGGCTTCACACCGGAAGACTACGGCAATGAGCGCGTCGCCCGCAAAGGCCTGGAACGCCTGCGCTGGGAGATGGAGCGCTACGAGCCCTTTGCCTTCAGTGTCTATGATGGTCTCACGCCCCAGGTCAGCAGCGTGAACTCACCCATTCGCATGCCCATGAATCCCATGGGCCAGGGCGAGCTCGAGCAAACCGCCATCCTCGGCGGTGGCGATCCCTTCTCACCCACCAAACCCGTGAAACCCGGTGTGCTCTCCGTGTTAGGCAGCACCGAGCTTCCGGAGTCTGTTGAAGGCCGCCGCACTGGCCTCGCACAATGGATCGCCAGCAAGGACAACCCGCTCACCACCCGCACGATTGTGAACCGTCTCTGGCTCTGGCATTTCGGCCAGGCCATCGCTGGCAACCCGAACAACTTCGGCAGCACCGGCAAGAAGCCCACGCATCCTGAACTGCTCGACTGGCTCGCCGCCACGCTCGTGGAAAAGAACTGGAGCATAAAAGACATGCACCGCATCATCATGACGAGCGATGCTTACCGTAGAACGAGTTTTCCAACTCGTTCAAAAGCAGACGAGTTAGAAAACTCGTCCTACAGCCGCGAAGACCTCGAGAAAAACTACCTCACCTTCAAACCCCGCCGCCTCATGGCCGAGGAGCTGCGAGACGCCATGCTCAGCATCACCGGCGAGTTGAATCCCTTGTTAGGCGGCATTCCCAACCGTCCCGAGATTAATATCGAGGTCGCCATGCAACCCCGCCAGGTCATGGGCACCTTCGCCTCGGCCTGGGTGCCGAATCCACGCCCCGAGCAACGCCATCGCCGCAGCCTGTATGCATTAAAAATTCGCGGCCTGCGTGATCCCTTCATGGAGGTCTTCAACGAGCCCGGCCCTGACTTCTCCTGCGAGGCCCGCGAGGTCTCCACCGTCACTCCGCAGGTCTTCAGCCTCTTCAACGGCCAGGCCAGCTATGATCGTGCTCTCGCTCTCGCAAACCGTGTGATCAAAGAGAAACCCGTCGACGTGATCACACGCGTCTTCCAGCTCACCCACGGCCGCGATCCATCACCCGATGAGAAAGCCGCCTGCGAAGCCCACTGGATACAAATGGAGCAAAAACAGACAGGCCTAACATTCTCCACGTCCAAGCCACCTCTCACCGTCAAGCGTGATGCCGTCGAAGAGAACACCGGCGAGAAATTCAGCTTCCACGAAAAGCTCCCCGCCTACGCCGAGTTCATCCCCGACTTCCAGCCCGCCGATGTCGACGCCAAAACCCGCGCGCTCGCAGACACCTGCCTCGTCCTCCTGAACTCAAACGAGTTCGCCTACGTGTATTGAGCGTCGAAGTCGCGGAGCGTCCTGGAGTGCGCCGGCCCTCCGGCGCTTTGGATCGGGCACGGTTGATCGTGTTCGGCCATCAAGCCGAAGAACCTCGGATCACATTCGCGGCGCTTCTTGCGCGAACTTTTTCGTTAGGCCTTCGAGAGCGCCAGGGCACAGGCGCACTCCAGGACACTGACGCGACTTCCACGTCCCTCGTGCTCACTTCTCATTCAGAAACTCCTCTTTCGAGACACCCGCATCCTGATTGCGATCCATCTTCTTAAACCGCGCCTCATTCGCCGTCGGATCCTTCCCGGAAGCTGTCTTCATGAACTCGTCATGGTCGATGCGACCATCCTTGTTCTGATCACGAAAAGCGAACCGCACATCCCGGTCCTTCATCGAAGCCGGTGAAGGTGTGGACGTTGAGGCAGGCTTCTCACCCTCACCTTCTTTCACCATTCCCTTCGTCTTCTTATCCGCCTTGCTCTTCTTCATCTCCTTCGCGGCCATGCCCTCATGCGGCTTCGGCTCGGGCATCCCGGCCAGGATGGAAGCAAACTTCTGCCGCGCGGCCTTGACCTCAGGATCGGTGGAGTTCGTGACATCCTTGTATCCCGCACCATTGCGGCTCTCACCGCAGTCGAAGAACTTCTCGCCCTTGCCGCCTTTGTCGATCTCCAGCAGCCAGCGGGTGTCACGCAGCACGCGACCATCATCGAGATGGCTGTAGATCCAGTCGCGATGCTTCTCTTTCTCACCACGCAGCACGGGCGCAAGACTGTGACCATCAAACGGCACATCTTTCGGCAGCGTGGCGCCGGAGAACTCGGCAAGCGTGGGCATCATGTCAGTGAGGTCAGCCACAGCCTTGGAGACAACACCCGCTTTCACCCCCAGACCCGGGCCGCGGATGATGCACGGCGTGCGTGCGCCAAGCTCGGTGAGCGTCGCTTTGCCATCACCACCCGTGCCGTTGTCACCAATGAAGATGACGAGCGTGTTGTCATCGAGACCTTCGGTCTTCAACGAGGTGAGCAGCTTGCCCATCAGATGATCAAGATACTCGAGGTTCGATTTAAAAGTCGCCGGCCAGCGCTTGCCAGGATTCGCCGGATCTGGGGTCTCCAGATGCGGGCTGTGCGTGAGCACAGAGGTGTAGTAGATGAAGAAAGGCTCGGTCTTGTGCTTGCGCGCAAAGTCGATCACAAAATCATTGAAGAGATCCGGGCCATAGTCCTCCGCCTTCGTGGGGAGATACTGGCCGTTTTCGACAATGCTCGGATGCCAGTAGCGGGGTGCATTGCCGCCTTTCTCATGCGCCGGATGCGTGATCCCCGCTGGCAGATTGTGGTCATAAGCCCACATGCGATATTCATCAAAACCGCAGTCACGCACCAAGGTCGGAAGCGTGCCGCTGAGCTGCCACTTGCCCGCCTGTGCCGTGGCATAGCCCGCAGACTTCATGAGATCCGCATGCGTGAAATGATTCCCCATCTCTGCTTTCGGCGATTGCTTTTGCGGCGTGAAAGCCTTGTCCCCCATGCCGAGGAAGCCATTGTGAAAACCGTACTGCCCGGTCATCAAGCACACCCGCGTGGGCGTGCACAGCGGCATGGAGAAATGCGTTTCAAACCGTACCCCCTCGGCCGCCATCTTGTCCAGGTTCGGCGTCTTGTGCAGCGTGTTGCCATAACAAGACAGCTCCTTCGCCCCCAGGTCATCCGCCAGAATGAGGATGATGTTAGGCTTCGCCGCGAACGACGAGGCGGCGAATAGTAATGCTACGAGGACATGGCGCATACATGTGCAGAAACGCGTGCATAAACGGAAACTGTCACGGAAACCCTGGCTTTTCTATTGCCATTGATTTCTGAACTAGCAGAGTCACATACGCGAATGGCACTCGTCAAACCCCGCCTCACTGATCACTACGATCTGCCTCTTACACAAGAGGAGGCTGATTTTGCGATACCATTCCTAGATGACGACGTTCCACTATATGTCGATCCATTTTTGCTTTGGAAGTCGCCGTCTATGCAGGATCAGTCGCTTCATACGGCTCTTGTTAGCTCATTTAATTACTTTGGCCATCTTGCCAGGAGGGGCAAAGAGCAAGAGGCGATGCACGCCATCATCAAGATTTCGGAGTGTCAGGAAGCGGGACTTGGCTCCGCACGTGGTAAGATGGGAAAGCGAATCGGCGAATCAAGCGCAATGGAGATCCTATCACTATTTAGCTTAGTCCCACAAGTTAAGTCTGGCGGGTTTGAACATATCGAAGAAATTCAGCTATTCGTTGACCAAATCGGAAGGGATCGGGTTAGCGATCTTGCATGTAGCCTAACCAAATCCTTCCTGATTGATTTCACCATTGATCAATGCAGAAAGCATAATATACCAACCAACGATGTGACACTTCAAGATGTCTTCGACTATGGAACAAAGAAGTTCGTTGCCGAAAAACTTTCTTTGCCGTGCAACCCGCAGACAAAAACCCCTCTGTTACTTGTCCCAAAGCGCTGGCTCCGATTTTCACCTTGGATCAACTACGACGACTATTTCAAGTCAGCCTTCGTCAAGGGAGCTCAGGTCCCCAAAGAGAGAGTCGCGGTATTGCAATTCAACAGACATAATTACGATATGGTGCAGACCTTCGTGCATCAACGCGAGCGTCAGCAGTCAGATTGTAAAAATGACCCTCTATTTCGACCAATTGCAGTATCTTCCGCCAGAAGAAAACTCGAAGAGATCAAAAAGTTGCCGAGCGGTAAAACAGGAAACGCAGACCAGCGTTATGAGGAGCTAATTTGCCAACTACTCGCATCACTCCTCTATCCGCAATTAGATTTTGCCGATGAGCAAAGTCGCACAGACTCCAACGTTCTGATTCGCGACCTCATTTTCTATAACAATCGTTCGTTAGATTTCTTGAAAGATATCTATGACCTTTACGGAAGTCGCCAGATTGTGTTCGAACTAAAGAATGTTCGCGAAATAGAGCGAGATCACATCAATCAACTGAACCGCTATCTCAACGACGAATTCGGGCGATTTGGTATCTTCGTGACTCGAAATCCACTCCCCAAAAAGATTCAGCGAAGTCTAGTCGATCTCTGGGCTGGTCAGAGAAGATGTATTGTTACACTAACGGATGCAGATTTGGAAATGATGGTTACTGTTTTCGAAAGCAAGCAACGATTGCCGATTGAAGTCCTAAAAAGGTGCTACATCGAGTTCACGCGTTCACTTCCATCATAACTTTATATGACAGCCAATGACGTAGATTCATTTGAGCGTGCTGGGGCTCAAATTCACCAACTACACATAGAGATCAGTTTGCTCTCCAAGAGCAAGCCGGACAACCCTATCAACAAGTTTAAGCTCACATTTATTAACGAAGTGCTTGGAGCGGCTAATGTCCTCTTAGTAGGTGAATTCAAACCCTTCAGCGAATTTGATTTGTTTGATTCTGACGAATTACCTTCAAACAGCGATGTCGTGATGATTTTATCTCAGTACATTGATGCGTTCGAAGCATTTCGTTGTGCTCATATTTATGAAGTTAAATATGATGGCTGGCATTGGGCAACCAGCGATAAGAGCTCGATCAAGACCCGTCCCCCAACTCGGTACAGAAAGAACGAAAATGAAAAGAAAGCAAATAGATGAGTTTGAGACGTTAAATGGTCAACTCCAGTCCTTCTACACTGAGATAAACACACTCGTGAAGAAGAGTCCCAACGATGCTCTGAATGCCTTTAAGCTAAGACTGCTGAATTCTGCCCTCGAAAAGGCAAATCGAGTTCTCGGAACTTCCCGTGTCCCTTTCGCTGACTTTGAGGTATTTGCGGACGAAGAGATGCCAACCAACAGCGATGTATTACTGATGGTTTCGCAATATCTAAATGCACTTGAACAGCTTAGGATTGAGAACATCTATTTCGATAGCTTCCAGTGGCTGTGGCGTTGTGATGATGAAGCCGATCCATTGACATTTGCTCCCAAAAAGCTTCGGAAATAGGCAGTTTCCATTGGAGCAAGAAGGGGGATTCGAACCACATATTCACTTCGTCACCCGCTCGATCACAAACTTCGCGGCCAGATCACAGATCTCCTCCACGGAGGGCGTGCACTCCCGGCCGTAACCGTGGTCGCCGCCTTTGACTTCGGTGTACTGGATGTCCGCACCGACTTCCTTGCCTTTGGCGAAGAGGCGGCGGGAGTTCTCGACCGACAGGACATTGTCGGCATCACCATGGAAGAGGTAGACCGGGGTGGAGTCCTTCTTGATCTGGAACACCGGGCTCAGCAGCTTGATGACATCTGCCTTCTCTTCCGGCGGGCCACCGAACATCAGCGTGGCGCGCGGGCCGAGGAAGCGGCCTGCCAGCTCCTTGTCCGTGAAGTCGGTCGCCGGATAGTGCGCGACCTCGCAGCGGATGGACACCGGATCATGCCCCGCCAGCGCAGGATCACCCGGAAAGTCCTTCGGATCACCCAAGGCTGTGACGAGAGACAGATGCCCACCCGCCGAACCACCGATGGTGGCAACACGTGTGGTATCGATGCGATACTGCGCCGCGTTCTTCACCAGGAAGCGCAGCGCATCCTTGCAGTCCACCGCGCTGTCAAAGGCCGTGGCCTTCGCCGTGTTCAGCCGATACTCAAGGCTCGCGCAGATGATCCCCGTCGCGCCACAGCGACGAAACACCCCCGCAATGTCCGGGCGAGCCATGCGATAGCGATCTCCCCCGCCCCAGCCACCGCCATGAATGTAGACCAGCAGAGGCGCCTTCTCCGCCTTCAGCCCCTTCGGCGTCAGGATATCCAGCTGCAGCTTCTGGTCTCCTACGGTCTTATAAACCACATCCGGCGTGTGATCGAAGTCCGGAAAGGCTTTGGAGATGTTCTGCTTCAAGGTCTCCGCATCCACACCCTTGCGCTTGCGCTCGCCTTTGGCGGCTTTGGCAGCTTTTTGGTTCGGCGCATTTGCCGCCGTCGCAGGAGCCTCGGCAAAAGACGGGGCTCCACACGCGAGCCACAAGAAGGTCAACGAAAGGGTGAGGGAAAGATGGTGCATCGAGGTGCAGAAACGCCAGCCCCGGCATGAACTGTCAGCAACTACACGCTTCAAGAGCGCAGGCAGCGATGCCTGTCCTCAGACGGCGGCTCTATGACCTTAGTCCAGAGGCGCGTTTGAGAGTGCGGGATGATCCACCTGGATGTGGCCCCAGCCGCCGGTGTGATTGTCCACAAGCTGTAGGGCCGCCATCTGGCCCTGAAACTCTCGGAGATCCCAGGACTCCCAAAGCATGATCTCCTCGCGCTTGTCATTCTTCATGCCGCAACCCGTTGCGCTGCGCACGACTTTACCATCGATGACTAGGTTTAAACAGGTCTGCTCCTTGTGAGGTCCGCCGCCGATGAGAAAGTGCAAATAGCGGCGGTCGAGGGTGAACGTGGGCGAGGTCAGCGTGCCGGTGGGCTTGTCGCCGGCACGATACGAATTCACGAGCTTTAAACCCCAGGCACGGTCAGGTTTGTTCCGGCAGTCCTTCAGTGCTTGCGGGCCGCTGCCAAACGCATCTCCCGTGGTGGTCCATGCTCCGAAGCCCTCGCCTTCAAAGTCTGCAATGAGGCGATCATCAGCTCCTTGAGAGTAGAACTTCTCCGGCTGGATTTTCCTGGCGGGGACGGCCGCAGCCTTGGGCGGGCTGGGTGGCAGGAGCGGACGTGTCGTGGGTGAGCCGGGCAAGGCGCTGACCTTCAGGTCCTTCACCAAAAACTTCGCACCATTGAAACCACCACCATTGAGGAAGAAGGGACCCATGGGACGATTGAAGGATTCATCTATCGTGGTGATCGTAACACCATCAATGGTTAGGGTGAAATTCGGGCCGTCATGGATGCACTTGACCTCATGCCACTCGGTATCGAGCTTCGTGAGCTTTCCCTTCACCAGCACGGCACTCTCTTGGTCCTTCGACTTCGGGCGCACAAGCGCCATCTCACCGGTGTCTGGCGCAAAGGTGAAATCCATGGCGTGTCCGCCTTTCTCACCCCAGGCCACGAAGAGAAACTTTTGCTTCGGCACGGCGAACTTCATCTTCCATTCCACCTTCATTTGATCAAAGGCCATCAGGGCTTTGATGGTCGCGGTGTGGTTCTCCGTCGGCACCTGCTCGCCGATCATGGCGCCCTCACCAAACTTCCAGGAACCATGATGAAACTCCAGGCTCGGTGGAAGGGGCCCTTCCGCGCCATCTTCCTCAATGAGGTAGTCGCCGGGAGCGGCTAGCACACTGGATGAGACCAGCAGCCAGGCGCTGATAAGTAAGAGTGGTTTCATGGAGGGATTCATTCGCCTGACGGATCGCGATTACTTCGCGGCTGCATATCCCTGCCAGAGCCACTCCAGCGCCTGCGGGGTGATCTGCGGGCGGGCGGGGCCGATGCCGTGGCCGGCGTTGAGGCAGTAGACATACTGATAGTGATAACCCTTGGCCTTCAGCACCTTGGCCATGCGGTGATTGGCTTCCACCCAGTCGTGCATGTCGTCACGCATGACGTTAGGGTTGAGAAGATCGCGATCGCCCACGGCCATCCAGATGCGCAGAGGCTTCACGGGGCTTTCAGGAATGATCTTGTTATGAAAGCCCCAGGCACCATCCGGCGTCTCGGGATTGAAGGGCCACTGCTGGTTCACATAGGTGCCGGAGAAGGTGAGCACGCGGTGATACAGGTCCGGGCGATACCAGGCCATGGCGAGCGCGGCGGAGCCGCCGCTGCTGTTCCCCATGGTGGCGCGGCCTTCGGGATCCTTGGTGAGCTTCACGCTGTAGTTCTTCTCCACCAGCGGCAGCACCTCGTTCTCGATGTATTCGGCATACAAACCGGACATGGTGTCATACTCGCGGCCGCGCTCATGACCCTGCGCATCGCCACCGCCGCTGGAGATCATGATGGCGATCATCGCCGGCACGCGCTTCTGCGCGATGAGGTTGTCCAAAATGCGCGGGAGGTTCATGTCCGGCTTGCCGAGTCCAGGACCATCATGCGTGACGATGAACGGCGCTGCGCTGCCTGCCTGATACTGAGCCGGCACATAGACGGTGATGGTGCGCTTGTAGTCGATGGGATGAGTCTCGACGATGAGGGTCTTCGGGTTCTTCGGATCCACCGTGCCAAACACCTCACGCGCGATGCCAGGGTTGAAGAGCTTGCAGTCCTTCGAGTCGATCTGGAACTGTTGCACTTTTCCTTGGGGCACGCCTTCGACGACCTTGGTTTCCGGAGCGGCGACGTAGTCAGGACCGATGACGTAGTCACCCTCCGCATTCACCGGTGGCACCGCGCCAGGCTTGCCATCGAGCCGCGTGAACTTCGGCGCGCCGGGCGCATCGAAGGGGCGTGTGGGCGGCTGCGGACGTTCAGGTTTCTTTTCCTTGGCTTTGTCCGCGGAGAAAGCAGGCAAGGCAATGGCCACAAGGCTGAGAGCGAGGATGGAACGGAGATTCATGGAGGTGGGAAACAAGCAGAATAAAAAACCTAACAAATAGTGATTACTTCACCTCAGTGACATCCGTCACATCCAGCTGGATGAACTGGCCGTTGAAGGGCTTTGGTGCGGGAGCGACATCTGGCACGACGAGCTTCTCGAAGTTCGTGATCATGTGCCCGTTCTGGCCGTCCCCGTGAAAGGTGAGCGTGGCACCGCCTTCCACGATGATGGAGGCGGTGTAGTCGATCGTGAAGATGCGGTGCCCGACCTTGTCATCCCGGTTGAAGAAGAAATGCGCGACCGGTGACGAGACGCTGAGCTGGTAGATGTTGTATGTCTTGTTGTTAGGCACACCGCCGATGTAGAAGCGCTCGCCTTCCTTGATGCCATCTTTGTACATCATGGGCTCCACGACTCCGCGCACACGCAGGGTGACCTTGTAGCGCTTGCCTGCTTCACCGCCGAAAGTCTTCACATCGGTGAACTTGTCATTCGTCTCAGGGTTGTCCGTCATGCGGGCGGAGATGCCGTCTGCGCCGGGCTTCGGATTCTCCGGCATAGGATCCTTGCACGGAAACTCGAAGCGATAGCCATCGATGGCCGCCGCGACCTTCTTCAGATCATCCGCAGCATGGGTGGACGTGGCGAGCAAGGCAGCGACGAGAAGAGCGGAGGCGAGACGAAGAGGATGCATGGAAGGTTGGCGATGTTAAGTGGAAGTGTGATGAACGAACACTCCTCCACTTTGATTGCGCCATTTCTCATCGTCCACTCATGATCAGCCGCGCGGGCGCACTTTGTAGGAATGCTCGATCGCTCCATTCTCCAAATCTGTCCTCGTCACACCAGGAACGATGCTGCGGATATAGTCTACCGTGGCTTCACGGCCCTCGACACTCACGCGCACATGGCCGCTACTGCCAAAAATGACTCCCTCATAGCCATACTCCTCCGCACTGCGGGTGCCGCCACTCGGGTGTCCAGGCTGCGGCACTTCCTGGTAGATGATGCCGTCACGCTCCTCTTTGACGAACAGGTGATCGTGCCCGTGAAAAACGATGTTCACGCCATGTTTCACGAATAGTTCATGCAGCGGCATTTCCCAGCCTGGGCGGTGCAGTTTGAACCCATCCGTGCCGTCGGCATTCTTGCCGCCCCATTCCATGTAAGGAGCCGTGCCAGCACCGCCCCGGACATCGCGACCCAGTCCTCCCACGAGATGATGGATGAAGATGAATTTAAACTCGGCTTTGCTCCCTGCTAAAGCCTTGGCGAGCCAGTGGTACTGAGCCTCCCCGAGCGTCATGTCCCAGCCCGAGGCTCCGCGCTGCATGGTGGACCAAAACGGGTCGAGACCAATGAATAGCGAATTGCCCCATTCAAAGGCGAAGTAGCTGTGCTTGTCATTTCCATCGGCCGGGTTCGGGAAATAGGTTTTGCGCTGCCTCAGCGACCATTCAGACATCTCCGGGTCGCTGCCCTTCTCACCATCGTGATTCCCGAGCACCATGAGAATCGGTACGCTGTGCGCGATGCGCCCCATATAGTAGCGTTGCGCTTTGTACTGGGATTCTGAGCGAGTGTAGAATTTGCCAAACTTGTCCACCATCGTGGTGTCCCCGAGGTCAATCATCAAGTCCGGCTTGTCGGTGAGCATGTTGGCCAGTGTTTGCTGGTAGACACGGACGTCCGTGTTGTTGTCGAGGTGCGAGTCCGCCTGCATGACGAAGGAAAAACTCGATCCGGAATTCCGCTGCGTGTGAAAGCTGCGCATCGAGTCCTGCATGGCTTCACCACCGGCACGGCGATACGTCAGGCGGTAATTGTAACCCGTGTCCGGCTTCAATCCGCCCAGCACGATGTTTTGGGGCTCACCAGCCTTTAGCTTGACCACTTCACTCTTCAATCCGTCACCATACTCGATGAAGGCATCCATGTCTTCCCACGCGAGCACGCTGACCGTCATCGATTCCGCACCTGGCCGGCAAAGCCACACATTGAAAAGATACGGCGGCACCACGGCAGACTCCACCTGGCCGCCCTGGCCTGCACCGCCCTTTCCTCCTTCCTTGCCGCCGCCCTTTGGTTTTTCTCCGGCTTCAGGCGCGGCTGCGACCAGCAGCAGCGCCAGCACAGCAAAGCTCATGGATGTCACCAAGGCCTTCATGGCTTCGGCCCTCCCTTCTTATCACCTTTGCCACCACCCTTTCTGGCAGGTTCTTTGGCAGGATCATAGTTCCTGTTAGGCCGTGGCATCTCCGCCTCGACCTCGGTCAGATAGGCTGAAAGCTCCTGCGCCATGCTTTCGGCGATCGCTGGCTGCCTGGCGGACAAGTCATTCCGCTCAGCGAGATCGGCATCAAGATCAAACAGGCGGTTCTCTCCGGTCTCATAAAAGTGAATGAGCTTGTAGCGGCTTTTTAGAATGGCGCTGTGAGGTGTGTCTCCCTGGTAATGCGGAAAGTGAAACACCAGCGCATCCCGGGACCTACGTACCGGCTCATGACTGCCCCGCAGCAGGTGGGATACGTCCCCACCCTCCAAATTTTCTGGGAGAGCCTGCTTCACCCCTGCCAGCCGGCACAGTGTGGGAAAGAAGTCATACCCCACCACCCGCTCATGGCACCAGGAGTTCGCCGCGATGCCTGGCCCGCGAATGATCAGCGGCACGCGAATGCCGCCTTCCCACACACCGCCTTTGCCAGCAGTCAGTGGACGAACGTTTTCACGACCACCGCCGCCACCGCCCTTGCCTTTTCCGCCGCCACCACCGCCGCCGCCACCGTTGTCGGACATGTAGATGACATACGTGTTCGTGCTCAGCCCGAGGCGTTGCACAGCTTCCAACAGACGCCCCACGCCAGTGTCCAGGTCTGTCGTGATGGCCGCACGATCCACATCACTGTGCATGCGTCCAGGCGTCTGCTTCTCGTAAAACTCACGCGTGGACTTCAACGCATTCTCAGGGAGGTGAAGGGCATAGTACGACATCTGCATGTAGAAGGGCTTTTTCGCCTGCACCTGCTTCTTCATGAAAGCCTCCGCGCGCTCATTCATGCCAAAAATGTCCACCGGATTGGGATCCACAAAAGCATCTGCATCACGATTCCCCGTATCGCCGTCACTGACATCGTAACCGTGAGAATCTGGGCCGCCGCCGCCAAGGTGCCATTTGCCAAAATGAGCGGTGACGTATCCGGCGGAGCGCAGCATCTCCGCCACCGTGACCTCACGGCTGTCGATGTGCTTTCTCGAGGCTCCTTCGATCAAGCGGTGTCCTTCCTCCGCAGGCGCGGCCTTGGTCCATCCGAGCGCCGCGGGATTACGCCCCGTCTGCAAACTGATGCGTGTGGGCGAGCACACGGGCGCAGGGGCATAAGCTGCGCTAAACCGCATGCCCTGGGCAGCAAATTTTTCCAGATTCGGGGTGCGGAAGAAGTCACTCTTGGAGTTTGGCAGATCCGGGTGCATTTGCACGGAGAGGCCTGTCCAGTCCTGATCATCTGAGAGAATGAAGATGAAGTTAGGCGGCTCGGCGGCAAATACCGAGTGTCCGAGCAAGAGAAGAGCAAGAGAACGCAGGGATTTCATACTCGTGAGGAAGAAGGTTATCGTTGAGGCACGCCACTGACATCCAGATCAGGTTTGGTGTTCCAGCGCGGAGTCCAGCCGGGCTTCTCGACCCTGGTGCGGAAGATGACGGTGTTATCGAGGGCAATGTCATCACTCCAGATGAACTTCGCGCCTTCGAAGTCGCTTTCGAAGTAGGGCTGCTTGGGGTCGACCTCTTCCACGGTGTACTCTCTGGCGTTCTTCCAGGTGCTGTCGTCATAATCCACGGCCCACCAGTTTTCCGGCAATGATTCTTGCAGCACTTTTGGATGGGCCGTGTCTGCGTTCACCGGACCGTGGAAGAAGTTCTTCGCCTTCCAGGAGGCATTAGTCACGGTGCCATCCGCGAATTTCAGGCAGAAGCCGCCATCACCAATATTGGTGCCGTATTCCATGCCGGTCTTGGGATCGGCATTATCCTTCGCGAGCACGGCGATGGTCATCGGATACTCGGGGAGGAAGTCCACACTCACCACATTGTGCGGCGTGAACTGGATCGGATCCACGGCGACGAGGCGGCCATTAACGTAGAGCATGAACCAATTGTCCGCATAGAGGTTCAGCTTCATCGTGTCAGCGATGCTCGGCTTCACAAGTCCTGGGGGGCCGCCTTTGCCCTTTCCTTTGCCTTTGCCGCCACCAGGGCCGCCTTTTTTGGGTTCGCCATCAGCGGGCCCGTCAGAACGCTCGACAGGCAAAGGCATCACGGACGGTGCTGTCGCTTTTTGTGATGCTTTTGGCTCGGCAGAAGGTTTTGGAGTGACTGCACCTCCACTGGAGTGAACGACTCGCAGCGAGGAGCTCGCGAGCACCTTGCCATTCATCGCTGTGATGAGTTCTTCACGGCCGGGCTTGCCAGCGACCTTGAGAGGCCCGGACAGGGCATAAAGCGTGATGACATACGTCTTCGCACCAGGCCCTTTGGAGTGCGGCGGCTCGTAGCCAATCTCGCCTTTGAAGCCTGTGCCGAGTTTACCGACATCTGTCATATTTTTGGGCAGGCTTGATGCGCTGCCTGGGATGTCATAAACGGTCCAGTACCACTTCCGATCTCCGTCTGGTGTGACGTGGTCCATGATCAACGCGTAGCCCTGCGTCCCTGCTGGCGCTCCTGACCACATCAAGGGGGGGCTGATGCCATCGCCATCGCCATCGCCGGTAAACTCTGTGGGCAATGCTTGCAGGTCTTCAACCACTGGGCTGGTGAGCATGAACTTGCCATCGCTGCTGCGTGGCTGATCTGGAAGCGCGACAAAGTTCTGCCCCTTGCCTCCGCGTTCACCACCGCCACCTCCTGGCTTCATCTTTTCCCGAGCAGGGGGCTCTTCACCACGCGGCTGTGGAGCACCCGTGGCAGGCGCATTGCCCACGAGTTCATCAAGCTCCGGCGCGTCGAGCTTGCCATCACGATTATGATCAAGGCCGTTGAACTGCTCTCTGGCCTTCGCCAACGCATCGGGCAGCGGGTCACCTTTCTTCGCGGCATTTGACTTCGCATTGTCGGCGAACTCCTGCGCGGTGACAACACCATCACCATTGACGTCCAGGATGCCAGGTATTGGGGCCATTCCTGGCCCCTCTGGGTTGCCTTCACGGGCCGGGAATCCCCCCGTCACTCCCTCACGCCCACCTTTGCCCTGTCCCTTGCCTTTTCCTTTGCCCTTCATGCCCTCCGGACCACCGCCTTGCGGGCGACCACCCCCTCCGCCGCCACCACCTTGACCGCGTACGGTGTAAACTTCATCAGCCGTGCCATCGCGACCATTGTCAAAGTGGAAGGGATAGGTGCCGTCAGCCTTGATCGAGTAGCTCACGCTGCGTTTGTCACCGTTCACCTCGTAGCTGAGTTTGTAGCCGTCTTTATTGGTGCTCTCAAAGGCGGTGATCTCAGCGCCTCGAAGGGCGGTCAGAGCCTCGCGCACACCTTGAGCACGGGGCTGTGGATCCACCTGCCCCTCATAATCCACGACTTCTCCGTGAAAGCCGCCGATGACATAGGGATACTTCATCGATCCATGATAATGATAGCCGAGCTCCGCGGTCTCATGACCGTGGCATTCATCCAGCTTGCCCGGCGCTGAGCCATCCGGCTCCGTGAGACCGTAGATGGGATAGCCATCCAGCGCATAGGCCACCGGCATGCCCTTGCCTGCCTGGGTCTGCAAATGCAGAGGCACGATGTGGTAGTGATAATCATCCGCGCGGCCACAGTGCCCGCCCCACTGGTCCAGCTCCCCGATCTCCTGGCTGATCTCACCGCGATTGTTTTGCGGATTGAAGATGGGAATGCCATTCACGGCGAGCGCGATGGCTCCGCGCAGAAAGCGGCCTTTGATCATCGCGGGCTCTTTGGCAGGCACAGGCTTCAGCGGGATGCACCAGGCATTGTCCCCAAAGTAGTTTTGCGGCAGCGGCACCTGCTGCTGCCAGGCGGTGATGCCCACCATCATGCCATGATCCGGCAGGCCATTCGAGCCGACATAGAGGAACTCATTGTCCGATCGCAGATCCAGCCTGGTGAAAGGGAGAAAGGCTTTCGCCATGGGTGGCGCTTCTCCCGCATTGGCGACCGCCGCCGCTGCAATCTGAAGCACGGAGGCGGTGGAAGCCGTCTCCACCACGCCGCGTTCGCGCTTCCATTCGGCCAGGACGTGCGCGCGGAGTGCTTCGCGGTCCGTGGGCACTTCCCCGGCCTTCCAGGTGTGGGCCAAGGCAGAACTGGTGAGGAGAAGAAGGCTGAGAAGTGGCTTCATGACTGCCACTTCAACACCTGCCGCGTCAGCAGCGGTTCAAGCTTTCGGCGGAGATTTGTCGGGATTGTGTCAAGACGCCTCAACGCTGGCAAAACCAGCCCGTGATGCTCATGCGCGTCTTTCTGGCTGGAAGCACCTCATGCCAGAAGTCTGCGGCCATGAAACACACCAGCGTGCCCATGCGCGGCTCGATCAGGATGAAGGCTCCGGCCTTGTCTCCTGCGGTCGTCCACAGCTTCAGCTCACCACCATCGCCAGGCTGCCAGCCGGGATTCAGGTAGAGGATCGTGGTCACGATGCGGTCGCTGGTGCCGGCATGACGATCCAGATGCGCCTTATAAAAGGCTCCTTCAGGATAGATGGCAAAGTGGCCTTCATACTCAAACAGGCCGAGAAAGAACCGCTGGTTCAGTGCCAGCCGCAGCAGCTCCAGCCTGGCCAGAAAGAAGACCTGCTCCACTGAGGCCGCATCCGTTTGCAGCCACATCACCTGATCACGGCGGATGTCATCACGCACCTCCAGGTTCAATCCACGGCCCACACCCGCGCGCTTGAACTCACCGCGGTCAGAAGCCTTCTCACATTCCGTCCTCAGCCTCAGCGAATCCGCCTCATCCAGACACCCAGGCAACGAAGCCCAACCAAACTGGTCCATGGCATTGAGCATCTCGATCATGGGCCCACCAGCGAGAGCACCGGCGCAATAGCGAGACAAATCGTCCGCCACAGGGGGCCAGCCCAACAAGAACTTTGTCAGCATCCGGTAAAGACGATGGCCCGGTCATCGATTTCGGGCACATTGCCGCCATGCGCCTCCTCATCATCGACGACGACATCGAGCTCTGCCAGCTCGTCGCCGATTACTTGAAGCCGATGGGCTTTGAGGTCGCGATGGAGCACGAGGGTGTGCAGGGAGCCGAGCGTGCCACCACCGAGTCCTGGGCCGCCATCATCCTGGATGTCATGATGCCTGGCTGCGATGGATTTGAAGTGCTCCGCCGCATTCGTGCTCAATCCAAAGTGCCCGTCATGATGCTCACCGGACGTGGTGAAGAAGTGGACAGGATTGTCGGTCTCGAGCTCGGCGCGGATGACTATCTTCCGAAGACTTTTTCATCGCGTGAGCTGCTCGCGCGTCTTCGTGCCTTGCTTCGGCGTACGGGTTGGATTGCCGAGACGGCTCCCCAAGCGCCCATGAAAGAGATGGTCATGGGCGAGCTGCGCATCAATCCAGAAACTCACGATGTGATCCTCGGCGACCAGCCCGTGCTGCTCACGCCTGCGGAGTTCGGGCTGCTGCTATCGCTCGCGAAAGCGCATGGCCGCGTGAGGACACGGGAGCAGCTCATTGAAGAGGTCGCGGACCGCGAGTGGGATGTGTTTGACCGCGCCATCGACATGCACATCTCGACGCTGCGCAAGAAGCTCGGCGATGATCCGAAGGAGCCACGGTTCATCAAGACAGTGCGTGGCTATGGCTATCAACTCGTGACTCCCGGGCGATGAACGCAGTCACCAAATCCCAGGCTGGAAAGCCTAGGCTACGACTGCCGCTGTATGGCAAGATCCTGCTGTGGTTCCTGGTGAACTTGCTGGTGCTGGCGCTGCTGGGAGTGGGCTTCATGCAGGCGCAGTTCAAGCTGGGGCTGGATTGGATGCTGGCAGGCGAGCCTGGAGATCGGATCGCGGCGCTGGGGGACCGGGTCACGGAGGAGCTCTCACACCTGCCTGAAGCAGAGTGGAACCAGCGACTGAGCGATTTAGGCCTAACGAACGGCGTGTCATTCGCCCTGTTTAACAACAGCGGGCAGCAAGTCTTTGGCCAGATGGTGCAGGTGCCACCTGAGCTGATGCCCAAGCTCATCAACAAACGGCCGCCGAATGAAACGCCTCAACGCCGGCCCCGTGGACCGGCGGCGAAGCGCCCTTCCGATGCCCCGCCGAAGCCGCGCTTCATGATGAGGGCCGGTGATCCGGCCAGCTACTTCGCGGGCATTCATCTGGACCTCGTCCATAGCCTGGATGGGCGCGCGCTGACCCTGCTCATGGTCTCTGGGAGCATCACCGGTGGCGGCTTGTTTCTGGATCTGTGGCCGTGGTTTGGACTTGCGGCAGGGGCTCTCGTCATCTCCGCCTTGATTTGGATGCCCTTTGTCCGTGGCATGAGCAGCTTCATTCGTTCGCTGAATGAAGCGGCAGGTCGCATCGCTCATGGGAAGTTTGATGAGCGCATCACTCGTGAGCGCAATGACGAGCTGGGTGAGCTCTCCACCTCCGTGAATACCATGGCAGCGCAGCTTGGTGAATATGTGGCGCAGCAGCGGCGCATCACGGCGGATGTGGCGCATGAGCTGTGCAGTCCCATCGCCCGCATGCAGATGGCGCTGGGAGTGGTTGAGCAGCGCGGCACGCCGGAGCAGGCGACCTATCTTAAGAAGATCGACAACGAGCTGCAGCACATGGCGAAGCTGGTGGAGGAAGTGCTGGCCTTCTCCAAGGCAGCGACACTGCGGGACCGCGAGGCTGCCGAGACTTTCGATCTACGTGAACTCATCGATCAAGTCATCGAGCGCGAGGCACCCGAGACGGTCATTCAACTGAATGTGAATGAAATGAAACTCCACACTTTTCGTTCGGCGCTGGATCGTGCGCTGGGGAATGTTTTGCGCAATGCGGTGCGTTACGCCAGGGACATCGAGATTCACGCCCGTCGTCAGGTTGATGATGTGAGCATTCAGATACTTGATCGAGGCCCAGGGGTGCCTGAAGAGTCTGTTTCGCGCTTGTTTGAGGCCTTCTATCGGCCTGAGGCCGCCCGTGGAAGGAACACAGGCGGCAGTGGTCTCGGCCTGGCCATCACCCAGCGATGCATCGAAAGCTGCGGAGGCACCGTGACAGCGAGAAATCGCGAGGGCGGCGGTCTGGTGGTGGAGTGTGTGGTGCCTCTCGCCAGCAAGGCTCACCAAGCGTGAGAGCAGGGCGCTGAGAGTCATGCCGACAAGCCTCCACGCCAGACGCCCTAGCGCCGATTGAGGGTCTCCAGGAGATTGGTGAGGCTGTTCAAGGCCGGATGGCGTGCGATGTGCTCACGCACTTCATATCGACGGGCAAAGAAGGTCTGGTAGTTCCAGGCATTCCAGGTGCCGTCCGTCTTCTTGCGTTCGATGGCGGCCTTGGAGGCTTCTAGAGCGAGGAGAGGTCCGGTTTCCATGGGCGGCAGGTTCTTCTCAGCGGTCAGCAAGGCGGCCCACAGGGCGCGTAGGTTCCTCGTGTTGTCAAAGCCTGCGCCGGAGTGCTTGCTGGCGGGATCCAGGCGGAAGATCTCCAAGATGGCATGCTCGCTCTCCTGGCTGGACATCTGGGTGGTGCTGGCGAGATTGGCAAGATTCTTCCAGGCATTCAAGTAGTCGGGGTCGATCTTCACGGCCTGGCGGTAAGCATCCGCCGCCTCGGCATCACGGCCCTGGGCCTCGCGCAGATAGCCTAACAAGTAATGCACCTGAGCTTTGGCGCCGGGCTGGCTGGCGAGCGAGGTGAAGACACGGTCCGCCACATTCTGCGCGCGCTTTCCAGAAAACGCGCCCTCGCAGCCGAAGCAGTGGCTCTCCACGCGGCCAAAGCTGTCCGGCATGAGCTCAAAGGCGCGGAGATAGTGCTTCTCCGCCTTTTCAAACTGGCCGAGCTCGCTGTAGCGCAGCGCCAGCCGGGACTGGATGCAGTAAGCGTCCGCGAAGTCGAGCAGCGAGGCCTCATAGCGTGTCACCGCCTCGGAAAGCAGCCCGGCGTTCCACCAGTCGTCCGCCGTCTCGGACTTGCGGATGGCACTCACGGCGCCACGCATGATCTTGGCGGTGTCCTGATCCCCTTTCTTCTCCAGGACTTCTGCAAGGATGGCATAGGCGCGCATGCGGTCGCCTTTGCCCTGCTCACCATCACTCGGGTCGATGGCGATGGCAGCGCGGATGGCTTTCTCAGCCTCATCGACCTTGCCTGCATCCAGCAAGGCGCGGCTCTTCCAGATGAGCGGGCGCTCCTCAAAGCGGTCACGAGCAGCAAGCTGGTCCAGCAGTGCCAGCAGAGCGTCTCCTTTCTCAAGTTCGAGCAACAGCGCATACACCGCGTCCTTTGAGGGATAGTCCTGGGCGGCACGGCGGATGATGGGGAGCGCCTCGGCGCCTCGGCCGGTTTCTTTCAGAGCCCGCGCCGCCATGAGGACCAGCGGAGTGCTTTCGGCCACGGATGTCTCCAAGGCGGTGAGGTCAGGTGCGTTCCAGTCCGGGGACTTTTCAAAAAGGGCCATGACATCCGCATGACGGCCTGCCTCATGATAGACCAGCGCCAGCATGCTGAGGGCCGAGGCTGTGTCCTGGACCCTGCCACGGCGCTCCGGTGACGGGTCGGGAGTGACCATGCGCTCGAGCTGGCTGGTCATGATCTCCTCGGCCTTCACGCCGCGCCCCTGCTTCAACAGCAGGCCCACGACCTCATTCACCACCATGCTGCCCAAGGCATTGTCTGCCGGCATTTTTTCGAGCGTGGCCAGCGCTGCCGTGATGCCTTCCTCCACGAGCTCAGGTTTCTCCAGCAGCCTGCCCAGTTCGGCGAGCTTTGCCGCAAGGTTCACGTGATCGCTTTCACCGCCGTCTTGCCGGCCCCCCGACTGCTGAGCCAGCTTCTTCAGCATCTCCTCAGAGACGTTCATGCCCACCTGCTGCCAGCGGCGTTTGACCTCCTCGGCGGCGGCGCTGCCATCACTGATGCCGCTGCGGGGTCCGGCTTTCACGAGTTCACGCAGCGTCTTGATGCCCTCGTCACGCTCATCCGCGGCCAGCAGAGCCTCATAGTAATGGGACTGGGTCTCCGCCCTCGCCTTCCCCGGCAGACCGGGCTTGGCCATGGTGGCGCGCAGGAGTTCCAGGGCTTCCTTGGAGGTGTTTGCCCTCGCGGAGAGCTCGATGAACGATTTCCAGAAAGGCAGGGTGGGGTCTTTCGACAGCACCTGCTTCAGGAATGCATGCACCTGGGTGCCGAGGCCCTGACGTCCCAGCTCATCGAGGCTCGCGAGATGCAGGTCGATCTTCTCACCGCCGTTCCTCTTCGTCTCCTCCTCGACAATTTTGACCGCATCGTTGGTTCGGCCGTCCGCGACCAGGGCGATCAGATACCACTCGATGGCGGCCTGGCGCTCATAGCCCTGGCTGTCCGGGAATTTCTTCGCCAGAGCCTCGTACAAGGGCAGATCCTCAAGGCTGTGGATGAGCGACCAAAGAGGCTTTTGGAGTTCGGAGACATTTTTCAAGGCCAGCTTCGCGGCCAAAGCCTGGGTGGCCTTGCCTTTCACGGAGATGCTCTCCCAGTCGAGCTTGAGCGTACGCTCGAGAAGGGCAGTGGCCCGCGCCTCATCCGCGAAGCGCACGAGATCCGGGACTTCAATGGACGTGCCTTCGGACTGAAAGTGCTTCATGGGGTCCTTCTCCACCTTGGCCAGGATCTTTTCATAAGCGCTGACCTGGTCGGCATCGCTTCCTGTCAGACGCTCCAGCATGACCGAGACATTGTTGATCATGCGCTCATAATTCTCGCGCTCATAGGCCTCCAGATTGTTCATCGCCGCCACTGAGGCGCTCATGGCATCGACGGCTTTCTGACGAGCAGCAGCATCTCCCGTCAGCACCGCCGCCAGGAGACGGAGCCCGGCGTCATTGAGAGGCTTGTCAGACTTGTGCGCGAAGAGCTGCGCAGCCAGAGCATCCCATGCCGGGGCAGGTGGCAAGGCGGTGATGAGAGTCGCGAAGGTCAGCCTGTCCTGATAGTTGCGGCTCGAGTACAGCAGATCATTCGGAATCGTTTGATAGGCATCCAGAAGGGATATCCAACGCTTCGCCGCCTCGTCAGGGGAGAGGTCCGCAGACTCCTTCTGCATGGCTTTGATCTTCAGACGAAGCTCCTCGACCGGATCCGCCTTCTTGATCTCCACTGGCTTGGTCTCGGCCTTGGCGGCCAGCTTTTGCAGAACCGTCGAGGCCCCCTGATAATCCTGGGCCTGGGCCATGACACCCACCCAAACACCTGCGAGAAGAAGATGATGCTTCATGCATAAATTCCAGCGGATGCAGTGCCTCCTGACAAGCACGAAGAAGCTGACGGCGACATGATTCGCTCAAGATCAGAATCCAACGGCCGTGACTGCCGCTAACCCGGCGTCCTGGGCAGCGCTTTGCAGCACAGCCTTGGCTTCCGCATCGCCTTGAAGGGTCGCTTTCAGAAAAGCCAGCGCATAGCGGCGGAAAGCTGACTGATATTGCGGTGTCACAAAACCACAGGCGATCTGGCCGATGAAGTCGGGAGGCCATTCAGCATCGAGATGAGTGGAGCCAGTGACCTTCATCGTGAACTTCGGGCCCGGCAGAGCCGCGATGAGTCCGGCGGCATTGCCTCTCATATTCCACATCTCAGGTTCGGCGCACAGGATGGCGCTGGGAATCTTGATCTTGGCAGCCACGTCTTTGGCAGTGCCGTCCATGTCCACCGGATCGAGTCCGAGCCAGGCATCCACCGGTGTCTTTGTGGCGGCGAGCAGGGTGGTATGGCCACCCATGGAGAAGCCGACGAGAGCCACTCTCCGCTTTTCCCGATACTTCTCCACCAGCGCCGCGAGCACACTGCTGTTGACCTCGTGATTGACCAGCGAGGGCTGGGTGGGCACCACGGCAAGGAAGCCCTGCCCCGCCAGCTCGGCGCCCCAGCCGGACATGTAGCGCTTGGCCCGCGAAAAGCCGTGCGCCACGACGACCAGCGGCGCGTTGTCGTCCTTCGCCGGACGGTAAAGGGTCACGGAGACGGTTTGGCCAGCGAGGGTGAGGCGGAGGTGCTCCTTCGTCACGCCGGGAGCCAGCACAGGCGCAGGCGTGCTGCGACCGAAAGCGTAAAGGACCGCCAGCAGTAGCAGGAGCGCGAGGATGATGCGGACGATTTTTCGGCGAAACATGCGGTGGCGGTCATTTTGATGGCACTGCCGGCGTTTGGAAGGGGAATAGTAGGTGATCACGATGAGTTCCTCCTTCTTCCCCTGTGCCGGAGCGCGGGCGCTGCATGCGCCCACGCGGCGTGAGTTTGTGTACGGGCTCGGGACGTCACTCGGCAGCGTGGCGCTGACCTCCCTGATTGCCGCAGAGGCGAAAGGGCCGCTGGCCCCGAAAACACAGCAGGTGCCGGCCAAGGCGAAGAACTGCATCTTCCTCATGATGGAAGGCGGCCCGAGCCACATCGACTGCTTTGATCCAAAGCCGGCGCTGGAGAAGCTGCACCTGCAGGAGTTCACGCGGGAAGGAAAACAGAAGTCGGCGATGGAAAGCGGCAAGCGCTACTATGTGAGGTCGCCCTTCAAGTTCGCGCAGCATGGTCAGAGCGGCGCGTGGATGAGCGAGCCGTGGCAGCATCTCAGCAAGGTGGCGGACGACCTGTGTTTTTATCGCGGATGCCAGGTGGACTCGGTGAATCATCCGACGGCCATGTATCAGATGAACTGCGGGAATCGCTTCGGCGGTGATCCCGCCATCGGCGCATGGGTCACGTATGGTCTCGGCTCCGTGAACCAGGACCTGCCGGGGTTTGTCGTGCTGCCGGAGATCAGCTATCCGCAGGGTGGCAGCGCGAACTGGGGTAATGGTTATCTACCCGCGCATTTCCAAGGCACAGCATTGCGCGCAAAAGGATCACCCATCCTCGATCTGCAACCACCCAAGGGCATCTCCCAAGAGCATCAACGCGCCAACCTGGACCTCCTGGCGAAGCTGAACCAAAAGCATGTCAACGACCATCCCTGGCATGACGAGCTGAAGGCGCGCATGAACAACTACGAGCTGGCCTTCCGCATGCAGATGCAGGTGCCGGAGACGATCAACATCGAGCAGGAAGATGCGAAGACGAAGGAGATGTACGGCATCGGCCAGGACGCGACGGATGCCTTTGGCCGGAAGTGCCTGCTAGCCCGCAAGCTAGTGGAGAAAGGCGTACGCTTTGTGCAGCTCTACGCCGGCACCTGGGACAGCCACGACTACATCGAACGCGCGCATGGAAACCTCATCAAGCAGGTGGACCAGCCCATCGCGGCCCTCATCAAAGACCTGAAGCAGCGCGGCCTGCTGGAAGACACCCTCATCGTGTGGTGCGGCGAGTTTGGCCGCACCCCGGACAACGGCGTGCGCGGCGGCACCGCCTATGGCCGCGACCACAATCCGAAAGCCATGACCGTCTGGATGGCCGGCGGCGGTTGCAAAGCCGGTCACACCATCGGCACCACCGATGACCGCGGCATGGAAGCCATCGAAGAAGTGCACCACGTCCGCGACCTGCACGTCACCCTGCTTCGTTTGTTAGGCCTGGACGATAACAAGTTAACCTTCTACCACGCCGGCCGCTTCAAGCAGCTCTCCCAGATCGGCGGCCAGGTGATTGAGAAGCTGATCGGGTGAGAGCGCTTGGAGCAAACGCTGGCCAAGCACCCTGCGCATTCTCAATGGCTCTTGTGCGATCCTGTCACACCACTGGCCGCATCAACTGAAGCCAGTGGTGCTGTGAGTTCGCCGGGAAAGCGTTTACTTCTTCTCCGCGTCGATCTTGGCCTTGGCAGCTTCAGCGTCCGCCTCGGCCTTTTTCTTTTCCGCATCAATCTGGGCCTGCACGGCCTCCTTGTTGGCTTCGATGTTGGCCTTGGCGACTTTGGCGTCGACGTCAGCCTGTTCCTTGGCACGTTTGGCGGCGTCTTCAACGCTGTCCTTCTGGCGCTCCAGCTCTTCCTTGGCGGCATCGGCACGTGCATCGACGGCCTGCTTTTGCTTGTTGCAGCTGACCATGGTGAATGCGGTGGCGGCAAGGATAACGAACAATGTGTGTTTCATGGCGGTGGTTAGGTTGTCTAACCTTAATCGCTGCTGGCCACGCCCACGGATGGGCGGATTTTCTCCGCACTTCTCTGCCGGGCCACTTTCAAACAGCTTTCGCAGATCGGCGGGCAGGTGATTGAGAAGTTGATTGGGTGAAACTGTTCACGTCTACTTGCGGGCCTGTTTGAGACGTGTCAGCTTGATCATCCAGTTCGATACACGTTGTCTGCTTTTAAACTGACCCAGTCATTCCCTATCCACCCGAATGAAAACTTATGTCAGAAAATCGCTGATCTTGGTCCTTCATTTTGCCCTTCTAGCACATACCGAGGTTCACAGTGGGGAGAAGCGAGAAATCGTTTTCACTGACGTGCTTGATGCTCCCAAAATTGTTGGCATCGAACTGCCTGCACGTCCCTTCGTTGAGTCGGCATTTGCCATTCGCGAGATAGTGTCGGCTCATCTGGCACATGTCGAGAGACCGGGAGGACTGACGATAGCAAAAAATTTACGTGTTGTCCTGGCAACACTGCGGGAAGGAGAACAATCGGTCGCTAAAAGCCCCATGTCTATTCGTGGCTACCTTCAGGAGTTCGCGGATAAGTGGAATGTTGTGATATTGATCCATGATGATACCATCATGGTGGTTGAGCCTTACGATAGAGATCGGTTTCAACACCAGGTCGTGGTTCTTCCGCAAAAAAAGTGATGACCTGCAGGTGCTCTAGCTTCG
Source organism: Prosthecobacter gellanilyticus (assembly GCF_007992435.1). Classification (GTDB taxonomy): domain Bacteria; phylum Verrucomicrobiota; class Verrucomicrobiia; order Verrucomicrobiales; family Verrucomicrobiaceae; genus Prosthecobacter; species Prosthecobacter gellanilyticus. Next base: position 68,674 of record NZ_BKAG01000003.1, on the reverse strand, counting down.
TTGTTAGGCCTGGACGATAACAATATGAGCTTTTGTCATGCCCTGCGGGCAGGTGATTGAGGCGCTGAGTGGGTGAGCTTTCCCTCAAACCCGAAGCATCGGTCCACCCATCCACGTCTCTGGCATGGGCTCTTCATTGGACTCGCTGCGCTGCTCGAAGTTGCTGAGGTAGTCCATCCAGGCTTCGGCGGTGTCGACGAAGTCAGACAGGCGGTTCTGAAAGGTTCCGTAGTCCAGGCTCTGGATCGGCGTCTGATACAGGAGCGTGGCAGTGCGCGGCAGGCTGGAATCGACCTCCGGAGCAAGGGCCAGGGTGCCCAGGCCGCCGGTGTGGCGCCAGAAGTGATTTCCCTCCAGCATCTTCCGGCAGAAGTCCAGCTCCTGGTCCGCGGGAATGGAGCCCAGCTCGGCGAAGATGACGAGCGAGCCGGTCTCCTCATGACACTCCATGGTCACGCTGAATTTGTCATCAAACAGCAGGCTGCAGCGGCCGGCCCCATCGAGAGACAGCGGACTCATGCCGACGTATCCGGCGTACTCGTTGACGAGGGCGTGAAGCAATTTGGTGTCAGGGTTCATTCGAGATCGGGAGTCGAAGGTGGGGAGTTCGCACAAGAGTGATGGAGTGTTGCAGTATCTGCATCCAGTACTTCATCACTCCATCCGCTGAGCTGCTCACCGCGCGACCAGCTTGGCCAGCTGGGTGGAGACTTTGTTCATGCTGTCAAAAGTAGGCGCGGAGTCTTGCACCGTCTTCAGCAGCAAATCGTTGATCAAATAGGAGCGCACGGTCTCGTCCGTCAGTTTGCCGCCGGAGAGCTGAAGGATGGTGTCCAGCCTCTTGGTGGGATCCGCCAGATCCAGCCGCTGTTGTTTCAATAGAACGAGGCCAGGATCTCGAGCGTTGAGTGTTTCCAGGTCACTGATCTGCTTCGATAGAGCGAGGTCCATCTCCAGGATCTTCGTTTCGAAGCTCGCTCGGATGTCCTTTTGCTGATTCTCAATGGCCTCAGGCAGTTTGTCAGTCGCGATCCGCTGTCCGCTGCGGAGATTGAAGGCCATGGTGGCAAAGTTCTGCAGATCATCTTTCAGTTTGTTGCCTCGGGTGGTGTCACTATCCACGTAGCACTCGCCGAAATCTCCGACACGGACGTTACCGTCGGAGCCCACCATGAAGTTGTCCGGCTTCACATCACCATGGACTTGTCCGGTGGCATGGATGTCCCGTAGAGCCTGGGACATCTCCAGGAGCTGCTTGTCCACACTGGAGGGCACGAGTGAGCTGGTGGTGCGGGCTTCCACCCGTGTGTCCAGAACCACGGACATGTCTTGCTGCGCTTTTTCCATCCCGCAGATCAGAGTGCCGTCAGACGTGGAGTAGGCGCCGTGAAACTGCAGCGCATGCTCGTTTCCAGACATGTGCTCCAGCACCTGCACCTCCCGGAGGTCTTTCTGGGTGGCCAGCGCGGCGAATTCCACGGAAGAATCACTCGCGAGTTTCTTGGGATTGGTTTTGATCACGAACTCGGTCGGGGCAGAGCTGCCGCCGGTTTGGGAGAGGCTCACCGTCCAGATGACGGCGCCGCTGCCCTTGGCCTTCTTGGCGGTGGCGGTGAAGTCATGTTCCTTGCCCTCAATGGTCACCTTCCCGGTGAAGCGGTCACCGGTCTTCACAGTACTGGGGCTTGGGAACGCGATGCCCTTGTCAGCGATGGCCTTGAAAGCCTTCGTGTGAAACTCATGAATCCCCGTTTGCGGACGGGTCGGAGAGGAGAGGACGTTTGGCGTAACCAAATCTTTGGTTTGAAGCCCGAGATCCTTGGACGCGACCCACGGGGTCACCGTCCATGGTGTCACCGTGCTGGGTGTCACGGTCTGTGGTCCGGACTGCACCTGTGTGACCGAGCCCGTGATGGGTGTGGTGATACCCGTGCTCACCGATGAAACGGGCACCAATGGCACCGGTAGCGGGATGGCCTCCATATCAACGGGGATCGTTGGCGGAGTGAACGGCACGCCGACCTTGGCCATGCCGACGACATAGGAGTCACGCTCGATCCTGTCTTTGTGCGGCGGGGTATTGAGATCCACCCGGACGCCGACCTCGCTGTTGTCATTGAACAGCAGCCAGTTCGCGCCTTCCTTCCGATACGTGACGTAGTGGCCGGATTCCACGCCAGTGCCGATGTGGCAGATGATGGAGTTGGCCTGGTACTGGACGTTGCGGTTTTGGTCGTCGGTGAGGGTGATGGGGTTGGTCAGCCCGGTGATGACATCCCGTCGTTTGGCGGCGCCATCGAGCGGGGTGTAGGTGAACCGTGAGAGGGAGATGACGGTGGAGTCTGGCGCCGGGCCTTTGAGGGTGAGAGTCTGGGTGGCTTGTTTGTTGCGCACTTCGTTAGGCCAGCCGCCGACTTCGACCTGGGAGGTGAGGTTGGAGGTGAAGACCTGTGAAAGAGTGCGCTGCCCGGGATCTCTGGGGAGCTGCAGGGTGAGGATGTGGGTGGGCGGGCTGAAGCCGTTGCGCGTGTCTCCGTTGTCGTTGCGGGTGAATGTCTTGGTGAACTCGATCTTGGGGGCTTTGATCTTGTCAAGCAGCATGCTGACCGCGGAGGCGGCATCCTGCTGGGAGACGGCGGTGCCATCCACGATGGCGTCACGAATGTCGCGGTCACCAGTGAAGGCTTTGGTGCGAAGTTCGGCACGCAGGCCGCGGCAGTCGCCGCCGTTTTGGATGTTGCCGGTGAGGAAGTTTCCAAGGCGGGGCATGTCCTTGGGCACGGTCAGCCCGCCGATGCCTGCCACGAGCTGGAGGGAGCTGTTGATGAAGCAGTCCGCGCCGCCATTGGTCAGGCCCACTTTGGTGCCGCCGGCCTTGGTGATGGCGTCCACATCGGAAATGGTGGAGACGAAGTCGAGTTTGAGGATTTCCTGGATGGCTTTGGGGCGGTCTGTCTTCCAGGTGGACTCGATCCTGGAGAGATCAGACTCGGGGATCAAATGGGTGGAGCTGGCCAGGACGCCCATGGCCATGGAGTAGTTGTCAATGGCACTCTTGTCCGTGAGGGAGCTGGTGGCGTCGAGGATGCTTTGGTTCAGGGTGCTGATCCTTTCTCCGACCTTGCCGCGGTCTTCCTGCGGGCGGTCGAGCTTGGCGCGCTCTTGAATGGTTTTTGAGACGGGCTTGCCCTCGTTGCGCACGTTCGGATTGAGGTCAAAGAAGGGCAGCCGCGCTCTTTCCTTGAGGGTGAGGAGCACGGGTTTGAGGTTTTGACCTGCGAGTTCGGAGGCGATCACCCCCAGCTCGGCTTTGCTGGAGATGACGAGCTCCATGACGAGCGCTTTGTTCTCCTTGGTCTTGCAGTAGGAGAAGCCTTCGGCGACGACGAAGGTCTTTTGCAGCCCGGTGTGGTACTCTTGGAGGAGCCTGTGGTAGTCTTGCTTGGTTGTGAGCGAGGGGGGGCTGCCTTCTTGCAGGAACTTTTCCCGGGCCTGATCGAGCTTGAGCTTGGTTTGGAGGGTGGCAGCGAGGGTGTTGTCAACGACCTGGATCTCCTCGGTCCGGGGTTCGCCTTGTACTTCGGTGACGGCCTTCCACAGGAGCAGTCCCGGAGGGCTGCTGTTGGTGGTGTAGGCGGTGGATCTGCCGAACACCTGGGTGCGCCAGGTGGACTTGAGGCTGGTCTCGGAATCCCGGTCGACGTCTGATCTGGCCACATTCAAGGTTTTCCGCAGGTCCGCCCCCAAGGCGGCGAGATGCTGCTTGTTGAGGCCCAATTTAGCGATGGCAGTGCCGGTGAGGCCGAGATCACTCTTGGTTAGGTCGATGGGGTAGGTTTTGCCGTTGCGTTTGAAGCTGAACTTGGTGGGCCCGTCGAGGATGGCCTGGTTGGCCTGTTTCAGCACGTCTTGAGGGATCTTGTCGAAGACGGCTTTCTTGAGGCCGAAGTCGGGTTGGGAGAGGTCCAGTGTGTGGGTGGTCCGGCCATCCACGAAGCTGAACGTTTTTGGATAACCAAATTTGATGTCGAATTTGGTGGTGTTGACGAAGGGGGCATCCGTGCCGCTTTTGACTTTGACTTTGGGAGGTGCGCCGAAGACCACATTGAGGAAGTCGTTGAGCACATGACGGCGGCGGGTGTCGAGATCACCGCTGCTGGGCGCGAGCTCGTTGTGGTGCACGGTGCGGCCCAGGGGCCCGGCATTCATGGACACGGAGAGATCAATGATCTTCTGGAGGTGGCCTGAGAAGGTCTGAAGGTCCGGCATGGTGCCGAGATCAAACTTGGCTTTGAACTGCTGGGCGCCCCAGACGGCCTCGACGCCCGGGCTGATCTGCCTGGCCAGTTTGGCGAGGTTTTGCAGCCGGCCTCCAGTGTTGTCGGCATAGAAGTCGACCTCGAGTGTGGTGCGCCCTTTGGGATGCTCTGGCGTGGGTTTTTCGTACTGCGTGCGGATTTTGACACCGTGATCGTTGACGATCAGGTTATGCGTGTAGCTGACGCCGGTGGAGGTGATTTCCCGGCCCACCCAATGGGGCGGGGTTCCCATCGGGGTCACCCGTGCCAGGTCGGGGATGATGGAGAGGACGTCGACCATCTCCTGGGGGAGATCGATATCGCGAACGGAGCCGCCGGAGGCCATGAGGCCACCGCGAATGTCCTCCAGGCTTTGGTGGAGAGTGGTGAACATCTCTTCCACGTTGCCAGGCATGATCTTGGCCCGGTTGTTGTAGAGGCTGTTGGTGACGTTGAAGGTGGGGCCGCAGCGGGACTGTGCCTTGAGGTTTTCCGTCTCCTTCTTGGTGGTCTGGTCGCTGACCTGGCTCTTGATCCCCTTGTAAGCTTGATCCAGCTTGCCGACATACGTAGACTTTGGCATGGGGCTGCCGGAAGGCAGGTCCGCCTTGATGAACACACTCTCGAACATCGCCTTGAACGTATCCAGCATTTCGAGTTCTTTTTGCAACAGCTCGGCCGTGTCGAAATCGCTGTTCTTGAGTGCCTTGATGCTGCTGTCGTAGACTTCGATCATGCGACCGAGGGACTCGATCTGGGCGGCTTTCTTCAGCGGATTCTTGTCCAGGTCGTCCGGCCAGGGCTCTTTGATAAAGGTCTCGGCAAGGCCCTTCAGATTGGCGAATGCCTTCTCATACTTTGACTTCGATGAGAAGTCCGCCACGCCGCGTTCTGCGTCCTCGAGCTTCTTCTGGAAGGCCTGCTGGGTACGCAGGAACGGCGCTGTGGTTTCGTAGTCTTTGACCAGTGCCTGGAGCAGGGTTTTGGCATGGGGCAGGGCCGACTCACCTTTGAGGCTTTCCTTGCTGGGAAGGAGCCTGTCATACATCTTGTCGAAGACGGTGGACATCCAGATGGCGGTGACGCCCATCTTGTCCATATCCTCCACCATCTTCTTGAAGTCGGTGATCTCCTTCTGGCTGAGTCCCGACTGTTCCGCGAGTGTCAGGAAGCGTTTCCAACGCATCATCATCGGGCTGGTGAGCCCGTCCTTCACGGCGCCGACCTGGTCCCCAAACGTCGGATTTTCGAGCTTCGAGCCTTTCATCGCCTCCAGGTATTTGGAGGCGGATTTCTCAGCTTCGATCAGCTGCGGGAAGCTTTCGATATCGTGCAGGCTGGACTCGAGAAACTTGACCAGAAGCAGCCGCCCGTGTGATCCCGGCTCAAAGGTGTACTGGTCTTTCCCTGCAAGCACCTTGGCAAAGGCTCCTCTGACCGCCTCAAAGTTGTCCTTCATGGTCTGGAGCTGGCACAGCAGACCTTCGGAATTGTGGATCGTGTCCTCGTTATCGTTCAGTTGAGCCTCCAGGTCATGGATCTGGGTCTCGTACTGCTTGAGAACAGTCGCCATCTCCTCCTTGAGCGTCCCCATCTGGTCGCTCGGAGTCGTTTTGAGTTTCCCGACGAGCGCCTCCACACCTTCACCCGTGGTGCCGGTCTCAAGACCGATGTGGTGGGAGATTCGGCCTTGGGAAATGGCGGTGCCGGACACGAAGGAACCGTCTGTCCAGACGAAGGCTTTCTGGGTTTGCCCGTCGATCACCAGAGGCCTGGTGGAAGACAGGGCCTCATTCTTCATGGCCAGCATTTCTGCGTAATTGCCAACAACCAGGCAGGGAATCGGGCTCGCTACTTTGTCTTTGCCCGTGCCCGTCTTGAAGCTGCCGAAGTTCACCGCAGGATGGCTGTTGGAGCAGTCAGGCTGGCGGACGATGACGATCTTGTGCTTCTGACCTGTCCAGTCAAAGAGCCCCTCGGCCTCCTTCATTGTTTCGGCAAAACAGACCTGGCTCCAGTCATCAATCACGAGGGCATCGCCAGACTTCGGCACCACGGTGGTGAAATTGAAGGCCTTGGAGTGATCCTTCGCCTGTCCCACATTGACATAGGTGGGGGCTACCTTGGAGCGTGAATCGGGAATCTGCCGTTGCTGGACGAAGTTGATCTGCTTGTCACTGCCCACCACACCCTCCACTTCCGTGGTAGCCCCGCCGTTCAGTCTTTTGATCTTGTTGGTGGACGTCACCAGCGAGCGAGCCTCCTCCCGGGAGAGGCTGGGGCTGTAAGCCTGCTCTTTGGAGTTCTTCACCAGTTGATGGGTGATCTTGCCACCTTCCTCCTTCATCGCGCGGATGCGCTCCTGCTTCACTGAAGGCTTCTGGTAGATGAGCAACGGCGTGCCGTCCTTGCCCTGCATCACGAATGTCTCATCGATCTCGATGCGACCGCTGCCTTCATTGACACCCGGGCCGATGGCCGAGCTGATGGAGACGAATTGGAAATCTTCGCCACCGGTGAATTCCACTTTGTTTGTGGACATGGCAATCCCGACGGGCGGCCGTGTGCCCGGATCCTTTTTGCTGGGGTCGATGATCGGCTCGGCCACCATCTCCATCAGCAGCACCGGCATCTTCGGCAGGCTGGTGAGGACCTTGTCCAAGCCATCTCCCACAATGCGGTTGCGCAGCGAGTCCGCGCCGAAATAGGAGAGCACCACCTCCTTCATTGCCTTGCTGACGGAAGCCGTGTTCGGTTCCACAAACAGGACCGACTCGTTGCCGCCGGCGTTCGGTGTGTCGGCACTGTCTTCATCACCCGTGCTTCGCGCAATGATGACCTTGCCCGCCATGGTCTCCTCGATCCACTTCCGCTGCTCCGTGGTGAAAGGATACCCTTTATCAAAGATCTTGCCGATCGAGTCAGTGATGGCCTTCAGGTTGACGTCATCCACCTTGCCATTCCTTTTCATGGCCTCCCAGCTCTTCATGATGACACCTTCCGTGTCCATTTTCATCAGGTGGTCGAAGACCTCCTTGGATGACACCGGCGCCAGTTCGGGAACCTTCACCCCTAGATCTGCAATCCGGTAGAGGTTGGCCGTCTTGCTGCCGAACTTCTCCACTCGCTGCTCAAAGGTGGGCTTCGGCGGGCTCACTTCCGGTGTCGTCGTCGGTCCGTTCTGGGGTCCGGTCTTCGGCCCCTTGGAGATGCTCACGCTCCCCTGCAGGCCCTCGGGAGGCGTCGCGTGTCGCACGCTCCGGTCTCGGGTGACAACCTCCGGCGGCTTGCCGGTCGGAGGCCCCTTGCTCTTCGGAGTCTTGGTCGTCTCTCCTTCAAATTGCTGGATGAGCTTGGAGACACTCCGGCCTCCATCCTTTCCCTGGACATTCTGCGTTTGCGGGGTGGGCTCATGTCCGCCGAGGATAGGTGTCTTGACCAGTTGGGTTGAGATGGGAAGGCTCATAGTTTGCTCCTTGGCGTGCGACAGATATGTTCGTTTGAAACTCTCTCATGACCTCCGCGGCGCCGGCACAGGGAAGTCTGAAAGACGAATGCTCCTGCATTAAATAGTAAGCTCCGGATACTGATATTACGGACATGGGCCGTCAAGGTCCACCCTTCCCCGAGAACTCGAGCCGCCTGAGCCAACTGAAGCACGGTGACGGAGGGATTCGCCCCCTGCAAACAGCCATTCATCCCATCGATGCCACGCGTCCCGTGCACGCCCAATTTCCTCGACTATGCGCGACATGACGCCACAGAGAAAGAACACCGCATCCACAGCCTGCACGTCACTCCGCTTCGTTGGTTAGGCCCGAATGACAGCAGCTGACTTTTATCACGCCGGCCTCTGCAAGCGGCACGACCAGTTCGGCGGCAGTTGATCGAGAACCGGTCTGATAGGGGAGGTGCCACCCGGCAGTGCGCGAGCCACCTGATAAGACTATAGGGGCGCCGGCGCTCCCTTTCATGCAGCCACGACATTTGGTTGGGCCGATGAATCTGACGCACGGACAATCATTCAACAACGAAAGTTGCCGTAACCAATAACCTGACAAACAACGCTATGAAAACTCTGATCAAAACTCTCGCCTTCGCCTGTCTCACGCTCGGTCTTTCGGGCTACGCCCTGGCTGCGGACGCTGAGAAACCCACGAAGGAGGAAAAGCAGGCCGCTGAGATGAACCACATCGCCATGAAGGATGGCAAACTTTGGGTCATGAAGGACGGCAAGACCATGGAGCTGAAGGAAGAGGCCACCCTCATGGACGGCACCAAGGTGATGACCGATGGTTCCTATCTCGAGAAGGATGCCAAAGAGAAGAAGATGCTCAAGGAAGGCGAGGCCATCACCTGGGAAGGCAAGGTCAAGGACCATGCCAAGCTCATGAAGAGCATCGAGAAAAAGCAGGAGAAGGAAAAAGAGGCCAAGTAACGGGCTGACAAACCTCTGTCTGCACTAAAACACTTTATTTGTTAGGCGGCATCATCTCGGCTCGAGGTGGTGCCGCTTTGCTTTCGAGGATCGGGTGAATTGATCTCTGGCGGCTCGGGGGAGAGCGATGGTGAGGCGGCCAGGAGTGTCCCCGCTCCCTTCGGGTGCAGTGTCACTCGCTGGCTTTGAAAGATAGCTGGGCCAATCGTCCGCTCGGCGGATTGAGAGCACAGCCTTGCTTCGCGGGTTCGCAATCTTTCCGAATGAGGAGGGCAACCTGGAAGGTTGCACCACCTTAGATCAGCGAGCTGACCGGCAGCGGCGTGAGATCATTTACGCCGTTGGGGAACATGCGTTTGCGGAAGGTAAGCACTTCCGGATCCTGCTCGGTGATAAGCACGACGTGCTCGTAATGCGCGCTGGGCTTGCGGTCCTGGGTGATGGCGGTCCAGTTGTCGCTGAGGACGCGGGTCTTGCCGGTGCCCATGTTCACCATCGGCTCGATGGCGATGCTCATGCCGGCCTTGAGGCGCGGACGGTCGCCTTTGCGGCCGTAGTTGGGGACCTGGGGCTCTTCGTGAAGCTTGCGACCGACACCGTGGCCGACGAATTCGCGAACGACGGTGTAGCCATACTGCACCACGTGGTTTTCCACGCTGTGGCTGAGGTCGCCGAGCATCCAGCCATCACGCGCATGGCGGATGGCGATGTGCAGGGACTCTTCTGTGGCGGCGAGGAGGTGTAGTGTTTCTTTGGCGACGTTGCCGACCGGGACGGTAAGGGCGTTGTCGCCGATCCAGCCGTCATGCTCGATGCCGACATCGATCTTCACGACGTCACCATCCTGGATGACGCGAGGTCCGCCGATGCCGTGCACGACTTCCTCGTTGATGGAGATGCAGATGTGACCGGGGAACTTGCGGTAACCGAGGAAGGCGCTTTTGCAGCCGCGCGCCTTCATTTCAGCGGCGGCGTAGCGGTCTACCTCACCGGTGGTGATGCCGACGGCCACCTGGGAGGCCGTCTTGATCAGGATGTCACGCGCCAGCGCATTGGCGGCGCGCAGTCCGTTCAGCACGGAACCGTGGCGGATGGGGATCTTGTTGCCAAGCATGTCGATCGTGGGCCACGGCCCGCTTTGCTTTGAGAGCCTTACTTGCCGGTGGAGATGAAGTAAGCGACGCCGACGAGGGCGATGATGGCGATGCCGGTCCACAGCCAGACGACCGTGGTGGAGTCTGCCTGCTGGCCGGTTTGGGCCATGCGGTCGAAACGGCCACGGATGCGGCCCTTCTTCAGGAAGCCGTCATACTGGCTCTGCAGGAGGTAAGTTTCGATCTGGCGCATGACGTCCAGCACCACGCCCACAAGAATGAGCAGGCTGGTGCCGCCGAAGAACTGGGCGGTCTGCGGGGAGATGCCGAGGAAGCGGCTCACGACAGCCGGCATGACATAGAGGCCGGTAAGGAAGATGGCGCCTGCGAAGGTGAGGCGGCTCATGGTGAAGTCCAGGAAGTCAGCCGTGGGCTTGCCAGGGCGGATGCCCGGGAGGTAACCACCGCTCTTCTTGAGGTCTTCAGAGATCTGGGTGGGCTGGAACATGGTGGCGACCCAGAAGTAGCTGAAGAAGAAGATCAGCGCGGCGGAGAGCACGTAGTAAACCCAGCCGGAACCGATGAGGGCGGAGAAATCCTGCACCCAGCGCACTTCAGGGAAGATGGCGGAGAGGATCTGGGCCGGGAAGAGCAGGATGGCCTGCGCGAAGATGATGGGCATCACGCCGGAGTAGTTCACCTTCAGCGGGAGGTGCTGGGACTGGCCGCCGTAAACTTTGCGTCCGACCACGCGCTTGGCATACTGGATGACAATTTTTCGCGTGGCCTGCGTGATGGCGATGACCCCCGCAATCACTATGATCATGAAGGCGACGAGCAACACGAGTGTCGCGGGCTTGCTGGCGTCATTGGCGGCATTGCCGACGTAGGTCTGCCAGACCTGGACCATGGCACCTGGAAGGTCCGCCACGATGTTCACACAGATGAGGATGGAGACACCGTTGCCGATGCCGCGCTCCGTGATCATCTCACCCAGCCACATCATGAGCATGGTGCCAGCAGTGATGGTGATGACGGTCACGATGACAAACATGGGGCCGTAATCCGGCACCAGCGGCTTGCCTGTGCGGTTGATGACGTCCTGAAGACCGCCGAGGAAGATGTTCTGCCCAGGCTGTGCGAGGGACTTTGCCAGCAGGTAACCCTGGAACACGCACAGCACGATCGTCGCGAGACGGGTATACTGGGTGATCTTCTGACGACCGCCCTCTTCACGGGCCATCTTGCTCAGCGGCGGGTACACAGCCGTGAGGAGCTGGAGCATGATGCTGGCGCTGATGTAGGGCATGATGCCCAGCGCGAAGATGGCGCAGTTCTGCAGTCCACCGCCGGAGAAGACGTTCAGAAGCGCAGCCACCTGGGCGGCAGCACCACCGGAGTCAGCACGGCTGGCGATCCACTCGTCGAGCACGCTGCCGTCCACGCCCGGAAGGGTGATGGCGGTGCCGATGCGGACGATGACAATCATCGCCAGGGTGAAAAGGATGCGTGAGCGCAGTTCCGGAACTCTGAAGCTGTCGCGAAAGGCGGAAATCATGGTCGGGGGACGGGAAAAAGGGAGGCTGGGATAAAGGAAAGCGGGCCAAGTCTCAAGACCAACTTTTAACAGTTGGCAGGGACCGGCCCGCTAAAGGTGTGGGTTCGGGGGGATCAGGCAGCGATGGAGCCACCAGCCTTCTCGATCTTCTCGCGGGCTGAAGCGCTCAGGCTCTTGATCTCCACGGTCAGCTTACGGCTCAATTCGCCGGTGCCGAGGATCTTGATGGCGTCGCAGCCGCGATTGACGAGGCCCTTCTCACGGAGGGAAGCTTCGTTGATCACAGCACCGTCTTCAAAGGCTTCCAGATCGCCGACGTTGACGGTCTCATAGACGTCACGGAAGCGGGCATTGGAGAAACCCTTTTTAGGAAGACGACGGAAGAGTGGCATCTGACCACCTTCGAAACCGGGGCGGATACCGCGGCCAGCACGGGCCATCTGACCCTTGTGACCTTTACAGGAGGTTTTGCCGTGGCCGGAGCTTTCGCCGCAGCCGATACGCTTTTTGCGCTTAACGGCGCCTGGGCGGGGTTGTGTGTCGTGAAGACGCATGACGGTAAATTGAAAAGAGGTGGAGGATGAGAGATCTGATTAGAGAGCCTTGCGCTCCTTGATCTCTTTGCCACGGGCACGGAGGATTTCATCCTTCGGACGCAGGGCGTGGAGGGCGGCCAGAGTGGCCTTGACGACGTTGGCGTGATTGCTGGAGCCGAAGGACTTGCCGATGACGTCCTTGACGCCGGCTGCTTCGAGCACCGCACGGGCACCACCACCAGCGATGATACCAGTACCTGGGGAGGCTGGCTTCAGCATGATGTGACCGCCACCATGTTCGCCGATGACTTCGTGCGGGATGGTGTTGTTGTTCAGATGAACGACGTTCATCTTCTTGCGGGAAGACTCGGTGGCCTTCTTGATGGCGTCAGCGACTTCGTTCGCCTTGCCAAAGCCCCAGCCGACGCGGCCGTTTTTGTCGCCACAAACGACGAGAGCACTGAAGCTGAAGCGACGGCCACCTTTGACGACCTTCGCACAGCGGTTGATGTGAACGACTTTTTCGACGGAGTCGCTCTCACCGGAATTGCGTGTATCTTCTGCCATAATGGTTGCGGTGGGGGATTAGAACTTCAGACCCTTTTCACGGGCGGCGTCGGCGAGCGCCTTGACTTTGCCGTGGTAAAAGAAACCACCGCGGTCGAAGACGACTTCTTCGACTTTGGCAGCGATGGCGCGCTCAGCGACAGCCTGGCCGACCTTGGTGGCACCGGCGATGTTCGCCTTGCCGCCGCCGAATCCTTTTTCCTTGGTGGAAGCGGAAACGATGGTCTTGCCTGCCTCGTCGTCGATGAGCTGGGCGTAAACGTTGGTGTTGGAGAAGTAAACGGCGAGACGCGGACGGGCTGCGGTGCCTTTGACCTTCTGGCGGATGCGCGCGTGGATACGCGAGCGGATAAGTTTGCGATTCAAAGCCATGTTCGTAGTGCTCGTCAGGGGTTACTTCACGCTCTTGCCGGCCTTGCGGCGGATCTGTTCGCCTGCATAACGCACGCCCTTGGCCTTGTAAGGCTCTGGCGGGTAGTAGGCACGGATGTCAGCGGCGAGCTGGCCGACGACCTGTTTGTCGATGCCTTCGATGGCGATCTTGGTGTTTTCCGCGACGGTGACTTTCACACCGGCAGGGATCGGATGAAGGCGGTCATGGCTCTGGCCGAGCTGGAGATCGATGACGCTGCCTTTGACGGCGGCACGGAAACCGACGCCGTGGATCTCAAGGTCTTTGCGATAACCCTGGCTGACGCCGTGGATCATGTTGCTGATGAGACGCTGGGTGGTGCCATGCATGGCACGCACTTTGCGGTCTTCGCTTTCGCGGGTGACGTTGAGTTCCTTGCCTTCGGTGGCGACGTTGACGCCGACAGGAAGGGTCCAGTTGAGCTTGCCTTTGGGGCCCTCGACGAGGACGGAGCGGTCAGCGCCGATCTTGACGGTGACTTTTTCCGGAAGGGAGATGGGTTGTTTACCGACTCGTGACATTGTGTGGGGTTCCTCTCGTGTTGGGGGTTACCAGACCGTGGCGAGCAGCTCGCCGCCGACTTTGGCCTTCTTGGCGCGTGCGCCGGTCATCAGACCGCGCGAGGTGGAAAGGATGGCGATGCCGAGGCCGCCGAGCACGCGGGGGATCTCGTCAACGGAAACGTATTTGCGCAGGCCTGGCTTGGACACGCGGCTGAGGTGACGCACGACGGCGCTCTTGCCCTGATACTTGAGCTTCAGCTTCAGGCGGGGATGAGCAGCGGTGGTATCGACTTCATAGCTCCACAGGTAGCCTTCTTCCTGCAGGATGCGGGCGATCTCGCTCTTCATTTTGGAGAAGGGCATGAGAACTTCCTGCTGGCCTGCGGTGGCGGCGTTGCGGATGCGGGTGAGAAGATCAGAAATGGGATCGGTCATGGCTCGGTGGGAGTCGGACGGTTCAGGTCAGGGTGGAGGTTTAGGCGGCGGCGGCTTCAGTTTCTGCGCTTTCGCTTTTCCCGCCCTGCTGGTTGATCTTGCCACGGAAGGGCATGCCCAGAGCACGGAGGAGTTCACGAGCGTGATCGTCGTTGTTGGTCGAGGTCACGAAGGTGATGTCAAAACCGAGGGAACGCTTGATCTTTTCAAGCTCGATCTCGGGGAAAATGGACTGGTCGGTGATGCCGAGGGTGTAGTTGCCACGACCGTCAAAGGAACGGGGGGCGACACCACGGAAGTCACGCACACGGGGAAGGGCGGTGCGGACGAGACGCATGAGGAAGTCATACATCTTGTTGCCACGAAGGGTCACTTTGACGCCGACGTTTTCACCGATGCGGAGCTTGAAGTTGGCGATGGCCTTCTTCGACTTGGTGATCACTGGCTTCTGGCCGGTGATGAGCTGCACCTCATTGACGGCGTCTTCGATGGCCTGCTTGCGCTCGCCTTGGGAGCCGACGGAGCAGTTGATGACGATCTTGTCGAGCTTCGGCACCTGGTGGATGTTTTCCACACCGAGCTGGGTCTTGAGGGAGGAGCGAATCTTTTCGCTATAGAGTGTCTTAAGGACGGGGGTCATGGATTCAGTTTTGGGCTGTGCGGCCTGTCCCTGGCGGGGTCTCGTCGGGGAGACGAGACGGGCGAGCCGGGGGGGTAGCAATTAACGGGACTCTTACTTCTTCGCAACCTTCTTCTTGGCGGGAGCCTTTTTCTTTGGCGCCTCGGCAAGCTTCACGTTGGAAATATGGATGGGGCCTTCTTTTTCGACGAAGCCACCAGCTTGGTTCTGCTGGCTTGGGCGGACGGCCTTCTTGATCATGCGGACGCCATCGATCAGGACGCGGCTCTTGGCGGGCTGCACTTCCTTGACGGTGCCCTGAGCACCTTTGTGGGCTCCGGAGATGACGACGACGGTGTCGCCTTTTTTGACGTGGGTCTTGATGCGGCTCATGATTACAGCACTTCGGGGGCGAGGGAGACGATCTTCATGAAGTTCTTGTCGCGGAGTTCACGAGCGACAGGGCCGAAGATACGGGTGCCCTTGGGGTTGTTGTCCTTGTCGATGATGACAATGGCGTTCTTGTCGAAACGGAGGATGGAACCGTCGTTGCGGCGGATTGGGTGTGCGGTGCGCACCACCACGGCGCGGACGACTTCGCCCTTCTTCACGCTGGCGGTCGGGGTGGACTCGCGGACGTGGGCGGTGATGATGTCGCCGATGTAGGCAAAGCGGCTGTTCTTTTTG
Organism: Prosthecobacter gellanilyticus; assembly: GCF_007992435.1. Taxonomy (GTDB): domain Bacteria; phylum Verrucomicrobiota; class Verrucomicrobiia; order Verrucomicrobiales; family Verrucomicrobiaceae; genus Prosthecobacter; species Prosthecobacter gellanilyticus. The sequence goes on along the minus strand of NZ_BKAG01000003.1, from coordinate 53,527 downwards.
CCGAGCACGCCGATCATTTCGGCCACACGGGCTCCGGTGTTGTCAGCCACCGGGATTGAAGATTCCATCTGAAGCATTGAGGGTTCCTCCTGGAAGAATAGGGTTTAAAAAATCGGGACGTGCGGGCCGTGATTAGTGCTTCTGCACTTCCACGAGGTTCCAACGCTTGAGTTTGCTCAGGGGGCGGGTCTCAGCGATGAGGACCTTGTCACCTTCCTTGGCCTGGTTGTTTTCGTCGTGAGCGTAGAATTTGGAAGTCTTGCGCACGATCTTCTTGAACTGGGCGTGCGGCACGCGGCGCTCGACCTCGACGACGATGGTCTTGTTCATTTTGGCAGAGACGACCACGCCAACGCGGGTCTTCTGCACGGGAGCTTTGGCCGGGGCCGGGGCGGTTGCTGGTTCGCTCATGATGCTTCGTTCAGTTCAAAAAGGGTTTCTTGGCAGGATCAGGCAGCCTTGGTAGCGGCGCTGGCTTTGCGCTGGGTGATGAGGGTCTCGATGCGGGCCACTTCGCGGCGCATGAAGCGCAGACGGGATGGGTTTTCGAGCTGGCCGATCTGCTGCTGGACGCGGAAGTTCAGCATTTCCTGGCGGATCTCGCGCTTGCGGGCACCGAGTTCGTCCACGGACATCTCACGGAGTTCTTTGATCTTCATAGTCGTCGGTCAGATGAGGGGGATTAATGGGAGATGGCGCGGGTCACGAAGCGGGTGCGGAAGCCCAGCTTGTTGGCGGCCAGACGGCAGGCGTCACGGGCCGTGGCCTCGTTCACGCCGGAGATTTCAAACAACATGTGACCCGGAAGGATCACGGCCACCCAGAATTCCGGGGAGCCTTTACCTTTACCCATTCGGGTTTCAGGCGGACGTGCGGTCACGGGCTTGTGAGGGAACACGCGGATGAAGACCTTGCCTTTACGCTTCAGGAAGCGGGTGATGGCCACGCGGCAAGCTTCGATCTGGTTGTTCTTCAGCCAGCCACGCTCAAGCACTTGCAGTCCGTATTCACCGAAGTCCAGCTTGTTGGCGCTGGTGGCATTACCACCGCGGTTGCCGCGCTGGGTTTTGCGATACTTTACTCGACTGGGAAGAAGGGCCATGGGATGGAAAGGGGGCTAAAAACGGATGTCGGAAGGGCGGAATACTTATCTTCGGCTTACGCAGCGGCGACAGGGGCGGCCTCAGGAGCTGGGGCATCTGAAGGGGCGGGACCACGGGGATCACGCACAGCGCGCTCACCACGGCGAGGAGGACCACCACGGTCGTCACGACGCTCGCGACGCTCACGGCGGGGGGCGGTGGCGCCGTTTTCACCGGCGTTGCCCTTGTTCAGCCAGACTTTGACGCCGATGATGCCGTAAACGGTGCGGGCCTCATAGAAGCCGTAGTCGATCGGGATACGAAGGGTCTGAAGAGGCACTTTGCCAAGGCGATACCACTCAGCGCGGGCGATGTCAGCACCACCGAGACGACCAGCGACGCGGATACGGATGCCATCAGCACCGAGGTCCATGGCGGTCTGCACGGCGCGCTTCATGGCGCGGCGGAAGGAAATACGACGCTCAAGCTGAACGGCCACGCCTTCAGCGACGAGCTGGGCATCCACTTCTGGCTGCTTGATCTCGAAGATGTCGATCTTGACCTGCTTGCCACCGCACATTTCGGAGATCTTCTGGCTCATCACCTCGATTTCCTGACCTTTACGACCAATCACCAGACCCGGGCGGGCGGTGTGAAGGGTCACGCGGACCTGGTTCCAAGCACGCTCGATGACGATCTTGGCCAGAGCGGCTCCGTTGAGCTTCTCCTTGAGGTAGTTGCGGATGGCGATGTCGCTGTGGAGCGAATCAGAGAACTCCTTGCCAGTGGCAAACCACTTGGAGCGCCAGTCTTTGGTGACTGCGAGGCGGAAGCCGATCGGATTAACTTTCTGTCCCATAAAGGTGCGTGGAGTTGAGGAGGGGGTGATTATTCAGCGGCGGTCTTGGCCTTGGACTTGTGGACGCGCTTGGCGGGCTTTTCAGCCTCTTCAGGCTTGTTACCGAGCACGACGGTGATGTGGGTCATGCGCTTCTTGATGGAGGAGGCAGAGCCACGGGCGCGGGGCATGATGCGCTTCAGGGCCGGACCAGGGGTGGCGACAGCGCTGGCGACGATCATTTCCTCGGCGTCGAGTTCATGATTGTTGGTGGCGTTCGCGATCGCGGAGCGAAGAACTTTGCCAACCATGAGGGCTGCCTTCTTCGGGGTGAAATCAAGCACGCTGAGGGCCTGCGAGACGGGCATGCCGGTAATGGCACGGGTAACCTGGCGCGCCTTCTGAGACGAGATACGGGCGTATTTGTAGGTGGAGCGGACTTCCATAAACAAGGATCAACGGTTGATTGCGACTTTGGCACGATCACCGACGCGGACAGGGTCGGAGACGGAGGCCAGTTCTTGGACCACTGCGCCGCTGACAGAGTTGCGGACTTCAGTGACGAGGACTTTCGCGATAGGTTTGTCTTCGCGGAAGATTTCAAAAGGCATGCCTGGCTTCACGCCATCGCGGGCACCCACGCCGATGACGGCGATGCCGAGCTCATTCTTGAGGCTCACGATGCGGGCTTCCTGCAGATTGGCGGCAGGTGCGGTGTCTTCGACCACGCGGCTGGAGGCGCCGGCGAGGGTTGCCTCGGCCGTGACGAGGGCTTTCTGCAGGCGGTCACCAGCGACGGCGTCCGGGGTCTGCACGGTCTTGGCGAAAGCCAGGGAAGCTTCAGCGAGCTCCATCAGGCTGTCAGCCAGCTTCTTGCGGGAGGTCTCTGAGATGCGCAGATCACTCAGAGCGGAGAGCAGACGGTCTTGAGTCTGCTCACGATTGTTTTCAAGAGCGGCGATGCCCAGACCTTCGAGCAGGCTGCGGAGGCGCTCGTAGCGGTCCTTGAGTTCCAGCGCTTCCTGATTGGAAGCGGCAGCGCTCTGGGCCAGGGCGTCGTTCTTGTCCTTGGAAGCGGCGATCTGGGCCTCAAGGGCCTGGATCTTCTGCGCCGCCACCTGAAGGGTGGTGTTCAACTCCTGAAGCTCAAAGGATGTCTGGGCCTGCACGCCACCACAGACCACCACAGCTGCAAAAAGCAGAGCGGCGTGCTGATAGAGGTTGGCGAGCAGGTTTTTCATCGAATGAAGCAGATCAGGAGGTCGAAACCAGGGAGGGTTATTACTTGGCAGCCTTGACGGTGTGAGCGCCGTGGCCCTTGAAGATACGGGTCAGGGCGAACTCACCGAGGCGGTGGCCAACCATGTTTTCCGTGGCATACACGCTCACGAAGTCCTTACCGTTATGGACGAGGAAGGTGTGACCGACGAGGTCAGGCGTGATCATCGAGGAGCGAGCCCAGGTCTTGATCGGGCGCTTTGGACCTTTCGAGTCATTCATCTTGTCCACCTTATCGAGCAGAGCCTGCTGGACGAAGGGGCCTTTTTTGAGAGAGCGTGGCATGGGTCAGGGAAACAGAGGGTTCGAAGGATTACTTCTTGGCGTGACGGGTCTGAACAATAAGCTTGTTCGTAGCCTTCTTCTTGTTGCGGGTCTTCTCGCCCTTCGCATGGCCCCAGGGGCTGAGAAGGTGCTGGCGACCACCACCGGACTTGGAGCGGCCTTCACCACCACCGTTCGGATGGTCGATCGGGTTCATACACATACCGCGGACGGTCGGGCGGGTGCCCTTCCAGCGGGTGCGGCCAGCCTTGCCGGAGACCACATTCATGTGCTCGCTGTTGCCGACGACACCGACAGTGGCGTAGCACTCGGAGTGAATCTTGCGGACTTCACCGGAAGGCATGCGGACCAGAGCGTATTCACCTTCACGATTGGAAAGGATGGCGGACTGGCCGGCGGCGCGGGCGGCAACACCACCCTGACCGAGCACGAGCTCGACATTGTGGATGCTGGTGCCGAGAGGGATCTTGCGCAGCGGGAGGGCATTGCCCACATCTGGAGCAGCCTTCTCACCGGCGATCACGGACGCGCCGACGTTCAGAGCGGCAGGAGCCAGGATGTAGGAGCGCTGGCCGTCCTTGTACTCGATCAGGGCGATGCGAGCGGAGCGGTTCGGATCATACTCGATGGCGACAACCTTCGCGGCTTCGTCACGGCGCTCACGCTTGAAGTCGATCAGGCGGTAGCGGCGGACAGCGCCACCACCGATGTGACGGCAGGTGATGCGACCAGTGTTGTTACGACCGCCAGACTTGCGCAGGGCGACCGTGAGGGCGCGCTCTGGCTGGTGCTTGGTGAGTTCCTCGAAGGAGTTCCACTCCTTGTAGCGGTTCGATGGGGTGTTGGGCTTGAAAGTTTTCAGCGCCATGGCTGTGAGTCCTTGTGGTTAAGGTTCGGAACCGGGGTTAGTGAATTACACGAGGTCAAGACGCTCGCCGTCCTTCAGACGGACAATGGCCTTCTTATAATGATTCGTGCGGCCGGCATCAGCGCGGCGTTCACGACGGGCCTTGCCATCAAAGGTGGCAGTGCGGACTGCGGCGACCTTCTTGCCGAAGTGCTTTTCCACAGCGGCCTTGATCTGGATCTTGTTGGCCGATCGGGCGACGATGAACACGTAGTCGTTGTTCTCTTCACCGAGACGGGTGGCCTTCTCGCTCAGGCGGATGGTTTGGATCACGGAATGAGGGTCTTGGATCATATCAGGCAGTCCTCCGGGCAAGGGTTTCAAGGGCGGCGGTAGTGACGAGGACCTGAGGGTAGTTCAGGAGCTGCTCGGCGTTCACGTCTTCAGCGGAGATGAGCTGGACGCTCTGCACATTGCGGGCGGAGCGGAAGGTGTTTTCGTCGAAGGAGCCGATCACCAGAAGCTTTTTGGCGTCAGACAGGCTCTTCACGGCGCTCACGAAGCTCTTCGTCTTGCCATCAGCGACGGAAAGGCCGGAGATGGTGGCGACAGCGCCGTCAGAAATACGGGCGGTCAGCGCGGTGCGGAGGGCAAGCTTGCGGACGTTTTTGTTGGTCTTCTTCGCCCACACTGTGGTGTTGCGGGGGCCGAAGACGACACCACCACCAGACCAGATCGGGGAGCGCTTGGAACCCATACGGGCGTTACCGGTGCCCTTCTGGTTCCAAAGCTTGGTGCCGGAACCGGCAACTTCAGAACGGTTTTTCGTATGCGCATTGCCCTGGCGGCGGTTGGCGCGGTAAGCGACGACTGCTTCATGGAGAGCCTGCTTGCCTTTGTGGCCTTCCACAAGGTTCAGGTTCGCCTGCTTCGCGGCGTCGACGGAAAGAATAGTAGCGGACATGATTCAGTTTCCTCCTCAGATTACTTGGCCGCAGGGGCGGGTTTCTTCTTGGCCGGGCGCACCACGACGATGCTGCCCTTGTTGCCGGGGATTGCGCCGCTGATGAGCAGCACGCCATCTTCCGGACGGCTCTGGATGACTTTCAGATTCTGCGTGGTGACGCGCTCGACGCCATCATGACCAGGCATCTTCTGGTTCTTCCACACGAGACCGGGGGTAAGACGGCAACCGATGGAACCAGGACGACGGTGCATCATGTGACCGTGGGTGGCTGGCTGACCGGAGAAGTTCCAGCGTTTCACAACGCCCTGGAAGCCCTTGCCCTTCGTGGTGCCGATCACGTCGACCCACTGGCCGGCGCTGAACAGGCCAGCGTCAAGCTTGGCATCAGCCGCTGGGAGTTGGTCGTCGCCGGTGACACGGAATTCCTTGATCACCTTCTTCGGGGCGGAGCCGCCCTTCTTGAAGTGGCCGAGGAGGGGCTTCGTCACGCGAAACTCCTTCTGGTCTCCGTAACCGACCTGGATGGCGCTGTAGCCATCTTTGCCGGACTTCTGCTTCACCTGGATGATGCTGTTGCCGGAGACATCGACGACCGTGACGGCAATAGCCTCACCTTTGTCGGTGTACACCTTCATCATTCCGAGTTTTTTTCCAATCAAGCCGATTGCCATGGTGAGTATCCTCCTTGGAGTTCAATAAGTGAGGGTTAGATCTTGATCGTGATGTCCACGCCGGATGGGAGGTTGAGCTTCTTCAGCTCGTCCACGGTGCGGGAGGTGGGATCGACGATGTCGAGAAGACGCTTGTGAGTGCGCATTTCGAACTGGTCCATGGACTTCTTGTCCACGTGGGGAGAGCGGTTCACCGTGAACTTCTCGATGCGGGTCGGAAGCGGGATGGGGCCGGCGACCTTGGCGCCCGTGCGCTTGGCGGTTTCCACGATGTCCGCGGTGCTCTTGTCGAGGGTGCGGTAATCGTAAGCGCGAAGGCGGATGCGAATTTTCTGATTGTTCATGGCGTGTGTCCGTCGTGAAAGGGTTTGTGACTAAAAGGATCAGTTTTTGCTGCCGCCGCGCTGTTCGACGATCTGGTCCACAATCTGTTGTGGCACCTGTTCGAAATGGGAAGGCTGCATGGAGTAGCTGGCGCGACCGGAGGAGAGAGTGCGGATGGCGGTGGAGTAACCGAACATCTCGGCGAGGGGGACCTCAGCGCGAAGGATGGCGGTGGTGCCACGGCTGTCCATGCCCTGGATCTTGCCACGGCGACGGTTGAGGTCACCCATGATATCGCCCTGATAATCTTCAGGAGTGGAAGCTTCCACAGCCATGATCGGCTCGAGCAGGATGCACTTGGCTTTCTTCAGAGCGTCTTTGACGGCGAAGATGCCGGCCATCTTGAAGGCGTTTTCGTTGGAGTCCACGTCGTGGCTGGAACCATCAACGAGGTCGATGTGAAGGTCGATCACCGGGTAACCCGCGATGATGCCGTTCAGAGCGGCTTCGATACAACCTGCCTTGGCAGGGTTGATGAATTCTTTCGGGATGGTGCCGCCGACAACCTTGTTTTCGACGACGACGCCGGAACCCTTCTCACCAGGACGGATCTTGATGACCACGTGGCCATACTGACCGCGACCACCGGACTGCTTGACAAGCTTGCCTTCGCCATCGGCTTCCTTCGTGAGGGTCTCACGGTAGGCGATCTGAGGCTTGCCGGTGTTGGTTTCCACTTTGTGCTCGCGCTTGAGGCGGTCGCAGAGAATTTCGAGGTGAAGCTCACCCATGCCGGCGATGATGGTCTGGCCGGTTTCTTCGTCGGTCTTGACGAAGAAGGTAGGATCTTCTTCGGAGAGACGCTGAAGGGCGTTCGCCATGCGCTCCTGGTCACCCTTGGTCTTTGGCTCGACAGCCATGGAGATAACGGGTTCTGGGAAGGTCGGTGGCTCAAGCAGAACTTCGAGGCTCTCGTCGCAGAAGGTGTCGCCGGTGCGGACGTCTTTCACACCCACGAGGGCGGCGATGTCACCAGAGTAGCAGGTGTCGATGTCTTTATGGACGCTGGCCTGGATCTGGATCAGGCGGCCGACGCGCTCCGACTTGCGAGTGCGGGGATTGTAGATGGTGTCACCCTTGGAGATCTTGCCGGAATACACGCGGAAGAACACAAGGCGGCCAAACTTGTCAGACCAGAGCTTGAAGCCCAGGGCGATGAACTTGCCGTTGTCGTTCGGGGTAGCTTCAACGATGTTTTCTGGCTCATCCACAACGTGACCCTTCTGGGCTTCGATGTCGAGAGGGCCGGGAAGATAGTCGATCACGGCGTCGATCAGATACTGCACGCCCTTGTTCTTGAAGGCGGAACCACCGGCCATCGGGATGATCTTGTTGGCGATCACAGCGCGGCGGAGGCCGGCCTTCAGTTCCACAGGGCCGATAGGCTGCTCTTCGAGGAACATCATGCCCAGCTCTTCGTCAGAGCTGCAGGCGGCGTCGAGAAGCTCGTCATAGGCAGCTTTGGCGCGGGCTACTTCAGCACCTTCGAGATCACGGACGGTGTACTTGGAACCAAACTTTTCGTCATCCGAGTAGATGATCGCCTTCTGGTTCACCACGTCGATCTGACCGATCAGATTTTCTTCAGCACCGATCGGGATGAGGATCGGGTAAGCAGGAGCGCCGAGCTTGGTGCGGACGTCCTTCACCACGTTTTCGAAGTTGGCACCGGTGCGGTCCATCTTGTTCACGAAGGCGATACGAGGCACACCATACTTCTCAGCCTGGCGATACACCGTCTCAGACTGGGGCTGCACGCCGGCCACACCGCAAAGCACGAAGATGGCACCGTCCAGCACGCGCAGGGAACGTTCCACTTCAGCGGTGAAGTCCACGTGTCCAGGGGTGTCGATGATGTTGACGCGGATGTCTTCCATCTCGCGGGTCTTGTAGATCCCCTCTTCCTTCAGCTGCTTCCAGCGGGCCGTCACAGCGGCGGAAGTGATGGTGATACCACGCTCCTTTTCCTGCTCCATCCAGTCTGTCGTGGCGGCGCCGTCATGCACTTCGCCGATCTTGTGGATCATGCCGGTGTAAAACAGGATTCGCTCAGTCAGAGTCGTCTTGCCCGCGTCGATGTGGGCACAGATCCCGATGTTACGGGTGCGCTCCAGAGGGTATTCGCGGTTGGGAGAATTCGGATTGGACATGGGTCGAAAAAAGAAGTGGGGGGTAAGATCGGCCTGGTGAGGAAGGAGATCCGCTCAGTGATTAGAAGCGGAAGTGGGCGAAGGCGCGGTTGGCCTGAGCCTGCTTGTGCACGTCGTCGCGTTTGCGGACGGAGGAACCCTGGCCCTGGGCGGCTTCCTTGAGCTCGTTGGCAAGGGCGCGATGCATCGGCTGACCTTTGCGACCGCGAGCATAACCGACGAGCCAGCGCATGGCGAGAGACTCGGAACGGGCGGTGCTGACTTCGAGCGGCACCTGGTAGGTGGCACCACCGACGCGGCGGGCCTTCACCTCAACCTTGGGCTTCGAATTCTCGATGGCGCGGTTGAAGAGCTCGAGCGGATCCACGGTTTCGGTCTTCTCATTGAGAATGTCGATGGCGGAATAGACGATGCTTTCAGCGACGGACTTCTTGCCGGAGAGCATCACGCGGCTGATGAGCCGGGCGACCACTTCACTGTCGTAGCGAGAGTCTTTGACGACTTCCTTGTCGTAAACGCGTTTCCTGCGGGCCATAAATTGAAAAGGTTGGAGATGGGAAAGATCAGTTCAGAGAAATCCAAAGGCTTACTTCTTGCCTTTGGCCGGAGCGGCAGCAGCACCCGGCTTCGGACGCTTGGCACCATACTTGGAACGGCCGCGACGGCGCTTGTCCACGCCAAGGCAGTCCAGAGTACCACGGACGATGTGATAACGCACACCCGGCAAGTCCTTCACACGACCGCCGCGGACCAGCACGATGCTGTGCTCCTGGAGGTTGTGGCCTTCACCACCGATGTAGGCGATGACTTCAAAGCCATTCGTCAGACGGACCTTGGCAACTTTACGAAGAGCGGAGTTCGGCTTCTTCGGGGTGCGGGTCATCACCTGGAGGCAAACGCCGCGACGCTGCGGGCACTTTGCAAGCGCAGGCGACTTCGACTTCACCGCTTTGTCTTTGCGGCCGTGTCTGACGAGCTGATTGATGGTGGGCATGTTGTCTGGGGAAAAATTCCGTTCCGTTAAGTTGGCCTGGTGGGGCTGGAAACAGGAGAGACAATGTGCCTGCTCTGCGAATGTCAGAGTCGAGCACAGTGTTTTTCCGGTTCACTGCTCCGATAGGAGATTGAATCCCGAAGGATTCGATCCAGCAGGGCTTTTGGGGGAAAAGCCCGGAGCTGGGGGCGCGCATTCTGGGACAGGATGGGGGAATCGCAACCGATATTTTGATCTTATTGAATCAATTTTTTAAAAAGTTATTCACAATCTTGCCACGCTTCTTGTTCGGCATTCACTCTATTTGGTTGGGTCGGACCCCATTCAAGGCATTGATTTAGAGCGATTCGCGACGACGTTTAAATCGGTTTCTAGTTTTTCACATGGCGGCAAATGCTCCACGGAACAAAACATCGTTCGGTCGTGAAGAGACCTGACTTCATCACGAATCTTCATCGATTCTGTCCGCCATTCGGCGGCCCCGAGTCTCAAAAACGGCCCGTTGAGCGGTTCGCTCAGGCTTTCCAATGGCTCGCCAGCTCTCTGATCCTGCCTCTCACGGCGCTCAGGCCATTCAGGCGGGTGGGGGAGAGGATCTTCGTGAAGCCGCAGCGTGTCCAGAGCTCAGGCTCGACCTCGGCAGCCTCCCAAGGGCTGACGTCGCTGTACAGGTCACAAAGCAATGCCACCAAGCCTGCCACCATGGGGGAGTCCGCCGAGCAGCGGAACTCGGTCAGGCCGTCCTTCACACGGCCCTTCACCCAGACACGGGAGACGCAGCCGGGAACGATGAGGTCATCTCCCTTCTGTTCCTCCGGCAGCCGGGTCTTTGCCACATAGCTGGTCAGGGCCGCCAGGCGCTCCTGGGCGTTCTCGATCAGGTTCAGGTCGTCGATGAGTTCAGCTTGTTTGGCGGCGAGGGACATGAGGCGGTTATACTGGGCTTTCTGGGCAGACGAATAGTTGGATAGGAACAGGGGAATTCTATTCGTCTGTCCCCATTCGTCTGTCCTTTGAACTTCGCATTCCCTACTTTCCGAGGAGTCCGCCACCCAGGCCTTTCAGCAGGTCGATGCCCTTTTCGGCGGCATCGCTGGCCTTTTTGACCGCGTCTCCAGGGTTCGTGAGGGTTTCGGTGGCGCTTTTCATCACCTCGCCGGGCTTTTTGGCCAGATCCTCGCCCACCACAGGGGAGAGCAGGGTCTCCCCGGCCTTGCCCACGACCTCCGCCGGGGCATTCAGGAGAGCTTTCCCGGCTCCGCCCATGAGGCGCTCGGTCAGGTCTTCCCTCGGTGCATCGATGGTGCCCGTGATGTGCAGCGGAGTCCAGATCATGCCCGCAGGCGCGGTGGGGTTTGTGCCGGTGAAAACATGCTGCTGGGCACCAGGGATCCAGCGCAGGGTTTCCGGCGTCACGCCGAGCATGAAATGCCCGTCGATCTTGCCGCTGAGGACGGCGATGTTTCCCTCGATGCGCAGGAGGCCGTTCGACTGGATGACGATCTTCTCGAACTGCCGCGATTCGCCGCTGCCGGTGACATGCGCGGTGGCGATGTCCAGCACCAGGCGCTTGAAGCGCTCCACGTGGGTGTAGCTGGCCAGTTTATCCAGCACCGGCAGAGCCGTGAGCACGGCATTCTTGAGCTGCACATCGCCTTCCACCCTGGGTTCCCTGCCCTGCCCGCCCGTGATGTTCAGATCACCCTCGACGAAGCCAGTGAGACGCAGTTTCCAGTCTTCGGACAAGACCTCCCGAAGGGGGATCCCGCTGAGGTGGGTGCTCAGTTCCCAGGTCTTTTCCTGGGGGCGCACATGGCCGCGCGCGGTGATCTCGCTATCGCCAATCCAGCTCAGGGTGGCGCTGGTGAGGTGCAGATCCTCACGGCTCAGGCGGGCGCTGGCACGGGAGAGATTGAACTTCATGGCGTGGAGCTGCACAGGCAGCTGCACCGGGGTCTCCAGGATGCCGCCTTCCACCGTGGCTTGCACAGACTGCTCGCCCTGCTGCCAGGCCGCCACACGCAGTTTGGACTCGCTGAGCCGCCAGCCGCCAGGATAGGTCAGCAAAAGCGCATCAAAGCGCACGCCATCGATCTCCGTGGTGTTCGGCAGGTAGGCCTTGATCCATTCCGGGATGGAGGAGCTCTGCGTCTCGCTGGTGAGCAGGGGTTCCGTGGGCGGCGGGACGGTCACCTGGGGCAACCCGGTCTCCGGTGCCTTGAAACTGAGCTCCAAGGAATCCGCGCCCGTTTCCACAATGCGCCATTGGCGGTTCCGAAAGGCCTGCCAGTCCAGCCCGACACGCAGCCCGCTGACTTCCGCCTTCCAGCCGCTCACCGTGGTGGCTTCCATCATGGAGGTGGTCACCTCATCACCCGTCCAGCGCAGCGGGCCGAGCGTGACGCTGCCTTTCATCTGCGTGCCGAGAAACTGCTCCATCCTGCCGCGGAAGGCGTCTTTCTGCACATAGCCGCGCACCCAGTTCATCACCAGCATCGGCGCCATGAGCACGAGCACGATCATCACCGCTCCGAGTCCGAAGAGGACCAGGAGCCAGCGTGGAATCTGGCGGGAGCGACGACGTGAACGAACAGCCATGAGGCACGCAAGATGCGGGACATTGCGCCATTCGGCAATCAAATCACAGCGCTTGTGATGGCATCGTGCTCTAGACGAAGCGCGGCGGACTCTCAAACACCACCCGCTCACCTCTCAGCGGATGTTTGAAGCCGACACGCCAGGCATGCAGGCACATGGCAGGGGCATCCGCAGGCAGAGTCTGCGTATCACCTTTCACAGTACCCGGCAGATACACCGGATCACCCTTCACGGGATGGCCGAGCTGCCAGAGATGAACACGAATTTGGTTCGTCCGGCCCGTGATGGGCTTCGCCTCAACAAGCGAGGTGCCATCGGCATCACGGCTGATCACACGGAATTCCGTGCGTGCTTCATCGCCGGACTCTTCATCGATCTCGCGGCTGCCGAGGCCGCCCGCTTCGCTGCTGATCGGCAGGTCACAGACGAACTCATCCTGCACGGGATGGCCGATGACTCGCGCGAGATAAGCCTTCTCCACCTCGCCACGCGCAAACTGCGTCTGCACCAGCTTGGCAAAGTGGCGCGTGCGAGCGTGCACGACGAGCCCGGTGGTGTTTGCATCCAGGCGATGGCAGGCGCGCGGCATCTGCGGCGCATAGGCCTCATGCAGGATGTACTGTAGCGTGTTCCGGTTGTAGCGCCCGCAGGCATGCATGGGCAGCGGCGCAGGCTTCTCCAGCACGATGATGGCCTCATCCTCATGCAGCAAACGAATGTCCGCATTCACATCAGGCTCGATGACGCCCTCATGCAGGCGAAAATAAAACTCCCCTGCCCTGACGATCTGATCCGGTGCGGCAGGCTGCTTCTGGTCATTGAGCAGACGCTGCTTCTCAAAGAGCGTCAGCCACTCCTCACGCGGCATGTAGGGGAAGATGGTGCACACCGTTTCAAGCAGCGTAAAACCATCACAACGCTCTGGAATGGTCAGCGGGCGATGGTTGTCATACGGCACGCTGCCGGGCAGCGGTGTGGTGACACGGCGGATGGCTTCCTGACTTCGCGCGAGGCTTTCTTTGCGCTGCTCCTCGTCGGTCTTGAAGCAATAGGGACAGGACTTGCCTTCCACATAGCGGGGATCGCGCTGCTCCTCCTCATTCAGCGGCGTCTGGCAGTGGAAACATTGGTTAGACTCCGTCTCGCGCAAAGCGGGGTCCACACCCACACGCTGGTCGAAGACAAAGCACTCGCCCTCCCAGTAATCACCGCCGACTTCCTCGAAGTACTTGAGGATGCCGCCATCAAGCTGCCACACCTGCTCAAAGCCTTCGCTCTCCAAAAACGGTGCTGCTTTCTCACAGCGGATGCCGCCTGTGCAGAAGCTGACGATAGGCTGCTTCTTCATCTCCTCGGGCAGCTTGCGCACGGCCTCAGGGAACTCACGAAAGCTGTCGATGCCGATCACCTTCGCACCTTTGAAGGTGCCGAGCTTCACCTCGTAGTCATTGCGCGTGTCCAGCAGGACAATGGGCCTTCCCTCATCCAGCCAGCGCTTCAACTCCGCGGCTTTCAGATGTGGCGAGGTGTACTTCGCAGGATCGATGCTCTCGACACCGAAGGCGATGATCTCCTTCTTGATGCGCACCAGCATGCGATTGAAGGGCTGATGCTCGTTGAAGCTATACTTGGGAGCCACGTCTTCCAGGCCGGGGATCTGGCGCAGCACCTCCACCAGCGCATCCACGTTCGAGCGCTCGCCGGCGATGAAGAAATTGATGCCTTCCGTGCTGATCAGGATGGTGCCCTTCAGCGCGTGCTCTTTGCAAAAAGCCATCAGGCGCTCGCGCAGCGACTTGAGGTCACTCAGCGGCGCGAACTTGTAGCAGGAGATGTTCGTGATGGGCAGATCGGAGACAGGAACCATGGACAGGGGATTCCGTGGGCTGTGCGCGCCCCGGATGCAAGCGCCTGGAAGGCACGATTTGGGAAATTTGTGAGCATGTCTTGTCGTTCCAGCGGCCCTCCCATCACCATGCGCCCGCTTTTCCATCACCTCCTCGCCACGTTGCTCGTCCTTGCCGGGGCTGCCCAGGCCGCCCAAAGCCCGAACGTGCTCTTCATGATCGCGGATGACCTGAACAACAGCCTCGGCTGCTACGGACACCCTCTGGTGAAGACCCCAAACCTGGACAAGCTGGCCGCACGCGGTGTGCGCTTTGAGAAGGCGGCCTGCCAGTTCCCCCTCTGTGGCCCGAGCCGGAACTCCATGCTCACCGGCCTCTACCCGAACAGCAGCGGCATCCTGACGAATGGCCAGCTTTTCCGCCAGACCGTGCCCTCCCAGGTCTCCCTACCCCAGGCCTTCCGCCAGGCGGGTTACTTCGCGGGGCGCATCGGCAAGCTCTACCATTACAACGTCCCGAACTCCATCGGCACAAACGGCCATGATGATCCAGGATCCTGGGAGCTGGAGCTGAATCCGGCCGGGGCGGACCGCCTCACGGATGAGCCGAACATCTTCAGCCTGCTGCCCGGAAATTTCGGCGGCACGCTGAGCTGGTATGCCTCCCCATCTCCCGATGAGAAGCACACGGATGGCATGATGGCCCGTGATGCGGCCTGGGTGCTGGAGCGCTGCGCGCGCGACAAGTCCCGCCCCTTCTTCCTCGCGCTCGGCTTCTTCCGTCCGCACACGCCCTATGTCTCGCCAAAGCAGTGGTTTGAAGGCTATCCGGTGGAAAAGATGCCCGTCGTCAGTGGCATCGAGGAAGATCAGAAAGACCTGCCCAAGCACGCGCTCGGCAGTTATAAAAAGGAGCAGGACGATCTCACCGACGACCTCCGCCGCCAGGCGCTGCAGGCTTACTTTGCCGCGATCAGTTACATGGATGCGCAAGCGGGCATTGTGCTGGATTCACTCGACAAGCTCGGCCTAACCGACAACACGATCGTCGTCTTCACCAGTGATCATGGCTACCATACCGGCGAGCACGGCCTTTGGCAGAAGCAGAGCCTGTTTGAGGAAAGCGCCCGCGTACCTCTCCTCATGGCCGGTCCTGGCATCAGCAAGGGCGCTGTGGCCAACACACCCGTAGGCTTGATTGACCTGTATCCGACGCTGGCAAACCTCTGTGGCGTGAAGGCTCCGGAGAATCTCCAGGGTCAAGATCTCTCCGCCATCCTCAAGGACACCACGCAGACCGGGCGCGGCTGGGTGCTGAGCCAGGTCGTGCGCGGCGGAGGCTTCAAGCGCGCTGGAGCGAGCGCGGCGAAGGGTGACGATGGCAAACGCATCTTTGGTTATTCCCTCCGCACCCCGCGCTACCGCTACACCGAGTGGGATGAAGGCAACGAAGGCCGCGAGCTCTACGATCACGAGACAGATCCGAAGGAGCTCACCAACCTCGCCGACAAGCCTGAGCACGCCGCCACCGTCAAAGAGCTTTCCAGCCAGCTTCAGGCAGCCGCCAAAGCCACCTTCCCCGCTGACGGCGTGACGCCAAAGGTTTCTGAAGGTGCGATGTGGGCACCAAATTTGACAAAGCCATAAGTAGCCTCTCGGTGAATCATGATTCCTGAATCAGGAATCATGAATCTTCTTCAGTCCATCGCCCGGATCTTCTCGGCGATGGCGTAGGCCAGCTTGGGCTGCTCGGTGGCCTCCAGATGAATCCCATCAACGGGGCTCGTCTGCACATAATCCTGGCTGTTCAGATACGCGCAGCCCAGACTGATCGCCAGAGCCTCGTAATATTTCGGGAACTGCTCGCTGCGCGCGATGCCGTTCGGGATCTTCGCATCCAGATCCGGCAGATGAGCCAGGCTGCCAACCTTCGGCGGGCACACCAGAAGCAGACGTGGTGCGCGATTGTCAGGTCCTGCATTGCTGCCCAGGATCATCCGCGCCAGGATGCCCGCACCATTGGCGATCTCACCCGGAGGCAGGTTATAGTAGCTCTTCAGGTCATTCGTGCCGAGCATCATGACCACGATATCAATCGGCTTGTGGCTCTCCAGACATGCGGGGAGATACTCCTTGCCATTGCGGGCAATGTTCAGCGGATCTTCATGCACCGTGGTGCGGCCATTTTGACCTTCCTCGATCACACGGAAGTCTTCGCCCAGTTCCGTGGCCAGCAGGCTGGTCCAGCGCACGCCGAGGGGATGCCGCCGAGGATAAGGCGCGGTGATGTAAGCAGGATCAAATCCCCAGGTGTTGGAGTCGCCGAAACAAAGGACAGTGGTCATTGCGAAGGACGGTGCGCAGCGCACCCGGACACGTCCAGCACTATTCAAAATCAGCGTCAGATGCAGCCTCGCGCATCACATCACGGCCGGCTTCACCTGCCTTTGGGCGGAGCGAAATTCACCGACAGCAGACGGATCGTGTTGTCCCCTGTCATCCTCCGTAACGACGGCGTGATCGTCGTGTCAAGATAGTGCCCTCCACCGATCGCGAGCCATTTGCCATCCGGGCTGAAGGCCAGGCTGGAAGTCTGCCCTGGAACGATGGTCAGCGTCTCCTTCAAGGCGCCTGTGGCCGGATCAAAGAACTCCACGACTCCACTGGCACCCGCAGCGGCGATCCGACGTCCATCTGGAGACCAGGCAACCGCATCCAAAGCACCCGCCTTGGTGGTCAGTTTGCTGACCGGGGTACCGGCCTTGAGTTCAGCCACGTTCACCAGGGACGGCCTGGCGACTGCCACCATGCTGCCATCCGGGCTGCATTCGAGAGCGATCACATCACCACCCTGAAGCGGCAGGGAGACATCGTGCGTCATCTGGCCGGGCGGGAAATGCAGCAGGGATGTACTGCTGACGAGCAGTCCACCGGAAGGCGTGAAGGCGATGTTCCCCACCGGACCGTTTTCTGGTATCTTCAGTCTTCCAGTCTCCTGCAGAGTGGAGGTGCTGAAGATTTTCACGGCTGTGGATCCCACTTGAACAGCCACCGTTTTTTCGTCCGGGCTCAGCAGTGCCCTCGAGTTATAGCTTTGGGGATCGGAGAGCCGGCTGAACTTGTCCTGAACCACTCCCGAGGGCAGTTTACCAATGACGACGCCATCGTTCACACAGGCGATGTATCTGGCGCCCTTTTCAAGCACGCCCAGCGAGCGGATGAAGTTGCCGGCGACATCGAAGGATTTGACGGACGTTTTGCGCCCAGGTTTCCAAACACAGATATTGCCTTCCCAGTCACCGCTATAGAGCAGACCATCCGGTGTCCAGACCAGCTCTGTGATCGCGCCTGGAGAAGCGCGCGTCAGCTCTGTGCGTGATAACGGGATGGTTTGCGGGCCCTGCGCCACCGAGCTGGAGGGAATGAGGCAGGTGACCAGCGTCAGAAGACCGGCAGCCAAAGTGAATGAACGGATAGCGCGAGAGTGGCGAGTAACGGCAGGCATGGAGAATCCATGGCTTCTGACAGGCGCCTCCGCTTTTGGAAAGACTTTTTCCCGACCTCACGAAGCAATCAAAGTCTGCAACGCCTGCAGCAGGCGCTGCACGTCCACGGGCTTCGTCAGATGCTGGTCAAAGCCGGCGGCGAGAGAGCGCTGCACATCACTGTCCTGCCCGTAGCCGCTGATGGCCACGGCAGGCACAGGACGCATCTTGGAGATCTGCTCCATGAGCTCGATGCCGCTCGCATCCGGCAGGCCGAGGTCACTGACCACGCAGTCGATGGGATGCGCCTGGAAAAGCTCCAGCGCCTTGCGCACGGTGGAGGCCACATGCACGTGGTAGCCGCGCGCGGTGAGGATGCGCCGGAGGACGGAGGCGCTGTCCAGATGGTCCTCCACCAGCAGGATGGTGATGCCTGCGGGGATGGCATGAGCTGCCGGGGCGGGTGCGCTCGTTGTCTGTGCCGTGTTTCGAGATTCACCTCCCAAAGGCAGACGCACCGTGAACACGGCGCCGCTGCTCTCCACGCGGTTCGCGGCGCCGATGCGGCCGCCATGCGCGGCCACGAGCGCCTTCGAAATGGCGAGGCCGAGCCCCAGGCCGCCGAACTTCTTGGTGACCTCCGAATTGCCCTGCTCAAAAGCATCAAAGATCCTCTCCACGCCCGTGGTGGGCAGGCCGATACCGGTGTCCGCGACCTCGATCTCCACCATGTGGCCAGCCTTGCGCGTGGTCACAATGATCACCCCGTCGTCCGGGGTGAACTTGATGGCATTCTTCAGCAGGTTCCAAAACACCTGCTGGATGCGCGCAGGATCCGCATGGAGCTGGATGGTGTCCTTGGTCAGGTTCCAATCCAGACGGATGCCTTTGGCCTGGCGCTCGGAATCACAGGCCTCCGCCGAGTGCTTGAGCACCTCGTGCAGGTCCATGGAGCGCGTGTGAATCTGCAGCTTCCCGCTGGTGATGCGCGTGATGTCCAGCAGGTCGTCGATGAGCCTGGCCTCGACCTCCACATTGCGCCGGATCATGGCGAAGGTCTCCTTGAAGTCCTCCATGCTGAAGTCTGTGAGATCAGTCTGGCTCACCACGGCCAGCACCGGTGTCAGCGGTGTGCGCAGCTCATGCGACAGCGTGGCAAAGAAGCGGTCCTTCTGCGCATTCGCATTCTGCGCCTCCCTGAACAGGCGCTCCATCTCACGCCGCTGCTCCTCCAGCAGGCGCTCGGCATTGGCACGATAGATGGCGGACTCGATGCTGCGCTGCAGCAGCTCAGGATTCAGATGGTCTTTCGAAAGGTAGTCCTGCGCACCGGTCTTCATCACCTCCACGGCGATCCTTTCGCTTCCCGTTCCGGTGAGCATCACCACGGGATAGGTCTTCGGGCCGCCAATGATGCTCAGCGCATCGAGAAAGTGCAGGCCGGTACCGTCATGCAGGTGATAGTCTAACAAAATGCACTGCGGCTTGTATTCCAGCACACGCTCGATGGCACCATCCACCGAATTATGCTCTAGAAACTCATAGCTGCTGTTTCCCACCCGTGCGAGATGCCGCCGGCAGGTCTCGCGGTCGATGGCGTTGTCATCGAGCAGCATGATGCGCAGAGGTGCCGGGCTCGCCGAGTCCGTGGAAGCTGACGGTTCAATCATAGAGCGGGCTGAAGTTGAAAATAGAAAGTGCTGCCTTCACCAAACTTGGACTCGAGCCAGACGCGTCCGCCATGCCGCTCGACCACATTCTTCACAATGGTGAGGCCTGCACCTGTGCCGCCACCATACTCATCATGCGCATGCAGGCGCCGGAAGATGCGAAAGATCACCTCGAAGTGCTTCTCGCGGATGCCGATGCCGTTGTCCCGAACATAAAACGTGACCGGAGCATTGGGCTCCTCAATGGCGCCGATCTCAATCCATCGGCCATCGCGCACGGTGTATTTGAGCGCGTTCGTGAGCAGATTGGCAAAGACCTCGCGAGTAAGCACCGGATCACAGGAGATCACGGGCAGCGGGCGTGGGCGGCGGATCTCTGTACCCTTCTCCCTGATCAGGGATTCCAGGCTTGCCAGCACGTCATTCACCACGGTGTCCACGTTCACCGTCCGCGTGGAAATCTCCATGCGGCCGATGTTCGAATAAGTGTTCAGCACATCGATCAGTTCCTTCGATTGTGTCACCAGCGCGTCCATCGTGCTCAGCTTGCGCAGAGCCTCGGAGGAGAACTCGAGCTGATGATCCTCACGGAGAAAGCGCAGGTAGTTTTGCAGGTTGCGCAGCGGCTCACGCAGGTCGTGTGAGGCGATGTGGGCAAAGGAATTCAGGTCCGTGTTACGGCGCTCCAGCTCCACATTTTCACTGAGCAGAGTCTGGGTGCGGCGCAGCACCAGCGCATTGATGGCCTGCATCAATTCACGTGCCCCTTTGCGCTCCGCCTCACCCCAGGGCAGCGCCTGGCCGGTCACGGTTTGCTGCCAGGCCGCGAATGACTTTCTCGGCGTCAGACGCTCATTCGGATCCGCAGGCTTGTCCGGCTGGCCCGCCCAGACCACAGTCTGCACGACCTCCGGCCGGAACCATAACAAATAATGCGGTTCCACGCGTGAGAGCTTCACCGCCAGCAAGCCGCTGGCGGATTCATGAAACTCCGCCGCAGGTGCATACATCTGCGAAAGCGCATCCGTCTCGAGGATCGGGTTCAGCTCCTTCGTCTGCAGCCATTCGATCAGCTTCTTCACCTGTTCTTCGGATGGCGTGGCACCCAGCAGTGTCGTCTGGGCGTTCACATGCACGGCGGCGGCGGTGGCGCCCATGAACCGGAGCAGTTGAGGTGTGTACTTCACCAGCGCATCCAGCACGTTCTTTTCACCTGAGATGACATCAAAGAACTGTGACTGGATCTCCGTGGCCTGCACAAACTGCGAGAGCAGTTCCGCCTCCTGCCGCGCAGCGATCTGGAATGACACAACCTGACCGAAGATCTCCAAAATGGCACGAATGCCATACGGCAGCAGCCTCGGCTGGCTGTGATGACAGGCGATGAGCCCCCAGAGCCTTCCGTCAACAATCACAGAGATCGACATCGACGCTGCCACATTCATGTTCCGCAGATACTCCAGATGGATGGGCGAGACGCTGCGCAGCGAGACAAAGCTCATGTCCAGCGGCTTCCCCGTGCCCGGGTTCAGCACGGGCTCCACCGGCACTGGCTTGTAGGAGGAGTCCGGGATGAGGCGCAACCAACTTTGACGATAAAGTTCCCGCGCCTGCACCGGGATATCCGTGGCCGGGAAGTGCAGGCCCATGTAGGAGTCCACCGGCGCGCTCAGATGCTCCGCCACCACCTGGCCATGCCAGTCCGCATCAAAGCGATACATCATCACCCGCTCGAAGCCGGTGATCTCGCTGACAAACCTGGCGGCCCGCTCATGTTGGGCAGTCAGATCCGGCGCGGCCTTCATGTCCGCGAGCGCCTGCTGCAGCATGCGGTGGAAATGTGCATCGTTCGGGCCCGCTGCTTCAAATTCCACGATCAATCCCGCCTCAGTCTTCTGCACAGAAACGTCGAAACGCTTCCCGCCGATCTCCATGGTGACTGGCGAGGTCGGCATGCCTGCATCCGCGAGCGCCAGCTTCAGCGCTTCCGCCGTCGACACCGAGGCTTCCACCAGCTTTCGCCCAACCAAATTGGCGAAATCACCACCCAGGAAACCGCCGCAGTTGGCGCTCGCCTGCAGGCAGGTCAGATCGCTCTCGCTCAGCACAAGCAATGCGCCATGCGGCTGGATCGAACCCGGGATGTGGATCGGTTCTCGGCTGCACGCATCGAGCTGCGTGGCGCTCACGGGATCAGGCTGGCTCATCGTGGACGGGCGAGCCAGGCGCTCAGTGTGTTGAAGGTTTCGACGGCCTGCGGCACCATCATCTCGGCCTCGGTATCGGCGAACTCGCTGAGCATCGCGCAGAACTCGCGCCAGCGTGCGCCCACCTGATCACCATAGCTGGCGAAGTAGTGGCGCGCGTCTTCAGGAATGTCCGTTTTCGCCAGCACACCCAGGATATGCCGGCCACCCAGCGTGGAGCCTTCCACCACGTAGGCACAGCCAAAGGCTTCCTCCAGGCTCTCCGGTCGCGGCAGGTTCGTGCATCTCGGGAGCGCCTCGATCTCTGCTGCGGTGCGCCCGAGAGCGCGCAGATCCGCCAGCAGCATGCCAGCTTTGGCGCGCTCACCCCAGTCAAAGCCTCTCTCTTCCCAGCCTGAAATCTGCTGAAGACAGCTCTCCAACGGCTCCCAGAAGCCTAAAAAGTCCTCCAGAAGCTGCTCATAGGTCTCCCGTTTGCCACACACCTGGGGAATGTTGACCTGATCCTCAAGCTGGCGGTGCACCGTCGCCGTGGCGGCTCTGAGACGCGCGAGAGTTTCTGAAGTTGTCGAAGTCACGTGATCAAGAAGGCGCGAGACGCAAGTGGGGGGAAGGAGATGGAAAAACAGGATAAAGAGGCGTGTATTTAATGCGAGTCATCCCCCAAATCACTGAATCAGGAGATATCCTGATTCATTTATCGGGCGAAACCGCGCGCCTGGCTGTACGAATCACGCACGGCTGCACACTTTTGCCTTGGATGAGCAGATTACAAAGCATTGAGCCATACTTCAAGGTGGGTCCAGCCCTCCGGGTTGGTGTGCGCTGCATCCGCGGAGTCCATGGGGTTGAGCGCATGCGCCTTCTCCCAGACATCTGGCAGTCCATCGCCATCCGTGTCGGCTTCTGCCTCACCACCGCGCAGCACCGGCCAGGCATCCTCGGTGACGGTTTTGATCTGGCGACCAGTGCCGTCCTTCACTCCGGCGATGATGCGGGTGTCCACAGCATCGCGCTTGGGTTTGCTCGCACCGGCAATGGCAAGGGCGCGGGTGTGCGCGGCAGAAGCGGTCAGCTTTTCAGCAGCCGGTTCAAAGGGCAGCGGCGTCTCCCGCATCACGATGGTCGCGCCGGGGCGCACGATGAGGAGCTCGGACTGGAACTCGATGGGTTGCGGGGGCTGATGAGCCTGATTGCCATCCAGGAAGAGCTCTGCCACCGCACCACTGTAGACGGAGAAGGCGCTGGTGCGATAGGCGGTGGAGGTGTCGGCGCCGGGCTTGAGGTAGTTGCCGGTGTAGTTCATGGCGATGCGCTCCGGCGCATCCGCCTTGCCGCTCCCGGTGTAACCAGCACCGGAGGACCAGTTAAAGAGCGTGTTCCCACGGAACTCGATGCGCGGCCCCGGATCGTCCGCATGACCTGCGACAGCTTGATAACCGCTCGCGCGCGGATTGCGGTCGCGGTTATGCGCATAGACATTGTGCAGAAAGGAGATGCTGCCACGATAACAACCGATGATGGAGCCAAGTCCATGCGTGGGCAGCGCCTCAGCGATGAGGCAGTGCTGCACGGTGATGCGGTCCGAATCGTTCGTGACAGAGAGGCATTCATCCGTGCTCCAGGTGGCGGAGCAGTGGTCCACAATCACGTCTTTGGTGTCCCAGATGGTGAGCGCATCCATCTCGCTGGCTTGTGATGTTTTGTCACCAGGACGGCAACGTAGATAACGAACGATGACATCATGAGTCTGCCCGATCTGCAGCTCATAGTTCTTCAGGCAGATGCCATCACCTGGCGCGGTTTGTCCGGCGATGGTGATAAAGGGTTCACGAATGCGCAGAGGTGTCTTCAGTTCGATCGTGCCTGAGACACGGAAGATCACCGTGCGCGGACACCTCGTCTCCACAGCGGCGCGCAGGCTTCCCGGCCCGCTGTCATCCAGATTCGTCACAGCAATGACCTCCCCACCACGGCCACCCTTGGCCCACATGCCAGCGCCTTCAGCCCCTGGAAAAGCAGGCAGGCGCGGCGCTTCCGCCAGACAAAGGCCAGCGGTGAGAAGAGAGCTTAGCAGCAGAGAGAATCGCATGGTCTCCAACCAACGCATCTCACCGGGAGGATATTGACAGCGTTTTGAATGCCAGTGCGAGTGCCAAATGCCATTCCCCCTGTTCTCCATGCGCAGTTCATGGCCGAGCCTTAAGGCCGTGCGCTGGTTGGCAGGTCAGGCTCACGCAGAGCGGAGGTTCTCCTGCGGCCAAACCCATGAGTACCATCGAACCTTCGCCGTCAGAACGGACGACGACGTCCCAAACCTAACCAATAAACAAACCAAACCAGACTAGATCATGAAACGCACACTTACCACCATGGCCGCGCTGCTGGCCCTCACACTCACGGCAGCTGCCCAGTCCGGCGGCTCCGGCACCTCCCGCGTCGGAGGCATTCCTGGCTCCAGCAACGTGGACACGAACACCGCAGGCGGCTCGCTGAATGTGGCCAATCCTGACCAGCGCCAGACCTTCGCGGAACTGGACAGCAACAAGGATGACATTTTGAGCAAGGAAGAGCTGTCCCGCATGCGCGGAGACAACGACGCCAACAAGCTTCTGATCCAGAAGTCGGACCTCAATTCCGATGGCAGCCTGAGCAAGGACGAATTTGCCAGCCTGCCCGCCAATGACCGCAATGCCGCCAACGCGCAGAGCAACAGCAACAATGCGGATGCCCGCAATAACGACAGCAAAAAGCCCGATGCCCAGAACAACCGTCCTGATGCACGCAGCAATAACGACAACCGCGAGAACAACAGCAACAAGGACAAAAATACCAACGCCAAGCCGGACACCCAAAACTCCAGCAAGCCCAACTCAGGTGCCGCAGGCTCACCCGGCGCCACCACCAGCGGCAACGGCGGCCAGGTCCCCAGTCCCAACTAATCAGACCTAACCAACGATGTCCTGTCATCCGCCGTGCCCGCAGCCTGCGAGCACGGCGGCTTCGTTTTCACACGTACGTTGTTCACGCTTCAGCGTGTCAATGAAGCCACGAAGACCACAAGTTATCCGCCCTCAAACTCCGTCTCCCGGTCCGACGAGGAAAAGCAGATCACCATCTCCGCATCCACCTCATCTAGCGCCCGCGCATTGTGCCACTCACCCGCGGGAATCGAGATCGTGTCTCCAGGCTTCAGCACGAAGCTTTCACCTCCCAGCGAGTGCTCGATGCGCCCCGAAAGCAGGTGCAGGATCTCGTCACAGTTTGGATGCCGATGCCGCGGATTCGTCTGCCCCGCCGGAATGATCACGCGGCCAAAGGTCATCGTCGTGGAGTTGCCTAGCTCACGGGAGGCCAGCCAGGTGAGCCTGCCCCAAGGCTGGTCGAGAAGCCGGCCTTCAGCCAGAGTGCGGACGGGTGTGGAGGTCATCAGATCTCATACGTCGCTTGCAGGCTGGTTTAAAGAACCCGCTCTCCTGCGCCGTAGAATACATTCACACCTCATGGCGGCGTCTTCCCGGCTCTCCCTCACCCCCGTCCTCCTGGCTTTGCTGGGAGTCGTGGCGCAACCCTGCGCTGCCTCGGAGGAGAAGGCGCCCGCCGGCCCTCACTGGGCCTTCATCGCGCCGGTGAAGCCTGAAGGCGCGCGGTCGATCGACCAGCTCCTGGCCAAGGCCCGCCGTGAGCACGGTCTCGTGCCCCAGGCACCCGTGGAGCCCAGCCTCTGGCTGCGCCGTGTCTATCTGGACCTGGCCGGCCTGCCCCCCACGCTGGAGGAGCTCAAGGCTTTCTCCGCCAGTGATTCCCCCGCCACGCGCCGCCGCATCATCGACCAGCTGCTTTCTTCACCGCATCATGGCGAGCGCTGGGGCCGCCACCTCATGGATGTCTGGCGCTACAGCGACTGGTACGGACTCGGTGCGCAGCTGCGCTACAGCCAGAAGCACATGTGGCACTGGCGTGACTGGATCGTCGAATCCCTGAACGAGGACAAAGGCTATGACGTGATGGTGCAGCAGATGCTCGCCGGTGATGAGATCGCCCCCGAGGATCCGCAGGTGCTGCGCGCCACCGGTTTTCTGGCGCGAAACTACTACCTCTTCAACCGCACCACCTGGCTCGATGACGTGATCGAGCACACCAGCAAGGCCTTCCTCGGCCTAACGATGAATTGCGTGAAGTGCCACACGCACAAGTATGACCCCATCCAACATGAGGAATACTACGCGATGCGGGCCATCTTCGAGCCCTATCATGTCCGGCTGGATGCCCTGCCCGGCCAGTCTGATTTGGAAAAGGACGGCCTGCCGCGCGCTTATGACCTGCACCTGGACCGCGTGACGAACATCCACCTGAAGGGTGACGAGAAGAACCTGGACACGTCCCATGCCGTCGTCCCGGCCGTCCCGGCGGCGATCGCCTTCAGACCTTTGGAGATCGTGCCTGTCAAACTCAGCCCCACCGCCGCGCAGTCCCAGCGTGGCAAGGCCAAGGTGCCCGTGGGTGATGCGAAGAAAAAGGAAACCCGTGAGGTGAGCTCCCTCAAAGCCCTCGACGGCCCGGATGAGACGGAGAAGACGCGCTTCCTCCCCTTCCCCGTGCAGAGTACCGGCAGGCGCAGCGCTTTCGCAAAATGGATCACGGATCGCCAGAACCCGCTCACCGCACGGGTGATTGTGAATCATCTTTGGTTACGCCATTTCGGCCAGGCGCTCTCCGCGAATGTCTTCGACTTTGGCAGGCAGGCGAAGAAGCCACCGCTGCAAGACGTGCTGGACTTCCTGGCCATCGAACTCATGGAAAACGGCTGGAGCCTCAAGCACATCCATCGCCTCATCGTCACCAGTGACGCTTATGCCATGTCCAGCAGCAACGCGCAGGCCGCAGACGTGAACCGTGAGCGCGACAAGGAAAACGAATACCTCTGGCGCATGAACCCAGTGCGGCTGGATGCGCAGATCCTGCGTGACAGCCTGCTGCACCTCTCCGGCACCCTCGATCCACGCCTGGGGGGACCCACGCTCGATCCCACCACCGGTGAAAAGCTCCGCCGCCGCAGTCTCTACTTCAACCAGACCCGTGACGAGTCGAACCTCTTCCTCGAGATGTTTGACAACGCCAACGTGCTCGACTGCTACCGCCGCGCCGAGAGCATCGTCCCGCAGCAGGCGCTTGCGCTCATGAATGCGCAGACCTCGCTGTCGTCCGCAGCCATCATCGCCAAACACTTCCACCAGCCGGAGGATGAAGCCTTCGTGCGCACTGCCTTCGAGGCCCTTCTCGCCACCGCACCTAACCAAGAAGAGGTCCAAATCTGCCTCGAAGCCCTCCATGAGCTCGGCACAGGTGAGAAAGCCCGCACGGCTTTCATTCACACCCTCTTGAATCACCACGATTTCATCACGGTGCGATAGACAACCTGATCCGGAGCTTCGCGCCAGCGTCCTGGAGTGCGCCGGCCCTCCGGCGCTTTCGAAGGCCTAACAAAAAGATTCGCGCAAGCCATCTGTGAAGATCAATTGAGGTCCGTTCGCCTTCAGAAATTCACAAGATCACTCGCTTCGTCGGAAAGCTCCAGAGGACTGGAGCACTCCAGGACGCTCCGCGACTTCGTCACTGGAGGAAGTTGCGCAAGCTTCCAGCTTGCATGCCCCGGGTAATTCACCGCCCTCACCTCAAGAGTACTTCACATCCTTCCGCGGCTCCATCTCAAACGCCGTGGACTCCTGGTCCGCGATGTTCGGCTTCAGCACCTCCTCACGGAACTTGATGTAGTGAGGGTCGTCCTGGCAGATGGCCAGCTTGTCCATGCTCTCGACCTCCAGATACACGAACCACGGAAACCGGTCGTTCGGGTTCACACGCTTGCCGGTTTTCACGGCCAGCACTTCCGGCACACGCAGCAGTTGCACCCGAGTGCGAAACATCATGTTCTCCAGGGCCTCCTCGGTGACCTCGGGCTTGAGCTGGTAGAGGCTCAGGTAGGCGATCATGCAGCGTGGGAGTTGAGGGCAGGACCGCCGGGAGACGATCAGTTCCTCCAGTTCAGCGCGCCTTTGCGCCAGGCGTAGACGAAGGCCACACCGAGAATGGACACAAAGCTGAGCGCTGAGAAGAAAATGCCCGCGCCATGAGCGGCGATGTAATCTTTATAGATCACCGACCAGGGATAAAGAAACACGACCTCGATGTCGAAGAGCACGAAGAGCATCGCCACGATGTAGAACTTCACGCTGAAGCGCGGCTGGCCCTCCTGCAGCGGCAGCATGCCGCACTCATAGGAGCTGTCCTTGATGGCGGTGCGCTTCGCGGACCTGCCAACAAGCACGGAAATCAAAAGCGTGACCGCGGCAAAGCCACTGGCGATGACGATCTGAAGCAGGACGGGCAGGTAGTTCTCGAGCATGAGAGAAAGGGGGACTGAAAGCGGCGGAGAAGTAGCCGAGGGCCGGGAAACCGTCAAATCCCGAAACAAACCCGCTGATGGACCCTTTTTAGGCGTCTTCGGCCTTCAGGAGGTGTCCGAGGCACCATCCCGGAAAACACAACGGGCCGTCTCCCGATGAGGAGACGACCCGTAAATGGTTAAGGAAGTAAAGATCAACGGGCAGCCACGGCAGCCGTACGGGCTGCAATGGTGGCCTGGTGGGACTCACGCAGACCTGGAAGACCGCGGTAGGTCTTGCCAGCCTTGGCACAAAGGCCTCGGCTAACCAGACCTTGCAGCTTCTCATAAGAACGGAGACGGAGCATTTCCTCCCCACCGCTCACGGCATTTTTAAGCTTCAGATTGTCGTAAACCAGTTTGAAGAGCTGGTTGAACTCGAGGGTATCCCCATTGCCGAGGACGTTTACCAGTTCGTCAGTTACATGATCAGGAACGCGACGGGAGAAACGAGTTTTACGGGTCGGTGTCGTAGCCATAGAGGATAGTAGTGTAACACAACACAGACCCCTTGGCGAAAGGTTTATGATCTTTGTGCGGATTTTTATCCGTCGCTAAAGAAGACTCCGGGATTTCTGCCAATCCAAAGTTGACACCGCAATGCCCGAACCAGCGATGTATTCACATTGCATTTGCAACTTCTAGTTATCGGAATCCCCGAACCATCTTTTTGGCAAAAATGACGGCCGGACTCATCCATCTTGTCAGAAGTTTGTCTGTCAATAACCCCGCTAGGCTATTTCGTGGCGATCTTGAAAAGCTGCTTTTTCGTCCGGATGAACAAGGCCCCCTCCGCCACGGCGGGTGAGGCCGTCATCGCATCCGGCAGCTTGTTCTCCGACAGCACCTCGAACTTGTCCGCGGCCTTGATCACATGAGTATCACCCCGGTCATTGCTGAAATAAATACGGTCTCCCGCCACGATGGGTGAGGGCAGGTGCTGGCCAGGAAAGCGGTCCTCCCACACGTCTTCACCCGTGAGCGGATTCATGCAGGTGACGATGCCCCCGCGTGTGATCTGATACAGCAGACCGCCCGCCAGCACAGGGCAGGACTCGCTCGCATTACGCTTCTCCCGGTCCCAGAGCACATGGCTTTCCGTGATGTCTCCCTTCATCTTGTCATCAATCCGAACCCCGATCGTGTGGGCTCGTTCGGACCCGGTGTTCAGGATCAGAACCTCCTTCAGCACCAGCGGGCGGATCGCGGCATTGAACCCTCCATGACGGATGGTCCACAGCTCCTTTCCAGTCGCCGCTTCATAACCAAAAGCAGCGCGAGACCCCACTGAGACGACGGTGTCGACTCCGCCCATGTTGAAAACGGATGGCGTGTGATAGGCCTTCCGCATATCACCATCGCGCGTCGGATGGCCTTCTTTGTCGAGGTCGCCGTAGTCGGTGGTGCGGTTCGTCTTCCACACCGTCTCACCCGTCTTTTTGTTCAGCGCTGTGACAAACTGTTCGTTAATCCCATCAAAGGTCAGGATGAGCAGGTCTCCATGCAGCAGAGGTGACGAGCCCGGGCCGCGATAGTGCCGCACATTGATGTCACGACGCTGCCACACCGTCTTGCCCGTCTGCGGGTCGATCCGCGCGGTGCCATACGTGCCAAAGTGCACATACAGCGCGTCTGCCTCCAGCACGGGAGATGGCGCGGCGTAGTTGTTCAGCGGATTGCCCAGCTCCTCAGGCGCGGGATTTTCAAAGACCAGGAGGTGATGCGCCACCTTCCCGGTCTGGCGGTCGATGCCGTAGACATACTGCTTGTCACCCTTTGGCGTCGCCGAGGTGAACCAGACACGGTCTCCACCGATCACGGGAGAGCTATGACCATCGTCCTCGAGATCGGTCTTCCACACGATGTTCTCACCCGTCTCCGAGTTCCATTTCAGCGGCACTTTCGCCGCTTCAGCCGCAGGCACCACGCCATCCAGGGTGGGGCCGTTTTTGTCCGGCCAGAAGAGAGGTGTCGTGGCCACCTGTCCGAAGAGGGAGAGGCTGCCAAAAGCCAGGCAGAGAGGAAGAACGAGGGCAGGGCGAAACATGGGGGTCAAGGTCACGGTCAGCGTAGCGACATTCTTTCGTGCTCATCAAACACAAAAATACGGCTCCACTCTTAACGCCCGGAGATTGGCGATTGTTTTCCATCCGATGCCCGTACAGGGAAAATGCGACTTCTTACCTTCGTCCTTGGATGGATCTGTGTCTCCCACGCCCTCTGCCAGGAGCCGCTGAAAATCGTGCTCGCCGGAGACTCCACGGTGGCCACGCAGAGCAACCCACCCAAGGATCGCCCCACACTCGCCGGTTGGGGGCAGATGCTGAACGAGTTCCTGCCCAAGATGAACGTCGTCAATCATGCGCGCTCTGGTGCCAGCACGAAGAGTTTCCGCACCCTGGGGCTGTGGGATCGCGTGCTGAAGGAAAAAGGCCAGTGGGTGCTCATCCAGTTCGGTCACAATGATCAAAAGATGCAGGATCCAGCGCGAGGCACCGATCCAGCTACGACCTATCGTGACAACCTGAAGGCTTTCATCCTTGAGGTACGTGGCACCGGTGGCAAGCCCGTGCTCATCACCTCCGTGGCGCGCCGCGTGTATGAGAACGGCAAGCTCACCACCACGCTCACCCCCTATGTCGAGGCTGCACTGGCCGTTGGGAAAGAGATGGAGGTGCCGGTGATCGACCTTCACCGTGCCAGCTTCGCCCTGTTTCAGCAGATGGGGGAAAAGTTCTGCCAGCTCTACGGACCGTCCGTGGAGGACCGGTCTCACTTCTCCAACGAAGGCGCGCGCATGATGGCACGCCTTGTGGCCGAGGGCATCGTGCGTGAGGTGCCGGAGCTGCGCGACTACGTCCGCCTCCAGCCACCACCACCCGCAGGCCTGCCGTATGAAGTGAAACTCACCACGGTGTCCAAAGGCTACGATGGCAAGACCTGCTGGGTGCATCCACGCGCAGGCGCCATCCCCGGCAAGACTCCAAGCGTGGTGCTGACGATGCAAAAGCTGCTGCTCACCGGCAGTGACATCTTCTACGCGCTCAACGACGTGCGCAGCGAAGACCTCGGCCAGACCTGGAGCGAGATCCGCGAGCACACGGACACTCTGGGCCGTCGAACCGAGGTCGATGGCACCATTGTCGCTGCTTGTGATTTCACGCCCAAGTTCCATGCGAAGTCCGGCAAGCTGCTCGGCATCGGCCACACCGTCCGCTACCAAGGGGATCGCGTGATCGAGAACCGCCCGCGTGAATCTTCCTGGTCCGTCTATGATGAAAAGACCCGCGCCTGGACACCCTGGACCACCCTTGCTCTGCCGAAGGAGCCCAAGTTCTACAATGCCGGCGCCGGCAGCGTGCAGCGCGTGGATCTGGAGAACGGCGACATCCTCCTGCCCATCTACGGCAAAGCTGAGGCCGACAAACACTACCGCGTCACCGTGCTGAGTTGCTCGTTCGATGGCACCACGCTGAAGTTCATCGAGCAGGGCAACGAACTCACCCTCGCCTCCGGCCGCGGAGTCTATGAGCCTTCGCTCATCCGCTGCGACGGACGTTTCTTTCTGACCCTGCGCAACGACACGGCGGGTTATGTCTGCACCAGTGAGGACGGCCTGCACTTCAGCGCCATCCAGCCTTGGAAGTTCGATGACGGAAGCGAGCTCGGGAACTACAACACGCAGCACCATTGGGTCACCCACAAGGATCGTCTCTACCTCGTCTACACCCGCAAAGGCGCGCACAATGACCACGTGTTCCGCCATCGCGCGCCGCTCTTCATGGCGGAGGTGGATCAGAAGACGCTCGCCGTGAAGCGCTCCACCGAAAACATCCTCATCCCCGAGCGCGGCGCACGCGTCTGCAACTTCGGCATCACCGAGGTCAGTGACAACGAAACCTGGGTCACCGTGGCCGAGTGGATGCAGACCCTGTCACCCAACATCGTCATCAAACCTGACAACGCCTTCGGGGCTGACAACAGCGTCTACGCGGCACGGATCTTGTGGAAGGATTGACGGAAGCTCCGTCAGTGTTCTCCGCATCTCCTCACCGTCCGCCCGAGTTCTGCTTGAAGTACTCGTCCCGCAGACGGCGGAGTTCCTGCAGGCGGTCCATGGTGGACTGCGTGTCACGCACCTTTTGCTGCTGCTGAGCCCTGACAAAGGGGTTGTTCGCGCCCAGGTTGCGCCACGGGCCCGCGGTTACCTCGGTCACATCCACAAAACGCCAGTCACAGCGGCCACCACTGCGCAGCCCGAGGTAGTCACGCACGGCGGGGGAGATGTCGATGCCCGCGCCATTGTTGCTCGTGTTTTTCGGGCGCGCATTGCCGAAGACGTACTCATGGTCGTCCGTGAGGAAGGGGCCGCAGTCCTCCCACTGCGCGTAACACACACGGTTGCCATAGCGGATGGCCAGCCACTGGCCATGCACCACACTGCGGCCGGAGCGGGTGAACTTCTGCTTGAACCACGGGATCACCCTGGAGGCCTCGTCCTTGTGCGAGTTGTAGTCCAGACAGTCGTTGTAAGGCAGCGCGATGTAGAAAGGATTCAGTCCGGGCGTGAAGGCCAGCGGGCAGAAATTCGTACCGCGCTTCGTCGGATCCGGATCATCATAACCGCCGAAGTTCTTCACCCATTCCGTGTCCCAGGAACTCTTGTCATTCGGCGTGGGATTGTTCTCCGCTGGCGCCTCGCCCACCCAGAAGACCGTGGCCACGATGTCCGTCTTCCACGGGTACTTCGCATAGCCCATGCGCGGCATGGTGGGTGTGTTGATCCTCGGTACATTGACCGCCGGTGCCGCCGGTGTGCTAGGCGCCTTAGTGTTAGAGGCCACCGTGGTCGTCTTGCCCTGCGAGGCGGCGGAAGCCCCCGAAGCACTCACCTTCGGCAGCGACTGCGCCAGCCCCATGCCACCCAGCACCAGGCACAGGGCTGGCAGCAGGATCACTGTCGAGCATGAGGCGGGTTTGAGGAGCATGCTGTTTCCGGGGAGGGGGCCGGGAGTTTACCTGATGAACCGCAGGGCAGGCAATCTCTAAAAACACCCGCACCCATGCAAAACCTCTGTTCGTCTGAAAAGGGGGACGAGCTGCTGTGGATGCCTCAGGCGGGATGGCAAGGGGGGAGCCACCCTCACACTAGCATTGGCGGAACATGAAATTTCATGTTATAAAAGGACATGATTCATCTTGATGACATCCAGCCCCTGAGTGCTTTTCAGCGGAACGCGAAGAGTTGCCTCAAGCGAGTGAACAAAACCGGCAAGCCGCAGGTGCTCACGGTTAATGGACGCGCCGAGGCCGTTTTGCTCGGCCGTGATGCCTATGCCAAGATGCAAGATGCGATCGAGGAGCTCTCTGCCATCAAGTCAGTCCAAATCAGCCTTCAACAAATGGCCGCTGGGAAGACCGTGTCTGCCAAGGTGGTGCATCAAAAGCTGCGGGAGCTATGAGCTACGAGGTCGAGTACACCCTGCAGGCTCAGAGTGAATTGGAGGAGGTCTACCGCTGGATCCAAATGCGGGCTCCCTTGTCGGCCATCCGCTGGCGTGAGGAAATCATCAGCAAGGTGGAATCGCTGTCGAGCTCGCCAGAGCGTCATCGACTCGCTTCTGAAAGCTCCCGGTTTCCCGCGGAGATACGCCAGTTACTCTTCCGCAAACGCCGGAGCCAGTTTCGCATCTTGTTCACCATCACCGGAGAACGTGTCGTCATCCTCTCGGTGCGACACCATTCTCGAAAGCCTCTGGAAGGTGGCGATCTGCCAGTTTGAGAGATCACACTGGCAGATCGCCACCAACAGGGCGTTTCCAACACTCTACCGTCAGGGAGCTGGATTCAAGCCCCCAAGGTAACTCAGTCGCCGCGCACTGGTTCTGAGGTTTTCGGACTCTGTCTGTAGTTCAGAGTTCACCACATGCGGATTGCGGAGTTTGATGGCCGTTCCCGTCATGCAAACCATCATCAATCCTCTTCCGGACCCTACCTCGGCGTAGTCGATGTCCGCGGCAAGAACCGCATCTCCACCGAGCTCGAGAGCCTTCATCCGCAAAATGGACTGGCACAGATCTTCACAAGCCTTGATCTTGGCATTGTAAGCTTTGGCTTGAGTGCCAAACAAATCCGCGAAAGTGGAGCTGATGTCCGTGAAAATGCTGGTTCCAAGTGTGCTCTGGGCCGTGACAAGCCCGATGGTCTGATACTCCCATCCTTGTGGGCTATGTGAACTCACCAGGGGCACAACATGGAGCCTGGACTGAAGATAGGCCGTGTGTTCCGCCTGCTCTTCGTTTCGCAGTTTCACACATTGCCACAGCACTGCATCACCACAATTGGTGCAGCGATAAGGAAATCTCGGCTCAGAATACTCATTGATCAGACGGTTGGTCGCGTCTGGCAGTTGGACATTGGCTTTCAGCACTCCGAAGTTTGAGAACTTGGAACCACACTGCGGACAGATGGTAGGCTCATTCATGGTCTGATCAGGCTTCGCAGCATCACCGCCTTACCACCACCGGCAAGGCCTTCTCCAGCGCGGCGACGATGCGGCTATGCGCGGCATCGACTTCGGCGGTTTCGAGGGTCTTGTCAGAGGCGCGATAGGTCAGGGTCCAGGCGAGGGACTTGCGATCCTTCGGAAGCTTGGTGCCGCTCGGGTCGGCAAACACGTCAAAGAGCGCGGTGCTGATGAGCAGAGGCTCTTTCACGCTGCCGAAGAAGGCGGTGACCTTGGCGTTCGAGACATCGGTGGAGAGCTCAAAGGCCACGTCGCGTGTGATCGATGGGAAACGCGGCAGATCCGTGAACTTCGCGGGACCAGCGCTGCCCTGGCGCAGCGCGCTGAGCAGAAGCTCCACGACATACACAGGCGTGCGGGCATCCAGCGCACGCGCACGAGCCGGATGCACCTGGGCGATCCAGCCAAGCACGCGGTTGCCAGCCTTCAGCTCGCTGTGAAGCAGGAAGGTTCCGTTGTCCTTCAGTGGCTTGATCTCCACACTGGAGACGCCTGGAAGGGACTCCACCAGACCGCGCAGGTCAAAAATGTCCGCGGCCTTCGGCTCGCGGGCATGCCAGGTGGAAGGTGCCACCGGGCCGCTGAGAAGAATGGCGAGACGTTCCTCTTCACGCACCATGCCGTTCGGCATCTTCAGGAACACACGGCCGATCTCAAACAAGCGCAGACGGTCGGCGCCCTGGCGCACGTTCAGCGCAGCGCTGGCCAGCAGACCTGGGACGATGCTTGGACGCAGCGTGGTGTGATCTTCAGAAAGCGGATTCTTCAGCGCGGCGAGACCACCGGTCGGATTGCCAAGAGCATCATTGGTTTGGCCGGTGGCGATGAGACGCAGCGTCTGCGCCTCATTGAAGCCACGGTTCGCCAGCGCCTGGCGGAGCTGCATGGCGTGATCGTAAATCTTGTCCGTGCCATCACCTTGCGCGAAGGCGGCGGTGAACTTCGCCGGCACACGGTCGAGACCGATCACGCGGGCGATCTCTTCCACCAGATCCACGCTGCGCAGGAGGTCGAGACGGTAGCTCGGAATGCTCCAGGTGCTGGCAGCCGCGTCACCGCTCTTCTTGATGAGGCCCAGCTTGCTGAGGATATCATGAGCCTCTTCCGTCTTGAGCTCGCTGATGCCGAGCAGCTTGTGCGCACGCACTTCATCCAGCACGACGTCGTTGACGAGTGTTGGCGCTTCACCCGCGACGCGGATTTCTGCCTCGGCGGTCCCGCCGGCGATTTCGAGAATGAGCTTTGTGGCGAGGTCACTGCCACCATGCACCTGCTGCGGGTCGATGCCGCGCTCAAAGCGGTAGCTGGAGTCCGAATGCAGGTTCAGACGACGCGCCGTGCGGCGCACCGTGGAAGGCGCAAAGTAAGCGGCTTCCAGAAGAATGTTCGTGCTGCCTTCAACGACACCGGTCTCCTCACCGCCCATGACGCCAGCGATGGCCACCGGACGCTGGCCATCCGTGATGACGAGGTCTTCGACTAACAAAGAATACTCCTGACCATCTAGAGCGAGGATCTTCTCACCCTCTTTCGCACGGCGCACGGCAATGCCGCCCTGCAGCTTGTCGAGGTCAAAGCAATGCAGCGACTGCCCCATTTCCATCATCACATAGTTCGTGATGTCGACGATGTTATTGATCGGACGCAGGCCGATGCTTTCGAGCCTTGTCTTGAGCCACTCAGGGCTCGGACCCACCTTTACACCTTTGATCACACGGGCCGTGTAGTAGGGGCAGCCTTCAGTATCTTCGAGCGCCACTTCATCCGCCTTCGCCGCACGTGCTGTGGAGGTCGTCTTGCGGTGATCGCGCTCACTCTTCAGCGACAATCCAGTGAGTGCGGCGAGTTCACGAGCCAGGCCAAGATGACTGAGAAGATCGGAACGGTTCGGCGTGATCTCGAGATCAAACAGCGTGTCGCTCTCGACGATCTGGTTGAGCGGCTTGCCCACCGGCAGGCCACCATCGAGGATCCACAGACCGCCGGTGTCTTCACCGATCCCGAGCTCCTTCGCACTGCACATCATGCCGTTGGACACAACACCGCGCAGCTTGCCTTCCGAGATCTGGAAACCACCCGGCAGGACCGCGCCTGGAAGCGCGAGCGGCACTTTGTCACCTGCTTTGAAATTCTTCGCGCCACACACAATCTGGCGCAGCGATCCGCTGCCATCATCCACCTGGCAGATGCTAAGCTTGTCCGAATTCGGAAGCGGCTCAAAGCTCTGGATCTGCGCCACGATCACTTTGTCAGACGAGACACCCTTCTCCTCAATGCCTTCCACCTCAATGCCCGCAAAGGTCAGAAGGTCAGACAATTGAGGGGTCGAGAAAGAACTCAGATCAAGGTGAGTCGAGAGCCAGTTGAGGGAGACTTGCATAGGGATTGGCGGGGCTTCTTTTTACAGGATTAACAAGATGACAGGATTAACAGGATTTTTTCTTTTCCTTTTAATGCAGGTCGAAAGGTTCGACGTCTTTGACGGCACGTGGCTGATAGAGACGATATTTGTGTTTAAACTGGAGGCTGGGAGCCCCAAAGTTCAGGATGAGGCCGTCATCGATTTTCGTGGCCGAGAGATAATTCACGGTCTGGGCTTCGTGAGTTTTGAGGATGGCTTCGCAAGACTTCAGTTCGATCAGCAAGCGCTTGTCGATGACGACGATGATCATGTCGGCCTCGAATTTGCCAACCAGCCTTCCTTTGTAGAATACTTCGATAGGGATCTTCGATTCAAAATCGATGCCTGCTGCGGCAAGCTCGATCTCCATGCAGCGATGGTAGATGGACTCATTGAATCCCGCTCCCATGTTCCGATGGATCTCCATGGCCATGCCGATGACCTTCTCTGTGAGTTGATTCATCGTCATAAATCCAAAAGAAAAATCCTGTGAATCATGTTCATCCTGTGAATCCTGTAAAATCAGGTGCCCCAGTCCTCAAAACTGCTGAAGGAACCGAACGTCGTTCTCGATGAGATGACGGATGTCCGAGATGCCGTGAAGAATCATGGCGAGGCGATCGAGGCCCATGCCGAAAGCAAATCCTGTCACCTGATCAGGATGGAAGAGATCATCACCACGTGACTTGCTCACCGCCGCGAACACAGCGGGGTCCACCATGCCGCAACCGGCGATTTCGATCCAGCGGGCTTCCTTGCCCTTGGCTTCGAGTTTCACATCGATCTCGAAGCTCGGCTCGGTGAAGGGGAAGAAGTGCGGACGGAAGCGCACCGCCGTGCCAGGACCGAAGACTTCGCGGAAGAAGAACTCCAGCGTGCCTTTGAGATCCGCGAGGCTCACGTCTTTGTCGACAAAGAGCGCTTCGATTTGATTGAAGACACTCAGGTGCGTCGCATCGATCTCATCGCGGCGATACGCAGCGCCAGGGGCGATGATGCGCACAGGCAGTGCTTTCACCGTTTCCAGCGTGCGGATCTGCACACTGCTGGTGTGAGTGCGCAGCAGCTTGCCATCAGGCATGTAGAAAGTGTCGCTCTCATTGCGCGCTGGATGATCAGCAGGCGTGTTCAGCGCATCAAAGCAATGCCACTCAGTCTCCACTTCAGGACCATCCGCGAGCGTGAAGCCCATGCGGCGAAGCGTGCGCACCGCGAGATCACGGATCTGCGTCAGCGGATGCAGCGTACCAGTACCTGCACCTGGGCGGCCGGGCAGCGTGAGATCGATGCCAGCCACCGCTTCTGCATCCTTCGCGGCCTGCAGGGCTTCTTTGCGCGTGGCCAGACCATTCGTGATGGCGTCACGCACTTCATTCAGCTTGGCACCGACGTCCTTCTTCTGCTCGACCGGCACATCACGCATGCCGGCGCTGAGACCCGTGAGCTTGCCCTTCTTGCCGAGGTAGTCGATGCGGAAGGCCTCCAGCGCGGCTTCATCAGTCAGCGTGTCGAGCGCGGAGAGGGCTTCGGTCTTCAGGGAGTCGAGTTCAGTGAGCATGGGAAGAAAAAGAAAAAGTCAGGCGGACGGGCGGTTGTTGGCAGACAACCACGCTCCACAGGGGGCGGCGATGATGGACGGGCGCGGCGGACGTGCAACCTGCCGCAAAAACAAAACACCTCCGCGTGATCGGCGCGGAGGTGCTCTGAACATCAACAAACCAACCGCAACCAGCTCCTCAGAGCTTGGCCGTTGTCGGAAATTTGGAATTAAGCGTCGTTCTGGACCACGTCCTTCACGGTCATGGCGTCCTTGCCCTGACGTCCGCGGAGGTAATGCAGGCGGGCACGGCGCACGCGGCCTGGCTTCGTGACTTCGATCTTGGCCACCTTGGGGCTATGCAGGGGGAACACACGCTCCACGCCTTCGCCATAGGAAATTTTGCGGACGGTGAAGGCTTCGTTCAGGCTGGTGCCTTTGCGGGCGATGACGATACCAGCGAAGATCTGGATACGCTCTTTGTCGCCTTCGATGACTCGGGTATGCACCTTCACGGTGTCGCCGACGTGGAAGGAAGCGATTTCCTTTTTGGTCTGCTCGGCTTCGAGTTTGGAGATGATGTTGCTCATGATGATGAAGGGGTATATCCACTCGCCACAAGGTTCCCTGGAGGGGCCGAACCGGGCAAGGGGCGCGCATAGTGCAGGTGTTCTGGCGATTCGCAACCACATTTTTCCATCCTTGTCGCTAGGCCGAGTTTGGTGGCATAGGGAGACCCACAACCACATGACTGCTGACTACCTCCTGATCGACGTGGGCAATGGCCGCACAAAACTGGGTCTCTCCACCCGGGACGCCCTCCTGGACCGTCGTGATTTGCCCTCCCGCGACGTCACGCCAGAGGCCATCCGCGAAGCCGTGGCGGGTTGGAATTTCGGCCGCGCCGTCATCGCCAGTGTGGTCCCGGCGGTGGTCCCAGTCTGGCGGGAGGTCTTTCCCACCCTCCTGGAACTCCGCCACGACACCCCCCTGGGCATCGGCATCCGCTACCCGAAGCCCGAGAGCATCGGCCAGGACCGCCTCGCGAATGCCGTGGCCCTCGCCCATCTGCATGGAGCCCCAGGCATCGTCATCGATTTCGGCACGGCAGTGACTTTTGACATCCTCTCCGCCGATAAACACTACATCGGCGGCGTCATCGCCCCCGGCCTGCGCCTGATGACCGACTACCTGCACGAGCGCACCGCCCTCCTCCCCCTTGTGGAGCTTAACGAGCCCCCCAGCGCCATTGGCACCTCCACCGTCGGCGCCATCCAGGCGGGAGCCGCCATCGGCTATCGTGGCATGATCCGGGGCATCCTGGACGCCCTGAAAAAAGAGCTCTCTGAGAGCGCTCATGCCCACGTCGTCGCCACAGGAGGGGATGCCGGATGGATCATGGCTGGCATCGAAGAAAAAATCCCCGTCGACCCCGATCTCACCCTGCATGGTCTGCGACTGGTGGGGAACCTGAACACCTGAAATGACTCCAAGTCATTGGATGGTAGAAAAATGAAGGGTAAAAAGATTTCAGAAATTTTTCTACCCCCAATCTTTCTACCTCATTCAGAGTGAACAAATTAAAGGGATCTCAATACCGCCTCACCACTGTGTCCGCTGGCGGACGAGCCTCATCCTTCTCCGGGTAATCCAGCGTGTAGTGCAGGCCGCGGCTCTCATGACGGCGGATGGCGCATTCCACGATCAATGAGGCGCATTCCACCAGATTGCGCAGTTCCAGGAGCTCGCTGGTGATGCGGAAGTTCCAGTAAAACTCCTGCACCTCGCGCTTCAGGTTCCGCAGGCGGGCCGCAGCGCGCTGGAGACGCTTCGTGGTGCGGACGATGGACACATAGTCCCACATCAAACGGCGGATCTCGTCCCAGTTGTGGTAGATCACCACCAGCTCGTCATTGTCCACGGCCGTGCCAGCCTGCCAGGGCGGGATGGGGTATTCCTGCTCATGCGTTTTGCCGATCGGCATCTTTCTCAGCATGTGCTCCACCGCGCGGTGGGAGATCACCAGGCACTCCAGCAGTGAATTGCTGGCCAGACGGTTCGCTCCATGCAGACCTGTGCAGCCCACCTCACCCACGGCGCAGAGACCCCGGATGCGGGTGGCTCCGTTCACATCCGTGACCACGCCGCCGCACTGATAATGCGCCGCCGGAACCACCGGAATCGGGTCCTTCGTGATGTCGATATCCACCTCCAGGCAGGCTTTGTGAATGTTCGGGAAGTGGCTGAGGATGAACTCCGCAGGCTTGTGCGAGATGTCCAGATACACACACGGACCGCCTGTGCGCTTGATCTCATGGTCGATGGCCCGGGCGACGATGTCACGAGGCGCCAGCGAGCCGCGCGGATCATAGCGGTGCATGAATTCCTTCCCATCAGCACCCACCAGCCGGGCGCCTTCACCGCGCATGGCCTCCGTGATCAGGAAGGAGCGCTTCTCCGGATGGTACAGGCAGGTCGGGTGAAACTGGATGAACTCCATGTTTGCCACATTCGCCCCGGCACGCCAGGCCAGGGCCACGCCGTCACCCGTGGCGATGCGGGGATTCGTGGTGTAAAGATACACACGTCCACAGCCACCGGTGGCCAGCACCACGCGGTCGGATTTCAGCGTCAGCACCTCATGCGTCTCCTCATTGAGGACGTACAGGCCTAAAATGCGCTCCTCGGAGACATAGCCGAGCTTCGTCGTCGTGATCAGGTCGATGGCGAAATGATGCTCCATCAGAGTGATGTTCGCCTTTTCACGAACGGCGATGAGCAGCTTCTCCGTGAGTTCCCGGCCCGTGGCATCCGCCGCATGCAGCACGCGGCGGCGGGAGTGGCCGCCCTCTTTGGTCAGATCAAATTCCAGATGACCGTCCTCGGCCTCGCGCTGATCAAAGCTGACTCCCCACTTCACCAGCTCGGCGATGCGGTCCGGCCCCTCGGTCACGATGGTGCGCACGGCGTCCTCATGGCAGAGCCCGGCTCCGGCGATCAAAGTATCGCTCACATGCTGCTCCACGCTGTCCTGCTCACTGGTCACGCAGGCGATCCCGCCCTGGGCCCAATTGGAGTTGGAGTCGAGCGCGCCGCGCTTGGTGATGAGCGCCACCCGGCCGTGCTCACTGGCATGGAGGGCCGCGCTGAGGCCCGCGGCACCGCTGCCGACGATGATAAAATCGAACTCGATCATGGAGATTGAGTCTGAAATTAAGCAGGTTGCAGGGAAACGTCTCGAAAATGTTACATCCACTCTCAAACCAACTTTTCGGGAACAACCGGAAGACCGGGGTGGCGCGTTTTTACTATAGCCAATACTGCTCTTCCCCCGCCTCCGCAGAGATGTGACGCTTCTCTTGACGTGCAAACCCGCCGTGTGCGACATTTCCACAGCCCCCTCCAATGCCACGAACCTCCACCGTCACCCTCTGCTCCTTCTGTGGTAAAAGCCATGCGGAGGTGCGCAAACTCGTCGCCGGCCCGGGGGTGTATATCTGTGACAACTGCATCGGCGTCTGCAAAAACATCCTCGACCGCGAGGCAGCGCAGGAAGCTGACAATGGTGGAAGCGCGCTCATCGTGCCCCGTCCCGCCGAGATCCGCGCCACCCTCGACCAGCATGTGATCGGCCAGGACCAGGCGAAGAAGGTGCTGAGCGTGGCCGTGCACAATCACTACAAGCGCATCCTCCACTCCCGCCAGCAGGCCATGAGGAAGGACCAGCCGCGCAAGATCAACGACCCGAATGATGTGGACATCGAGAAGAGCAATGTGCTCCTGCTCGGCCCCACCGGTTGCGGCAAGACTCTCCTGGCCCGCACCTTGGCGAAGATCCTCAACGTGCCCTTCAGCATCGCCGATGCCACCACCCTGACCGAGGCCGGCTATGTGGGCGAGGACGTGGAAAACATCATCCTGCGCCTGCTTCAGGCCGCAGACTTCGATGTCGCCCGCGCCGAGATCGGCATCATCTACATTGATGAGATTGATAAGATCGGTCGCACCACAGGCAATGTCAGCATCACGCGCGACGTGTCTGGCGAAGGTGTGCAGCAAGCGCTGTTGAAGATCATCGAGGGCACCGTCTGCAACGTGCCGCCGCAGGGTGGCCGCAAGCACCCGCAGCAGGAGTACATCCAGGTGAACACGGAGAACATCCTCTTCATCTGCGGCGGAGCTTTCGGCGGTCTCGATCAGATCGTGCGCCGTCGCAAAGGCCGTAACACCATGGGCTTCTCCAGCGGCCCCTTGCAGAAGGAAGAGGAGAAGGACGACCTCGTCAAAGACGTCGAGCCCGAGGATCTTATCACCTTCGGCCTCATCCCCGAATTCATAGGTCGTCTGCCTGTGACCTGCGCACTGCGCGAACTCAGCGAAGGCGAGCTCGTGCGCATCCTCACCGAGCCGAAGAACGCCCTGCTCAAGCAGTATGCCAAACTCCTCGGCATGGAAGGTGTGGACCTCAATGTGAACAAGGAAGGCCTCCTGGCCATGGCCCGCGAGGCCGTGAAGCGCGGCACCGGTGCGCGCGGCCTGCGCAGCATCTTTGAGCGCATCATGCTCGACGTGATGTATGACGTGCCGAGCCGCATGGACGTGCGCTCCGTCTCCATCAACGAAGCCGTCGTCAAAGGCGAGCGCCCGCCCATCGTGAAGAAGCGGATCGAGAGGAATGCGGCCTAACCTATTGGTGCTTCACCATCAAATCCCAAAGTGCGAACCATCTGTTCGCAATCAGCTAGTTCTGCGTGCTGTTCGCCCCAGGAACATAGATAGGTGACTTGGGCGATACTTCGTCCATTCGTCACATACCAGACTCGCAGGAAATCTTCACCTGCTCGAAAACTGCCAGCCACCAGCCGAAGTTCTCCATCCTCTTCAACCAAGTCCACCGGGTCGCCTAGCTGCTGTGAAGTCGCAAAGCCGTGAAGCAACGACAGCAGGTCTCGCTGGGTCGGATTCGGGACGGGGCCACCTTTGTAGATCCCGATCGAGAATTGAAGTGCGCCGACACCATCCGGTTTTGCCAATGTCCAAGGCGGGTCTACGGCTTCCACTTCCTCAGTGATGTCAGACCACCCATCGCAGAATGTGATTGTGAATGACATGGCAAAATAGAACTCGTGACCTAACCAATAATCACTCCATTACACCGCATCCCGCGGCGATGTAGCTCTCCCGCAACTGGTCCAAAAACTTCTGCGCATCCTCCTCCGGGCTGCACACCACGGGCTCGCCCATGCTGATGCGAATGTGGATGGGTTCAGGAGGCAGGCGCCAGATCGGCCAGCCTTTGCTTAGATAACGGCTGCTCGTCCGCACGATGATCGGCCACACAGGCGCACCTGAGTTGCGCGCGATGATGGCCAGACCACCGGACAGCGGATTCATCCGTCCATGCTCCGGTCTTGTGCGCGTGCCTTCCGGAAAAAACAAAATGCGCTCGCCATCACGCAGCAGCTCGATGCAGCGGCGCATC
This sequence comes from Prosthecobacter gellanilyticus, assembly GCF_007992435.1. Taxonomy (GTDB): domain Bacteria; phylum Verrucomicrobiota; class Verrucomicrobiia; order Verrucomicrobiales; family Verrucomicrobiaceae; genus Prosthecobacter; species Prosthecobacter gellanilyticus. Next base: position 9,834 of record NZ_BKAG01000003.1, on the reverse strand, counting down.
ATTTGATGCGAAGGCTCGTTCGAGATGAACCCGGCGGCCCGCGCGCCAAAGGCGAGCAGCGGATTGCACAGCAGCGAGGCTTTCAGCACACAGGCCGCCCGATCCACCTCCGCCAGCACAAACACCGCATCCCAAAGCGCCGGATGATTGGGCGCCAGGATCACCGGACCGATGTGCGCCTTCACACGCTCGAAGCCTTCGTAGGTCACGTCGATCACTCCAAACCGGCGCAGGATGCCTGCCACCCCGCGGAAGAGCTGCTTCAGCACTGCCTGGCCCAGCTCACGCCGCCTCGGCTGGCAGCGCAGCAGCAGCGCCAGATTCACCACCGGCAGAAACACCAGCGAGCACACCGACCAGTAGGTCAGCAGCACCACACCTGCCGTGGCGAAGCGCAGCCGGTCTGCCAGGGTAGTGCTATGCATGCACGTGGTGAGGGCCGGAGAGATCACGCAGAACTCCGGTGAAGGGTGGATTGCCGTTTGTCAGGAGCCGACTCCATCGTTAAGACGCGCCTAATATGTCGCAGCCCGCCGACCTTTTCCAAGCGCTTTCCTGCCTGCCCCACGGACCCTCCTTCCGCTTTGTGGATGAAATCACCGAGCTTGTGCCCGGCCAGTCCGCCACCGGTCGCTGGACTCTGAAAGGAGATGAAGCCTTCCTCACTGGCCACTTCCCCGGCCAGCCCATCCTCCCCGGCGTGATCATGATCGAGTCCCTGGCCCAGCTCGGCGGCGTGCTGGCGCAGAGTGACCGGGGAGACAATCCCCTCAAAAACCTCCGCCTCACCGCCGTCCGCCAGTTCAAGATCCTCGGCACCATCCCCCCCGGCCAGACCCTCACCCTCCAGGTCCGCCGGGATGCTGTCATGCCCGGCCTCGTCCAGATCAGCGGCGAGATCCTCACCGCTGATGGCGCCAAGATCGCCTCCGGCAGCATCATCCTCAGCGGCGAGGAGTGAGTCGCATTCAGCGCGGAGGCTGCCGCTTTGGCAATGGGAAGGGTAAACTGCGACTGTCCCGTCCCTTGGAGTGCTCACCATCTGCTGCGAACTAAAGCCGGTGTTTCCAGGGCTTGTCTTCGCCTCTCCTGACTCAAGCATTGACGAATCATGTGGCTCCTGTGAGCATCCCCTTCATCAATCATGCCTTTGATTAGACCTCTTCTTCTCGTCCTGTGCACACTTTCCATCGCATGGGCAGGCGGCAAACACCTGGAAGTCATGGCGCCTTACTGCCAGCAAATGGATTACCATGGCAGACCGCATTGTGTCATTGAGCGGCGCTACGAGACATCCGATACAGGAACCCAAAAGCTGATCTCGACGATTCGGCTCGAGTTCGATGCGGAGGGCAATTTGCTGCATGAAGAGGAGGTGGATGCGGCTAACAAAAAGCTCAGTTTTGCCGACTACAAGTATGATGCCAGCGGCACCTGGGTCTCCCTGGTGGAGCAGCTCGAAGACGAGCCGGTGAAGAGCTACCAGATCTTTGTGGACACGGCTTCGCGCCGCGTCGCCCACGTCGAGCCAAAGACCAAGCAGACCGAATTTTACTCTTACACCGCGCAGGGCCTTATCAATGACACCCTTCTCAAGACCAGCGCGGGCAAGATCATCGAAACCACCACGTTCCGCCGCAATGCCTCATCCCATAAGGAAGAGCAGATCCTCACGGAGAAGGACGAAGGCCGCCAGAGCACGGAGTATCTCATGCAATGGTCTGACAAGGGCTTTGAGATCCACTCCACCTTCATCATGCGCCATGAGAGCGATGACCGCCTCATCACCACCTATGAGCACCCGGACGTCGACGCCAACGGCAACTGGCTGATCTGTATCGAGACCAGCACCATGCACCGCCCCAACGGCGAAAAAATCCCGCTTCCTAAAGAGACGGTCAAACGTGAGATCACGTACCATCCGTGATGGCTTGTTCTTCTTTCTGACGCATCATTTCAAGATCCGCGCACCTGCCGGAACTGCACCACCTCGCTAACCCGTTGGTACTTCTTGTCGACGCCAGCTTGGAGGAAGATCTGGTAGGTGCCCTTTTCCCGCGTGTGCCAAGGGTCGTCCAAGATGGTCGTGCGCGCGGCGATGCTGCTCACCTGCTTGCCATCGCGGAAAATGACCCAGGCCAGCGTTTTCATGTCGATGCCCGGCACCACATCAGGCCGGGTGATGGCCCAGGCATTGTCCTTCTTCTTCACCTCCAGCTTCACCAGGCGTGACTTCTCGACCGCCGGAAAATCGGGTTCCTTGTTTTGGTTAGGCTGGGCATCTACCGCCATCGTCAGGCCCAGGCACAGCAGGATGACCAGGAGGGTGGCAAGAGGATGGGGCAAGGACATGTTCCTCGATGAGTAACTGCGTTTGACGTTTTGAGCTGGTTCAGTCTGAAGGGATGACTCATTTCGCTAGCAGCCGCTTCAATTCAGGTGACTGCGCCTCCTTAGCCTTCTCAGACTCTGTCAGATAGTCAAAGACCACTTGCTCTCCTTCAATGATTGCAGCGGGAGGGCTGGGCGATCTGGTGAACGGGATGTTTAGGAGGTCCAGTAGAAATGTTCTGCTCTGACTTGGCTTGGTTCCGCTTGTTATCAAGGCGTGCGCACCGTCCGCTCGTCGCGCAAGTTGTCCCAACTTCACATCCATGCGGACCGTGTGTGGGTTCACTTGCTCAAATCCCGAAGTCGATTTGACGGTCGCGTCTCCGAAATTAAAAAGAGCGGTGTATCGAGCATCCGCCAAGACATCAAAAAGTTGCGGTAAATTTTTGCCGATATTGCCCTCAATGGTCTCCAGCGGCTCATTGGTAGGTGTAGATGCTGGCGGAATGGTATCGAGCAGAGCCGTCATGATCATCGATGCCCGGGTGGTCAGCTGCCTGGGTCGCTCTGGCCTCCCCGAAAGGTGCGCTGTTCCAATAAAGCCTCGCGGCTCAAGCAGAGGCGATGCCTTGAGGCCAGCTTGTTCAAGAGCTGGCTCAGCCAGGACCAAGGGATGAGGCCCGCCAAAATCAAGCCTGTTGAGCGACTTGAAATAACCCTCAGCTTTAATGAAGACTTTTCCGTCTGCCTTGCTTTCGACAGATGCACTCGCCCAAACATCCACACCTTTGCTCTCTCGAACAAGACCCTGAAGCCATTCCTCTGCGGAAGGAAGCGCAGCCCGAGATCCCTCAGCCCCTGGAAACTTTTGCATATCAAGCAGACAGGTAATGATAAACTTCCCGCTGCCGTCCGGATTCACCAGATACTTTTCTTCCAGTTCAAGGCATCCTGTCAGAACCATCAAAAGCGTGGTCCCTAATAGGTAGCGCAGCCCCTTGAGTAAACCCTGGGACGAAAAATGAGTCTGATTCATCTGTTTAGGTTGGGGGATCGTTTGATCGTTGGCCAGCCTTCTTTGCTTGGCCTCAACCAACCGCCTCCGCACACCGTCCGCAAAGAGTCGGGTGCTCGGCGATGGTTCCCACATCGGGCAGCAGCTTCCAGCAGCGTTCGCACTTCGGATTCGTGCAGACTTCGACGGTGGCGGCGAGGTCGGGGCCACGGGTGAGGTGGAGGTCGCTGAGGATGAAGAACTCTTGAAGGGCGGGGAGATCGCTGAAGATGGCGTGGGCGAAGCCGGCCTCGGGAAGAGTGAGCTTCACGGTGGCCTCGAGGTTGGAGCCGATCTTCTTGGCCTGGCGCGCGGCTTCGATGGCCTGCTGGATGACGGCACGGGCCTTGAGCAGGTCCTCGACGGCAGCACCGGCCTCGGCGTTGGCGAATGTTTCGTTAGGCTGCGGGAAGTCCTGCAGGTGCACACTGTCGGCGTGGCCCAGGAACTCCCAGGTCTCATCAGCCGTGTAGGCCAGGATGGGGGCCAGGAGCTTCGTCAGGGTCTCGGTGATCTCGCGGATGGCGGCCTGGGTGGCACGGCGGCGCGGACTGTTCTCCGCATCGCAGTACATCCGGTCCTTGGTGATGTCGATATAAAGGGCGCTGAGATCTCCGGAGACGAACTGGGTGATGGTGCTGACGACCTTGCGGAAGTCATACGCGGCGAAGCCGGCGAGGCAGTCACTGACGATGCTGTGCAAACGCTCGAGGATCCAGCGGTCGATGAGGGTGTAGGAATGTGGTGCAACCATCTTGGTTGCCTCAGGCAAGCTGGAAGCTTGCTCCACCTTCTCATCGTTGAGGTTGCCTAACAAGACGCGGAAGGTGTTGCGGATGCGGCGGTAGGATTCGCCGGTCTGCTGGAAGAGCTCCTCGCTGAAGGGAACGTCGTTCTGGTAGTCCACGCTGGCAGCCCAGAGGCGCACCATGTCGCTGCCGTACTTGTTGAAGTAATGCTCGGCAGTCATGGGCTTGCCGGACTTGGCTTTCTCCTTGTCCTTGCCGTCCTTGCCCTTGTCGTCGCCTTGCTGCTCCTGGTCGCTCTTGCTGATCTTCTTGCCGCTGGTGTCGACGACGAAACCATTCGTGATCACCGTCTTGTACGGCGCGGTGCCGCGCACGGCCACGCTGACCATGAGGCTGCTCTGGAACCAGCCGCGATGCTGGTCCGTGCCCTCGATGTAGACATCCGCCGGGCAATACAGCTCGGGATGACGCTCCAGCACGGCCACAGAGGAGGAACCGGAATCAATCCACACATCCAGCGTGTCCTTGCAGCGCTTCGAACCCTCCGGCAGGCCGATGAGGTCACACCAGAAGGCGTCGTCTTTTTCAAACCAGAGATTCGTGCCATGCAGCTCGACGGCGTCCGCCACTTTGCGAGAGATCTCGCCTTCCATGAGGATGCTGCCATCCGCCGCGTAGAACACAGGCAGCGGCACGCCCCAGGTGCGTTGGCGGCTGATGCACCAGTCTGGACGGCTCTCCACCGTTCCATGGATTCGGTTGCGGCCCCAGGCGGGCAGCCAGTTCACCGTGTCGATGGCCTTCAGGGCGTCCTGACGGAAGTCATTGATGCGGATGAAGAACTGCTCCACTGCGCGGAAGATGATCGGCGTTTTAGAGCGCCAGCAGTGCGGATACTGGTGAACATACTTTTCGTTACCCAGGAGAGCGCCTTTGCCCTCCAGGATGGCGATGATGCCTTCGTTGCTCTTGAAGACATGCTGGCCCACGAACTCGGGCAGACCGCACTCAGCAGTGAAGTTGCCCTGATCATCCACAGGCGAGAGCACCTCGAGACCGTTTTCCTTGCCGGCGATGTAGTCGTCCGCGCCGTGACCGGGGGCCATGTGCACGGCACCGGTACCGGTGTCGTTGGTCACGAAGAGAGCATTGATGACCTTCGAGCCACGCGGCAGGAAGGGATGCTGGGCCTCCGCGCCTTTCAGCGTGCTGCCTTTGAACTTCGTGGTCGGGCGTGATTCATCCAGCTTGAAGCCGGTGCTGGCGCTGAAGGCCTCAAGACGGGAGTTCGCGAGGATGAGCTTCTCCTGGCGGCCGTCTTCATGGGCAAACGTGCCGGCGGTGTATTCGAAATCCGGATGCAGGGCGATGCCGAGGTTCGCGGGCAGCGTCCAGGGTGTGGTGGTCCAGATCACCAGCGAGTAGCCATCTTCCTGCAGGCGGCTGAAGCCAGGGGTGAGCACGGCAAACTTCACGTAGATAGCCGGGGAGGTCTTTTCCTTGTACTCCACCTCGGCCTCGGCGAGCGCGGTCTGTGCGCCGTAGCTCCACTGCACGGGGCGCTTCGCACGATAGACGAGGCCCTTCTCCACGAACTTCGCGAAGGTGCGCATGATGTCCGCCTCATAGCCTGGGGTCAGGGTGAGGTAGGGGTTCTCCCAATCGCCAAAGATGCCGAGACGCTTAAAACTCTGGCGCTGGATGTCGATGAACTTGCGGGCATAGGCCTCGGAGCGCGTGCGGATCTCCGCCGGGGCGAGGTCCTTGGCCTCCTTCACCACCTTGAACTCGATGGGCAGGCCATGGCAATCCCAGCCCGGGATGAAGGGTGCGTGGTGACCGGCCATAGTCTTGGACTTCACGATGATGTCCTTCAGCACCTTGTTCAGCGCGGTGCCCATGTGAACGTCACCGTTCGCGAAAGGCGGGCCGTCATGCAGGACGAACTTCGGACGTCCGGCGCTCTGCTTCATGATGCGCTGGTACAAGCCGCCAGCCTCCCATTTGGCCAGACGCTGAGGCTCACGCGTCACCAAGTCCGCCTTCATCGGGAAGTCGGTCTTCGGCAGGCGGACGGTGTCTTTGTAGTTCTTCTTGGCAGGGGTCTCAGCGCTCATATCAGGGAAAAGGGGGCGGAGAGTAGCCGGGACGGGCTCTGGGGCAAGGGCGGACCGGCGCAGCCGGAATGACGAAACCCGAAGGGCTGGGTCATTAGCGTATTTATCAGCGTCCCATTAGCGGTTCAAAAAGGCCCGGCTGCTTCCGTATGCCTCTCATGGACCGCCGGGATTTCATCAAGACTACCAGTGCCGCAGCCGCCCTCGGGGCGCGCATGAACACCTCCGCAGGTGCCACCGCACCCGCACAGCCAGACCTAATCAAGGTGGAGAACACCCGGCCCGGCGCCGATTTCCAGCTCACCCGGATGATGCCGGATGACTCCAAGTCCCACCGCACCTCGAAGATCGAAGGCTACTGCTCCCGCCAGTCCGTGAGCGCCGGGGAGAAGCTGGACATCTTCGTCAGCACGAAACCCGCCGCGCGGTTTGGGCTCGAGATCTTCCGCATGGGCTACTACGGCGGCGCAGGCTCTCGGCTCATGACGACGCTGGGCCCCTTTGAGGGCAAAGAACAGATGGTGCCCGAGATGGGTGATCAGCGCCTGCGCGAATGCCAGTGGCAGGCCAGCACCACCCTGACCATCCCCGCCGACTGGCCCAGCGGCGTCTACCTCGGCAGACTTTCTACCCAGCCTAACCGAGAACAGGGAACTGAGAACCCCGAACCCTACTGGCAGAGCTACATCATCTTCATCGTTAAAGACGATCGTCCCGCCGACATTCTCTTCCAGTGCAGTGACAACACCTGGCAGGCGTATAACCAATGGCCCGTCAAGGAGTCCCTCTACACGGATCCGCGTGCCGCGCATGCCCCAGGCGTGAGCGTGAGCTTTGACCGCCCTTACGGCAAGTATGTGCAGATCCTGGAGAACCCGCTCAGCATGGGCAGCGGCGAGTTTTTGCTCTGGGAATATCCACTCTGCTACTGGCTGGAGAAGGAAGGCTACGATGTCACCTACTGCTCCAACGTCGACAACCTCGATCCCGCAAACCTCACCCGTGCGAAGACGATGATCAGCATCGGCCACGATGAGTACTGGGACCTGCGTCAGTATCAGAATGTGAAGCAGGCCATCGCGAACGGCCTCAGCGTGCTCTGGCTCTCCGCGAATGATGTGTACATGGTCACGCCCTTCACGTCGAATGCCCAAGGCGCGCCTAACAGAAGGCTCACACGCGAGACCTGCTACGGCGAGTTCCGTGAGGAGGAAAAAGAAGCCTATGCCAAAGTGCTCGGCCCCTTTGAAAACCCAGGCCCTGACGAGCGTGACATCATCGGCGCCCGCACCGTCGTGCCCTTCAATGGCGGTGGTGACTGGACCTGCGCAAAGCCTGATCACTGGCTCTTTGAAGGCACCGGCATGAAGAAGGGCGACAGCATCCCCGGCCTCGTCGGCTGGGAATTTCATGGCGATCCTGATACGGCTCGCGAAGGTCTGGAAGTCGTCGCCGAAGGCCACGTCTGGGCTGGCGGCACACGACTCGGCAAATACGCCGCAACCCTCTTTGAAGGCCCGAAGAAAAACATCGTCTTCAATGCCACCACCATCTTCTGGAGCCAGGGCCTTAGCGATCCTCCCGGGCACATGATTCCATGGAGTCACTATTCAAGACCTCACGGACCTGACGAACGCGTGCAACGCATAACCAAAAATGCGATCAAGAGAGCGATTCAATAGGCGCGGAGCAAAGCAGTCCTCTCGCTCCGCCGAGAGGACAAACGAGCTGGCATACACTCATCACACGGAGTGTGATGAGTGCTTTGCAGAGACCCTCTACTCCCTCCCCAGCAGTTCCCGCAGCTTTCTACGCAGTGTCGCACGGTTCATGTTCAGCGCGGTGGCGAGGCGCGTCGGTTTGTCTTCAAAGCGTACGAGCAGCGTGGCCAGCATCTGCTTTTCCACATGGGCGAGCAGTGTGTCATAATCCGGCCAGGTGTTTTCAGGGCCGGTGAGGCGCTGGTCCAGCCAGGCATTCAGCACACGAGTCAGGGAGACATCGAGATGACCGGATGTATCCGTCTGGCTCGCCGCAGCCACGGATTCCGGCAGATGACGTGGCAGGGCCACAGAGCCCGTGCACACCGCCGCCGCATGCTGCATGGCCGCGGCGAGCTCACGCACATTGCCCGGCCAGGCATGCGCCTTGATGCAGGCCAGTGTCTCAAGCGCGAGGGTCAACTCGCGACCAGGTGCCGCACGGCCCGCCAGATAGGAGGCCAGCACGGCCACATCTTCCATGCGCTCGCACAGCGGTGGAAGCTGCACCTGCAGCACCGCCAGCTGATAGAAGAGATCCTCTCGGAAACTGCCTGCGGCGATGAGTTCCGTCAGCGAACCCGAAGCGGTGGCCAGCAGGCGCGGCAGAGGTGGAGACCCCGCAAGCGTGCGTGCCAAAATGGCCTGCAACGGCAGCGAAAGCGTGCCGATCTCCTCAATGAGCAAGGTGCCGGCGCGGGCGCTCTCAATAGCCCGCAGCAGCGCCTGCTCGCGCTCACCCTCCGCCCATTCATCCGCGCGGAAAGCGACCAGCGAACCCGCAGAGCGGCTGCTGTTTCGATGAATGACCTGGGCGGCGAGCGTCTTGCCCGTGCCGCGCGGTCCGCTGAGTAGCACTGGGGCCTCAGAGGCACAAGCCTGGGCGATCACCGCAAAGGCCCGCTGCATCCCCGGCGCGGCTCCGATCATCACCGCCTGCTCCGGCGTGCTGGCAGCGGGGGCGGATGAGGTGGAAGGAACTGGCAGCTTGTCCGTCGCAGGCGGCTGGAGGAGGTCTCGCAGCGCCGCCTGGATCTCGCTGAGGTTCAGCGGCTTGAGGAAATAGTCATGCGCCCCGAGCCGACGGGCCTCCAGGGCATTTTCCAGGGTGCCATGCGCCGTGATGATGAGCACAGGCGGAGGCGCGGGCAGCGCCCGGAGTTGCTCCAGCACCCGCAAACCGCTCATGTCCGGCAGACCGATGTCCAGCAGCACAAGGTCAAAGCGCTGACGTTGGGCCTTTTCGATTCCGCTCTGCCCGGAAGCCGCCACCATCGGTTCCACATTCAAACGACGCACCACGGTCGAGAGGGCCGCCGCGAGGGCATATTCGTCTTCGATGATCAGAACGCGCATGGGAAAGGGAAAAAAGGGACAGAAATGAGCCAGCTTAACACGCCTGCATAGTGCCAGCCTTGGGGTGTGTCCCCCCAGAAGTCGTCAAATGGACCATTTTTGTCCATGGCCTCACACCCTTGGTATCCCCGACAGGAATCGAACCTGTATTTAGAGTTTAGGAAACCCTCGTTCTATCCATTGAACTACGGGGACAGTTGATAACCAACGATTTACAACTTAAGCGACCTGAAAAACCGACGTTTTAAGAATAAAAGTAAGAATACGTCCACTCAACTCCATCATTATCCTGTGATGTCTTGTTGTCTACTGGAACACGATTTCTGCAAAAGGGTTAAGGTGGTTGGCGACCCACACTCCCGATCAGGATGTCCTGGCGAACCATAAAGAACACCCGCATAATAATTGAATCTGCTCCTTCAATTTATGGGAGTCGCACACCCATCGAAAGGATGGGGAACAGTTCT
>NZ_BKAG01000002.1 GCF_007992435.1 Prosthecobacter gellanilyticus | reverse complement strand
CTATAAAAGAGTGTGATCATCAATCCACGCATCGGGATGCTGAAACCATCGCGATCTGAACTCCTTGAATCGCGGGACCAGCTTTTGGATAATCTCGCCGTCAACGGGCAGAGGGCACGCCAAAAAGGACTCGGGATCAGAAAGGTCCCCCTTCAGGCGGTAGACGCTGAGATGAGAATAATGCCGCTCCTGAAACTGGATGGCCACAGCATCTCCCGCAGTATTCCACAGCACCTTGGTATGAGTGCGCAACGGCTGTGTATCTGAGGACGGATCCGCGCCGAAAGAGAAGTCAACCAGACGCTTCTTCTGCTTTCTGTGCTCAATCCACATCTTGGGTGCCGAATCCAGCTCATATCCAGGCTGATCCTTGTCGGTCTCCATCATCACGACAAAATCCCCGTTGGGCGATTCCGAGCGTGGCACCTCCACCTGGGCAAAAGAAGTGCCGTGAAGAAGAAAGCAGAGGCCAGCAAGGGAAAAGCGCATGCCGCTACTATACACTCAAGACAACTCAGATGCTTGTCTGTCTCTCGCGTTATTCCTTCCTCTTGCGGTGTAGCGGTTTGGAAATCATGTCCACAGAGCCCCAGAAGAGCACCGCAAGAGAAAGGAATGACGCAAGAGCCTGCATTCAGACAGGCTTGCCCCTTCAAACCTCCTCATCTCCTGTTAAAAAAAAATCCCTCCTGTCTCAGCCTCCGCCCCGGGCTTGAACTTGCCCCCGCCCCACTCTAGGCTAAAGGTTCCCATGGTCGCCATCGCCACACCCACTTTGGTTTCTGAAATCCTCCGCCTGAAGAAGGAGAGGAATGCTATTATCCTGGCCCACAACTACCAGACAAAGGACATCCAGGAGATTGCCGACTTCGTCGGTGACTCCCTGGGTCTGGCTTACAAAGCCAAGGAAACCGATGCGGACGTGATCGCCTTCTGCGGAGTGCATTTCATGGCGGAAACGGCGAAGATCGTGAACCCGGGCAAGACGGTCATTCTTCCAGATGCCAACGCCGGCTGCTCCCTGGAGCAAAGCTGCCCCGGCCCCCAGCTCGAGGCTTTCCTCAAGGCGAACGCCGACAAGAACTACTACGTCATCGCCTACATCAACTGCAGCGGCCACGTGAAGGCGCTGAGCGACTGCATCTGCACCAGCGGCAACGCGGTCAAAATCGTCGAGGCCGCTCCCAAGGATCGCCCCATCCTCTTTGTGCCTGACCAGAACCTCGGTTCCTGGGTGATGGAGCAGACCGGGCGACCGATGACCCTCTGGAAGGGCTCCTGCTATGTCCACATGGAGTTCACCCGCGATAGCGTGGAGGCGATCAAGGAGCAGTATCCCGACGCCAAAGTCGTGGCCCACCCGGAGTGCGCCTACTCCGTGCGTGTACTGGCCGACGAGGTCTGCTCGACCGAAAAGATGGTCGGCTACTGCCGGAGCACCCCCTCGGACACGTTCATCATCGTTACCGAAAGCGGCATGCTTCACCGCCTGGAACGCGAAGTTCCCGGCAAGCGTTTCATCGCCGGCCCCACCGGTCACTGCGCCTGCGCCGACTGCCGCTACATGAAGCTAAACACCTTGCAGAAGCTCCACGACTCCCTCCGCGACCTCAGCCCCCAGGTCGAGATGCCGGAAGACATCCGCGCCCGCGCCGAGAAGCCGATCCTGCGCATGCTTGAACTGAGCAAGTAAGCAGCGGCTTCAGGCCTCAGTTTACCCACTGTTCAGACGAGTTCGCCAAGCCTTTGCGGGCCGCACAGGACTCTGCGGGTAGACATGTGGGCGCACTGCGGTTTGGCCCGGCCAATGTTTCAAAGTCGTGCCCGAGAAGGAGGCTTTTGCTAGTCACCGGTCGGAAGAGCCGAAAGTCTCCCGAGGGTCGCTTGAGCTCGCAAAACATCCTCGAAGACTTCCCGTCGAGTGATTGAACTAACCCTGCCGCCGGCTGAATCGCCCAGCCCCTTGGAGTACCCTGGATGCTCAAAATCGAGGAGAGATCGTAGCTCCATTGCATTGCCGTGGAGGTTAAGCAGTCAGCTTCGAAGTGATTCAGTGGCGTCTTCAGGTCAACCTAAAACATAACCTAAATTCCGTTACATTACAATGCATGCAGGTAGAGCGAAATAAAAGGAATCCTAGCATTAACACTGCGCTTCAGTGATCAAAAAGCAATCGGGTTGATAAGCCGCTGAGAGCTGGTTCCGACACAACCTCAAACTCGGGTTCACTGTCTATTTCGCCTCACAAATTATTACGATGATTTGACGCCTATTACGTTACTTTAACTAATTTGAGACCGCATTGATTGGTGCGTTTAGAGCTATCTAAAGGAGCTCTGAGATCGATCAGCGACAGAGCAATCTACACATCGCCGGTCAACTTGCGGCGGGTGTCAAAAGTCTCAATTCAAACCCATTAATCGTTACTATTTAGTTATAAATGTGCACTGTAATGATTTGATCACGGCCATGAAACACCACTTCCGTTTCGATGCATTCTGTTGGTTGTATTCAAAGGGAAGATCGGCCAAGACCGGGCTAAATCGGCTTTTCGAGGGCAATGTCATATTCTGCTTAGCAAAAGTTAACCATTTATAATCAATTGATGGACAGCGATATACGAAATACAAAGCTACAGAAGTCACCTTTACATGTAACGACTAAATCGTTTCTTTCTATAACGGACATTTTACGCTTCAAGCATGATATTACATTTCCCTCGCTATGTTGGGAGGTGGTGACTCAAGGTCATACTGGCGGCTAGTCGGCGCCTACCGGAGGTCACAAGTTTGATCTTCGTTATCGCATTCTTTTCAAGACCTATTGGCAAAGTACAGGGTGAGATCCAATCTGTAATTAAGTATCGACATAATCGTTACATAAAGGAATGCAACTTTACGAAACTCGGTTGATTGGAGAATGCGTCCGATCACGACTCAGTGGAGTTGGAATTAGAGCCTCTCTTAGAGCCCACAAATCTTCATATGTAACGATTTAATCGCTACATAATTCACCCTTCTGGTATGCAGTGTTTTCGTCTGCTTTGACTACCACTTAGTATCACTCACTCAGGCGAAACCCCGGAAGAAAGTGCAGGCGGTCTGGCCAGTGACCTGGGCGACTTGCTCCGGTGTCTGACCGCGCATCTTGGCGACGGCGCGGGCGGTGTCGGAGACATAGGCGGGCTCGCAGCGCTGGCCGCGATGAGGCACCGGAGCGAGGTAGGGGGCGTCGGTCTCCAGCATGTAGAGACCGTCCGGGACGGTGCGGACCGCCTCGCCTGCCGGGCCTGGGTTTTTGAAGGTAACGATGCCGGTGAAGGAAATGAGGTGGCCCGCGTCCAGGAGGGGCTTGGCCTGCTCCAGGCTGCCGGTGTAGCAGTGGAAAACACCGCGCAGCTTCCCGTTGTAGGGGGTGACCTGGGCCACAAGGTCGTCCCAGCTTTCGCGATTGTGGAGGACGACGTTCAGTCCGAGTTCGACCGCGAGGTCGAGCTGGAGTTTGAGGCAGTGGGCTTGGTGGGCCTTCCAGCCGGGCAGGTCAAAACCTTCAGGCGGAGCATGGAAGTAGTCGAGCCCGATCTCGCCGATGGCGGCCACCTTGGGGTGCCGGGCCAGCTCCCGGAGTTCGTCGATCCAGGCCTCCCCGGAGACCGTGTCCACATCACAGGGGTGGATGCCGACCGCCACCCGGACATCCGGCTCCTTCTCAGCGATGGCCAGGCACTTGCGCGCGTTCACCAGATCCGTCGCCGGAACCATCATCCGGGACACCCCAGCCGCACGGGCGCGGGAGATGATGTCAGGCAGGTCGGAGTCGAATTTGTGGCTGCCGAGATGGGTGTGGGTATCAAAAAACATGGGGGGCCCGGATTGGAACCACCGGGTCTGGCGGGGGACAAGGGGAAAACGGAGGGAGACGTGGCTCCTGGGCCAAGACTCTCTGGTCCGAAAGAACCTCACTTGGTAGAGGACGGTTCAGGGTGCGCGCAGAGCGGTGTCGACGATGCAAGGTTGCCCTTGTATCTTTGCCACCGCACTCCGGGACGCTTCGCAACTCCGACGCCTTGCCTTCCCTCGACCTCAGAAGGCTTAAAGTTTACTCCAAGGCCATCACCGCCACGGCGACAGCAACTGGCGGTAGCCTTCGCGCAGGACGGTGATGTCGGTCTCGATGGCGAGGTGGCACGCCGCTGCCACCAACCGCATGCACACGGGCCGGCCGATCAGCGGCACGATCAGCTATCCGTCCATCGGCTCCATCATTGCTCATCAGCGCGGCTCCGCCTCTGACGAAGCACCGCCGTATGTCATCATTGGTTATCCCAATGTCACCCGTGGCCCAGGTTTCTTTGGGGCGCAGGCGGGTTACCTCTATCTAACGGACACCAGTCGCGGCCCCGCCGGCCTGTCACGTCCGCCCGGGGTCAGCCTCGACCGTCAGCAGCGCCGGGGCAAATTTCTCTCCGCTCTACAGGCTGGCACTCCACCGACGGATGATCCCAAATTAAAAAGCTATGACGCGGCCATCGAGCAAAGCCTGAAGTTCAGCGGCCCGGCCTTCAACCGAGTCTTCGAACTCGACCAGGAGCCTGGAAGCCTTCGTCAGCGCTATGGCGGTGAGTTCGGCCAGCGCTGCTTGCTCAGCCGACGACTCGTCGAGCAGGGCGTGCGCTTCGTCGAAGTCTCCCACAACCTCAACTTCCTCAATGGCACCGGCTGGGATGCGCACAACCAGGGCATCCTGCAGCAGCATGAGCTCATCAAGGAACTCGACATCGCCGTCGCTGCACTCATCACAGACCTGGAATCACGCAAGCTGCTCGACAAGACCCTCATCGTCATCACCACCGAGTTCGGCCGCCCTCCGGAGTTCGATGGCGGCGGTGGTCGCGGCCATCAAGGCAGCGCCTTCACCTGCGTCCTGGCCGGTGGCGGCCTCAAGCATCAAGGTGCCTGGGGACAGACCGACGAGCTTTCCAAAAAGATCGTCGCCAATCCCGTCAGCGTTCCCGACTTCTTCGCCACCCTCTGTGCCGCCGTTGGCGTCGACTACCGCGCCAACCTCCACGACGGCGACCGCCCAGTGCCGATCACGGATCAAGGAGTGCCCATCAAACATCTGTTTGGTTGAGCTGTTTGCCTTCCCGAATATGCGTCCAAAGCGACACCCATGATTTCTCTAAACCGCTGACACTCGACAAATCTGTCGCCCATAACGCACTTGTAGTACCCTGCACCCATTGTTCACGATTACTTACTAGTTAGGCGACACTACGCGCACAGCATGACCAAAACACTTTTCATCGCTATGGGTTTACTCTCATCCTTTTTTGGCGGTTGCTCCAAGCAGCCCCGCCACCTAAATCAAAGTTTCACACTGGCCAAGTCTGGGCATTCACGCCGCCAACGAACCAGCCGAACGCTAGACTTACTGTTCTTCGCGTCGAGGACGGTGGCAAGCTTGGCACTATCGTTCACATCGCGATTTCGGGTGTGTCCTATGGCGCTGGTCAGACTCACATTCAGCACTTACCATTTGCCGAATCAGCTATCGAGCGGAGCGTCACTGCGCTTGAGCGCGAGTCAGCTCCTGTTCCAGATTTCGCAGATGGCTATGGACAGTGGCGTCAGGCGTTTGACGCAGGCAAGGGTGGCATTTTCACCATTACAGTTGCCGAGGCATTCGATGCCGTGACCGGAATCGTTCGTGACAACAAATGACAACGACCATGGCGCCTAAACATGCGTTGCCGCGAGCCCGGCATAGCGTCGTGGTTTGCAATCGCTACATCCCGAATTCCGAGTCGCTGAGCTGGCGTCGTTCGACCGACTCACAGGCCGTAAGGTCCGACCTTTTTTTGCCGAACCTTCGCCGTTGGAGCAGATCAGCACCTTGGGTGTAGACAGAGTGTAAGGTAGAATTTCCACGCCATATCCCCTGAAAACACGTTCAAGGCACAGGGGTTCAATTCCCCTCATCTCCACCAAACTTCAGGCGAGCGCTTGCCAGGACGGGCTTCGCCGCCGGGGATGACGATCTTGCCGCGCCATTCGACGGCGGGGGTGGTGACGAGGGAGAAGGGCAGGACGCCGGACTCGGTCCAGCGGTCGGTTTTCGGGTCGTAGGCCATCAGGCGGCGGGGGAAGCCGGGGTGCTTTTCTTTGGGCTCAAAGTTCACGTTGAGGCCGTCATCACCACCGATGAGGAGGAGCTGGTCATCGCGGACGGGAAGGGGGCTCGGGGCGGCGACGGAGACGTGCGGCATGTCGGCGAGCTGTTTCCAGCCGTCCGTGGCGGTGTAACGCCAAGCATCCTTGAGCCATTCGCGGGCAGGTTTGCCATCGGGACCGGGCTTGAGGGCCGCGCCGCTGAAGAGGTAGACGGCTCCATCCACCGCCGCCATGCTGGCGAGGATGCGGGCTGGGCCGGGACATGGGGGGAGCTCTTTCCAGCCTTTGCCAGCCTCGGCGAGGTTGATCGACCAGAAGGTCGACATTGCAGCGGTGTCCGTGGGATGCTCGATGCCACCCGCCACATACACCACGCCGCCGCTTTCGGCTCCGGCCATGAAGGCGCAGGGCTTGGGCAAGGAGGGAAGAGGCTCGGCGGAGACCTTTTCACCCTTGAGTTCCAGTTTCCAGACTTCACTAAAATGCACGGCGGCATCACCACCGCCGATGATCAGCAGGCTGTCACCGGTACTGAGGCTGACGCCATAGCCGTTAGGCTTGGGCAGTTTGCCCATCACTTTCCAGGTGCCTTCGGGTTCGATCAGGACGTGGACTCGGTCGTACCAGGTCTTCGTGCCGCCTTCCCAGGGCATCTTGTTGGGAAAATTGGTGCCGCCAGCTACAATCAGAGCTCCACCGGCCACTCCGGCAAAGGCTCCGGCGAAGCCTTCTTTATCTGGCAGTGAGGGCAACGGCGCCCATTCGGCGGCGGAAACGAGAGCAGACAGCATGACGAGGGGCAGAAAACGCTTCATCGAAGTTGGAATATAGACGGGCTTGAGTTCTCAAAACAATCGCAAATCATCCTCTGTCTGCTCCGTTCTATTTTCCGCAATGCCTGTGTCCGTGTCTCGCCTACTCCCTGCCCTGCCCTTCCTGCTGGCGACATGTCTTCATGCCGCGCCGGAGTTGAAGGAGACGGTCATCGAGTTCCGCAAGCCGCCGCACAACTACCTCACGCATGAGGCGGACGATCGCTTCGCTCACCTTTTGAAGAAGCTGAACTCGAACGAGGTGAAGCTCGACACGGCCAACGACAAGGCCTTCCTCACCAGCATCCTGGCGGCGCTGGACATCCCGGTCAGCTCGCAGATCCTGGTGTTCTCCGCGAGTTCGCTGCAGAGCGAGATCATCAATCCGCGCAATCCGCGCGCGCTCTACTTCAATGAGGACACTTATGTGGGCTACGTGCCGAACGGGAAGGTGGAGGTCATCAGCATGGATCCCACGCATGCGGCCATCTTTTACATTTTTGACCGTCTCCGCCCTGGCAATCTGCCGCTGATCGCGCGCTCGGAGAAGTGCTTCAACTGCCATGCGGGGAATGCCACACGCCGTGTGCCGGGCCTCATCGCGGAGTCACTGCTGCCCATGGCCAGTGGCGCGAGTTTGGAGACGTATCGCCGTGATGAGCAGGGGCATCAGATCCCGCTCGATCAACGTTTCGGCGGCTGGCATCTCACCGGGGGGCATCATCTGGAGACCACGCATGCGAACCTCATGGGCGTGAGCACGGATGCGGGCAAGTTTAACAAGGTGTCTGCCGAGCCCGGCCAGATGTGGAACATCGAAAGCCATCTGCTGCCGACCAGCGACATTTTGCCGAACCTCGTACACGAACATCAGTTAGGCTTCGAGAACCGGGTGTTTCATGCCGCGTATGTGATGCGAGCCTTGCATCCCGAGGGCTGCGGGATGCTGCCCTCGTCCGCCAAGCCGGAGGTCGAGAAACTGGCCGATGAACTGGCGCGTTACATCCTTTTCACGGATGAAGCGAAGCTGCCTGCGAAGGGCATCGACGGTGATCCGGCCTTCGCCCGCGACTTTGCACGCAATCGCAAACCGACCAAGGGCGGCGCTTCGCTGAAGGACTTTGATTTGAAGAACAGGCTTTTCAAGTATCGCGCCAGTTACATGCTCTACACCGAGTCCTGGCAGAAGCTGCCGCCAGCGCTCAAGGAGCGGGTGTACTACAAGATGGCGGAAGGCTTGCGGGATCAGAATCCAGGCCCCGTCGGCAAGCATCTGCCGGTCGAGGAGAGGCATGCCATTCGAGCGATCTTGAAGGAGACGCTGCCGGGGCTGCCGGGCTGGTGGAGATGAGAAGCCCATCTCCTTTTCTGCGAAAGGAAGACATGACTGCACAGGGCAACCATCTGTGCGCTACCCATAAGTCTCCTCACTCTCGGCAGCAAGGCTTGTTGCCTTGAACCACGGAGTGGTTCCCTTTGAATAGCCAGGGGTGAAGCAAGCGTCAGCGCGCGAAACCCCTGGTTAGGCGTGTCTGACATCTTCCCAAGCATCAACTCCGTAGGGGTTGCCCAATGCGGGGCAAGTCCCAATCACATGAGTGACACATTCTCCCAATCACATGGGTAACACTTTAACAGCCTGTGAGAGTCGACGAAACGAGGGAGAGACGTGGACGCTGCGTGCATTGGGCAATCCCTACGGGATTGAAATTGAGTGGTGCATCAATGGTGGTCTACCAGGGGTTCCCTCCGGTCACCCCTGGCTATTCACAGCGAACCACTCCGTGGTTCACCAATCCCAGGTTTGCTCTCAAGGTGCTGACTCGTGGGCAAAGCTCAGTGCAACCATGGCCTGGAAGTGCGCAAGCGCCTTGGAGTAGACGCATCCTCAGCTCATCTCACGGAGTGAGATGGCTACTGTACTATGCCTTGCTGCCCTTCGCCGCCGCGATGGCCTTTTTGAAGGGCCAGGTGATCACGACGATGATGGCGCCGACGACCGTGGCGAAGAGTTCCATGGGAAGGAGCAGGACTTTAAGAATGGGGTCGAGGATCTTCTTCAACAGTGGTTTCTGGGAGTACATCAGGGTCAGCGAGGTGATGATGATGATACCGGCGAACTTCAGGATCTTCACCTTCATGGGCCCGAGGTCATGGAAGAACTTAGGGAACTGCAACTCGGTGAGCAGCAGCAGGCCGACGTAACCCACCAGCACAAAGGCGGTGTGCTCCAGCACGGGATATTTCTCGATCATCTTGATGGCCACGCCGGCCACGAGCCGCAGGGCGATGATGCCGATGGTCACGCCAATGTACACGGCGGTGAGATCCCCGGGGCTGAGGGCAATGGCAGCAACGACGTTGTCTACGCTGAGGCTCAGGTCCATGAGCGCGATCATGGTGATGGTGCCCGCAAAGGTGCGGTGATGCACGTTCACCACCTCGCCATCTTCCTCGGCCACGTCCTTCTGCCCAGCGAAGTGCGCGCACATGAGCCAGACCAGATACAAGGCTCCGCAGAACATGATCCAGTGATTGTCGATGATGTAGGAGGCGAAGAGCAGCGCCAGTACGCGGAAGCCGTACGCACCGATGTAGCCGATGTTCATCGCCCTGCTGCGCTGCTTCTCATCCAGGTGGGAGGCCATGGCGGCGATGGCCAGGGCATTGTCCACCGAGAGCAGGCCCTCAATCAGCACGAGGCCCATGATCACGGGCAGGGCATGAACAAACTTGTCCCAAAGGGAGGGATCGGCGGCGGCGAGGAATTCAGCAATCATTCAGAGTGCTCTGCATACAAAAGTTGGTGAAGAGTGCAAGGCTTCAAAGCATGGCAGAGTGATGCAAAAGTGACGGAGGATGAAAATGCTGTTCGAAGCATGCAGCATTCCATCATGCCGGACCGAGAAGTATTTTGAGCATCTCGCGTGCGAAAGTTTCAGTGTTTCTCCTGACAAATCACCCCTCGCACAAACGGCTGGCTAACGTATCCTTTTAAACTGATGACCAACTCTGGAGTTCTGAGCCTGCGCTGTCCGGCCTGTGGACGACCCTTCCTCAGCCTGCCTCAACAGGCAGGAGGGTTCGTCACCTGCCCGCATTGTGCCCAGAGCGCGCCCATCACGTCCTTTGGTTCGGCCCAGGCCTCGGCGGGGTCCGTGCCTATGAAACGCCGGGCCGCACGGCCGCCGGATCCCTCCCCCGCGTGGGGTGGTCAGCAGCAGCCTTCGCCGTTTTCCACGGCTTCACCTTTCACCAGGGGCGCTCCTGCGAATCCCTGGCCCGTGGCGCCTGAGGCATCACCCGCTTTTTCGCCGCCACCTCAGACTCCGGCCTCGTTCCCCCCGCCCTCCGCTTTTGGTGCCTGGGAATCGGTCACGCGGCCTCCCCCTTCGCCCTTTACCTCGACTCCTTCGAGCTATGTGCCGGTGACCTCCATGTTTGGCGCGGCCGAGCAGCCGCCTTTTCAGACTCAACCGGCACAGACTCAACCGGCACAGCCTGCCTGGCAGCCTGAACCTGTCTACGCGCCTGCGTATCAGTCAGGTCCGATGGCCATGCCTGCCCAGGCCGCCCTGCCAGCGCCAGCGCCGCTGGATTTCGCGGCCATGCGTGAGTCTCCGACCATCGACAAGGCTTCCATGGAGGCCTGGCAGCCGCCCAGGAAGCACTCCTACTTCCTGCCGGTCTTCTTCATCGTGCTTGTGGTGGGTGCCTGTGTGTGGGTGCTGCGGGATGATCTCATTCCGCCAATGGTCGTGGAGATTCCGGCAGGCAAATCTGAGCCCGCCGAGGTCACCAAGACGCCTGACACGACTCCGCAGCCCGTGATCGCCCCGAAGGTGCCAGAGCCCGTGCCGACGGTGCCGGAGCCTGAACCGGAGATCCGGAAAGCTGAAGTGCCCAAGGTCTCGGTGGACCTTGTGGCCGCGAGCGAGAGCGGCCAGAAACTCTTCCTGGACCTTTTGGAGTCGTCCACGGCAGAGGCTCGCGCCAAGCTGATCGACCAGCCCGAGGAGCATTCCGCCGATGTGGAGGAGTTTTTTGCCGCCGGAAAACCGCGACTGCTCAGCTTCAAGCCTTCCAATGCCACGCCTCAGTTGCTGCCAGGGCAGTTGATCGCCCCGCTGTTCCAGGTCACGACCAGGGAGAACTCTCACGGCGCGCTGCTCCGCCTGGTGCCGAAGGAGGACGGCACCTTTCTGCTCGACTGGCCGCTCTTCGCCGAGACGCATCAGCGCCGGCTGGCGCAGTTTTTGGAGAAGAAACCTGCTGACCCCACCTGGTTCCAGGTGGGCATGCGCCGGAGTCATGCCCTGGAACTGTCCGAGTCAGAGCGGAACATCCAGATCTCCTTCACGCTGCAAGGGTCTGCAGATGCCTCAGTTTCCTGCCTGGCCGTCTGCACCAAGGACACGCCGATCGGCCGCTACCTGGGCCGGGAAACCCAATGGAGCGTCGTCTATCTGGCGCGCCTGCTTCTGCAGCATCGCCAGCTGGCGGATGGGTCGGCAGCCGTGGTGATCCTGGACTGTGAAGGTGCGGCGACGGCGGAGACCAAGTAAGAACCGACCTCGAACCCGGCCCGAGCGGCCCTGGCAGGCGGTGACATTCCCGGTGCGCTCCTGCGTTTTTTACTCGCCGCCAGTCGGCATGAACCGTTAAAAAGGCTGTAATGCTTGAAATTGAAATCTACGCCCCCGGTTTGCGCCAAGAGTCCCGCCTCATGGAGTTTTGCAGCCAGATGGACCTGCAACCCCAGGTGCGCTACAAGGTCGATACCAACCATGAACTGGTGTATTTCGAGATTGATGATCCGGCCGGCATCACCCTGGATCAACTGACTGAAAACTTCACTGCCGTGGGACTGGCGCCGCGCATCGTGGGGCAGTTGCCTGAGGGGCTGGCGACGACTCCCCAGGAGTGATCATGGGGCGAATGGCCCTTCCCTGACACGCTGAAGCGTGAACAACGCACATGAAACGCCACCTTCCGGGTGGTGTTTTTTGTTTAATAGATTGTTAGGCTTTCCCTGCGACATTCATTCCCACATCACCATCCGCGTGGTCCCTGGTCCGCTGGATCAGGGGGCGGGGGTGGCGGGCCGATGTCTGGCTGCTCCAGGATGGTGGCGAACTCAAAATCGATCAGGCAGAAGCGGCCGAGCTTCAGATCATAGGTCACGTTGCGAGTGTAGGGGTCCTCATGCCGGACGCCATACTGCTCCAGTTCCGCGTATATCTGCCGCAGCTTGTCCTCAGTGAGGCGCTCCACGCGCTTGCCGCAGTTCGTGGTGACGAGGAAAAGGTCTTCGGGAATGGTTTCAACGACGCGCGGCACAAAGGTGCAGCCCTGCTTCTGCAGGTAGTTCAGGACACGCACCTCGTGCTCAAAGCGCTCCTTGGCCATGTGTCCGCGGAAGGTCTTGTAGACCAGCCCGTCATACCCCAGGCGGACGAGAGAGCGGGCAGTGTTTTTGGCTTCTTGCATGATTCAGAGCATCGGCATGTTTCCCAGTCAGTCCGTGGATCATCGGGCCTGGCGGCTACTCGTCACGCAACTTTTTCAACTCATGGATGAGCACGCTGTAACGCTCCTCCAGATAAGGCTCCAGCAGCAGACGGCGGAGCACGGCGGGATCACGGATGAAGTGATAGCTGATGATGTCACACACCAGATCCGGACAAGTCATCTGGCAGAGGCCGGAGCGCAGCGTGCGGATGGCCTCGCCACATTCCGGAGTGGCCGGAGGCAGCATGCTCATGGCCTCGAGCTTCATGGCTTCCATCTCCTCATCACTGGACTGCTTCAGTGTGTGGAAGGGCTCGATCAGGGCGATGCGAAAGGGCTTCTCCTGGGTCCAGTCGGTGAAGCGCACACGGGTCACGCCGTAGAGCATGACGTGGGAGGTGCCATCATCCCGCTTCTTGCTGGCCCGGATGAGCCCGGCGGTGCTCACGGGCAGCAGCTCATCATCATGCATGGTGCCGACACAGAACAGCCTGCTGGTGGAGAGCGCATGATCCAGCATCTGCCGGTAGCGCTGCTCATAGATGAAGAGCGGGAGAAAACAGCCTGGGAAATGAAAGCAGTCCTCCAGCACGATGAGCCCGGTGGATCGGGGCAGGACAAAAGGTGCTGCAGAGGCTGGGGTCGAGGGCTCCATGTCGTGTTACTAACCTGAGCTACGCGGGGTCGCGTGAGACAGGTGTCACCTTTTGCTAGCAATTCACATGTCAGATCCCCAGCATGGCCACCACGGCCTCTCTTTTAAGACGTAATTCGCGCCATTCGTGGTCAAAAGCACTGCCGCCGACGATGCCGCAACCACTGGGCAACTGGGCCTGATGCCCAGCCCAGCTTATACCGCGGATGGCCACGACCATGTGGCAGATGCCCTCACTGCCCGGCTCCACGAAACCAAAGGGGGCGCCGAAGAATCCAGGCACTTTGAGTTGGGCACGGTATTCGCGCAGCTTCTCCAGCCAGGCCTCCTCACGCGGCAGGCAGCCCACCGCAGGTGTCGGGTGGAGCTCGCCCACCAACTGGTCAGGATTCGCTGCGTCCCTGAGCTGGACGCTGAGATTGGTCTGGAAGTGCAGCAGCGTGCCCGCCTGGCAGAGGCCGCGTAGATCACGCTGCACCACACCGAGACCGGAAAGACGGTCCACAAGGTAACGCACAACGATCTCATGCTCCTCAATCTCCTTCACATCATGCATGAAGGCCTCCTGGCCTCCCGGCTTGGCGGTGCCGGCAAGTGCCATGGTCTGGACCTGGCGGCCTTGAGAGCGGAAAAGCAGCTCCGGGGTGGCACCGAGGAAGCCCTGGTCACCATGGACCCAGGCATACCCCCAGGTGTTTGCCGGGGCGGACATCACTTTTTCCAGCAGGCGCAGCGGACTGCCGGTGACGATGGTGCCGCGCTCCGTGAGCACGGGGACCATTTTTTCCAGACGACGGGCCAGCACCTCACGCCGGATGCGGCGGAAGGCCATCTTGAACCATTCCGTGGCCGGTTTTGCCCAGGTGATATGGGGCATTTGCGCACCATTCCAGGCGGCACTGGCGGGCAGTGACGCTTCGGAGACCGGGATCAGTTGGGTGGGTTTCTTCCAGGGTGCACGATCGCTGAGATTGAAGTCGTTGACGTAAAAGGCTCCACCGTCCGCAGGCATCTGCGCCAGAGACTCGAAAGGCCCCTGACCGATCCACGCTCGTCCATCCGGAAGCCTGAAAAATGCAATATCTGTCATGTTCTGAGGTCTATAGTGAAACGCATGGTGGAGGGGTGCAAGGGTAAGGCTTCTTGATTTCCGGGTTTGCTTTTCACCGTTCGCAGCAACTATTGAAAGACATGCGCCTCGTTCATTTCGCTTATATTCTCACAGCCCTGCTGCTCGCCGCCACATCCTACCTGGCCTGGGAGGGCCAGCAGGCCGCGCGCGGGGCCAAGGAAGAGCTCGATTTTGTCAAAAAGAAGCAGGCGGCGGCCGACAGTGCTGCACCCGCGCCTGAAAGTTTGGTCGCCGTGCCCATGCCAGCCACGTCCTCCATCACCCCGCCATCCCCAGGCACTCTGGCCATCGCCCCTGCGGCTCCGAGCGCCCCTTCCCTGTCCGCTCCAACCGCGACAGAGCTTCCCGGTGGCGGGTTAACCGTGCCGAAAACCGTGGTCGATGCGGAAGCCAAGGGCGTGAACACAAACACCCTGACCCCGGCCCAGAAGCAGGTCCGCGAAGCCAAGCCCATCGGCAAGGTGAAGACCATCGTGAAGGACCAGGGCTTCATCGTCCTGGACGTGGGCTCGAAGCAGGGACTGGCCAAGGGTCAGCAACTCGAGGTCCGCCGCGACAACAGCGTGCTCGGCCGCCTGCGCGTGTCTGACACCATCGAGGAAAACGAGGCCGTGGCCGACCTTGACCTTTCCTCCGTTCCCGCTGGTGTGAGCATCGAGCCCGGCGACGAGGTCATCCAGCCCACGGCACGCTGATGGCGCGCATTCGCATCGATCAAGCCCTCGTCCAGAGCGGTCAGGCACCTTCCCGTGAGCAGGCCAAGCGTCTCGTCATGGCCGGTGAGGTCATGCTCGGGGATGAGGTCATCACCAAGCCTGGCTGGCTGGTGCGGCCAGATGCCGTGCTCACCGTCAAACAGCCACCCAAATTCGTGAGTCGCGGCGGCTTGAAGATGGAAGGCGCGCTCGAACATTTCGGCATCGATGTCACCGGACTCATCGGCATGGATGTCGGCGCCTCCACCGGTGGCTTTACCGACTGCCTGCTCCAGCGCGGAGCCGTGAAGGTCTACGCCTTCGATGTCGGGACGAACCAGATGGTGTGGAAGCTGCGCAATGATCCACGGGTCATCTGCCGCGAGAATTTTAATGTGCGCCACATGCAGCCCACGGATGTGCCCGAGCAGGTGGACATCATCGTGGCAGACGTGTCCTTCATCTCGCTGACCTTGGTACTTCCCGGTGCTCTCAGTGTGCTGAAAACCGGCGGACAGGCCGTGGTGCTGGTGAAGCCGCAGTTTGAGCTGACGCGAGACGACATCGGCCCAGGCGGCATCGTGCGGGATCCTGAGCTCCACGCCCGAGCCTGCCAGCGCATCCAGGATTTTGTTTCCGCGCAGCCTAACCTCGAGTGGAGAGGCCTAACCGAGTCTTCGATTCAAGGCACGGATGGGAATAGGGAGTTTCTGGCTTGGTTTGGGAAGAAGGCGGACTAACGATCTCTGGCTACTTCAATGAGAATCGTTGTGCCCGGTCACCTGTCTTGACCTTCAGCGCCTCTTTTAGCGTCACAACGCCCGTCTTGTGGAGCTCACGCGGCACTTGGCGCCTTGGGGATTCGATATCTTCATCCTTCAGATCGCCTGCCAGATTCAAAACGGAGTCAGTCGCGCGACGCTCCTGCTTGGTAAGAGCACGCTTCTTCTTCCGCCAAAGGCCGCGAAAGCTTTTGTTTCCCTCCCAGGCGAAAGTGCGGTGATCCCTTTCCAGGCTCTTTGCCTTTTTCGCGCTGGGATTCTTGATGGAGCTCATCGTGTCTGCGGACATCTCTACAATCACTTCTTCGGCTGCACCACCTTGATCGTGACCTTGCGCTCGTCTTCGGGCTTGTACGGGCACATAATCTTGACGCAGGTGACGGTGGCATCAAGGACCTGCGCCACCGTAAAAGGGTAGCCTTCAGGCTGTTTGGCCTTGGAGGCATCCACGGTGATCTTCCACAGTTCCACATCTCCCGCGCTATCGAGCTCGGCCGAGACACGAATGCCGTAAAGCGAGGTCATGTTCACATTCTCCGGCTCCTTCCAGGAACCATCTGTGGGAGGCGTGAATGGGGTATGGATGGCGGCGAAAAAGCTTTCAGGATAGGACCCCGAGGAAGCCACGGGCACATCCGTGATCTCGATCTCCGGATCGGAGTCCGAGCCATGCATGTAGAGGGGTTGCTTGACAGTCATCAGCCCCAGCTGGCTGGCGGATGCCAGCGTGACCAGGAGCACCAGAGTGGATAGGATGGAGCGGATCATAGTGAGGCGTTCATTCAGCGAACGTGAAATGAACTACCTCACCGCGATGAACCGCACCATCCGACTTTGGGCGGAGAAGGAACGGCTAACCAAAGATGCGCTCCAAGAGACTCTCAAGCCACTGACGATATTCCCGAGCCATAGAGTGCCTGTGACGACGGGAGCAGCCGCCTTCGTTCACGCCGAAACTCACGGCCCATGCGCCACCGAATGAGCAGCCTCCCAACGAACCCTGCGCTAGCGAGATCGACTTCATGCCGGGCATGAATTTCCTCACGAACTGCCTGGAGCTGCACCTGAAACTCGGGTGACTGCTCCCATCTCGTTCTTCCATTGGATGTGAATCGCGGATTCATGATGAGGAGATTACCTTGCCGTCAGTTTTCTTGTCGAGTCTAACGAATCTTTATTTACCGGATTATGATCGGAGCGACCACACCAAAGCGCGGCCTTGGCCCTTACGCCGGACCAAGCCAATCTCTTCTTCCAACTGCCTTGTCCAGGTGGGGCATGGACGATCATAGGGTAGTTTGAGCGTGTCTCTGAGGTTAGCCCAGGTGGCACCGGCGGGATACTTTTTCAGATGCTGCCGGAGGGTGGTTTTGTATTCGAGATAGGTCATGATCGCTACCTAACATTGAATGTGATTTAGCCCAACTACCCTTGATGCGCCTTGAAGAAGACTCGAATCAGAGAGAAACCCAGAATGGCGAGCACCATGGAGAGACCTGCGATCCACAAGGTCGACTTCGCACTGACCTCGACAAGTGCACGATCCCGCCAGTCTTCCTCAAAAATCACATTCACACTCTCGGTCTGAAACGAGAGAGATGGCAGGGCCGGGTTTCTGAAGACGGCGACCTGCCGCCCCACCATCGTGGGTGAACGAAACGTCTCGTATCTGGCCGCTGAGATGGCGAACTCATAAGCGTCATGCTCGCCATGGCCACGCAGGTAGTAGTCTGTGCCGTCATTGTTTCCGTGAACGACCTTTGTGCTCTCGACCGTGAAGAGATCCTTCTGGTAGCCGGAGAACTGCTTTAGAACGATCCACTCCCGTGCCGAGCTGAGCCCCGCGATGATCGCGAAGACCAGGAAGATGAAGGCCATGACTTGAAGGGCGAGTTTCATGTCACGAACGAGGGGAGCTTTTCCATTCGCCTTGGAGGAGGCCGAAGACATGCGCATCCATGGGCTTGCCTTCGGTGATCCAGCGCTGACGGAGGATACCCTCCTGGGTGAAGCCGAGAGATTTGAGCAGGCCGGTGGAAGCCACGTTATCACCTTCAGCACGGGCCTCGATTCTCCGCAGGCCGATCGTGTCAAAGCCGTGGGCGATAAATGCCCTCAGCGCCTCCCGCATGTAGCCTTGTCGCCAATGAGCGCGGTGCATGATGTAGCCGAGCATGGCATGATCATCCGGCTTCTCATATTCAAAGAGACCGCAGCGACCAATGACCTGACCGGTTTCCTTGGAGACAAGGACCAGTTCCAGCGCTGTCCCGGCGGTCACCTGGGCCGAGACGCGTTTAAACCATGCCTCGGCTTTCTCGATGCCTTCCCAGGGTGCGTGACCGAGATATCTCACGACTTCTGCGTCGCCATTCATGGCGAGCATGGCCGGTAGATCAGACTCCGAAACCGCTCGAAGGAACAGGCGGGAGGTTTCGATCTGGTTGGGAAAGGTGAGGGACATGCACATGAACGTAGAATATTCTTCGGATTCACAAGGCGATCCGTCTTGCCTCTATGATACGGATTGTGTTCCTAACAGGAATTTCACCATTCCTGCGCATGCGATCATGAAACGCCTCATCAGATTCAAAAACTGTTAACTTCCCTGTGATCGGGTCGGGAAGCGTTAAAGCCACACCTTTAGCAAATTCAAGACTCATGAGAACTGAGTTGCGGAGCAGTTGTCCAAAATAGTCATCAGATACCGGCCATTTTCCATCTGGATTCACCTTGTCAATTAAGTCGCAGAACTCACCAAAAAAGTAGAGCTGCGAATCCCCGCTAGACTCGGGATCAAACCGTCCACAAGGCAGCCGAATAATTTCCGAGTCGAGATCAAGATCAGAAGCAATTCCATAGTCCTCGAACAGTATTCGCCGCAACTCTTCACCCGCCCGAACAACGCGCTGATAGCCTTGAAGGCGATGCTCTGCGTATCCAGCCATCTCAGAAGCCGAATCTGAAGTTAGAAGGCGATCTCGTTTAATCGTGACGGAAACTGTCTTTTGCGACTTTGGGGCGCCAGTCCTCATGACATACTGAACATAATCCCAATAGAACAAATCGTTCTCCTGATCATACAGCAACAGCATGGTTGCTACCGATGACGAAAGCCATTTCGTAACCAAGCCACAATCTAGAGACACGGCAAATCCATTACGTTTAGCTCGATACAGTCGATTGATATCCTGGGTGGCCTTCAACTGAACAAAAAAGTGTGTTGGAGTAGCAAACCCATCACGGAAGACTGAAACCATCATATCCTCTCCATAATCTCGATGCAGGTCGTTGGCGACCCAGCCAAGGCGCGAGAAAAACTCATGTGCCTTCGCCCTCGATATGTCCTCACTGATGTGGGCCGCTACTCGATTCATTGGTTCTTATGCGATGGGATGGATCTTGGCGGGATTCTGCCAACCAGAGCCTTTGGAATCAAGCCCAGAACAGCAAGGCTTGAATCATTACGCCCCTACTCTCCCCAGTCCCTGCCATGCGTCTTGAAGATGACGGATTTCTATCCCATGCAATAGTAGCAAGGGACAACGGCGTTGGCAGCCTGCCCCTCCAATTATGAACGACCTCAAAGCCCGGCTGATCGCCAAGGCCCAGGAACTGGGCTTTGCGGATTGTCGTGTCGCGAGGGCGGCGGAGGCTGCAAGGCGGGATCTGTATGAGCAGTGGGTGGCGGAGGGGAAGCATGGGGACATGGCCTGGATGGCGCGGAACATGGAGCGGCGCGGAGACCCGAGGCTGGTGCAGGAGGGCGCGCAGAGTGTGATCGTGCTGGCGATGAATTATTTCCAGGGGCCACCGCCGCGTGAGCCGGGGTATCGCATCGCCCGGTATGCGTGGAATGATGACTACCATGACCTCATCGAGGCGAAGCTGAAGACTTTTGAGGCCTGGCTCATCGAGCAAGGTGGAGTGCAGCGGAGGTATGTGGACACGGGGCCGGTGCTGGAGCGCAACTGGGCTTCGGAGGCAGGCCTGGGCTGGGGCGGGAAGAGTACGATGCAGATTCATCGTCAGTTAGGCACATGGTTCTTCCTGGCGGAGCTGATCACGACACTGGAGATCGAGCCGGATGCGCCTGCGAAGGATCACTGCGGGACCTGCACGAGATGCATTGTGGCCTGTCCTACGCAGGCGATCACGGCACCGAGGAGACTGGATGCGCGACGATGCGTGAGCTACCTGACGATCGAGAACAAGGGATCGATCCCGGTGGAGTTTCGGCGGGCGATTCGTGACCGGCTTTATGGGTGTGATGACTGTCTCGCGGCCTGCCCCTGGAACAAGTTCGCGCAGATCTCACATGAGGCGACCTTTCAGGCGAGGCAGAGTGTGTTTGGCATGTCTCTGCGAGACTTCCTGACGCTAACGGACGAGAGTTTTCGCGCGCTGTTTGCGAAGAGTCCGATCAAGCGGATCAAGCGGCACGCGTTTTTGCGCAATGTGTGTGTGGTGCTGGGGAACGTGGGGACGGCAGAGGACCTCCCTGCCCTGCTGCCGCTGGTGGATGATCCTCATCCGTTGATCGCCGAGCATGCGGCGTGGGCGGTGGAGGAGATTCGTCAGAGAAATCAAACCAGTCACGAGGCTCCGGCGTACTATGAGTCTCCCGAATCCCATGTCTCAAATTGATCCCATCGATATCGATCTCTCGCAGACCGAGCCGCGCGCGAACTATCTGCCCTACCCTGCCTCACGGCTGGCGGCGAAGATTGTGCCGCAGGACCTGACGAGCTTTAAAAGTTATGGCATCACGCGGGTGGAGCGCGAACTGCAACAGGAGATGGTGGAGCTGCGCGAGGCCTACATGAAGATCATTGATGCCTTCAACTGGAACAAGCTGGTCTATGAGGCGCACTTCAACTTCGAGCCGGTGGTAGGCGAGCTGTATCATCTCTATGAGATCAATGGCAAACGGCAGCTCAGCATGATCGAGCCACAGGGCTGGCACCAGCGCTGGCTGGGGACCTTCCGGCTGAATGCGGACCGGCGCTGGCAGGTGGAGAAGGTGGCGGAGGACTTTGATATTCGGGCTTATGTCAGCACGACGGTGGATGGGGAATGACGAAATCCGAATGACGAACCTGAGGAAGGCAGGTCTCATTTTGTCGCAAGCCTCTGCGATGGAGATCGTTCTTTCTGGCCATGTTCCGACCCTTTTTAGTTCTTCTCCTTGGCCTTGTTTCCTTTTCCACGCTTCCGGCGGCGGAGAAGCCGAACATCATTGTGATCATCGCGGATGACCTGGGGTATGGGGATCTGAGCTGCTATGGGGCCACGGAACTGACGACGCCGAACATTGACAAGATCGCGGCGGAAGGGCTGCGGTTTACCAGTGGGTATTGCTCGGCCTCGACCTGCACGCCTACGCGGTTTTCGCTGCTGACAGGGACTTATGCGTTTCGCCAGAAGGGCACGGGCATCGCGCCGCCGAATGGGCCCGCGATCATCAAGCCGGGCACGGAAACGATTGCGTCGCTTTTGAAGAAAGTTGGTTATGCCACGGCAGCGATTGGGAAGTGGCATCTCGGGCTGGGGGATCCGAAGCCGGACTGGAACGGGGAGTTGAAGCCGGGACCGCTGGAGATCGGCTTTGATCATTGTCATCTGCTGCCGACCACAAACGACCGTGTGCCGCAGGTGTATGTGCATGATCATCGGGTGCTGAACCTGGATCCGAAGGATCCGCTCTGGGTGGGTGACACGGCCCCGGATGAGAATCATCCCACGGGACTGAAGAATCGCGATACCCTGAAGCTGGACTGGAGCCATGGGCATAACCAGACGATCCACAATGGCATCAGCCGCATCGGGTTTTACACGGGGGGTGTGGCGGCACGCTTCCGGGATGAGGATCTGGGGGATGAATGGGTGAAACGCTCCAATTCATGGATTGAAGCGCACAAGGATGGGCCGTTTTTCCTCTATCTGGCCAGCCATGACATCCATGTGCCGCGCATGCCGCATGAGCGCTTCCAGGGGAAGACGAAGCTCGGGCTGCGAGGCGACAGCATCGTGGAGTTTGATGCGACAGTGGGTGAGATCCGCAAGACGCTGGAGCGGCTCAAGATCGCCGAAAACACGCTGATCGTGATCTGCTCCGACAACGGGCCGGTGCTGGATGATGGCTACAAAGATGGTGCCGTGGAAAAGCTGGGCGATCACCAGCCTGCGGGACCTTTCAGCGGTGGCAAATATAGCGTGCTGGAGGGTGGCACGCGCACGCCTTTCATCGTGAGCTGGCCGGGCCGGGTGAAGCCGGGAGTTTCGGACGAAGTTGCGTGCACCGTGGACCTCGCGGCGAGTTTCGCGGCGCTGACGGGAGCGGCTTTGCCGGAGAATGGCTGCCTGGACAGTCTGAATGTGCTGCCTGCCCTGCTGGGAGAGGCTGGAGCGAAGGGGCGTGACCATCTGCTACAGCAGGACAACAATGGGGTGAACCTGGGACTGCGTGTGGGTGAGTGGAAGCTGGTGAAGCAGAAAAATCAGGTCAAAACGCAGGCCACGGTGAGCCGGAAGAAGGCGGCCGAGGCCGGTGGCAAGGGACCGTTTCGGCTTTATCGGCTGACGGATGATCCGGCGGAGACGAAGGATCTGGCGGCCCAGGAGGCGGGGAAGCTGGAGGAGATGAAGGCGAAGATGGAGGAGATCCTCACGAAGGGGCGGACGAGGGTTGTGCAGTAGCCGCCACACCTTTGGTGACGACGCGGGTGCATCTCGATTTGCCAGCCCCAACGCCATCGAATGACGACCATGAAAATGCCTGCCTTTAATCGCGAAGCTCTCACCTTTGCCGTCATGTGTGCTGTCCTGGCTCTGGTATCAACGTGGGTGCCTTTGGCCCAACAATTTCCACGGTTAAAGTGGGGCTTTTTTTTCATGGCCCTTATTCTTGCTGAATTGATGCTAACCACCCATTGCTGGCCTGTCGGGAAGGACTGGAGAATGTATTGGGGAACCCAATTTTGGATTCTACTGATCTTTGCTTCCGTTTATACTCTCCGTCTAAGATGATCATTCGGACACAGGGCGACACTCATGAGCGCCTGCTAACCTGTTCGATTTGAATATTTTAGACACGGAGCAGCGCCACCCTCGACACCGGAGGACTACTGTGCATTGACATTCACCTCCCGGGCTACGATGTGAAGGGTTCCCAAAACCGCCCCTCCGCTCGAAAATGAAAACTGTCGCCATCGTTGGCCGCCCGAATGTGGGCAAATCTGCCCTGTTCAACCGCCTCGCCGGGCTGAACATCTCCATCGTGCATGATCTGGCCGGGGTGACGCGTGACCGCATCACGGCGGAGTGCCGTCGCGGACCGCAGGTGTTCCAGATCATGGACACGGGCGGTATCGGCGCTAACACGGAAGACATCCTGACCGAGCAGGTGCAGGTGGAGGCGAGCATCGCCCTGGATGTGGCGGACCTGCTGCTCTTCGTGGTGGATGTGTTTGAGGGTGTCTCGCCCATTGACCAGACCCTGGCGACCATCATGCGCCGCACCCGCAAGCCAGTGATCCTGGTCTGCAACAAAGCGGACTCGGAGAAGCGCCGCCTAGGCTCTGGCGAGTTCTCCCGACTGGGCTTTGAAGACATCGCCGAAGTCAGCGCGGTGCACGGATTCGGCATCGATCCGCTGGTGGACATGATTTCAGAAAAGCTGGAGCTCAGGGAGATCAGCGAGGAAGAAGAAAATGAGGTGCAGGAGCAGCGCCGCAACCGCCCGCTGAAGCTGGCGATCATTGGTCGACCGAACGCAGGCAAGTCCTCCCTGGTGAATGCCATCCTGGGCCAGGAGCGAGCCATTGTGAGCGAGGTGGCTGGCACCACGCGCGACAGTTTGGACATCCACTGCACCTTCAACGGCAAGCAGTACCAGCTCATTGATACCGCAGGCATCCGCCGTCAGGCGAAGGTGGACACGGATGTGGAGATCTTTTCCATCCAGCGGAGCTATCAGGCCATCAAGCGTGCAGACATCTGCCTGCTGGTGGTGGATTGCGCCGAGGGTGCGAAGATGCAGGACCGCAAGATCGCCCAGCTCATTTTGGAAGAGAAGAAGCCGTGCATCCTGGTGATGAACAAGTTTGACCTGTTCCATCCGACCGCGAAGCAGAAAGACCGCCTGGACGAGCTGAAGGAGATGATGGGCCGCGAGTTCTTCTTCCTGACTTATGCGCCGCTGGTGGCCACCTCCGCGAAGGAGAAGGACAACATCGGAAAGCTCTTCGTGCAGATCGAGGCCGTGCGCAAAGGCGTGCAGACACGCATCGGCACAGGCGTGCTGAACCGCCTGCTTCATGAGGCGATTGAAAACACGCCGGGGCCGCTTGGGCGCAGCCGCTATGCCTTCAAGCTGCTCTACGTCACGCAGGTGGGTGACACGGATGAATACGCACAGGTGCCAGTGCCGCACTTTGTGATGTTTGCCAACCGCGCCACCAAGATGACAGAAAGCTACCTGCGCTTCCTGGAGAGCGTGATCCGCACGGAATGGCCCGCCCCAGGTGTGCCCTTCCGCATGAGCGTGCGCGGCAAGGACCCCAAGGCCACCGGCAACCGAGTCGGTGGAAAAGGCGCGCGAGGCGGGAAGGGCAAGTCTTAGACCTGCTCTCAAGAATTCTAACCGCAGATAGCGCTGAGATCACGGATGTCTGATTGCTTCAGACACCTGGGCTGGAGACCATGACTTTCCGTTCCTGCCACTTCCGTAGCAGGAAGAAGGGGAAGTAGAGGATGGAGTAGAAGACCACGCAGAGGCCGACCATGCTGGCGATGTACCAGGGCCAGGCACCGAGGTGGTCCATGAGGCTGGCGGCCTCAGGCTTGTGGCAGAGGAAACCGTAGTTCGTGCTGCAGACCTTGTTCACCAGACCCGCCAGAGCGGCATAGGAAAGAGTGAGGGCGACCATGCGGGGCAGGCAGCCGCGACGAGGAGGGCAACCCATGGCGGTCGTGACATGGATGGCAGCGATCACGACCCCGGCGTGGGTCATGAAGAAGGCCAGGAAGCGCATGTCCGGGAAATCAGCCTTCAGGTTAGGCGTGATCAGGCCCTGAAGAGTGCCTGCGAGGCCGAAGAAGTAGAGGATCTCACTGGCGGTGCGGTTCTGGGTCCAGAGGGCGATGCCTCCGCTGATGGCGGCGATATCGCAAAAATGACAGGGCAAGGCATTGTCCATGGTAAAATCTCCCGCGAGGAGGTGCCCGGCCATGCTGGCCGGCCAGGTCGTGAGGAGGAGGGACCCTAGGATTTTCTCACCCAAAACGGCCATTTTTGGGGACCAGCGGCGCAGGATGGCGAGCAGGATGATGGAGAGGACCGTCAAGGCCAGCACCCACTGATGACTCGGGCTGAAGGCATGAAAAGGGACTGAAGATAACATTAAGACCTATCTTGGCCGCTTCTGGCGGAAGGAAAAGATGATTATAGCCGATGTGGAAAAGGCTGTTGCCAGTGCATGACGACCCGCTAGACTCCGCCGCTTTTTCCCAACCAACCATCCGCCCTCCCACCTGTGAACTTGTCATTCCTCCTTACCCAAGGCATTCCGACCTCCCTTGCCCTCGCAGTTGTGGGCTTGGCTTTCGCGATCCTGCTCATCCGCAACGTCATGGGAGCCTCTGCGGGCAATGAAAAGATGGCCGAGATCGGTGGTGCCATCCAGCAAGGTGCCAAGGCTTATCTGAACCGTCAGATCCGTGCGGTGAGCCTGATCGCCGTGGTCATCTTTGTGGCCGTGTATTTCATCCGCGGTGGTCTCGCCAGTGCAGGTTTCGTGGTCGGCGCAGTCTGCTCCCTGGTGGCCGGTTACATCGGCATGATGGTGGCCGTGCGTGCGAACGTCCGCACTGCCTGGGCTGCCAGGATCGGCGCTCATCCGGCGCTGAAGATCGCCTTCAACGGCGGTGCCGTGACCGGCCTGCTGGTGGTGGCGCTCGGTCTGCTCTCCGTGGGTCTCTTCTTCCTCGTGGTGGAAAAGATGTACAGCACCAAGGCCAGCATTGATGCCCTCATCGGCCTGGCCCTGGGCAGCTCGCTGATCTCCGTGTTTGCCCGTCTCGGCGGCGGCATCTACACCAAGGCTGCTGACGTGGGTGCTGACCTCGTGGGCAAGATCGAGCAGAACCTGAACGAAGACGATCCTCGCAACCCAGCCACCATCGCCGACAACGTGGGCGACAATGTGGGTGACTGCGCAGGCATGGCCGCTGACGTGTTTGAGACCTATGCGGTGAGCCTCATCGGTGCCCTCTTCGTGGGCCACCTCACGGCTCCTGAAGGCAACCACGCGGTGCTGGTTTATCCTTTCGTGCTTTGCGGCCTGTCCATCATCGCCTCCCTTCTCGGCATTGGCTGGGTGAACTTCGTGAAGCAGAAGGCCACCCCTGCCCTCGTCGGTGGTGTGGCTGTGTCCGGCATTGTGGCCGCCATCCTCTTCAAGTTTGCGACCAGCGCCATCTTCACCGCTCCGGTGACCATGGCTGGCATCGCCGTCACGCCTTCCGCTCTCTTTTACTGCACGCTGATCGGTCTGGCGCTCACCTTCGCCGTGGTGTGGATCACGAACTACTTCACCAGCACCGCTCACAATCCCGTGCGCCGCATTGCCAAGGCTTCTGAAACCGGTCACGCCACGAACATCATCGCGGGCATCAGCGTGGGTCACCATGCCACACTTCTGCCGGTGCTTTGCATCGCGGCCTCCATCTGGACCTGCTGGGATCTCGCCGGTCTCTACGGTATTGCCATCGCCGTGGTCTCCATGCTCAGCCTGAGCGGCATCATCATCTCTCTGGACGCCTTCGGCCCCATCACTGACAACGCCGGCGGTATCGCCGTGATGTCCGGTCTGCCGGAAGATGTGCGCAAGATCACCGACGAACTGGATGCTGTGGGCAACACGATGAAGGCCGTGACCAAGGGGTACGCCATCGCTTCCGCCGGTCTGGCCGCCATGGTGCTCTTCGGCAGCTACGTCGAAGAATTGAAATCCTTCCTGAAGCTGGATGAGGTCGTCTTTGATCTCATGAATCCAAAGGTCATCATCGGCATGTTCATCGGTGGTCTTCTGCCTTACCTCTTCACTGCTTTCGGCATGGACGCCGTGGGCAGCGCCGCTGGAGCTGTGGTGTTGGAAGTGCGCCGCCAGATCGCGCTGAAGCCAGGCATCCTCAATGGCACTGAAAAGCCTGAATACGGCCAGTGCGTGGACATCGTGACCAAGGCTGCGCTGCAGCAGATGATCGTGCCAGCGCTGCTGCCGATCGTGTTTGTGGTTGGCGTGGCCTTCCTGGGTAAAGAAGCTCTCGGTGGTCTGCTCATCGGCACCATCGTCACCGGTCTCTTTGTCGGTATCGCGATGACTAGCGCCGGTGGTGCCTGGGACAACGCCAAGAAGTATGTGGAAGAAGGCAACCACGGTGGCAAAGGCAGCTTCGCGCATGCCGCTGCCGTGACCGGTGACACCGTGGGCGATCCTTACAAGGACACCTCCGGCCCTGCCGTGAACCCGATGATCAAGGTCGTGAACGTGCTGGCGATTCTGGTGATCCCACTGTTCTTCAAGTAAGAGATCACAAGGTTTTCAAGCGAGGCGCGGGGCAATGCTCCGCGCCTTTTTTGTGGTCGTGTGTCAGGGATTTTTAACCGCAGATAACGCAGAGGGCACGGATGGTCGGGAGCCGGTCATCTGAGATATTTGTATCATCTGGGGTGAATCGGGACGCGCAAAGGTCACATACCAGAGGTTTTTAACCGCAGATAACGCAGAGGGCACAGATGGTCGGGAGCCGGTCATATGAGATATTTGGATCATCTGGGGTGAATCGGGGCGCGCAAAGGTCACATACCAGAGGTTTTTAACCGCAGATAACGCAAAGGGCGCAGATGATCCAATCAGGTCCATCTGAGATATCTGTGTCATCTGCGGTTAAGATGTCCTGGTTGCTTCCATGCACGTAGAATCATCGGACGAAACGATCCAACGCATATGGAAACGAACTCTGAATTTCGTGAACTGGCGCCGAATCTCTGGCGGAAGGCTTATCCGCTGAAAATGCTCGGGGCGGATTTGTTGAGGGTGGTGACGATCATCCGGCTGCAGTCGGGGAAGCTGATCATTCACTCCACAGCACCGTTTACCCATGGTGATGTGGCGGCGATTCGGGCGCTGGGAGAGCCTGGGTGGCTGCTGGATGGTATTTTGCGGCATGACACGTTTGCAAAGGAAGGGCGCGCGGCTTTCCCCATCATTCCTTATCTGGCGCCACCAGGCTTTTCTGAGGCCGTGGGGTTTGCCACGGAGCCGATCATGCCTGCGCCGAGTGAATGGAGCGGTGAGGTCCTGGCGCATGAGATCCAAGGGGCACCAGTGGCACGAGACACGGCGCTGCTGCATGTGCCATCACGCACGCTGGTGCTGACGGAGCTCGTCTTCAATTTTGACGACCATCAGCCGCTGTGGACGGAGCTGCTGCTGCGCGTGGCGATTGGCGGAGAGCATCATCCTGGCATGACACGTCCGTTCAAGGCAGGCATCAAGGATGTGGAGGCCTTCAAGGACTCAATGGCGGAGATCCTGGGCTGGGACTTTGATCGCGTGATCGTGGGTCACGGGGAGGTGATTGAAAGCGATGGCAAAGCGAAGCTAAGGTCGGCTTTGACTGCGGCGGGGTTTTGAGCCGATCCTTTTTAACCGCAGATGACGCAGAGGGCACAGATAGTCGGGAGCCGGCCATCTGAGATGTCTGTGCTTGTGGTCGTGATGCGCGTTTTTTGACCGCAGATAACGCAGAGGACACAGATGGCCCCAGCAGATACGTTTGCGATATTTTTAGTTAGGCTTGATCAATCAAACCCTGTCACTCTAGGAGCTGAGCTTCTCGAGGGCGATGAGGGAGGCGGCGTTGCGGCTTTCGACGCCGAGTTTTTCGAAGATGTGCTGGACGTGCTTCTTCACGGTGTTTTCGGTGGCCTGGATGATGGCGCCGATCTCGCCGTTGGACTTGCCCTGAGCGACCCAGAGGAGCACCTCGGCCTCACGAGGAGTGATGCCGAGCTTTTGCAGAGGTTCGGGGGAACTGAAGTCGGGTGAGAAGCCGCTCTCGCGCATGGTTTCACGCTGAAGACGGGCGCGGATGGCATCGATGATCTCCGCGGCGCTCGCAGGCTTGGTGAGGTAGTCGTCGGCACCAAGATTCATGCCCTGGCGAAGGTCGGCACGATCACCGCGCGCGGTGAGAAAGATGAAGGGCGTGTGGCGCAGATTTTCATTCCGACGGACCTGGGTGAGCACGGAATAACCATCGGTGTCGGGCATGGTGATGTCACACAGGATCAGATCAGGCTTCTCCGAGATGGCGGCGGCGATGCCCTTGCCACCATCCGAGGCGGTGCAGGTGTCATAACCCTCCATGCGCAGGATGAGGGCTATGTTTTCCCGGGTGAGGGGCTCGTCTTCGATGACCAGGATTTTCATGAGGGGGCAAGGGATGGCTTGGTGGTGGCGATGGTGGCCGGAAGATGGACGCAGAAAGTGGTGCCATCACCGGGGTCGCTCTCGCAGGTGATGCTGCCGCCATGCGCGCGGGCGCAGCGTTCCGCGATGGCGAGGCCGAGACCAGTGCCGGCGGTTTCGCCGACATTGCTGCCGCGGTGGAAGGGCTCGAAAATACGCGGACGGTCCATGGTGGGCACGCCCATGCCCTGGTCATGAATGGTGAAGCAGACGCCGATGTCATCCAGGCAGACATTCACATCCACGCAGAGGCCGGGAGGGGAGTATTTGACGGCATTGCTGATGAGGTTTCCGAGGATGTGATGCAGCATACTGGTGTCCAGCATGAGGTTCGGGAGGGTCTTCTCAACGCAAAGTTCGATAGGGCAGCGGGCATCACTGACGGAGCGGATCTGGTCTACAAGACGCTGGCAGAAGGACTGCATGTTCACCGGCTCCGGATTGCACGGCAGACGGCCCGCCTCGGCACGGCCGAGCAGGAGCACCTCCTCCATCATGTCCGCCATGCGGCGCACGTTCAGCTGGATGCCGCTGATCTGGCGCTCATGCTCCTCGGGTGTGAGCTTGCCCTTCGCACGCTGCAGCACATCACTGCAGGACATGATGATGGCCAGAGGATTGCGGAACTCATGACTGACCGTGAAGACGAAGCGGCTTTTCATCTCGCTCAGCTCCTTTTCCTGATCGAGCTGCTCCTGAAGCTGGAAGGCGTTCTTGCGAAGCTGGGCGGTCTGCTGAGCCACCTGCCTGCGCAGCACAAAGATCCACATGACCCCGAACCCGAGCACCGCAGCCCCGACCAGCACCCAGCGGATGACTTTGGCACTTCTCCACGCGGGTGGCGGCGGCAGGCTGTGGATGCTTTCCATGTCATTCAGATTGATCCGGAAAGGCGTGCGCCCGACGACGTTTGGCGCAGTGGTCACCACGCCGGTCATGTGCGCGTAATCCCCCACTTTCACGGGGGCCTTGGCCTTCCGGCGCATCTGCACAATGGCGCTGAAGTCGACCCCTTCCGACTGCATCCAGAAGGTGTGGACGGCAAAGCCCTGGTAATCCGTGGAGATGTCCACATCCACCACGCGACCGGTCACGGATACCGGCCTGCCATCATAACCACCTTTGATAATGGCGGAGGCCGAGGCAGCCAGGAAGGGCGGCGGCTCGGCATGACCGGTCTGGCGCCACTCACAGCGGGTGAAGGAGATGCTGCCGGTGGATTTGACCTCGGGCATGCCGACGACCTCCACGATGTCACCGGGAGAAAGCTGAGGCTCAGAACGATCACTGCGATACAGCCAGCCGATCTGCTGCGGCATGAAGTCCGCGTTGTTCACGCGGGCGGTGCCCGTCTCGTCCTGCAGATGAAACCAGCCAGCATCCGACCAGTAAGTCACGACGCCCTTGATGAGGTGACGCTGGTTCTGATGAGAGGTCATGCCGCGGAAGCTCTCCAGCGTGCGCAACGGGCGGGTAAAGATGTCTGGCGAGCCATTCTTCAGTACCTTCAAATCCTCCGGATCCGCAGAGGCCATGATCAGCCGGAAGCCATTGCGATAGCCCGCCTGGCTAAACTGCGGCACGGCGGCCCCCACGAGCTCCACATCCGCATCCATGAGATCCATGCGCGGAGCGAGCACGCGAGTTTCCGAATGGGGCTGATAACCGGGCCACATGGCGATGAAGGAGGCGCTGCCGGACTGCACCTGGAGGACCAGCATGCCGCTGCTGACACCGACCTCATGCACCGTGCCTGTCACGCGCACGCGCTGATGCTGCGACTCGCTGGCATCCAGCTGCTCCCCGGTGAAGGTCTTTGTCGCTGGCAGTGCTGCGATGCCGGTCTTGGTCAGCGAAAGGCCATTGAGGCCAAGCCCGGCCCCCTGCCCCGTGGTGGTGCCTTTGATCTCCACGTAGTCTCCCGGAGCCACGGGCTGGAAGACGGCCGCGCGGATGACGCCGATGGCCCCGGTCTCGTCCTGCACATAGATGCGCACCACATCCATGGCAGTGACCACGCCGCGCACGGCGGCGGGAATGTTCGCCTTGTTCTTGGTGCGGATCTCTTTGATGGTCATCAAAGGCACCGAGTCAGCCATGGCCAGCCCGGAGTTTGGCCCCTGCCCGCACAAAGTCCCGGCCATGCACAGCATGGCTGCCAGCAGCACGACGGCTGGGAGACGGTGAATCATGGGAGAGCGGGGCCTGGAGACTGCGGGACAGATCGGGAGATCTCACAAAAAGAATCGCGGGGAGGTCCGGGTGCCACAAGACATTTCACTAATGACTACCTCCAAAGTAGGAGGCCGGAGCGGGCTGCTGCGGGAGAGAGCGAAAAGGTGTTTCGGAAGGTGCTTTACAGGAGGCCAAGAGTCACCATTCATGGCTGTTCTCCCCCTACTTTCCGACCCCATCGATGACGACCAAGCTCGATCCCAAATTTACCGCCCTTCTCAACGACACCGCCGCCAAGCTCGAAACACTGGAGGTGCTGAACAAAGTCCATGCCGAGGCAGCTCCCGTGCTGACCGAGACCGCCACTGAACTGGGGCGGCAGTTGCGCGCCTTTGCGGCGCATCTGGCGGAGGCTCAGGAAGCGAAGCTGGCGGCTGACATCGCCTCCCGCGAGGCGTTGATCCTGGCCCGTGAGCATGAGATCGCAGAAAAGGCTGCTGAGAAAGCGCGCCAGGCCGCCGAGAAGGAAGCGGCGAAGCTGGCGGCTGCCGAGGCGCGCATCAAGGCTCTGGAGGAGAAGGAAGCGGCGCGCATTGCCAAGGAGCAGGCGGAGGCAGAAAAGGCTGCCGAGAAAGCCCGGATCCTGGCTGAGAAAGAGGCGGCGAAGCTGGCAGCCATCGAGGCGAAGGCAAAGGCCGAAGCTGAGAAGGAAGCGGCGCGTCTGGCCAAGGAACAGGCGGACGCTGAGAAGGCGGCCGAGAAGGCTCGTCTACAGGCCGAGAGAGATGCGGCGAACCTGGCGGCAGCTGAGGCACGCATCAAAGCGGCTGAAGAGAAGGAGGCTGCTCGTGTGGCCAAGGAAGAGGCCGCTGCCGCAGCAGCGGCTGAGAAGGCTCGCCTTCAGGCCGAGAAGGAAGCTGCCCGTGTGGCGGCTGCCGAGGCCAAGGCTCAAGCGGCGGCTGAGAAGGAAGCGGCGCGCATTGCCAAAGAGCAGGCCGATGCGGAAAAGGCGGCTGAGAAGGCACGCCTGCAGGCGGAGAAGGAAGAGGCACGCAGGATTGCTGCGGAAGCCAAGGCCAAGGCGGATGCCGAGAAGGAAGCCGTGCGTGAGGCTGAGCGCGCGCAGGCGAAGCTGGAACTTGAAGCCGTGAGAGCGGCGGCTGCGGCGCTGAAGATTCGTCAGGACGCTGAGAAGGAAGTGGCCCGCAAGGCCGAGGAAGAAGCGAAGGCACGCCGTGAAGCCGCACAGGCCAAGGCGCGCGCTGAGCAGGAAGCCAAGGATCGGGCACGCCGGGCCTCTGCCATGGCTGTCATGGCCGCTGAGAAGGCGGCGATGGAGGCTGAGGAGAAGCGGAAGAAGGAGGAGGCGAAACAGGCGGCTGAAGCGGCACAGGGATGAGTCCCTCAGGGGGCAGATAGTAGGCGCGACTCGTCGACAGATGAGCCGCGCTGAAGTGCCTCTTATGACCATCTTGGAATGGTGCGATTTTTCGTCCCGATGAGTGCATGACACGCGCTTTCAGCGCTTTGCGGTCTGTGAGGCTGCCCGTCCCTGGGGTTGAAACCCCAGGCTTTGATGGGACGCGCACGTTGGCGCTTTGAGGGATGGGTGCTCGAAGGTGTGATGATCTATCCGTGGCTTGCTTCGTTTCTGGGTTGCCACTCAGGTTTGGGCCGTTCAGGCTGAACTCATGATGTCATTCTCTCGCTGTTTTGTTCTCGTCTTTAGCGTCTTCAGCTTGAAGTGCTTTGCGGCTGACCGGCCGACGGAGGATCTGGCGGGGCCAC
The DNA here is from genome assembly GCF_007992435.1 of Prosthecobacter gellanilyticus. Taxonomy (GTDB): domain Bacteria; phylum Verrucomicrobiota; class Verrucomicrobiia; order Verrucomicrobiales; family Verrucomicrobiaceae; genus Prosthecobacter; species Prosthecobacter gellanilyticus. The sequence goes on along the minus strand of NZ_BKAG01000002.1, from coordinate 333,599 downwards.
CGGCGGTGACGGCGAAGTCATGGATCATTGCTGATCTTGAGAGCGGTCAGGAGGTCGCCTCGTTGCTGGCTAATGAACCGCGCAAGGCGGCGAGCACGACCAAGATCATGTGTGCCTACGTGGTGCTGGAACTGGTTCAGAAGGATCCGGCGGTACTGGATGAATGGGTGAGCATTTCCAAGCTGGCGGACAGCACCGCTGGATCCACGGCCGATGTCAAGGCGGGTGAGAAGGTGCAGGTGCGTGATGGTCTCTATGCGCTCATGCTTCCCTCTGGCAATGACATGGGAAACGCCTTTGCCGAGCACTTCCATTCGCGTCTGGCCGCACCTGGTGAGGAGACACCTAAGGGGGTGAAGGCTCCGGCCTATGCCTCAAGGGCCAACTTCATCGCGGAGATGAACCGCACGGCTGGGAGGCTCGGTATGACTGACTCCACGTATCGCATTCCCTTTGGGGATGGCGGCGCGGAAACGGACTACACCACCACCGCGCGTGATCTGGTGAAGCTCACGCTGGCGGCGCGCAAGCATGCGCTGTTTCGCGAGGTAGTTGCGGCGCAGACACATCGGGCGCAGATCCGGATGCCTAACAAGAAAGAGCGCGAGGCGGAGTGGAAGAACAGCAATGAGCTGCTGAAGCTGGCCAACTATGATGGTGTGAAGACTGGGACCACGACAAGCGCGGGGGCGTGTCTCGTGGCCACGGGGTCCTATGAGGGACGCGGGTTCATCGTGGTGACGCTCGGGTCCGCCTCCGAGGAGGCGCGGTTTGCGGATAACCGGAATTTGTTTCGCTGGGTGTGGGGAAAACGGGATTGATGCGTTTTTCGTTAGGCTATGCTATACCTATATGAGCGCTGGGCGTATCAGCAGCGAACGCGGAGGTCTTTGACTTGAAGACTTTCTTGGGAACAGGGCACCATACCTCGCGTTCCACCTGCTGCGGACTGAAGTCCGCGCTCCTTGGGCACGCTGGTCTGCGACACGGTTAGGTGTCTGATGACTCCAAAGATGCGAGGCTGGGCCGGCCAGAGAGGTCTCAGGCGGCTTCGGGGAGGGCGGCTTCTTCCTTGAACTCGAGTTCCTTCTCGATGCGGAGGTTCGCGACGATGTCGGTCTGGCGCTCGGGGGTGTTCTTGCCCATGTAGTAACTGAGGAAGTCCTTCATGTTCTTGTAACGGGAGATGAAATTGTTGGGAGCTGCCCCCTCAACCTCTCCCTCCGCTTCCGTATGAGCCACCGGACTCGCGAAGTGGGGTCTGATCACCGGCTCCAGGCGCATGTTCGGCCCGATGAAGTGCTTGAACTCGTCCGGGCTGATCTCACCCAGACCTTTGAAGCGGGTGATCTCGGCGTTCTTGCCGCAGCGATGGATGGCGCGCTGACGCTCCTCGTCACTGTAGCAGTAGAAGGTTTCCTTTTTGTTGCGCACGCGGAAGAGCGGAGTCTGCAGGATGTAGAGGTGACCTTCATTCACGCCTGGATCACGAGCCAGCTGGGGAAAGAACTGCAGGAACCAGGTGATCATGAGCAGACGGATGTGCATGCCGTCCACATCAGCATCAGTGGCGAGCACGATCTTGTTGAAGCGCAGGTCCTCAACGTCCTCGTCAATCTGCAGGGCGTTGGCGAGGAGGTAGAACTCCTCGTTTTCATAGACGACCTTCTTGGTCATGCCGTAGCAGTTCAGCGGCTTTCCACGCAGGCTGAAGACAGCCTGGGTTTCGACATCGCGGCTCTTGGTGATGCTACCGGAGGCGCTGTCACCCTCGGTAATGAAAATGGTGCTTTCCTCGCGGCGCTTGTCCTTCGTGTCGAGGTGGATGCGGCAGTCACGCAGCTTTTTGTTATGCACCTTGGCCTTGCGCGCGTTTTCACGGGCGGCCTTCTGGATGCCGCTGATTTCTTTGCGCTCCTTTTCGTTCGCCAGAATCTTCTCCTGGAGGGACTTCGCCACCTCGGCATTTTTGTGGAGGAAATTGTCCAGCTCCTTCGCCACGGTGTTGATGATGTGGGTACGGAGGTTGCGGCCGTTGGGCTCCATGTGGGTGGAGCCGAGCTTGGTCTTCGTTTGAGATTCGAAGACGGGCTCCTGTACCTTCACTGACACGGCGGCGATGATGCCGGTGCGGACGTCGCTGGGCTCGAACTGCTTCTTGAAGAACTCACGGCACTCCTGCACCACGGCCTCGCGGAAGGCGGCCATGTGAGTGCCGCCCTGGGTGGTGTGCTGGCCGTTGACGAAGGTGTAGAACTCCTCGCCATAACCAGTGCCGTGGGTGAAGGCGACCTCGACATCCGTGCCATCGAGATGGATGACGGGATACTGCGGGGACTCGGTGAGCTTCGCGGCGATGAGGTCACGCAGACCGTCCTTGGATTTAAAGGTCTCGCCATTGAGCTTCAGGACCAGGCCGGGGTTCAGCCAGGCGTAGTAGCGCAGCATCTCGCGGATGAAGTCGAGATTGTACTTCACCTTCGGCGAGAAGGAGGTGGGGTCCGGACGGAAGGAGATGCGGGTGCCATCGGCTTCCTCACTCGCCTTGGGCTTGCCCATGTCATACTTCACCTCGCCGCGGCAGAACTCGATGGCGCGTGTCAGCTTTTCACGCACGGCCTTGATCTCGAAGAACTCAGAGAGAGCGTTCACTGCCTTGATGCCGACGCCGTTCAGACCGACGGAGCGCTTGAAGACCTCGCTGTCGTATTTGGCACCGGTGTTGATCTGCGCGGCACACTCGAGCAGCTTGCCGAGCGGGACGCCGCGACCGTAGTCGCGAATGGTGACCAGATTCTCCTCACTGACCTCGATCTCGATCAACTTGCCGAAGCCCATGACGTGCTCGTCGATGCAGTTGTCGACCACTTCCTTGAGCAGCACGTAGATGCCGTCCTCAGGCTGCGAACCATCACCGAGCTTGCCGATGTACATCCCCGGACGCAGGCGGATGTGCTGGCGCCAGTCGAGGGACTTGATGCTGTCTTCGGTGTAGTTGTGGGCGGGGGTGGCCATGGGTGTAAGAATGACGAAATCCGAATGTCGAATGACGAAGGGGTAGGAGACGGGTGAACAGTGCCCTTTTGAGGTAGAGGAAGATCAGCGTGAGTCAATCCCGGGGATAGTGTTCAGGAGATCTTGGAGCTGGTGGCCTCAGGGGCGTGAAGATGGAACGCCCCTTACTGGAGGGCTGCCATGCCGCCGGACATGATCCACGGTTTCAGCGCCGTAAACTGCTCAGCGTCAATGGGGATGGCAGAACCGAAGGGGGCGCTGTTCACGGAGGTGAGGTCGATCAGGCCCTCCTGGACGTCGAGCGTGGGAAAGCCGAGTTCGTGGCGGCGGTAGAAGCCCGGGTGGGCCTTCAAGGCAGCTTCCTGGAACTCCGGGGAGTAGACACTGAGGCCGCGGAAGTAGTGGTGGCCATTCCGCTCCACATGGGTGATGCCGAGCAGGGCCATCATGGCGAGGTCCTGAAGAAGCGAGACTGGGCCGGTGTTGGCCAGATCTTCACCGCTTAGGATGGGGGGGCGGGCCATCTGCGGAGCGCGCACCTTGAGCAGGGCGGCATTGACGATGCCCTTCACGATACCTTTGCAGCTCTTGTGACTGGTGCCGTTGTAACCGAGCTCCAGGGCACGCGGCAAGTCGGTCAGCGAGCCATCGGACTCGTCCATGATCATGCCGGGGCCGTCTTTCCAACCGGCGATGGCGGCGGCGACATCGTCTTTAAGAGCGTGATCGCGATGCAAGGGCTGCTCGATGAGGAGCAGGCTTTTGAAGAGCGAGGCTAGCGCGGGGTCTGCGGCCAGGATGTCATAAAACTCACGGAAGGAGGCGAGGTCGGTGAACTGCTCATTGCCATCCAGCGTGGCGTGGAAGCCCTGCGGGCAGCCAGCCTCCAGAACCTCGGCAATCTGATGCAGGCGCGGGATGTCCACCTCGATCTGGCCGGTGACCTTGATCTTAAAATAGCGCAGACCATAGGCGCGGATGGAATCTGCCAGGGTTTCCGGCAGGCCATCGTTCAGGCCGGGAGAGTCTTCAGCGCGCAGGGGATCTCCCAGACCGATGGTGTGGCGCACGGCGACCCTGGCGAGAGGTTCCGGACTCAGGACATCCTTCACCTGCACGCCGCGCAGTTCTTCATGCACCGCGCCGAGATCGATGCCGAGGGCGTCTGTTTTGAGGACGCGATGCAGGGGCTGGCCGGCGGCTTTGCAGAGGCCATCCAAGACAGCGCGCTCCATGAGGCTGACGCCGAGGTTCGCGAGGAGCGGTGGCTGGGAGCGCAGCTTGGCCCAGCGGCCCTGCTCGGCATACAGGTCCTGCCACCAGGCGAAGTAGCCCACGGGCTTGAGAGCGATGTTCTCCGCGATGCGGGCCGCGTTTTGAATGACGGCGATCATTTCCGCCCAATCCAGCTCCAGCGAAGATTCAGGATTCTTGGTGAACCACTTGGGGGCGAGACCTTCCGAAGCGAGCCCCTGGGCCGGTTTGCCATCCACCACGAGGTCCGCCGTCACAAACAAATGCGGGATGCCGATCATGCTGGCGATGCCATAGCGGAAAGGAAAACGAGTCCGCATGGGCAGAACGTGGAAACGGATGTCCTGGATCGAGAAAGTCATGGCGACGCACTCACTCAGATTCGCGGGGCTGACAAGCGGCACGAGCTGCAAAAGCAGTGTTTCACCAAGCCGAGGCAGAGGAATGCAAAAGCACGCGGAGGCTGGGCATGGAACCGCCCTCATCAAGACACACTTTTCGTTATTCCAATCCTGTGAGCCGCGCGCGAAACGCCCCCCCTTTGGCGGCGGGCCACATACGTTTTCCAAGGGGAAAGCGGCCCTGCTCTTTTTGCGAACTGGCTCAATTATAAGTTACTCCGTTTTTGAATATTCATCAAAAAGCCCAGGTCTAACCCGGCGTCATGAAAACATATCTTCAACGCATCATTGCCGCGCTCCTGATCGGAGCGACCGGTGTCAGCTGCACAACCGCCTACGACGCGTATGGGAATCCTCGTCCCGTCGTAGAACCCGGAACGGCAGCCCTCGGCATGGCAGCAGCCGGCCTTGCCGGTTATGCCATTGCCAACAGTCGAAATGACAGTCATCGTCACCGCCACTACAGCCGTGGCTATGGCTACAGCGGGTATCGCAACGTCGGGTACCGCCCCTACTATGGGCGCTCCTCCTACGCGCGCTCGCCGTACCGGTATTCTGGCTACGCCCCTAGTGGTCGCACCTTCCAGGGCTATCGCCAGATCCGCTACTAACGCTATCTAAAATCCGCTTATGAAGTGTGGCAGGCAGATATCATCTGCCTGCCACTCCGCCTTTAATCTCAGTGGCGTGGGTGCGGAGCACCTCGATACCGCTGATGATGGGCTGAGCTGATTCTCCGGGCGTTTTCGTCGCAGGAACGAGGTCGAGACGCAGGACATCTGTCACAGGAATGTTTTGGAATTCTTCGACCAAGGCTTTTTGAGTGGCGCCAGCTTTGGCGGTGACATCAAGCCCTTGGATGACTGGCTTGCCCTGAAGCTGCACGTCAAACATACGCTGGCCGGGCTTATCGCCCTCCAAGGCAGCGAAGTAGAGGCGGACTGTGTAGGTTTCGGCCTTCTCGCCTTTGCCGATAAGCGGCAGCTCCACATGCTGAAGGCCACGCGCGCCAGAGGTGTAAACCCAAGGGGTTTGAGTATCGGCGATCTTGTGGGACTCTTCGTTGAGGGCGTAGAACTCACCGCCCTTCACGAAGTCCTGATTGAGGTCGAGCGGGAGATCGATGCCCGCACGTGAAGATGGGCGTGGATAGCCGAGCCAGAGCTTGCCCTGATTATCACGACGATCTCCTGGAGCACCGAGATTCAAGGCCATGTGCTGCACGGGAGTGCTGGCACCGGTGGCGCTGTAGACGCCCCAGCTCATGCGATCCGCACGCGGCTCAAACACGACCGTGGCGGCGATGGAGAACAAGCAGACACAACCGGCGCTGGCTTCGGGGATCATGACGAGACCATTCGCGGGAATGGTGTTGATCCAGCAGCCGAGACGCTGGCCGGCGAAGTGCTCCGTGCCTTCGTCCTCATCCATGTTGTAGTAGGCGGTGGATTTGGAGCGGAAGAACATGAGGTTCGCGGTGGCGGAGATGGCGCCGCAGTGATGACCGGGACGTGCAAACATCCATGGGGTTTTCTCGCCCGTCAGCGGATGTGTACGCATCTTTTGTTCGCCAGTGTAGAGATCATAAGCCCAGGGTTCGGCGATGACCTCATTGCCAATGACGACCGGACGATGACGGTAGTTTGCATCCTTGGCCCAGATCTTGTTCCCCTTCTCCGCATCGAGAACGACAAGCCTGCGGCGGGCGAACTCGCCCGCGAGGAACTGCTCCCAGTAGTGACCATTGGCATTCGCACCGCCGAGCACGAGGTGGCCGTTTTGATACATCATGGTCAAGGCACCGCCGCCGATGCCGATCTCGCTGCAATCCGTGACATCCACCGGCTGCGCCCATTTCTGCGCGCCGGTTTTGGCATCGAGTGCCACCGCCAGACGAAGGTCGGCATTCTTCGTGCGCTCTTCGGCGAGGTCCTTGGCCTTGCCAGTGAGCTTGGCGAGATCTGACTTGTCCTGACGCAGCATCTCCTCACGCTGGGCCGGTGTGAGGGAGGCATCGACAAAGAACACGCGGCCATCACCGATGGCGATGGAGACATGCGAGATGTGCTTGCCCTGATGAGACCACTTCAGCTCACCGGTCTTCACATCATAGGCAAAGAGCGTGTCTGTGGAGATGGAACCGGTTTTACCGCGACGCGCGACTTCCGCGGCATTCTCAACGCGCTGTGTCTCGGTGCCGTAGAGCATGCCGTCATAGTAGGCGATGTAACCCCACTCGAGGTTAGGCTTGCCAGCGCCGGGGATTTTCAGTTCGCGTACGGTCTTGCCGGTCGCGGCGTCAAACTGGATGCACTTGTCTTCCAGCAGCATGAAGAGGTAGTCATCACTCGCGGCCATGTTTCCTGGCTCGCGTGAGTTGTAGACGCCGATGCGCATGGCACCGGGGTTCTTCACTTCCCAAAGGAACTGCCCATTGAAGGCATCATGGGCCTGGATGCTGGTGTCACCTTGCGTGAAGAGCCTGCCGTTCACCGAAAGAGGACCGACAGCACCATCATGACGGTTCACGGTTTCCGCCGGACCTGGATCGCCATACCAGAGGACATTCAGGCCACCTTTGACGCGCTGGTCGTTGTTGCTGCTGGTGTTCGCGGCATTGCCGTATTGATGCGACCAGGAGTCGGCTCCGGGCAAAGCAGCACGTGTGAGCAGTGACCAGTCGCCTGACTTCGTGAACGTGGCTTTTTCTTCGGTGAGCTTGGTGGCTGCGAGCCACTCAGCGGCATTGGTTTCCTTGCCGGAGGCACCGAGACAGATGACACCGCCGATGGGTTTCAAGGTGCGGGCCACTTCGACGGGAATGCCGGGGACTTTGCCGGTGATCAAGGCAGCGTCTGACACGATGAGGTTCGCGAAGTAGCTGGAATACGGAACCATGGAGAGATCGAGATGATCGATGGTGATGCGCGAGCCATACAGGCCTGTGCGCAGCAGGACCTCACGTGAAGACTTCACCTTGGCTTCGTCAGGCTCGACCCCAAAGACAGCCAGCTGGCTGCGCTTCGCGATCTCATAAGCGAGGCGGCCCTGCTCGCTGCCGAGCACGAGGCAGAAACCTTGCTTCACCTGGGTCTCTTTGAGGATGGACTCGGCGGCCTTCGCATACATGTCACTGAGGGCATCTTGCGGGAATGGATCCGTGATGATCTTTGGAGTCTCCGCGAGTGCTGGCAGGTTTGGACGAGAGGCATCCGCAAAGGCATACACATGGCCGGAGGTGGTGCTGACGATGAGGTGACCTTCTGAAACAGCGAGGCCGCGCGCATCACCATCGACCTTGCCCTGCCAGAGCACCTTGCCGGTTTCAGCATCGAGGCAGACGACTTCACCTTTACCGCCAACGATGACCGTGCCGCCGGCATGGATGAGCGCGGACTCATGCGTGGAAGGCCAGGTCCATTTGATGCCGACGCCTTTCATGCCAGCGAGCTTCTCTTTGTTCGCCGCCACGAGGGCTTTTTTTTCCTTATACTCGATCCGGAGTGGCTCATACTTCTGCGCGGCCTTGGCCAGATCCTTTTGCAGAGCTTCTGCTTCGGCGGGAGCGGCCTTCTTGATCGCGGCGGTGAGCTTGTCGATCTTCTTCAGTTCAGCCAGGGCTGGATGCTTGGCGAGATCCTTGGAGAGCTTGGAGGTGGACAGCTCAAGGGCATGGCGTTCGCGCGTGCCTTCTGCATGTTTGTCACGATCAATGGCGACGATCTCCTTACCCGTGGCCATGAAGCCGGCATTTCCCGTCATGGTCATCTGGGTGCCCTGGAACCAGGCATAACCTGTTTTGCCGGTCTTTTGATCGAGCGAGAGGATGTGGTGCTCTCCCACGGCGAAGATTTGATCATCCACCAGCATGGCCTGAGTGCCGCCGATCTGGCCGCCGGCATCGCCACGCCAGCCGGGGGTGGGTTTGTTCACCTGCTTGCCGGTCTTGCGATCAAAGGCGACGGACAAAGCGCGGCCTGAGGGCACGAAGAGAAGCTCTTTGCTGGCGAGCAGATAGCCCTGAGGGGAGAGGTCATTACGACCTGCGTCTTCCTGGCTGATGGCGTCATTCACCCACTGAACCTTGCCGGTGGCAGCATCGACCGCATATAAATAGATGGTCTCATGCGGGAACACGCCTGCGCCGAAGTAGACGGTGCCGTCATCAATGAGCAGGCCGGTGCGCACCGGCCAGCGTGAGATCATGCGGCTGCGGGCGAGGATGCGTTCATCATTCGGACCGGCGCGCAGCTTCCACACCAGGGCACCGGTTTGGGCATCGAGGCAGTAGGCATAACCATCATCGGAACCGAAGTACACTTTGCCCTCCGAGATGGCAGGCGCGAGGTGCACAGGGCCGTTCGTGAAGAAGGACCAGACCTCTTTACCCGAGGCGAGATCCACGCAGTTCACCCGGCCATCGACGGTGGAGCCGAAGTAAACTTTGCCAGCACTGATGGCGACGTGGAAGCAGTCATCAAAGCGGACGCGATTGAAGAGCTCAAGCCCTTCGATGACGCGACCATCCTCGCCCGAAAAGGCCATCTGGGGTGGTGAGGGTGAGGTGATGTCCCAGCGCGGGGCGAGCGGTGCCTTCAAGGGCTCCTCAGTGTGGCCGACGCGGCTGTTGTCATGCTGATAGGCCGGCCACTCGGCACGGGCGATGATCAGCGAGGCAAGGAGCAGGAGGAGAGGAAACGCTTTCATGAGGGTGGTCGGGATGCCAACGCGATGCAAAGTGGTGGTAAGCAGAAACGTAACTTTCCGCTCCCAGCTATCTGCCCGCCACATGCCCGTCCACACTTCCCCTTCCCTGTCCGGGCGCATGCTTGCTTTCCTGCTGCTGTCAGCCGCCTCGGCGCTGGCCTGCTCAGTTCCGGTGTTTCGCTATGCACTGGAGCACTGGGAGGCGGATCCTTTTCAGGCGATTGTCTATCATCGCGGTGCGCTGACGGCGGAGCAGCAAAAGCAGATCACCGCGCTCAAGCCGCCCGCCGATGCAGCGGAGAGCGCGAATCTGAGTGTGACGACGGTGGATGTGGCGGCGGAGATGAGTCCTGATCATGCGGAGATCTGGAAGCAGCAGCCTCAGGACAGCGAGCTGCCGCATGTGGTGCTGCGCTATCCGCGCAGCACGGGTGTGCGAGAGGACATCCTCACCACGCCGCTGGCCAGGGCAGCGGCGCTGAATCTGACCGACTCTCCGGTGCGGCAGGAGATCCTTCAGCGGCTTGGCGAAGGACAGAGCGCGGTGTGGGTGCTCTTAGAATCTGGTGACGCGGCGCTGGATGATGGGGCGGCGAAGCTGCTGCAAGACCGGCTGGACTATCTGATGGGTGTGCTGACGCTGCCGGAACTGGACAACCAGGATATCGCCAACGGACTGGTCTCGGTCGGTCAGGATGAGCTGAGGCTGGAGTTCTCACTGGTGCGTGTCTCACGGAAGGACGCGAAAGAAAGCGCGCTGATCTCAACACTGATGGGGTCCGAGAAGGATCTGAGCGAGTGGACGAAGGAACCGATGGTGTTCCCTGTGTTTGGACGCGGTCGTGCGCTGTATGCGCTGATCGGCAAAGGCATCCGGGCAGAGACGATCGAGGAAGCGGCGACCTTCCTGATCGGTAAATGCTCCTGCCAGGTGAAGGAGCAGAATCCGGGGATCGACCTGCTGTTCACAGCAGACTGGAAGAAGCTGGCGAAGGGATCTCCGCTGCTGGATCGCGAACTGCCGGACCTGACGGAACTGGCGAAGACCTCCGAGCCGGTGACGGTGAGGACCAGCCCTGAGGGGACGGTGGTCTCCATGACGATCCCGATTCCCCCCTGGGTGATGATGGGGGGCATGGCGCTGGTCCTGATGGCTGCGGGCTTTTTGTGGAAGAAGCGGTGAGGTGAGTGATGATCATGTTCCTTTCCATGATTCAGGCGCATTCGCTCTTCTCTGATCTTGTTTCGTCCTCCGGCAAAAACGGCGAGGAAGTTTTCACGACGCTCTTTGAAAAGGCGGGTGTGAAAGTGGAGCGCATTGACTCCTATGGACAGACGAGCCCGGAAGGGTTTTGGTATGATCAGGCGCAGGATGAATGGGTGCTGCTGGTGAAGGGTGAGGCGAGGCTGGAGATCGAGGGACAGGCGGCGCTGGAACTACGAGCCGGGGATCATGTGCTGATTCCTGCAAGGGTGAGGCATCGGGTGGCGCGGACGACGGCGGATGCGGTTTGGGTGGCGGTGCATGTGGGGTGAGATCGTTCGCAGTTCTCGGTTCACTGTTCCCGGTTGTGAAAGGACGGAAATGAAGATCTGGGCGCGGTGTCCAAAGGGGCTGCTTGGGTCACTTTCTCGAGGGACGGTGATGGTGGAGAGTGCGGGGCTATGAATGCGTTCTTTTCACAGGAGATTTGGAGTTGGGGACAGACCTTCGCCATGGCTACGGACTGCAAGGTGGGGGAGTATTGGCCTACGGAAGACACGGGAGGGGGAGGGAACGGTTTGAGGTTATTGACGGTGGTTTCAGAGGAGAGGGGCGATCCGAGTCAATCCGACTGGATCCGACCTGTTGCGATGGGGGGGGGACGAGGGGAGACTGCGGGGTCGTGGGCTCATCACACGGAGTGTGATGGCTGCTTTGCTGGCGCGGTGCCGGGTGCCGCGAGATGGAGAGATCCGAGTGAATCCGACCGGATCCGACCTGTGGCGAGAGGGGGTGGAAAGTGTTGGCGGGGCTTGGGCTCAACTTTCGGAGAAAGTTGGCCACGTTGAGCGATCCAGGCTAATCAAGGTAGATCCAGGTTCAAAGAACGGCAGGCTGACGCCAGCCGCTACGTGGGGTCAGGGGCGATCCAGGTGAATCCAGGTAGATCGTGGTTGGCGATTTTCGGGAAGGCTTTGAGGGGATGAGGAGCTTGGATGCGTGTTTTTTGACTGTTTTCGGAGTCCGGACCTCGAACGATGATCAAATACCCCTCGGAAAATCCAATTTTCAGCCCATCAAGGTGATCGAATTCATGAAATTGACCTCAAAATAGCCAATTTTCGATTGCAGAAACAGACTTTTGAAGCAATTTCACCCTCGAAATCGCAATTTTCACTCTCAACCACCATGAGCCAGCAAAAAATGGACGGAGCACAAGCCCTTATCAAAACTCTCGCCGACCTCGGCATTGAGTATGTCTTCGGTTATTCGGGGGGCGCTGCCATCCCGATCTTTGACGCCCTGCAGACCGTGAAGACGGACATGAAGTTCATCCTGGTCCGCCATGAGCAGGGTGCTGTTCACATGGCTGACGGCTATGCCCGTGCCACTGGCAAGCCTGCCGTGGTTCTCGTGACCTCCGGCCCTGGCGCTGGTAATACCATCACCGGTCTGATGACGGCCCAGATGGACAGCGTTCCGATGATCGTCCTTTGCGGTCAGACGGTGAGCTGGATGCTGGGCAAGGACGCTTTCCAGGAAGCGGACATCTTTAACATCACGAGCCCGGTCGTGAAGCACAACTACCTGGTCAAGAGCAGCAATTCCCTGCCCCGTATCGCCAGGGAGGCCTACCACATCGCCACCACGGGCCGTCCAGGTCCGGTGCTGATCGACATTCCGAAGGACTACAGCCAGGGCGCCTTCACCGGCACCTTTGATGAGCCGATGGACCTGCCGGGCTACAACCCCGAGGAGAATTTCAAGATTGATCCGAAAGGCATCAAGGAAGCGGCGCGCCTCATCTCTGAAGCGAAGCGTCCGATCATCCTCGCCGGTCAAGGCGCGATGATCGCCCGTGCGGACAAGGAACTGCTGACGCTGGCGGAGACGCTGGGCTGCCCGGTGACCACCACGCTGCTGGGCAAGGGTGTCTTCCCTGAAACCCACGCTCTCTCCCTGGGCATGCTGGGCATGCACGGCACCGCTTATGCCAACAAGGCGATCTGCGAGGCTGACCTGATCCTGAACGTCGGCTCCCGCTTCGATGACCGCATCATCGGCAAGCCGCACATGTTCGGCCGCAACGCCAAGCTCATCCACATCGACATCGATGCGGCTGAGTTTAACAAGATGATCAAGGTGGACGTGGCGATCAAGGGTGATGCCAAGGCCGCGCTGAGCGACCTGCTGCCGCACATTGAGAAGCTGCCGACCGAAGGCTGGCTGGAGCATCTGGATGGCTACAAGAAGAAGTACCCTCTCGGCTACAAGAAGCAGGGCGGTCTGCGCATGCAGCAGGTCATCGACGAACTGTACAACCTCACGAAGGGCAAGGCGATCGTCTCCACGGATGTGGGCCAGCACCAGATGTGGGCGGCGCAGTTCTACAAGAACGACGCCAGCTATCATTGGCTGAGCTCCGGCGGTGCCGGCACGATGGGCTTCGGCTTCCCGGCCGCCATCGGCGCGCAGCTCGCCTGCCCGGACAAACTGGTCGTCTCCATCTCCGGAGACGGCGGCTTCCAGATGACACTGTTTGAACTGGCCACCGCAGCCATTCACAAGCTGCCGATCAAGATCCTGGTCCTGAACAACAGCTACCTGGGCATGGTGCGCCAGTGGCAGGAGCTGTTCTTTGAGAACCGCGAGAGCGGCGTGGACCTCATCGGCAACCCGGACTTTGTGAAGCTGGGCGAGGCCTATGGCATCAAGGGCTTCCACATCCGCCGTCCGGCTGATGTGGAGCGCATCCTGCAGCAGGCGCTCGATTACAATGACGGTCCGTGCATCATCGAAGCTGAGTGCATCAAGACAGAGAACGTCTTCCCGATGATCCCTGCCGGGGCAGCGCTGGAAGACATGCTCATCGAGGCACCGAAGCAGAAGATGGACAAGCCGACCGGTTCCACGTGATCCCTGCTATCAGGGGCCTTTTAGACAGGATTAACATGATTGCAGGATTTCAGGATTCTGAACTTTGGAGTCCGATGGTTTCAGCCAAACGCACCGACCTTCGCATTTCCCCAGACCAATCCTGTCATCCTGAGATCTTGTGAATCCTGTCCAGATAAAGTCTCGAATCCTCCACGGCGACGCGATCGCGAAACTGAAAACGCTTCCCGCATCCGTCGCCCAGGTCATCATCGCCGACCCGCCCTACTTTAACGTTCTTGAAAATGAAGACTGGGACACTCAATGGAAAACAGCCACCCACTACGTCGCCTGGTGCGAAGCGTGGGCAGCTGAGGCCATGCGCGTGCTCCGCCCTGACGGGCTGTGCTTCATCTTCGGCCAGCTAGGCAAGCGCGAGCATACCTTTCTGCACCTCATGTCACGTCTCACCCATCAGCATCAGTTTCACGATCTCATCATCTGGGATCGTGCGGTGGGCTACAATGAGCGGCGAGACAGCTTCACCCCGCAGTATGAGATGGTGCTGGTGCTGCGCAAAAGCGACGACGTGAAGTTTAACAAGGAGGCGGTGCGCATCCCCTACGACGCGAAGACCATCGAGAGCTACATGCGCGACCCGCGCTACAAGAACAAGGCCACGCGCCGTGAGCACCTGGAGGCGGGCAAGTTCGCCACGAACGTGCTGCGCGTACCAAGCCTGAAAGGTGCCTCCAAAGAAAAGTGCGGGCATCCCAGCCAGAAGCCCATCGACCTGATCGAAAAACTCATCCTCTGCTCCACGGACGTGGGAGACCTCGTCGTGGATCCTTTCCTCGGCTCCGGCACCACGGCCGCTGCAGCAAAGAAGCTGAAGCGCAAGTGGCTCGGCATTGAAAAGGACTCGAAATACATCCGCATCGCCAAGAGCCGACTGACGAACCAATTATCCAACAAAAAATCAACGAAACCCTAATCCCATGAGCGACCGCATCCCCGCTACCACCGACAAGAAGCCATCTCCGCAGGCTGACATCGTCAACATCCACACCCTGAGCGTCATGGTGAACAACCAGCCAGGCGTCCTGGGCCGCATCTGCGCGGTGTTCAGCCGTCGTGGATTCAACATCGAGTCCCTGGTGGTTTCGCAGACGCGTGATCCGCGCTTCAGCCGCATGACGATCGGCATCAGCGGTCATCCGGAAGGCCTGAACCAGATCATTCTGCAGGTGAACAAGCTGATCGACGTGATCCACTGCATCGAGCACACGGACCGCGACGCGGTGGCCAAGGAGATGGTGCTGATCAAGATCGCCGCCGGTCCAGACCAGCGCACCGAGATCCTCCAGATCGTGGAGCATTATGCCGGCAAGACCGTGGACCTTCAGGAAGACAGCCTGATCGCCCTGCTCAGCGGCAACACCGACAAGATCGACGCCGCAGTGCGCCTGCTCGGCAAGTTCGACATCGTGGAAACCGTCCGCACCGGCAAGGTCGTGATGGCACGTGGCCTGGCTGAGACCTGATCTGGCACAGCATTTGAGTTTGAACAAAGAGGCCGCTTCCTGTGAGGGAAGCGGCCTTTTCTTTTTTGGTTAGGCTATCCCGCGACTCTGAAGGATCAGAGCCGCGAGAAGACTCGTGGACGACATCACGCCATCACACGCGCCATGATCTTCTCCGTGCGGGCGACCACACGCTGAGGATCATCCAGCAGGCCAGCGCTGAGCAGAGCATTGTCCAGGATCTGCTCGCTGAGGAGCTTCGCGAGATCACTGTCGTTCTCACGGAGGCCGTTGACCTTCTTCACAAGGTCATGGCGAGGATTGATCTCGAGAATGATCTTCGGCGCGGTGACTTCATCTGGCTTCATGGCCTTCATCATCTGGCGCATCTGCGGGTTCATCTCACCTTCCGGCGTGATGGCCAGCGCAGGGGCACTGACGAGGCGCTTGCCAGCGCGGACTTCTTCCACGCCTTCGGCCAGAGCTTCCTTCAGCCAGCCGGCAAGAGCGCTCGTCGCATCCTCGCTGAGGGACTCGCCTTCATGCGCCATGTCGCCAAGATCCACATCCGGGCTGTTCACGGCCTGCAGCTTCTTGCCATCAAACTCAGGCAGGCTGGAGATCACATACTCGTCGATGGTCTCGTAGAGGAAGAGCACTTCATAACCCTTGGATTTGAAGGCTTCGAGATACGGGCCGCCTTCGATGGAACTGCGGCTCGGTGCTACCTGGTAGTAGATGGCCGTCTGATCTTCCTTCATGCGCTTCACGTAGTCGCCCAGACCCACGACCTCGCCCTTCTCGGTGAGGCTGGATTCAAAGCGCAGCAGCTTCGCGATGGCATCGCGGTTCGCATGATCCGTGGCCACGCCTTCCTTGAAGAAGCGGCTGAACTTCGCGTAAAACTCCTGGAACTTCTTCGGATCATCCTGCGCCTCTTTATCGAGGAACTTGATCAGACGCTTGCTCACCACCTCGCCCAGCTTGCGCACCAGCGCGCTGTCCTGCATGGACTCGCGGGAGATGTTCAGCGGCAGGTCCTCGCTGTCGATCACACCTTTCACAAAGCGCATCCAGTCTGGCAGAAGCTTCGGCGGATGCGGGTCGATCAACACCTTCTTGCAGTAAAGGCCCACGCCGGGTTCCATCTGGCCCATGCCAAACAGTTCCATATTTTGCTCGGGGAGGAAAAGCAGCGCATTGATCACCAGCGGCGCATCGGCCTGGAAGTGCAGACGGTAGCTCGGCTTGTCAAAGGCATGCGCGGCGAACTTGTAGAAGGCCTCATACTCCTCCTCGGTCACGCTGTCCTTGCTCTTCAGCCAGATGGCCTCCACCGTGTTCACACGCTCGCCATCGAGCTGGATCGGGAAACCCACGAAGTTCGAGTACTTGCTCAGCACACGCCTAACCGTGGATGCGTTCGCGAACTCCTTCGCATCTTCCTTCAGCGTGATCACAATCTTGCAGCCGCGAGCCTGGTCCGGCGCTTCATCGATCGTGTAGGTGCCGGCGCCCGTGCTGGTCCAGCAGAGATGCTCGCCATCGTTGCGCCAGGAGTGCGTGTAAACCTTCACCTCATCCGCCACCATGAAGGCCGAGTAGAAGCCCACGCCAAACTGGCCGATGAGCGAGGCATCGCCACCCTTCCCGGCATTCTTCAGCGCCGCCGCAAAAGCCTTCGATCCCGAATGCGCGATGGTGCCGAGGTTCTCCACCAGCTCCGCGCGTGTCATGCCGATGCCCGCATCCGCGATGGTGATGGTGCCGGCCGCCTCATCCGTCGTGATCGTGATCTCCAGCGGAGCCTCGGACTGGAAAACGTCGTTCTCCGTGAGCTGCGTGAGGCGCATCTTCTCCAGCGCATCCGCCGCATTGGAAACCAGCTCGCGGATGAAGATCTCGCGGTCCGTGTAGAGGCTGTGGATCACAATGTCCAAGACCTGCTTCACCTCAGCCTGGAACTCGTGGGTGGTGGGTGTGCTCATAGGGGTATCAATAGGGTGTGGGAAAGGAAAACGGGCCGCGATGGTAGATGGATGCGGGCTAGGGTCAAGGTCTCCTGCACTGGCCCTTGCCATCGGATTCCAGCCCCCCATTCACCGTTTACAAGTTTCCAGAAGCATCACGATCTGAGAGTGTCCTAACCCAGCAGACTCCTTTGACAGACCGCCAAATCGTGGCAGATAGCTTTTCACCCACCTAGAGGCACGGATAGCTCAGTGGTAGAGCGGCTCGCTTACACCGAGTTGGTCGGGGGTTCGAATCCCTCTCCGTGTACCATCCATTGCAGTTGCCACGACGAAGGCAGCCTACCAAGAAAAAAGCCCCGCCCGGAGTGGGGCGAGGCTTCTACAGAAAGGTGAGACAGAGTAATCTGCGGCCTCTGCGCTATCTGCGGTTAAATCATTGCTTCCTAACCCATCAAGGCAGCGGGCGGATCCAGATGTTGCGCAGGCGCACCGGGGGCTCGTTGCCGTGGTCCTGGATGCGGATCGGGGCCTTGGCGGGGAAGCTGCCGTTGTAGTCGGTGACGTTCTTGTGCTTGGTAGGGCCCATGATCTTGGTGTGGACCTGCACGCAGACGCCGTTGACGAAGGTGGTCACGTAGGCGGGTTCGATCACCTTGTCGCCTTCCAGCTTGGGGGCGGTGAAGATGATGTCATAGGCCTGCCATTCGCCGGACTTGCGCACGGCATTCACCAGTGGAGGGGTCTGGCCGTAGATGCAGCCGGTCATGCCGTCGGCATAGGTGGGGTTGTTGTCGTTGTCCATCATCTGGCACTCATAGCGGTCCATGAAGAAGGTGCCGCTGTTGCCCTTCTTCTGGGAGTTGCCCTTGGTGTGAGGCTCGCTCTTCCACTCGATGTGGAACTGGCAGCTGGCGAATTCCTGCTTGGTCCAGACGTCGCCGCCCTGGATCACGAGTTCGCCGTTGTCGATGGTCCAGGAGCAGGGAGCCCACTCATTGGTGGCCTTGCCCTTTTCGTCCTTCTTCTTGGACTGGAAGGCATCTGTGCTGGTGCCGTTGAAAAGCACGATGGCATCCGCCGGGGCATCGCCAAGCTTGTCGCCAGGCTTCACGGCCTCAGGGCGTGGGCGGTCGATGTCATGCACCTTCCACTGCGTGCCAGGGATGATGGGGGTGTCGGAGTAGCCGATCGGGGAGGGCTTGTCGTCCGCGGCGAAACCGGCGGTGCTGGTCAGCGCGAGAGCGAGGAGGAGCTTGGTGGTTGTTTTCATGAGGGAAGAGCGCAAACGAGCCGGGGTGCGGCTTGTTTTCAAGCGTTGTCTGCAAGGCTCAGCGGATCTCCGCCGGCAGAAAGTAGGTCGTGCCGCTCCGGTGCGCCTTCAAAGTGGCTCCGTCCGGGGAGATGCCGACATGGATGCCACCGGTGACTTCGAGCCGCAGATGCGGGATCTCCTGCTTCAGGCAGTAGGCGTCAAAGCGGAGTGGAGTCTTGACCTCCGCGAAGCGCGAGTCGCTCTCACTGATGATGACACGGGGCTGGGCGGCCAGCATGAGCTCCGTCAAACCACCAGGATCCGTGGAGTGGCAGCCATGCACCAGGATGTCACAGCGCAGGTCGTGACCCCGCTCCAGCAATCGCTTCTCCGTGATGAAACCCGCATCACCCAGCCAGAGCACACGGGTGGGGCCCAGCCGAATCATGAGCACCAGGCAGCGATTATCTGCCGTGTCATAGAGATCCGCAGTGCCAGGATAAAGCACCTGGATGGAGGAATCATTCTCGATCGGGATGACATCCCCCATCTTGTGGCGATGCCAGACCGGGCCATCCATCCGCGTCCTCTGCCCGAGTTGATCAAACAATGTTAGGCCAGGATCCAGCGTCCAGGGTTCATGAATGCTCGTGATCAGGCGAGGCACGCCCGTGTCCAAAGCCAGCGGGGCTGCACCGACATGAGCCACATCACGATGCGTGAGCACCACCCCCTCGAGCTGATTGATCCCCTGATGCCTCATGAACGGCCGCACGACCCGGCGCCAGGGCCGGACATTGCCCGTGTCAATGAGCCAATCCTTGTCATGAGCGCGCAAGTAACCGGAAGAACCACCACCCTGCATGTGGAAGACCTGCATCTCCATCGGCGGCGGCGTCTTTTCAAAGCGCAGGTCGAGCACCATATTGGCGCCCGGAAGCCCCGCGAACCAGCTGGCGCTGAAGACCATGAAGGTGGCGAGCCAGGCATTGATTTTATTGATGAAGATCTGCAGCGTGCTGAAGCCCAGGAAAGCAAAAACCAGACTCGCACATGAAAGGCCGATGCTGATGCCGGAAACCGGAACCAGGATAAGATTCGCCACCAGCCCCACAAACGTGATGGTCCGGAAGTGACCGATTGTGAAAGGAAAACTGCCGATCCACGCGGCCAGTGAAGTGCAAGCAAGACCGGCTGACTGCTGCCGCAGCCAGCGTCCGCCCCAATGATACCACGAGGCCAGTGAAGGCGGATAAAAGGGATCTAGCTCTGTCCAGGGGCGCAGGCGGTCAATCATCGGCGTGGCCATGAGCGCAATGGCCCAGAGCACCGCGAAGCTGAGCTGGAACCCTGGCATAAATAATTGGTTAGAATCCCAGACCAGCAGCACCAGGAGAGCCAGCCCGAGACTGTTGTGCACATCTGCCCGCTGATTCCAGCGCACCGCCCCCAGCACGATGGCGATCATGAAAGCCGCGCGTGCCGCCGAGGGCCGCCAGCCAGTGATGTAGGCATAGGCAAACACCACCAGGATGATGATCACCGTCATGCGTGACTGCCCCACACCGAGCCAACGCAGCCCCATGCCCAGCACCGCAGCGAGCATGACCACATGCAGTCCACTCACCGCGAAGATGTGCAGCGTGCCGCTGTCACGAAAAGCATCCTCGATGTCATCGCCGGCCGCATCCGAAGCTCCCAGAGCCATGGCGAGCAGAACAGCCGTGTCTTGCGGGCGATCCTCAATGCCAAGAGACAAGGCCCGCATGATCCACTGACGGCAGTATTCAGCACCAAACAGCAGATGAAAAGACGGCGCCCACTTCTCTTCCTGCTTCAGCAGGATCTGCTCTGCCTTCACCGAGGCCACCCAGCCATTGCGCAGGCTGAACTCCACTGGATCATACTGCCCAGGGTTCATCGGCGGCCTCGGCAGGGAGATCTGCCCCGTGATCTCATAGATCCCCGGCTTCTCCAGCCGAAAGCCCTCAGGCAGCGAGACCTTGACGCGCGCCTTCTTGAAATGCTTTTCGTTACCCATCCGCACCTCGGTCAGATCACCAATCGCCGTGGCATCATCAAGCTCGGCACCTTCCGTCCAGGGATAGAGCCTGCCGGTGACATGCACGAACTGCGGCCGGTCAGGCAGTGAGAGCAGATGCTCGCGCAAAGGATGCTGATAGGTATCCGCAAGCCGCCAGCCATGGATGCAGACAAAGAGCACGGCGCTGAAGGGCAGCCATCTCCACCACTGCCGCAGGCGCAGAGCCAGCAGGAAAGCTGCGATGAGCATGACGTAACCGAAGATCCCGGGAACATAGCCATAGTGATCTGTGAGCATCACCGCAGGCACCGCCACGAGACCAATGGTCATCAAAGGCCGATGCCGAAACTGATCGATGAACCATCGTCGCAGCCTATGAGGCCAGCTTGGAGGTGGTGCTTGATCTGGCGGCAGCTCGGTCATGAAGGATCTTTATCTTGGCGATCGGCCTGGGCTTCTTCCTTCACCTCACCTTCCCCGCCCTGCTCCTCCGGCTTCGGCACATCCTCGGATTCAGGGGTGACATTCCCCCCTGACATAAAGATGGAGGTGGCGAAGGCCTCGACGATCCAGGGGAGGACAACCTTCACCACCCAAAGGCCCACGATGGCCCCGAGGGTTATGAAGTAGAGAAGGGCGAGGATGGGGTCATCTTCCACGGTCCCCCACAGTCTCCACGCCCCCCAGGCGATCAGAAGGTAGAGAGCCGCGCGGATCAGTCGTCGAGCTTTCATGACAGATCAGGGAGTTACTTTTCACCCTCTTTGGTGGCCTTGGTGATGAGCTGGCTAAAGCCGAGCGCATTCGAGGCGTGGGCCAGACAGTCAAAGATGTTTTGCTCTTCACGCGCGGCGATAGCTTCCGGAGGGAGGTCTGTGAGCTTCGGCAGCGCAGCAGCGGCGGCACGAGTCTTCACAAGGTTCAGCGTGCGGGAGAGCTGCAGCCCGGGCTTCTCCGGAAAGCTAGTCCAGTACCCCTCGGTAAGGCAGGGAATGCGCAGAGGATCACGCGTGATCATCTCCAGATGAAACGTGGCGCGCGGAGACTCGCGCGAGACCGTGGAAATGATCTCGGGCAGGTTCAGCATGCCTTTGCCCAAGGGAACTTCAGCCATGTAAAAACCATCATCGCAAGGACAGACGGCGATGTCCTTGAAATGCAGCGTCAAAGTATACGGCGCGAGCTGGCGCACCACCTCCATCGGGTCCTCTAGCAGCGCGAGACTATTCCCCGTATCAAGGCAGACACCGAGATGCGGGCTGGAGATGCTGCGCAGCGTGGCGACCTGCTCATGGAGCTCGAAGTCCTTGTGATTCTCCAGCGCGAGACGCACGTCCTGACGTCGGGCGGCGGACTCCGCCAGTTCCAATGCTTTGCGCGTGGTGGTGAGCCACGTCTCAAAGGCAACGCGGCTGTTGAAGATCTCATAGCGCCGGCCTCCTGCGGCGACACGAAAGATGGACATGCCGGCTTCCTTCCCCAGGCGCAGGTCGCGGGTGAAGCGGTCGACATCGCCTTCACTGCGAGGCAGGCTCACGATGCCCTCCAGCCGCATGTCATAGGATTCGCTGGTGGCGCGGGCCTCGTGCGCCATGTCGAGCGTCAGGCCATCCACACCGATCTGCAGGCTGCTGGAGCCCAGGTCCTTGAGGTAGTCCATCACGTCCAGCACATCCAGAAAGGGGCGGAACTTCACACTGGAGTGCTTTGAGCGCCAACGATGCGCAAAGGAGTGGATGACCATGCCCAGGCGCCGCCCCGCCAGCGCCGCACGCACACTCTCTGGCACAGCCAGCAAGGCCGTGGCGGAGGTGAGCAGATGACGGCGTGTCATATCAGGAATCTTTTCTGTTTTGGAGGCATCGTCAATGCAGGAACCACGCCGCTTCTTGCATTCATACGGACATCGCGCCAAACAAGGGCGTGTCCAACCCCGCATCCGTCGATCCTGATGGCTATGACTTTCGTCGTGGTTCGTCGTGGATGCTGATCTCCCTGGTGGGGTTCACAGCCATGGCGCTCCTGGTGAAGCATCTGGGCAGCACGCGAGGGGTGAGCCCCTGGTGGGCGCTGTTCTTTCGCGCGTCGATAGGGATGATCGTCGTGGCAGTGATCTACGGCCCGGGAGGCAAGGTGAGTTTCAAGCGCGCGGCCACAGGACGTTTGCTCGTCTCACGCGGTGTGCTGGGCGCCATCGGCACAGCGGCTTATTACACCACGCTGCCCGTGCTCGGCGCAGGCAAGGCCACGCTGATTGGCAACACCTGGTCCATCTGGGCGGCTCTCATGGCAGTGCCGCTGCTCGGAGAGGTGCTGACCATGCGCAAAATCATCGGCCTGCTGCTGGCGATCGCAGGCATCGCGCTCATCACCGAGATCGAAAAAGGTCACGCGGCTCATCTCGGCATGCATGAGATGATCGCCATCGGCGGTGCGCTGGTGGCGGCTTGTGTGGTGGTGGTCATCCGGCAGCTCACGCGCACCGAGACCAGCGGCACCATCTTCGCCAGCCAGTGCCTGTATGCCGGCCTTCTGGCGCTGCCCTTTTGTGTGATGCACCCGTGGCCTGGACTCACAGATGTGGCATTGCTCACCTTCGCAGCCCTGGCAGCTTCATGCGGGCAACTGGGCATGACGGAAGGTTTCCGCTATTTGCCGGTGAGTGTCGGGGGCGCGTTTCAAATGCTGCTGCCACTGCTGATCACAGCAGGTGGGTGCCTGCTCTTCGCGGAGACCTTCACCCTGATGCAGAGCCTCGGCGCGGCGCTGATCCTCGCAGGCTGCCACGGGGTCGTGGCGTCGGGAAAAGCAAAGGGTGCTGGTAATGCCCCGAAGGGCTGATCGGACATAAACACCAGGCACGGCAGGGACCGAAAAGGTCAGCGAGCCATGCAGACCAACAAAAAAGCACGACCCGGCAGGGTCGTGCTTCTGAAGGAATGGGATGAAGAATCCCGGAGTCGGATCAATAGCGATCCTCACGGCCACCGCCGTAGCCACCACGGCCACCGCCGCCGCCGCCACCACCGCCGCCGCCGTAGCCACCACGGCCACCGCCGCCGCCGCCACCACCGTAGCCGCCGCGACCACCGCCGCCGCCGCCACCGCCACCGCTATAAGCAGGACGATCTTCTTTCGGACGAGCTTCATTGATGGCCAGAGGGCGACCCATGAAGTCTTTTTCATTCAGGCCCTTGATGGCCTCTTCCATGGCGGTCGGAGTGTCCATGGTCACGAAGGCGAAGCCACGAGGGCGGCCGGTCACACGGTCGATCGGAAGGAAAACATCCGTCACGGTGCCGTATTGGGAGAAGAGCTCACGGATGTCAGACTCCATGGCGCTAAAGGGCAGGTTGCCCACGTACATCTTGGTATTCATATCTAGTATCTAGCTTGGGTTAACGCCAACCTGGCAGTGGGGAATCCCAAGCTCCGATGCGGATTTAAGAACACCACGAAATCCCGGAGAATCACCTGATGAACAGCTTGGTCTTGCCTGAACCAGGTTGACTTCGGCGCAGCCAGTCGTCTCGTTTGAGGTACTTAGCAAACCCTCATTTACATTTCGTCAGGCGGTTTCGGAGGCTTGTAAGAACGATCTCAAGGCTTCTCAAAGCGCTTCCGCAGCTCGGTGAAATAGCGGCGGACCTGCTCACGGCGTGAAGGCGGGAGAGCGGCTTCATCCAGCGCCTCCTCCTCGGCGGAAATGGCTTCAGTGGCGATCTCTGAGGCACTGCGGGAGGCGCCTTCTTTGCGCGCGCCGCCCTCGACACTGCGCACGCTGGAGGCTCCATCGTTGTTCTGCTGCGCGGCGACGACGGATTGATTTCCTGCTTTTTGTTGGGCCGTGGCATCGGCATTCAGCTCGGCCGTGCCCACGCCAGCTTCCTTGCCACCGGGCATGGTGATCGCCATCGGCGGGCCGTCGCCTGGATTCTGGCCGGGCGGGCCGAGCATAAAGGACTCCGGCTTATCACCGGGCTTCTGGCCAGGGATGGGGGCAAAGAGCATGGGCTGGCCCTCTTTGGGCTGCTGGCCCTGCTGACCGGGAGGCTGCTGGGAGAGCATCATCTGCTGTTGCTGGCCTTTGCCGTTGCCGGGCACAGGGTTCTGCTGCATCATGCTTTGCTGCTGCTGGCTCATCTGGCCCATGCCGGGAGGCTGGAGTTGCTGCTGCTGCTGGCCTTGCTGCTGAGCCTGGGACTGCCCCACCTGCGGGGTCTGGCCTTGCTGCTGCTGTTGTTGCCCTTGCGGGCCCTGCTGGCCGGCGGCCGCCATCTGCTGCATGGAGCCGGCCTCGTTCTGGCCGGTGATGTTGCTGCCAGCATCACGCAGTTGCTGGGCCAGCTTCTCCAGCTCTTTCTGCGCCTGCTCACGCCGTGCCTGGTCACGCATCTTTTCGGCGAGCTTCTGGAATTCAGCACCGGCTTCGACCGGCTTCGTTTTCTGCATCTCGGAAGCGGCGGCCAGCACGTGCTGGCCCACGGTGCGCGTGCGGTCCTCCTTCTCGGCGCTCTTCTCGCTGTCCTTCAAAGTCTCGTTCACACGCTCGCGAGCATCATTGGTTAGCTGCGGAGACTTGAGCTGCTCGGAGAGAGCCTCGGCGGACTTCGCAGCCTGCGTGGCATTCTTCGCGGCCACGGCATCGCCAAGGTCGGCGGTGTCCGCATGCTCGCGAAGAGACTGGATCAGCTTGTCCGAGGCCCACATGTCCTTGTCAGCGGCGAGACGTTCCGCGAGCTTCTCGGCTTCACGGGCACGCTTCTCAAGGTCAGACATGACATCACGCGCATCCTTGCCCCCGGCCTTCTCCAGGTCCTCGGCAGTCTGCTTCAGGCTTTCCTTCAGCTTCTCCAGGGCGGCCTGCTCTTCGGCGGTGAGTCCTTCGAGCTTTTTCTTCTGCCAGTCCGTGTCCGCGAGTTTCTGCGCTTCTTGCTTGGCCTTCTCCTCCATCTTTTCATCCAGCGTCAGAGTCTGCGGCGCGGGATGCACGATGGCGCTGACGAAGAGCGCTGAGACCGCCAGCGCGATCGGCAGCCAGAGCCAGCGGTGAGGCTGGAGCGGGAGATCGGCGGCGAGGCTCTTCTGAGCCTCGGGCAAAAGAGCCCGCTGGGCGGCGATGTGCGCGCGCTGAGCTTCCGTGAGCTCGCTCTGCTGCTCAAACCACCACGCGGAGGCGAAGGCCTCGCGGCGGCCCGTTTTTTGATCCCAAAGCGAAAGCACGCTGTAGAGACCCGGAGTGCGCACAAAGGCCCGGAAAGCGGCGAAGGCGATCCAGCCGATGACCAGGGTCCAGGTGGCGAAGACGAAGAGACTCCGCCCCGTGAGGACAGCCAGCAAGGCGCACAGGGCCACCGCACCGACCGTCCACCACAGTGACTCCCCCAGCCAGCCAAGGCCGCGTCTCAGCGCCACACGACGCGCCACCTGCCGGGCGACGGGTGCAAAGCTGGCATCAGTGGAGGCGGACATGGTCTGGCTCTCATTGTGGGCGAAGGGACCGCCGATGCGAGAGCTTTTTGAAGGGATGAAGCGGGATGGCCGTCCCCTGCCCTCTCACCAAAAACCCCATTGCTGTGTGCGCAGCGCATAGAGGCCGAGCAGGAGGTTTCCCAGGGCATGCATGATCACACAGGCGCCCAGGCTGCGGGTGCGCACGGCCAGCCAGTAGACCAGCGAGCCCCAGATGAGGGCAACGAGATAGTCCTCCGGATTGTGCGCCACCATGACCAGCACGGTGACGATGCCAAAAGCGCGCCAGGAGTGCGTGCCAAAGGGAACACTGCGCCATGAGGCATCTCCGGCATTCAGGTAGCGCATCAGGAAGCCGCGCCAGAACAGCTCTTCCACCAAGGGCACCACGATGACCATGCGGACGAAGCGCATGACGATGGCCGCATTCTCCCATGCAGGCCAGGGCGAGAGGACCGTGGGATCGAAGCCTTCCTTCCGCTCCACCAGCCCGAACCATGACCACCATTCGGGAGCGCCTTCACCCGCGACAAGCCTTTCATAGAGCCAGGCGGGAAAGATCCACGCAGCGATGCCGACAACCGCCAGGAGCACGGCAAGACCGAGTCCACGCCAGGGCTTGAGCACATAGTGCCGGCGAAACCAGAGCAGCAGCACACCACAGAGGAGAGTCTGCAAAGGATAGACCCAATGCTCCGGAGCCTTTTGAAACCAAGGCAGCTCGGGATTGTCGATCCGGAACCAGCCCGGCACCGTGAGGAAGACCATGAACACGAACAACGGCGCCACATGAGCGGCGGTGTCAGAGTCACGGAGGCGAGGCATGGGGAGGGAGACAGGATCTGTGCAGTCCTTATTTGAAGCTTCCCGATGAGGCGAGCGCAAAATCAATCTCATGAGCCGTCCGCTTTCCATAAAGAGCCCGGTGAGGACGGCCGTTTGTCATCAGGCATGATCTTCCCGACCCGGGCCTTTTTGCCCACTTTGTCATTCTTTTTGTTAGCCTTTTCGTTACGGTTGGCAGCGGCACCGCCTGGCTTCAAGCCGAACATGGGGCCGGAGCTGCCGAGGATCACGGTGAACTGCGGGGAGGTGGGGATGCTGCTGAGGCAGGCCTCGCAGTGGACACCGGGGAGGCTTGATTTTCGCGGGAAGGCGATGACGACGGAGAGCAGTGCTTATGGGACAGTGTTTTCGTTTCCGGATATCGGGTTCATCGGCACGGGGCATCTGGAGAATTAACCAGAGGAGCTGCTGTCGCTGGCCTTCTATCTGGATGGAGAACGCGTGGAGACGCCGATGGCAGAGATGAAGGGGAAGACGTTCCGGCTGGAGCGGAAGTCACGTGTGCGCAAGCTCTTTGACCTGGAGTGTGTGATCGAGATCAAGGATGACCGCCTCTATGAGACGTCCACGGTATATGCGGCGGAAGCGGTGCCGCTGAAAATGCTGTATCATTTCATGCACGCGTGGAAGCCCAGCGTGTCCGCCTACGCGGCGGGAATTGATGCGCAGCCAGACAAGATCATCGCCGGACCGCTGACGGATGCTACGGACACCGTGAGGAAGTTTTACATCACCCAGCGCGTGGACTGGATGGCGGTGCATGAGCCCGAGAGCGGGCAGTTTGCCGTGTCACGTTTGCTGGAGGCACCAGAGCTGGGCAAGCATGTGACGATGCTGTGGAATGTGCCAGGAGCTTACCGGAAGTTTTATCTCATGTGCTTTAGCAAGGAAACGGTGCCAGCGGGATTCACAGGAGCCTGGAAGATGGTCACGGCGTTTGGGGCGGCTGGGACTGAGACGTGGGAGAGCCAGGCGAGGAAGGTGGCGAAGGAACTGAGGTGATTGAGGTTGGGAAGATGGTTCAGCAAAGCAATCGGACACTGGGAGTGCCCTGACTCCCGGGTCAGGAGGTGCCCGGGATAAATTTAGGAAAGTCTTACAACCAGATGCGGCGGTTCATACGAACCTCAGCCGCAGACCAGGACTCGTCCGTCCTGATCCCGACTCAACAAACACTACAGCTAATCATGAAGCATACACTCATCACGATGGCAGGCCTGCTGACTCTCTCCGTCACAGGATCTGCCCTGGCAGGTACAGGCTCCTATGGCAGCTACCCCGCCACCTCCTCCAGCGGAACGAAGTGGCGCTATACCGTGGACAGCCATGCCTGGAGCGGTGTTCCAGAAACCGATGCCCGCCGCACCGGCCAGGTCACGCAGTGGAACATCAGCAATCCACGCACGGCCTCGAGAAGAGGCCGATAAGAGAGCGGCCTGGGATCCTCGCTCGCAGAGACATCTGCAACGCAAACCGCCCGCGCTTCCGTGAAGGAGGCGCGGGCGGATTCGTGTTGGATGATCGTTGGTTAGCCTTTCTTCTTCAAGATCACGTCACCGAGGCTGAACATAGGGCCGTAGATGGCGTAGATGAGGAAGCCGACGATGACTCCCAGAATGAGCATGGTGAGAGGCTCGATGAGCTTGTCGAGCGAGGCGGCCATGTTGTCCAGCTCCTCCTCGTAGTCGTCAGCGATCTCGGAGAGCATCTCCGTGCCTGAACCCGTCTCGCTCGCCAGCTCGATGAGACCGCAAAGATTGCGTCCGTCACTCCCAAGCCAGTGAGACTCAAGCAGGAAGCCTTCATGCAGGTTACGACCCACCGTGATGTGGTCACGGAGCCGGTTGAAGAACTCCTTGTAGTGATAGTGCCAGGTGGCCGCGGAAGTGATCTCCAGCGCGCTGGTGAGACGGATGTTGGACTCCGTTAGCATGGAGAGCGTGCGGAAGCTCGTGGAGGAAGCAGCCTTGCGCACGAGCGCACCGACCACAGGGATCTTCAAAGTGAGATCCTGCATCCAGCGCTGCGCCATGATCTTGTTAAAGTTCGTGAAGAGCATGTAGAGCCCGACCACCGGCACGGCGACCATGTAAGGGCGGTGCAGGAAAAGGTCTGACAGGGCGATGAGAGCCTTGGTGGCAAAGGGCAGCTCGGTGCCGAAGCTGTTGAAGAGCTTGGCCAGCGCGGGCACGAGCGTGAAGCTCATGACGATCACCACGGCGATGCCGAGCACCATGACGACTCCAGGATAGATCATGGCACCTTTGAGCTTCTTGAGAGTCTTCGAGGACTTCTTCTGGGAAAGGCCCACACGTTTGCACACTCGGGCGAGCTGACCGGCCTCCTCACCCGCATAGAGCAGCGACAGAATGTCCTCCGAAAAAAGATCCGGGAACTTGGCCATGGCGTCACTGAACTTCTCCCCCTGGGTGATGGAGGCGATGACGTCCGCGATCATGCCCTTGTAACGGGGGGAACGCACACGGTTCACCTGCAGCTTGAGGCTCTTCACCATGCTGATGTTTCGCTCAAGACAGCGTGCGACGCCTGAGAAGAAGGCGCCAGCGTCCTCCGTTCCCGGCTTGGGGGAGGTGAGAAGCTGAAGCTTTTCATCGGCGCCCGTGACGTCCTCGATGACAGCTGTTTCGTTAGGCGAGATGCCACATCCGACGATCGCCTTCTCATGCGTGTCCGTGGCCACCAGGGTGGTGACCTTGTTCCCCGTATTGACGTTGGTGATGGTGACTTTTTTGATCATACAGAGTCAGGAGGCCGGGGTTCAGGGGACGACGGGACGGAGAGAGTTGGGCAGGCTGGGGCGGTACACGCTGAGGGTGAGCGGCGCGCCCTGCGTCTCGACCTTGATGTTCTGGGAGATGTTCACGGAGGCTGTCACCGTGGCGACCTGCATGGTGCCGAGGCCGGCGGGGGTGGTGGTGCCTGTCTGGACGATGAAGGGCGTGCCGTTGATGATTTGATTGAGCGTGATGTTGTCCGTCTGCGAGGGCATGAGGCTCATCACCTGCCGCTGGTCGATGCCGAGCTGCCAGACACGGGCCATGTTCTCCTGGTAGTTGCGCACCACGGCGACGCGCCAGCCCAGCTCCTCCTGGATCATGAGCGTGCCGCTGAGCGAGGCCATGGCCGTCATGCCAACGGCGACCACCGCGGAGGAGGCGAGAACCTCCATGAGGGTATAACCAGAAGTTGATCGTTGTTGACGGTTGTTGAGGCCGCTACGCGATGTTGACGATGGTTTTCCCATCCGGTTTTCAAACCATTGTAAACAACGGTCAACGACCGTAAACGACTGTAAACGGTTTGGCTTCATGGCGGCGGTACGGGGAAGAAATAGGACTCGAGCCATGCATCACGCGGGATGACGGAGGCAAACGGGGGCCCGGCGGCAGGCAGCGTGCTGAGACTGCCGTCGGCGGCAAAGGTGAGACGTCCGCGGTTGCTGCCGCCGGCAGCACGGCGCTTGAAGGTCCAGTTCGTCATGACTCCGCCCAGCCAGCGAACGTTCTGGGTGATGCTGGATGGCATGTTCAGGACCACGGTCTGATATTCGTTGATGAAAACCGTGCGCCAGCGGAAGTCGCCGGTGACGGGAGTGCCGACCCAGGAGATGTCCAGCGGCGCGGCATTCCAGTGCTTCGCACCGATGACGATGCGGCGGTTGTTGTCTCCTTCAAAACGGATGTCACGCACGGAAGGTCCGCCGTCTCCCATGGGCAGGAAGGTGAAGATGCGGGGAGCCAGGGCACCTGCCGCGTCGAAGTCGGCCGCGGAGGACTGCCCTTTGAAGACAACCTGATGCACCACGCCATGGATGCGCATGTTCGGCAGAAAGGTGGAGTCCAGCTTGATGAAGAGGACGCGCAAACCTGAGGCAGGATAACCGCTCGGCCACATGGGCGGCTTGTAGGTGGGGTCCCGCTGCTCCTCCATCCAGTAGTCACCCGTGGGACTGGCTCCTGTCACATAGACGTCCACGGTGCGGTAGTCCGAACGTCCGGCCGTGCGCTCGCGGTCCATGAAGTGCCACAGTGAGTTGTCTGGATTGTCGGGATTGTTGACCACATTGAGATAGCCCATGTAGCGATCCACCGCAGGAGTGCTGGACACCGGTCCTGTGGTGCTCGGGACAGCGGGAAGGTTTGAAGGCAGCAGCTTGACGACGGAGTTTCCTGGGCCGGAGGCGGAGCCGCAGATGGCCCGGGAATTGTAGCCATCGTGAGACTGGATGTAGAGGCTGCGCGTGGTGAAGGGCAGTTGCATCGGGCTCGGGGTGGTGAGTGAGAAGTGCGACTCCGGATCCCGGATGACAGTGCGGCCCTCCACGTCCCAGAAGGCATGATGATCCGCGGTGGTCGTGTTGATGTCGATCTGAGTCCCGGCGAGGGCTGGCTTGCGGTAGGCGATGAAGAGATCGCCGGCGAGCACGGGCGGATAGGTCTTGAGGAAGAGATAACTGTTGAAGTCATCCACATCACTCAGCGTGGCTGGGCGCACCAGCTTCTCCGTGCTAAGGTAGGAGGTCATGGGCCTCATTCCCGCGTAGTTGTAAGGGAAGACCGTGGTCATGGTCTCCGCCGTCCGGGTGGAGGCGTAGACGTTCAGCGCCGTCCAGCCATCATCACTGCCCACACCACCGTAGGCACCGCCTAACAAACCATTTGTATCAGCGGAGAGCGTGCTTCCTGGATCAAAGGCCTTTTCCATGGCGGTCTGCCAGGCGAACTGACGCGAGTTCTCCAGGGAGAGACGGCGCTGCACCGCGATCTCCATGTAGCTGATCTGCACGCCACGGGCACCGATCAAGGAAACCCATGAGGTCATGAACATGCCCGTCACCAGCATGAGCAGCAGCGCGGCCACCATGAGGGCGCCTAGCTGGCTCTTGCGGGATTTGGAAGGCGGGATGTGCATGAAGGGCTATCAGCTCTTGGTTGGACTATTTGTTAGAGCGCCGGAAACATGGGCACGGTGAACATGAAGGAGGTGCGCCCGCCCATCTGGTTGTAGGCCTGGCGCGGGTCCGCAGGGTTCAGGGTGTTCGTGACAGGCCCGAGGTGGCGCGCGGCAGGATCCGGCCACCAGATGAAATAGAAGGGACGCTCCGCAGCGACCTTGAACCGGTCCGTCGTGGTGCCTTCAGCAATGGCCAGGCGCGTGGAGCGCTCAAAAGTGATGAAAAGCGGTGTGAAGCCATCTGAGCCCCAATCCTGCGGACGTGCAGCCACCGGTGCGGGAATGGAGGGCGGGTAAAACACCTCATAACCGCCGGAGAAGGCGAGCGGATAGGTGCCGTCGCGTGAATCATCACTGTACCTTTTCACACTGGCATAAAACCCCAGCGGGTCGGTGGTGCCCGTGAAGCGGACGACATCAATCTCATAGAGGGCCAGCACCTTCAGCCTTAACTCCACCTTGCTGTAACCCAGGATGAAGATGGACACATTCTCGGAGGGCGTCGTGGCGTTGCTGTTCAGGGGATTGCGGTAGTCCCGGAAAGGCATCGGAATCACACCGATCGCCACGAGATGGGCGCGAAACTTCTGCGGGGTGTCCAGCTCTCCATGCAGCAGCGGGTCGTACGGGATGGACGAGGGCTTGTAGGTGCTGACACCGTCACGCGGCAGACAGAAGACAGCCGTGGCACTGATCACGTCCGCATTGAACTGCTCACGCAGCTCTTCTGCCTGTGCCACCATGCCGAAATGAGGTGCCGTGACGACGTTGCGCGTCGTTCCATCCTGGTCCGGATAGGCAAAGGCCGCGGCACGTGTGGCCCCCAGTGGAACGGTGACCAGGCTGGACACGCCAGGCCGTGTGCGCACGATGGTGCCATAGCCAACGATGAGGGAACCCAGGATCAGCGCGGACATGGCCAGCACAGACACAAGCTCCACTGCGGTGAAGCCCCTGCCCTGCCGGCGTAGTCTGGCGCGTGCATGTCTCATCTGGGTTTCTGGGCGTGGTTGCCAAAGAGCATCCTCAGCACGGAGGCTTCAGGAACATTGGACGGCTGGGCTGGACTGGACGCGGACTGGGCCTTGATTTCCTTCTCCTTCTGCCGGGCCTGTGCCGGAGCTTCGTCCTCGACCGCCAGCGCTTTCAAGGGAGGCGGCTCGGCAGGTGCAGATGAGACAGCAGCCGTTCCTTTGTCTTCCGGATCAGCACGGCGGGAGAAGGCTGAACGCCCCTCCATGCGGAGGGTGCCGATGCCGCCAGAGCCGCCATCCGCCGCACCGGAAGGCATGCGGTAACGGACGCGGGGAGAGACATCCACATTGATGACGAAAGGCTTGGGCGGCAGGCCGGTGGGCTTTTTTTCCACCCAGACCATCTCGATCTGCGTCGGTGTGATGGACTTCACCTGCAGCTTCACCTGCTGGTCAGGTAATACGTTAGGCACCATCTGCCCGGCTTCCAGACGCATGCTGCCCAGCATGACACGCATGCCGCTCATGCCATTGCCGCCGCCTTTGGCGGGCATGGAGAGGAGGATGTCACGCACCCGGTTTTCCTCGGTGTCTCCTTCCTTGACCGTCTTGTCCATCACAGTCTCGAAGGGGTTGTTCTCGTCTGCCTTGATGACCTCAGGGTTCTTCTCATCCGGAAGGATGAGCGTGTACTGCACACGGTCATTGGCCTCGTCCGAGCCTTCAGGCGGTGCATTCTGGGCCGTGGCGACTCCGGCCGCGAGCAGCATCCATGCTAGGTGTTTGAAGAGCTTCATGAGCGTGGATCAGGATTTCTTTTTCTTGTCTTCTTTGACATCCAGGGTGGCCCCGGCATCGACGATGGGAGTCTCGATGGTCACATCCAGCCGCATCTGGCGCACGGTGCTGCCTCCCGTCAGGCTGCAAGCCGTCACTTTCGCCAGAGGCAGGCGTTTTTCGATGTCGCCAAACCAGTTCATGACCTTGGCATACTCATCCTCGATCACCAGCTTGGTCTGGATGACCTTGGGCATGAACTTGTCACCACGGCTGGCCTTGGAGCTGCTGCTTCGTGAGTTCACCAGGGAGATGCCACGCTCACGCAGGCTGAAGTCGAAAGCGTTTTCCACATCCTGCTCAGTCTGTGTGCGCTGGGTGAAAGGCAGCCATGCAGCAAGGAAGCGGCGTAGCTCCTCTGTTTCCGCGCGGGTCTTCGTCACCAGGATCTCGGCGGTCTGGCGGGCGGTGTCCGCTGCATTGGCAGCATCTTCCGCGCCTGCGGCCTCTTTGCGCATGGCGGTGACTTTCTGGTGCACGGTCTGCGCGCAGTAGGTGACGATGCCGATGAAAATCATCAGAACGACACAGGCAAGTTGCTTGGGATTCATGGAAGCGCTGGTGTTTGATTCTAAAGTCTGGGTCCAACCTCACTGCTCCTGCCTGACAAGCGTGGAGCGGTATTCGATGACCTCCTCGTTCTTGCTCTGCTGAGGAGAGAAGGAACGGTATTGAAGACGTGACAGGCCGGTCTCGATCAGGCCCACCTCCGCGGCGGAGCCGCCATTGATGCGCAGTGAGAGGGAGAGGTTTGAGGGCACCTGCTCGCTGCGTTCGATGCTAAGATCGGAGAGGCGCACCTCAGGAGGCATCGCACGTGCGATCGCCGTGGTGATGGGCTGCACGTTGCGCGCGCCCTCCATCCATTTGGCGAGGAGCCCGGCCTTCGCCGTCTCGTTGTCGAGCACGGACTTCTCGTCGATCAGCTTCTTCGCCGCGTCATCAAGCTCGGTCTTGCGTGCCTCGGCCTCGACCTTGAGCTCCTGCGCCCGCTTGTAAGACATCCAGTCCATGGTCATGAAGTAGGCGGAGCCGGCCAGGGTCAGATAAAAGAATAACGGTACGGCCTTGAACGTGTCCGGCAGGCGCTTTGAGGTGTCATTGCGCGGTGTTTTGAAATCGTGGCAGATGTAGTCGCTCATGAGGGTGCGCTGTTGAAGGTCAATGGATGCCGATCACACGCCAGAGGAGGTCTTCCTGGGTCATGTCCACGGCGCTGATTTTCTCGAGATGCGCCATGATCTCGCTGCGGAACTTGAGGTCCTGGCCGTCACTGACGAAGTGCACCGGGCTGCCCTGGGGAAGCTTCTGCACCAGCGGTGTGATGATCTGGAGGGAGGTCTCCACCGCATCCGGGCCCATGCCGCTGCGGCAGCGGAGTTCCTTCCACTGGCCGTCCTGCTGCACAAGCACCGCGATGGATCCCTCACAGGCGGCGACAAGCGCGGAATTCGACGGCGCCGAAAGCCGCTGCTTCACATAGAGCTCCATGACGGCGTGCTCCATGAGGGCAAAGAGTCCGCAGCACACACGGCCGGTGCGCAGGCCGATGTTTTTGAGCACGTCCTCGGTGCTCTTCACCATGCTCTCCTCACAGGCGAGCAGCATGCTGGCCGTGGTGTCAGGATGATGACACATGGCATAACGCTTGCCACGGTCATACTTGGGTCCGAGCACCGCACGGGGATTGGTGCGCAGGAGATCGGTGACATTGTCCCCGCGCATCATGTTGTTCTCCAGGCTGATGATGAAGCGGTTGTTGACGCTGACGGAGCACCAGCCGCCTTCGGCCAGCTGGCGCCATTCGTCGGCACGCTGGGGCGCGATGTCGGCAAACTCGCCCTCCATCACTCCGCTCTCGTCAAAGCGCCCCTTTTTGTTCAGGGAGCGCCAGCTTGTCTGAGAACGGCTGACGTTTATGAGGAGGGACTTGCGGCCCTCATAACGCTTCGTCCAGGCGACATTGCTGTCATCCGGCTCGGGCTTGAACGCCGCGAAGGTCAGAACAGATTTGATTTCATCCAACAGCATAAATCGAGGTCAGGTTTTCGCGTTGCAGGTAGTCGTAAACTTCATGTTCGGCATAGCCGGTCTTCTTCGGCTGGGTGGGCTTCCAGCCGTCTCCCATGCGCATGTTCAGGCAGCGCTCGAAGTTCAGCATGCCGCGGGTGAATCCGGCCTCGAGCTCCTGGTCGAGATTCTTGAACTCGCCACGGCGGATCATGCCGCACACAGAATCATAAGGCAGCAGCAGCTCATGAATAGGAAAGCGCTTGCCGCGGGTCTCATCAAACATGAGGCGCTGGCAGAGAATGCCGCGGAAGCTGTCCGCAAAGGAAAGCGTGGCGTTTTCCATGCGGTCGCTGGGGATGAGCTTCAGGTAACGCTGCACCGTTTGAGCGGCGCTGCTGGTGTGAAGCGTGGCCACCACCACGTGACCCGTTTCAGCGGCCTGCAGGGCGATCTCAGCCGTCTCGCCATCTCGGATCTCACCGACCAGGATGACATCGGGAGCCTGACGAAGAGCCGCGCGCAATGACTTGCTGAAGTCCAGCTCATCCGTGCCGATCTCACGCTGGGAGACAAGGCTTGGGATGCCTGGTGGATAAACGAACTCCACGGGATCCTCGAAGGTCAGCACGTGCTCCTGGCGGCGCTTGGCGCGCTCAAGAATCATGGAGGCAATGGTGGTGGACTTGCCGGAACCCGTGGCACCACAGACGAGGAAGAGGCCGTTCTTCGCCTCCAGGAAGGCCTTGATGGCGGCAGGCGGCACCATCAGCTTGCAGATGTCAGGGATGCTCTCTGGAAGAAGACGCATGACCCAGCGCGGACGGCCACGCGTGACCATGCGGTTCACACGATAGCGGCGGTTTCCCAGGGCGAGCGCATAGTCCACGCAGCCTGCGGTGAACTCCAGCGGCCGCTCAGGCTGGTAAATGAAGGAATCAAAGAACAGCTTGCCATTCCGCTTGTAGGTCAGCGGCTCCCAGGGGGTGATGTAGAAGTCACTGACACCGGAATCCTTCGAGAGATGAAGCATCCGGTATCCAAGCTGACTGCGTTCGTTGATGTCTTCCATGGTGAGTGTGAGGTGCGAGAAAATTCAGCGATTGCTGACGAAGCGGGCGCGAAGCTCCGCACGGGCGGAGGCTCCTTCATAGATGAGGAATTGGTTCCCCTGGGCGACGCCGGCGCCAGGATCCAAGGTGGCCCAGCTCAGTTCGAGGCGGTAAGTGACACCATCCACAATGGCGGTGAAATCGGTGCTCGGATTCCGCAGTTCCACGATGTCCGCGCTGGCCGTGCGGTCACTGGTGTTCTCCGTGCTGATGAGGCCGAGGTTGACGTGCACCACGCCCGTCTGCGCCGGCTCGGAGAGGTTGAGATTGACGCTGAGCGTCACACCATCCGCCTCGCTGCTGTAAAACGTGGTGCCGTTCAGCATGACCATCTCGCCAAGCGCGAACCAAGTATTCGGAACGATGGTGTCAAAGGGCCTGCGGGAGAAGCTCAGCACATTCTCCGTGCCAGCATCCAGAAACTCGCCATTGCCCAGATCCAGCTTGGTGTTGCCGTGCTTGAACGTGGACTGGTCCACGGCGTTTTGAGTGTCAATGACGAGGTTGGGACCGCCATTGGCATTCCCCCAGGTACCGGTGCTGTTTCCCGTGAAGCCGGAGATCAGTCGGTAAAAGCTGGCTCTGTTGGTGGAGCTGTCCCGGTAGTTGACGGTGTCGAGGGCCACATTGCGGGCATCGACCTGATCCGGAGAGGCCAGGCTGATCGCCGTGCCTTCATAAGCTGTCCATGCTCCGCCGTTTTTCCGGTATTCAAGGCGGGACACACTCCCTCCTGGTGCCCCGTTGGGGTTCAGTGTCACTGACGTGGGGAAGCTGGAGTAATTAAAGGTTCCACCTCCTGGAGAGATGCTTGGTCGTGGCAAGGTGGCCGGAGTTGGTGTGGTTCCACCGCCCCCTGGATTACCGCCACCACCATTCCCAGGATCATTATCATCGTCATCAGGATCCGTGGCAGGGGGTGCTGGCACTGCCTCGTTTGGATTGAAGGGGTCCACAGTGCCGGGGCCATTGGTACTGCCCGGTGTATTGTAGGTCGGGCCGGAGGTTGCTGCCAGATTCCCCCAAACCCAGCCTCTGTCCTTGTTGTAGAGCTTGCGGGCAGTACCGCGGGCAGTGTCGTAGCCAAAGTCAGTGTTACGCAGACTCTCATCAAAGTAGAATTCAGTCACGGCGGTCCCGCCGGCGTTGGTCAGCTCAAAACGCTTTTTCTGCGTGTTCCAGCGGGCGCGCAGTGATCCATCTCTCGGCGCAGATGTACTGGTTCGGGCCTTCAGCCGTGTATCCACCAGCCTGCCCGAGGTAGCACCGGTGTGCTGCCGCTTCACATCCAGGTCAGGGCGGGTGCGCTTCAATTTGTCCAGCACTACCTGGGGACTGGTGAGACCGTGGAGCGCACGGCTGTCCTCCCCCCCATCCGCGAGATAGGCGGCCACCAGTTGATTCAAGCTGGCCACGTCAGAGGACAGCTTGATCTCCCTCACCCTGGCCGGCTGGTTGCCGATCATCATCACCGCCACGGTACTAAGTACCCCCATGATGGCGATGAGCGTCATGATCTCGACAAGCGAGAAGCCAGCCCACGCTTGGCACTTCGCAGCGCGAGAGTCGCGCAGCATCGAAATAGCAAATGTGTTTTTCATACTGGTTTTAGTGAATAGTTAATAATAGCGAAATTTTATCGCATTGGCAAATAAATACCATAAATACAATGCAAATTAGTTTTTGAATAGGCCTGATACATTGATGTTTAGCCTCTTTTGAATACTAAATGAGGAAAGTGATAAATTTCAGTTGTGTTAATTTAACGCAATTAATATATTTACCATAATTCACCACTTTATGCGTCTACCCATCGCCTACAGCCTCTCCCTGCTCGCAGGAGCGATGCTTTTTCATCCTGCTTCTGCTGCGGCTCAGAGGATGCCAGACTCGACCACCACATACTCACCGGAGTATGAGAACATGGCGTCCGGCCTGCGTCAGGCGGCGCCCGAGCAGTATGACATGACGGATGCGATGGTGGGAGATGTGATCCGTTTCCTGGCGACGGACGCGGGAATCCAGTTCATGTCCCTGCCCCAGGACAGCCCTGAAGCGTCCAAGCTGACGACTTTTAACATCAAGGCGGCACCTTTCACGGTGCTGGAGGCTGTGTGCCGGAACAACGGGCTGAATGTGATCTATGAAGGTGGGATCTTCACCTTCCGCTCCGCAGATGACCGCGAGCTGATCGGCAAATCCTACATCATCAAGAACAACTCCTTTGAGCGCGTGGAGAAGATCGTCAGTGACAGTGGTAGTGGCGGCGGTGGGGGTGGGGGCGGCGGAGGCGGCGGTGGTGGGGGCGGCGGAGGAGGTGGCGGCGGCGGGCAGAACAGCCTCAGTCTCCAGGGCATCCAGGAAACTTTCGCACTCAAGCCCAGTGAAGTGATCCGTGAGATCCGTGATCTTCTAGGCCTGCCACCAGACGATGGGGGCGGAGCTGGCGGAACAGACATGGGCATGTCAACGCCCGGCGCCAGCGGCGGCCCTGGAGATGCTTCGAAGATGCTCAACTCCAATGAGCTGAGCAGTTTCCGCAAGCCCAAGGTGATCTGGAAATCAGACTCGAACACCCTCTATGTGGTGGCCACGCGCCAGCAGCACATGTGGGTGGAAGGTTATCTCGCAGCCGCAGACAAGCCACAGCCACTGATCGCGCTGGAGGTGAAGTTCATCGAAACCTCCCGTGATCCGAAGCGTGAGTTCGGCATCGACTGGGGCGGCACCTTCGAGCAGGGTACGTTTAACCAGGTCACAAGCGTCACCAAGGATGACAAGGGAACCGCCGTGGAGTTTGAGCAGGTCGGCACGAATGGCGGCTTCCGCACGGATCTGTCCAACCTCTGGTCACCCGCGAACCTGAACAGAGCAGGCGGAGCCCTCGGCTGGCCTGCACTGGGCGTGCTGAGCGCCCAGGACATCAACGTGAAACTGCGCGCCATGCTGCGTGATGAAGAAACGCAGACCACCTCCTACCCCCGCATGGTGACACTGAACAATCGCGAGGTCACCATCCGCAGCGTGCTGAACCAGCCCGTGCTCGGCGGCAGTTCATCATCCTCACTGGGTGCCGGCGCCACCACCACGCAGAGCATTTCATATCTGCCCATCGGCACGGTCCTGAACATCCTCCCGAAGCGCATGGATGGTGACAAGATCCTGCTCAACATGGCCGTCACCGTGTCCAGCATCGTCGGCACGGAAGTCATCGGTGGAAACCCCTTCCCCATCGCCTCCTCACGTGTGTACTCCGCGCCGGTGGAGATCGATTCCGGTTTCACCGTCGCTGTGGGTGGTCTGGATGAAGCGCGTGAACGCGAAGGCAAGGCGGGCATCCCTTTCCTGCATTCCATCCCCATCCTCGGCAAGGCCTTCAAATACGACAGCAAGAGCAAGAACCACAAAAACCTCATGCTCTTCATCACGCCGACGCTCATCAATGGCCGTGATGGCGGCCTTCCTGCCGAGCCTCAATCTGTAATCCCGCAGAAGCCTGGCCGCCTCCAGCCGAAGATCCCGCAGGTCGATCCCGATTCAGGAGCACTCATCGGGGGGGCGGATTCCCTGCCGAACGCCGTTTCCTATCTCGAGCGCGAGACGGACATCCTGCATCACACCATCTATGAAGCCCGCGTGACGCCTGATGAGTCACGCAAGCTCAAGGAGCTCAAGATCGCCGTGGATCAGATCGCCGCGAACTGTGAAGGCATCCTCCTGCACCAGCCGCAGAATGCAGCGCAGGTGGAGCCTTACCATCAGCGCATCAAGAAACTGCAGGTGCGTCAGCAGGAGCTGGCACGTCTTCTCTTCAGCAAAAAATACTTCTAAAAGCAGCCTCTCGCTGCTTCCCAGAGCTGGTCCGCACCTTGGTTGTGATCTTCACAACGCTCCCTCTGCATGCGTCCATCCACACGTCCCCGGCCTTCGGACACCTCGCGCGTGATCATGCGCTGGCATGGTCTCGGGGCAGCCCTCGCGGTGGCCTTTTACAGCCTGTTCTTTGCCGCGCACCTGCGGTTTCAGGAGACACCGATCTACATCAAGGACAATATTTTGTTCGGCAGCTCCACGCACACAGTCTTCAATGACCTGACCACGGAGCGCCTGGGAGATCACAACGCTATCAGCCCGCTGCATCCAGCCTTCACGCTGCTGCACCAGCCTGCCGCGCAGATGATCATCAGCGGCTGGCAGGTGCTGGGGCAGAATCTGCCCGCCGCGCAGAAGCATGGTGTGGCCGCGCTCACCTGCGTGGCTGCGGC
Organism: Prosthecobacter gellanilyticus; assembly: GCF_007992435.1. Taxonomy (GTDB): domain Bacteria; phylum Verrucomicrobiota; class Verrucomicrobiia; order Verrucomicrobiales; family Verrucomicrobiaceae; genus Prosthecobacter; species Prosthecobacter gellanilyticus. The sequence continues at coordinate 292,862 of NZ_BKAG01000002.1, read as the reverse complement.
CCTGACGGTGGTCATGGTGTATCACACGCTGCTCTGGTGTGGTGCCACGACCTTGCGCAGCACCTTTCTCGCCATGATTTTTGGCGCCAGCACCTGCGCCTGGATCATGGCCCCCCTGCCGGAGACCTGGATCTTTGCGGGTCTCGGTGTGGCCGCGCTCATCGCCGTCACAGCCCGTGGCGCCCTGGCGCATCCCGCCTGGCATCTTGTGGCCTCGGTCTATGCCATGAGCACCTTCCTGGGAAACGTGATCCCTTGCCTCATCATGGCCATGACCCGCTGCGCGCAGGACCGCAAGCAGATGGGTAGCTTTCACGCCCGTCCAATCTTGATCTTGATCGGGGCCTTCACCATCACCTTTGGTCTCGCGAACCTGCAGCGCGTGGTCTATCCGACCTCGGCACCTCTGCCCAAAACCTCGGCGGACTGGCTGGCTCTGCGCAGCGACTGGAAAGCCACGCGCGACACGCAGGCGCTGGTGGCACGTGAAGTGTTCGTCTCCAACATTGTGGCCCCCAGCTACGCGGAGATCAAACTGGACAATTCACGCAGCAAAGTCGTGCTCAACGAGCCCTTCTGGTCCGTCCTCGGACTGCGTCGAGGTCTCAGCGGCGGCTGGCTGCTCATCCTGGCGCTGGCTTTTGCCGGTCTCGTCTGGCGGGCGCAGATCGAGCCCTTCACCTTGGGAGTCATTGGGGTGCTCGTGTGGAGCATCGCCACGGTCGGCTGGTATGGCAGGCAGGACCACCTGCTGCTGTATGCCTGTCTCTGGACCGCTGTGGTGGTCATCGCCACAGGACTCGGGCTTGAGCGGGCTCTGCAGCACTGGAAGAAGCTCATCGTGCCCGTCACCCTCTTCCTCGGCATCTTCATCATCGCGCTGCTGACGCGGAACTGGCTGTTCATTTTGGATGTGGCGGAGATTCCGCGGAGCTAATGCAAAATTGGCTAGACGCTTCCTTTATCGTAAGGCCGAGAAATAGAACGTCTTCACGCCGATCTCCACACAGTCTGGAAACCAGTTCACGTCTCCAGACTGGACCATGCTGAGATTCACGTGGGCGCGACACCGCCCCTCCGCATCATAGAGCCTGGAGAAGCCCGGAGCATCACTGCTGCTACCAGGTGGTCCCCAATACATGGGCAGCCTATAGGTAACCACGCGCCACGTTCGATCAGGACTCCAGTTCACATAGACCTGCTTCGCAGACGTGCTCAGGATCATGTGCCACGCAGTCAGCACCGTCATCAACACCGCGAGCGACATACCGCCCACCTTCAGCCACGGACGCCCGGAAGATGCACGCCACGCGAGAAAGAAGAAGATTACCGCCCCCGTAAGGACTGCGAATAGAATGAAGCCCTGGGTCAGAATCATCAGCACCAAAGCTACGCCTCCCTATGGCTCCATCATATAGAAAGATTGGGAGTAGAAAGGATTTCAGTGAATCTTGCTGCCAACACTCTTCCCCTGCCCCGGGCCAGGGGAAGTATGGCACTTCAGCCGAGCTGAGAATGCCTGCTTGCCATCCATGCAGGTCTCCGCTGTGATGTGAGCACCAACTCATGAAAATCACTTTCTGCGGCGCGGCTGGCACCACCACAGGTTCCAAGCATCTCATCGAGGTCAACAACACCCGCATCCTGCTCGACTGCGGCTTGTATCAAGGCAAGCGCTCGGAGTCTCTCGAACGCAACAGCCAGTTCCCTTTTGATCCGGAGAAGATCGACTGCGTGGTGCTTTCCCATGCGCACATCGACCACAGCGGCAACCTGCCGCATCTGAGCAAACGCGGCTTCACCGGCAACATCTATGCCACACCAGCCACGCGTGATCTGTGCAGCATCATGCTGCCGGACGCGGCGAAGATTCATGAGCATGACATCGCCTGGCTGAACAAACATCGCAAACGTGATGACCTGCCCGAGTTGGAGCCGAGCTACTCCATGGTGGATGCGGAGAAGTGCATGCGACAGTTCGTCACGGTCAGTTACGACCGTGGCATGTTCATCGCGGATGGCGTGCGCCTGACCTTCATCGATGCCGGACATGTGCTGGGATCCGCGCAGGTCATCTTGGACATCCATGACCACGTGGACAACAAGCAGAAGCGCCTCCTGTTCAGCGGTGACATCGGCCGTCCGGGTAATGATCTGCTGAATGATCCTGCGCCGAGCGACCGGATCGACTACGTCATCATGGAAAGCACCTATGGCGGGCGGAAGCATGAGCTCGCCACGGACAGCTCGGATCATCTGTGCAAGATCGTCCGCGAGATCCAGCAGCGCCGTTCACGGCTCATCATCCCCGCCTTCGCGGTCGAGCGCACACAGCAGCTTCTCTACACGCTGGACAAGCTTCGTCATGAAAACTGCTTTGGTCCGGTGGCCACGTTTGTGGACAGTCCGCTCGCCGTGAAGGCCACAGAGATCTTCCGCCTGCATGTGGATGATTTGAGGACCGCAGCGGCGCAGGCCTTGTTCATGCGTGATGACCCCTTTGGCTTTGACGGCCTGCGCCTCATCCGCAGCGTGGATGAATCCAAAGGACTCAATAAAGTGAAGGGCCCCGCCATTATCATCTCCGCCTCCGGCATGGCGGAGAGCGGACGCATCCTGCATCACCTGCGGCAGAATGTGGGCAATCCCGACAACATCCTCCTCTTCGTCGGCTACTGCGCGGAAAACACGCTCGGCTGGAAGCTGCGCAGCGGCTTCAAGCACGTGAACATCCTCGGTGATGAGTTTGATGTCCGCGCAGAGATCGAGACGCTCGATTCCTTCTCAGGTCATGCCGACCATGACGAGATGCTCGGCTGGTTTGACCGAGTCCAGGGCAACAAGAGCCGCGTCTTCCTCGTCCACGGCGAGCCTGACCGTAGCAACGTGCTCTGCGATGCCCTCAACGAGAAACACTCCGCCGGTCACGTGGAAGTTGCGAAGCTGATGCAGAGTGTGGATCTGTAGGAGGCTGCACTCAGCCGACAATCATCTGCCCTACCCTGTTTTGGCAGCAATCATCTCATCCATCTTTCTGATCAACAGCGTCAGTCCATCGTCCGTCGACTTGCGCACGATCGCTGAATGGTCGTCAAGCGGCCTGTCATACTGTGCATACAATCCTCTTATCATTCTTTCCCAAGGAGCCAAATCAGGATCGTTGAGCATGGTGTGCGCCGCATTTCTGATCAACGTGAGTTGGTCAGCGTCCGTTCCGTTGATAGTCAAATACTGATGTTTGGCAGCCCACTTGGCCTCTTCTTCCAACGGCTTGTTCCCACAATCAGCCGCACACTTGGCTAGATACTGACAAAAGTCCCGATAGGGCTCGGCAAAGAAACTAGCTCCACTGTCGTCAGCATTGGCCGCACTTGGGGAGAAGATGATTTCATAACTCATTGGCTCGATCGTCTCAAAGTCAGCGTGACCACCAAAGCATCATTAGTTAGTTCCGATACGCCGAAGCGTTCCTGAAGGGATTGTAGACTTTGGTGGAGCCTTTCTCCGGAGCGTAGACAAAGCCGACAACATCTTTCTCGATGTCCACGGGCTGAAGGAGCAGGCCTTTGTTGCTGGCCTTGGTGGTGTACTCTTTGAGCACGTGCTTGGTACCGTTCAGGCCCCAGCCTTTGAAGCCGGTGCCGAGGAAGCCGCCTGTGGGGTAGAGTTCATCCAGGCTGGACATGGCGTGGAAGCAGTTGATGGCGGTGCCCTTCTTTCGCGAGATGCGGTCGTCGGCCAGATACTTGACCTTTCCGGCTTCGAGCACGCGCAGGCGCTTGACGCCAAGGTCAAAGCCTCCACGGGTAATCTCATAAGGTCCCCACATGCCGACCGCGACCTGGGCACTCACCGCCAGCTTCAGAGTGCTGGCGAGATCGAAGCTTTTGCCGACCACCGCCGAGCACTCATTGCAGGAGGGAACCACCAAGGCCCCAAAGCCCTCAAACACGCAGAGATGCGGGTTCTCCGCGAAATCGGCTGGCAGCCAGCTGATGGTGAAGGCTTCGAACTCCCGGTCTTTGTAGCGGCGGGTGCGGAGTTCCGGCGTCAGCTTTGAATGACTGCCATCTGCGAGCACGCGGATGACGGAGATGAAGGAGTGAGAGAAGTGTGGCTCATTGCCCCGGTTCTCGTAGGCGAAGGGGATGATGAAGTAACGGTCTTCTTTGATCCTGCCTTTTCCGAGACGCTCGTAGACGTTGTCCTGAATGCGTTCGAAGACCTGTACCGTCAGAGGCTGATCATAGTGCGAGAAGTCGACAGTGCGGGGTTTCAAGTCGACCGGAGCCGTGGTGCAACTGACGGGCAGAACAACGCAGCTAATGAAACCTGCCGCCAGGGCAAGCCGGGAGAAAGTCTGGGAGAGCATGGCAGGCCCAATTTGTACACAGACGGTCAAATCCCGCAACGAGAGTTCTTGGATCAGTATGAGGACGCATCTCCGGGGATGATCGAGGACGCAACCTCATTGGAATGAGGTTGTACGTTCGAGCAGGTTGGAATTGCGAGGAAGCCTACTTCGCATCGAGCGTGAGCTCGGTGAGAGTGTTGGGCTTTACCTCGATCTCCTGCTCAGCCTTCTTCTGGCCCTCACTGCGGACCACGAGGACCTTGCCAGCGGGCACGGCAACCTTGAAATTCGCATCGTAGGAGTAGGTGAACTTTTTGCGATTACCTTCCGCGTCTTGAGGCCCAAGGAGTTCCCAAGTGCCAGGGGTGGAAGAGCTCAGCTTCAGGGTGCCTGCGTTCAGAATCACAGCGCTGCTGGTCATCTTGCCACCAGTGACTTCCACCTCCTTGCTCACGGTGACGCCGCCACGGTTCACGGTGACGAGGTATTTGCCGGCGACGAGGCGGACTTTGGGCTGCGCATCATAGCTGTAGGTCGCCTTGGGTCGCTCACCTTCCGCGTTGGGCTCGCCAAACACATCCCATGTTAGGCCATCCGGAGCAGGCTCTGCCCCCTCACCCATGAGAGCACTGAGAGCCAGGGTGCCGGCATTCATGGCAATCGGCACTTCCACCAGTTTGCCAGCACTGATCTCGATGTCCTTCTTCATCAAGGCTGCTCCCCACTGAACATGCACGGTGTACTTGCCCGCGGGCAGGCTGATGGTGGGCTGCGCATCATAACTGTAAGCAACCTTCGGTCGGTTCCCCTCGGCATCTGGCGGACCCAAGATGTCCCAGGTGAGCTCATTGGCGACGGGCTCAGCACCCTCCACGGCAAGAGCGGAGAGCTTCACACGACCAGCGCCGAGAGTGAGTGTCTTCTCGATGGTCTTGCCAGCCTCGATGACGATGGTCGCCTTCCCTTTCGCATTCCCCACCTGGGCTTCGACCTCGAACTTTCCGGCAGGAAGCGACAACGTCGGTTGTGCATCATAGCTGTAAGCCGCCTTCGGGCGGTTCCCCTCGGCATCGGCCTCACCATACACGTCCCAGGCCACCTCCTTGCTCACGGGTGTGCCGCCCTCTTCCATCACGACGGCCAGCTTGACCTTGCCGCTGCCGATCAGCACCACAACGTCCAGTGTCTCGCCCGCCTTCACATCGACTTCCTTCTGGCCCTTCGCATTGCCGTATACCACGGTCACCAGGCAGGGGCCGGAGGGTAGTGTCATCTTCGGCTGCGCATCATAGCTGTAGCCGAGCTTCTTGCGCTGGCCTTCCGCATCTGGAGGCGAGTAGATGTCCCAACCGAGCTCCTTGGCAATCGGCGGCTGGCCTTCAGCCGAGATGGCGCTGAGCTTCAGATTACCGCTGCCGAGAATGACCTTCACTTCCTGCGGCGCGCCTTCCTTGACCTCTACTTCCACACTGGCGCTGGCATTGCCACGCGTGGCTTTGAGGAGGTATTTCCCCGCCGCCACTTTCATGAAGGGCTTCGCGTCATAGCTGTAGCCTGCCTTCACGCGGTTCCCCTCAGCATCGGCCGGGCCGTAGAGGTCCCAGCCGACATCCTTTTCAAAAGCGGTTCCGCCTTCCTTGTCATAGGCCACGGCTTTCAATCCCGTCTCGGCAAAGACAACCTCCTTCGTCACGGTCTCACCCTCTTTCAGCGCTGCGTCGACTTCGACAGACTTGTTGTTATGCTTCGCACTGATGGTGTACTTGCCCGGCTTCGGCAGCTCGCTGCTCCAGCGTCCGCCCGTGCCCTTCGCGAGAGCATTCTCTGAACCTTCAGCAAAGAGTTCAAAGCTCACGCCCTGAAGATACTCACCGCCGGAGGACTGTCTGGCCTCGACGACGAGTGTGGTCACAGGTTTGGCCACCTGCTTCATCGCCGTCTCGAGGGAGGTCTTCAGAGAGGCCGCATCTTTGGCAGCGAGATACATTCCGCCGGTCTTCTTCGCGAGGCATTCGAGGCCTGCGGTCTCGCCAGCCTTCATGTCAAAGCCAATGACGTGACAGGTGAAGTCGATGCCCAGGCGCTCCAGCTCCTCCGCCGCCATGCAGGGGTCTTTGTCACAGGTCTCCACGCCATCACTCACCAGGATGACGGACACCTTGGTTTCTTCAAACTTCAGATACTTCGCCGCCTGGATCACGGAGGCCGTGAGCGGTGTCTTGCCCTTCGGCTGCAGAGCCGCCACAGCTGCCGCGATCTCCGCCGCGCTGCCTGGCTTCGGCGGCACGAGCAGCTCGATGTCTTCACAATCACCTTTCTTGCGGTGTCCATAGGCCATGAGTCCCAGTTCCATCGCCGGATCCAGAGAACCGAGGATGTCCGAGACGACCTTCTTGGCGATATCGATCTTCACTCCACCCGGCACCTCGCCATACATGCTGCCGGAAGCATCAAAGACGATGATCGCCCTCGCCGGTGCTGCATTTTGCGCACTCGCTTGATCCATCCCGAACCCGATGAGCATCAAGGCCCATGCCGACAACAACGTGAGGACTGGTTTCATAGTGCCTGAACTACGCACCCACGCCTTGAAAAGTCTCCCCCATTTCTGTAACGAAAATATGCTGGCCGCTGGGGTGTCGGCTCAAGCCGGCACTTCCCTGCCCTCCTGCTCCTTGGCGGGTGTGCCCGCATGCCGTGCCTGACGCTTCGCTCCACCGCCTGCTGCTTTCGCGGCCATGTGATGTCCGCGGAGGTTCAGGGCTGCGCGGCTCGGGGTGCGGTGCCAGTCGGCTTCCAGGGTGGTGGCGACGAGATCATGATCCAGGGCCGATTCGTTGACGAGGAAGTCAAAAAGAGACTGGGCGATGACGTGGAGGGCGATCTGATGCGTGCGACCTAACTTCAGATGCAACCAGTCACTGAAGCGGAGAAACTCGGCGAAGGGCGAGGCACTGCCCTGCCAGAGGAGCTTCAGCGTGGAGGTGAAATGACCGCTGTTCGCCACCATGTCCCAGTAGCGCGCAAAGCGGCGCATGCGCTGCATGTCAGCAAAGGGGATGTCACGCGTGGACAGGATCTCATACGGCGGATGCGGCGCGTAGATCATGTGATGCTCGTCATCATGACGGACAATGGGCGTGCCGCGCAGGCGCTTGAGGATGCCCACCTGGATCTCCTGCGGCCCGAGATGCACCAGGCGGTCAAAGCCACGCCCGAAGCTCTCAATGCCCTCACTGGGCAGGCCGACGATGAGGTCCGCGTGAATGTGGACGCCGGTTTCCTCGCGGAGGAAGCGGAAGTTATCCTCCAGACGGCCGAGGTTCTGACGCCGGCTGATGTTCTTCGACGTGGCTTCATCAAAGGTCTGGATGCCCACCTCAAACTGCACGGCACCTGCCGGGAACTTTTTGATGAGGTCCCGCAACTGCTCCGGCAGGCGATCCGGCACCATCTCAAAGTGCAGGAACAGCCCGTCACGCCAGCGATCGAGGAAGAACTGCAGGATGCCCATGCTTGTCGGCAGATGCAGATTGAAGGTGCGGTCGACAAACTTGAACTGCGTGGCTCCACGGTCGAGCAGGCGCTGCATGGATGCCAGAAACGCCTCTGTCGCAAAAGCCCGCACCGGGATGTCCAGTGACGACAAACAGAACTCACAGGTGAACGGGCAGCCGCGCGAAGCCTCGACGTAGATGACTCGATTCTTCAGGTCTTCATCCGTGTAGAGATCGTAAGGCGCGGCGAGCGAATTGAGCGCCGGCAGTTCCGCCGCGATGACCTTCGGTAATGACGAATCAGATCCGCCTTCTAGCACTGCGTCGTCATTCAGCAAAGCGCGGCACACCTCCGCGAACTTCACATCCGCCTCGCCCGTGATCACATGATCCACCAGGGCGACAATCTCCTGCCCTTCCGTCTCATACGAGACCTCCGGGCCGCCGACGATGATGATCAGTTCAGGGCGGATGCGTTTCAGCAAAGCCACCACCTCCGTCGTCTGCTCGACATTCCAAATGTAGACCCCGAAGCCCACAATACGCGGTTGATGCGCCAGAATGGCCTCCACGATCTCCAGCGGTTGCTGGTTGATCACAAACTCCGCCATGCAGGCGCGATCCCTCAGCCCGCCCAGGTTCGCCATGAGATAGCGGAGGCCAAAGGAGGCGTGGATGTATTTCGCGTTGAGCGTGGCAAGGACGATGTCCGGCATGGGCCCCTATTGTGGCGGATTCTGTGAATCACGCCAGCACGCTTTGCGGACTCATGACAGCAGGTAACAGTCGAGCATCAGACGACTGCCAGCCGAGATCGGCTACGATGCGCAACGATCTATACGAGCAGTTACCGGCATCCGTCCTATTGGGTCACTTGATTTCGTCAGTCGACTGAGCGACGCGGAGTTTCATTGAACTCTTCAACTTCTGATCGTTCCCCGAGAAGTTCAATCCTGACACCATTGCCTTTCACCGTGAAAGTCCCGCCATCACGTCCGTCTTCTGTGGAGAGGGTGAGCACCAACTCGGTTTCCGCTAGGAGATGTCCGCCAGCAGGAATGAACCCCTCGTAAAGGGTTTCACCGACACGCAGGGTCCCGTGATAAATCCAGATCGGCAGGCACACCTCCTGAGAAATCTGAGCGGCGTCAATAATGGTAATCGTTGCGACCTGCGTCCATATCACTCCTGGATCGAAGCCTGGAAGCCCTAGAGACGCATGAATGTAAGCCGTGGAGAGAACGACTGATGTCGAGCCATCAATGTGATGAATGGCCGCTACCTCGCAGTCGTGTAGCTGGATATCCCTGTTCATGAATACATCGGGATGGATGCACCCATCGATGGACCGAGTTATAGAGGGATCCCAGACTGCCATGGCATGAATCAAGCCATCTTTGATGGTGAACCGGTGATCAACCTGGACGTCAGCTAGAAGTTCACCGGCGAGATCACGCACGACCTGATGCACGGTGACCACGATCCGTCCAAAACCCTCATCGCGGAAAGCCACCGGCTCCACATGAGGGTCGATCTCACTCCACTGCTCTGTCCAGTAAGCGCGCACTTCATCGGGTCCGCGGACAAAGCCACCTTTGAAAGCGCGCGGCCATGCGACATCCTGTGTCATCAGTGCGAGAGCAGCGTCAATGTCTCGCGAATTGAAAGCTGCATAAGCGGCGCGGAGAAGCTCGACGGATGGTGGAGGATCGGTTGGCGAGTTCGACATAAAGGGAGTTCTCCCGTTACGTACGACTCACAGCCCCAACCAAACTTTTTTAAGCGAGTGAATCTCCCGCCAGAATCTCCGCAATATGCCGCACCTTCACTTGCGGAGCCTCCCTGGCCAGCAGACCGCCGAGGTGCATGAGGCAGGACATGTCCGCACTGGTGATGAACTCGGCGCCGTGGCTGATGTGATCGTGAATGCGATCGCGGCCCATGGAGAGGGAGACGTCCGGCTCGAAGACGGAGAAGGTGCCGCCGAATCCGCAGCATTCATCGCAGCGATCCAGGGGGACGATTTGCAGACCTTCGATGAGGCTGAGGAGCTTCGCGGGTTTGGAAAAGTATGGGATCATCTGCTCGCTGCATTTGCCGAGACCGAGACCGCGCAGGCCATGGCAGCTCTGATGCAGGCCGACACGATGCGGAAACTTCGCGGGCAGTGAGGTGACCTTGGCCACATCATGCAGGAACTCGCACAGTTCATGCACTCGATGCGCCAGTGGATGATGTGAGGCTTCCAGACTCTCCTTCAAATGCAGCACGCAGCTTCCGGAAGGCGAAACGATGTGCTCAAAGCCATCAAACTCCTGGGTGAAGTCAGTCACGCAGCCTTCGCTCAGCTTGCCATAACCGGAGTTTGACATCGGCTGGCCGCAGCAGGCGGGCTTGGAGGGGATCTCCACCTCATGACCGAGCTGCTCCAGCAAGGAGAGCGTGGCCCGCCCCACCTGCGGGTAAAGTTGGTCCACGTAGCAGGGGATGAAGAGGCCGATTTTCATGCGGCAGGCGCTAGGCGTTCAACTGCTTTGAGGCAGGCTGGAAGGGCTGGTTCAGGGCCACCTCAAACTGATAGCCTCCCGAGAAATCTTCGAGGCTGTCGCCCTCGTTTTTGCCGAAGTAACCCGTGCCGATCAGATTGTAGACGATATTGCCCACGTCCTCGCCACGCTGGATGCCCCACTCATGGAGCACGGTGAGCGCCATCGGCCCATATTCTTCCAGGGCATGGAGCCGCACGCCTTCCAGCACTTCCTGGCCGGAGACATGCTGGTCCTCCTGGCCGGAGCGGAAATGCTTGGCAGCCACATGCAGGGCGTCCCGGACAAACTCATACGCCAGCGGGTGGTAACGCGAGTCTTGGGAAGTCGCTTGAGTGATGGCGAGATGAAACGTGAGGTCTTGGGACATCCTGAGATGACAGGGGGCAGGCTGCGAATGGGGCGGTGATTGATGCTTTCACAATGGGCAAGCGTCAAGCCTGGAGGCTGTGCCAGTTCCCCTACCCTCCAGTCAGGCACGAAAGAAGGATGTCAGGGCGCTTTTCGCGCTGGAAATGCGGGCCGGGCCTCGCGTAGTGTCGCCTCCCTCCCCAAATCACGGCCGTCCCCCACGCTATGCCCTCGGAAAAATCTGCCTCGCTCAAGAACCTCAAGCTCATCGGCCAGGAGAACCTGCCTGCCGACGGCGCCTTTCTGATCCTGCCCAGCCAGCTCAGCTATCAGGACCTGCTGAGGCTGGAGAGCCTGCTGGGCGGGCGCGAGGTGACCTACCTGGTGGAGCAAGGCGCGGCTCTGCGCCCGGAGATGAAGGCCCACATCGAGCATGAGAATGTGCACGCGCTGGCGGTGATTCCTGAAAGCACGGAGGTCGGGGTCTTCCGCCAGGCCATCAATGCCGAGATCAAACAGGGCCGGGTAATCATCTACCTTCCGGCTCAGGCGGCGGTGATCAATTCCCCCATGAGCACGGTGCCGGGCGTAAAGCTGGAGTTCCTGCTGAAGGCCAATGTGCCGGTGCTGCCGCTCTATGTGCAGAGCAGCACGGAGGTGGCCCTGGAGATCGAGCCCGCTTACGATGCGACGGATGTGGTGATGGTCTTTGGCAAGCTGATGAAGGCCGAGGAAGCCACTCTAGCGGCCTACCAAGAAGTATTGCTAAGCCTCGCCGAGAAAGCCTTCTCCTCCCACCCGGCTCTGGAGATGAACCTGGCGTATGCCATCCTGCTGGGTCTGAAGCGCTACGGCACCCGGAACAAGGTGGTGGATGGCAAGGACGACCGCGAGCTCGGCTATGACAAGGTGCTGGCGGCAGCGATCGCCCTGGCGGGACATCTAAAGTCCGAGACGAAAAAGAAGCGTGTGGCCATCGTGCTGCCGCCAGGCATCGGCGGATTTATCGCGAATGTGGCCGTGCTCCTGGCAGGTAAAGTCCCGGTGAACCTGAACTTCACGGCCGGACGTGCGGCCCTCGATCACGCCATCAAATCCAGCGATGTGGACCGTTTCATCACGGCAGACATCTTTGTGCGCAAAGTGCAGCAGTTCCCCTGGCCTCCTGGCAAGAACCTCGTCCTCATCGAGCGCGTGCTGCCGAAGCTGAAGATCAAGATCGCCATGTGGCTGGCACTGAGCAAAGTCCTGCCTGGGGCGCTGCTCGCGACACTGCTCGGCATCTCACGCAAAGGCGGCGATGGCGAGGCGCTGCTGCTCTTCACCAGCGGCAGTTCCGGCAATCCGAAAGGCGTGGTGCTCAGCCATCGCAACCTGATGGCAAACGTCATCCAGTTTGGCAGTCGTCTCGGCATGAGCAAGGGGGACAGCATCCTCGGCTGCCTGCCGCTCTTCCACAGCTTCGGCTGCACGGTCACGCTTTGGTTTCCGGCCATCTGCGGCGTGGATCTCATCACCTATCCAAGCCCGCTGGAAACGAAGAAGCTGGGTGAGTTGATCGAAAAGCATCGGATCACCCTCATGATCGCCACACCGACCTTCCTGCGAGGGTATCTGCGCGGGGTGAATCGTGAAGCGCTCACCTCCATCAAGCTCTGTGTCACGGGCGCTGAGAAGCTGCCAGCAACGGTTTCGGAGTCCTTCGAGGGCAAGTTTGGCAAGAAAGTCTTCGAAGGTTATGGCCTAACCGAAACTTCGCCAGTATCAAACGTGAACCTGCCGAATCCCCTGCCCCTTGGCGAGGCTTCCGAAGGGTATGTGTTCCTGCCGAGTCATCGCCCGGGAAGTGTGGGGCAGATGGTGCCAGGTCTCGCGATCCGAATCACGCATCCGGAGACGTTTGAGCCGCAGTCCATCCACAGCAGCGGCATGATCTGGTTCAAAGGCGCGAATATCTTTGAAGGCTATCTGGATGAGGCCAAACGCACCGCTGACGTGAAGAACAGCGATGGCTGGTTCCGCACGGGCGACATCGGCCGCGTGGACCTGGATGGCTTCCTTTACATCGAGGGTCGACTCAGCCGCTTCTCCAAGATTGCCGGTGAAATGGTGCCGCATGAAACGGTGGAAGATTCTTTGATGAAGGCCATGGGCCTGGAGAACGAGACCACCCGCAAGATCGCGGTGGTCGGCGTGCCGGATCCTGACAAGGGCGAGGCGCTGGTGCTGCTCACCGCGCTGCCCGGCGGTCCTGAACATCAGGAGATCCTGGACCTGCGCTATCGCCTGCTGGAGCGCGGCATGCCGCCGCTGTGGATCCCGAAGAAGATGATCCGCATCCAGGACGTCCCCATCCTCTCCTCCGGCAAGCTGGACGTGCAGGCCTGCGAGAAGATCGCCCGTGCTTCGGTCAGCTAAAGTGGGACAGGTTTTTAACCTGTCTTGTCCCGCACACCCCCAACGTTGGTGATCCCAACTGGCATCTCCTCCATGGGGCGCACTTTCAGTACTTGCCGCTGCGTGGCATTCCGAGTACCTGGGGCTGACGCCCCAGGCTGGTATGGAACGCGCCTTTGGCGCTGCAAGCCGGGGCTGCTTTCCACGTTTTTGATATGCTTCCTATTCTCGCTGCTGCCTCAGCCACGCTGCCACCGTATTGGACCATTCTTCCGTTTGCCCTGCTGCTGCTGTGCATCGCGCTGATGCCGCTGTTTGCCACGCACTTTTGGGAGCATCACTACCCGAAGGTGGCAGTGGGTCTCGGGCTCGTCACGGTGGCCTACTATCTCGGAGTGCGGCATGACTGGCACCCGCTCCAGCATGCAGCGCACGAGTATGTGAGCTTCATGGCGCTGGTGGGATCACTCTTCGTCATTTCCGGCGGCATCAACATCCGCGTGAAGGGCGAGGCCACGCCGCTGCGCAATACCGTCTTCCTGGCCATCGGCGCGGTGCTTTCAAACTTCATCGGCACCACCGGTGCCTCCATGCTGATGATCCGCCCGTGGATCCGGATGAACAAGTATCGCATCACCGGACAGCACATCGTGTTCTTCATCTTTGTGGTGAGCAATTGCGGCGGAGCGCTGACTCCCATCGGTGATCCACCTTTGTTCCTCGGCTTTCTGCGCGGGGTGCCCTTCTGGTGGGTGCTGGAGCATGCTTGGTTAGGCTGGCTGATCTGCGTGAGCCTGCTGTTGGTGGTTTTCTTTGTGCTGGACACCCTCAACTTCCGTCGGGCGCCCAAGCCTGTGCGTGAGAAGGAAACTCATGAGGAGCATTTCTTCCTGCGCGGCCTGCCGAACCTAGCCTGGCTCGGCCTGGTGCTGGTGGCGGTCTTTCTTCCGAAGAGTGTACAGGAAACCGTCATCGGCGGTGTCTTGAGCGTCCCGGCCTTGGTCATGATCATCGCTGGAGCAGCGTCTTACTTCACCACCAAACGGGCAGTGCATGAGGCGAATGATTTCAATTTTGGTCCCGTGAAGGAAGTCGGCTATCTCTTCATCGGCATCTTCCTCACCATGATCCCGGCGCTGCAGATCCTGCAAAGCGGCGAGGCCGTGCAGATCAGCACTCCGTTGGGCTATTACTATGCCACCGGCACTCTCTCGGCTTTTCTGGACAATGCACCGACCTATTTGAGCTTCCTGGCTGCTGCCATGGGCACGGAGCATCTGTCCGTGGATTCGACGAAGGATGTCATCCACTTTGCCGAAACCCATGCGCACCATCTGATTGCCATCTCGCTGGCCGCGGTGTTCTTCGGAGCGGGCAGCTACATCGGCAACGGGCCGAACTTCATGGTCAAGGCCATTGCGGAAAAGGCCAAGGTCGATACCCCGGACTTCCTGCGCTACATCTGGCAGTTCTCCATCCCTATTCTGCTGCCCATTTTGATCGTCGTGGGCTGGCTGGTCGTGAAGTGAATGAGGAATGGCGAAGGAAGCTCTCCCGGGCAGCGTTTAGTCTGGCCTGATTTTCCTCTCCATGAACCGTCGCCTTATCCTCCTCACCGCTCTCGCTGCTGCCCATCTGCCGCTCATCGCCGCCCAGCAGGACGACCAGTATGTCCTCGGCCCTGACTCGCAGGAAAAAGCCGATGTACCAAAGGGCGAGGTGATCCAGATGCCAGCCTGGAAGGACTCCAAAATCTACCCCGGCACCACCCGTGACTGGTGGATCTACGTGCCCGCTCAATACAAAAAAGAAACCCCCGCCGCCGTGATGGTGTTTTGCGATGGCGCAGGCTTCGTGAAGCGTGACGGCCAGTTCCGCGTGCCCAACGTGTTCGACAATCTCATCGCCAAAGGCGAGATGCCGGTGACCATCGGCATCTTCATCCAGCCCGGCACCTTCCCCACCAGCAACCCGAAGGAGAAGGCGCGCAGCAACCGCAGCTTCGAGTATGATTCACTGGGTGACCTGCATGCGCGCTTCTTGCTTGAGGAGATCCTTCCCGCTGTGGCCAAGGACTACAATCTGACCACGAATCCTGATGAGCGTGGCATCTGCGGCAACAGCAGCGGTGGCATCTGCGCCTTCACCGTGGCCTGGGAGAGGCCTAACGAATTTCGCAAAGTCATTAGCCATATCGGCAGCTTCACGAACATCCGTGGCGGCCACGTGTATCCAGCCCTGATCCGCAAGACGGACAAGAAGCCGCTGCGCGTGTTCCTGCAAGATGGCAAGAACGACCTCGACAACCAGTTCGGCAACTGGCCGCTCGCGAATGAAGACATGGCCGCCGCACTGAAGTTCGCCGGCTATGACTACCAGTTCGTCCTCGGTGAAGGCACCCACAACGGCAAGCACGGCGCGGCTCTGCTGCCTGACACACTCCGCTGGCTCTGGCGCAAGTAAGGAGCTTGGATCATCTGCGCCTATCTGAGTTATCTGCGGTTAAAACTCCCTGTATGAAACACCTATTTCTCTCCCTTGCCCTGCTGACCTCTGCTGCGGCCCAGGACACCTCTTTGCATGAGTATCTGAGCGACTCTGAACCGTGGAAAGAAGCGGCTTCGGGCTATGCTTTCACAGACGGGCTGTGCGTGGATGAAGCGGGCAATCTTTTCTTCACGGATGTGAAGGGTGGCAAGGGCATCTACAAGCTCGATGCTGCCTCTGGAAAGGTGGATCTGTTTCTGGATAACCTGCCTGGCATCAGCGGTCTTCAGATCGGACCGGATGGCCGTTTCTACGCCTGCCATAACAAGGAGCAGCGCGTGATTGCCATCACCATGAAGGGCGAGGTGGAAGTGCTGCACAGCGGGGTGAAGTGCAATGACCTCGTGGTCAGCAAGGCTGGGAATGTCTACTTCACGGAGACTCCCACGCAGATGATTCATCTCATCACAAAGGACAAGAAGCACATCGTGGCAGATCAGGGCCATGTGGCCAAGCCAAACGGCATCACCATCTCCCCCGATGAGCGCACCCTGGTGGCTTCCGAACATGGTGGCAAGCATGTCTGGGCCTGGCACATTGAGGATGATGGCACCCTCACAGGCGGCGCGCCCTTCATGACCATGTGGCTGCCAGTCGGTAAGGAGACAGCCTCGGGCGATGGTGCCACCACCGAGTCCAAAGGCCGCTACTTTGTCACCAGCGAACTCGGTGTGCAGATCTTTGATCCTGCCGGACGTCTCTCAGGCATCATCGCCAAACCAGTGGCGGACGGAAAAGTCGTGAGCTGTGAGTTTGCCGGGAAGGATCATGATCTCCTTTTCGTGGCTGCGGGTGACAAGCTTTTCAGCCGCAAGCTCAAGGTCACGGGTTACTTCCGCTGATACTCACAAAGAGGCTCGACGGCGATTTCTGAAGTCGCTAACCTCGGCTTCATGTGCTGCTTCTCAGGAACTCAATTGGTCCAAAGTGTCAGTAAGACCCGCATCTTCGGCCGGCAGGAAAAGAAACTCCAGCATCTGATCTACTCCATGTCCATCGTGGCGAGTGATGCGGTGGCGATGGTTCTCCCTGTTCCTGTGGTGCCGGGAGGTCCGGACGATGCCATGAAGTTCGCCGACTTCTCCGGCTATCCGAAGGTTTTTGATGATCTGGAACTTGGGTTTCGTCCTCCGGTGACCGTCTACAGAGGATCACCAGCTGCACTGCCTGCGTTGCCCAAACCCGTCTTGGAAGTCAAACAGGTCGGGGCTTATGAAGCCAGCTTTGTGCCGACGATTGCCGATTTCAGCCGTCTCGATGCACGCTTCCGACTGCCGGACGATGTCTGGAAAAAGCTGCCCGGATATGCCGCCTTTGGTTTTGCCGTCTTCAAGCTCCGCGCAGGTGCGCAGGATGTGCACCCCATGGCCTTCTCATTTCCCACCGCCAGACCTGGGCATGTGTTCTTCCCTACCCTGCACATCCACGATGGAGAGGTGCATGCGAAGGAGCATTTTGATCACACTCTCTATCTGCAGGGCGAAAACTTAAACCTGAACCCAGGGTGGCAGGGATCGCCTGGAGTTGCCATGAACCACGTGAAGTGCGAGCAGACACATCATTTCGTCCTTCCGGAAATGCATGTGCATCGACGCCGAATCTACGGCAAGCATGCCAATGGAGACATCGTGTTGAAGCCATTGGTGTGACATAGGTCACGCTTCCAGCAACCGCTGAATATCTTCACTGGTTAGGCGGAGTTTCTCAGTGCGGCCGGTGAGGAGGCCTTCGATGAGGGCGGCCTTGGTCTTTTGCATCTCGACAATGCGTTCCTCGATGGTGCCCTGGCAGATGAGCTTGTGGATGAAGACGGGCTTGGTCTGGCCGATGCGGTGGGCGCGGTCGCTGGCCTGGGCCTCAGCAGCGGGATTCCACCAGGGATCGTAATGAATGACGGTGTCGGCGGTGGTGAGGTTCAAGCCTGCGCCGCCAGCCTTCAGGCTGATGAGGAAGACGGGCACCTCGCCTTTTTGAAAGCGCATGATCGGTGTCTCGCGATCCTTGGTATCACCCGTGAGTTTCACGTAGCTGATCTTAGCTTTCTTGAGCTCGCCCTCGATAATGCTGAGCATCTCGGTGAACTGGCTGAAGATGAGGATGCGATGTCCCTCATCCAAAAGCTCGGGCAGCATCTCCTCCATGAGGTAGGCGGTCTTGGCGGAGGTCTCGAGCTTCTGCGCGGCCTCGATCTTCATGAGCTGCGGATGGCAGCAGACCTGGCGGAGCTTGAGCAGCGCGTCCAGCATGATGATCTGGCTGCGTTCCACGCCTTGATTGCTGATGGCATCCCGCACCCGCGCATCCATGGCGGCGCGGATGGTTTCGTAGAGATCGGTCTGGGACTTGTCCAGCTCGATGGTGTGCAGGATCTCCGTCTTCGGCGGCAGATCCTTCGCCACCGCACTTTTGGTTCGGCGCAGAAGCAGAGGCTGCAGACGCTGGGAAAGCTGCTTCTGTCGCTCGGTGTCTGCATCACGCTCGATCGGGGTGCGATAGTAGCTGCGGAAGCCCTCTGCATCTCCCAGCAGCCCGGGCATGAGGAAGTGGAAGAGGCTCCACAGCTCTCCGAGATGATTTTCAATCGGCGTGCCGGTGAGGCAGAGGCGATGCCGGGACTTCAGACTGGCGCAGACCTGCGCGGCCTTGCTCTTCGGGTTCTTGATGTTCTGCGCCTCGTCCAGCACCACGATGTGCCACTCGGTCTTACGCAGCATCTCGGCATCACGCACGAGCAGCGGGAAGGAGGTGATGACGAGGTCATGCTTGCTGATGCGGTAGTAGTCCGCGTGGCGTTCATCGCCATGCAGGAGCAGCACATTCAGCGCAGGCGTGAACTTGGCCGCCTCACGTGCCCAGTTTCGGATCACGGAAGTAGGGGCGATGATGAGCGTCGGGCGGTCCATGCGACCTGCCTCCTTTTCGGTCAGCAAGTGCGCGAGTGTTTGTAATGTCTTACCGAGGCCCATGTCATCCGCCAGCACGCCGTGAAGGCTGAACTCACGAAGAAACTGCAACCAGGAAAGGCCTTCATGTTGATAGGGCCGAAGCTCTGCCTTCAGGCCCGCAGGTGGCTGGACAAAGGACATCTCAGTGAAGCCCTCGAGCCGTTCACGCAGTGCATTCAGCTCGGCGGGAGCACGGATGGGCAGACCGTCCAAAGTGGCCAACTGGGCTGCGCGCAGCTTGTCGAGATGCAGTTTACCGTCTTTGCCGCGAGCGGGCCGTGAGCTGAGGAGTTCATCCAGGAAACGCAGCAGCACCAGCAAGCGCTTCGCAGGCACGGACAGCACATCGTGACTCGGCGGTGGCAGAGCCAGCAGGAAGCGCTGCTCAAGGTTTTGCTCGAGGATGGCAGGGGTGAGTCCCTGGTCGATGCAGTTCACCAGGATCGGCACCAGCGAGACCCGCTTGCCTTCGATCTCGATGCCAAGATCAAGCGCGAAGCTGTCACGTCCGGCGACCTCGGTTTGCAGGTCAGTGAACCAGGCGTTGTCATCTGCAAGGTGGATGGCATAACCAAATTCGTGATCAATTTGCACATCCCATCCTTCAGCACGGAGAGCAGGAACCTGCTCCTCCAAAAACTTCGCCCAAAAGATGGCCTGCACGGGTTCCGCCACAGTCATCAGAGGTTGCAAGGTTTCTGAAGCCTGTGACTCAGGCAGAAGATCGCGCGCCGGATGCAGGCCGGCATGCATGAGGTCTGACACAAGCAGGCGCTCCATGCGCAGATGCCGCGTGAGAATGTGCGTGCTGCCATCTTCTCCAGTCCAGCGAGATCCAGTGCCGCGACCAAGCATCTGAAACGTATCCGGGCAGTCATCATAACGCACCCTGGGCTCCGCCACACCAATGCTGTAAGCTGCGTGATGCATGGAACTGCGGCCCATCTTCAACTCCACACGCTCGATGCTGACACGGCGCAGCACGAGGATGGGGCGAGGATTGTCATTCTCCACAATGACCACGCGTTCCTCAGGAGGAGTCTCCTCTTTGGTCGCACGTCCCACACCCTCGGCAGCGATCATCTGGACCAGTTTCTGGCCTTCGACGGTGCTCAGCGTGAACATCAGCGTGGCCGCATGCTCACAGAGAGCACGACTGCCGAAGCAGGAACAGCTTGAGGTCATTTGCAGATCCCCATTCACCGCAAAGCGCAGGTTCAGACGCGGCTCATGGTAGTTGTTCTCATTCGGGCCAACCTCACCGGAGACGTCCATCACTGCACCGTCGGTAGTCACCACAGAGCGGAGGCGGACGTGGGCCGACTTTACCTGCTTCATCGCCTTCTCCAGAACCGCGCGCTGAAAGAGCCACATCCAGGCCTTGCGGGCGATCTGGGACCAAAGCTTGGAGAAAGGGTAGGCGGGGGTATCGTTGGGCACGGTTGGAACCCCTGCGCATAGCCCCTGGAAGCCATCGCGCCATCACTTTTCTCACATGCCGGGGCTGCACCCCTATTTGTGGTAAACCAGGGCCGGGTGACTTGATGGTCTTTTATTTTACCTTCCCCGCGATCTGACGTCTTGCTTCTTTCAGACCGTCCTGAGAGGCTTGGGGATGGATAGGTTCGGCGAGCATCGCCGTTACGTCTTTTTCCGCCCAGCCTATGAGAAGTCATTCCCGACGTAGCCCTGCCCACCATTTTGCCCAGGCTATTCTGACCGTTGCAGCCTTGGCTCTGCTGCCCACAAGCTCCTCGGCCCAGGCACCTGATACCCTCCTCTACCCCATTCCCCCTCCCGCTGGTGTGCAAAGCGGTGCCCAGACGGGCGCAGCCGTGGCCACAGATGGGGTCCGGACCGTGGTAGGCTCTCCCCAGGATGACACGCTCGCCAACAATGCGGGGGTGGCCCGGATCTATGATGCGGTCAGCGGCGTTCTGCTCTATGAACTGCCCAACCCCGCGCCTGCCGCGAATGATTCGTTCGGAGGGGCCGTCGCCATCTCTGGTGCACGAGTTGTCGTTGCGGCCCCCAATGACGATCTTGGCAGCAGTAACGCAGGAACCGCCTATGTGTTTGACCTCGCCGGAGCAAACCCCACGGTTCCAACCGTGGTGCTAGGCGCTCCGAGCCCCCAAGGCGGAGCTAACTTTGGCTATGCCGTCGCGATCTCAGGCAATCTCGTTGTAGCGGGCGCATACGATTACAACACCAGCGTCGATGGCGCAGGACGCGCCTGGGTGTTTGATCTCGGCAGCGCCACACCCGCCACACCCGTGCATACTCTGGACAGTCCGAGCCAGGCCACGTCCGAGGAGTTTGGCGTATCAGTCGCCATCTCCGGAACCAAGATTGTGATTGCAGCCCGCCGCGATGACACCAGCGCCACCGATGCCGGCATCGCCTACGTGTTTGATGTGGGCAGCGGCACGCCCACGACACCGCTTCATACCCTGCTCAATCCCACCCCGCAGGGAGCGGACCTCTTCGGCACCAGTGTGGGCATCTCAGGCTCCTACGTGGCGGTGGGCGCGGACCGTGACAACACCGCCTTTGTAGATGCTGGCGCGGTGTATGTTTATCATCTCGCCGGTGCCACGCCTGCGACTCCTATTGCCACGGTGAACAATCCAACCCCGGCGGCCAGCGACTTCTTCGGCATCAGCCTGGCGCTGTCTGGCAGCCGCCTGGTCGTCGCCGCGCACAGGGATGACACGGGCGCCACGGATGCCGGCAGTGCCTATGTTTATGACCTGACCCCCACCAGCGCCACGCTGAGCCATTCTCTTTTCAATCCCTCGCCAGGAGTGGATGACCTCTTCGGCTTTAGCGTCGCCATCGCGGGCACTACCGTCGTGGTGGGGGCAAACCAGGATGATGACATCGCCCGGGACTCAGGGGCCGCTTACTCCTACAACCTCGCAAGCGGCACGCCCACCTCGCCCGTGATTACCTGGAATGAAGCCGGCCCCTCTGGAGGTGATGAGTTTGGCAACTCCGTTGCGATCTCGGGCAATCGTCTAGTGATCGGTGCCCCGTCCAATGACACCGACGTGCCGAATGGTGGCATCGTCTATGTCTATGATCTGGCGGGCAGCACACCAGACACACCTGTCCTCACCCTTCATAACCCTGATCCCGCCGCCGATGACAACTTTGGCTATACCGTGGCCATCTCGGGGTCACGACTCGCTGTGTCCGCCTACCAGGACGACACCGCAGGCGCTGGAGCCGGTGCCGTCTATGTCTACGATCTGGACGGTGCCACGCCCGACGTCCCGGTCTATTCCCTCTACGAACCTGTGCCCAGCGCGCAGTTCGGCCTGTCCCTGGACATCTCCGGCACGCGCCTGGTGGTGGGAGCCATCTTCAGTGATGTCGGGGCCACGGATGCAGGCAGCGCCTATGTCTACGATCTCACCGGTGCCACACCCGCCACGCCCGTCTTCACCCTCAATAATCCTGCGCCGTCAGCGAGTGACAACTTCGGCCGTGCCGTGGGCATCTCCGGCTCCCGGGTTGTCGTGGGCGCTTATTTCGATGACGCGACGGGTTCCAATTCCGGCATCGCCTATGTCTACGATCTAAGCAGTGGCACTCCGACAACGCCCACCACGCTCAACAATCCCTCTCCAGCCTCGAATGACTGGTTCGGGAGGTCTCTCTCCGTCTCAGGTTCCCTCGTGGTGATTGGCGCCTGGAATGATGACACGGGTGCTGCGAACACCGGAAGTGCCTATGTCTATGATTTCAGCAGCGGCACACCCACCACACCCGCGTTTACGCTGAACAACCCCGACCTCGGTGTGGGTGCCAACTTCAGCGGAACCGTGGACATCTCTGGCTCACGCGTCTTGGTGGCTGCTTTCCTCGATGACTTCGCTGCCCTGAATTCGGGCAGCGTCTATCTTTATGATCTGGCGGGTGGCACGCCGCTTTCACCCGTCACCATCTTCCGCAATCCCTCGCCAGACGAGGATGACGAGTTCGGCCAGAGCGTGGCTTTGGACGGCCCCTTTTCGGTCGTCGGGGCTCATCATGATGACATCGTCTCCGCGAACAAAGGTTACGCCTATGTCTACGGCCAGCCTCCGACCGTCACCACGCCCACCTCCGCCAGCATCAGCACCACGAGCGCCATACTCGGCGGCAATGTCATCAGCGACGGCGGTGGCGCGATCACCGAGCGCGGCGTGGTGTATTCCATCCAGCTCTTGAACGGCAGTCCGCAACTCGGCGGCGCGAATGTCACGAAAGTCACGGCCAGCGGCACCACCGGTGTGTTCACCGCGAACAGCGGCGTGCTGGAGGTGGGTGTCACCTATGCCTTCGCCGCCTACGCCACGAATGCGGCGGGCACGGGCTACACCAGCACTGGCACCTTCACCACACTGGGTGTCGGCAACACCGACAACGGCGGTCCGGGCTCCTTGCGACAAGCGCTGCTGGCCGCGGCTGCGAACCCAGGACCAGATAACATCGTGTTCAATACCAATCTGAGCGGACAGACGATCACCCTGGCCTCTGAATTGCAGGTGACGGACAACGACGATGTGACGCTAGACGGCGGCAACGTGATTCCAGGCATCAAGATCACCGGCTCCACCCGGCTGATCAGCCAGGCTTCGAACGGCATGCTGACCCTGCGCGGACTCACTTTGACAGGCGGCAATAGCAACTCCAACGGCGGTGCCATCAGCAGCGTTGGCACTCTCGTTTTGGAGAACTGCACGCTGGTCGGCAATTTCGCGGAAACAGGCGGAGCGGTGTTCAGCAATGGCTCGCTCACCCTCACGAACTGCACCTTCACGGAGAATTCAGCCACCTCGGGCGGCGCTGTTTATCACCTCGGCACACTGGAGGTGAAGCACTGCACCATCACGGCCAATTTGGCGCAAAATGGCGGCGGCATCTATGTGGCGAGTGGCACCTGGACACTGGCAAACTCCATCGTCGCTGGAAACATCTTCAGCACGTCCGGAAACGGCCGGGACATCGCAAACTCGGGCAAACTGACGCGCCTCGGCGGCAACATCGTGCAGGATCTATTCAATAGCATCGGTGCCGGCACTGACGGCGGCCCGGACGCCATCAATGCGCCTCCTTTTGTGAGTCCGCTGGCTGACAACTACGGCCCCACCGAGACCATGGCTCCGCATCCCACCAGTGCCGCGATTGACCAGGCCAGCGTGCTCAGCACACCGCTGACCACCGACCAGCGCGGCTTCCCCAGACCGCTGGGCCTGCGACCGGACATCGGGGCCATGGAAGGCGCGGTCATCATGGTCACGACTGCCGTGGATGAACTCGATCCACCAGGCACGCCCGGCAGCGGCGTGTCCCTGCGCGAGGCACTGCGTGATGCGCCACCCAGCGGTGCCGTGATCGCTTTTGACCGCGCGGTCTTCTCTGGCCTCACGCCAACAACCAACACCCTCACGCTCACCAAGGGCCCGCTGCCAGCCAGCAGCAGCTTGCTGTACGGTCTGCCCAACCCCGGCGGCATCACGCTTGTGAATGCGCCCGTGATCATCGCCCAGCCGCAGTCACTCTCCCAGGCCGCAGGCACCACAGCCGTGTTCACCGTGGCCGCTCCGGACGTGAACAATGCCTATACCCATCAGTGGCGGAAAAACGGGGTGAGCATCCCGCTCGCCATCGGCTCCACACTCACCCTCAACAACATCACCGAAGACGACGAGGCGGTGTATGATGTGCGCCTGTTCCGCGCGAATCTGGTGGGCCCCCTCATGGTGGATGTGCGATACGCCAATGCGGCGGAGATCGTCAGCCAGCCTGCAAGCTTGATCGTGGACACGGCTCCGCTTGGCATCCAGCGCGGGCCCGCGAATGCCATGATCGCCCTGGGCAGCAGCCACACGCTGAGCGTGGTGGCATCCGGGCCGGGCACGCTGACCTACCAATGGTTGCTCCAAGGCAAGAACATCAGCGGCGCCACCAGCCGCACCTACACCATCGCCAAGGCCGCGCTGACGCATGCCGGCGCCTACCAATGCCTCGTGAAGACCGGCACTCAGCTTCCCGGTGTATTCAGCGCTGCGGCAGAGATCGGC
Source organism: Prosthecobacter gellanilyticus (assembly GCF_007992435.1). Taxonomy (GTDB): domain Bacteria; phylum Verrucomicrobiota; class Verrucomicrobiia; order Verrucomicrobiales; family Verrucomicrobiaceae; genus Prosthecobacter; species Prosthecobacter gellanilyticus. Next base: position 268,151 of record NZ_BKAG01000002.1, on the reverse strand, counting down.
GTGGTGGACACCGCCGTGAAGACCTTCCATCTCAAGGCGGGCGCCACTTTCACCGCGCTAGTGAATGCTGCGGGCAATGGCCCTCTCAGCTATGCTTGGCTGAAAAATGGCGGGAGCACGACCTTCAACACGAAGACCTTCACCATCAAACCCGTGGCTGCGGGAGATGCGGGCCTTTACACCTGCACCGTGACAGGTGCCGCAGGTGTCTTCACCGGCGGAGCACCCACGCGGCTCACCGTCAGCAATGCCGCGCCCCAGATCATGAAACCTCTGACTCCGCCGCCTGCGGTCATTGGTCAAAACTACTTTTATCAGATCCCCATCGCCAGCGTGGCGGGCGCTCCGGCCACCGCTTTCACGGTCGGCGGCCTTCCGCCCGGCATGACCTGGGACAAGCTGACCGGCATCATCTCCGGCAGGCCCACGGCCTCCACCAAGCCGCTCGGTTATCCTCTGACCATCAAGGCCAGCAATCCTTTCAGCAGTGACAGCACCACTACCACGCTTTTGGTTAACGTGGTGCCTGCCACGGCGGTCGGCACCTTCGCCGGACCTCTGGAGCGATCCACGCTCAACGACAACCTCGGCGGCCGTTTTGACCTCGTCACCACGGCCTCCGGCGCCTGCTCAGGATCGGTGACGCTCGGCGCACGTGCGAAGATCCCTTTCACCAACCAGCTCTTGCTCAGCTCTGGCGTGGGTGATGTCATTCTCCGCGCCAACATCCCAGGCATCACACTGCCGGACAAGACCGTGCTCACTGCCTACATTGAAGTCTTCGCCTTGGATCAACGCGCGGTGCTCACGCTCGTGCATCCCACCCTTGGCACCACGCTGCTCACCGCAGCCTGGAGGAATTCCTGGACCAAGACTAAGCCCGCCACCGCCTACGCGGCCACCTACACAGCGCGACTCGATCCCGAGAACGTCGGCACCTCGCCTCGGGGCTACGGCTTCGCGACCCTCAGCGTGGCAGCGGATGGCTCCGTCAAACTTAGCGGCAAGCTACCAGATGGCAGCGGCATCACGGATGGAGGCTTCGTCGGACCTGAAGGCCAGCTTATGCTCTTCAACCTTCTGTACACCAAGCGGGGCAGCCTTGTCGGCCCGCTGCAAATCACCCCGGCACCCCTTCTTCCAGACAACACTTTGGACGGCACTCTCAGCTGGTTCAAACCCGCGCCTCTGCCAAAAAGCACTGACACAGTTTACAAAGACGGCTTTGGCCCGCTGAACGTCGCAGTGGCAGGCAGCCCCTACATCGCCCCGGCCAAAGGACAACGGGTGATGGGTCTAGGCACCGCGCCGAACCCGAATGCGAAGATGGCCTTCACACTCGGCGGCCTCTCGCCGGAGTTCGAGCAGTTCATGCACATCTCCAACCCGAGCGCCATAGGTCTAACCAACAAGGCTACAATCGTCTCGCCGGTCTTCAACGGCACCAAGGTCACCCTGCTGGACGCGGCGAAGGGCTTGATCGGAGGCAACTTCACCATCGCTGGAGCCAGTACAGCGCTGGATCGCCCCGCACCTTTTGAAGGACTGATCGTGAAAATCGGCGCGACCACACGAGGCTACGGCTACTTCCTGCTGCCCAGCGTGCCTGTCGGACTGGAGAAGGTCGCCACCTCGCCGAAGCTCAGCGGCCGCGTGGTGCTCGGGGCACCGTAAGTGCCGACTTAAATAAAGTCATCTGCGCTCTCCGCGTTATCTGCGGTTAAAATCATCTCTGCGGTCCGAACGCAGAGACAAAAAAACAACTCTGTCGGGAATTGACGCTCAGGAAAAAAACCCCCAAAACCTGAAGCCAATTGATGTCCCCGACAGAGTTGATATTTACGTTATATTCGGTTGGCGTTTGGGCGGGCAATCCTAAATGTCTCTGCTCTGGGCAAAAAACTTTTCCTGGTGCATACCATGTGATCACACCCCTATGAATCGAGCTGCTTTTCCATCTTTTCGTGCTCCTTTTTATCTGTCTTTAATCGCGGGATTATTCGGGATTATCACGACTTCCCAGGCTCAGCTCGGCGGGTCTGTGCGTCAGGTCATTGTGGCCCGTGCAGCGACGTGGAATTCCAACACAGCCTCCCTGCAATGCTATCAGCGTGCCTCGGCGCGTGATCCCTGGCAGCCGGTGTTTGCGAAGCCGTTCCCCGTGCTTTTGGGCAAGAAGGGACTGGCCTGGGGACGCGGTGTCTTCACTCCGCCGCAAAACGGGGTACAGCCGAAGGTGGAGAAGGACTGGCGTGCACCCGCAGGTGTCTTCCAGCTCGGCCTGCTCTTTGGCTATGCAGCGCAGCCACCGGGAGGAAGCCGCTGGCCCTATCACCAGGTGGGGGATCTGGATGCGTATGTGGATGATCCTCAGAACCCCTACTATAACCAGCACGTGCGGGTGGACCCGAACCGCATCCCGCCCTGGTTTGAGAAGCAGAAAATGCGCCTCGGCGATGCCGCCTACAAATGGATGCTGGAGATCCGGCACAATCAAAAGCCTGCCGCACCTGGCTACGGCAGCGCTATCTTCTTCCATGTGCGCCGCGGTGTGGACAAGCCGAGCGCGGGCTGCACCACCATGGCCGTGGAAAACCTGGAGCGGCTCATCCGCTGGGTGGATCCCAGCGCCTCTCCGCACTATGTCTTGCTACCGACGGCGGATTACGATTATCTGCGCGCTTCCTGGCGGCTTCCATGAAAGGTGGCGGTCTGCCGGACCACCTACGCCAATCATGAGATCATTTTTGTTTCTGTTGTTGGCCGCGACCAGCGGTCTCGTCGGCGCGGCGGAGCATGAGATCGGTGTGCCAGTTTTTGGCAGCCAGAAATACACGGAGTATGTGCCCGGTGACCTGCCGCTGGTCATTTCATCTCCTCACGGTGGCGCGCTGAAGCCTGACACAGTGGCCGATCGCACCTACGGGGTGCGTGCGGCCGATGCGAATACCCAAGACCTCGCACGGCGCATCGCGGCTGAGGTCAAGAAGGCGACCGGCAAGCAGACCACGCTCGTCATCAGCCATCTGCACCGCAGCAAGCTGGATCCGAATCGCGAGATCAAGGAAGCCGCGCAGGGAAACTCAACCGCTGAGAAAGTGTGGGGTGAATATCACGCCTTCATTGAAGAAGCGCTTCAGGCGACGGTGAAGCGCCACGGAATCGCCTTCTTCATTGATCTCCACGGCCAGAACCATCCCGATATTCGGGTGGAGCTTGGCTACCTGCATGATCCGAATGACTACGCCAAGGCGGTGAACGAACTGAACTCTTCTGAGTTCATTCAGACTGGCAGTCTGGCTCTCATCAAGAAGCTCAATCCCGGCCTCGACTACCCTTCCCTGCTCAGCGGTCCTGAGAGCCTCGGGGCACTGCTGGAAAAGCGCGGATTCCCCTCCACGCCCAGCCCGCGCATGCCCGTGCCGAGCGTGCCCTACTTCAAGGGAGGCTACACCGTGGCGACCCACGTGCCTTCCAATCCCCAGGTCTGCGGCCTGCAGATCGAGGCCAACCGCGTGCGCCTGCGTGACACGGAGGAAGGCAGGCAGCGCTTCGCCGAGGCGCTCGTGAATGCGCTGGAAGTGTATTTCCCGAGGTTCCTGAAGATGGGGCTGGATGGCAAGAAGTGAGCCTCGTCGCAAGGACAGAGAGGATCGCAAGGACGTATAGAGAGTGTGATGATCTCTTTACCTCTTCGTGGAAGCCACTTTGTTTCACAAAGTTCCTGCTTGCGCTCTTCACTTTATATCACAAAGTAACTTTCATGAGCACCCAGCAAGCTGCGTTGGAAAATCTGCGCGTGATTCGATCACTGATGGAGAAGGCCCACATTTACCGGGCCATCTCCGCACCAGCGGCGCTGGTGGGGGGCGTGCTTGCCATCGCGCTCGGGGGGTATGGAGCTTACACAGGGTTCTCGTTGAAGACGCCGATGGAACCGATGACGTTTTTGATCGCCTGGCATGCGGTGCTGCTCATTGCCGGAGTGATGAATGTGGTGCTTTTGGCGAAGGAGGCCGGGCTGCGTGGCCAGCCACTGATTTCCGATGGCATGCGCATGGCGATGCGGGCGATCTCGCCGCCTCTGATTGTCGGTGGAGTGATCGGTGCGGGAATGATCCTGGCTTTTCATAACCTGACCATGGCTGCGCTGACCTGGACGGTTTGTTATGGTCTCGCGCTTCTGGCCACGGCCAGTTTTTCGCCACGCTCGCTGATCCGGCTCGGACGCTTGTTTGTCGGCGGCGGGCTGGTCTTGTTCATCGCCTGGGCGGCCGTGCCGGACATCCGCCTGCTGCCCACAGATGAAGGTCCGGCCTCGCTGATCATGGCGGTGACCTTCGGCCTCCTGCATCTCTTTTACGGTATTGCCGTCCTGATCCGCACGAAACCTGAGCCCCTGACTGCGGAATGATCGACTTCGACCAGATCGACAAAACGATCCACGAGAAGGCGCGGCTGTCTATCATGACGCTGCTGGCCAGTCGTGGAGAGTGGTCGTTTCAGGAGATGAAGGCCGAGCTGGGCATGAGCGATGGCAATCTCATCACGCATCTACGCACGCTGACCGCGGCCGAGTTCGTCAAAGAGGATCGTGATGAGAGCGGCAACCGTCCGCGCACCACTTACAAGCTCACCGCTGCCGGCAAAAAAGCCTTCAAGAACTACATCGACCTTCTCGAGTCCATCGTGAAGTCCATCAAGCCCGACGCCTAGAGTCGTCTCTCTGCATTTGCGCATCACCATGCCCACTCACTTTGTCACACAAAGTTAAATCACCCCAACAACAACCAACATCCCATGAACCTCCATCTCGCTCAACATCACGGCATGTGCTTCGGCGTGCGCGACGCCCTGCGCGCCACGCATGAAGCCGCCAAACGCGAACCCGTGACCATCCTCGGCCAGCTCGTGCATAATCCGCTCGTCGATGCACATCTCAAGACTCTGGGAGTGCGCAATGGCCAGCTTGAATCCACCGAATCAGCCAGCACTCAGCGTGTGGTCATCACCGCGCATGGTGCGGCGGACACACAACGCGAAGCCTGGCGCAGTGCGGGTCATGCTATCACGGACACCACCTGCCCTCTGGTGAAGAAGGCTCATCAGGCCCTGGCAACGCTTGTGCAGGAGGGCTATCACCCCATCGTCATCGGTCAGCGGCAGCATGTGGAGGTGCGTGGATTGGTGGGAGATTTCCCCGAAGCCACGGTGGTGCTTGAAGAGGTGGACACGCTCCAGATTCCTGCAGCGGCGAGGTTTGGTGTGATCTCGCAAACCACGCAACCTCTGGATCGTGTGCTGGAACTGGTCTCCGCCATCAAGCGCCAGCATCCGCGTTCCGAAGTGCGCTTTGTGGATACTGTCTGCCATCCGACGAAGCAGCGCCAGACAGCCCTGGAAGTGCTTTGCCATCAGTGTGAGGTGGTGATCGTCATCGGCGGACGCAACAGCAACAACACGCGCCAGCTCACGGAGAAGGCCACGCGCCTCGGCGTGCGTGCGCATCAGGTCGAATCCCCCGACGACCTTCGCGAAGAGTGGTTCACCGGCATTCACGAGGTCGGCATCACGGCTGGGACGTCCACCCTCGATGAGACCGTGACCGCTGTGATGGACCGGCTCAGAAAAATGACGCCAGCCTGAACTTTTCCAACCGAGAACAGTGAACTGAGAACCGCGAACAGAGAACAGAGAACAAGAACACATTAGCCTAACCAACATTCATGAACACCCAAGCCTGGATCACCCACTTCGAACGCAACACCCGCCTCAATGACGAGATGGAACTCCCCACGGAAGCCTGCACACTACCGGAGTCCGCGCGAGCACCGCTCGTCGCCTCCATCGCCACCTTTCAGCTCGGAGAGTCGGGCACCGGCTCGCGGCTGAGGCGCTATGCCCGTGAGGTGGCGCCGCTGGAGAACTTCCGCGGTTATCAGCGCGCCATTGATCTCTTCGTGGCGGAGGAGCAGAGCCACTCACGTCTGCTGGCACGCACGGTGGAGCATCTGCGCGGCACCTTGCTGACGAAGCAGTGGACGAACTCCATCTTCCGCCGCCTGCGCTTCCTGGTAAACCTGGAGTTCGCCATCCAGGTGCTGCTCACGGCGGAACTGATCGCCGAGGTGTTCTTTGGCACGCTGTATCTGCGCTGTGAGGATCCGGTGGTGAAGAAGGTGTCACACAAGCTGCTGCGGGACGAGATGAAGCACCTCACCTTCCAGCGCGACTTCCTGAGCGAGCGGGTGGCCACCTTCAATCCACTGGGGCGCTGGCTCTGGAAGGCCCAATTTCAGGCCATCCATGCCATCACCTGCACCGTCGTGGCCTGGGATCATCGCCACACATTCCGGGCCCTCGGCTTGAAGCCTGGGGACTTCCGGCAGCGCTGCCTGCAGGCCTGGGAACGCTACCAGGAACGTCTGGACGAGGAACTGGTTAAGCTGGATTCGAAATTACCCGCCTCTCATTCGGACGAAGTTCATGGTGCAGATCATCGCCGTGCGGGTTGACTGTCTGGAGGCTGAGAGCATTCTACAGCCTCCCGAAATCCCCTCCCCCTGCATGATCTCACCGCGCCTTTCCGCGTCCCTCGCCCTGTGTCTTAGCGCCCTCTGGCAGCTTCCCACCACCGCCCAGGAGATCACGCATGAGCAGGTCACTGATTTTGCCTCGCTGGAAAAGCTGGCCGCCCAACTGGCGCTGAAGCCTTATGAAGCGCCGAACCAGAAGCTCGATCCCTTCTTTGAAGGCCTGAAGTATGACGGGCATCGCAAGATCCGCTTCCTGCGCGAAAAGGCGCTCTTCGCGGATCTGGGCGATGTCTATCGCCTCGAGTTCTTCCATCCAGGCTGGATGTTCAAGAAGCCGGTGCAGTTCTTCTCCACAGGCGTGGACAAATCCGCAGGAGTGCCTTTCGACCAAAAGTTCTTCGACTACCAGGATCTGCCAGTGCCGGAGAAGCTCACCCCGCCGGCGGGTTATGCGGGCTTCCGTGTGCTGGCTCCGGACTCCATGATGAAGAAGCCTTTTGAATTCATGGTCTTCATGGGCGCGAGCTACTTCCGCGCGGTGACCACGGAGCTGGGTTACGGCATCAGTGCTCGCGGCGTGGCCGTGAACACCATCGGCGGAAAGCCGGAGGAGTTCCCGGACTTCACCCACTTCTGGTTCCAGCCGCCGAAGCCTGGCGACAAGTTCTTCAAGATCCTGGCCCTGCTGAATGGTCCAAGCATCACGGGTGCCTATCAGTTTGATGTCATGCCCGGCAAGACCACGGAGACGCTGATCAAGGCGACCCTGCATCTGCGCAACAAGGTGGAGATGCTCGGCATTGCCCCCTTCTCCAGCATGTTCTGGTTTGGTGAGAACAGCCATCCGAAGCCCTATGACTTCCGCCCCGAGGTGCATGACAGTGATGGTCTGCAGATCGAGATCGAAGGCGGCCCGGCCATCTGGCGTCCGCTGGATGTCAGCCGCGACCTGCGCCTGAGCATCCTGGAGACCGACAAGCTCAAGGGTTTCGGCCTCGCGGAGCGTGATCGTGACTTCAACAACTTCCAGGACCTGGAAGCCGTGTATCATCGCCGTCCAGCCGTGTGGGTGGAGCCGCGCACCGGCTTTGGCAAAGGCAGCGTGGTGCTGGTCGAACTCTCCACGGGTGAGGAAACCTGGGACAACATCGTGGCCATGTGGAAGCCTGCCGAACTCCCAGCGACCCCGCAGGAGCCTCTGAAGGTCGAGTATCGTCTTGCCTGGCTGGAGGAGCATCTCCCCGGCCTGCTGGGCAAGGTCATCTCCACCCGTCGCGGCTTCGTGATGGACAGTGACGACCACCTCTATGTGGTGGACTTCTCCAAGGGTGCCCTGGCTCCAGACAAGCCTGCCGACTGGGTGCCGGACATCGAAGTCATCATCAGCAACGGCGACGCAAAGGTGCTCGATAAGCGAGTGATGTACAATCACGAAACCAAGGGCTGGCGTGCCTTCTTCAAGATCGATGTGCCTGAGAAGACCAACCTCATCGAAATGACCTGCGACTTGAAGGATGGCGACAAGGCTATTTCGGAGCGCTGGATGTATCAGTGGAGGAGGTGATCTAGAATGTCATGACAGCGAACAACTTCATCACCCGATGGGACGCTGTGGTGACCCAAGAACGCGCCGAAGCGACTGCTGCTGGAGTGCCTGAAATCGCGGACGATCTTCGACTCGTCAATGCGCCACCAGCGCTTCTAACCGTCCCAGCCTTCCCTTCCGACGCTGCTCACTTTCTAGTCGAGGCAGGATTACCATGGAGTTGCGCGCCATTCCTTTCCTTTGAGGCCATCACACGAGGCCCGATCCCGCTTGTTCAGTACTACGGCGCCCAACAGTTTCCGCCCTCCGACCTGTCGCGCCTAGCTCCATTTTATATTCTGGGCTTTGACGGAGCCGGAGATCCCTTGTGTTTGGACTCTAGCCGCGATGGGGAGATCGTAGCGCTTGATCACGAGAATCGTTTCCAGACTCGCAAGTTCGTTTCATCAAACATCGCCACCCTTGCCGAGGCACTATTGGTCGTGCACACAAAGCCCCATGAAGACTTTGTCGAGCATGTTCAGGCCTTCGACCCGCGAGCAGCCGAGCCATCGGCTTTCTTGCCGTTACAGGTGCGCATGCTGATTGATTGACCAACATCCATCGGCCTGGGACCGGAAAGGTGCGATGCTCAGGAGACTCCCTTCCGCACTTTGGCAAGTGCGCCTACGACCGGATCAATCAAACACCACCGTCTTGTTCCGATAGACTAGCACCTGGTCACGGACGTGCCACCAGAGGGCCTTGGCGAGGACAGTCTTCTCAAGATCGCGGCCGAGGCGGACGAGGTCCAGCACGCTGTCCTCATGGCTGACGCGCATGACGTCCTGATGGATGATCGGACCTTCATCAAGGTCGGCGGTCACATAGTGGCTAGTGGCGCCGATGATCTTCACCCCGCGCACGTGGGCCTGATGGTAGGGCTTGGCACCCACAAAGGCCGGGAGGAAGCTGTGATGGATGTTGAGGATTTGGTTAGGGAAAGCCTCAATCATCGCCGGGCTGATGATCTGCATGTAGCGGGCAAGAACGACAGTGTCGATCTTCTCGCGCTTCAACAGCTCGATCTGCTCGGCTTCTTGGGCAGCCTTGTTATCCTTCGTGATCGGGAAATGGTAAAACGGGATGCCGAAGCGCTCGGCGGCGGGACGCAGGGTCTCGTGGTTCGCCACGATGAGCGGAATGTCCACCGGCAGGTCACCGGCCTCATGACGAGCCAGAAGGTCGTAGAGGCAGTGGTTCTCCTTCGTCACGAAGAGGGCGATGCGCTTGCGCTGGCTGGCGAAGTGCAGGCGCATCTGCATCTCATGGCGGCGTGCCATGGGCTGGAGTCGGTCGTAGATCTCTGACTTCTCCAGAGTGAAGTTCTCCAGGCTCCACTCCAGACGCATGAAGAAGGCATCTGCCTCCGGATCGATGTGCTGCTGGAGGTCGATGATGTTCCCGCGATGCGAGAAGATGAATCCCGTGACATCATGAACCAGCCCCGGCCGGTCCGGGCAGTGGATGAGAAGCGTGGCGGTGTCTGTCATGATGATGGGAACCTCTGATAAACGAACCTCGGTGCAGCTTGGGTCACTCAGATCAGCTCAGTCTTCACAGCGGCCAGCAGATCCGCATATTGGTCAAAGCCGGTGAACTGCGGGAACTCCGATTTGATGCTCTCCGGGGCGTGGAAGAAGAATCCCTTGTTTGCCGCGATCAGCATGTGGGTGTCATTGTAGCTGTCACCGGCGGCGATCACCTTGTAGTTCAGCCCGCGAAAGGCATTCACCGCATGCTGCTTCTGGTTCGACTGACGCAGGGTGTAGTTCACGATGCGACCCGTGGAGTCGACATCCAGCTTATGGCAGAAGATGGTGGGCCAGCCGAGCTGGCGCATGAGCGGCTGGGCAAACTCCTCAAAGGTATCACTCAAAATGATGACCTGCGTCAGGGAGCGCAGTTCATCGAGGAAAGCCTTGGCACCTTCCATGGGGGAGAGTGTGGCGATGACATCCTGGATGTCCGGCAGCTTCAGGCCGTGCTCGTCCAGGATTTTCAGGCGGCCTTTCATGAGCACGTCATAGTCCGGCTCGTCACGGGTGGTGCGGCGGAGTTCCGGGATGCCGGTCTTTTCGGCAAAGGCGATCCAGATTTCAGGCACGAGGACGCCTTCGAGGTCGAGGGTGACGATGGTTTGCTGGGACATGGGGGAGAGCCTTCCCTAGCGTGAAGGAGCGAGGGTGCAAGTTCACGGTTCCCAGTTCAAGGTTCGAGGTTGGCCTCGCCAGACAGATTTTTTACCACTTATAGGCACTGATGAGCACTGATGGCTTAGAAGTGAAGGTTCCAGACATTCGTGTTCGTTCGTGTCCATTAGTGGTTCAAAACTCTTCGACGCGACCTCCCCGCAAAGAACCTAGATTTAGCCCTCGTATCCAGAAGCCCATGCGTCCGATCCTCCTCGCTGCCCTTTTTCTCTCCCCTGCCCTGCATGCGGCCCGTTTTCCGGAGAAGACGCCTGACACGCCAGGAAACCGGATGCTGCAGAACTACTGGGAGCGGCAGGTGAATGAGATCGAAATGAACGGCGGGCTGAAGGACATCCAGAGCGCGGATGACTGGAAGGCGAAGGCACCGGAGTATCGCCGCCAGCTCGCGGAGATGCTGGGCCTGGATCCCATGCCTGCGCGCACGCCTCTCGAGGCCACCAAAACAGGAGAGCTGTCGGGTGAAGGCTGGCGCGTGGAGAAGATGCATTACCAAGCGGTGCCGGGTTTGTATGTGACTTCGAACCTCTACCTGCCTGAGAAGGTGGACAAGCCGCTGCCGGCCATCCTGTATGTCTGCGGCCATGCGAATGTGGTGAAGGACGGCGTGAGCTATGGCAACAAAACAGGTTACCATCAGCACGGCATCTGGTTTGCCAAACATGGTTATGTCTGCCTGATCATTGATACCGTGCAGCTCGGCGAGATCCGTGGCGAGCATCATGGCACCTACAGCAAAGGCCGCTGGTGGTGGATCTCACGCGGCTACACGCCTGCGGGCTTGGAGGCCTGGGCAGGCATCCGCGGCCTGGACTATCTGGAAACCCGGCCGGAGGTGGACAAGACACGCTTCGGCGTCACGGGGCGCAGCGGCGGTGGCGCCTACTCCTGGTGGGTGGCGGCGCTGGATGAGCGCATCAAGGCCGCCGCGCCCACCGCAGGCGTGACGAACATGCGCAACCATGTGGCTGATGGCTGTGTGGAAGGACACTGCGACTGCATGTTTTACGTGAACACGTATCGCTGGGACTATGATCGTCTCGTGGCTTTGGTGGCGCCGAGGCCGCTGCTCATCTGCAACACGGACAAAGATGACATCTTCCCCATCAACGGTGTCTTCAGCATCTTCCAAAATGTGCGCCGCATCTACTCGCTGCTCGGCGCGGACAGCAAGCTCGGCCTGCAGGTGGCTGAAGGTCCGCACAAGGATCTGCAACCGCTGAACGTGGGTGCCTTCCACTGGTTCGAGCGTCATCTCAAAGACGCGGATTCAATGGCCGTGCTGGATGAAGGCGCGAAGAAACAGCTCGAGCCCGAGCAACTTCAGGTCTTCAAAGAGCTGCCGAAGGACGAGAAGAACACCACGATCGACCAGACCTTTGTCCCCCAGGCAAAAGCACCCGAAGTGCCTGCTTCCCAAGGTGACTGGAACCAGCAGCGCGATGCGTGGATGACGGCGCTGAAGGACAAGGTGCTGGCCGGCTGGCCGAAGGACGCGCCCAGCATCCAGGTGGTCAAAGAGGGCCGCAGCGAGCGTGATGGCATCGAGTTCACTGCTTATGATTTCGAATCAGAACCTGGCATGCGTCTCAGACTGCATCTGGCTCATCGCGCAGGTTTGCGGGTCTCCGATCTGGAGCTGGTGGCGCTGAATGTGCTGGATGCGGAAGGCTGGGATCATTTCTGCAGCACGTATCACTCACGCTTTGGCAAGCACCTGGAGGTGTTTCCGGACATCAAGGCCGACGACAAAGCCTTCGAGAGCGAGAAGAAGATGTTTGAGAGCTTCAAGTGGGGCATGGCCTACATCGCCCCGCGCGGTGTCGGTCCCACGGAGTGGAGCGGCAGTGAGAAGGCGCAGACCCAGCGCCTTCGTCGCTTCTATTTGTTAGGCCAGACAGCAGACTCCATGCGTGCCTGGGACATCCGCCGCGCAGTGCAGGCGGCGCGACAGATCAGCGGACTCGAGGAGAAACCTTTGTGGATCCAGGCACAACGAGACATGGCCGCGAATGCGCTCTACGCCTCGCTCTTTGAGGACAAGATCACCCGCATCGACCTGCATGACCTGCCTGTCAGCCACATGGAGGGACCTGCTTATCTGAACGTGCTGAAGTATCTCGACATCCCACAGGCTGCCGCGCTGGCTGCCGAGAAGACCCGCGTGATCATCTACAGCGCGGATGAGAAGGCCTGGGCCTATCCAGCGGGAGTGGTGAAGCTGCTCGGCATCCCCGAAAAGAACTGGCAGATCCGCAAGCCGATGGGTGAGTGAGTGAATCACCTTTGACCTCGCGGGCATTCCATTTCATGCTCGCGGTCATGTTCGTCTGGTCCAAACTCTCCTCTGTGAAATGGATGGATGCCTGGGAAGAGCGCTTCTCCGGTAATCCTGCTCTCAATCTCGTCATCACCACCATCCCGGGTCAGGTGAGGGTCCGTGTGGAGATCTATGCGGAGAAAAAGAAGGACGTGGCGGCCGTGCAAAAGGAATGGGGCGGCAGCGTGCGCGAGGTGAAGCAGCAAAACTGGGCCGCGCTTTCCAAAGAGCCGATGCCATCCATCTCGGTGCGTGGCAAACTTGTGGTCGTCAGCGCACGCTCGGCGAAGGACATCGCCAAAGAGAAGAAGGCGAACGTCGGTAAGGAAGTGGTGGCCATTCCGGCCGACATGGCTTTTGGCACTGGTCATCATGCCACCACGGCCACCGTGCTGCGGATGCTGGTGGATGCGGCGAAGGAACTGGAAGGCCAGAAGTGGACCATGGCAGACCTCGGCTGCGGCAGCGGCATCCTGGCGATCGCCGCCGTGAAGCTCGGCTCGACCAAAACCTGGGGCTGCGACTTTGATCCGAAGGCCGTACTGGTCTCCAAGGAGAATGCCGAGCGCAATGGCACGGCCAAAATCCGCTTCACCGAGGTGGATGTGCTGGAATGGGAACCCAAGGAGCAGTGGGACCTCGTGGCCGCGAACATCTTTGTCACCGTCCTTGAGGAGGCCTTCCCGCAAATTGTCCGCTCGGTGAAGCCAGGAGGCTTCATCATGGCCTCAGGCATCTTGAAGTCACAGGCCCCTCCCTGCCTGAAGGTGGCCGAAAGCTGCGGCATCCGCTGGGACCGTGTGGTCACCAAGGGCAAGTGGCTCTCCGCCATGGGACGAAGAGTTGGTTAGGCTCATCAAGCCCCGGTCAACCCGCCAGCCCCTGGCTCAGAATCTCCTTGGTCGAGTCATCAAGGTCGCTCTCACGGATGCACCTATGGGCTCCTTGAATATCGTGGACCCCACCATGCCAGAGGCGGGCCAGCCACAGGGCCAGGCCCTGGCGTCTTGTCTCAGGCGTGACTTTTTCAAGCATCTCGATCGCCTCAGGGATAGGCAAAGGGGCAATCTTCTGCAGCTGTGGATCCGTAAGTTGAGCGAGGGGCATGAATCAGAGATTTGACGACGCTTGAGCTATCAACGTCGCAGGGGAGGAAATTGAGACAAAACCAACAAGAAAGACTACTAAGAGCACAACTATCAACAAAAACCAAGAGCCTTAACACAACCATAACAAAATTGATCCAGCCAAAGCTGGTTCCCCAGGTGAACCGTCACCAGCAAGCTCCAGACAACGACAAATCCGAAAGGGATTATCTGTGGCTCATACCATGACTGTTATATACACAAAACACATGGCAACATCAAAGCCATAACCTTAGGCAGCAACCTAAATAGCCACCAACCGTGAATCAAGCTAGCGAAACAAGGTCACCGATGGCATCTGAGACTCGTCACTGGGGATTCCAGCCTTGGGAAAAAGAATGTTGATGGTCTGCTCCCGAAACCATTCACGCAAAACCGAAAAGGGGACGTCCAGGTTTTGAGCGATGTTTTCAAGTTCGTCACCGCGCTGAAACTGTTCGTCAGCTTTAGCGAGGATGACCGTCTTTTCAGAGTCAGAATAGCGGCGTCTGCGACGTGGCATGTTAAGGAAGCGATTGGGGGGTTATCGAACCGGGCAGGGTCAATGAGTCGGACAGCAGCAAAAGGCTAAGAAACTTCCTGCAGTGTGCGTTTCCTCTTTGTGAACCACTGAACGACACTCGGGACATCCAAACTCCCTTCCACAGGCCACAAGGGTGGCGGAGAGAGGGCTTGGATGATGTCTTGCTGAGGGTTTGGGGGGGCCGCCGCATCAGGGGCTAAGATGACACGGATCAGCGTTTCCCGTCATGTAGCGAGAATTCGCCAATCATAGGCCATAGCTCAGTTTCCCTATCGGGATTTCCAATCCCGTGCCAGCAGGCTCAAAAAGACGTCAAGTAGCGAAAACTTGCTACAAGACCCAACCATTGGATAGTCTCGCAGGAAACTCAGCTATGTGCGAGAATTGACCTACCCGTGAGCATGCTTCTTTTCGTCAGGCGATTTTTGACCATCCAACTTCTTTCAGTCAGTCTGGTTGCGCAAGATTTGGACAAAAAAGCCGAAGACCCGCCTGCAGGCTCTTCGACGTCCCGGAAACCTCACGTCATTCATCTCAAGGCCGAGGACCTGGGCGACAACCAGGGAAACTGGATCGTCCCACCCGGTGAGGGTGCGCAGGCGACCTTTTTCCGGGTCCCTAACCCCATGTCCACCCGGCGTGTTCGACTGAAGCTGGAATTTCAGGGTGGGGAGGCGGGGAACTTTTTTCGCGAGTTCACGATTTCAGCAGCACGAAACCTGAAGCCATCCCTGAAGAGCGAGTGGACAACCCTCTTTCCAGTTTGGCTGCGCGCGTCCGAGGGTAGACTGGTTCGGGCGGCGGGGAACCGGCTTCAACTGGAGGGCGATGCGACGAATCCATCCCTGCAGATCGATGCAAGCCTGCCCTTTGATGACGTGACGGCACTCAAGTTGGAAGTCACGAAGACGGAGAGGCCAGGACTCGCCACCGTGCTGACACGGATGGACCTGGAGAGGGTTCCGCTGGCGACCACGAATGTGGCCCTGGGCGCTCCCGTGCGGACCTCGCATCCGCTGCCCGACGACATGCCTGCCCATTTTTTGACCGATGGACTGGGTGACACCGAGGTGAGGCCACCTGCGCCGAATCTGGGCCCGGCCTTTTACTACGAGATTGATCTCAAGCGCCGCTGGGAACTGGACCACATCCATTTTCGGTTTGAGGCAGATCCGCATGATGTCACCCGCTTTTCCCAGATCCGGGTGGAGCTCTATGAGGACAGGCCAGCCGCAGGCGTCAAACCCGTCTGGACAGCCCGTCCCCAAGATGATGATGCTGTGTATGCGGATTCGGGGCAGGCGAAGGTGCGTGAGATCATCGGTAAAAATGCTGGCAATGGAGTCTTCCGCGGCCGCTACCTCCGCATCTCCAGCGACAGCAAGGTGCCCCTTTCCCCCCAGCTTTCTGAGGTGGAGGTGTATCCTTCCCTCTTGCCCGCAGGTGTGACGACCCACGCCAATGAGCGGGTCATGGAGGCAAGTCATCCGCTGGAGATCTCCGCAGGCACGTCCTGGCTGGCCTTCTTTATCACCATGCCCGAGTTCAAGGACCCTGTGCCTTTCGAGACCCAATGGCGCATCACAGGCTTCCGGGACGAATGGCTGGCGGGCACGGCCAGCGGCAGTGTGGAGAGCCGCTGCCCGGCGCCTGGCAAATACGCCTTTGAAGCGCGGGTGAGACACACGGATGGAGTCTGGAACTCAGCCCGGCTCACGGTGCCGCTGTCAGTCCTGGTTCCCATCTGGCAGCGCCCGTGGATGCAGCTCGGCATCGTGATGCTGGCCCCAGCCCTGCTGGCACTCGTCACCTCCTGGATCGGCACACGGGTGATGACGCGGCGTGTGGCAGAGCTCGAGCACAAGGACGAACTCTCCGCCGAGCGTGCCCGCATCGCTCGGGACATGCATGACGCCGTGGGTTCACAGCTCACCCAGCTCACCGTGCTGCATGAGATCATGGCGGGTGATCCCGCTCTGTCCGAAGATCATCGGTCCAAGCTCCGCCAGCTGGCCAACACCGCACGAGCCAGTGTCGCAGCACTGGAGGAAGTGGTCTGGGCAGTGAACCCGAGCAATGACACCCTGGCCAGCACGGCCGCCTATCTGACTCATGCGGCGCGAGAGTATATGCGGCCGCTGGGCATCGCCTGCCGTCAGGATGTGCCGCACGAATGGCCTGAGAGACATCTCACCTCCCAGCTTCGACATCATCTCTTCCTGGCCTTCCGCGAGGCGCTGCAAAATGTGGTGAAGCACGCGCAGGCGGACGAGATCACCGTGACCTTGCGCTTTGAGGCCGAAGAGTCTCTCTTCCTGGTGAACATTGCGGACGATGGAGTCGGCCTGCCCTCGGAGACTGATGGCATGGAAAAAGATGGCCTCGAAAATATGCGTGACCGCCTTTCTGAGATTGGCGGCCATTGCCGGATTCGTTTACGCTCCGGCGGGGGAACCATCGTTGAAATGAAAATCGCCATTCCTGTTTAAGACATGCCTGTCCTGGTCGCCATGATTGAAGATGATGGTCCGTTCGCGGATGCGATGAAGCATTTCTTCTCGCTAAGCCACGATGTGGAGTGTGTGGCTGTGTTTCCGAATGCCGAGGCGGCCCTCGGAGGGCTGGCCGTGATGGAGCCGCTGCCAGATGTGCTGCTGGTGGACATCCATCTGCCCAAAATGGGCGGCATTGAATTCGTGGCGCGGCTCAAGGCACGCACACCGAACACACTCTGCCTCATGCTGACGATGTATGAGGAGAGCTCGCTCATCTTTGATGCGCTCAAGGCAGGAGCCTCCGGGTATCTGCTGAAGCGCACACCGCCGCAGGAAGTGGTGGCATCGATCCTGCAGGCGCAGTTTGGCGGTGCACCCATGTCACCCGAAGTGGCTCTGCGCGTGGTGAACTATTTTCATCAACCCGCGCCCGCTCCGGCCTCCGAGGTGTCCACCCTCGCCGCTCGTGAACGCGAGGTTCTCTACCTGCTTTCCAAAGGTTATCTTTACAAGGAGATCGGCGAGCAGCTGGAGATCTCCACGCACACGGTAAATTCCCACATCCGGCGCATCTATGAGAAGCTGCATGTTCAGTCTCGGAGTCAGGCCGTGGCGAAGTATCGTGGCTTGAAGTGATTGCCGCTGGTCTCAATCGCAGACAAAAAAGGCGCGGACCTTTTTAGGGGTCACGCGCCTGACGGTCACTTCCTCAGGTGCTCGCGTTCATCAGTTGAGCGTTGAAGTCGTGGTCACTGATGGATCGCTGCTCACCATGAGCGCGGATGTATCGCATGCCACATTCTTCAAACTGATTTCCCGGACCTAGATCGGGGTAACAAAAAGAGGCGCGGACCTTTTTAGGGGTCTCGCGCCTGACGGCCACTTGCTAGATACTCGTCATGGTAGTTGAGTTTCAATTCTGTGGTCACTGATGGATCGCGGCTGGCCCAGCAGGCGGATGTATCGCGTGTTCTTTTTTCACACTTTTCGCCCAGGAAGCTGCTTTTCCCTTCGGACAAGGACCATGAGACTGGCAAGAAACTTGCACCAGGGGGCGTAGAATCGCTTTCCCCACTTCATGCTTACCCTCTCTGGACCCTCCCACGGCAAACTTTGCGACGGCTACTCGCGTCGTGATTTTCTGCGCATTGGTGGCCTGGCGATGGGGGGCCTTTCCCTGCCCGATCTTTTGAAGGCAGAGGCTGAGGCGAGGACGGGGAGGCAGTTCAAGTCCATCATCATGATCTACCTCTGCGGTGCACCACCGCATCAGGACATGTGGGATTTGAAGATGGATGCCCCTCTGGAGATTCGCGGCCCTTACAAGCCCATCTCCACGAATGTCCCTGGCATCCGGATTTCCGAGCACTCTCCACGTCTGGCCAGGATGATGGACAAACTGGTGCCCATCCGCAGCATGTGGGGATCTCCCAATGGGGCGCATGATTCCTTTATTTGTTATACAGGTCGGCCGCCGCCTCCGAATGGTGGTGCTGCCCCCACCGGTCGCGCCTCCGATCCCCCTTCCCTGGGTTCCGTGATCTCACGCCTGAAAGGTCAGGCAGATCCTGCCATGCCTGCCTTTGTCGGCTTGTCTCCGAAAGCGGGTCACCCGCCCTATGGGTCGCCGGGACATGCGGGTTATCTGGGCTCTGCGCATACCGCTTTCCGTCCCAATGGCGCCGGTGTGGAGGACCTGAAGCTGAACAACATCTCCGTCGCTCGTCTGGATGACCGCCGCTCCTTGCTGAAGGGCTTTGATCATTTCCGCCGTGAGCTGGATCACAGCGGCCTGGTGGAGAGCATGGACAGCTTCAATCAGCAGGCCTTCAACGTGCTGACTTCCAGCAAACTTCTGAATGCCCTGGACCTCAATCAAGAGAGCCAGAAGACCCGCGAGCGCTACGGCAAGGGTGATCCCAAGAACTATGGAGATGGTGCGCCGCTGAACCTGGAGCACTTCCTCATGGCTCGCCGTCTTGTGGAAGCCGGCTCACGCGTGGTCACGCTGAACTTCGGCCGCTGGGATTTCCATGACAACAACTACCCGCAGCTTCTGCGTCACCTTCCGCTCTTTGATCAAGGCATGAGCGCCCTGGTGGAAGACCTGCATGAGCGTGGTCTGTCGGATGATGTCGCCGTCGTGGCCTGGGGTGAGTTTGGCCGCACACCGGTCGTGAACAAGGACGGCGGACGCGATCACTGGCCACGTGTCGGTGGTGCGCTGCTCGCCGGTGGCGGTTTCAAAACCGGTCAGGTCATCGGTGCCACGGATCGCCTCGGCGGTGAACCCTCCGAACGCCCCGTGCATTTCGGCGAGGTCTTTGCCACACTCTACAAGTTCCTCGGTATCGACCCGCACAAGACCACCGTGAATGATCTCCAGGGCCGTCCGCAGTATCTCGTGGATGCCTGGGAAGCGATGCCGGAGTTGATTTGAGGTGACAGGGTGAGCTATGTCCGCTTCTCGACCCAGGGCTAATAATCCATGAAAACAGCCGAGCTCATTCTCTTGGCATGGATCGCTGCGGCGAGCCTGCCCTCATGTACTTCTCAGAGTTGCGATGATGATGTGCAAGACAAGACGAGGGTAGTGGGAGTCATCGACCTAGACTCAGTCTATCGACATGAGTTTGTTTTAGCGGATGGCAAACTTTACGTCCGCCGCAGGGTCCACCCCGGTGGAACACGATGGACCTATTGGGTCAGTGACATCAGTCCCAAGGATTCGCTATTCCTGGAGAGTATTCTCCGGCACCAAGGCAAATCCCTGCCTTTCGCGCCTCCAGGCCCAATGGCTAGCTTCACATTGATCCATTCCAGCACCGCTAAAGAATGCAGGTATCACGACTATGAGTCGCTACGGCCGTTTGATGGCCGGTTGATGTCCATTCTAAGGACAGTGACCCGAGTGAAACCTGCCTGCCTGGAAAAATGGCCGCGACAAGTCATTAAACTTGCCGACGAATTTTGAAGCTACCGACAACAAAATAAAGAGGGCGGACCTTTTGGCGGGCTCGTGCCTGACAGCCACTTCTTCTAACTCATCATTGAAGTCGAGTTTCAAATCTGTGGTCACTGATGGATCACGGGGGCCTCCACATACGGATGTATCGAGTGTCTTTTTTTCCAACAGGCTTTCGTCACTCACTCTACTTCACCGGCAACTCCAACGGCCAGAAGACGGGCACGAGTAGGAGAATCACGCTCACGGTTAGGACAGTGAGACCACCACCGACCTTGATGAAGTCACTGAAGCGGTATTTGCCGGGGCCGTAGACAAGAATGCAGCTTGGTTCGAAAGGGGTCAGCACGGAGATGCTGGCGCTGAGCATGACAGCGATGGCAAAGGCCCGCGGATTCGCATGCATGGTGTCCGCGGCTTTCAAGGCTACGGGGAGCACGACGAGCGCGGCGGCGGCATTCGACATCGGTTGGGTGAGGATCACGGTCAGCAAACTGAAGCCTGCGAGGACGGTAATGGCCCCATACTGATGCAGATTGGTCACGACGAACTCGGCGAGCATCTTGTCCGCGCCGGATTTGGCCATGGCGGTGCCGAAGGCGGTCATGCCACCGATGAGGATGAGCAAACGCCAATCGACGTTTTCATAAGCTTTATCCAATGTCAGGCAGCGTGTGGCCAGGGCGATGAGCGCGACGATGAGGAAGCCGATGGCAGCCGGGAAGAAATCAAAGCTGCTGAGGATCACGGCTAGGGCGAAGACCGCGAGCACGGCCACGCCGCGCTTGCGGGCATTATGCGCCACGGCGTGCTCGGTGATGATGACCATCTCCGAGGTCTCCTCATAGACACGGATGCGGTCATAGGGCCCCTGCAGGAGCAGCATGTCACCGGCCTGCAGAGTGACATCGCCCATGTGGTCATTCAGCGTGCGGTCACCGCGCAGAAGAGCCAGCACGGAAAGCCCCGAGCGGCGGCGGAAGTTGCTGCTGCGCAGACTCTGGCCGACAAGGCTCGAGTGCGGTGTGAGCACGACCTCAGCAATGCTCGCATCCTTCATCTCGACGCCAGCGGTGCGCAGGTCCAGATCCTCCAGGATATCGATGCCCTCGATCTTCTTCACGCGGATGAGGTTCTGCACCTTGCCCGCGACAAGCACGACATCTTTCTCTTCCAGTTTCAGATGCGGACTGACCTCCACTTCATGCCCAGAGCGGCGAACCTTTAGCACCTGGAACTCCATCACGGAGAAGTCCGAAGAATACACTTCCTGGCCAATGATGGGCGAACCCGGCAGGATGACCACTTCGCAAAGATACTCGCGGATCGGTTCGGTGGAGATGCCACCTTCCGCACGATCACGCTCAGGCAGGAAGCGGTTGCCGATCAGCATCATGTAAAACAGACCTGTTCCGAAAATGACCACACCGACAGGGGTGATCTCAAACATGCTGACCGGATCCATGCCGAGCTTCGCCATGGCACCGCTCACGGCCACGTTGGTACTGGTGCCGATAAGGGTGCAGGTGCCGCCCAGAATGGAGGAAAACGCCAGCGGCATCAGCAGGCGTGACGGCGGGATGTTCAGCCGGCGTGCCAGCGCCACCACCGGACCAAGAAACATGGCGGTCACCGTGGTGTTGTTCATGAAGGCAGACACCGCGCCCACCGTGGTCATCATCCCTGCGACCACGCGTTTCGGCCGTCCACCAGTGGTGCGTGCCAGTACATGCCCGATGGTGTCCAGCACGCCCGTTTCACGCAGCGCGGCACCGATGATGAAGATGGCCCCGAGCATGACGATCACTTCATTGCCAAAACCGGCAAAGGCCTCGCCCGTGGTGAGGACTCCGCTGATCACCAAAACGCAGAGCAGTGAGAGCGTGACGAGGTCCACCGAGATCTTCTCAGTGGCGAAGAGGATGACGGCAACAACGAGCAGACCGATGACAATAGCGGCTTCCATGCGGGAGCGCCGATGATGGCGAGCAGGCAGCGCGTGACGAATGAAAAAGTGCGCCTTTAGAGACGGCTAAAGCATTCTGGAAAGCGGAGCTCACAGGCATCGCTGAGGATCATTTTTGCAAACCTGCGCAACTGCCCTCCCTCAGCTTGGTTTCAGCCCCCGTCGATCATTCAGACACTCATCCCCACTATGAAACCAACCTCAAAGTTCCTCTCTGGCCTCGGCTTCCTCGCCCTGGGCACATGCATGGCCGTCGCCCAAGACGGCGCCCCGAAGGGCAAAGGTGAAGGCGCCGGCAGCCGCATCGGCGAATTCCTGAAGCGCGCTGACGCAAATTCCGACGGCAAGATCAGCCAGGAAGAGTTCAACGAATTCTCCAAGCGCGACAATGGCGACCGCTTCTCCAAGATGGACGCCAATGGCGACGGTTTCGTCGACCAGGCTGAGATGGGCCAGATCGGTGAGCGGATGCGCGAAGGCATGCGCCGTCCAGGCGGTGAAGGAAGCGGCAGCCCGGAAGGCGGTTTCCGCCGTCCCCCAGGCACTGCGGCTGAAGGTGAGCGCCCTGCCCCTCCGCCCGCCCCTGAAGGTGGAAACCGTCCAGCACCACCCGAAGGTGGCCGCCCACCCGGCGGTGAAGGCGGACGTCCAGGAGGTCCTGGTGGCCCCGGCGGACCTGGAGGTCCTGGTGGCTTCAACCTTGATGACATCTATGGTCGTATGGACAAGAACGCCGACGGCGGTGTCGACAAGGCTGAGTACATTGAGTTCTCCAAGCAGGAGATCGAAACCCGCTTTGGCCGCATGGATGAAAACCAGGACGGCAAGGTGACCAAGGACGAGATGAAGGCCGGCATGGAACGCATGCGCGGCATGATGCGCGGCGGTCAGGGTGGTCCTGGCGGCCCAGGCGGACCTGGAGGTCCGGGCATGCGCCGTCCCGGCGGTGAAGGCGGCCCTGGCGGTGGTGGCGAAGGCGGTGGATTCCGTCGTCCTCCCCAGGAAGGTGGCACCGGCAGCCCACGCCCTGAGGCTGAAGCTCCGAAAAAGGATCCAGCCTGATTTCTGGCACTAAGTGATTCACAAGGCGGAACTCCGAGAGGGGTTCCGCTTTTGTTTTGAGCTTATGGCGGAGCCCCAGGTCGGGTCTTCGCCGCCACGATCACACGCAGCATGCCAAAATGGTTGCACATCGGTGATGACTCCCTATTTTCACGCTCTCACCGCATTACCCCGTGGTGTAATGGTAACACAGGAGATTTTGATTCTCTCGTTTAAGGTTCGAGTCCTTACGGGGTAACCACCCACGGTGGCTAGTGCTAATGACCCGCTTCCGCCCCTGCATTGATCTCCACTCCGGCCAAGTCAAACAGATCGTCGGCTCCACGTTGAGCGACTCCGGCAGCGGCCTCAAAACAAATTTCGTCAGTGATCGTGACTCCGCCTGGTATGGTGAGCTGTATCAAAAAGATGATCTTCCCGGCGGCCATGTGATCATGCTCGGGCCTAACAATGAGGATGCCGCGAAGGCTGCCCTCGGTGCCTTTCCTGGCGGACTGCAGCTCGGTGGCGGCATCCGCCCGTGCAATGCGGAGGAGTATCTCGCTGCGGGTGCCAGTCATGTGATCGTCACCAGCTATCTCTTTGAAACAGATGGAACTTTCTCCGAGACTCGACTGAACAAGATGGTCGCCGCCGCGGGCAAGGAACGCCTCGTGATCGACCTGAGCTGCAAGGCCACGGGCGATGGCTGGACGGTCGCGATGAACCGCTGGCAGACTTTGACCGATCTTCATGTGACGCCTGAAACGCTGAAGCACCTCGCCGCGCATTGTGATGAGTTCCTCATCCATGCCGTGGATGTCGAGGGCAAGTGCGAGGGCATCGATGAAGCGCTGGTCTCTTTCCTCGGCCAGCACAGTCCGGTTGCCATGACCTATGCCGGCGGCATTCATCGCATCGAGGATCTGCATCGCATCCAGCAACTGAGCGACGGACGAGTCGATGCCACTGTGGGCAGCGCGCTCGATCTTTTTGGCGGAAGCGGTGTTCGCTATGCAGATTTGCTCGCTTTCAACCGTAGAACTTCGCCCAACCTTCCCGCATGAAAATCATCCGTTACTCCGACTCCTCCGGCCAGACCAACTACGCCTCCCAGCAATCTGACGGCTCCGCGCTCGTCATCGAGGGCGATATCTTTGGTTCCTACAAAGTCACCGACCGCAAGGCTGACGTGGCCAAGCTTCTCGCCCCGGTGGAGCCGCGCATCATCCTCTGCATCGGCCTGAACTACAAATTTCATGCGGAAGAGAGCGGCGCTGCCATTCCTGAGAATCCAGTGCTCTTCATCAAGAACCCTGCCGCGGTGCAGAATCCGGGAGATCCGATCCTGCTACCTTCCGTGCTGAAGAGTGACAGCGTGGACTATGAGTGCGAGCTGGCTGTCGTCATCGGCAAGGCTGCGCGCAATGTCAGCAAGGCAGACGCGCTGAACTATGTGCTGGGTTACACTTGCGCGAATGATGTGAGCGCCCGTGACTGGCAGAAAAACGGCGGTGGCGGCCAGTGGTGCCGCGGCAAGACCTTTGATACTTTCTGCCCGCTGGGTCCCGTGCTGGTGACTCGCGACGAGATCCCGAATCCAAACGCGCTCAAGATCAAGACCATCCTGAATGGCGAGACCATGCAGGACTGGAGCACCAGTGACATGATCTTTGACGTGCCGCGCCTCATCGAGTTCCTCAGCTCGGACACCACGCTGCTGCCTGGCACCGTGATCATCACCGGCACGCCGCATGGCGTGGGCATGGCCCGCAAGCCCCCGGTGTGGATGAAGGCTGGCGATTCCGTCACCATCGAAATCGAGGGCATCGGCAGTCTGACCAATCCGGTTCAGCAGGCATAGACGAAAAGGAAATTGCAAACAGCGCCGAACCGCTGCTCTTTCCCGTTCTACCCAACTTAACCCATCCATGAAAACCCAACTACCGACTCTTGCCGCCCTCGTTCTCGCGTTTGCAGGCCTGACCGGAATTACCCAAGCCCAGGAGGAAACCAAACCCGTGAGTGAAGCCAAACCTGTCAAAATCGTGATGGAGACCAGCAAAGGCACCATCGAACTCGAGCTCGATGCCGCCAAGGCGCCGATCACCGTTGAGAACTTCGTGAAGTATGTGAAGAAGGGCCATTATGACGGCCTGATCTTCCATCGCTGCATTCCAGGCTTTATGATCCAGGGCGGTGGGTTCACCCCTGACATGAACCAGAAGGCTGTGGATGCCCCGATCTCCATCGAGTCCAAGAACGGCCTCAAGAATGACCGTGGCACCATCGCCATGGCCCGCACAAGCAACCCAAACAGCGCCACCAGCCAGTTCTTCATCAACGTGAAGAACAACGCCAACCTCGACTACCCAAGCTTCGACGGCTACGGCTACGCCGTTTTTGGCAAGGTGACCAAGGGTCTGGACATCTGTGACGCCATCGTCAGCGTGCCCACCGGCCGCAGCGGCCCTCACGGTGACGTGCCATCCGAGCCGATCCTCATCAAGAGCGTGAAGATCGCTGAGTAATCAGTATCGTCTGCAGCTTTGATTTTTCATCGCGGAGCCTGGTTTCAGGCTCCGCTTTTTTGTGGGACGAATGCGTGGTTGATGTTGAAGGCGCGGAGCGTCGTGGAGTGCGGCGGGAAGCGCTCACGCGCGACGCCGCTGTGCACGCGGAGGAGGTCTTCGAAACAGGAACGCGTCATCTGCGATCGATAGCGGTGTCGACGATGCACGGTGGCCCGTGCATCTCTGCCACCGCAGTCCGGGACGCTCCGCGACTTCATCGTCATCGGCGGACTCACCACCTTACACCCGATAAAAATCCAACGTGTGCTTCAGGCCTTCCTGCCAAGTGACCTGCGGCTCATAGGCGAGATCGGTGCGGGAGGCGGTGAGATCGGCGGCGGAGTGGCGGATATCGCCGCAGCGGCCGGGCTCATGCTTGGGGACGATGCTCTGGCCGGTAAGCTTGTTCAGCTCGGCAATAAGGTCGAGCAAAGTCACGCTGGTGCCTCCGGCGATGTTAAAGACACGGCCTGCGACATTTTCAGCGGGGCGCTCGGCAGCGAGGAGGTTTGCGGCGACGACGTTGTCGATATAGGCAAAATCGCGGGATTGCAGGCCGTCACCAAAGATGGTGGGGGGTTCACCGCGAAGCATCAGGGTGCAGAAGCGGGCGATGACGCCAGAGTAGGGAGAATTGAAACTCTGGCGTGGTCCGAAAACATTGAAGTAGCGCAGGGCCACGGTTTCGAGGCCGTAGAGCTGGTGAAACATCTGGCCATAGCGCTCGCTGGCGTATTTTTGCAGGCCGTAGGGGGTCAATGGCAGGACGGGATCTGATTCATGCTTCAGCGGGGCCTCGGTATCGCCATAGATCGCGGCGGAGGAGGCGAACATGAAACGCTTCACCTTGGCATCGCGTGCGGCCACAAGCAGGCCGAGGGAGGCATCCAGGTTCACCTGACTGCTCTCGACGGGCTGAGCCACGGACTGAGGCACGGAGGCGATGGCCCCCTCATGGAAGACCCAGTCACAGCCCTGAACGAGCTTTTTCACCAGGGCGGAGTCGGAGACGCAGCCCTTCACGAACTCGACTGAGTTACTACCACCGGCCCAGGCCAGATTCACGGGATCGCCCGTGCTGAGGTCGTCCAGCACCACCACTTTGGCACCGCGTGCCACCAGGGCCTGGGCGATGTGTCCACCGATGAATCCGGCACCGCCGGTGACGAGAGCTTTGATTTCCAAACGTGATGAGCTGGGCATGTGAGGGGCGCACCATCCGCAGGTGCCCACCTTTGGCAACTTCGTTACTCCAACAGTCCTGATTGACCTCCCTTGACCCTCCGCGCCGCCGCTTCATCATGGGCGCATCCCGCCGCATGAAACGCCTTTACCACCAAGCCCAGATCGCCTCCGAAGACAGCTCCCAACTCCAGCTTGGTGATGTGCTTGTGGAAGGTGACCGCATCATTGGCGTGGCGCCCACGATCAGCGGTGTGAGTGACTGCGAGGTCATCGACTGCCAGGGCCGCATCCTCATGCCGGCCATGTTTGACATCCATGTGCATGCGCGCGAACCCGGGCATGAGGACAAGGAAAACATCGGAAGCTGTGCCGAGGCCGCGATTAATGGTGGGGTGACTGGCTTCGTCATGATGGCGAACACATCCCCAACCATCGACAATGCAGGTGTGGTGCGCACGGTGCTGGAAAGCGCCCGCCGAGCACGCATCGGCTCTAGCATCTATGTCGCGGGTGCGATCACGAAGGGGCGAAAGGGCGAGGAGCTGGCGGGCATCGCCGGCATGAAGTCAGCAGGTGCGGTGATGCTCTCGGACAATGGTCACGCGGTCGACAATCCGCAGGTGCTGCGCCGTGCGATGGAGTATGCCAAGCATTTCGACATGCCGATCGCCAGCCACTGCGAGATCAAGGATCTGTCCGGCAAGGGCTGCATGCATGAAGGCAAAGTTAGTTATGCCCTGGGACTGCCGGGCATGCCGAGCATCAGCGAGGAGATCGGCATCTCACGGGATGTCCGCCTCGCGGAATACACGGGCGTGCACCTCAACATCCAGCACGTGACCACCGCCGAAGGCATGAGCACGATCAAGCGTGCGAAGGACCGCGGCATCCGTGTGACCTGCGAGATCACTCCGCAGCATCTCATCTTCAATCAGGAGCACATCGGCAACTACGACACAAACTACAAGATGAACCCGCCGCTGCGCACGGCGGAGGACAACGCAGCGCTGCTGAATGGGCTGAAGGACGGCTGGTTTGATGTCATCGTCACCGATCACTCGCCGCACACGCCGTTCGAGAAGAACCAGGACTTCGCCAGCGCTCCCTTCGGCATCACCGGACTGGAAACCGCGCTGCCGAGCCTTTTCCATCACTTCGTGAGCAAGGGCATCCTCGACTGGGGCTTGATCGTAAAGCGCTACTCCGCCGAGCCGCGCCGCATGATGAAGCTGGCCCCCGTGCCGGTGAAGGAAGGCGGACTCGCTGAGTTCATCGTTTTCAATCCGGAACGCAGCATGACCTTCACGCAAGACTTCATGAAGTCGAAGAGCATCAACACACCGTTCATCGACCAGACACTGAAGGGCATGGTGGAACGGGTGATTTACCGGGGTGAGGAACTGCTGGTGAGATAGTCTTTTGGAACATAAAGGTCCAAAAGGAGAGAAACGACTGGGCGGGGGCATGCGTTTGGCATGAGAACCAGCCATGAAGATCATCCTCGCCAGCCTGCTTCTCGCCGCCTCGTCATGGGCCGCTTCACCAAACATCATCCTGCTTATGGGGGATGATCATGGGTGGGAGGAGACAGGGTATCACGGGCATCCGCATGTGAAGACACCAACGCTTGATGAAATGGCGGTGAGCGGGCTGAAGCTGGAGAGGTTTCATGCGGCGCATCCGAGCTGCTCGCCCACCCGCGCGAGCTTTCTCACGGGACGGCACCCGAACCGCATGGGCACCTTTGCCCCTGGCTGGTCCATGCGTCCCGAAGAGATCAGCACGGCGCACATCCTTTCGAAGGCAGGCTATCAATGCGGACACTTTGGCAAATGGCATGTCGGTGCGGTGAAGAAGGAGTCGCCCGTCTCGCCAGGAGCGATGGGCTTTCATACCTGGCTTTCACACGATAACTTCTTTGAGCTGAACCCATCGTTCTCGCGTGATGGCGGACCGCCCGAGGTCTTCAAGGGCGAAAGCTCAGAGATCCTGATCCGCGAGGCCATGGCCTTCATCGATAAAGCGAAGCAGGATAAGAAGCCCTTCTTCACGGTCGTGTGGTTTGGATCACCGCATGAGCCCTACAGCGGCCTGCCGGAGGATCTGGCACTCTATGATGATCTGCCCGCGAAGTATGCGACCAAGAAGGTGCGCCTGACTTCAAATGAAACAGGTGCCCAGGTGCAGCGCCCTCTGGGCGATGTGCTGCGCGAACGCTACGCGGAGATCACGGCCATGGACCGTGCCATCGGCACGCTGAGGAAGCATCTGGCCGAACAAGGATTGAAACAAGACACCCTGCTCTTCTATTGCGGTGACAATGGCACCTCACCCGATGCCTCACTGGCTTCGCCGCATCGTGGTGTGAAAGGCGTGGTCTATGAGGCGGGCACGCTGGTGCCGGGATTGATCGAGTGGCCTGCGCGCATCCCCAAGCCGCGCAGCACGGAGGTGCGTGCCTGCACCAGCGATCTGCTGCCGACGATCTGCGCATTGACCGGACAGGCCGTGCCTACACGCCCGCTGGATGGGATCGACCTCACGCCTCTGCTGGATGATAAGATGACCGAGCGCGGGAGTCCCCTGGCCTTCTGGTGCTTTGACATCGGCCATTTGAAAAAGGACGCAACTCCGGTGCCCTATATCGATCCTGAACTACAGTTAGGCACCACACCGCTCGCCAAGCTAGCGGCAGGCAAGGCAACGCGTGATTTTAGCAACTTCCGTCATCCTGTGGTGAGTGAGGCGGACTACCTCGGGCCGCGAGCGATCATCGATGGTCACTTCAAGCTGGTGATTCATGAACAGAAGAAGGGCGAACCGAAGCGGGAGCTTTTTGATCTGGATGTGGATCTCGCGGAGAAGACGAATCTCTTCAGTGAGAAGGCGAACGTTGCCGAGAAGCTTCAAGTGAAGCTGCGTGACTGGCAGAAGTCGGTGCTCACAAGTCTGACGGGTGCAGACTATGGGAAGCCGTGATGGTTGATGAGGTTGTCAACGGACGCTCCGAACGGCCTGCCGAACCATCGATGCGACCTTCCACCTCCGACAGACCTGGAGATTTCTCCTAGAAAATGATTCACTCCGGCGGGAGTTCTGGCATGATGGGAGCTGTCTAACAGCGATC
This sequence comes from Prosthecobacter gellanilyticus, assembly GCF_007992435.1. Taxonomy (GTDB): domain Bacteria; phylum Verrucomicrobiota; class Verrucomicrobiia; order Verrucomicrobiales; family Verrucomicrobiaceae; genus Prosthecobacter; species Prosthecobacter gellanilyticus. The sequence goes on along the minus strand of NZ_BKAG01000002.1, from coordinate 238,477 downwards.
CCGCCTGCACCGCTCCCGATGTCTCTGTCACCTCATTCGAATACGCCTCCGCCAGCGGCACCGCCGATGCGTGGGTTTGCCATCGCAGGATCCATCGTGGTCCTGGGAGTTCTGGTGGTGATGTTTGGGTCGGTTGAAACTGAGATCTCCCGCAAGGACAAGCAGGCCCAGGAGACTCGGCGAGTAGACGGCGTGGAGTTCCTCCAGGTCGACAAGGTCAAGCCCGCTCACATTCCAGACGTGCTGGGCGCCAAGCTGACCCTGGATGCCCCCCAGGCTTCCGAGATCACCGCTCCTGATCTCAAGGAACTCAGCCTGACCGACAGGTTGGATGACTTTTTCCTGAACAACGTCGCACTGGAGAATCTGCCGCTGGGGCAGGCGATGGCTCTGCTGAAACAGATGCTCCTGACGACAGACAAACAGAAGGCGCTAGCACTTCACAAATTCATCGTCAGCCTCCCGACCGCCGCGCTAGGCAGGCTGGTGACGCTGCACAGCACCAGTATTTCCTATCTGGAGGCTGTGAAAACACTCGCCTCGATGGCGGGTTGTGATGTGGATCTCGGAGAGCATCGCATCACTTTGAAAGTCCAGGCCGGTCCCTGGCCGCAAACCGCCGGGAAACGCGCTCTCACGGACATGCTGGACAGAAAGGATGACCAGGTGACCAAAGACTCCGCAGACCAGCTCGCCTGGTTGAAGCGCGATGCTCTGCGCATCGGTGTGCGGTTCAACGGAGATGGCAGCGCCAGCATGACCGCAAGCCAGTGGGAAACCCTGCGTCTCATGCAGGATTACCGTCGCAGGCAGGAGCTTTCCCTCATCCCGCCCGTCGCAGTCTATCTTCTGCCCGAAGGTTATCTCTCCCCCATTCTTCAAGTCACGCCGCAGCAGGTGCTGCAATTGATGATGACTCTGAACCAGCAAGGCTTTGCAGCTTACAGCGACGTGCCTTACGCACTGCTTGATCCAAACATCGCCCAGCAAATCGTGGTCATCGCGAGAGTGGGTGATCGCGTGGTGGTCTCACAGCATACCACCATTCCAGTCCCCAGGCAGGCAGAGTATGAGCAGTATGTCTCGATGCCCGAACCACCCACTGGCTCAGAGGAGGCAATCTATTCCTACCAAGGTTCATCCATGGCGATGCTCATCGTGGATCAGACACCAGGGAGTGATCGTAACGTCTCCAGAATTGGGGAAGGTGAGGATTCACGCCTCCTTCAGATAGAAGCAGCAGGCTCCGTGACGGCATCTGCGATCACTCCAGCCATGGCGCGGGCGCTAGCCCAGATGATTGCCGAGAATCCAAATAGTCTAGGCTATGGCATGGGAGCCATCCTGCAAACTCCGCAGAACGCGGCAGAATCAGCCCCCGAGAGCGCGGCGACGACTCCCGCAGGCCCTTGACTCATTGGGCAGAAAGCAGACGGGCAAGCAGGAAGCTTGCACCACCTTCACGGCAGCTTCGCAGGCACGTAGGCGGCGGCGAGATCCACCTTGAAACGCCAGCTCACGACTTCATCAGGTTGGTCGGCGGCGCGCTTGAAGTTCAGCGTCACGGCACAGTCCTCGCGGCGCAGCTTATAAGGGAGCTGGTAGCTTACCACCATGGTGGCGGGATCGTACTGCGCAGGCACGGTGCCGATGCCGGCCACGCGCATCTTCACGCTTTCAGGGATGATGGTCTTCAGATTCGCAAGCTTGGCCTGAATGACCGGCTGGCGGTCTTTGACGAGCTCTTCAGGAACGGGTGAGAGCTCCACAAGAGCGTTGCCTTTTTCGTCCTTGGCAGAGGCCGTGAGGAAGTGGTTGGAGGAGACATCTCCACGGCCGCGGAAGCTTGTGGCGAGCTTGAAGTTCGTGTCACTCTCCCCGTGAATGATGTAGCGGCCGAGTTTCCCCATCGGCGTGTCCCAGTTGACCTTCTGGTTGTTCACGGTCACGAGAGTTTCATAGCCTACCTGTAGCGCGAGCTCTGTGGTGCTTTCGTCAAAGATGCCGAAGGGGTAGGCGAAGGAGGTGCAGGCGATGCCGAGGTTCTTCTCCAGGAATTCCTTGGAGTCCTTCAACTCACCAAGCAGCCAGAGCTGCTGGTCCGCATCATTGCGACCCTTTTTGTTACGCAGACTCTCATGGGAAACACTGTGGCTGCCGACTTCACAGCCATGCTTCATCATCTCGCGGATCTGGTCCCAGCTCAGCGAGCGTCCGCCGATGTTCACATACTTCTTGTAGAGGTAGACCGTGAAGGGAAAGCCATGCTCCTTCAGCACGGGATAGGCATAGGTGTGCACGCCTTCCCAGCCGTCATCCATGGTGATGACGATGGCTTCCTCGGGGATGTTTTTGCGGCCCTTGCGCCACTCCAGGACATCACTCAGCGGGATGACCGGGATCCCTGACTCCTTGATGGCCTTCATCTGCTCCGCAAACTTGCTGCCGGAGATGATCATGGGACTGCCACCGCGCTCCTTGAAGTCGTGGTAGCCGAGGATGGCCACCGTGGAGGATTTGTTGAGCTCAAAGGCCACGGCCTTCGGAGCCACATCCTCATGCTTCACGGTCTCGAAAACGGCGCTGTTGAGCACTTTGGCCTCTAGGGCCTGCTGCTCCGGGGTGAGGACGGGCTCAGCCTTCTTTTTCTGGGCTTCCTCCTCGGCGGGTGTGGTGATCCCGGCCAGCCGCGCGAGACGGTCGAGCTTGGCCTCCAGGCGCTTGCAGGAGGGGGCCAGGCAGCTGAGGGCTGCGAGAAGGCAGATCGTGGAAAATCTCATGGATTGGGCTAGGCAGGCTCTAACCGATTTTCACCTCTGGCGCAACCGGTGGCCTACCTGCGCGTGCGGGGAGTTGACCCCAGATTAAGGAGGCCCTTGCAAAGGGGACGGACGTGCTCAATCTGGAGCGTGCTCAGAACCCTCCTCAAATCCAAGATCCACCGCGCCACCGTCACTGACTCCAACATTCACTACGAAGGGAGCATCACCATCCCCACGGACCTGATGGAGGCAGCGGACCTGTGGGAGGGAGAGCGAGTGCTGGTGACGTCCATCACGAATGGCCAGCGCCTGGAGACCTATGTGATCACCGCCCCTGCAGGGTCGGGACAGATCGTGATCAATGGTGCCGCGGCGCACCGCATCAGCACGGGTCATCTGGTGACCATCATGGCCTTTGGCGAGAGCGAGACTCCAATCACACCGAAGCGTCTGCTGCTGAATGCGCAGAATGAGGTGGTGAATACGAGCGTGCAGTAATTAGCGACTTTCCCACGGCCCTTGAAGCGCGGACTTTAGTCCGCTGCATCTCGAACGGAGAATCATGGGGGCATTGACTCGCCCGAGGTATTCGCGCCCACGTCTTCGGCTTGAAGGCATGGGAGAGGTAGAGGGAACGAGGAAAGCGAGATCGACCTGCAGCGGACTGAAGTCCGCGCTCCTTGTGTCTAGCGAACTTCGCTTTTAGGCTGGCTGCTTCCAACTCGCGAAGGCCAGGACCACCCAGCCAATCATGAGGATCACACCGCCGAGCGGGGTGACGGGGCCGAGGAACTTCCAACCCATGTAGGCGAGAAGGTAGATGGAACCGCTGAAGAGCAGTGTGCCGACGAAGGTGAGGATCCAGCCGATCTTGGCGCTTTTGCCAGCCTGTCCCAGGAAGAGGGCCAGCACGTAGAGGAACATCGAATGCGGCAGCTGGTAACGCACACCGGTCTCCCAGGATTCCAGCTTGCCCGCTGCAGCGAGCAAGTCATGCACCGGACCATGCGCGCCCAGGGCGCCGAGCACGACTGCGGTCAATCCGGAGAAGGCTGCCAGGGCAAGAAGAGAGCGGGAGGGCGCGAGTGCCATGAAACGAGGAAGAGAGCGAAGGGTTTAGAAGCCTAACAAATTAGATAACACGAGCCCAAAGCACCTTGAGATAGCGGCTTTCCGGGCAGTTGGACATCACAGGATGATCGAGGCCAGGGCCGGTGCGGTCGAGGATCTGCAGTTTGCGATTCTGACGATGGGCAGCGCCGATGACGAGCTGCTCAAAGTCGTCCACGCCCAGCAAGCCAGAGCATGAGCAAGAGACGAAGAGACCGCCGGGCTTCACCAGTTGAAGGGCGAGGCTATTGAGGTCACGATACTTGAAGATGCCTTCTTCCTGGTTGTCGCGATGATGAATGAGCTTCGGTGGATCGAGCACCAGGGTGTCCCAGGACTGGCCGTTGCGCTGCATCTGACGGCCCCAGGTGAAGGCATCTGCATGCACCCAATCGACGCGAACCTGGTTGAGATTCGCATTCTGTTTGGCTTGAGCGATGGCCTTTTCATCGAGGTCCACACCGGTCACGTCCTCGCACTTGGCGAGCACTTTGGCCGAAAGCGCGAAGCCACCGGTGTAGGTGCAGAGGTCCAGCACGCGGCCATGAGCGAGACGTCCGAGCTTCAAGCGGTTGTCACGCTGATCGCAGAAGAAACCGGTCTTGTGCCCTGCCTCAAAGTTCACCACGTAGCGCACATCATGCTCGCGGATCTTCACGCTGCGCGGACCGGGCTGCGTGGCCTCCGGCACATCACCGATGCGGATCTGCTCGATCAAGGCGATGTCAGGGTCCACGCGGATGACCTGCTGAGTAGTGCCTAGTTCCTCATGGAGGATGGGCAGCCAGCGCTGGATGCGCCGCCAGGCTCCGAGGGTGGTGATATCAATCGAAAGCGTGTCCGCATAGCGATCGACCACTAGGCCGCTGAGGTCATCTGCATCTGAATGCACCACGCGGTAGGCTTCCGTGTCAGCATCGAGCTTGATGATGTTTTTACGCAGGCGGATGGCCTGACGGAGGAGATCGTCGAGACTGTCCTCGGTAAAATCTTCGTCCCCATGATGCAGGACGCGGAGGGGCACTCGAGCCCGGGGATTGTAGTAACCTGCGCCAAAGCGGCGGCCTTCCTTGTCAAAGATGCTGACCAGATCACCTGCCCCGGCATCACTGGAAACCATGCCGACCATGTTGGGGTACACGGCGGGGTGGTAGGAGTGGTACTTCATCTGCGCCCAGGGGCGCGGCCAGTCCTCGCTGCCGGGGGGCGGTGGCTTCGGTGGCGGGGAGGAGCGGCGATAATCTGGGCGGGGCATGGGTCGAACCCATTCTGTGGTCCCTGCCGGGCCTCTGTGCAACGGGCAATGCATGCCTGCTGCCCACACTTTATTTCCGATACAAAACTGGCATGCAGCCCAGGTTTGTGCTAGGGCCTCAGATTCCCCGGATGCCGTGGTCGGCAGACAGGGGAATCCCCCCATTTTTTCTCATGTCCGACCTCGTTTCCCAGATCCCTAGCATCATTTCCAGCTGTGAACCCCGCCTGCGTGCCGAGGCAGAACGTCTTGTCGATGCCGACTCCGTGCGCGGCCTGGACGTGACCGCCGAAGAGGCGCTGGCGGAAGTGCGGCTGGATGAGCAGAGCGTGAACACGCGCTGGGTCTTTGAAGACGGTGCCTGGAGCGGCGAAACGGACGTGGAAGACCGCGTGCTGCATGATCTGGCGCTCTGCACAGTGCTCATCGCTATTCAGAGGAAGGCTCAGCGTGATCCGGCGGCCTTCAAACTGGCCGATCTCGAGGTGCCGTTTCAGGAGGTGGTGGAAAAGCGTCTCGCACGCCAGTTCACCCCCGAGGAAGAGGCTTACTTCAGCAAGGTGGACAAGCGCTTCCAGCGTGTGCAGCAGACCGGCACAATCTACGACCACGACATGGTGCGCCTGCACCCGAAGTGGAGCATCCAGAGCGTGGATCCCCTGCCCCTCTGGCTGGAAGCGCCGAAGACTCTGCGTGAGTTCTGGGACTATGTGGCGCTGGCCCTCACGGATCGCGGCCTGCCCATCCCGACCTTTCTGCGCAATGTGGCGAATCTTACCGCTGTGCGTGAGCGCCTGAGCGAATGGCGCCAGGAGCGCACGGTGCCGCTGTGGAAGGAGCGTATCCGCCGTCTGCTGAATGATGACAGCCTCGCCAGCCAGGGTGTGCGCCGACAGGGTGACCTGCGGCTTTTGATCACCCCGGCGGAAGCACGGCTGCAGGGTCGCTTTGACGATCAGGAGCGCTATCATCCGCTCACTGGCACTGAGCTGCGTGACCTGGAAGAAGCCCAGGCCGTAGGTGGCTTGATGGTGCCGCCTGAGGCCGAACTGCTTTTGCTTTCAGCGCTTGGTCAGAGTTCGGCAAACGCCTCGGATGTATGCCGCTTTGATCTCGACTCGCATGGGCAGTGGCTGGGCAGCCTCTTCCAGCAGCCTTCGCTGGAAGGAAGACTGGTGACTCTCGACGAGCACCCTTTCCGCCGCGGCTCCTCCCTGCTGAAATGGCAGGCCAAGGAAGATGGCGAAGGCCGTCACCTCAAGCTCAGCATCGTCACCGAGGCTGGTGAGAGCATTCCGGGACCTCTGCGTGTGCTGCACGGCTCTGAGACACTGTATCTGTCCGGAGACACGGTCTTCGTGGGACCACGCTGGATGTCTGATGAGACGAAGGTGGAAGGTGAAGTGAGCATCCCTCTCGCCGCGCTGAACACGCAGGAAGGCATTGAGTTCCTGGAGAAGATCGGCCTGCCTTTGCCACCAAGCATCGCCGGGCGTGTGAGGCATGAAAAGCTGGAGACCCGAGTGCGCGCCGCATGCCAGAAGAAGGCTCCCGGGTCTAACATTGAGTATGCCACGTTTCAGGCCGAGGCCGTGAGTCCGGATGGCAAGGTGCGCGAAAAGCTGGGGCCCGGAGGCTGGGCACCCGTGCTGGACCACAGCGCCAAGGATGACGACTCTATCGTCTGCCGCAATCGTGACGCCCTGCTGGCCACGGAGGCGGTGATTCGTAATCTTTACCCGTCCTGGGACATCGAGGCGCAGGGTTTCCGCGTGCGTCTCACCAAAGCTTTCCCGGATCAATTCAACGCCTGGGCACACAACCTGCCAGAGAGTGTGACGCTGAACACGGACGAGCGTTTGCAGACCATCCTGGCGGATCCTTTGATCGCTCGCGTGCGCCTCGAAGCCACGCAGACGTCCACGATCGACTGGTTTGACCTGCGCATGATCTTTGAGATCGATGGCGCGGATCTGAAGCCTGCGGAAATTCGCAAGCTGGTGGCAGCGAAGGGTGGCTTTGTGCAGCTCGCTGACGGCACCTGGCGTCGTGTGAAGCTCGAACTCACCGAGGAGCAGATCGCTCTTATGGACCAGCTCGGCATTGATCTCGATTCGCCGTCTGATGAACTGCATCAACTGCACTGGCGCCAGCTGGCTGGCGACAAGGCGAAGGAGGTCATCAACCCACGCGCGTGGCAGAGCATCACGCAGCGCATGGAGCTGGCGCGCCTTGAAGAGAAGCCTGATTCACCAGAAGGACTCGCCGTCACATTGCGCCCCTATCAGGTCGAAGGCTATCACTTCCTCGCCTATCTGAGCGTGAACAAGTTTGGTGGCATCCTCGCAGATGACATGGGTTTGGGCAAAACCATTCAGAGCATCTCCTGGGTTCTCTGGCTGCGCACGCGTTTTCGCAACGCCTGGCCGTGTCTGGTCATCTGTCCGAAGTCCGTGCTGGATGTGTGGGCGAATGAGTTTGTGAAAGCAGCTCCAGGTCTGAACGTGCAGATCCTGCGTGACAAGGATGAGCTGGATCTGGAGAAGCTGAAGTCCGAGACACAGGTGCTGGTGATGAACTACGCGCAGATGCGCGGATGCATCGAGTATCTCGAAACGGTGAAATGGCTGGCCGTCATCATGGATGAGGCGCAGCAAATCAAGAACCCGGATTCACAGGCCGCCCGCGCTGCCCGTCGACTGAAGGCGGAGAACCGTCTCGCGCTCACCGGCACACCGCTGGAGAACCGTCTGCTGGACCTCTGGAGTCTCATGACCTTTGCGATGCCCGGTGCGCTGGGTGATCGCGCTTACTTCACGCGTAACTTTGACCGTCGTAAAGATGCGAAGGCCAGCGAGCGTCTCAGCGCCCGTCTGCGTCCCTTCCTGCTCCGCCGAACCAAAGGTCAGGTGGCGCGCGATCTGCCGTCCCGCAGCGAGGAAGCTCTGCTCTGCGAGATGAGCACGGATCAGGCCCGTCTCTACAAAGAGGAACTGGCCCGCGCCCAGCACCTGCTGCTCACCAGCAGCAACTTCGAGGTGCTCACCCGCAAGCGTTTCGCGGTGCTTCAAGCGCTCACACGTCTGCGTCAGATCTGCTGCCATCCGCAGCTGGCGAATGCCGAGAACAGCAAGACCGAGAGCGCCAAGTTCACCGCCACGCTGGAACTCATCGAAGAGCTCCATGCCGAAGGTCACAAGGTCCTGCTCTTCAGCCAGTTCGTCTCCATGCTGGAGATCCTGCGCGACAAGCTGACGGAGATGAAGATTCCTTATTACTGGCTCACCGGCAGCACGCAGAACCGCAGCGAGGTCGTGGACAAGTTCCAGAACGACGAGGAGGCCTGTGTGTTCCTGCTCAGCCTCAAGGCTGGCGGCAGCGGTCTCAACCTTACCGCCGCGAGCTACGTCATCCTTTACGACCCCTGGTGGAACCCGGCTGTCGAAGCCCAGGCCATTGACCGTGCGCACCGTATCGGCCAGACACAACCCGTGATGGCCTATCGAATGATCACCAAAGACAGCATCGAGGAGAAGATCATGCTTCTGCAGCAGAAGAAGCAGCTCATGTCGAACAACATCCTCGGCGAAGGCGGCTTTGCCCGCACGCTGGAGAAGACCGACTTCGAGTTCCTCTTCGACCTCGAAGCCGAAGAAAAGCTACGTCAGGAAGATTAATGCTGACATCAAGGCGCACTCGAGAGAGTGCGCCTTTTTTGTGGGGATAGAGGACAGAACCGATCGAAGGAACGAGACTGACCATGGTGACCGTTGACGCGGCCAGGTGGAGTCGCATGGTGACGAGACAAAAACCTCATCCAACCTTATGAAGATCCCTGGCATTCAAGGCTGTTTTGAAAAGACCCGCGGCATGTTTTACTTTGCCCGCATGTGCTCCAAGATCCGCCTGCATTCGCAGGGGCTGATGCCGGACGACTATCATGACATGCTCGGCAAAGGCTTCGATGGACGGACCTGCCGCTATCTCGATGTCAGCTATGAGGATGTGAAGGCGCAGGTGATTTCCGGCAAGACGAATGAAGAAGTGCTGGACTGGTGTCACGCCAACGGCCGCACGCTGAATGCCGAACAAATTTTGATCTACAACAGTTTCATGAGCAAGCGTGGCTGGCACGACGATGAAACGGACGAGTTCATCCCCGAGATGATCAAGGAGTATGGCCTGCCAGATAATGGTACGGTGCTCACCGACTTCGACCTCATCGAGATGGATGAAGGGCGGTGGTATCCGGACATGTGGCGGGATGCGTGGAAGTGACAACTTGCCCTTCCTCCTGTGATACCTACGCGAGCAGGTTCTTCACCACGTGATGCTCCTCCACGCCGGTGAGGCGCTGGTCGAGGCCTTGGAACTTGAAGCTGAACCGGCTGTGGTCGATGCCCATGAGGTGCAGGATGGTGGCGTTCAGGTCGTTGATGTGGACGGGGTCCTTGGCGATGTTGTAGCTGAAGTCGTCGGTCTCGCCGTAAACGGTGCCGCCTTTGACGCCGCCGCCGGCCATCCACATGCAGAAGTTTCGCGGGTGATGGTCGCGGCCGTAGTTGTCCTTGGTCAAGGTGCCCTGGGAGTAGACGGTGCGGCCGAACTCGCCGCCCCAAACGACGAGGGTGTCCTGGAGGAGGCCGCGCTGCTTGAGGTCCATGATGAGGGCGGCGGTGGCCTGGTCAGTGTCCTCGATCTGGCCGCGGAGGAGTTTGGGGAGGTTGTTATGCTGGTCCCAGCCGCGGTGGAGGATCTGGACGACGCGGGTGCCGCGCTCGATAAGGCGTCGGGCGAGGAGGGCGCTGTGAGTGAAGCTGCCGGGGCGCTGGACGTCCGGGCCATACATGTCCAGCGTGGCCTGGGACTCCTTGCTGAGATCGGTGAGCTCAGGGACGCTGGTCTGCATGCGGAAGGCCATCTCGTAGTTCGAGATGCGGGTCTGGATCTCGGGATCGCCAATGCGGGCGTGGTTGATCTCGTTGAGCTTATTCAGTGCATTGAGCATGGTGCGGCGGTCGGTGGAATCCACACCGTGGGGATTTTTGACAAAGAGGACGGGGTCCCCCTGCCCTCTCAAGGCGACGCCGGTGTGCTTGCTGGGGAGGAAGCCGCTGCTCCACATGCGGGTGAAGAGGGCCTGGGCCTGGCTGGCGGCGGGAAAGGTGGGGGTGAAGACGACGAAGGAGGGGAGGTCATTGCTCTCGCTGCCGAGGCCGTAGGCGAGCCAGGAGCCGATGCTGGCCTTGCCGGGGACCTCGTTGCCCGTCATGACGAAGGTGCAGGCGGGGTCGTGATTGATGGCGGTGGTGTGGACACTGCGGACAAGGGCGATGTCATCGACCACCTTGGAGGTGTGCTTGAGCAGCTCGCTGGCCCACATGCCGCTCTGGCCATACTGCTGGAACTTGAACATGGACGGGGCGACGGGGAGGCGCGCCTGACCGCTGGTCATGGTGGTGATGCGCTGGCCATTGCGGACGCTTTCGGGAAGGTCTTTATCAAAGTAGGCCTGGAGGCCGGGCTTGTGATCCCAGAGGTCGAGCTGGGACGGGGCGCCATTCATGTGCAGGTAGATGAGGCGCTTTGCCCTTGGGGCGAAATGCGGGAGGCCGGGAAGCGGCGGATGCACCTGACCTGCGGCGCTTGATGATCCTGGTGAAGCGGCGGCACCCGCGAGGTCGCGACCCAACATCGAAGCCAGCGCGATGCTGCCCGCACGCAGGCCGGTATGGCCGAAGAACTGGCGGCGGGTCTGCTGGAGGTGGAAGTCGAGGAGGGGGGACATGCGGGGAAGAGTAACGTAGACTGGGTGCCGGACTTTGCGGGGTTCCACGATTGGGAGTTCGGAGTGCTGAGGGCGGAGTTCGGAGTGAGGCATTCGGCCTCGAGGAACGAACGATGCCTCTAGGCCTTCATCGCTTCACTCTACCCAATCAGATCCGAAACCACCCACAAGGCACCCTCTTCGTAACTCCGGACTCCGACCTCAGCACTCCGAACTTTTTCACCCGCCAAACCCCAACACCTTGAAAGCCGCCGAAAGGTCTTCCGGCACCGGCGCATCGATGACCGTCTTATACCCTGAGGCGGGGTGCTTGAATTCGAGGCGGTGGGCGTGGAGAGCGAGGCGGCGGAGGCCAAGGGACTGGCGGAGGCGCTTGTTTAGGGAGAAGTCGCCATAGACGTCATCACCCGCGAGGGGGTGCTGGCGGGAGGTGGCCTGGACGCGGATCTGGTGCGTCTTGCCGGTGATGAGGGCGATGTCGAGTAAGCTGAGGCGGTGCTCAGCACTGTGCGCTTTGACCTGGTAGCTGAGCTCGGCATTCGGCGGGCGGCCTTTGACGACCTGGGTGCGGACGCCGCCGCCTCCGCGACTGGTGGCAAGGTGGTCCAGCCAGGTGCCCTGAGGCGCTGGCGAGCCACGGACGAGGGCGAGGTAATGCTTTTGGATGGTCCCTTCCTCAAAGAGAGCGCGGCAGCGGTCGGCGGTCTTTTCATCCAGAGCGGCGAGCAGCGCACCGGAGGTGTCTTGGTCGAGACGATGGATGAGCCAGACCTTGCCAGCGGGGCCTTCGAAGCAGCGGCGGTCGAGATCGTAGCGGCCTTCGAAAGCAGCCGTGTGCTTGGGATCGATGCGCGCGGAATTTGGATGCGAGAGGACCCCGGCAGGCTTGTTGATCACGATGATGAAACGGTCCCGATGAAGGACCGGACACTGGGTGATCACGTCGGCCATTGCCTTGCTCAAAACGGAGCCTGCCAGCCGAAGTAGAGTGCGGAGGAGTAGGCCGCTTTGCACAGGTAGTGCATGGACTGGTCCTGATGGAAGGAGGTGCGGCCGCTGCACTTCGCGACATCGATGATCCAGTGGATGGTGAACTCCACCAAGCCGAGGAGGAAGGAACCGGTGATGACCCACACGGCACCGCCATGCATGAAGCAATGCGCGGCCATGCACCAGATCCAAATGGCAGGCGGACGTGCGGGGTCCGCGAGCTTTTTCAGCAGGCGCCAGTTTTTGCCCGTGGCGATGTATTCCCCCTGAAGAGGGAAATCCATCAACGCATGTCCGATGGACAAGGCGAAGAATGCCTGAAAGGCAGCCAGTAGGTGATGGGGTGGGAGATCCAGAAGTCCGGACATGCGAAGCCTCAAACTCCGCTCCCCTGCCCTAGCTCGCAACTTGAAATTCAGGCCTTGATCATCTCTCCAACGGATCAAGGGGGAGGCAGCGGCACGTCGTCATTTCCAGCCGGAACGACCGGGATGGAGATGTTTGGCGGTGGAGTGGGGGCCACGTGAATGCCCGGGATGCCCGAAGGAGCGGGAGGCGGCAGCAAGGGCGTAGCGGCCGGTGCATGCGCGGGCTGGGCAGCCTGGACCTGCTGAGGCGCGGACGCCGGAGCCTGCTCTGTCGGCGGTGGAGCGCCGGGATCACCGAAGGTCACCCAACCGGCGATATCGCCCTTCTGCAGCTGGACTCGAGTTTTGTCCATGGTGGCACCCGGGTGCACTTTGCGGATCTTGATCCCCTGCTCGTTCTCGCTGCCGATGCGGGCTTCCGTGTACTGGCTGGTGGTGCGGTCGATGAGCACGGCCACGACCTGACCGTCCACCTCATACATGCCGGAGAGGCCTAGATTGTCGCTAAAGATGGGACCCGTGGGCGCATCAGGTGATGGCAGGTCCTTCGTGGTGAAGACGGACCTTTCCCACAAGGCTGCATAGTGCTGCACGTCTGGGAAAGCCACGGGTGGCGGCTCAGCGGCAAAGGCGGTGGAGCCCAGCGCAAGCACCGCACTGCAGGCAAGAGCACAAACATACATTTGGATAGGCAAAACAGAGTGTGTCTTCATGGTGTGCTGGCCTTGGAGAGTTTGGCGGAGGCTTTCTCGCGATAGAACTGGGTCACCTCAGCCTCGACGTTGATGGTCTTGCCCTCGCCCCCTGGTGAGATCTGAAGGCGGGTGATGCCGAGGAAGGAGTCCGGTGTCTGCATGGAGTGCAGCCAGGTGAAGAAAGCCTGCTCCTTCACCTTGGTAAGCGTGACTTTGACGGTGGCCTGATCGAAGTAACCACCCTCTTCCTCCAGGGGCAGTCCATCGGGGCCCATGGTCTTCACGGGCTCGAGGAATTCTTTGCCTGCGAGAGCGAGGGAGAGCTTGTCCGCCTCACGCTGGATGACTTCGAGCAGCTTCACGGAGGCGTCCTGACGTGAGCTGAAGCCGGGCACCTGCTTGTCCAGCCAGTCGTGACGGCGTTGCCATTCAGAGCCTTGGGCGATGGCCTCGTTCATCTCGATGATGCGGCCGCTCAGGGTTTCGTTCTCCTCACGGATGGCGAGGTAGTGCTTCATGCCCATGGCCACGGCTCCACCGCCGATGATGACGAGGAACATCACACCAAAGATGGTTAGAAGGATCTTTTCACTCTTCTTCATGGCTCGATCTCTCCTTTCAGTTCAAAGGTGGCGCTGCTATCACTGGCGATCTGCGGCGCCGGGACGTCAAAGGTGTAGCGGCTGAGTGCCTCGACCTCGGTGATCTCTTTCGTGTATTGAAGCGCCAGCGAAGGCATGGCCGTGCGGCCACGGAGGACGAGTGTCTTCGGAGTCCACTCGAAGTTCGTCATGCCGACTTCGATGCTGGAGGCCGGGCTCATGCAATCTAGCAGCACCTGCATAGGGTTCATGCTGGGATCAACAGCGGGAGCGGCTTCGATCCAGGCCTTCTTTTGATCCAGCACCTGGGAGGCCTGCGGCGTGAGATCGGCGATCTTCTCCAGCAGCATGTCACGCTCACGTGTGGCGGTGCTGATGAGCACCATCATGACGGCCAAACAGGCCGCGAGAGCGAGGCCGACGGTCAAGGCCATGACACGTGTGCGAGCACTAGCCTGCTGGCGATGGCGGGCCGCCATGATGTCCGCAGGCAGCAGTGTGCTGGTGCCTTTCTCAGGCAGACGAGGCGCAGGAGCAGGCTCGCGAGAAGCAGACAGGCCCGTGACACGCTCGATCTGCGCAAGGTCACCCTCCTCTTCCAGCCAAAGCACAATGCCTTGCACGCTGCCGAGCACGCGCTGGAAGCCGAGTTGAACACAAAGATGGTTAAGCTCACCCAGCGCCAGCTCATCCAGCCGATGCGCGGACAGAGGGCTGCAGTAAATGATGTCTGTGCCATGCGTGATGGTGACGATGAGGCGGCTCATCTCACGCTGGATGATGATGCTGTCCGCTGGGAGCTCGCGGCACTGCGCGCTGAGCATCACCTCATCAGGAAGACGTGCTGTATCGCCCAGCGGAGCTGCTTGGTCCTTCAGCGCGAGGATGCAGGCGAGATGCGCGCCGTCCTTTTCCTGGATGCGGCGCACTTGCAGGCCGTGATCTGGATCCGTCACACGCACGCCCATGCGCTCGAGATGAAGCATGGCCATGTCGCGCAAATGCTCAGGCTGGCCATGCAGCCAGGCGGGCAGCACCCAGGCATGGGAGGCCGGCAGGGCCAGCACACGACGATGCGCCTCTTTGGCGAAGATTCCGGCGCTCTCGCCAAAGCTGGCCGCATGCTCGCAGGCAGAGCCTTCCGTGCCGGTCCAGCGGGACCAGCCGTCGGCTCCTGGCAGCAGGAGGTCATGGGTGGGTTTACGATTTCGTGCCATGGATGGGAAGTTCGCCGCGCCAGATGGCTTGTTGGTTCTGCACGATCAGCACGAGGCGGCGACGGATGTCACCAAAGTGGCCTGTGCTCTCCAGACGCTTGATCGGCCCGGCAAATTGGATGATGCGGGTCAGCATCTCCACAGTCTGCGGCTGATAGACGCCGAGGAGCTGTGCGACCTGCATGGGGGAAGTGAGGCGGTTGTCATCACGCGTGTGCAAGGCACCGTCCTTGCCTGCACGCAGGGTCAAAAGAGGTGTGACACGCTCGACCGGAACATTGGCAATGAGCGCGATCAATTCAGCACGCGCTTCATTCACATCCACGCGTCCATCACCCATGACGGTGAACCACTCGCGCCAGTCAGGACGCAGCTCATTGACCTGGTTCATGCCACGCACCATGAGCATCTCCTCCACCTCGCGGAAAGGTTTGTTATACGGCAGCCCTTCAAAGCCGGCCTTTTGATAGTCACGCTTCTCCGCGCCCTTCATGCTGAGCTTGTCATCCTCATCGATCCAGTCACGCAAGGCATCGATCAAGGCCGTGCTCTGCTCGGGCTTCAGGCCCCAGGCGCCGAACAAACGAGGCAGCAAAACCTTGTCGCCACTGCCCACGAGCACATTGATGTTGAGGCGGGCTTCCTCGGTGGTGAGCTTGACATCATAGCCACCGCCTTCAGGAGTCGTGTAGTGCAACAGGCCATCATCCATCTGGATGGCTGGATGCCTGGCCACCTCGAGTCCCATCTGCGCGAGACGTTTTGCAAAGGTGCGGCCGCGCAGCTCACGAGTCGCCTTCGTGTCCGCATGCAGAGCCTTCGCGCCCGCCAGCACCACCATGCCCATGACCGCGATCATCCAGAACACCGCGATGAGCGCAGAGCCCCGGCGATAGTGGTTGATAGTGGAGTGGAGACGCATGGGATTAAATGACGAAATCCGAAAAACGAATGACGAATGAATGACCAAAGGGCATGAGAGGCACGCTGAAGTGCCGAAGCGTCATTGGTGACTGGCCATTGGGGTTTAAGCCCGCTGTTCTCGGCACGAGATCATTTGCAATCCAATAGGTGAACTCATACTCACGCGGGTCTTTGAGGAACTGGAAGTGAAGGCGCATGAAAAGCGGTGGCTGCGGGCGCTTGTCGGCGTTCCAGGTGGTGAACCAACGCTTCTTTTCGACATCATAGAACTCCCAGCGGAACTCCTTGAGTCCGGTGAGCAAAGGTAGCTCGGCGAGCTGCGAGTAGGCATCCATGGCCGTGGGTTTCTCGAGACACTTGAGGTGGCGGACATGCAGGTCGAGTGCGCCTTTCTCGGCACCACGCACGAGGGCAAACTCCACGGCATCCGCCAGTCTCACTCGCTGAGTCCAAACGAAGGGCACCTGCCCTCCCTCGATGAGCAGATTGCCACCCGCACCGCGCTTGGCTTTTTCCAGACCGCAGTTGAAGCGGATGCCTGGAGGCAGGTTCTCGAGATAGTCACGCCACGCGGTCGTAAAGTTGGTCAGGCGGGTTTCAGAAATGCGCGCCTGGTTCATGGAAGTGCCGAGCTGGATGGCTCCGTTGGCCAGCGAGTAGATGCCGCCGATGATCAAGCCAATCAGGCCCATGGCGAGGAGGACCTCGATGAGGGTGAATCCGGAGTTATGGGAACGCAGGTGTCTCACCTGCGCCTGGCTAAGGGCTGGCGGGTGAGTAAACATAGGTTTCCATCTGGCGTTTCAGACTGTGCTTGGTGCCATCCGCCAGCCATGCCTCGGCACGGATTCGGAACATTTTGTCGAGCTCGGTCTTCTCCTGCGTGAACAGGCGGACCTTCTCGATGCTGGCGCTGGCGTCGATGCCATCGCCCGTCTTGGGAAAAGAAACGGAGCCGGGCTTCAACTCCGGCTGATGCGAGACTTCAGCGAGCACGGACTCCAGCACACGCAGCACCTGAGCCTCCTGACGCGAGCTCTTCGTGGTCCGCGCGATCTGGTCCAACGCCTTCGTCATGCCGACGGCAACCATGCTGAAGAGTGCCATCGCCATGAGGATCTCCAAAAGGGCGAAGCCCCGGTAGGGACGCGCTGCGTCGCGTCCGAAGTTGGAGAATGGAAGACGTGTTTTCATATCATCCATTCACAATGACACTGCGGCGGACAGCGCATCCCGTGAGAGGGTCAAACCCTAGCTCAATGGTTCCGCTGGAACTTGTTAGGCGAACCTCGATCGGCTCGCAGATGCCGGTGGGGCTGAACTCCCAGACCTCACCACGCTTGGCATTGCGAAAGGACTTGTCGCCCACACGCTTGATCTGCACACGACCACCTTCCTCACCACCGAGGCCGCCATCCAGGGCAAGCTCGATCAGGCGTTGGCTCATCACGGCCTCTTGAAGCGTCTGGCGGACCGTCATCTCGATCTCAGCGGCGGTGCGCTTGAGCCGCGCCTGATCCTGCATGCCCGTCACGGACAGTGTGGCAATGCCCAGCAGCAGCATGCACAAGCCCATGGCAATGCAGATCTCAACCAGCGTGAAACCAGAACGCCCACGGCTCAGATGAGTCGTGGGAGTCCAGATCTTCGTGCTGTCGCTAATCTTCATTTCTGAGGTTCGTCATTCGTGCTTCGGCCTTCGTCATTCAGCGAAGCGATCAAAGGTCCCAATTCCCGATGTCATCACCCGTGTCAGGCTGGCCATCAGGACCCGATGAGTAGACATCGAAGCCGCCTTTGTCCTTCGAGCCTGGACGGCGGTAGTGGTAGGGGTTGCCCCAGGAATCGAGGAGAGGCTTCTTGAGCTTGTTCGTCCAGTTTTGGGGGGCGGGACGTGAGGCAGGCTTCGTGACGAGAGCCATCAAACCTTGCTCGGTGGTCGGCAGGAAAGTGTTGTCCACTTCGTAGCCGCGCAGAGCTGCCGTGAGCGTGTTGAGATCCGCCTTGGCACGTGTGCGCTTGCCGGAACTGGTGACATCACCCAGCGAGTAGATGCCCGCACCGACGAGCAGCGCGATGATGCCGAGGACGAGCATGATCTCGACGAGGGTGAAGCCGCTGGAGCGGTGTGCATAAGGCAAAGAGCGAAGAGTATGAAGACCCTTCTTCGATGTCTTGTTCAGTGTCGTATGTTTCATGGAGGTGTGTGTTTGGCTGTTGGAGAAAGGGTGTGGCTACTTGCTGATGTTGCCGATGGTCTGGAAGATCGCGGTCATCATGAGGTAGGCCATGGTGCCGACAAGGCCGGCCATGAGGAAAACAATCGCTGGTTGGGCCAGCGCAGTGAGCTTTTCGATCTTCTTGCTGAGATCGCGATCAAAGCGCTCGGCTGCCTTCGCGAGAGCAGCGGACATGTCACCGGTCTGCTCGCCCACGTTCACCATGTCGAGCAGGAGCGGCGGAAAGAGACCGCTGCGATCAAGCGCACGTGAAAGGCTCATGCCTTCGGCCACGAGAGTCATCACACCGTCGAACTCGCGTTTGAAGTGCGGGTTCTCGATCGCCTGCTGCGTGAGCTGCATCGCATGAACCATTGGCAGGCCGTTGCCCAAAAGGTTGGCCATGGTCTCCAGCATCTGCACAAAGAAGCGAGTGCGCAGCACATCACCAAAGAGCGGCAGACGCAGCTTGAAGCGAGCCCATGGAATCTGGGATTCTGGACGCTTCAGGATCGCCTTGGCGACGATGATGAGGGCAACAATCGCCATGAGGATCATCCACCAGGTGCTCTTCAGCAGGTCACTGAGCTTCAGGATCATCTGCGCCGCGACTGGCAGAGTGCCACCCGTGCTATCCATCAGCTCCATGAGCTGCGGGATGAGATACACCACAAACAACAGCGTCACTGCGATGGCCGCTGTGACGAGGAAGGAAGGATAGATGAGCGCAAAGAGCACCTTGCTACGCAGTGCGGCGATGGAGCGCAGATAATCCACCTGACGCTTCAAGATGGCAGGCAGGCTTCCGCTGGCCTCGCCAGCATTCGCAAGCGCGCAGTAGAGACCACCGAAGCTCGGGCTCGTGGCCGCGATGGCTTTGGAGAAAGGCAGTCCATCACGCACCTTCGTGCGCAGGGCTGTGGCCAGCGTCTTCACACCGGAAAGCTCACGGCGACGCTCCATGGTGGCGAGCGCTGGCTCGAGCTGGATCCCCGCGCTGAGCAGGTCTGAAAGCTCTTCCGTGAACATCAGTATCTGCTGATTCTTCAGCTTGATGGGTCCCACAGGATTGGCAGCAGCCTCCACACGCGCCTTGGCCGCAGCTTTCACGGCCACGCCAGCGGCTCCGGATTGCTCCAGGCGGAAAGGGCTGAGACGCTTCTTGCTCAGCAGGCTCATGGCCTCGGCGCGATCCGCAGCACTCAGCTCACCGGTGATGACACCGGTGGGGCTATGGGCGCTGTAGGCGAAGGTGGGCATGACTCAGAAAAGAATGTTAGGCGGCATGTTTGAGCGGAACGGTCACGGCACGTGCAGGCACCACATCGTCAGCCTTCCGGTCCATGGCGGTGACGCTGAGCACTTCCTCGATGGTCGTATCTCCGGAGAGCACCTTCTGGAAGCCGTAGCCGCGCATCGGGATGAAGCCGTCCTGCATCGCCTGCTTGTGAAGTTCAGCGGGATGCGCACGGGTATTGACCAAGTGCTGGAGAGCATGTGTGACCAGCACCACCTCATAGATGGAGAGACGTCCCTGATAACCGCTGCCACGGCAGGCCTCGCAGCCATTGGCGCGCATGATACGGCCCGGCAGTCCCTGCGGGAAGTTGATGCTTTGCAGATAATCATCCTCCACCTCGGCAGGCAGCTTGCACAGCGGGCAGAGTTTCCTAACCAGACGTTGCGCAAAGAAGGCTCGGACAGCGCTGGAGACGAGGAAGGGCTCCACACCCATGTCCACGAGTCGTGTGATGCCGCCGATAGCGTCATTCGTATGCAGGGTGCTCAGCACCAGGTGACCTGTGAGCGCCGCTCGGATGGCGATCTCAGTCGTTTCCAGGTCGCGCATTTCCCCGATCATCACGACATTCGGGTCACCGCGGAGAATGCTGCGCAGGCCGGTGGCAAAGGTCAGGCCGATCTCCGGCTTCACGGCGATCTGCACAATGCCGGGCATCTTGTACTCCACCGGATCTTCGATGGTCACGATGCGGCGATGCGCCTGATTCAGTTCCGTGAGATAAGCGTAAAGAGTGGTGCTCTTACCACTACCTGTTGGACCCGTGATGAGGATGATTCCGTTGGGCAGCTTCAAAAGTTCATCGACGATCGGACGCACATTGTCCGTCATGCCGAGGCGGTCGATGGTCACCGCTTGCTGCGCCAGAAGACGGAGGCTGATGCTCTCGCCTTCCACACTCGGGATGGTGGCCACACGCACGTCGATGGGCAGGCCATCGAGCTCGAGATTGATACGACCATCCTGCGGCAGGCGCTTCTCAGCGATGTCCAGGCGCGCCATGATCTTGAGGCGCGCAATCACGCTGGACTGAAGTGATTTGATGTTCTCCGGCACCGCCAGTTCTTCGAGGCGACCATCAATGCGGTAGCGAATGCGCAGGCGGTCCTGCTGCGGCTCCACATGAATGTCGGTCGCACGCTGTTCCAGGCCACGACGCAGGATCTGGTTCACAAAGCGCACCACGCTGGCTTCCTCATCCTCAGGAGCATCCAGCACGGTCACTTCATCACCGAGTTCCTCGCTGCCCCAGTCAGCACGACCACGCAGGATCTTCTCAAAAGTATCCGCACCGAGGCCATAGAGCTTCTGCAAACCTTCCGCGATGCGTGTGCGCTGGCCCACATGCCAGATGATAGTATGCGGCACACTGGAGGCCACACGCTGATGCGTCACCAGGTTCAGCGGATCAAAGGTCGCGAGGTGCAGAAACGGTCCCGCATTGAGATCATTCGATTCCGGATCTGCCTCTTCAAATCTCACGGGCAGAATGCGATGACGCAGCGCGATCTCCGCAGGGAGATGACGGCGCAGAGACTGCTCCACTGGCTTGTCAGCACTGCCTTCCCACCATGGCAGGCTCAGCGTGTGAGCCACGGCCATGAGGAAGTCACGTTCGCGCACGCCTTCACACTCCAGCACCGCCTCGATAAAGGAGGTCTGGTCATAGCAGGCCTGCTCCACAGCCTCAGCGACCTGCGGGTGATCAGCGCAGCCAGCTTCAGCGAGCAGATTTTGGATCAAAGGCATCATGGACAGAACACAGACAACGGGTGTATTTCTTTTGATGGAAATTATGGATTATCATAGAAATAGCAAGTCTTAAATATATCTAAACCTTTTATACAGGCTTAAAATCAGGCTTGAGACTGCCTTCCTTGGCATTCCTGCCGCTTCGGCCATTCCCTCCCTTGCCTCCCGCCCCGCCGCCGTCATACTCGCGGTCCGCCTCTCCCCCACCCATGGCATCCCCTTTCCTCACCCAGGATTTCCACGTTCGCTGGTCCACGCTCGATCCCATTCATATCCAGGCAGACATCGGCCAGGCCCTGCAGGCCGCCGAAGCCGCGATCAATCGGGTGAGCGAGCAGGACCGCGGCAAGATGAACTTTGACAGCGTGGTGCTCGGCCTGGACGAGGCCACCCGCCCTCTGAATGAAAGCTGGGGTCTGGTGACGCATCTGGATTCCCTGTGCAATTCCCCCTCCCTGCGTGAGGCGCATCACGCCATGCTGCCGCAGGTCAGCTCCTTCTTTGCCAAGATCCCCCTCAATGACCATCTCTGGGATCTGCTGGAAACCTACAGCAAGACCCAGGAAGCCCGCGACCTCCCGCCCGTCAAGAAGCGCGCCCTGGACGAGACCATGGAAAGCTTCCGTCAGGCCGGTGCTGATCTGCCTCCAGATAAAAAGAAGCGCCTCGAAGAGCTCGAGTCCGAGCTCTCCCAGACCACGCAGAAGTATTCGGAGAACGTCCTCGACTCCACGAATGCCTGGGAGCTCATCATCACGGATCCAGCGCGCCTCCAGGGCCTGCCGCAGTCAGCCATCGATGCTGCCCGCGCCGATGCCGCCGCAAAGGGACTCGGCACCCCTGAGGAGCCGCAGTATCGCTTTACCCTGAAGGCCCCCTCCATGATCCCGGTCATGGAATATGCCGAGGACGAAAACCTCCGCCGCACCGTCTGGGAAGGCACCACGAACATTGGTCGCTCCGAGAAGTGGGATAACACCCAGCTCGTCTGGAAGATCCTGCGCCTGCGCCATGAGAAGGCTCAATTGTTAGGCAAAAAGGACTTCGCCGATCTCGTGCTCCAGCAGCGCATGGCCAAAAATGGTGCCACAGCCCTGGCTTTCATTGAAAACCTCCACGCCAAGATTGCCTCCGCCTTCCAGCGCGAGACCATCCAGCTTCAAGAATACAAGGCCGATCACGCCGCGCAAACACCAGATCTCCTGCAGCCTTGGGAAGTCGCTTTCTGGTCTGAGAGACAGCGGAAGACCGAGTATGATTTCGATGAAGAGGAACTGCGCCCCTACTTCCCTCTCAACCAGGTCTTGAAAGGCATGTTTGATCTCGCGGAGAAGGTCTTCGACCTCCGCATCACCCAGCGCCCCACCATCTTCGTGCCTGTGGGCCAGCCCAGCACGGCCTCCACCCGCTCCACGCAGGAAGGCCCGGTCGAGGTCTGGCATCCCGAAGTGAAGTTCTACGAGGTGCATAACGAAAAGAATGTCCACATCGGCTCCTTCTACGCCGACTGGCATCCGCGTGACTCCAAGCGTGGCGGTGCCTGGATGAACTACCTCCACATGGGAGCCCCGCCCTATGGCGAGCGCGACCGCCGCCTGCATCTGGGCTTGATCTGTGGCAACATGACCCCTCCCGTGGATGGCAAGGCCGCCCTGCTCACCCATGACGAGGTCTGCACCGTCTTCCATGAGTTCGGCCACCTGCTGCACCAGCTCTGCGGCAATGTCGAAATCCCCTCCCTCAATGGCGTTAGCGTTTATTGGGACTTCGTGGAGCTGCCCTCCCAGATCATGGAAAACTTCTGCTGGGAGCGCGAGAGCCTGGACCTCTTCGCCCGCCATCACGAGACCGGCGAGGCCATCCCTGCCAAGCTTTTCAAAAAGGTCATCGCCGCCAAAAACTATCGCAGCGCCAGCGACATCATGCGCCAGCTCAGCTTTGGCAAGCTCGACCTCGAGCTGCACATCCGCCACGCCACCACCGAGGGTGCGGACCTTGACCAGCTCAGCCGCCAGATCGTGGGAGACTACCTCATGCCGCTGAAGACCGAGAACCCCAGCATGGCCCGCCGCTTCGGTCATCTCTTCAGCAGCCCCGTCGGTTACGCCGCCGGCTACTACAGCTACAAATGGGCCGAGGTGCTCGATGCCGACGCCTTCACCCGCTTCCAGAAAGAAGGCGTCCTGAACAACAAAGTCGGCCGCGACTTCCGCGAAAAAATCCTGAGCAAAGGCAACAGCGAAGACCCCGCCAAACTCTTCCGCGACTTCATGGGCCGCGACCCCGAGCCGATGGCGTTGCTGGTTAGGGCGGGATTGGGGTGAATGTCGTGACCGAACTCACTTTACGACTCTGCTTCTCCCAAATAAATCCGATCAATGGGATTGCCATCGCAAGGAAACCCAAAGCGCCATAGCCGATGCTGGCAATGCCATGATGGATGCTCCCAAGGGCAAAGTTGATAACATAATATCCATTCAAAGCCGAATGCACCGCCAGTGTATAACCAGGCCGGATCAATGTGAAAATCAAGGCCACCGTGGAACTCAAAACCATGGGGTGAGGTAGTGCCCTCGACAGGTCGCTTTGCCAAAAGGAGACTGGACTCATGAAGAGGCTCCACCCAAGGACAATGCCAGCAACCCCAGCCCACCGAGAAGTCATGATCGTGAAAGGGAGTCCACCCACATATCGACAAAGAAGATAGATGACGAAAACGCCTCCGCTCAGGATATAGCAGTAAAAACCCGTGACAAAGTAAACGACATCCACAGCGGAGAGCAGGTAGTGGCCCAAGCCCTCGGATGGAACCGTCCATCCCAGGGACTCAATCAGACCTCTAGTATCGAGCGCCACATCACTCATCATGATGACGAGAGCTGAGAGACAACAAAGCAAGCCGGTCAAACAAAGCACCGCAACGCTTTTGCCCAGCCAACGAATTAGATTTCGAGCCCTCGTCATCCCTGGAGTTCACCAGGAATGCCAAATGAGGTCAAGCTGGCACAACCGGATCTCCTCCTTGCCTGCCCCCAGACTTGTCATGAGGATCTGCGAATGATCTGATTATTCGATGCCAGGGAAGGCTTCGCAGTACAGTCCCCTCCAGAAGCAAACCTCCCCATTCAAAGCTGGGAGCGGAAGGGCCTTGCCATCCACTCGCCGACCCGCTCTTTCAGCGGCCGCTTCTTGAAGTCTGCTTCCGTGTACGGCTTGGCGTGTTCCAAATCGCGCAGGAAGATCTTGTCCATCTCGCTGCCGAAGCCTTCGTCATAGATGCTGAGATCAATCTCATCATTAATCTGCGCGGACCGGGCATCGAGATTGGATGTTCCAAGGATGGAAAACATTCCGTCCACCACCATCGTTTTGGAGTGGATCATCGTGGGCTTGTATTCAGAGATTTTAACCCCGCCTTGGAGCAGCTCCTCATATTCTCCCCTGCCTGCGGATTTCGTCATCGGCTGGTCATTGTGGGGACCGGGCAGCAGTAGTTGCACATCGACCCCACGTTTCACGGCATCCGTCAGCAGTTCCACCTGACCCGCAGTCAGCGTGCAGTAAGGGTTGGTGATGTAGATGGTCTTCTCTGCAGCGGCAATGGCGATAGCCTGAATCAGCGGAATGGCCGCGACGGTAAACTCATCAGAAGTCGTCACCTGCGTTCTCAGGTTGCCAGCATCGGCCAGCACAGGAAAGTGCGCACTGCCTGTGAGTATCTCCTGAGTCTCGCCCAACCAATGTTGCTGAAAGGCACTTTGAAATTTGGCCACGACAGGACCTTCAATCTTGGCGTGAATATCGCGCCAGTGATCTTTATCCTCCGCGTTGCCGCGCCATTCATCCGCAAAGCCGATTCCGCCGGTGAAGGCCTCGCGGCCGTCCACCACCAGGATGCGGCGGTGCGTGCGGCGGTTGATGCGGTCGACCCTCAGTGCCCGGGTGGGGTGGTAATAAGCAAACTTGCAGCCCGCATCCTCCAACCGTTTCACATCCGAATTCTTTAAAGCGGTACCAGATCCAATACCGTCTAGCAACACCCGCACCTCCACCCCGCTTTGCGCGCGCTCACAAAAGGCGTTGATGAACCCATCAGCCACCTCGCCGGAATGAAAAAGAAACGCCTCAAAGTTGACCGTCTTTTTCGCCTCTCGAATCGCCTGCAGCATCACTGGAAAGGTCCCGACCCCGTTGTGCAGGATGGTGATCTTGTTGCCGACGATCGGCAGCGGATCGGCCGAAGCATGGGCAGAGCCGAAAAACTCCGGTGACCTCACGCTGAAGGAATGAGGTGGCCTGTATTCAATGACCTCGCGACGGACAAACAGGATATTGTAGATCACCAGCCCGGCAGCCACCAGCGCCAGCGTCTCCGCCCATCCCCGGACAGTCAGTGGGCCGACTTTCCGCGACAAAAAGCTAAAATATCTCTCTTTCCGAGTTCCGGTCTTCCCCACATGCCCCCTCTTCTCCGCTGTCTGCGTCCGTTTCTTGGGGCGGGGTCGCTTGGTGGATGGGCTGCCAGCAGACATCTACAATATATCGACTAAGGCACGCGGTTTGGCCTTGTCCGCCCTCACAGGCCCCGATGGTTCGTTTCCAAACCTCACCACTCTCGCAAGCGCGCCCACGACGAGCCCCTCACCAAAGTGGGGTGTCCGGAATGCTGAAAGAAGTCCTGGATCGTCGTTGATAGGAGCATGACGCGTTCCGTCCTCCCTTTTCTCCTCCTCACCACCCTCGCCCCCGCCCAGAATGACAGCGGGGGCAATGATGTCACGGACAAGCCCGTGGCCACGCCGGTCATTCAGTGGAAGTTCGATGATGCCAAGGAACCAGGACCGCGTGCGCCGACCTTTCCGGGCTTTGCCAAGGAGAACACGGCCATGCGCTTCACGGGCGATGGCAAAAAATCCTTCCTCAAGATCGACGACAAGGAAGAACTCCGCTTTGGCCTGAATGAGACCATCACGATCGAGGCATGGGTGAAGGCAGGCAGCGTCTCCGGCGCGCCTTACATCATCGGCAAAGGCCGTCTGGGCACGAAGGAGTTTGGTCAGAACAATCAGAACTACGCCTTCCGTCTGCAGGGCGACAAAGCGGGCGCGCAGATCGGCTTCCTCTTCCATAGCGCGGATGTCCCCGGCAAGAAGGGTGACTGGCATCGCTGGTGGTCGAAGAGCACGGTGCCGACGGCAGGCTGGCATCACGTCGCCGTCACCTACACTTTTGGTAAGGCCAAAAGCATCAAGGGCTACATTGATGGCACTGAAACCGACGGCACCTGGGATATGGGCGGCGAGACGGATCGCGCGCCCGTGACAGATGGTGATGCGGTGATGATCGGCACCGGCTCCACGCTGGCCGCCTCGCATTCCCTCAATGGCTGGGTCGATGATCTCACGATCTACCGCGGCCCCATCGATGTCGAAGCGCTGAAATCCGCCTATCGCTTTGTGCCGCCGCCACCTGCCATCACCAAGAAGCAGGTGCCAGCGGGTCGAGTGCTGGTGCAATTGGCCGAGGAAGGCATGCCGGATGCAAACTCCTGGCCGAGCGAAGATCCCAAGGTCGCTGAAACCTACACCGAAGACGTCTTCGGCTTCTTTGACGTGCCGCAGAAGTATGTGGAGACGGGCATCCGTGGTGAGCGTCATGTGCCCTTCCTGCTGCGCGCCGCCGCCAGCGTGACCTTCCCGAAAGGCAAGCACCGCCTCCTGCTGCGTGCTCGCGGAGCCACGAACCTCTACATCGATGGCAAGACCATCCTGAACACGCCTTTCCCGCCGAATGACAGTGATGGTCACCACCTCGTGGCCGATCAGAAAGGTTACCTCGACCTCGGCCCTGATTTCCGTTTCGCGCCTCCCGGCAACCGCGAATCGTGGTGCGAGATCGAAGGCACCGGCAAGCCGCAGTTCATCGTGCTCGAGACCCTCGTGGGCAGCTACACCGGCAAAAGCGTGCGCCGTCCGGAGCTTGGTGAAACCGTCGTCGCCTGGTCGAAAGAAGGCACGGAGACCTGGAGCCTCATCACTCCCGGCAAACGTGAAGTGGCCTACAATGATGCTGGCTGGGCTGCCTATGAGAAAGAGCGCGCTCCTGTCTATGAGGCGATGAACATCAAAAAGCGAGCCGAGCTGCGTGCGAAGTCTAACACCTATTGGAACAAGCGCCGCGAAGCCGCCAAGACATGGCTGGCCAAGGCCGAGCCTATGGCCGTGCCAGAAGTCGCCGCCGATTTCCCGGTGAACAATGAGATCGACCGCTTCATCGGCGCGAAGATTGCCAGTGTCAGCGCCCAGAGCGCGAAGAAGGGCAGCGTGGACTATTTTAAGCAGATCCAGCCTCTCCTCGAAGCCAAGTGCACGGAGTGCCATCGCGGGACCAAGGCCAAAGGCGGCCTGCGTCTCGACTCCTTCGCGGATGCACTGAAAGGCGGCAAATCCGATGGCGCGGCCATCGATCCTGGCAAGCCGGACCACAGCGCCCTCATCGCCCGGATCATGACGGATGATGAAGACTCCATCATGCCTCCGAAGGGCAAACCACTAACCAAAGATGAGATCACCTTGCTCACGACTTGGGTCAAAGAAGGTGCCAACTGGCCCGAGATCCAGGCGGATCATCTCACGCTCACCCCGTTGACGGATGACCTCACCTTCCTGCGTCGTGCGACTCTCGATACCCTCGGCGTGGTGCCTTCTCTGGAGGAGATCGAAGCCTTCCAGAAGAACCCGGATCGCAAGGCTGCTATTGATCGCCTGCTCGCTGACTCACGCTGGGCGGACAACTGGATGGGCTACTGGCAGGATGTGCTGGCGGAAAATCCGAACATGCTCAATCCCACGCTGAACAACACCGGCCCCTTTCGCTGGTGGATCTATGAATCTTTGAAGGACAACAAGCCCATGGACCTCTTCGTGACCGAGCTTCTGCGCATGAAGGGAAGCGAGCGTCTCGGTGGCCCCGCAGGTTTCGGCCTCGCCTCACAGAATGACGTGCCCATGGCTGCCAAGGGCACCATCGTCAGCACCGCCTTCCTCGGTGTGGAGATGAAGTGCGCCCGCTGCCATGACTCACCGACTCATAAGTCGCTGCAGCAGGATCTCTTTGAGCTCGCCGCCATGCTCGGCCAGAAGGAGATCGCTGTACCCAAGACCAGCAGCGTGCCGATGGACAAGATCCATGCTGGTGGCCGCAAACCTCTGATCCAGGTCACCCTCCAGCCCGGCACCAAGGTGCAGCCGAAGTGGCCCTTCGTCGAATTCTGCGATGAATCCGCCGCTGCGCTCGCGGAAGACTCCAAAGACAGCCGCGATGTGCTCGCTGCAATGATCACCGCACCGCAGAACGAGCGTTTTGCCCAGGTCATCGCGAACCGCGTGTGGGCACGCTTCATGGGCCGCGGCATCGTGGAGCCTGTGGAAGACTGGGAGAAGGGCAAGCCCACGCATCCAGAGCTGGTGAAGTGGCTTGGCCGTCAGCTGGTGAGCAGTGGTTATGATGTGAAGGCCCTGGCACGTCTCATTCTGAACAGCCAGGCCTATCAGCGCTCCACCGACAGCACGCTGAAGCAGACCAGCCCGCTCTACACCTCCCCTGCCCCGCGCCGTCTTTATGCCGAGCAGATCGTGGACAGCCTCTTCGCCGCCACTGGCAAGCCCTTCCGCACCGAGGAAGTCTGCCTGGACATCGACAACCAGCGCGACCTGAAGAACAGCATCACGCTCGGCAAGCCTTACCGCTCCTGGATGCTCACCAGCACCAGCAATGAGCGCGACCGCCCCAGCCTCGCTCTTCCACGCATCCAGGCCGTGACGGACGTGCTCGGCGCCTTCGGCTGGCGCGGTTCCCGGCAGGATCCGATCAGCAAGCGCGACAACGATCCGAACGTGCTTCAGCCTGCCATCCTCAGCAATGGCACCGTCGGCGTCTGGCTCACTCGCATGAGCGATGACCACGGCATCACGCAGCTTGCCCTTCAAGAGCAGTCATTCGACGCCTTCCTTGACCAGCTCTTCTTGAAACTGCTCACCCGCAAGCCCACCGCCCAGGAGCGCGAACTCTACACCAAGCATCTCAGTGAAGGCTTTGAGCATCGTATCATCCCAGCGTCCGAGATCAATGCCTCCGTACCTACCACCCGCGCCCCGGAAAAATACGTGAGCTGGTCTAACCATCTAGATGGCGAAGCTACCACCGTGCGTCTGGAGCAGGAGAAAGCCTCCCGCCGTGGCGAGCCTCCGACCCAGAAGCTGAACGCCCAATGGCGCGGCCGCATGGAAGACGTGCTCTGGGCCATCCTGAACGCCCCCGAGTGGGCCTTCAGCCCGTAATCAGCTCCTTCAATCCCCCCCCCGGAATACCCAGGGCGAGGCCGGTTCATACCGCCTCGCCCTTTTTTATGTCACCTATTTAAGATTGCCCTCGGCCCGGCGCCTAAGATACAACGCCGGGCATGCCCCCCAAAAATCCGTTCGGTGTCTTGGTGTGTCTGTTTCTCGGCCTCTGCCTGCAAAGCATGGGACAACCAGCAGTGACCGTGCGGATTGCGACCGTGCAAGAAGAGGACTGGCGGCGCGAATCTAGCCAAGGCCCTGCCGAGACTCTTCGGGATCGCTTGAAGGCTCAAACTGTCATCGAACTCCACGGAGGCACGGCTCAGGAAAGCAAGCTGCTGCTCCGCAGCGGCAAAGAACAACCTGTGGTGCAACATTGGGATTATGCGGACGACAGCAACAAGGTCATCGCCAGGAAAACCGATCTAGAGTGGATCGGCACGCAGGTGATGGTGCAGCCAGGGGCGTTTGCATCTGATGGCACAGAGGAGCTGCTGGATATCGAGATCACGCATGACATCGCCGCGCCAGACAGCCGGGCTTATCAGTATGCGACGGCGGCCAAGGGGGCTGAACGTGACAAGCACACGGTCACGTTGCCGCGCCTTCATCGTCTGCACTGGAAAGGTGAGCTGCCGCCTGATCAAACGGAACGCGCCATCGCCAGCTTCCCATTGGAGGACAGCCCAGGCACAAGATTAGTGGTCTTTTTCCATTGCGACAAAGGTCCGAAAGCCCCCTTGCATGAGCTCACGCAGACTATCTACCGCGTGCCGGAGTTGGAAATGGTCGAACTGTTGCTGGCAAACCCCGCAAATGACGCGGCCATCATCGAACACCTGGAGAAAGCACGAACGGCTGGGCGAGCGAGCATCGTGTCAGAAGTCTCCACCCTCGCCGGCCGAAGGCTGACGGGCAGCCTGCAGGCAGGCACGGAACACCATCTCCCCAGCGAGATGAATCCCGAATATGACCTCCTCTATCAGCTTCCAGCCTCCTTTGAGCCCGTGCTGGAAGGAACTAAGCTGGATTTCCATGCCGATCCGAACCTCAACCTCATGGAAGACCACGCGGACAAAAAAGATCCTCTCGATCCCTTCTCCACCGGTCCCGTGCGCGCAC
Source organism: Prosthecobacter gellanilyticus (assembly GCF_007992435.1). GTDB lineage: Bacteria > Verrucomicrobiota > Verrucomicrobiia > Verrucomicrobiales > Verrucomicrobiaceae > Prosthecobacter > Prosthecobacter gellanilyticus. Next base: position 208,031 of record NZ_BKAG01000002.1, on the reverse strand, counting down.
GCGTGCCTGCCATCATTTCCTGGCACAGCCACATCCACACGCCCGGCCCTCTGGCCGTGAGCTGGCCGACATCATGGCTTCATGTGAGTGACCGGAACTACAAGCCCACAGGCAAGGCCATCACGGGCTTCATGGACTGGTATGACCGCTTCGGACAGATGGTGATGACCGATTTGAGTCTTCCTGACAACACGCCCCGTGTGGTGGCGATGCTGCCACCTGCGGACCAAGTCTGGGGGGCTGCTTGTGAAGGCCGCTGGCTGGATGTCATCGTGGCCCGCCGCCAGGATCAGGCGGAAGCCACGCCAGCCAAGGCTGCCGCTGATATCTCATCGTCGCGATTACTCATTGGCATCAGCCTGGACTCGCGAGACGCACTGGCGCTGCTGGAGAAGCGTGGCGGTCAGGATGACAGTGCGCTGCTGCGTCAGCTCATCCAGCGTGTCAAAGCAAGGACTGCCCAGGTGCGGCTTTCCACCAGTCATGGCTACGCGATCGAAGGCCATCAACATGAGGTCAGAAGCACACGCGAGCATGTCTACCCCACGGAGATGCCCAGTATTCCTTCCGCATGGAATGAGATGGAAATCGGCACGATGGTGCAGAGTGATGGTGACCAATTCGCCCTGGAGCAGGATCTGGCCCCGCCCGGCCGCATGGAGTGGAAGCTGGCCCTGGATGTGCCGGAAGCCATCATGTGGGAGCCCAGCCGTCGCTTCATCCGCTCGGAACCTGCCGTGCCCAGCAAGAGCGGCACTTATCTGTGCAGCGCGGCAGCCGTGCCAGTCATCCTTGCAGCACCGGGCATGCCTGCTGGCGAGACGCTGCTGATCTTCTCGCATCAAGGCAGTGGTGCAAGACCAGCGCAGGATCCCTCGCTGGTTCATCAGGAAATAGAGGCCTTGATCTTTGAGGTTCCCGAGTCAGACGCTGACGTCTGGCAGGCTCTCAAGCCGGCAGAATTTGCGGCACTTACAGCCCGAGAACTCAATGGCGGTCGCGCGAAACTGAGCGGCCACATGTTTCAGCGCCAGCGACCAGGAGCGGAGGGCCGGATCCGGCTGGTAGAGGAGCAAATGACAGCCACCGAGTTTGATCCTCCAGAGAAGGAAACTCCCGGTCGCATGAGGCCGACAGCCTTGGAAACCCTGCCGGTGGGCACGAGCATGGAAGCACATCAGATCCTGGAGGGCTTTGGTGAAGGAACGCTCATTGTCGACCTGCAGCACTCCATCGCCAAACCTGTGGAGCCAACCTTGCCAGACACGCTCAAGATCGCCGCGACTGGACATGAAGACTACCCGGGTGCGAAACATCTCTTCAGCGAATGGAAGATGGAACTCCCCAAGTTTCAACCTAACGAAATACGTTGTCTCGGTGTTCGCAAACTTCCCGGCAACGACAAATTCGTTCACATCGCCTACATTCGACTCCGTGAGGCGAAGTGACCCCGCCTCAGCTTCCTTCCATCGCCTGATAGAAAGTCTCCGTCTGCCTTGCATCGGGGATGACCTCGATCATCACCGCGCCATCGGGCAGATCGTGGAGATCCTGTGGTAGTGTGGCGCGCACATAGGAGAGGCCCCACATCGCGGCCCAGGGCTCAAAGCTCACGCGGTGGTTGTTCTCGATGACGTGCCGGACCTCCTCCGGCAGGCCTTGCAGACTCTTCACATGCGAGAAGATCTTGCCACCCTGGTTGTTGATGATCACAAGACGGCGGTTGCCCTGCGGAAGCTGCGGCATGATCCAGGGCGCGGAGAGATCATACATGGCGCTCAGATCACCCACGATCAGCCAGGAACTGCGCGAGCTCGCACTCGCCCCCAGCCAGGTGGAGACAATGCCGTCGATGCCATTGGCACCGCGGTTCGCATAAAACTCCACGCCCGGAGGTGGTGAATCCAGCGCCATGTTCATCTCGCGGATTGGCAGGCTGTTGCCGATGAACACACGATCTCCCTCGGTCACCAGACGCATGATGTGGCGCATCCAGGCGGGCTCACACAGCGGCCGCTTGGTGATCTCCTCCTCGAGATGACTTTTGCCCGGATGAATGGATGCTGGCACGAGACTCAAGGAAGCGAAATCGCTGAGAGCATGCCAGGGCAGCGTCTGCACATGCTGCTTGCGTGCCAGGCCTGGAAACTGAAGGCGCGAGACATTCGTCACCCACACAAAGGGTTTGCTCTCCAGATCACGCCACCAGCGGGAGGAAGGGATGCCGCCAATACGAATGACCTGACCGATCTCCAGCGAGTTAAAAGTGTCCTCGGCAGCGGGCAGAAGAAGCTCATCCAGGCTCGGACGATCAGGCGACTCCCCCCACAGGTTTGAAGTGGCCTCCGCGACGATGGGCAGACCAAGTTCCTTGAGAATCGGCGCGGCCTCGCGGGCCTCATGCGGATGCAGGCCGCAGGCGATCACCACCGTAGGCGAGCCAGAAAGGATAAAGGGCGCGGCCTTGGCAGGCTTCAGCGGCTTTTGGGGATGATGCTTCAGGAAATCGATCCCGCTGCGTTCCGCATCCAGCGGCTCATCCAGGCAGATGTTGATGTGCAGCGGCTTGTCCGTCAGCCGGGTCGGCCAGGAGATGCTGGTCCCCTCCTCCACGTCAATGCAGGCGCTCACATAGTCGCCAAAGAGATCCTTTTGCTCGATGGCTTGTGGCGCGCCGGTCCCGCGAAAACGCTTCGGCCGGTCTGCTGTGACCAGCACCAGCGGCAAACCTTGATAGTGGGCCTCGATCACGGCAGGCAGCAGCTCGGCCGCCGCCGTTCCAGAAGTCGTCAGCACTGCCACTGGCATGCGGTCTACCATCATGCGACCGAGCGCGAAGAAGGCTGCGCTGCGCTCCTCAAAAAAACTCCAGATCTTGATGCCGTCACTGGCCATGAGACCGGTAATCAGCGGCGCATTGCGCGCACCAGCCGCCACACATACCTCGGCCACTCCGAGCCGGGCCAGGGCGGTCAGCGTGGAGCGGATGAGGAGGCTTTTCATTCCGTGAAATCAGCTGGATCGACCTGCGGCTTAAACACCCGCAACGCCGGAAGGTCGTGCATGATATTCGGACTGCGCATCAAAGTTTCCCCGACAAGCAACGCATCAGCACCACAAAGAGCCAGTCTTTCGGCGTCCGACACCGTTTTGATACCGCTCTCCGCCACCAGGATGATGTCATCCGGCACCTCTTCAGCGATCGCTTCGGTCGTGCCCAGATCCACCGTGAAGTGCTTCAGGTTGCGATTGTTCACGCCGATGATGCGAGCGTCCGTGTCCAGCGCGCGCTCCAGTTCCGGCAGGTCATGCACCTCCACCAGCACATCCATCTGGAAGGTGTGCGCCACATCCAGCAGATGCACCAGCGTCTTCTGGTCCAAAGCGGCCACGATGAGCAGAATGGCATCCGCTCCCGCCACGACGGCTTCATAGATCTGCGCCTCATGAATGATGAAGTCTTTGCGCAGGCACGGTATGTCCACCTGCTCGCGGATCAGCGTGAGGTAGTTCAGATGTCCCTGGAAATACTTTTCGTCCGTAAGCACGGACAGCGCGCTCGCACCGGCTTTTTCATAACCGCGGGCGATGGTGAGCGGATCAAAGTCCGCCGAAATAGTGCCTGCGGAGGGCGAGGCGCGCTTGACCTCGGCGATCATGCCGAGGCGGGTCGGGTCAGCACGCAGCGCATCCGCCAGCGAGCGGAAGTCATCCCGCAGCGTCGCCGCGGCACGCAATTTCTCCACACGAGGCAGCAGCTTCTCCACCTCCGTGCGCTTATGAGCGATGATTTCGTCCAGCTTGTTCATGGGGCGCGGACAATGGGAAGCGCGGGCCGTGGTGCAAGATAAAGAGCGGGGTGTTTCGTCACCTGTGGCATCGCAGGGTTGAGCCACAGCCTGCTAAGCGCCCACAGCCTACCGTACATTGACCTATAAAAATCACTCGGAGCGATGCCTGAACCTGAATCATGAAGAAGCCGAAAGCGAAGCCTGCCCCCCAACGTCCCACGCCCTCCACCTCAAGCAAGGCTGGGAGCCTCACCGGTCTTCTCACTGAGGTCCGCCAGCTCATCCAGGGTGCCCGGCGAAGTGTCGCCACTGTCGTGGATACTCTCCAGGTGATGACGAATTTCGAAATCGGCCGCCGAATTGTGGAACATGAGCAGAAGGGGGCCAAGCGGGCAGCTTATGGAACCGAGCTGCTGAAGGAGCTTTCGGCGCGATTGACGGAGGAGTTTGGGCGAGGGTTTTCGGAGGATAATCTGTCCAACATGAGAAGGTTTTTCCTCATATGGCAGGAGCGAATCCAGATTTTCCAGTCAGCCACTGTAGAGATTTCCGAGACGCCGTCTCGGAAATTGGTCCCCACAAAGATTTCCGAATCGCTGACTCGGAAATCTGGAAATCCCTTCACTCTGAGCTGGTCGCACTACGTTGCGCTCCTCACCATCAAAGATCCCGACGAACGCAGCTTCTACGAGATCGAATCGGCACAGGCTGGCTGGGATGTCCGTGAGCTCAAACGCCAGAAAGCTTCCTGCCTTTACGAACGACTCGCTCTCAGCAGAGACAAGGAAGGCATCCGCAAACTGGCGAAGGAAGGCCAGGTGATGCAGCGGCCTGAGGACATGCTGAAGGAACCGCTGGTACTGGAGTTTCTCGGACTGGATGAGAAGGCCAGCTACTCGGAAAGTGATCTTGAGCAGGCCATCATTGACCGCCTGGAACATTTCCTTCTCGAGCTTGGCAAAGGATTCCTCTTCGAGGCCCGCCAGAAGCGCTTCACCTTTGATGAAGACCACTACTTCGTAGATCTCGTCTTCTACAACCGTCTGCTGCGTTGCTACATTCTCATCGACCTGAAACTCGACAAACTAACCCACCAGGACCTCGGGCAGATGCAAATGTATGTGAACTACTATGACCGCGAGGTGAAGCTGCCTGAGGAGAATGCGACCATCGGCCTGGTCATCTGCAAGTCCGCCAAAAAGACCGTCGTCGAGCTCACTCTGCCGAAGGACGCGAACATCCACGCGAAGGAATATCAGCTCTACCTGCCCACCAAAGAACTGCTGAAGCAGAAGCTCGACGAGTGGAGTGCAGCCGTGAGGCAGTAAGGCCTGGTTTCAAAAACCCGCCATACCACTTGCAACGCCGCGTGCGGTGAATTAGGCAGCACGTCCCATGGAAACGAACCAAAAGTCCGTCCTGACTGACCTCCAGGCGTTCGACGTGGCGAGCCTTAAAGGCCGCCTGATCGAGCTCCGGAGGTATCTTTGACGTCCCGAAACTGACCGAAGAGCTCAATGCTCTGGAACATAAGATGACCGCTCCCGGATTCTGGGACAGTCAAAATGCCGCGAAGAAGGTCATTGACCGCGCGAACGTCATCAAAAAACAAATCGAACCTCTCGGCGGGCTCGAATCACGCGTGGAAGACTTCCCCGTGCTGATCGAGCTGGCGAAGGAGCAGGGCGATGTGCAGAGCATCAAGGAGGTGCAGGTGGAGTTCGACGGCATTCAAAAAGCCATCGGAGCCTATGAGCTGGATCTCCTGCTCGCCGGCCCGTTTGATCGCGGCAGTGCCTTCATGACCATTCACTCTGGTGCCGGTGGCACGGAGGCCTGTGACTGGGCGGACATGCTGATGCGCATGTACATCCGCTGGTGCGAGCGCCACGGCTGCAAGGTGCAGATCATCGACCATCAGGAAGGTGATGACGTGGGCACACGCTCCGCCACGCTGGAAATCCAGGGCGAGAACGCCTTTGGCTTCCTGAAGTGCGAGCGCGGCGTGCATCGTCTGGTGCGCATCTCCCCCTTTGATGCGGCGAAGAAGCGCCACACCTCCTTTGCGTCCATCGACGTCACGCCTGACAACGAAGAGGACATCAACATCGACATCCGTGATGACGATCTGAAGGTGGACACCTATCGCGCGGGCGGCAAAGGCGGCCAGAACGTGAACAAGGTGGAAACCGCAGTTCGTATTACGCACGTGCCGAGCGGCGTCATCGTCGCCTGTCAGGTGGAACGCTCGCAGCCGAAGAACCGCGCCAAAGCCATGGCGATGCTCAAGGCCAAGCTCTACCAGATCGAGGAAGACAAACGCACCGCCGAAGTCGCCCGCCAGTATGGCGAGAAGACCGACATCGGCTGGGGCAGCCAGATCCGCAGCTACGTTTTCCAGCCCTACCAAATGGTCAAAGACCTCCGCACGGGTGAGAAGACAAGCGACATCTCCGGTGTCATGGACGGCGACCTTGATGCCTTCATCGAATCCAAGCTCCGCGGCAAGAAAGCCGGGGAAGCAGATGCTGACGACGACGAATAAACCAGCTCTGGGTTCCTGATTCTTTAACCACTAATGGACACTCATTTACACTAATGGTTCCAAGCCTTCTTTGGCTTGGTCACTAGTGACTATCAGTGCCCATTAGTGGCAAACAAAGATCGAATAGCAGAAGCAATGATTGTTACGCCGCCCACGGTCCCTGCTTGAGGACGATCTCGGGAACGAAGGATTTCCACTCGGGGTTTCCTTCTCTCAGCATCTGGCGGACGTTGGCGCTGCTGACGAAGACGCAGTCTTCGAGACAATCGGAGATGCTGCGAACGCTGCCGGTCTCCAAGAGGTAGCTCAATAGATGTGCCTGATGCGGCTGCACTTTGGCGAGCGCGCCGGTGCGCAGCTTGCCAGTGATGGGATCACCCACGGGATAAACATAGAGACGCACCTGGTTCTTGAAGAGACGACCGACCGCCTCGAGCAAGCCTCCGCCGAGATCGACATACCAGCGCTCGTTGAAGAGCTCCTCAAACAGCGGCAGGCCAAGCACAATACCCACCGGCTGCTGAGTGTAGCGGGCCAGATAGGAACTCAGGCGATGGAACTCGGCATACTTGGACACGAGCACGTTTTTACCGAGCGCTTGCAGGATGTCGGCACGCGCGAGGAAGTTTTGATACTCCACAGCGCAGTCATCCATGCAAAGTAGGTTATGCATGGTGATCTCGCAGATCTCCATCAGCCCGTCAGACTCCTCACCGAAGTCCTTTTTAAAGTGAGCGATTCCGCGATCAAGCATGTCGAGATTCACACGCGTGATGGGATCAAAGGTGCCGCGGCTGAGGAACACGGGCTTTTTATAGAGCACATCCGCCGCCTGTAAAATCTGACCATCTGGACCGAAGAGCGCCGCATCAGATAGACCGCTGCGCACAAGCTGGAGAGCGACAATACGATCCTCGAAATTGACCGCAGGAAAGGCCGGGCCACTGAAGTCGATCATGTCGATCTCGATGCGCCAGCGATTGAGGTCATCCATCAGGCTTTCCAGGAAGGTGGAGAGCGTGGAGCGCAGATGGAAGGCCGCGTAAATCAAGTTCACGCCAAGAATGCCGAGGGCCTCTGCCTGCAAAGGATTCGTGGCATCCAGCAAGCGCACATGGAGCTGGATGTCGCTGGGAGGCCCCTTGGGGTCTGTTTGAAAACGAAAGCCCATCCAGCCATGACACTCTTCCTTCGTGTCGCGGAAGCCTTTCGCTCGAACCGTGTTGGCGAGCGCAAAGAAGGTGGTGGTCTCACCACGCTTCGCGGCCAGACGATCCTGCACGATTTGATACTCGTGATCGAGCATGGCCGTCATGCGCTGACGCGAGACATAGCGCTGAGCCTTGCCATAGATCTCGTCACTGAAGGTCATGTCATAAGCGGACATGGTCTTCGCCACCGTGCCGGAGGCACCACCCGCGCGGAAAAACCAGTTCGCGATCTCCTGCCCTGCGCCAATCTCTGCAAAGGTGCCATACACGCGATGCGCGAGGTTCAGTCGCAGAGCCTTTTCAAGAGTTCCCGGACGTTCGTGGGGTGGAAGCGGAGTCATGGACATCGGTATTACGTTTGGCGGCGGGAACATGACTCGATCCGGTAGCAGATCAAATGCCACCTCGACGCGCTGCCACAATGATCTCGACACCCGATCCTTGAATCATGTCCGCCCACAGCTTCTCACGGCTGGCCAGCTTTTCAGGAGACCAGCGGTTGCCGATGCTGGTGGCATCCAGCAGCACCAGCAGTTCGGCGGCACGCTGGGAGCTCATGAGAGACTGCTTCACATCCAGCACGAAACGGCGCTGCACCTCCGCCTCCGGAGTGGTGGCCAGATTGAAGACCATCACCACACGCGGATGCGATGGCTTCCATGAAGCTGCGAAGTCATCCTCATCACCGAGATGTATGGAGACGAACTCACACTGTGACATTTGCCCGAAGCGCTCGCGCACACCGCGTGACCAAACTTCCCGATGCCCCGGCGTAGCATCCGTGCCATGCACAAGCACCGTGATGATCTCCTGCCCACCCTCAATCCGGCGCAAGGTGCGGACCAGATAACTGTTCCAGCCCAGGGACAGCATGCGCCGGTTGATGACCTGATGCGCGCGCCATGCAGTCAGCCCAGCAAGCAGTAACCGGGGAAGAATCACCAGCACCAGCAAGGTGCCCGCATAGAGATGAATCCAAGGAAGCGCTGGAGCAGGTGTCTTTGCCACACCTCCCGTGCGATGCATGGCAGGCAGCTGATCCAGAGGCAGCGGCAAGCGCAGCACCGATGAAGCAGGTGTGAAGAGGCCGCCAAAAAAGCTCTGCGCCTGGGTTTCATTCAGCAGCGTGCTCTCCCACACCGCGCGATATTCCTTCGACCAGCCGCGAGCATACAAACCAACCGCGCTGCCCAGTGCCAGCAAGGCCGCGGCAATATGCAGCCAGGCGCGAAAACGGCGCTGCCAGCGCTCCATGGCCGGCGCATTGGCCAGCAGGGCAAAGCGCTGATCCACGGTCAGACCTGTGGGAGGATCACCTTCAAAACCACCGCGCTCACCATTCTGTCGCGCCAGTTTTCCAGCCAGCCACTCGAGCCATGCGCTGCTGCTTTCCTTCTGAAACTCCATGACCAGGGAGATCAGCATGATCACCAGGTTCCATGCCAGCAGACCCACCAGTGGAAGAGCCAGAAGATTGAACTCAACATCCTGACCGAAGCCAGCAAGGGCATAACCAATAACAGCGGCAGCAGCCCAACCTAACCAAATCCATGTTTTACTTCCGGAAGCAACAGAGAGACGCTCGATGATGCGCACCAACGATCCATTGCAGCCCACCACCTCCTGCTCCAGCCAGCGCGCACGGCGTAACAAAAAGGATGTCTCACGAGCACCAGCAGGATCCTTGCTCACATTCTCCGCGGAGAGTCCGGCTCGTGTGCGTGCAGTCGCCTCGGCACGACGTTCCTCGGAAAGCAGGGCACCGTCGGTGTCCCCTTCCTCGATGGCGCGCCAGCGCAGGATGCTCTGCCAGTCATTCCAGTCCATGCGGGTCAACCATGCTTGAGTCGGATGCTTTTGATGCCTGAATTTTTCAATGTGGTTTGCAGTCTTTTTAGAATACGCGGCAACTCTTGGGTCAGGGCATGATTCACGGTGGGTTGCAGAACACGAACCGTTAAAACACCTCGCTGAATACTGTCAGGGCGGGAGTGGTTGAAGAGGAAGTCTCCCACGATCTCACGCCACGCGGCCAGGACCTCCTCCAGCTTCATCCGGCTGCCCAGGCCCGCCTGGATGATCACCTTCTCCACCAGGTCCGACACATTCTGGGTAGGGAGGTCCAGCACCGGACCTTCATCCCCCCCTCGCCACGCCGAAATCACCGCATGACGCAGGCGCTGGCGGGGGGTGGGGTATCGGCGGTCGGACATTGGTGCTACGATGCGCGCTGGATCGCAAAAATGCGAGGCCGATTTGTGGGGTCCCCTACCCTTGGACCGGAGTTTCACCCGAAAGTGCCAGTTTTGGATGATTTCCAAGGGAGAGGAAACTCTTCTTGACCCCTAAACCCCCCTCTTTTAGGATCGAAATTGTGAGAAACCTGAAGGGTTGGCGCTGCTTTTTGCGACTTAATGACGAAAAGATCGGTGTCGTCGCCGGCTCAGGTTCCTTACTTATTCATTTTCAATCCCTTTCCACTTGTGATTCACATGCTCGCCAGCCTTTTTGGTTTTGGAGTTAAAGATATCGGTATCGACCTTGGCACCGCCAACACTCTCGTTTACGTCAAAGATCATGGTATCGTGCTTCGCGAACCGTCCGTGGTGGCGGTAAAATCCGGCACGAATGAAGTCGTCGCCGTGGGTGACGACGCCAAGCGCATGCTCGGCCGCACTCCTGGTGGCATCACCGCCATCCGCCCTCTCAAAGATGGTGTGATCGCCGACTTCCGTGTCACGGAGGCCATGCTGCGCCATTTCATCCGCAAGGTTCACAACAACCGCCGAGCCATCCGTGGTCCGCGCGTGGTCATCGCCGTGCCCTCTGGCATTACTGAAGTGGAGAAGCGCGCCGTGAAGGAAAGCGCCGAAGCCGCAGGCGCTCGTGAAGTGTACCTTATCGAGGAACCCATGGCTGCTGCCATCGGCGTGGGCCTGCCTGTGCAGGAGGCTGCCGGTAACATGATCGTGGACATCGGCGGTGGCACCACCGAGGTGGCCATCATCTCCCTCTCCGGCATTGTTTACAGCCGCAGCGTCCGCGTGGCTGGCGATGAGCTGGATGAGTCCATCATCAACTACATGAAGCGCGCCTACAATCTCATGATCGGTGAGCGCACCGCTGAGGAGATCAAGCTGCGCATCGGCAGCGCCTTCCCGCTCGGCAAGGAGACCACCATGGAAGTCAAAGGACGTGACATGGTGGCCGGTCTGCCCAAGACGATCACCATCACCAGCCAGGAAGTGCGTGAAGCCATGCTGGAGCCTCTGAACGCCATCATCGATGCGGTGCGCACCACGCTGGAGCGCTGCCCGCCTGAGCTTGCCGCCGACCTTGTGGACCGTGGCATCATGCTGGCTGGTGGCGGCGCGCTGCTGCGCGGCCTCGACAAACTTCTCCAGGAAGAAACCGCCCTGCCCGTCCACGTGGCGGAGGATCCGCTCAGCGCCGTGGGCGAGGGCGCCGGTCGTGTTCTGAACGAACTCGAGTTCCTGAAGAAAGTGAGCACCACCGAGGTCTGACAGGTCAAGGCCTGTCTTCATGACGCCAACCCATTGTATGGCAACACCCAGCCAGGGTAACTGCCCATGAAAAAGCTCAACATTCTCGCGCTGCTGATCTTCGTCGCGGCCGTTGTGTCCGTGTTCACACTGGACACACCGACCACGCGGGAGATCCAGAGCCGCGTCATGTCCCTGCTCTCGCCCTTCATCCACTCCAGCACCGCCATTGAGGAGAGCATCAGCAATGTCGGCGCGCCCACGGTGGATCCGAAGGAAGTGAAGCGTGACAACGAGCGCCTCACCATCGAGGTCGAAAGACTTCGCATCATCTCCCAGAAGTACGTCCAGACGCTGGACGAGAATAACCAATTGCGTGAACTGATCGAGTTCAAGAAGAACAGCGCTTTCAAGATGACCGCCGCGCGTGTGATCAAGCGTGTCTCCTCCACTTGGTGGAACACGATGATCATCGACAAAGGTTCCCTGGATGGTCTGGCCACTGACACTCCGGTCATCAGTTCCGCAGGCTTGATCGGCAAGACTGGCAAGATGGCTCCGCACATGGCCGAGGTCATTCTTCTGACGGACGAGACCTGCCGCGTCTCCGCCAAGGTGGACGGCACTCTCGAGCAGGGCATCATCTCGGGCGAGCGCGCAGGTCTTGATCTGCGCCCTGACCTGCGTCTGCGCTTTCTCAACCGCACAGCCGTGCTGCAACCCGGCGCCACCGTGATCTCCACAGGCGAGGGCGGCATCTTCCCCGCCGGCCTAACCATTGGTCGTGTCAAACGCTTCGAGATGAAAGACATCACGGGTGAGGCCGTGGTGGAACCGACCGTCGATTTCTCCCAGTTGAAGCATGTCTTTGTGCTCGATGCCCAGGACAACACTGCCGCCGCACCTTCCAAGACAGAGTCAGGCGTGCCGAAAGCTGTGCCCGTGTCCGAGGCGCAAGCGAAGCCCTGATCTCCCTCTGCCATGGTCTTCTATCCAGTCACCCTCATCCTCCTTCTGCTGACCTTCGTGGTGCAGGAGTTCGTGCCGGGCATCACCATGGCCCATCACGCCACCCTGCTCCTGCCTCCGGTGTTCTTCTTCACGGCGGCGGTGGCGGTGCCCTTCCCCATGATGCTCATCCTGGCCTTCATCACCGGCTTTCTCTGGGATGCGCGCCATCTGCCCGCAGCCGCCGAAGCCGTGGCCTCGGGTGCGGACAGCCTCATCAGCGGTGCCATGGCCACGCCTGAGATCGTCACCGGTGGCGGGTTTGGCATCGGCATCTCCATCATCATCTTTGGCCTGCTGGGGACCTTCCTCCAGGGCGTGCGCCCTCTCTTTAAAAGAGGCCGCGTGGAGCTGCCCGTGCTGCTGGTGGGCTTCACCACCTTTGTCTGGCTGCTGCTGGAATACCTCATCCAGACCTTCATGCGTGGCAGCCTCTTCTTCCCCACCGCTGTCTGGACCAAGCTGGTCACGGACACCATGCTGGCGATGCTCGCTTCACCCCTTCTTTTCCTCCTTTTGTATTCTCTCGCGGGTCTGTCCCGTTATGAGATCAAGTATGATGGCCTGAAATACTCCTTCGATGGTCGTTAAATATCGATTCAGACTCTATCTCTTCACCCTGGCCATGGTCTGTGGCTTCGGGGTGCTGGTCTATCGTCTGTGGTGGCTGCAGATAGAGCACCACAAGGACTTCGTGAACAAAGTTCCCGAGGCAAAACGTGAGCGCGCCCGCCTCCCCGGCGTGCGTGGTGAGATCAAGGACCGCAACGGTGTCGTGCTGGCCACCAACCGCGCCACCTTCGAAGTCCGTGTGAACCTGAAAGAGGTGCTTGATGAGTACCTCCGCCAGTGCCGCATCAAGAAGATCGACGTGCCGATGATCAAGGTCGAGTTCAAGGACCGCGGTATCACGCGCCAAAAGGACGAGCCTGACATTGTGGTCATGTTCCAGGAATTGATTGAGGCGAAGCTGGCTGATCTCGGCCTGGCTGTCACTCCGTCTCCGGATCAGGACAGATACCTGCGCGTGCACTACCGCAGCTTCGGCGGCGTCATTCCCTGGGTGTATCGTGACAACCTCACCTTCTCCGAATTCAGCCGTTTCGCTGAACACAATCTTTCGCTGCCAGGCGTAAGCGTGGCCGAGCGCGGCAGCCGTGTGTATCCGCTCGGTGCGCTGGCTTGTCACATCATGGGTTATGTCCGTCTGCCGGACGATCAGCGTGTCTCTGAAGAAGAGCGCAAAGGCTGGGACTATTATGTGCCCGATGACTTCGGTGTCGCCGGTGTGGAGAAAAGTTTCGACAAGTATCTGCGCGGTCGCGCCGGTGCGCGTGTGATGCAGAAGAACGAGCGTGGTCGCATCGTGGGCGAAGTCGTGGATGCCTATGAGGCGCCGCGCAAAGGCAACGACGTGCATCTCACCATCGATGCACGTATTCAGTACATCGCCGAGATGGCTCTGCGTGATGGCAAGATCGGCCGCGGTTCCGTGGTGGTGATCAAGCCTGACACCGGCGAGGTCCTGGCCATGGCCACCGTGCCTAACTATGATCCGAACCGTTTCATTCCGAGCATCAGCACAAGGGAGTGGGATGCGCTGAACAACAATCCGGTGATCCCGATGCTAAACCGCGCCACACGTGGTTTTGCGCCAGGCTCAACCTACAAGGTGCCCATCGCTCTCGCAGGCTGTCTGGCGCACATCCAGGGTAATCACTACAACTGCAGTGGCAGCGTCACGTATGGCAACAGGCCCATGCAGTGCTGGATCCAGCGTCAAAGTGGTGGTTCTCATGGCAGCCTGGGCTTGAGTGATGCGCTCATGCGCTCCTGCAACTGCTTCTTCTACCAGTATGGGAATGCGGCGGGCATCGACGACATCACCAAGGTGGGCAAGTTGCTCGGCCTTGGTGAAAAGACTGGCATCGAGCTTGATGAAGAGGATTCAGGCATCCTCCCCAATCCGCAATGGTTGCGCCTGCGTTACCCCCAGGAGCGTTGGAGCAATGGTTACACGGCCAACGTCTCCATCGGTCAAGGGCAGGTGCTCGCCACACCCCTGCAGATGGCCTCGGTGGCTGCCTCCGTTGCTTCCGGCAAGTCCTACAAACCGCATCTCCTCTACGAGGTGAAGGATGGCACTGAAATCGTGGAGTCTCACAAGCCCGTGCTGCGTGCCGATCTGGGCCAGTTCTTCCCAGCCACCGATCTCGAGCTCGTCCGCAAGGGCATGTGGAAGGTCGTGAACGATGCTGGTGGCACCGCCAAAGCCGCCAAGATCCCAGGCGTGGAAGTCGCAGGCAAGACCGGCACCGCCCAGGCTTGGCGTGAGGATGAGCGTGGCGTCAGCGTGGTCGACAACCACACGCTCTTCATCAGCTTCGCCCCTTATGTGAATGCCAAGTATGCCGTCTGCATCATCGTCCAGGGCGGGAAGTCCGGCGGTGGCTGCGCGGCCCCAGTGGCCCAGCGTGTGCTGGAGCGCTCACTGGCACTCGAGCAAGGCTACAACCCTGGCATCCAGCCCTTGGGTGAGGTGGCCGGTAACTTTAACAAGATCGAAGCTGTCACCTACGCGGATGCAGGTGTGGCTTTGATTCCTGCAGCGGATGAGGACGGCGACACAGGTGGCGATGCCCCTGAGCGTCCCGCCGCGACCGAAAGGCCGCAGCGCACCAACGCCGCAGCACCGAACATTCGCAGAACGGGAGAGGCTCCGGCTTCTTCCGGGGCAAGCTCCAATCGTGACGGCACGAGACCTCGCCGGGGTCTCTTCAACCGTGGAGAGCCTTCTTCGGCACCCAGCGAGCCCGCACCTTCTGGCGGCGGACTCTTCCGCAGGCTGTTTCGCTCCCCCCGTTAAACGGCTCCCATTTCAGATAATCTTTCTCTATACTCCCACATCATGGCATTAACGTTTGTTCAGCGCGTCAAAGAATTCATCACCGGTAAAAAGGACATCCGAACAGGTACCCGTCTGGTCATCAATTGCGAAAAACTCGAGAACCGGGTGGCTCTCATCGAGAACGGTCTCATTGAGGAATACACCCTCGAGCGCACCGGCACGAGCACCATCGTCGGCTCCATCTTCAAAGGCCGCGTGAAGAACATCGAACACGGCCTCAAGGCTATGTTCATCGACATCGGTCTCGACAAGAACGCCTTCCTCCACTTCTGGGATGCGATCCCCGAAGCGCTCTCCAACCAGGGCATGGAAGAAGTGAACCGCGGTGGCGCAGGCAAGGCCAAGCAGAAGCGCATCAAGGCCGAGGACATCCCGCAGCTCTACCCTGTCGGCTCCGAGATCATGGTGCAGGTCACCAAAGGCCCGATCGGTAACAAAGGCCCTCGCGTCACCACCAACATTTCCCTGGCCGGACGTCTTCTGGTGCTCATGCCGCAGAACGACCAGTTCGGCATCTCCCGCAAGATCGAAGATCCGAAGGAGCGCGCCCGCCTGCGCAAGATCATCGAGCGCGTGAACCTGCCGGAAAACCTCGGCCTCATCATGCGCACGGAAGCCTCCGGCAAACGTGCCCGTCATATCATCCGTGACCTGAGCCTGCTCATCGAGCAGTGGAATGACATCACCGGCAAGCGTGACAGCAAAGGCGCCCCCGTCTGCTGCTTCCAGGAGCCTGAGCTCATCGAGCGCACCGTGCGTGATTTCCTCACTGAGGACATCGACGAAGTGGCCTGTGACGACAAGGAAACCGTGGAGCGCATGCAGAAGATGGCCTCCCAGATCTCCGGCCGCGCCAAGCGCCGCATCACCTACTATCAGGGCCAGACCGCCATCTTTGAGTCCTACGGCATCCAGAAGCAGATCGACAATGCCTTCTACCGTCAGGTTTGGCTGCCTTGCGGCGGCTACATCGTGATCGACCAGACCGAGGCGCTCGTCTCCATCGACGTAAACACGGGCCGAAACAAGGGCGGTGGCGGCGGCAAAGACCAGCAGGACAAGGTGCTGGTGGAAACCAACCTCGAAGCCGCTGCTGAAGTGGCCCGCCAACTCCGTCTGCGTAACATGGGCGGTTTGATCGTGGTGGACTTCATCGACATGAAGCACCGCAAGGATCAGCAGGCCGTGTACAAGGCCATGCTCGACCACCTGAAGCGTGACAAGGCGAAGACGCAGATCCAGCCGATCAGTCCCTTCGGCCTCATGGAAATGACCCGTCAGCGTCTGCACGAAAGCCTCAGCAGCGCCCTCTACGAGAGCTGCCCTTACTGCAAAGGCCACGGTCAGGTGAAGACTACTTTCACCATGAGTGTGGAGCTTCAGCGCGCCCTCAGCAGCATCCTCGGCCGCGGCAAGACGGAGCACAAAAACCTTGTCGTGGTGGTTCACCCTGAGGTGATGCAGCGCCTGAAGACGGAGGACGGCGAGCTGCTCGTCTCCCTGGAGCGCAAGTATGAGGCCCGCCTCACCTTCCGTAGTGACCCCACCCTGCACCGTGAGGACATCAAGATCACCAGCGCCCTGAATGGCGAAGAAGTCCGCGCCTAACCACTCCTGCCCCGCCCCCGAACCTCCTCCTTATGGAGGAGGATTTGAACATCTCCCGCCCCTGTCACTGTCCTAACTCCCATGCCCCCCCCTGCTAATCGCAATCGCATCGTTCTCATTGGCGCCGGTCTTGTGCTCGTCGTGGCCCTGTACTTCGGCTGGCAATGGGCGGGACAAGACAGTTCCCAGTCCTCCACAACCAAGAAAGACGTCCCTGCCGCCAAGCAGGAGGCGGTGAAGGGCGCGGATACGCTCCCCGGATCCTCTCCCGCCCCCAAGGCTGGCATGACCGGTGGTCCTGACCGCCTGATCACAGTCGAGGAAGGTGATGTGATGATCGATGAGATCCTGCGCTCCAACAAAGAGATCCCGCAGATGGCCCGCGATCTTCATGACCTCGTGAAGAAACTCAATGGTGAAGCCCAGGTGAATGCCAGCCGCCATCTGGTGAATCTTACCAGTGATGAAGACTACGGCCTCATCGCCGGCTACCTCACGGATCAGAAGATGAACCCGGATGTCGTCGAGGTGCTCTTTTCCGACCTCATGAACCGCAACCGCACCCTGCAGATGCCGTTGTTCATGAACATCCTCAAAAATCCCGCTCACCCGCAGAACGAGCAGACCCGCAACGTGCTCACGATCCTCGCCGGTGAAGACTTCGGCACCGACTGGGCCAAGTGGGATGCCTGGGCGCAGAAGGAGCTCGCGGCTCAAAAGGCCGGTCAGTGATCACGGCCTCGCCGGCGTATCCGCAAAGAGCGAACTACCAAGTTCGCTCTTTTTGTTTGCCCGAATAAGGCGCACTGCTGAGCCTTACGCCGTCCTATCAAACTCACCTGGTTCAAGCCGCGGCAGCGCGAGCCTTCGTCACCATTTCCATGAACAGCTTCTGCTGCTCTGCCAGTGCTGCCACGCGGTCTGCTAGCTTCGTGCGGGCTTCCAGCAGCACCCAACCCGCGTAGTCGGCATCCACCAGCAGACGGGCGAGTTCCGGATACGGATACTTGCCCTCATTCACCTCACGGACGTGAGTCGTCGCGCCCAGGAAAGGCTGCACCTTGGCGAAGTTTTTAACGATACCATCGCCAGCCAGATCCTCGTCATTCGAGTTCCAGCACACGCGCACGTTGTCACGTGCGGCCACTTCCATGATCGTCTTGATGTGCCCCAGATCACAAACACCTCCATGCACCTCCAGGCGGATTTCCTGGCCGAAACCCAGCGCATAGTCACCGATCTCCGCGAGTGACTTGCCGATCTGCTCCAGCGTCTTCTCCACCGGCACTTCCTTCGGCAGATTGTTAGGCTTCACCTTCACTCCACTGCCGCCGATGTCGTGACTGAGCTTCACATACTCTTTAGCGAGCTCGATGTGCTTGCGCACCTCATCCGCCTTCGCGCTATGGAACTCGCAGTTCGTGCCCATGCCGAGCACATCCACCGGCGAGTCTTCAAAAGCCTTCCGCACCTCGCCACGCTGCGCTGCGGTCATGGTAGTCTCCACTTTGTGCGCATGCTCGATGCGCAGCTCCACGCCCAGCACCTCGGATGTCTCGCAGTTTTTGATCAGCGTCGGCAGATCCCAGTCCGCGCCCCACATGTAGGTCACGAGACCGAAATGAATGTTCTCCCCCTTGTAGCTGAGCTTGCTCTCCTGGGCGAGCAACGGAGCAGCGAAGGCAGTCCCAAGAGCGGTGGTGATGAAATGGCGGCGGGAATTCATGGTAGGGTGGTGAGTAGCGGTTCTAACGTACATCGTCCGGCGAGACCAGACTCTTTTCACAGGTCATTCGTCCGTGATCATTTGGAGCTTCCGAAGGACGCAGCTACGCCCACCGGGAACATTCATATCCCAGACATGTGCAGAGGCGGAAAAAACCATCCCCCTATGATCTTACATCATAAGTTGATCACTCACAGTCACTTGTAGCTCTGGGAAGCTCATCACAAAAGGACACAGACCCGCTGAATTGTGCGTAGCGGCGGACGCTGGTTCCATCCATGATCGTGACCTAATCACATGGGCAAAGAATTCGACACCACACCGCAAACCGTCCCGCACGTCGCCACCCGGCATCGCACCATCTGCACGCAGGTCCCTCATCCGGACTCGCTTTCGCACATCGAGCGCAGCCGCAAGTTCGAGCCGCTGTCCATGCGCGGGATGCCACCCATCGTTTGGGAAAAGGCGGACGACATCTATGTCTTCGACAAATACGGCAATCGCTGGCTCGACTGGAGCAGCGGCGTGCTGGTGACCAACTGCGGCCACGGTGCCCCTGAAGTGCGTCAGGCCATGATCGACCAGATCAACAGCGGCCTCATTCACAACTATGTCTTCCCAAGCGAGGAGCGCCCGGAACTCGCCGAGGCGATCGCCAATGTTTCGCCAGATCCTTTGAAGAAGGTTTTCCTGCTTAGCTCGGGCAGCGAAGCCACTGAGTGCGCCATCAAGCTCAGCCGTGCCAACGGCATCAAGGTCGGCGGACGTGAGAAGATCGGCATCATCGGCTTTGATCGTGGTTATCATGGCCGCACGCTCGCCAGCCAGCAGGCAGGCGGCATGGCCGGGCAGAAGACCTGGATCGTGAACCTTGATCCGGCCATCATCAATGTGCCCTTCCCGGATGGTTACTGGGAAAACGACAGCAGCTTCGACGGCTTCCTCAAGGCCATCGAGAAGAGCGGCATGAAGCCTAGCCAAATAGCTGGCGTGATCATGGAGAGCTATCAGGGCGTGGGTCCTGACTTTGCTCCCGTGGAGTACATTCAGAAACTGCGCGCCTGGTGCACGGAGAACGATGTGGTGCTCACCTTCGACGAAGTGCAGTCGGGCTTCGGCCGCACGGGCAAGTTCTGGGCCTTCGAATACTACGGCGTGGTGCCTGACCTCATCTGCTGTGGCAAGGGCATCTCGTCGTCGATGCCGCTGAGCGCGGTGATCGGCAGCGCGAAGATCATGGACCAGTTCCCACCGGGATCGATGACGAGCACGCACTCGGGCAATCCCGTGTGCTGTGCCGCCGCCCTGGCGAGCTTGAAGAAGATCGTGGACGAAGACCTCACCGTCAATGCTGCCCGTCTCGGCCCGATCCTGGAAGAAGGCTGCCGCGCCGTGCAGCGCAAGTATCCGGACCTCATCGGCAATGTGACCGCCGCAGGCTATGTGGCCGGCATTCAGACCATCAAGCGCGGCACGAAGCAGCCTGACCACGATCTCGCTCATCGTGTGATCGAGCTCTGCTATCAGAAGGGCCTGCTCCTCTTCGCCCCTGTGGGTGCCTGGGGCCAGACTGTGAAGATCTGCCCGCCTCTCACCATGGGCAAGGAAGCCCTGGAAGAAGGCATCGCGGTGATGCACGAGGCCTTTGACCAGGCCGTGGCAGAGCTGGGTTGATCACTATTTTAAACAACGAAGCCAGGATGAGGTGTGAACTTCATCCTGGCTTTTTTGTGTCCCTTTCGTTTGCTTTCAAAATGGACTTCTCGCTGGTCAACGGTGGTCGGATGGTTAGTCTCTGCGGCGCATGTCCACGCTTATCCCCACTGAGTCGATTGGTAGTCTGCCTCGTTCGCGAGCCCTTCAGCAAGCCATGCAGGCTTTTGCCGCAGGCCAGATTTCCGCTGAAAACATGGAGCGTCATTTCGATGCAGCTGTGGCTGATACGATCTCACGTCAGGAAGAAGCAGGTGACACACTCCTGACGGACGGTGAGCAGGCCAAGCCAAGCTTTGTCACCTATCCGCTGAGTGGTCTCACGAATCTCGCGGGCCATGGTGTGGTCATTCCCTTCGCGGACGGCCATACGCGGCAGCTGCCCTGTCTCACTTCGGGTCCGTTTCGCTATGGCATCTATGCGGGCAGCTACCTCCCACGTGCTCGCAAGCACACAGGCCAAGCCCTGAAGCAGGCCGTGATCTCAGCCTCTGCCTTGTCCCTGCTCTATCCAGCGCAGGAGATCGATGGCTATTCGCGCGATCAGTTCATCAATGATCTGATCGAGGGTGCCGTCGCGGATATCCGAAGCTGCTTCGATCAAGGCGCGGCGAAGGTGCAGAACGACTTCACGGAAGCTCGTCTGGCCATCAAGCTCGATCCATCGAAGGGATTGCTAAAGCAGTTCATCGACCTCAACAATGAGGTGCTTGGGCGCTTCAGCGCGGACGAGCGGCAGAAGATCGGTGTGCATGTTTGTCCAGGTGCGGACCATGATTCGACGCACAGCGCTGATGTTCCTTATTCCGAGCTCATCCCTCTGCTGATGACCATGAACGCAGGGAACTTCTACCTTCAAATGGCTAGCGAGCGCGAACCTGAGGCCGCCTTACGGGTCGTCGCGGATCATCTGCAGGATCACCAGCGGATCTTTGTGGGTGTGATCGATGTGAATGACGAGCGGGTCGAGAGCAGTGCGGTCGTGCGGGACCGTGTCCTGATGGCCGCCCGATATCTACCAGTCAGCCAGCTCGGCACCTGTGATGACTGCGGTTTCTCGCCCTTTGGCGATGACATCGTGACGGCCCGGGACACCGCCTTTGCCAAGATCACCGCGCGTGTCCAGGGCACGCAGATGGCCCGGGATCAACTGGCCTGAGGCAGGAATTAGCCTTGTGATTCCGGGGCATCCCATGCAGCCTGCGGGCCGTGTTTTTCCAGTCTCGCGCTCCCCTCTTGTTGATCGTCTGTCCGCTCATCGCGGGCTGTGGATTTCTGCCGCCTCTTGGTTCCCGTCGGCTGAAGGAGGACGTGGCTGCCGTGCACTCTCGCGCGCCGGAAAAATGGACCGCGCTGCCAAAGATCGAGCCCACGGCGGCCACTGGCTGGCTGGATGATTTTAATAGTGTGACGCTGCGCCAGCTGGTGGATCGCACCATCGCAGCCAATCCGGATCTGAAAGCGGCGGGTGCCCGCGTGACGCAGGCGCGGGCTGAGACTGTGCAGGCTGGCGCGGCCCTCTGGCCCAGTATCTCAGGCGCATTCAGCGCCTCCCGCAGCCAGTCGCCAGGAGACCAGCGCTTCTCCGGGCTGGGGACCATCAACAACCGCTTCCGCCTGCCACTGAACGTGAGCTGGGAGGTCGATCTCTGGGGCCGAGTGGCCGATGAGCGCAGTGCCGCCCGGGCACGACGTTTTGCCGCCGAGGAGGATTTTCATGCTTCGCGACTTTCCCTGGCGGCAACCGCCGTCCAGACCGCCATCACACTCGCCGAGGCGCAATCCTTGCAGTCTCTGGCCGAACAAAATGTGCGGACACGCCGCGTGCAGCTCGGCATTTTGGAAAAGCAGATGGAGCGCGGGCTTGAACCAGATCGCGCGGCACTGGATGTCTCACTCGGCCGTGCTGATCTGGCCCGTGCTGAAGCCACGGTGCAGCAGCGCAAGGCTGCCGCAGACCAGTCCCGCCGTACGCTGGAAGTGTTAATGGGAGGCTATCCGGCAGGCACCGAGCGCGGCCTTACCTCCCTGCCGGTGCTGAAGCGCGGTATCCCCGCAGGCCTGCCCTCCGAACTCTTGCTGCGCCGCCCTGACCTGCGTGCCGCTGAGCGCCGTCTGGAGTCGGCCCTGCGACTGGAGAGTTCGGCGAAGAAGGCTTTCCTTCCGAGCATCCGGCTGACGGGTGATTATGGGCGAACCTCGCAGCAGACGGATGACCTGCTGGTCCCCGAAGCCGCCTTCTGGAGCATTGCCAGCAACGTGACCCAGAGCTTCTTCCAGGGCGGACGCATCATCGCCACGGTGCAACAAACCCGTGCACGCTATGAGGAGCAGCTTCAAACCTACACCAGCAGTGCGCTCACCGCTTTCCGCGAGGTCGAGACAGCCCTCGCTGCCGATGCCTTCCTGCGAGCACAAGCCGATGCGCTGAGCCGCTCCGCGGCTGAGGCCGAACGAGCTGAGTCGCTGGCTCTCGGTCAGTATGAGAAAGGTCTGACGGAGGTACTGACGCTTCTGGACACACGCCAGCGTGCCTTTGATGCGCGAAGTGCGCTCATCGCCGTGCAAGCCCAGCGTCTGCGCAATCGGACTGACCTGCACCTCGCACTCGGCGGCGAGTTCTGACCCCTCGGGCGGCTAAGCTCCAGCCAGACATGAAAATGAGTCAGCAGTCCTCCTCCTACCTGCCAGAGGTGGATGGGCTGCGTGCCCTGGCAATCTTGGCGGTGCTGCTGTATCACCTGGATCCAGGCCTGTGCAGCGGCGGCTTTCTGGGTGTGGATTTGTTCTTCGTGATCTCGGGCTTCGTGATCACGCGGAAGATTGCCCCGCAGATCAGAGCTGGGCGGTTTAGCTTTCGAGACTTTTACTGGAACCGTGCGCGAAGGCTGCTGCCAGTCTTCCTGCTGGCGCTGCTCACGATCTGGATAGCCGCTTGGTGGCTGCTCTTTCCGGCGGATCTCAAGAGCCTTGCCAGCACCACTTTGGCGGCCCTGCTTGGCCTAGCCAATTATCAGTTCTCGCGTCATCTGGACTACTTTGCGCCTAGTCTAGAGACACATCCCCTACTCCATCTCTGGTCGCTCGCGGTGGAAGAGCAGTTCTATCTTTTCTACCCTCTGCTGCTTGTGCTGGTTCTGCGCCGCCAGTCTATCCGTTGGCTGCTGCCCGTGGGTTGTGGGCTGTTGTTTCTTCTTTCCTGCGGCATGAGCCGCTGGCTGCCGTTGCAGGCCTTCTATGGGTTGGAATCACGCGCATGGGAGCTTGGCATCGGATGTTTGGTGGCGTTGAGGTGCCAGATGAAACCGAGTGCCTTGCTGAGCTGGCTTGGAGTATTGCCGTGTCTCGGCAGCCTTGTGGGTATGAGTGATCGTGCGGGACTTCCTGCTCCCGCGGCTCTGCCGATCTGCCTGGGCACGGCGCTGCTCATTGCTACTCGTTGTGGAGGACCTGGCAGCGTGCTGCATCGGGTCTTCGTGCTGTCTCCTGTCCGCTATCTGGGCCGCATCTCTTACTCTCTCTATCTCATTCACTGGCCGGTGCTGGCGCTTGGCCCGAAGCTGACGCTGAACTGGGGAACGCAGGAGAAGACACTGGCAGCTCTCCTCTGCCTGCTGCTCGCCGCCCTTGTTCATCACACGCTGGAAAATCCTGTGCGCCGCATGCGCTCGGGATGGAAGTTTGCAATTCCGACAATCGGTGTGGCGGTGCTCTTGGCCTCGTTCGCTGTGCTGGGACGATCCAGGCAAGGATGGTTAGGCTCACCTGGAGAGCAGGCACTGAGACAGGTGTATCCCGAATGTACCCAGTCCAAGCCTGAAACGAATCGTTGGTTGCGGTTAGGGCTTGCTGGCAGGCCTCCAGACGTCCTGCTCGTAGGTGACAGCCATGCGCAGTGCCTCATTCCAGCTCTCGATGACGCCTTGAAGCAGCGCGGCCTCTCCGGTGCCGCCTGGGTGGCGCATGCGACACTGCCGCTGGAGAACATCGAGACCTCTGCACATAGCAAGACCTTCGCTCGCGAAGCCATGCCTGAGCTTCTGCGCAGCCCGGCGAGCAGGGTGGTGCTGATGGCAAGCTGGACTTCCTACCTCACCAGTGATTCAGCGGACAAGCAGGCACGCCTGCGTATTCTCACGCCACACAGGAGCGTTGAGGAGGGAACCCAGATGGTTACAGCCGCAATTAAACATACCGCCACCGAGCTCATGGAGGCTGGGAAGCAGGTGGTGCTCGTGGATCCCGTGCCGACCTATCGGGTCCATGTTCCTGAATATCTGGTGAAGACATCGCGCTGGGGTATGGCTGCTGCGACGGAACTGATGACACTCACGGATCATCAGAAGCGCCACCAGGCTGCCCTCGCAGCTTTGGATGAGGTGGCACGTACCATTCCAACCATCCGCCGAGTGCCGTCAGCCAGTCTTATGACCCGAGATGGTCACCTGATCTACCAACAGTCAGGCCGCTCACTCTATGAGGACAGCAGCCACCTCACTCGCGAAGGCGCAGAGATGATTGTGCCTGCATTTATCGACTCACTTAGCCGGTGAGCCTGGGCCTTTGATGAGTTCAGGTGGAGCTACTTCCAGCTTCTCCAAGATGCGCTGGGGAATCTCGACGGCTTTCATCTTGCCCGTGGCTTTGTCCCTCTGCACGCAGGCGACGATGAGACGGCCCTCGGCGCTGAGATCTCCATCCTCTTTCCAAAAGCGCACCAGGTAACGAACGGTTTTCCGGCGCACTTCCTCCACCAGCAACTCCATGGTGAAGACGTCCTCAAACTTTAGCGGAGCGCGGTAGTCACACGAAGCGTGCACGCGTGGCCAGCCGACGTAGTCACCGTCCGTCACCACGTTATGCCCGTCCCAGATGGACATACCCATGCCGCGGAAGAAGTCATGCTCCACCCGCTCCATGTAGCGGAAGAAGTTCGAGAAATGCACGATCCCCGCCATGTCTGTGTCAGCAAACTGGACGCGATCTGTGAGCGTGTGGCGATAAGGCATGGGGAATGTCTGGCGCAGGCTTCCGCCTCATTCAAGCCTCACCCTGCCCTCGCGATCAAAGGCCGTGGGCAGCAGTCGGGCGCGAACGATCTCTGGTTTTTCCGTCCACGTTCTTTCGCATTGCAGCACGATCTCCAGCAGCGCGCCCTGGGACCACTCGGCATCAGGGCCCGGCCCATCAAAGACGGCATTGCCCAGGGAGTAAGCCACGGTGGCCTTATCGATGCGTTCGAGGGACTGCACGACATGCGGTCCGCTACCGACGATGAGATGCGCCCCGGCATCTCTGCACTTAGCAGCCAGCAGCCTCTGCCTGGGGCTCGGCGCAATACTATGCTCCCCCCCCCAGTGCGGCATGACGATCACAAAACCAGCCTGCGCAGCTGCCTTGCGCACCTGCACCAGCAGCGGCTCAAAGTCAGGCTCAAGTGAGTCATCCCACGCGATCAAGGCGAGCTTTTGATCCTTCACCTGAATGATGACAGGCTCCTCCTGCACGGCTTTCAAGCCAGCGTGCTCAAGCTCCCTCACGGTCTGTTCACGACCCTCCGGGCCGAGATCCAGTGCGTGATTGTTCTCCACGCTCAAGGCTGTAAAACCCACCTCGCGCAGACACTCAAGCGCCGAGGGAGCGGCCACCAAGGTGATGCGACCTTTTGCAGGAGCCGCCGGTTGCGCGGAGATAACACACTCGAGATTTCCCATCACCAGATCCGCACCCGCCAAGGTCTCACGCCAGGCCCGCAACGGATTGCCTTCCTTCGCGATGGTCTGAGTCACACCGCGACCGAGCATGATATCTCCGGCGAAGATGAGACGCAGCGGCTTCAAAGGTGGACGCAGGCCCATGAGCTTCGGAGGCGCACGATTCGCGGAGAGTCGGGCGAGAGTCAGAATCTCCGGTCGTCCTTCAAGCTGATGCACGCAGAGATCCTCTGCACCCAACTGGCCCAAAGGCGGCCGATCCTCCCACAGCGCCGCGAGATGCGAACCAAAGTGCAGAAGCGCTGGTTGGCCATCCGTGGGCAGACTGTCCAGAGGCTGAAGATCTGACTCCACGTCACGCGGACTGCCCCAACCTGCACGTGAGCCTTCAGCGCGCAGGCCCTGGACGATGAAGTTGGCGCAATCCGCGCCCCAGTGCGTGCTCGGACCGAAACCATAGTGACGACGAAACAGCAGACGCGAATCAAAGATGTAGGGCAGACCAAACTGCTCACTCCAGGCAGCACGCGCGCCCTTGGCGCCGGAAGCATGGATGCAGAGGATCTGTGCTGGGGTGCGCCAGGACTCGCCATCACGGAAAACCTCGGCTTCGACTTCTAGCGTGCCGCAGTGCAAGGCAGGATCGAGCCATCGGCCTAACTGTTTTTGTGTCAATTCACCCATCACCGGACCCTCAGCCATGAGGACTCGCTCATGATGGATCCAGCGCGGGGCCTGGCTGGAGAAGCCGAAATCGGCTCCGATGCGATACTCAGCCCCCTTCGCACGCAAGGCATACCAACGAACACGAGAACCGACAGGCTCGGGATCAATGCGCAAAGTGAGCTTGCCATCCGCAGGAGCACTCCAGGTCTGGTCTGGGCGACGGCGCCCGCCGCTCACTTTCAGTTTCGGCAGGAAGGGATCGGTGCTCCAGGCTTCCAAAAGGTCCTCGGCTTTCTCGCGGTCAAAGGCACAGGTTTGCGGCTGCCAGTGGTTTAGCAGCAGGGTGCGAAGTTCCGGAGCAGCTTTTGTGAGATCGAGCGCTGGAATGCGCTTCGCCTGCCGCTCCAGAAGGCGTGCCATCAGGGAATGATCAGGGCCTGTGCGTGCGAAGGGCTCAAACTGCACCCTGGCCTGCGCTACTCGCCAGACGGTGTCCAGCGCCAGTGTGGTCAGTTTCTCAGCCTGCGTGGCATCTCGAAGGTAGGGTGATGAAATGGCGACGGAGATGTCCACCAGGCCACGCAGCCGGAGCACGCTGGAAAACACTTCCTCGACCTCGGCAGCGAGGAGGTCGTCCGAAGTCTTCGCGAAGAAATCCAGATCGATACTCGACACGACGCGACGTGATTCCGGCCATGTGGAGGACTCTTTGAGGAAGGCCGCCAAGTCCATCACGCGATAGCAGGATGAGAGCGGACCGGCATCACGTGGCAGAGCTTCCTCATGGGCATCGAGATACTCGCGTGACTCTTTCTCCAGACGTTGTGCTTCTAAAGGTTCCAACTTCAGCGCAGGCACCCAGATCACTTCGGAGATCGGAGCGGGCATGAGGGACTCCAGCCAGTTGAAGCATTGGATGCGCCCTTCCTGACGCCAAAGCTTCAGCATCTCGGATCTCAACTCTTTTGTCGGGCCACGCCGGATGTCCG
The DNA here is from genome assembly GCF_007992435.1 of Prosthecobacter gellanilyticus. GTDB lineage: Bacteria > Verrucomicrobiota > Verrucomicrobiia > Verrucomicrobiales > Verrucomicrobiaceae > Prosthecobacter > Prosthecobacter gellanilyticus. The sequence goes on along the minus strand of NZ_BKAG01000002.1, from coordinate 180,649 downwards.
CACGGATCTTGTCGGAGTTGGCGATGCCATTGGCATCACAGTGTGCATCATAGAGCACAAGCGTGTGCTTCTCCTCAAAGGGCAGTGTCTCGACCAGATGATAGAAAGCTCCCGCATGAGATTCCTCCACATGCACGGGCAGTGGCTGCGAATGCGATGGCAGGGCCAGCAGGCACAGCGCGAAAGCTGACACCAAAGCTGCCCGCCGCAGATTCATCGCGCGGGCTGGATCTTGGGGGCTTTCTCCAGCGGCTGAATGAGCACAAGCTCGGTCAGCGCAGTGTCCTGATATTTGGCACCTGGATAAGCCTTGGCGATAGTGAGCTTGATGGTCTCCACCGGCTTGTCCGAGGCAGGCAGATCAAAGAAGAACTTTTCGTTCTCCAGAAACTCGTCAGGGATGCTCACGCGCTTCGCCTCGCCGCCATTCACACTGACATCGAGCTCTGCCACGCGGCCATTCGCCTGATACAGATCCTTCGATGTGGCATAACCATTGACGATACCGACACGGCTGATTTTCGCAGGCTTCGGCAGCTTCAACGATAGTGATTCACCGACTCCATCGCCTTTGGAACCTTCAACCCAGGCACCTTCGTCGCCGGAATCACGGAGATTGTCGGCCTTGTAGTTTTTCTCACCCTGGGCAGCGAGAGTGGAGCTGGCTTCGATGGTGAAATCACTGCGCCAGAACTCCCAGTTCTTGCCCTTGAGCTTGCCTTCGTCATCGAAGACACTTTCGCCATAGGACACATACTCGTTGAGGAAAAGGGCATCGCCATCCTGGGCTTTCTCCTGCTCTTCCTGGGAGGCTGAATTGAAGGCGCTCTGCTGGAACATTGCCTCACGGGTGACGATCTTCAGATCATCTTCAAGAGTAGGTTCGAAGTCGGTGAACTGCCAGTGCCACTCGTTGCCCTTGCGCTCAAAACGCTTCGGATGGCTGAGTGTGACGCTCTCGGGAGAAATGGTCGCAGCTTTCACAATGACCGTTCCTTGCTTGATCGGGCCAGCCCAGAGACCAGCGGCGGAAAAGAGGTAGGTGAGACTCAGCGGGCCGAGGCGCGCATCGTCAGAGACGTAGTCATACTCGCCGTAGTAGGGATTGCGGTAGTTCACAATGAGGCGGCGGGTCTGGCCCTCCTCGAAGTCGAGATTGAAGACATGCCAGGAGTTTACCACAGCGCCTTCGACGAGGCCTTCCTCGCTCAGCTTGAATTCATCGGAGCGTTGCTGCCATTTCACATCCTTGCCATCGGCTTTGAGCACCAGGTTTTCGATCTTGGGCTTCAGCGTTTCAGGTTTGACCTGCTGCCCCTCAGGCGCGTTTTCATCATACTTGACGCCCACCGAGATAGCGCTCGGGAAGCCGGCCTCGATCTTGACCTTCTTGCCGGGATTGTGCAGCACGTATTCGATGCGCACGTCGGCATACTCGATGTGCAGGTCGATCTCCAGGCGCTCGGAGATCATCTCCACCTGCTCGACATTCTTGGGCTGCAAGGCGGAGGTTCGCTGGAAGGCTCCGGTGTGTTTGATGCCCGTGAGGTAACCACCACCATTCGCGAAGAGAAACGACGGCACGAGGAGGAAGATCCAAAGGTGTTTCATGATTCCGGAACGTAGGCCCTTCACCGGGGCCGTCAATAACCACAGAGTGTTACTCCAACTCCCCAAAAGCCGCCCCAAGATGGGCGATGACATCCGTCGGCAGCACGGAAAGCTGTGCCTGAGAAAGCGCGGCGATCTCTGCCGCACGTCCGCAGGCCCAGGCACCGATGCCGGCAGCTTGGTGCAGAGGGATGCCCTGCCCTGCCAGTGCGGCGCAGACGCCGGTGAGCACGTCTCCCATGCCGCCGGTAGCCATGCCGGGGTGGCCGGTGGTGTTAAAGAAGGTCGGAGAGCTTTCAGTGGCAATGACGGTGCGCGCGCCTTTCAGGAGAAGCGTGTTTCCAGGAAAGGCTTGAGCCCAGCTCTCGGCTTGAGTCAGCCGGGGATGAGATGACCCGTCCCCGACCAGCCGCGCCATTTCACCAGGATGCGGCGTGAGCAGGCGTGGAGGTGTGGAGGTCAGGAAAACGGACACTGGGGTGCGTGCGACCATGGTGATGGCATCTGCATCCACCACGGCGGGCATGGAGGCGTATTGGATGACATTCAGGATCTCGTCCTCGCTCTCGAAGCCGAGTCCTGGGCCGATGGCGAGCGCATCAAAACGCATGTCCAGCACGTCACGGTAGTCCTTCACCACTTTCACCATGATCTCTGGCGGAACCTTGGCAGCGAGAAGTTCATAGACCTCTTCTTTGACCAGCAAGGTCACCAAGCCTGCACCTGCGCGCAAGGCCCCGCCGCAGGCTAGCACGGCAGCGCCGATGAAGCCGCGCGAACCGGCGATGATGCCGACACGACCTGCCTGGCCTTTATGAAAGTCGAAACGGCGGCGCGGCAAGAATCCGCTCAGGAGTTCAGGGGTGAGTAGTTGCGGCCCGCCGTCATCTTCGACCGTCAGTTCGGCTAGAGGGACTAGGGCGAGCCGTCCGACATGCGAGACGGCAGCATCCGCGATGAGGCCTGATTTTCCATGAGCGACGGTGACGGTGAGATCAGCGATCACGCAGTCGACGGATGGCTCGCCGGTGTCTCCGTTCAAGCCGGAGGGAATGTCCATCGCCACGGTGTGGGCATGTTGCTCGAGGCGCAGCGCATTCATCTCGGCAGCGAGTGCGCGGATGTCTGGGCGCATCTCGCCGACGGCTCCAATGCCTAACAAACCATCTAACTGAACGACGGGTCTTGGCAGGTCTGCAACATCAATGGGGCTGGCTGACACTGCAAAGTCAGTCAAGGCATCGAAGTGTCCGCGAGGCAGCGGCTTGAGCTTTTCGAGGGGGCCGCTGAGGCGCACTTGGATCTGCCAGCCGAGCTTTTGCAGTTCACGTCCTGCCACGAGGGCATCGCCACCGTTGTTGCCACTGCCGAGGTAGAGGATGAGCGTGCCTGGCTGAGGAAAGAGGCGCCAGACCTCACGGGCGATGCCGCAGCCGGCCTTCTCCATCAGATCTGCCGCGCTGACACCGCGCTCGAAGGCGCGGGCCTCGATATCCTGCATCTGGCGGCATGTGACGATCATGGTTTCAGCGTCAACGTGACGCGTCTCACCTCTGCCACAGTGGCCCCGGGGATGTCCAGTGCGCGCAGCGTGAGCAAGCCACGTCCGGCGGGGAGCTGGATGGTACCGAGGCTCAGAGGTTTGAAGTCCCGCATAAAACTTTCGCCTTTGCGCGAGGCGCGGTCCTGGTCGTCGATCAGGCGTGGATACCAGCCTGGAGTGACTTTGCCGGTGGTCTTGGCTTCGCCCAAACTGAGCTCGATGGTGGCTCCGGCATCGGCCTCAGGGCAGACGTAGTCGATGCTAACCTCGTACGTGCCGGCGGTGTGCACATCGACATCCCAGGTCATGGTGTCTTCCTTGGTCTTCCAGTTCACAAAGTAGGAGCAGTTCGGCGCGCTGGAACTGCGCTGCACGCCAGCGTGCGGTTTGCCATCGCGAGCAGGCAGCATGGTGGTGGGGAACTCGGCATAGCCCACGGGATAGGGGCGATCATCAGCGGGCTTGCCAGCACCGCCTTTGCCCTTGCCGCCCTTCTTCTTCGCGTCCGCCGCGGGTTTGTAGGGCTTGCCAAAGACTTCTTGATGCCATTTCGAGCCTGCAGCGGCGAGAGTGGAGGCGACATCAGGTTTTTCTGCCGCGATGTCCTTGGTCTGATTCGGATCGGCGGCCATGTCAAAGAGTCCACCGGCTGCATCCAGGCGATACTGCTGCGAACGCACACTGAGGCGGCCGCCGTTGTAGTTCATCAATTCGCGGGGCGAGCGCTTGGCCATGCCGCCCTTGAGTTCGATGGAGAGATCGATACCATCCAGGGGCTTCGTCGAGACGGGCTTCACACCTGCCAGCGCGGAGATAGTGGGCATGAGATCAATGGCGCCGCTGATCTGGGTGATGGTCACGCCCTCTTTGATTTTGCCAGGCCAGCGCATGAAGAGCACGCTGCGCACACCTCCCTCATCCGTCACGCCTTTGCGGCCCTTCATACCACCGTTCCAGCGAAAGCTGTTAGGCCCGTTGTCACTGAAATAGACGACAATGGTATTCTCAGTGATCTTGAGCTCATCGAGCTTTTTCAGCACACGGCCCACGTTCATGTCGATGTTGTCCATCATCGCGAGGACGCAGCGGGTGACATCCATTTCCTCATTGGCACCCTCCTGCCCGCGCAGGGTGATCTTGGTCTCAGGGAACTTGTTCCAATGCTCATCCGGCGCGCTGAAAGGCGAGTGTGGTGTGGTGAGCGGGATGTAGCAGAGAAAGCGCTGTTCCTTGTTTTTCTCCATGAACTGCATGGCGCGATCTGTGAGCACATCCACGATGAAGCCTTTGGCGCGGAACATCTTGCCGTTCTCCTCGAGCGGCGGGTCAAAGTATTCGCCCCAATGACCGCTGGTATAGCCGACATACTCGTCGAAGCCGCGCGCATTCGGATGATAGGGCCACTGGCTGCCGTTGTGCCATTTGCCAAAGGCGCCTGTTTTGTATCCAGCCGCCTTGAAACCGTCCGCGAGGGTCTTTTCATCCGTGTTCAGGCGTTCCTGGCCTTCAGACACTCCAAGCACGCCACCGCGTGAATGATAGCGACCGGTGAGGAACTCGGCTCGTGTCGGAGCGCAGAGAGCACAAACAAAGAATCGATCAAAGCTCGCGCCAGACTTCGCCAGCGAATCGATATTTGGTGTCTGGAGGTTGGTATTGCCGTTGATGGAGTAGTCTCCCCAGCCTGAATCATCCGCGAGGAAGACTACCACATTGGGCCTCGTCTCGGCCAGAGAGACCGAGGTGAGCAGGAGTCCGAGGAGAAGGAAGGAGAGCAGGCGTGACATGGAATCCCTCTAACAGTGCCGGAGCCTGCGGCTTTTCATCAAAACAAGAAGGCGGACTCCGTGGAGTCCGCCCTGTCGATGGTTTCCTTAACTTAGCTGCAGCTTAGCGTGAGCGGCGCTGGCTGGAAGGGCCTGCCGAAGGTGCGCTAAACGACCGCGAAGCAGACGGTGCACTGAAGGATCTGGACATGGTCGGAGGCGCGCTGCGTGACACAGAAGGCATGCTGCGAGAGATCGAAGGCGCGCTCCTGGAGATGGAGGGCGAGGAGAAACTCGCGAGCGGACTTGGACGATCCGCGCGGCCACTTGGACGTGGCAACGACGGAGCACTGAAGGAACGCGACGGAGAGGGAGCTGGTGAGCTGCGGAACCCGCTCGGACGGCTCAGGCTGCGCGGAGACGGCAGATTGGGGATCGAAGGAGCGTTGTTGATGGAGGATCCACGGAAACTCGAGGGGCGTGTCACCTGGGCAGCGTAGCGACTGCTAGGTGAATTATACCTGGAGGAGACGTGGTTGTGGTGATGGTGGCCGCTGCTTCCGCTATAGTAGCGGTTGTATCCGTAACCACCTCCCCAGCCGCCGCCGAAGAGGCCCACGCTGGTATACGGTGAGTAGCCGTAACCGCTGTATCCATAGCTAGGGTATCCATAACCGTATCCGTCATACCCACTATAACCGTATCCGCTACCGTAGTAGGGTCGGCTGGAGGAGTAATAGTTCACGCTGGAGTAACCCGGCGATGCATAACCAGGTGCACCATAACCGCCGGCCACTGGGTAGCCGTAGGGGTCCACGCAGGAAGAGAGGGACAGGCCGCCGAGGACGGCTGCTGCCAAAAGAGTGAGTTTTGTTTTCATGGCTAGGAGGTGAGACTCAAAGCTGTGAGAGGCTATTCAGAATAATTTGCGCCTTATTCCCGCATCAGCCGGAAACCCCACTCCCGGGAGCAGAGACCGGAAGGTGTTCAAATGCGGCGAATTGACTCTTTTGCCGTCCATTCGACGAAGACTACAACGTGCCCGCCTCAATCTGATCCAGGTAGATAAAGTCCGGGGATTTCACGCCAGCCTCCTTGCGGATCTGGACCAGCTTCGGTGACTCAAAGAAGGCCTTGGCATCCGCGATGGAGGTCCAGGCTGAAAAATGCACAATTTTGTTAGGCTCCTTTTCATACTTCAGGACCTGGTAGGAGCGCTCACCGGCGGCTTTGCGAATACCGGCGGCATTATCGAAAACGGTCTTCCAGGCCGGGTAGTCTTCGACTTCGTGGATGATGAGTACGTATTGCATCGCTGAGGATGAACCGCAGATAACACAGCGGGCACGGATGTCCTGAACAAAAAAAAGCCCTTTCGTGAAGAGAGTGACATGGAAGTCGGAAGAGACTTGGCAAGTCCCTCTCCTTGCTCCACCATCCATGCAGCCACCACGCCGCATGATTGTCACCATCAGCATCATTGCCCTCTGCGGCCTTTTGTTTGTGATCCTGGAGACATTCCTTCCGGGCGGCATCGCGGGTTTCCTGGGCGTGCTGTGCATTTTGGCAGCCGTGATCCTGGCCATGATGGCGGATGAGCTGGATCCATGGTCCCCCATGGAACGCACGGCGCTGGCCTTTGGCATTGTGGCCGGTGCCTCCGTGGTCTCACTCATCTGGCTGCGTTTCTTCGCGGTGAAGTTCTGGTCTCGCTCCCTCACCCTGAAGGCGGAGGTTCCTGCGCCCAAGGCGGATGCTAACTGCCCGAATGACAGCGAGGGTACGTCTCTCACGGAACTCCGTCCTCTAGGTCGAGCTGAGATCGATGGCCGACGCTATGAGGTGCGCTGCCAGGATGGTTTTGCTCCCGTGGGCGCACGTCTGCGTGTCACCGGCCATGAACCCGGCAATCTCGTCGTTCGTTTGATCTCCTAACCTCGTCTCTCTCCACCATGCCAGCTCTCAATACCATCCTCGTCGGCGCTTCGCTCGTCCTCGCCCTCATCATCTTCCTGATCGTGGCGAAGTTCTTCAATCTCTGGCTGCGTGCACGCATCGCGAACGCGCCGGTGAGCATCGTGAACCTGCTGGCCATGTATCTGCGTGGAGTGCCAAACGCCTTGATCGTGGACACCCGCATCACGGCGGCGAAGGCGGGCATCCCGATTAATACTGACCAGCTTGAGGCTCACTATCTGGCCGGTGGTGAAGTGACCCATGTCGTGCTGGCACTAATCGCTGCTGACAAGGCTGGCATCCCGCTCGACTACAATCGCGCCTGCGCCATCGACCTCGCTTGTAAGGGCACGGGCAAGACCGTGCTGGAAGCGGTGCGCACAAGCATCAATCCCAAGGTCATCGACTGCCCGCATCCTGACATGGGTCGCGGGGGCAAGATCGATGCGGTGGCCAAGGATGGCATTTCTCTCCGAGTGCGTGCTCGAGTAACCGTGCGCACGAACCTGGACCGCTTCGTCGGTGGTGCCACCGAGGAGACCGTGGTGGCCCGTGTCGGTGAAGGCATCGTGACCTGCATTGGCTCCTCCCACTCTTATAAAGATGTGCTGGAGAATCCCGACGCCATCTCCAAGCTGGTGCTGCACAAAGGGGTCGATGCTGGAACCGCCTTCGAGATTCTCTCGATCGACATCGCTGACATTGATGTGGGCGAAAACGTGGGCGCGAAGCTGCAGACGGAGCAGGCCGAGGCGGACAAGAAAATCGCCCAGGCGAATGCTGAAATGCGCCGCGCTGCTGCAGTGGCCCTGGAGCAGGAAATGTCTGCCCGCACCCAGGAAATGCGCGCCCGAGTGGTGGAGGCCGAGGCCCAGGTGCCGCTGGCCATCGCCGAAGCCTTCCGCAATGGGCAGCTGGGAGTCATGGACTACGCCAAGTACAAGAACGTGCTCGCGGATACCGACATGCGCAGCAAGATCGCTGGTGGATCGCCGGGCGGGACGGGGGCTTAAGGCATTCACAAGAGCGTTGAAATTGTCACTCCTTGATTTAGAATCGAATTGAGATCAAAAGGCCCTCGAAACTTTGAATCACTCTACTGATGGATCCGCAGAGCATAGAATCCCTTCAGGCAGCGATGCCTGTGAAAGTGGCGAGTCCCGCAGAAATGCGAAAGATCCGCTTCAGGAGCTTGCTGTCTTCGCCCAAACTCTCCCAGGCCCAGGTGCATGCGCAGATGCGGAGGAATGGTTCAGTGCCCAGTCCGAATCCCTGGTATCGTGGGCCCGACGCGAACAGTGGCTCGTTGACGCATCTGAACTCGAACACCTGACGGCTGGCTTAAAAAGACTGGAGGGTGGTTTGGAGCATCGCGTTTTCTTTCATGAGGAGATGCGCCGCGTGCTGAAAATCACCAAAGCCCCTTTCTTTGGCACGCAGGTGGAGGCATGGCGTTATGCCCGCAACGCCCTTTGGGCGAATCTTCTCTTCGGTGACGACATCCGCCTGGAGGGTATCCTGCTCACGCAAGAAGGTGCTTCTATTGTCATCTCCCAGCCTCTCGTTCAGGGGGATTCCCCGACGCTGGAGCAGATTGCCCAATGGTTCACCGATCAAGGCTATCGAGCAGACGGTTTTAACAAATGGTGCAATGAGGCGGGGACCGTCATCGCTGACACACACCCCGGAAATTTTATCCGGATCGAAGATGGAACATTGATCCCCATCGACCTGCAGATTTTGAGTGTGGGTGCCGCCGATCTGTGAAGGCGGGCGTGATTCCCGTCCCGCATTCGCGTTGGTTGAGTGGGTTGATTTTGACAGGAGAGGGCGCACCCGCTAAACCTCACGCCCGCATTCCAACCCGCCCCGACCTCGCCATGAGCAAAAACTCCGCCAAAAAGATCATCAATGACCCGCTGAAGTGTGCCGACGAACTCTTTGAAGGCCTCGTGCTCGCTTACGACGGCAAGGTCCGCCGCGTGGGCAAGCGCTCCCTGGTGATGAATGACCTGCGTCCAGATGCTCCGGCCCTGCTGGTGGGCGGTGGCGCGGGCCATGAGCCGATCTATCACGGCCTCGTCGGCAAGGGCATGGCGGATGGTGCTGCCGTGGGCGAGATCTTCGCGGCTCCACCTCCGGACATCGTGCTTGAGGCCACTCAAGCGGTGAACCGCGGCAAGGGTGTGCTCTTCCTTTACGGCAACTATGCCGGTGACGTGATGAACTTTGATATCGGCGGTGAGCTGGCCGCGGACGAAGGCATCACCGTCAAGACCGTGATCATCAATGACGATGTCTGCTCTGCTCCGCCGGACAAGAAGCAGAACCGCCGTGGTGTGGGTGGCCTTGTGCCGATCACCAAGCTCGCAGGTGCTGCTGCCACAGTCGTGGATTCTTTGGATGAGCTGGTCCGTATCGCCCAGAAGGCCGTGGACAACACCCGCACCGTCGGCGTGTCCACGAAGCCAGGCTCCATCCCTGCCACGGGTGAGCCTACCTTTGAACTGGCAGATGACGTGATCGGTCTCGGCATGGGCATCCATGGTGAGAAGGGTGTGGGCCTCATCCCCATGTGCACCGCTGACGAGCTGGCCGCGAAGATTCTCGACCTGCTCTTTGCTGACGACATGCCGCTGAATGCGGGTGATGAGATCGTGTTCTTCGTGAACAGCCTCGGCTCCACGCACATGATGGAGCTTCTCATTCTCCTGCGCGCCGCGCGTCCGATCCTGGATGCCCGTGGCATCAAGGTGCATCACACCATCGTGGACAGCATCGTCACCTGCCAGGAAATGGCGGGCGTGAGCTTCAGCATCACGAAGCTGGATGCCGAGCTGAAGAAGCTCTGGGATCTGCCCTGCGAGAGCGTGGGCTACACCAAACTTTGAAGCAGACCGTTTGCGGTTGTTTGCCGTGGTTGACGGTTGTTTGCAGTTGTTTTTCCAAGCCACCGCAAACAACTGCGAACGATTGCAAACCACCGCAAACGGCTCCTCCCTTCCCCGCATGACCGACTGGCAATATGTGACGCTGACATTCTCACTGGTGGCCATCACGCTCAGCGTGATCGCGCTGGGACATCTGCTCACTCATCAGCGGGATCATCGGTCAGCGGCGTTTTGGGTGGCGATCATTGTGCTTTCGCCGTTTCTCGGAGCGTGTCTTTACGGGCTGCTAGGGATCAATTTCATTCGTCGGCGCGGCCAGCAGTATCGCGGTGGCATCGGTCCAGCTTATCGCGACCCTGTGCCCACCTGCCCGCTGTTTGTCCATGGGGATGCGGAGCGCTCCGAGCGTGATGGATCCCTGGCAGTGACCCTTGACCGCATCTCGCGATTTAATTTTAGTTCGGGCAACAGCATCGTGCCCTTTATCAATGGTGATGAGGCCATGCCGGCGATGATCGCCGCGATTCGTGAAGCGAAAAGCAGCGTGGCGCTCTCCAGCTATATTTTTGAGGCCACGGGCATCGGAGCTGAGTTTGTGGATGCCCTGGACGCCGCCTGCAAACGCGGCGTGCAGGTGCGTGTGATCGTGGATGATGCGGGCACGCGCTACTCCTGGCCACCCGTGACCAAGGTGCTATCTGAACGTGGAGTGCCTGTGGAACGCTTCATGCCTAACCGCTTCATCTTGCGGCTGCTGACGATGAATCTGCGAAACCATAAGAAGGTCCTCGTCGTCGATGGCTGCATCGCCTTCACGGGCGGGATGAACATTCGTGAGGGGAACATGCTGGCGCGCCATCCAGGTCATCCCGTGCAGGATCTGCAGTTCAAGCTGACAGGTCCGGTCGTGACCCAGATCCAGCGGGTGTTTGCGGAAGACTGGATCTTTTGTTCGGGCGAGGCTCTGGACGAGAAGCTGTGGTTTCCGGAGATCGCGCCGACCGGCAATGTGCATGGCCTGGGCATTGTGGACGGACCGGATGAAGACTATGAAGTGATGCCGACGGCGCTGTTTGCGGCGCTCAGTGCCGCCCGGCATCAGGTCTGCATTGTCACTCCTTACTTTCTTCCGCCGGTCACCCTACTTGCAGCCTTGAAACTCTGCGCCACGCGCGGGGTCGATGTCACCATCATCACGCCTGCGAAGAACAACATCCCTTTCGTGGCCTGGGCTGCGCGCACTCTGTATGGCGAGCTTCTGCATGCGGGCTGCCGCATCTATGAATCACCAGCGCCGTTTGATCACTCGAAGCTGCTCCTGATTGATGATGCATGGTCGATCCTGGGTTCCACCAACTGGGATCCGCGCAGTCTGCGACTGAACTTTGAGTTCAATGTGGCATGCCACAATACGGCGCTCGTGACGAGATTGAAGGCGATCGTGGACCAGAAGAAAGCCATCAGCGCGGAGATCACGGAAGCGATGCTGGAAAACCTCCCGCTGAAAGAGCAGCTGAGAAACGGTTTCGCGAGGTTGTTCATTCCGGTGCTGTGAAGCGCGGGCATAAAAAAGGGCCGGGAGAAAACTCCCGGCCCTGTGATTTGAATTGAGCGAACTAGATCAGCTTGTCGGCATCACTCCGCGCCCGCAGCAGGCTTGGCGCCGTCCTTGAAGCAGTAGAGGTGAGTGTGGGTGGTGATGTAGATGCAACCGTTGGCGGCCACTACGCTGCTGAGCAGAGGAGACGGGAACTCGATGGTCTTGAGTTCCTTGAGTTCCTTGCCTTCAGCGAGGATGAAGAGCTCGCCCTCTTCGTTGCCGATCCAGACTTTGCCATCGGCAACCATCGGGCTGGCCCAGATGTGGCCTTTGGTATCGAACTTCCAGTATTCTTTGCCGGTCTTGGCATCCAGGCAGAACACGCGGCCGGTGTAGTCAGCGGTGTAAACCAGACCATCCTTCACCGCAGGGGTGGAGATGGAACGCTCGATGCCTTTGAAGGTCCAGACGGCTTTGCCGGAGAGATCACCGGACTGCTTCGGATCAATGCAGCTCAGCATGCCCACGCCTTCACCGTGCTCAGGGTCCTGGCCGATGTTCACGTACACCAGACCGTCGTTGTAAACCACGGTGCCGATGATTTCGCTAGGGCCGTCATACTCCACATACTTGATGGGCTCGCCAGCGCTGTTCTTCCGATACTCCGGAGGATTCGCGTCGTAGCGCCAGAACTCTTTGAGGATATCGAAGTCGTCCTTCTTCTCCGTGGTCATGTCCATGGAGTAGACCCAGCCATCACCAGCGCCGAAGACGATCTGCTTCTTGCCATCAACCTCAGCCAGTGTGGGGCTGGACCAGGAGCAGTGAAGCACGCGCTCGGAGGCCACATGATCCATCTCGCCAAGGAGAGTGCCGTCTTCAGCATTCAGCATGATGAAGCTCGGAGCCTGGGGAGCAGGAATGTTCGTGTGGGTCCAATCCACGCCATTGCAGGTCGGGGCGAAGAGCTTGCCATCAATGACCAGCGGGTAGCCAGCGGTGGCATTGTGCTGGAAGACGCCAAGCTCTTTGTACATGTCATACACCCAGAGGATGTCTGCATCGGTCTTGCCGGGTTCGATGACCACAGGCTTGCCGTCCTTGTCTGGAGCGGCCATGAACTGGGCCTCGTCCTGCATGCCCTGGTTGCCATTGGACATGCCGTTCACGTCCATGCAGATGATCTGGCAGCGATTGCCCGGCACGTAGGCCTTGTCACCGACCACGGTGGGGCTGGCGCAGACACCCAGGTATTCCCAGTCGTTCACCTTGCCGGAGCCCATCTTCGGAGAGATGAGCTGCCACTTGTACTCACCGGTGTACTCATCAAACACCATAACGATACCGCGGTCACCGATGTGCTTGTCATTGCGAGGAGACTCGTTGTTCGTGCCGACATACACCTGGCCACCGGCGATCACCGGCGTGCCGTAGGTCTGGGAGCCGAGCTTGGCCACCCAGAGACAGTTCTTGGTGGTGCTCATGTCGATGTCTTCAGCACCTGGGCCTTTGTTGGCTTCCTCGGCGTTCGGACGGAGACGGCCGGCGATCTTTGGCGCGGCTTTCGGGCCGTATTTCTTGCCGGGATCAATGTCCATCGGCAGCCCTTTCTCGGGCGAAACCATGTTGCGGCTGTTGCCACCGCCCCACTGGGACAGATCGGCCGCGTGGAGGGTTGAAGCGCTGATGAGCGCGAGAAGTGCAGAGGTTTGGAGCTTCATTGGGTGGATAAAGAAAGGAAATGGAGACTACTTGTTTTCAGTAATGCTCAGATTGTCGAGGAATACGCGCTTCTGATTCATCGGGGTGAAACCAAAGATGCCGGGGCTGCCCTGGGTGTGGGCTCTGGCCACCTTGGCCTCGACGGTCCAGGCTTCAGGCTCAGGCTGGCCTTTGGTCCAGATCTTGCCTTTGACCACGCCACTTCCGTCCGCGTTCGTGTCGACTCGAGTCTTCAGCGTGTACCATGTGTTGGCGCTCACCTTGAAGGGTGCGGCCACGGCGAGACGCTCAGGATTAGAGCTCACTTCAAGCTTGTTGGCATTGCTGCGAAGGCAGATGAGGTAGCGCTGGTTGATCAGACCAATGTCAGACTTCGAGCGGGCGCTGCCGTCCGTCATCACGTCTGCCTGCATGGTGTAATTGGAGAGCGTGGAAGGTGCCACGAACACGGTTCCGCGCTGGAACAGCAGACGGTCAAAGCTCTTGCCGAACACTTTGTTGCCGTCCTTCTCCATGACCTGGAACTTGAAGCGGGCACCGATCCAAGGCAGCGGCGGGAAGGAGAACTTGTAGGCTGGATTCGCGGCATCGGCCGGGAACTCGTCCGCGAGTTCATAGGCCTCGAAGTCTTCGGTGATCGGCAGCGCCTTGAGCGCACGACCGCGGATGGTGCCAAAGGTGCCGTCTGGAGCAGTGCCTTTGAAGGCGCCAGCACTGACCTTCGCATCGGCAGCCACCACAAGTTCGCCAGCGTCATTGAACTTGGCATCCATCGTGGCCTTCACCTTCGCGGTCGGCGGGATGAAGCTTTCCCACTTCACGCCTTCCACCTTGTCACTGACCACCATGCCATTGGCATCGATGCTGCGAATGCGGAAAGCCTGTTTGCTGCCACGCATGATGACCACTTCCGCAGGGATGATCTGCAGAGCCACGGCTTTGCCGGCTTTCGGGATCACGGCCACGGGAGCGGGATCGGTCTTGATGCCCTTGTTCGGAATCGGGAAGGCGTAGAACGTGTCCGTGGTGGTCACATACAACACGCCATCGCAAACGACAGGAGCACCCAGGCATTGGGCCGAGTCACCGCCATCGAGTTTGATCTCCTGCACGATCTCACCATCGGTCGCGCCGGGCTTCACCACGACCAGCTTGCCTTCCATCATGGGGCAATAGAGCAGGCCATCGACATAGAGCGGCGAGGAATGGAGGTTGGCGTTGCTGAGCTTCTTCTTCCAAAGGTCCTTGCCGGTGTTCGCATCGATGGCGAGCAGTTCGCCACCATCACTGAGCTGATAGATGGTGTCTCCGACGACCACCGGCGAGCTGCTGGTGGCACCCACAGGATTGCGCCAGACTTCAGCGCTGGGTTCAAGAACGGTCGTCTCCGCGCCAGGGGCTGCGGCAGCCAGCTTCTCCGGGAGCTTGACGCAGGACATGCGCCCCTTCTCCGTGCTGTCTACGTTTTCATCATTATGCACGGTGATGACGTTGCCCTTGTGCAGGACCACGCTGGGGTTCATGCCGTTTTTGCAGAGCGGCATGCGGAAGTAAGGCTTGCCGCTGCGGGCATTGAAGCAGACGAGGTTGCCACAACCGGTGGTGTAGTAGGCGACACGCTTGCCGTCACGAGTCTCCAGCACCGGGGTCGAAAAGGAGGAGTCCACAGGCGGGCTCACGCCGGGAAGGCTCCACCAGACGAGCTCACCAGTCTTCTTATCAAATCCATACACGCGGTCCGCAGCAGGGCCGTCAGCGCCCCAGTTGGAGAAGATGTAATGGACCATGACGATGTCTCCTTCAATCACCGGACTGCCCACGCGGCTGTTCGGGAAGGTCATGCGGCCAAAATCCTCCATCAGAGGGATGTCGAAGGCCTTCTTCCCATCGAGATCATAGCAGACGAAGCGTCCGGCATTGCTGACGAGGTAGATGCGCTTGGTCTCCGGATCCACCGTGGGGGCGCCGATCGTGTATCTATTGTAGATGGAATCGCTGAGGTAGTCGGAGATCTCGATTTCCCAGAGCTTCTTGCCGGTCTTGGCATCGATGACCGCCAGGACCTCGATCAGGTCGGTCGTCTCACCGCGATAGCCCCAGAGGACCACCTTGCCGTCCACCACCACCGGGGAGCCACGGCCGCGCATGTCGTAGGTCCAGGCAGGCGTGTCCGGCAGTTTGCCAGCGTCCGTGTAGTGCTCCAGGCTGACGCCGTTTTGGAGGGGGCCGCGCCAGTTGGTCCAGTCATTGGCGGTGGCAAAGGTTCCTGACGACAGTAGCGCGAGGGCGGCCAAGGCGGCCCGGCGCGGAAAAACGAAGGATTCCATGAGGGATAAAAGGGGTGGCTGAAGGCCTACACCGTCCATGCAGCCGAAGCCACTTCAACGCCTTTGTCGGAGACGTCGAAAAACACCTCTGCACGCTGGGGGGGGAATAGGAGGAGAGACAACGGCACCCCGCAGAGGCATCTTTCGTTTTGGCGGCTGACCTTGATAGGGGATGTGTCAAGCAGGTTGTTATGCTTATTCACATGAACAGTTTCTTATCCACATGGGTGTCAAGGCACTTTCTTCTAAAATTATTAGAGTTTTATCCGAAATGAGACATCTCAAAAGTGAGAATTCCTCCTCTTTTTGCAAAAAACAACCCCGTTGGTTGACGTCCTCACCAAAAGTTTTTACTCTCCACTCGTCATCACCGGGCCGGTTTCCTGGTGCTGGCCACAAGAGTTGCAGTTCTTAGCTTCGACTTTCGTGCCAAACGGTCCTCACTGTTGTTGGTTGCTGGATCGCCAAACAGACCCTCTGGTTTTCGCAGACCAGAGGGTCTTTTGTTTTCAGCACATGCGCATCATTGAATGTGATGTGATGCATCAAACATCGTGTTGCGGAATTTCTGAGCGCTCTTCCATGCACGTGCATCACGCATGTCATCACCACGACGTCAGGAAATCATCTCCACGCTTCCATCACTCGGATGGTTGATCGCATTCTTCGCACTGCCATGCCTCATCAGTCTCACACTCGCGTTTCGTGCGAGTGATCTGCGCGGTGGTGTGGGTGATGGATGGACACTCGAGACGGTGAAGTCATTGGCAGATCCGATCTATGTACCTGTGTTGATGCGAACAGTGGGCATCAGCTTCATCACCACGATGGTCTGCCTCATGCTCTCACTGCCGATGGCCTGGCACATGGCACGCTGTTCGGTGAACTGGCGGAATGCGCTGCTGCTGCTCATCATCCTTCCTTTCCTTACTAACTTCATCATACGCATCTTCGCCTGGCGTTCGCTGCTGCATCCAGACGGGCCGCTGAAGCATCTGCTTGTGTGGCTGAACCTGATCAGTGAAGATGCGCTGCTGCTGAACAACATCGGCGCGGTGATGCTGGTGATGATCTACACCCAGCTGCCCTTTGCCATCCTTCCGCTGTATGCGGCGGCAGAGAAGTTCGACTTCCATCTGATGGATGCGGCGCGTGATCTCGGTGCCACGGGCTGGAGTGCGTTTCGCAAGGTCTTCCTTCCAGGTGTGCGCCAGGGCATCATCTCCGCCTCTGTCATCGTGTTCGTTAGTTCACTAGGTCAGTATGTCATTCCACAGTTTGTTGGCGGCACGATGGATGAAATGATCGGCAACAAGATCGTACAGCGGGCCTTCACGGATCGAAACCTGCCGCTGGCCAGCGCGCTCTCTGGCGCGCTGCTGATCATGGTGATGATTCCGGTGCTGATGATGACCTGGCGAGAAAGGAGGGCGCGCGCATGAAGCGGTCACGTGTTCCTGCGCTCATCACTCTCCTGGTGCTGGTCTTCCTGCATGCGCCAATGATCGTGCTCGTGGTGAACTCCTTCAACGAGTCCCGCTTCGGTGGCGAGTGGGAAGGCTTTACCCTCAAGTGGTATGAGCGTCTGTGGGAAGCCGATGAAGTGTGGGAATCTCTGCAGGTGACGCTGAAGGTGGCCGTGAGTGCCACGCTTACTTCAGTCTTGTTAGGGACATTGGCCGCGCTGGTGCTGCATCGCTGCCGGTCATGGCTGCAGACGGCGCATCAAACTCTGGTGACGCTGCCACTGGCACTCCCGGACATTCTGATGGGCATGTCACTGCTCGCCTTGTTTGTCGCCA
Organism: Prosthecobacter gellanilyticus; assembly: GCF_007992435.1. Lineage (GTDB taxonomy): Bacteria > Verrucomicrobiota > Verrucomicrobiia > Verrucomicrobiales > Verrucomicrobiaceae > Prosthecobacter > Prosthecobacter gellanilyticus. The sequence continues at coordinate 163,491 of NZ_BKAG01000002.1, read as the reverse complement.
TCGGCATGGAGACGGGCATGACGACGCTCTGGATCGCACACACGACCTTTTGTCTTAGCTATGTGACCATGGTGGTGCTGGCACGGTTGCAGGACTTTGATTTCACACTTTTGGATGCCGCGCGTGATCTGGGGGCGAGTCGCTGGCAGGCGACACGACGTGTTCTTTTGCCTCTGCTACTTCCGGGTATGATCGCCGGAGGTCTGCTGGCTTTCACACTCTCCATTGATGATTACGTCATCACCTTCTTCGTCTCCGGTCCTGGCACCACCACCCTGCCCCTGCGCGTGGCCAGCATGATGAAGACGAGCCGCAGCCTGCCGGTGATCAATGCGCTGAGCACGCTGATGATCGCGGGGACTTTTATATTAGGCGTGATCAGTTTCAGGCTGCAGCGGCGGAGGTAGTTTGCCGGGTCGGTCTTCATTTTACTTCGCTTAAGACATAGTGATAAAAGAAGGAGAGTGCGGCAACCGCCGCCATAAAGCCCAGCCAAAGTCCAACGAGGAATCTCACAGGCCGAATTTTCCTGTTGCTGCCCATCTCCCAGTTTTTCACGAAGAGATTCCACGCCTCAGGTCTGCGCGAATAGAGCCATGTCATGTACGAGCATTGCCACAGGTTGAAGGCCATGAGGGGCAGGACTAGATAGAAAAACATAGCCGTGGATTGGAAGATAAGAGGTCTAGGCCAGAAACAGCAAGCGCGACATGCCTGGGGAATGCGCAGATCGCGAAGGGGCGCTGTATGCTGCTTTTGGTTATTGCATCACGGCTCAATCCAAAGCCCCTGAGAGATGAAGGAAGGCATTGGTTCATTTGGCTGATGGCATTGGTTGGCTGGGGCGAATGCTGATCTCTTTCGTCCCTCACCGGGACTTGGCTGCGATGAGAGAGCGCTCACACAATTACCCCCGGCTGAAGCCGGGGGCTATTTCCTTTCGCCTCTCCGAGGCTTCAAACCAGCCCTCCTACGGCTTCGCGTAGCGGGTCTTTTCATTGGTGGTAGAGCCCGGGCTCGATGCTTCTGTCGAAAGTGTCCTCGTCACGAGTTGGCCTTCGATTGTGTGCACGGCTCACGACAGCAGTGTCGCGCTTGAGCGCTTCTCATCGCACTCTTGACGCTTCGCGAGGATCGGAGTGCCATCCGAATTCGTGAACGACGATTGCACGAAAAAGCCCTGAAGCCAATGAAGGCCTCAGGGCTCCTATTATAATAGCAGAGCTTCAGATCATGCCTTCGGCACGACGTACTCATAGAGGCCGTTCACGCCGGGGAGCGGGATCGGATACTTGCCGCTGGCGTCAGCGATGAGCGGTGCGGCACCATCCATGGTGAGCTTGTCGACGTTCGGAGCGAACTCGTGATCGTGGGCCATGAGCTGGTCAAAGGTCACGAGCTGGCCGGTGTGGGCGCTCATACGGCCCATGACGGTGACGAGGCTGGCCATGGCACCGCGCTCGACTTCATTGTAAGGCTTGCCGTTCGTGATGGCGTCGACGAGGTCCTGCCACTCGAGATCATATGGATTCGGCTCGGGCTGCTTGCCGCGCCAGATGATTTCCTTGGGGTTCTTGTTCTGACCTTTGAAGGTCATCGCCTTCGACGGGAAGTGACCGGCGGTGGAGACGACGGCCATGCCTTTGCTGCCGTGCACGTAGCTGGCGAACTCGTTGTGAGTCTTCATGGCGTTGCGGCCTTCGAGCCAGAACTTGCTGCCATCGCGGAAGGTGTACTCCACGCTGTAGTGGTCGAAGTTCTGGTCCACGTAGTCGCCACGCTCGGTGCGGCCGCCGGTGGCCTTGGCCTCGATCGGGAAGTCGTTCTTCATCCAGCAGATCTCGTCGATGTTGTGGATGTTGAAGTCGCTGAAGGCACCGCCGGAAGCCCAGAGGAAGCTGTGGAAGTTCTTGATCTGGTAGATCAGTTCGTTCGGGTCGGTGGCCACATCACGCGGCTTGGTGAAGCATGTGCCCACTGGACCCTGGAGACGGTAAGCGCGACCGAGAATGATATCGCCGATCTCGCCCTGCTGGATGCGATCAAAGAGCTCACCACGCACGCGACAGTGACGGCACATGAGGCCGACGCCGACTTTGAGACCTTTGGCTTCAGCCTTCTTGCCCAGCTCCAGCATGCGGCGTCCGCTCGGGGCATCCACGCAGATGGGCTTTTCCATGAAGACGTTCACGCCCTTGTCGATGGCGTATTGGAACTGCACCCAGCGGAAGGCCGGAGGCGTGGCGAGGATGACGATGTCGTTTGGCTTCAGCATGTCGATGGCCTTCTTGTAGGCATCGAATCCGATGAACTTGGTATCGGCGGAAACGGAGAAGCGGTCGGGGTGCTTGCCGCTCAGACCATTGAAGCTGGCCTCAAGGCGGTTTTCCTGCACGTCGGCCATGGCGACGAGGCGGGTGCGCTGCTTCACGCCCATCATGTTGCTGGCAGCACCGGTGCCGCGACCACCGCAGCCGACGAGGGCCACGCTGATGGTGTCATCTCCCTGGGCATGGACATAGGGGATGTGGATGCCGGAAAGCACAGACAGGCCGGCGGTTGCCTGGGTGGCGGTCTTGATGAAGTCTCGGCGCGACGAGTTGGCTGGGGTGTTTTCCATATGGGTGAAAAAGTCTGGCTGAAACCAACGCTGCGGGGCAAGCATTCTTTGTCTGAAAGTATGGGACCGGGTGAGAATGGAATGGGTCTGCGGATGCAGCCAAACTTGCCAAAGTGCGGGGATTTGAAGGGATAGGTCTCCCGTGGCCAACCGAGGGCTTCCAAACCTATCCAGGCCTGCCAACGTTTGTTTCAAAGTATTGTAGTACGTGATTGCCAGACGGACTTCCCTGCATGTAGCCTCCGCCCTCCTGCGTTAACTCCGCCCCTTTCCCAACCTCATGAGCAAGAAGAAAGCCGCCAAACCCGCCCCGAAGAAAGCTGCGAAAGCCGCCAAGGCCGCCAGCAGCAACAACAAGTCCCTGCTGGTCGAGAACCGCGTGTTCAAGCCTAGCGCTGAGTTCTCCAAGAAGGCGCGCATCAGCTCGATGGCCCAGTACAAGAAGATGCATGAGGAGTCCCTCAAGCATCCTGACAAGTTCTTCGGCCGTGAAGCGAAGGAACTGAACTGGAGCAAGCCCTTCACCAAGGTGCTGGACTGGAAATGCCCGAACGCGAAGTGGTTTGTCGGTGGCAAGCTGAACGTCAGTGAGAACTGCCTGGACCGTCATCTGGAAGGTCCGCGCAAGACAAAGGCGGCTCTAATCTGGGAAGGCGAGCCCGGCGAGAAGCGAGTGCTGACCTATCAGCAACTGCACCGTGAAGTGTGCCGCTTTGCTAATGTACTGAAGCGCAACAAGGTGAAGAAGGGTGACCGTGTGATCATCTACATGCCAATGATCCCTGAGGCAGCGATCGCCATGCTGGCGTGCACACGCATCGGCGCGATGCACAGTGTGATCTTTGGCGGCTTCAGCGCGGAGTCCATCAAGGACCGCGTGCTCGACTGCGGCGCGAAGATCATTGTCACGGCAGACGGCGGCTATCGTCGCGGTGCTGTGGTGCCTTTGAAGAAGAATGTGGATGATGCTCTCAAGGGTGGTGACACTCCGGTGGAGACGGTGATCGTTCATCGCCGCACCGGCCAGGATGTGCACATCGAAGAAGGCCGCGATGTCTGGTGGCACCGCGAGCTGGAGTATGTGGACGCCAACTGCGCCGCCGTGGCGATGGATTCTGAGTCACCTCTGTTCATCCTTTATACCAGCGGCAGCACGGGCAAGCCGAAGGGCATCCTGCACACGACCGGCGGTTACCTTCTGCACGCGCAGATGACCTGCAAATACGTCTTCGATCTGCGTGATGATGATGTGTACTGGTGCACCGCCGATATCGGCTGGGTCACGGGCCACACCTACATGGTCTATGGACCGCTGGCGCTCGGTGCCACATCTTTGATGTTTGAAGGCGCGCCGAACTGGCCGGAGAATGACCGCTTCTGGAAGATCATCGAAGAATATGCAGTGACGGTGTTTTACACCGCTCCGACCGCCATCCGCTCCTTCATGAAGTGGGGTGATGAGTGGCTGAAGAAGCATGACCTCAGCAGCCTGCGCCTGCTCGGCACCGTGGGTGAGCCGATCAATCCGGAAGCCTGGATGTGGTATCATAACAAGGTAGGCGGCGGCAAATGCCCGATTGTGGACACCTGGTGGCAGACCGAAACCGGCGGCCACATGCTCACGCCTCTGCCTGGCGCGACTCCCACGAAGCCCGGCACGGCCACCCTGCCCTTCTTCGGCGTGGATGCAGCCATCGTGGATGATCTCGGCAAGGAAGTCGGCGTCAATGAGCAGGGCAAGCTGGTCATCCGCAAGCCATGGCCATCCATGCTGCGCGGCATCTGGGGTGACAAGAAGCGCTATCAGGACGCTTACTGGAGTGACTTCAAAGGCTGGTACTTTGCTGGCGACGGAGCCCGTCGTGACAAGGACGGCAACTTCTGGATCATCGGCCGAATCGATGATGTGCTCAACGTGGCGGGTCACCGTCTCGGCACTGCCGAGGTGGAGAGCGCGCTCATCTCTCATCCTTCCGTGGCCGAGTCCGCAGTCGTGGGTCGCCCCGATGAGATGAAGGGCCAGGGTGTGGTCTGCTTTGTCACTGTGAAGGAAGGCATCACCGCCAACCGCGAACTCGCTGACGAGCTGAAGAAGCACGTGCGCAAGGTCATCGGTCCCGTGGCGACTCCGGATGAGATCCGCTTTGCCGCAGCTCTGCCAAAGACCCGCTCCGGCAAGATCATGCGCCGTCTCCTGAAACAGATCGCCGCTGGCGAGCTGATCAAGGGTGACACCACCACGCTGGAAGACATCAACGTCATCGCCCAGCTCGCCGCGAGCAGTGGCGAGGACTGATCTTAGAGCCATCTTGTAAATTCAAGGGAGGTGCCTGGGAAAACCGGGCACCTCCTTTTTGTTTGGGCACAGTCCCAGGCGGACACAACAAACTGGATGCTTTTGTGTCCCTTTGGAGGCACCTTGGTAGCCCCCTCAGTGCGCCACCTCTACGTCCACATCCCCTTCTGCCACCGCGTTTGCCCGTATTGCAGCTTCTACAAGCACACACCGGGAAACACGCCCATGGCGGCGTTTGTGGATGCGGTGCTGGCGGAGGCTGAGATGGCGGGCCGCGACTATGACCTGAAGCTGGACACGGTCTATTTCGGCGGCGGCACCCCCACGGCCCTGAGCGAGGTGCATCTGGAGCGGCTGCTGACCGGACTGCGGGAGCGCATGGATCTCACCGGAGTGCGTGAGTTCACCTGCGAGGTGAATCCGCGCACGATCACGGATTCGAAAGCGGATATGATGCGTGCCCAAGGCATCGACCGCATCAGCCTGGGCATCCAGGCCTGGGATGAGGAGACGCTGCGCACGCTAGGTCGCGACCATGCACCCGATGATGCCGAGGAGACCTTTCACACACTGCGCAAAGCAGGCTTTCGCAGCGTGAGCATTGATTTGATGTTTTCGATTCCGGGACAGAGCCTCGAAGCCTGGAGGGGCACGCTGGAGCGGAGCATCTCGCTCAACCCGAACCATATCTCGGCCTACAATCTGAACTATGAGGAGGACACGGAGTTCTTCGAGCGTCTGCGCAAAGGGCAGTATCGCGTGGAAGAAGAGCGTGATGCCGACTTCTTCTATGCAGCGCTGGACCAGCTGAACTCGGCTGGCTACGAGCACTACGAAATCAGTAACTATGCGCGTCCGGGTTACCGCTCCATTCATAACGAAGCCTACTGGCTGGGTGAAGACTACATCGGTCTCGGTCCAGGATCCTACTCCACGGCCAAGGATCATCGCTGGCAGAACATCGCAGATACCAACCGCTACATCGAGCTCCTGCAATCTGGCCAAAGCGCCGCCCAGCCTGGCGAGGCACTCACGGCTGAGCAACGCCGCACCGAACGATTCGGGCTGGAACTGCGCACCGCGCGCGGGCTTCCAGAGAGCCTGGTCAAGGCACCCGAACAACGTATGATCCGCGTGCTGGGAGAGGAGGGGCTACTCCTGGTCGAGAATGGTCACATCCGCCTCACCCGTGCGGGCAAGCCGCTAGTGGATTCCGTGGCCGTGGCGCTGATGGGCGCATGACAAACCAACTTTGCTCATGATATCGCCCTCACTCTCCCCTGCCCCAGCTCTGGCTCGTGCCGGGTGGCGGGCGCAGATGGAAGAGCATCTCAGGCTGGTGAGCGCACAGGCCGATGCCTTTGTGGAGCGCCGGAGCCGTGGTGAAAAACATCCGGTGCACGACTTCCTCTTCACCTATTACCAGTTTTCTCCCGCCAAGCTGAAGCGCTGGATGCCGCCGCTGGGCGTGAATATCGAGGTCGCGGATGAAGATGTGCAGGAGATGCCATGGCTCGGCACGGCCCCGATGCAGCGTGAAGGCTCAGTGACGCAAATGGGCACGCACACAATGGGCTCCGGCCTGCGTGATCTGGCGCGCTGGGTGGCTTCCCTCTGCACGGCGATCACGAACCGCCCGCCACGTCTGCGCTGCTATGGCCTGCATGAGTGGGCCATGGTGTATCAGCAGCCACGTGAGCAGGTGCGCCATCAGGGTTATGAGCTGCGGCTCTCGCCGGAGACGCTGGCGGAGTTTGTGAGGTCGCAGACGGTGTGCTGCTCACACTACGATGCCTTCCGCTTCTTCACGCCTGAAGCACGGCCGATGAATGTCTTCCAGCCCGTGCTGGAGACGCGACTGGAGATGGAGCAGGGCGGCTGTCTCCACACCAACATGGACCTGTACAAATGGTCCGCGAAGCTATGGCCCTGGGTCGGTAGCAGTCTCGTGGGAGAGTGCTTTGCGCTGGCCTTTGAAGGACGGGATCTCGACATGCGTGCAAGCCCCTATGATCTGAAGCATCTGGGCTATGAGCCGATCCCGATCGAAACAGCGGAAGGTCGTGCGCAGTATGAGTTAGAGCAGAAAGCACTGGCGGAGAAAGCGGTGCCATTGCGGGAGAGGTTAGGCAAGGCGGCGGCATTGATCGCAGAGGCATGAGGGAGACATCCCGAGTCATCCGAAAGGAGAATTTGAAACTCTTTTTGTTAGTCATTTGACCTCCGACCTTCGTCGGATGAGTTGAGGGCGTGTTGTCCGTCCGAAGTCGGATGGTGGGGTTTTCAGGAGAGGCACATGGTCGCTGCGTCACACCAACGCCCCCTCATGAAATCCAACTTCACACGCTCTCTTTTTCTCGCCGCAGCTTTGCTCGGCTCCGCCTGCAACAAAGCTCTCGCCTATGCGGACAACTTTGAGAACGCGACCGACATCTCCGGCTTCACCCGATACCAGTCAGATGATCACTCCATCCTGAACTGTACGATGCAGGCTGGCGAGCCAGGCCTGTTCTGGGGCGACCCGGGGGCTGGCAAGACTGTCTGGTGGAAGTGGACGGCCCCTGAAGATGGCTTCTGCACGGTCGACACGCTGAAGGAGACCGAGGCCGAGCACATCCGGGACACCGTGATCGCCGTGGCCACCGGGCAGACTGTGAATGCACTGACATTGGTGGCATTTAGCGATGACCATTGGACGAGCGGAAACGGGGCATCGCATCGCGGCGCGAGCTGCACGTTCTACGCGGTGAAGAACACGACCTACCACATTGTGGTCGATGGCCTCTCACCTTCCAACATCACCGCGACCCAGCACCAAATGTCCATGAAGCTGGCCCTGCTGCCGAAGCGCCCGACAAAGAAAGCCGGCGCATGGAGGATCTTTGGCGAGCCCAGCCTCCACGGCACCCTGAGCTTCAGCAAGACCTCTGCCTACAGTTTCACCGCCAAGTTCACCGTCGGCCAGAAGAGCCATTCGTTCGCCGGTGTGCTGAGCCCGGAAGGCTTTTACTCCATCTCCTTTCCACGCTCGGCACCCGCCGGCAGCCCTCCGCTGGCACCTCTGGGGCTGATCATCGATGCCAAAGATGGCGGCTCTTTTCACGTGGGCTACGGCGGCGTGGAGTGGTCGAGGGAGGACTTGCTGGAAGTGATCTCCTTCCCTGCTGGCACGTTCAGCAAGGTGGCGGGCAATTTCTCCGGCAGCTTTGCGCTGGACAACAATGTGGCCGCGAACGGTCTGGTCTTTGCGACGGTGAAGCCCAACGGCACCGTGACTGGCACGACCACACTGCCTGATGGTGTGAAGGTGACTTTCTCAGGCCCGCTGACCCGCTACAGCGGCACGGAGTCCGTGCTGCCGGTGTGCGCAACCCAGCAAACTGGTAAAGGCTACTTCTTCCAGAAGCTGCGCTTCGTGGAACTTGGTCAGGAAGACCGCATGAACTCCGTGGGCAGAGTCTATTATGTGCGTCCGCCAGCGCCGAAGTCGGCCTTCTACACGGCAGGGATCGATGCCGACGGCATCCTTGAGGGCGGCACGTATGTGAAGCCTCTGGCCAACCAGCGTGCTCTGGGCTTCCTGAATGGCACAATGGGTGACGGCACGCTACGCATCCCGATGGTGGCGGGAGAGATCGCAAATGATGTGATGGAAGGCCTGAACCTCAGCATCGCGAACAAATTTATCTTCAAGACACCCGCTATGCGCAAACCGGTGCTGACGCTGAACACGACCACCGGACTGGTGACGGGCAGCATCTATGAGCCTGCGGGCAAGAAGCGCACGATCACCGGTGCTCTCTACAAGCATAACAACCAGCTCTTCCTCAAAGGCCAGGTCGCCGGCACCACGCAGAATGTGAGCTTCGAGGTGACGCCGTGATGACTAACTTTTGCGAGTTGATGTGGAGCCCTGAGATCTGTGATGAGGTCTCAGGGCTTTTTGTTCGGCTAACACTCATGAACGCAGGAGTCCGAACGATCGAGGGAGCGCGGCATGTGTCATCCATGGTGTTGTCCTGGACTAGCGACCCATGTCCTCACGGACGTCGGACTTGTGGATAAAGCTCTGGGAGTGACGGAGACATCCCGAAATCACCCGAGAGGAGTATTGAACACCCTTTTTGTTAGCCATCTGACCTCCGACCTTCGTCGGATACCATGAGGCTGCTCTGTCCGCCCGAAGTCGGATGGTGGGTTTTCAGGGGTGGCGCATGGTCGTGGCGTCACAACGACCCCATTCCATCTGATGAAAACCAACGTCATACGCTCCACCTTCCTCGCCGCCGCGCTGCTCGGAAGCACTTCCTCGCAGGCCCAGGCCGGCGAGGACAACTTCGCCGCCGCGACCGAGATCAGCGGCGGACAGTACACCTCGCCCAACATCTCCCTTTTGAACTACACCAGCGAAAACGGCGAACCTCCACTGGTCTGGGAGGACGGAGCGGCGGGCAAGTCGGCTTGGTGGAAATGGACGGCGCCGGAAGATGGCTTTTGTACGGTGGACACCCTCAAAGAGCCGGAGACGATGGCCATCTATGACCCCATCATCGGTGTCTACACCGGCGCGACCGTGAACGCGCTGACACGAGTCGTTTTCAGTGATGATCACTGGACGAATATCAACGGAGGCACCTATCGCGGCGGCAGCTGCACCTTTTACGCGACGAAGAACACCACCTACCACATCACGGTGGACGGGCTCGATGCGTCCTCCGTGACAGCCGCCCAGCACCGCGTGCGTCTGCACCTGGGGCTGCTGCCCAAGCGTGCCAGCAAAAACGTGGGCGTGTGGCGGGACTACACAGACCCGACGCTGTTTGGCAACCTGACCTTTACCAAGACCTCGGCATTCAGCTTTTCGGCCAAGTTCACCCACGGCACCAAGAGCTACCCGTTTTCCGGTGTGCTGAGTCCGGAGGGCTTTTTTTCCACGGCCTTCCCGCGCACCTCACCTGTGGGTAGCCCGCCGCTGACGCCGATCGGCCTGATCATTGATGCGAAAGTGGGCGGCTTCTTCCATGTCAGCACGGGAGGGGCTGACTGGGATTCTCAGAAACTCTATGAGGTAATCCAGTTTCCGGTGGGCACGGTGAGCCAGGTGGCGGGTAATTTTTCCGGCAGCTTCATGCTCAACGGCCTGAATGGCCAGGGCATGGTGTTTGCCACGGTGAAGCCCAACGGCACCACCTCGGGCACGACGACTCTGCCTGACGGCGTGAAGGTCACTTTCTCGGGCCCGCTGGCCTTTGAGAGCTCCACGGAGTCCGTTCTGCCCCTATGCACCACTCTTCATGGCGGCAAGGGCCACTGCTTGCAGAAGCTGAAGTTCGCGGACCTGGGCCAGCATGATCATCTGCTCTCGCAGGGGAGCATTTATTACATCCGCCCGCCTGCGGCGAAGAGCGCCTTTTACCCGAACGGAATCAACTCCTACGGTTCCCTGTTTGGCGGCACCTGGACCAAGCCTGCGCTGAACCAGCGCGCCCTGGGCTTCCTGGAAGGCGCCATGGGCGATGGCACGCTGCAGATCCCATCGGTGCTGGGCGAGATCAACGCGGTGATGGAAAACCTCAACTTCAGCACAGCTAACAAATTTATCTTCAAGACTCCCGCCATGCGCAAACCCGTGCTGACACTGAACACGCTGACCGGCCAGGTCACCGGCAGCATCTATGAACCTGCGGGCAAGAAGCGCACACTGACCGGAGCCCTCTACAAGTATAACAACCAGCTCTACCTCAGAGGCCAGGTGTCCGGCATCACCCAGAATGTGAGCTTCGAGGTGAAGCCGTGATGACCCATTCTTGCTAGTTGATGTGGAGCCCTGAGATCTGTGATGAGGTCTCAGGGCTTTTTGTTTCGGATAGCCAGCCTCTGCTCCATCCTCTAAAAGCGGCGTGCCATTCGAAGCCGGGCGGCAAACGGTGGAGCCCATCCTTCGCTCTGCAAGCTTCGGAGGGCATTCTTCGCCTTCTATGGTCGGCGAAGAATGGCGGAAGAGGTGGGATTCGAACCCACGGTGGGGTTACCCCCACGCCTGATTTCGAGTCAGGTACCTTAAACCACTCAGCCACTCTTCCGTGCAATCAGTTGCCGGAGACTAGCGGGTCATCCGCCCTTGGCAAGCATGGTGTGGAAGGATTTTCAGCGATGGCCGCGGGTGCCTGATAGCTGGACCACTCGCCGCTGGCCCAATCCAGCACTTCAAGGCCCCGGAGCTGCTTCTTGTAGTCGTAGGCGCTGGGTTCCCGCGTGGCATACCCGGGATAGTAGTGGCGGCAGCCAAGCTGGCGGCTGTGCTCGATCTCCAAAAGCATGGTGTAAATGCCCAAGCTGCGCCAGGAATGCTCCGGCTCAAACATGCCGTAGACGGCGGAGGTGGAGGTGGTGCCGACATCGAGGTAACTGATGGCGAGGAGAGTGTCTCCCTCATACACACGGCACTCCACGCATTTCCCAGGCACATGTGCCGGGTCATGGGAAAGGAAGGTGCTGAGGTCATCCGGCACGTTTTCTTTGAAGCGGGCCTTGTGGCGCTGAAACATGGCCTGGGCTTCCGTGGTGATCTGGGCGGGCTCAAACACGTGTCTGAGGTCGGCATTCCGGCGGAGCACGCGGCGCTGGCTTTTGGTGAACTGGACTTTCTCGAGGTCGAGTCGGAGTGGGGTGATCCTTTTGATGCCAGCGGCATCCACGCTCATGTTATAGCGGAAGAAGGTGGCGCCAAAATGCCTCCAGCCAGCGGCCCAGAGCTGGTCCATGATCTCAGGTGGAACCTCAGCGCACTCGAAGACCTGGTCGAGAAGAGGAGGCATGTCAGCAGAGACTAGATCCGTCCGCTCGATTTCAGATCGAGATAGCGGTTGGCCAGGGCGATGGGAAGCTGCTGGGCGGTCTCATCCACCGTGGGGATGTGGCGGGCTTCCAATGTCTTCAAGATTTGCGCACGCTGGCTCTGATAATGGCTGAGGGCGCCGTAGCTGAGCGCATCATTGACCGTGGCGATGGGGCGCGCGGCACGAGTCTCCATCTCCGCCTCACGCAGGGTGGCAACGAGCACAAGATGGCGGTTTTGCAGAAGCTGAACGGCCTTGGTGAGATGACTGGTGTCCTCGGTGCGCAGGTTCGTCAGCAGGATGACAAGGGCGCGGCGCTTTTGCAGAGCCATCACTCGCTGCGCGGCCTCGATGAAGTCACTCGGCTCGGTGGTGGCCTCGTAGTCATACAGATGGTTCAGCAGCTTTGGCATGGCTGGCAGGCCTTTCACGGGCTTCAACCAGCGCTGAATGCCGCCGAAGCCTGCGACGCCGACCTCATCTCCCTGCTTCAGCGCGAGGTAGGCGATGAGCAGCATGGCATTCAAGCAGTGGTCAAACTGGCTCAGCTCTCCATCCATGGCGCGCATGCGGCGGCCGCAGTCTGGAACGAGGAGCACGCTCTGGTCCCGCTGCTCTTCGAACTCGCGGCTGATGAGCATCTGCCGGCGTGCGGTGGCCTTCCAGTCCACTTTGGAGAGGACATCGCCATCCTGATATTCACGAAGCTGGCGGAAATCCAGCGTGGCACCTTTACGGCGACGTTTGATGATGCCCATCTGCTCCTCACGGTTCGCCATGGCGAGCAACGAGTAACGCACGATGGGCTCGTAGTTTGGATAGCAGCGTGTCTCGCTCGGTGTGCCGGGCCGATACTGCCTCTGCCAAAAGCCGAAACGCGAACGGATGAGCATATGCGCGGCTGAGAAGACATGACGTCCACGTTTGGTGAAATGCACCTGATAGGAGAGGTCGAGGTGCTCGCCCGCAGGCAGCTCGCCATCCCAGGGAAGTCCGATGGATTCCGCTTCGGGCGGGAGGCCATCATGCACACGAACTCGCAACGCATGCTGCAAGGTATGACGCAGAGTCAGTGTAGCCTCTCCTGGCACGCCCAGGGCAAAGCGACCGGGCAAGACACGACTGGCCGTTAATGCCGATGCCCGAGGTAAAAGAAAGCCATCCAGAGCCAGGACCAGTGCCAGCAGACCGGCGCCGATGAACCAGGCTACTTTCAAGTCCGGCCAGATCGACGCCAGCAGCCCAAGGCCCGTCCAGGCCGCGGCTAGGCGAAGAGTGAGGAGAGTCGGACGCATGGGCACAGAGAAAGCGGTTCGCAGAAAAAATGCCAGTCGAAAGAACAGGGCTTTGCGGAGACCAGGGTCAAGAAGGTGACGTGCATACTTCTCAAGCATGACTCTGTGAGGCTTTGAACTCTTGACCATCCCCGCTCCCACCACGAAAAGAACCACACGTCTGCCTATGCTCACCCGCCGCTCTTTTCTCCTCTCTTCCAGCGCTGCTGCGCTGACCGGCTGCCAGATGATGCCCCCGGCCCTGCAGCAGATGCAGCAGCCAATGGCGCAGGCTCCGCAAACGGGGCCCTTCATGCTCGGGATCGACATGCTCGCGGCGCGTGGGTTTGACCTGCTGCGAGGCAAGCGTGTGGGTTTGATCACCAATCACACAGCCTATACGAGTCGTGGTGAGCTGACGCGAGTGGCGATGAAGCGGGCGCTTGGGCCGGGTTTGGTGGCCCTGTATGGGCCGGAGCATGGCATCGATGGCACCGTGGGCGCGGGCAAGCACATCGCCACGCGGCGTGATCCGGTGACGGGCTTGATCGTGCACTCGCTGTATGGCCCGACTCGCAAGCCAACAGCGCAGCAACTGGCGGGCATTGATGTGCTGGTGTTTGACGTGCAGGACATCGGCTGCCGCAGTTATACTTACATCAGCACCATGGTGGTGGCGATGGAGGCCGCGGCTGAGCAAGGCAAGTTCTTCGTGGTGCTGGATCGTCCGAATCCGATGGGTGGCTGGCGTGTGGAGGGGCCGCCGGTGGAGTCGCGCTGGAAGTCCTTTGTCAGCCAGATCCCGATTCCCTATGTTCACGGCATGACAGTGGGCGAACTGGCGATGATGACGGCCGCGCATGGCTGGATCAGCCGTGCCCCCAAGATGACCGTGGTGAAGATGCAGGGCTGGACGCGTAACATGACCTGGGCCAACACGGGCCTGCGCTGGCACGCGACATCGCCTAACATTCCGCATGTCATGTCGCCCTTCTACTATGTGGCCACGGGCATCCTCGGTGGAGCGGCAGCGGTGGACATCGGCATTGGCACTGACAATCCTTTTGGTTATGCCGGTGGCAGTGGTGTGAACGCACAGTCGATGGCGGCGGCGTGCCAGGGCTTTGGGGCCAGTGGCGTGAGCTTCTCGCCTTACTCAAGAAATGGCTTCGGTGGCGTGAAGCTGAGCATTCATCCACAGGCGGCGACGGATCTCACCGCGCTGGATGTGCGCATGCTGGAGGTGCTGAACCGCCTCACGAATGGTCGCGCGCTGGCCCGCATGAGCGGTGACAAGCTGAATCTCTTCCACAAGGTCGCGGGCAGTGACTCGCTGTATCAAAACCTCCGCCGAGGTGTGCCCGCCAGCCGCATCATTGCAGGCTGGTCAGGCTACACGAGTTCCTTCCGGAACTCACGGCAGAGGCATCTGATGTATGCTTGAGCCTCGCTGGGAAACTCAAGCATCATGAGTTAGGGCTTTGGCACCTTCTTGAACTCACGGGTGAGCGTGGTGAGCGAGTCTTCCACGCCCATGCGCTCAAGGCTGGAGGCTCCGACGAAGCCGTCAGCGGTGGTCTTGCTCAGGATGTACTCGACATCCTTCGGAGTGTTGATGGGGCCGCCGTGAGTGAGGGTAAAGATGTTTGGGTTCACGCTCTTCGCGGCATCGATGATGTCCTGCGAGACCTTGACGGTGTGATCCCAATCGACCACGGCATTCACCACGCCGATGCTGCCACCGACAGTGGTGCCGACGTGAGCGATCACGGCATCCGCGCCATTCTTCGCCATCTTGATGGCTTCCTCAGGAGTGGCCACGTAGACGATGCTGAAGAGGTCCATGCGTGTGGCCAGACCGACCATCTCAAACTCCTTTTCCACGCTCATGCCGGTCTCTTCCAGCACGCCACGGAAGTGGCCGTCCACGATGGTGTGGGTGGGGAAATTGTTCACGCCCGAGAAGCCCATTTCCTTCACGCGGCCCAGCCAGTGCCACATGCGGCGGCGGGGATCCGTGGCATGCACGCCACAGACGACCGGGATCTCTTTGACGACGGGAAGCACCTCATACTCGCCGATCTCCATGGCGATGGCATTCGCATCACCATAAGCCATGAGGCCGCAGGTGGAACCGTGGCCCATCATGCGGAAGCGACCGCTATTGTAGATGATGATGAGGTCCGCGCCGCCCTTCTCAATGAACTTGGCGCTGATGCCCGTGCCTGCTCCTGCGGCGATGATGGGCTCGCCCTTTGCCAGCGTGGCCTTCAGGCGGTCGACGACTTCCTGCTTCGTGTAGGGATTTCCGATTCCGGTCCAGGGATTGGGCATGGCAGTGGTTGGGTTGACAGTGGTTTACGATAGTTGACGGTGGATGAGAGTGGATTGAATCCACGGTTCATCAGGGCCAACAAGTCTAAACAACCGCAAACTGCCTTCCATGCACGCGTCCACTGCCATCCAGGAACTATCTGAAACCCACACCCTCGGCACGGACACGGAGTATCGCGTGGTGCGGGTGAGTGCCTCAGACAACCGCCCCTGGATCCGTGGCGCGCCTGTGTGTGGGACGCTGAAGACCCATCGCATCTGCCACGCTGGAACCATGACGGCGCATGCGCCCTATCGAATTGTGCGGATGCACCAGAGCGGCCTGTATTTCCTGGCCTGCGTGAGCGGTGAGGGGCGAGTGCTGGTGGATGGTCGCTGGCAAAAATGCGGTGCGGGCATGGCGGTGGCGCTTCCCCCTTTCATGGTGAACGCCTTTGAAGCGGTGAAGGGCAAACCCTGGCGCTGCTGCTGGGTTCGCTATGAGCAGCAACCGGGACAACAACCGATCCTGAACAGCAGCTCGCCACTGATGGCGTCCTTTCTGGGAGCACCTTTGTATTCAGCGATCGAGGGGTTGATCGAAGAAGCGGGTCATGAATCAAAACCTTCCGCCATGTTTCACTGGGTCGAGTTGATCCAGAACTACATCGAGCGCTTTGCCCAGCCTTGGCAGCAGGACGATCGCCTGTGGCGCCTCTGGGAGATGGTGGCTGCTGATGTGGGCCGGGACTGGACCCTGGATGAACTGGCCCACCAGGCGCATGTCAGCGCGGAGCATCTGCGCCGCCTCTGCCGCCGCGCCCTGGGGCGCACGCCCATGCACCACGTGACCTGGCTGCGCATGCGCAAGGCCTGCGAACTGCTCTCCACCACGAATCTGAAGATCGAGACGGTCTCGCACACGGTGGGGTATCAAAACCCGTTTGTGTTCAGCAACACGTTCAAGAAGTGGATCGGCTGGCGGCCGAGCGAGCATCGCAGCCGGGCGAATCAGTGAGGGGGGAATTTTTAACCGCAGATAGCGCAGAGGGCACAGATGGATGGAGGATTGTGGCATCTCCCTTTGATCCCGGGCCGCCACTGGCTATGGCGTGAGGGATGATGCATGACACTATCGCGGCGATTTCGACGGCTCTTGGGGAGGCGGCGCTGGCGGTGCTGCGCATTTCCGGGCCGGAAGCGCTGAAGGTGGCGGCAAAGGTTTTTGCCGGCAGGGCTCCCGCGACGGAGCTAACACCGCGCATGGCACATCGGGCCTCGGCGAAGACTGCGGATGGCATCACGCTGGACGATGGACTGCTCATCTGCTTCCGGGGTCCTGCCAGCTACACCGGTGAGGATGTGGTGGAGTATCATGGGCACGGTGGCTTGCTGGTGACCCAAAAAGTCTACGAGGCCGTGCTGGCGGCTGGCGTAAGGGCCGCAGGGCCGGGCGAGTTCACGCAGCGTGCCTTTTTGAATGGCAAGATGGATCTCACCCAGGCTGAGGCCGTGATGGATTTGATCCAGGCGCAGAGTACTTTGGCCCTACGGGCTGCGCATGAGCAGTTAGGCGGAGCCATTGGCAAGGAAGCTCTCGCTCTGAAAGAGGTGCTCATTCCCGTGCTCGCGCATGTGGAGGCCTACATTGATTTCCCGGAGGAGGACATCTCGCCGGATACCGGCGCGGCACTGATCGCCCGTATGGACGAGGTCCTCATACGGGCCCGGCGCCTCATCGATACCGGCGAGCAAGGCCGCATCCTCCGTCATGGTGCGCGCACGGTGATCTGCGGCGAGCCGAACGTGGGCAAGTCCAGCCTGCTGAATGTTTTGTTAGGCTTTGAGCGTGCCATCGTCAGCCCGACCGCAGGCACCACGCGTGACACCATCGAGGAAGTCATCCAGGTCCACGGCATCCCGCTGCGGCTGGTGGACACTGCGGGACTCCGTGAGCATTCGAGCGATGGCATTGAGAAAGTCGGCATGGAGCGCACGCGCCGTGAACTCGAGCGTGCCGATCTCATCTTGGAGGTGGTGGATGCTTCCCTGCCCCCGGCGCAAACACATCGTGTGGAGCTTCCAGAAGGTGCTGAGAAGCGGCGCATCCTGCTGCTGAATAAAGCGGATCTCGGCGTGGCTCCCGGCTGGCCTGGGGAGGCGGTGCGTCTTTCCTGTGAAGCTGGCACTGGCGTGGAAGCTCTGCGCGAGGCCATCCGCGAGCTCGTGCTGCACTCCGGCCCGCTCATGAGCGAGCATCCCGTGGCCATCAACTCACGCCATCAGGTGTGTTTTGAGCGTGTGGCCGCACACATTACCGCGGCGAAGGCGGCACTGAATGCTGGTCAGGCTCCGGAATACATCGCCCTCGATCTGCGTGAAGGGCTTCAAGCACTTGGCGAGGTCGTGGGCGTGGTGGATGTGGAAGAGGTGTTGGATGTGATCTTCTCGAGCTTTTGTATTGGGAAGTGATAGACTCCAACAGAACTCATTCAGGCACTATCGACGGCGGACTGCGAAAGTCATCGGAGAAGCGTAATGACGGCCCTTTGCCCGTGATTGGCTCGACAAAGTAGGCTTGCTTGTGAGCTCCAGCGGCCAGTCGGACGATCGCAGCTTCAGCATCCGCCCGACATGGAAAATCGCCCGCATGAAACTGAACGCCGTTGTCATCCTGCCTTATCAGATGCACCGGCTTAAGCTGAACTCCATCCGCAAGCCAGCCAAGATCTCTGCTGGTTAGGCCGAGCGCCATTAAGACATCATCCGCGTGCTGGGCAACGTCGCCCCTCATCACATAAAAGATCAGGGCATCTTTCGGGCCAAGCTCGACATACTGGATAGAAAAATACGAACCCTTTGCCATCTCAAACACCGCCATCTTGGCCGGACCCAATCCGTCTTCCATGTAGGATTCCCATTCGATCGGCTGCCCAATGCTCAACGTTGCAGGAGTGTGCAACAAGCCGCCGCCCTCGGTCAAAGCCGGGCCGGAGAACTCGTTTTCAGGAACCTGACGCATCGTCAAAAACTTACGGATACAAACCGCGCAGTGCCTTCGCCTCATGCACGCGCTTGATGCCGAGGCTCAGGGCGGCGAAGCGCATGGAGATGCTGTTCTTCTTCGCATGATTGAGGGTCTGGATGTAGGACTGCTCCAGCAGGCGGAAGAGCTTGTCCATGACTTCGCCCTCGCTCCAGAAGAAGCTCTGCAGGTCCTGCACCCACTCGAAGTAGGAGGCGATGACACCACCGCTGTTGCAGAGGATGTCAGGGATCACAAAGATCTCCGGTCTCTTGGCCAGGATGGCATCCGCTTCAGGAGTGGTGGGGCCGTTCGCACCTTCGGCGATGATGCGGCATTGGATCTGCGCGGCGTTCTCGCCAGTGATCTGACGCTCCAAAGCTGCCGGCACCAGAATGTCACAGGGCGTCAGCAGAAGCTGCTCGTTGGTGATGGGTTCTGCTTCGGGGAAGCCAACCACGCCCCGTGTTTTGGCCACGTATTCATTGAGGGCATTCAGGTCCAGACCGTTCGCATTGTAGATGCCGCCAAAGGCATCACTCACGGCGATGATCTTGATCCCCTGCTTCGCCATCGAGATCGCCGCGACCGAACCAACATTGCCATAACCTTGGATGACCGCTGTCGCACCCTGCGCCTGAATGTTCAGGGTATCCATGGCACGAGAGACGAGGTAGGCCACACCGCGGCCCGTGGCTTCCTTGCGGCCCAGCGAGCCACCAAGCAGCACCGGTTTCCCGGTGACCACGCCAGGCACGGCATGTCCCATCTGTAGAGAGTAGGTGTCCATGATCCAGGCCATGACCTGCTCATTCGTGCCCACATCCGGCGCCGGAATGTCCACCTGCGGCCCGAGAACGGGGATGAGCTCCTGCGTGTATCGACGTGTCAGGCGCTCCAGTTCACCGGTGGAAAGAGAACGAGGATCACAGGTCACGCCACCTTTGGCACCGCCATAAGGCAGGCCTACCAGAGCGCACTTCCAGCTCATCCACATGGCTAGAGCGGCGACCTCGCCGATGGTCACATCCGGGTGAAAACGAATGCCGCCCTTCGTGGGTCCGAGCGTGAGGTGATGCTGCACTCGATAGCCCATGAAGACCTCCACGCGACCGTCATCCATGCGGATGGGCACGGACACTGCGAGCGCGCGCTTGGGCATCTTGAGGCGGTCACGGGCCGCTTCGGGGATGTTCATGAAGTCAGCCACCAGATCAAACTGCTGGCAGGCCATGCGGAAGATAGGAGAGTCGTAGAGGTGCAGGTTCATGGGAGTGCGAGAGAGCCGACTTTACTGAGATACAATTCGGAAAGCGATGCTCGAATTTGAAACAAAAGGCATTCTCGGCCCTGGGGAAGGCAGAATCCTGCTTGCCGACGCCCCCTGACCATGCGAAAAACGCCCCGCTGAGTGCCGCGCCCGTAGTTCAACGGATAGAATGGTGGTCTCCGAAGCCGCAGATTCAGGTTCGATTCCTGACGGGCGCACCAGCCACCGGTCTGATTAAAATCGGAGATAGGGGTGGCGAACATGTCGATATCGGCAGGAACTGGGGAGCTGAGCCTGCCCGGCCCATCCACAAAAGGCGAACATTTGCCTGTTCACACGCCGGGTGATCTGCCATTTTTTTCACTTCAAAATATTCGTCCGGTTACCTAGTCACGCCTTGCACACATCCTCGGGTGTGGAGGGCCAAAGATTTCTCCCGCCTCTTTTCACATGCGTTCGCGTCCGCTCTTTCTGCTCGTTCTCACCGCTGTCACTTTGATCTCTTTTTTTGCGGGATGGACAAAGCCGAGCCAGCCGGTCACTGCCAGCTACACACCAAGTGAGCAGCTCGGTCCGCCGCTGACCAAACCTGTCCTGGCTTCGCCAGAACAGAAGCATTCAGCCACAGACAAGGGAGCTTCACACCCTGTCCCCCCAGAGTCAGAGAAGAACTCTGCCCAGATCGCAGGGAACTCGCAGACCGCACTGAATACTCTCCCCAAAACAGAACAGGAGTCACTTTGGGCCGCGCTGGGTTCGGCGCGCCGGGCAGTGCAGCCGTTGACCGATCATGAAGCCAGCCTTCCGCAAAACAAGGGCGTCCGCTACTTCGCCCAAAATCCAGCCCAGCACCTCACGATGCGCTTTTTGGATGGCTCCGTGCGCATCGAGTCAGGCCGCGGCGGCAAGTGGGCGGCCACGCTGGGTCTGGACACCCGCACAAGACCGCAACCAAACCTAACCAATGATCGTGTGGAGTATCATCACGCCAATGGCATCACCGAATGGTATGAAAACCGTGCAGATGGCATCGAGCACGCCTTCAAGGTAGCCCGGTGTCCCGACTCCACATCGGGTGAACTGCGAGTGCCCGTGTCTTTGCAAGGTGTCCAGGCGCGGACCGGCGAAGGGCCGCGAACATGCAGCCTCACCTTTACCGACACAATCAGTGGAGCTCCCGTATTGAGCTATGGTGCGCTGAAGGTCTGGGATGCCCAAGGCAAGGAACTCGCCGCGCATTATGAGACGAAGCCACAGGGGGTAGACATTGTGGTCGCGGATGCAGGGGCTGTGTATCCAGTCACCATTGATCCATTGGTAGGTTCTATCGAAGCCGAGCTCTTGCCGCCGATCACCGGCATGGGATGGGGTGGAACGCCTCTTGGCCAGGTCGTGGCGCTGTCAGAGAATACGGCGATCTTTGGCATGGAGAACGACACTACAGTGGCTGGACTCGCAACAGGCAGCGCCTATGTTTTCGTTCGTAACGGAACGGCCTGGACACTACAAGCAAGGTTGATCGCCGATGATGCCGCCTACTCAGAATATTTTGGCAGCTCAGTCGCTCTGCAAGGAGACACTGCCCTCATTGGAGCAAACCGGTTTGGTGACTGGGCACCTGGCAGTGCTTACATCTTCATTCGCAACGGAACAACCTGGACACAGCAGGCCAAATTCACCGGCGACCTGGACAGGGGCCTTTTTGGCTCCTCTGTGGCCCTGGCCGACAACACGGCGGTGGTAGGTGCCTATGGCGAAGACATGTACAAAGGCGCCACGTACATTTTTGTCCGTAGCGGCACCACGTGGACGAGGCAGGCCAAGCTCACTGCCAACGACGGAGAGGAAGATAACAACTTCGGAGCCTGTGTCGCCCTCTCTGGAAACACAGTACTTGTGGGCGCACCTGCTGACGACTCCTACAGAGGCAGCGCCTATGCCTTTGTCCGAAGCGGAACCACCTGGACTCAGCAGACAAAGTTTACCGCCGCCAGCAGAGCCATGAACTCCTATTTTGGAGGTGCTTTGGCCATCTCAGGCGACACTGCACTGATTGGCGCGCCACAGGACGCTTCTTTCAAAGGGAGTGTGCATATTTTTGTCCGAAGCGGCAGCACTTGGAGTTTCCAAACTCAACTGGCACCCACCCCGGGGATATTAACCTTTGGAAGGGCGGTGGCACTGTCCGGAGACATGGCGTGGGTGGCAGCTTCCAACACCGTTTATGTGTTTAACCGCAGCGGCACCTCCTGGACCTCCAATGCCACGCTGAATCTGACTGGACGAGGCATGGGCGGGAACATGGGAGGCTATCTCGCCGCATCCACCAACACCCTCCTGATTGGCGCAGCCTATGCCAGCACCGAAGCGGGACCTGGAGCGGGCAGCGCCTATGTGTTCACTCGAAATGGCAGTGCATGGAATGAGGAAGCCAGCATCAGCCTTGGTGACAATTCAAGCGACAACACCTTCGGCACATCCCTCGTCATGTCAGGGGAGATGGCGGTCATCGGAGCCCAGCAAGACAGCACCGCAGCGGGGAGCAGAACCGGCAGTGTTCACGTCATGGTGCGCAACGGCACTACTTGGACACGTCAGGCCATGCTCAATGCGGACGATGCCTCGGAGGGTCTTGAGTTTGGGAACGCGGTTGCCATTTCAGGGGATTCCATCATCGTCGGCGCATGCTGGGCTGACTTGACCATCGGCTGGCTGCGCCAGGGTGCTGGCTGTGCCTATGTCTTCACCCGCACTGGCACCACCTGGAGTCAGCAAGCCAAGCTCATCGCCAGCGACGCAAGTGATGATGATTTGTTTGGATCCTCGGTGGCGATATCAGGGGACACGGCGTTGATTGGTGCCGAGAGAGGGGACGTCAACAGCACCGGCACGGCCTATGTTTTTGTGCGCAATGGTTCAGTCTGGAGCCAGCAAACCCGGCTGATGAGCAATAGCTCCACCCCTTACAGCGGCTTTGGCCACACCGTGGCTCTATTTTCACCAGACGTCGCGCTGGTGGGACGATCTCACGAAGACACACCTGCTGGAACGAGGACAGGCTGCGTGTATATGTTCACACGAAGCGGCTCCACCTGGGGCCTCAATGGCAAGATCACCGCCAGCGACGCTGCGGCGAATGATTACTTTGGTGGCCTGATAGCTTTGTCTGACAACACACTGCTCATCAGTGCAGGTGGTGACCAGGGAGTTGGGTCGCTCTGTGACGGGAGCGTTTATGTCTTTGTCCACAACGGGGCTCTCTGGACTGAGCAAGCCAAACTTAACGTGGCCAAAGACCCGCGAAACAGCTACTTCGGTGGAGCGCTCGCCATCTCGGGTGACATCGCCGTGGTTGGAAACTCGAGCTACGACCTGGGTGACCTTTCTGTGGCAGGCATCGTTCGTGTCTTCACGCGAGAGGGATCTATCTGGACTCAGCAGCCATCTCTCAATCCCGACGTCCCCCTAGAATGGTCTTACTTTGGGGCTTCAGTGGCTGTGTCTGGAAACACGGTCATGGCGGGCAGACCCTATGAAGATCTACCGGCTTCCAGCTCACAAAACGCATCCTCAAACAGAGGCAGCGTTTTTGTTTTTCGTCTGGCGTCTCCCCGCCCAAAAATCTCTTTAAGTGGCAATGGTCGCACGATTGCCACGGGGGATACGACCCCCAGCTCGAGTGACGACACGCATTTTGGCCTCACTCCTGTCGGTAGCGGACTCGTCACCCACACGTTCACGATCACCAACCCTGGCACCGGAGAGCTGGCGCTGACAGGCACGCCCTATGTGAGCGTGGAGGGCAGCAATGCATTCAGGGTCATGCAACAGCCGGCCTCAGGCACGTTGCCTCCAGGCGGCACGCAGACCTTTCAACTCAGGTTCTACCCAACGACTGGAGGCGCACACACCGCCGTGGTGAAGATCTCCAGCAATGATGAGGAGGTCAGCGCTCTCACGATGACCGTGAGCGGAGGACGTGCTGTGGCACCCTCGATCATCACGCAGCCTCTCAGCCAGCTTGTGCCATTGGGCGCACCCGCCAGCTTGAGTGTGGTTGCTGGCGGTTACCCCACCCCGCCAGTCCAGTGGAAGAAGGACGTGACTATGATTCTGGGAGCCATCCATAATCCATTTGTCATTCCCGTGACCAAAGCTGCTGATGTCGGCATTTACAGTGTCGTGGTGGCCCCGTATTCAGCCTCACCTCCAACCTCAGAATCCGTCTACCTGGGGCTCGTCACCCAGAGTCCGGGCACGCAGGTATTGAAGACAGGAGGCGCGCTGAAGCTTGCCTGCACCGCCATTGCCCCCAAGACACCCGGGGTCAAGCTCACCTACCGCTGGCAGCGTGGTGAAGCCGCCCTCTCAGATGGCACCATGATTAACGGAGCCGTCGTCAAAGGCGCAGCCGACACGGTGCTCACCCTCACTAAAATCGGCGTTGAAGACGCTGGCATCTACACCTGTCTCGTCACGATGGAGACACCCGGAATTCCAGCCACACATGCAAATGCGCCCAAAACCACCAATGGAAACACCACCGTCCATGTCGTGGGCGGAGTGCCGGATGTGGATGCCATCCCAGCGGCCACGATCTCCGTCAGCCAGCCGGTCAACATGACGATCACGGCCACCAACTTCCCGACTGGATTCTCCGTCAGCGGACTGCCTGCGGGTTTGAAGTTTGACGGCAAGACCGGACGTCTCACGGGCAAGCCCACCTCGCCAAGCAAAAAAGACAAGAATGGTGCTTATACGCCCAACAAATTAAGCTTCAAAGCCAGCAACCCCGTCGGCACAAGCACGGCGGAGGATTTTTATCTCACCATCCAGGAACTAGATCCAGGTGCCATCGGCACCTTCAACGGCATCGTCGCTCGCTCTGCTCATTCGAACTTTGGCATGGGCGGCCACCTGCAGATTACGGTCGCAAGCACCGGCATCGTCTCTGGATCGGCGACCCTGGCAGGGCAGAAGCACAGTATTCTTGGCTCTCTCGATGCCTCCACAGACAGCGACCCGACCGGCGAACTCATCATCAAACGCAGTCCCGCAAGCCTCGGTGACCTGAAATTGACGCTGAGCATCGACACAGAGAAAGATCTCCTCCAGGGCACCATTGAGGATCCCCAGTTTAAGATGCTTGAAGGCAGCATTGACCTGGGAGATCCCAATGAGCCAGGCCTGATGGATGGGGCTGTGGATGCTGCTCGATTCGACAGCCCGTCCGGCATCGCCCTGCGGCCTGATGCATCCGGATACATCGCCGACACCGGCAATCACGTCATCCGCCTCGTCAATTCGGTCACCCAGGAAGTCTCTACCTACGCAGGCAGCGGCGTGGTAGGCTTTGTGGATGGAGATGGCGAGGCGGCCTCCTTCAACTCACCGGAAGGCCTCGCGCTGGATACGGCCGGCAATCTCTATGTGGCTGACACAGGCAATGCCACGATCCGCAAGATCTCCCCGGCGGGCACGGTCACCACCTTCGCTGGCACGGCAGGCCAGTTTGGCAGCACCGACGGCATCGGCACTTCCGCACGCTTCAGCCAGCCTTGTGCGCTGTGCCTTGACCCTGCGGGAAATCTCTATGTAGCGGACCGTGGCAATCATCTGATCCGCAAAATCACACCCACGTCCGTGGTCACCACACTGGCGGGCAAGGCGAATGCTCCAGGTCATAAAGATGGTTCGGGGGCCGGTGCACAGTTCAAGGCACCGGGCGGCATCACCTATGATCCGTTGCTAAAGGCATTGTTTGTGGCCGACACGCAAAACCGTGTGATTCGCAAGGTGACCCTGGCTGGAGCCACCACGACCTACGCGGGCTCACCTGGCGTGAGCGGTGATGACGACGGCTTGTTTGCCAATGTGCGCTTCATGGCTCCGGTCGGAATCACATCCCTGGGGGACGGCCGGCTCGTTGTCGCTGACACCCTTCTCGTCCAGCTGAATCCCAATGGAACGGCAGGCACTGTCTCCGAGAGCCTTCCCGGTCTCAACCAAACCGGTCACCCGGTCGCGCTGGCCTGCAATGCGAACGAGCAGAGCCTCATCGTCGTGCATGACACGCTCCATGCAGTGTTTGGCTATGAGCCGGGTGAACCGCTGGGCGATGGCTTGGTCGAAGCGCGGCGCAACACATGGTCCAATGCTTCCCTGGTTCCGCCTCAGCTGCAGGGCGCCTACAATGCCGCGATCGAAACCACCGCAGCCGTGGGAGACGTGGAATATCCGCAGGGTGATGGCTATGCGCAGGTCAGCGTGGACAAGATGGGCGTGGCCAAATGGACCGGGGTGGCTGCTGATGGTTCCACCTTCACATTCAGCACCTTCATGGCAGCCAACCACAGCATCCCGCTGCATGCCATGCTCTATAAAAACACGGGCAGCCTGCAGGGTGAATGCCTCGTCAATGACACCACACTCGACATCATCAACGTCAGCACTCTTGCCTTTGATTGGAACAAGATTGCTCAGCCGCTGGCCAGCACTGACCGGAGCTATAAGACAGGTTTCCTCCGCCATGCGCTGCACCTCAGAGGTGGCAAATATACACCTAACAATGTATTTGGCTACCTGGGGCTGGCGGGCGCATCGGCGAACATGCAGCTCACCTTCAGCGCCTCGCGCATCCCGCAGTTCCTTCAGCCCTTCATCCTCACTGCACCGAACACGGTGAGCGTGGGATCCCCTGTGAATTCACTGACACTCAAGCTGGACCCGAAAACGGGAACCTTCACTGGCAGCTTCAAGGAAAGTACTGCCGGGGTCACCGTGCCGTTTGCTGGCATGTTGATCGACTATGAGGCGGGTCCGGTCAGGCGTGGCCATGGTCACTACCTCATCCCAGATTCCGCCAGCAACACGTCACCCATCCAGTCCCAACGCGTGAGACTGGAGCGTGTCGTCGCGCCTTGATCCGTTGGCCTTACTTCCGCCGCTTGAGCTGGATGCGTTTGAAGCGGGCCTGGCCGTCGAGGCTGACGCTTTGGACTTCGGCGTCGTTGACGAAGACATTGTGGATGATCCGGCGGTAGTAGCTGTTCATGGGCGGCAACACCTCGGGCCGGCCGGTGGCGCGCACGCGCTCGCCCTGCTCGCGGGCGTGCTCGACCATCTGGTCCTCGCGCATGCTGCGGTAGTGGTCGATGTCGACGCGAATGCGCGGAGAGTTGGGGATGTGGCGCTGCAGGACGCGGTTCACGAGGTACTGGATGTCCTCGAGCGTGGAGCCGCGCTTGCCGATGAGGCGCTGGCTGTCGTCCTCCGAATGAATCATAAGCACCAGCCCTTCGGGGCCTTCATCCTGGTCGATCTTCACGGTGAACCCCAGGTAACCAAGCATGGTGTCCAGGATCTGGCTGGCGTGATCAAGCGGTGTCATGCCGGAGTTTTACGATGCGGAAGGCGGCTGGGCAATTCCGAATCGCGAATGCTAGGAGTTGGCCACCTCGCTTGAGACGACCGGCCCCGCTTCGCGGAACACGGTCGTCCTACATTTTACTCCAAACGAAACTCGCCGGAGGAGGCGAGCAGGCGCTCCAGGGCACGGCGATAGGGGCTGGGCATGGGGAGGGCGGAGAGCTCGTCCAGCGGGATGAGTCGATGGCTCTCGGGCCATGTCTGGGTGGGCTTTCCGGGGACTTCGTGGACCCAGAGGGTGACTTTGTAGCGGGTGATGCCGTAGGTGGTCTTCAGCAGCACAGAGGGTGGTTTGACGGAGAACTCTTCGGGCAAGGCAGGCAGCTTCCACAGGCCAGTGCGGCGGCTGCCGGTCTCCTGCTCCAGTAGGATCCCCTGCCCTGTGCGCAGGAAGAAGACGCGCTCGGTCACTTCGGTGATCTCGGGACGTGCGCCTTTCACGGGCAAGGTTTCAGGTTCATCGGCGAGGCAGTGATGATGCACGGGACAGGCATCGCAGACAGGTTTCGCGGGTTTGCAGATGGTCTGGCCGAGCTCCATCAAGGCGGAGTTCAAGGCACGCGGATCCTCGGTGGCCTGAACGAGTTCTTTGGCGCGGTCCCAAAGACGTTTGATGCCTGGCGTGGAGTCGACGGGCGTGGCGTCGTTGTCGAGACGCGAAAGGACACGCGCGATGTTGCCATCGACGATGGGTTCGGCCAAACCAAAAGCGAAACTGCTGATGGCACCCGCAGTGTAAGGGCCGATACCGGGGAGGCTGCGGATCACTTCGGGATCACGTGGAAACAAGCCGCCGTGGTCGCTGACGATGACCTGGGCCAGCTTGTGCAGATTGCGGGCGCGGCGGTAGTAGCCGAGGCCTTGCCAGGCACCTAACACCTCGCTTTCGGAGGCTGCGGCGAGAGTTTGGAAGTTCGGGAACTTTTCCATCCAGCGCGCGTAGAAGCCGCGATCCAGCACGGTGGCGATCTGCGTCTGCTGGAGCATGATCTCCGAGACCAGCACGGCATACGGATCATGGGTGCGGCGCCAGGGGTAGTCTTTGCCTTCCTTGCGAAACCAGGTCACGAGGTCTGCGGTGAGCGCCGCTGCGCCTTCAGCTTGGGCGGGCTTTTGTTGAGCGGACTTGGAAGGCTTGGGGGTGGGCACGGAGGCGGCGGGCGAGGTGCGTGATCTTGGCCGGAAATGCGCGAGCTTCCATCCGAAAGGTGGAAATGATTTTCGGACCGGGTGGGCGCAACACAACTGTCTGCGCACAACACATCTTCGTTTTAGGAAGGTGCTGCGTGCGCACGAGAGCGGCGTCGCCGAGGCAAGGGTGCCCTTGCCTCTCTGCCGCCGCACTCCGGGACGCTTCGCGACTTCGTTAGCCTACAAGCTTGCGAGCTTCGGCGAGGGCTGCATCCACCTTGGACACGTCCTTGCCGCCGCCGCGGGCGAAGTCGGGTTTGCCCCCGCCTTTGCCGCCAACGATGGGGGCGATGGTCTGGATGATCTTGCCGGCCTGGACCTTGGCTTGATGATCCTTGGCGACGTTCGCCATGAGGGTGACGTTGCCGCCACCGGTGGCTGCGAGCACGATGACACCGTTGAACTGGCCTTTGAGGGCATCATTCACGGCCATGGCGTAGTCAGCATCGACATCGCCAAGATTGACGACGATGGCGTTGTTCTCGGCACCGGCGAGGAGTTCCTTGGCCTTGCCGGAGGCTTCGCGCTGCTGGGCGGCCTTGAGGGCTTTCTCGAGTTCCTTCTGCTGGGAGAGAAGCTGGTCGAGCTTCTTCTCGAGATCGGCAGCGCCTTGAGCGCTGACCTTGCCAGCGAGCAGCTTGAGCAGGTCGGCATCGGCACGAGCGGCGTTGTAGGCTTCGAGTCCAGCGACGGCTTCGATACGGCGCTGCCCGGCGGCAATGGCGCTTTCACCTACCAAGCGGAAAAGGCCGATCTCGCCAGTGTGGCGGGTGTGAGTGCCACCGCAAAGCTCCATGCTCCAACCATCGATAGCGTTGGGCTTGCCGCCGATCTGCACGACACGGACGTTCTCTGGATACTTCTCACCGAAGAGTTGCATGATGCCGCTGTTGTTCTTGGCCTCGGCATAGGGGATCTCGCTCCAGGACACAGGATCATTCGCGAGGACGCGCTCGTTCACCAGACGCTCAATATCAGAGAGCTGAGCAGGGGTCAAAGCGGCGCTATTGAAGTCGAACGTAAGCTTGTCTGCAGTGACATTGGAGCCCTTTTGCGTGGCATCCTGGCTGACGACTTCATGAAGCGCCCAGTGCAGGATATGCGTGGCTGTGTGATGACGCTCGATGGCATGACGGCGCGCAGCGTCCACCTCCACAGTGACAGAGGCACCGACAGCTGGCGCTTCATCATCCTTCATGAAGTGCAGCCAGATATTGCCCGCCTTCGTGGTCGAGGAAATGGGAAAGGTGTTCGCACCAATGATCAGCAGACCGCCATCACCGGTCTGACCGCCCATTTCGGCATAACAAACACTGCGATCAAGAATCACCGCAGTCTGGTCTTTTCCCTCCTTGTCCTTCACAGAAAGGACTTCAAGCACCCTGGCCTCGTTCTTCAGTTCTTCGTAACCGAGAAACTGGGTTGCTTCCTTAGTCTCGATCTCGCTGAGGGACACAGTCCTCTTGTTACCCTTGCTGTCCGCAGCGCTGCGATCTTTCTGCTCCTGCATGAGCTTGTCAAAGACAGCCTTGTCCACCTTCAAGCCGCGCTCGCGGGCCAGCAACTCAGTCAGATCGAAGGGGAAGCCGTAGGTATCGTAGAGCTGGAAGGAATCCGCGCCGCTGATGTCGCCGCCTTTGGCAGCTTTTTCAAAAAGCTCGATGCCTTTGTCGAGGGTGCGGTTGAAGCTCTCCTCCTCCATCTTTAGCACGTTTTTCACCTGCTCCTTTTTCACGCGAAGCTCGGGGAAGACATCGCCCATGTGAGCAGCGAGGACGTCGACAAGTTTGTAGAAGAAGGGTTCCTTGCCGGAGAATCCGAGGGTGCGGCCATACTTCACGGCGCGGCGGAGGATGCGGCGGAGGGTGTAGTTGCGGTCGCTGTTGCCGGGCTGGATGCCATCGGCAATGGAGAAGCTGAGGGTGCGGAGGTGGTCGGCGATGACGCGGAAGGCGACGTCGATCTTTTCCTGCTCGCTGACGGGGATGACGTGTCCCTGCTCGTTGGGCTTTGGCAGCGTGCTCTGGTAGTGCTTGCCGCTGAGCTTGGTCAGTTCATCGAAGATCGGCTTGAAGACATCGGTGTCGTAGTTGCTGATCTTGGCATTCTCGAAGTCGGTGAAGTTCTTCGTGCCCTGGATGATGGAGGTAAGGCGCTCGAAGCCCATGCCGGTGTCCACGTGCTGCGCGGGCAGCGGGGTGAAGGTGCCGTCCGGGTTGGCATTGTACTGAATGAAAACGTTGTTCCAGATCTCGATGCAGCTCGCATCGCTGCCGTTGACGAGCTTGGCACCTTCGCGCTGGCGCTCTTCGCTGAGCTCGATGGGGCCGGGGGTGAGGTCGATGTGGATCTCGGTGCACGGACCGCAGGGACCGGTGTCGGCCATCATCCAGAAGTTGTCCTTCTTGTTGCCGTTGACGATGTGGATGTCGGGATCGAGACCGACGGAGCGAAACTTCTCGGCCCAGAGGTTCCAGCTCTCTTCATCGCGATCAGCGGGATCTCCCTTCTCTTTGTTAGGCTGGTAGATGGTGGCGAAGACGCGGCTCGGGGGGAACTTGAAGCGTTCGACGATCAATTCCCAGGACCAGGAGATGGCTTCCTTTTTGAAGTAGTCGCCAAAGGACCAGTTCCCCAGCATCTCAAAGAAGGTGTGGTGATAGGTATCGAGGCCGACGTCCTCGAGGTCGTTGTGCTTGCCACCGGCGCGGATGCACTTCTGGGTGTCAGCAGCACGAGTTGGCAGGCCTTTGGCGAGAACACCGGGCCAGGTGTCCACATCTGCGCTGCGCTCGCCGAGGAAGATGGGCACGAACTGGTTCATGCCGGCGTTCGTGAAGATGCGCGCGCCGTCGCGGCTGGTGTAGCCGACGTTGTCGCTGGGCACGATGGTGTGCTGCTTCGACTTGAAGAAGTCGAGGAAGGTCTGGCGGATCTGGGCGGCGGTAGGAACGACGGCGGACATGAGAGGGCGAGAAAAGGGCGCGGAGTATGGAGGGGACGGCGAAGCCGTCAACGGGGGGAGTGGGGAGCAGGCTCCATCGCCCTCGTAGAACGAGTTTTCCAACTCGTTCTCTCCCGGCCGCCTGCGCTCACCCAATCCGAACGAACTGGAAAGTTCGTTCTACGATTCAAACGAACTGGAAAGTTCGTTTTACGTGGCCCGCGTCTACCGCCTCTTCTCAAGGAAGAGGGTGAACTCGTGGCGGTTGTAGGTGAGGTGGGTCTGGGCGAAGAGGCGGAGACCGGCTTCGGTGGCAGTCTGGACGATGCGGCGGAAGAGGGCGCAGGGCTCGTCGACGGTCTCAATGCGCGGGACTTTGAGGGTGAAGACCACCAACCCGCCGGGCTTCAGGGGGCCGGAGAGGCGGATGATGTGGTCGATCGACTCTTCGGGCGGGCCGTTAAGGTCGGAGAGCATGGCATCGTAGTAAGCCTTTGGCGCTGGCTCGTATTCCGCGACATCCACGTGCGCAAATTTCAGGCCGGGACGGTTGTTCAGGCGCTTGTCTAGCGGGGCTTTGTCGATGGCCGTCACGAATTGACCACGGGAGAGCAGCTCCGAGGTCATACCGCCGGGGCAGGCGCCGAGTTCCAGCCAGTGGCTGCGCTCGGGCATGGCCGGGCGATACATGAGGAGGTAGTGCAGGGCCTCGGCGATCTTCGCGCCGGCACGGCTGATGGTGTCCGGGGAATCCTGATCGATGTACTTGCTGCCGCCGGGGTAGAAACCATTGCTGGCACGCGGACTCTGCATGCCGCAGAAGAGGCCTTCCTTTCCAACAACGCAGAAGAGAGTCTCCGATCCTGGATTTTGCGCTTCGACGGTGCCTGCGGTGAGCTTGGGAAAGAGGGTGAGCAAGCGCCCACGCAAGTTCGAGGCGAGGCCGCGATAGTAGGGGTCCGGCGAAGTGGGATTCAGCAGGCCGACGAAGATGCCCTGGGGTGAGCGATCGCCAAATTTCTTCAGCAGGGTCTGAGCGGCTTTCTCGATGAAGCCGTCCATCTTCTGCGGGTTGCAGGGCCAGGAGTGATCCAGGGGCAAGTTCCAGCGCGCAAACTTCGCGGCTTCGGACTGCTGGATGAGCTTGGGAGTCGTGGTCTTGATGGAGTAGAAATCCAGGCCTAACCGCGTGTGTGACGTCGCACCAAAGCGTGCGAGCACCTCTTTGGCGATGCCTTCAAAGATTTCAGGAATGCGCACGAGCCAGGCTGCAGGCGCAGGAGTTGAGACAGGATCAGACATGAATGTTACTTGATACCAATGACCATGGAATCCGGGCCGACGAGATGCTCGACGCGGCAGTCTTTGAAGCCTGCCTCCTGCATCCAGCCGATGCAGTCCGCGCCGCTGTAATCAAAGCCGCCGGGGGTCTCGATGAGCATGTTCAGGCTCATGAGCAGGCCAAAGGCGTTCTGGCGACGGTCGTCGTCAATGATGGCATCATAGACGACCACGGCACCGCCCTCAGGCAAGGCAGCGTAGGCTTTGCGAAGAAGCATCTGCTTTGCTTCGAGATCCCAGTCATGGAGGATGTGGCCGAAGAGGAGCACGTCAGCTTGAGGGAGCTCATCGGTGAAGAAGCTGCCGGCCTGGAAGGAGACACGATCTGCGAGGCCGAGACCTGCGACGTAGTCTGTGAAGATGGGGCCGACCTCCGGGAGATCGTAACCGATGCCTTTCACGTGCGGCTGCGCGAGAGCGATCTGCGAAACGAGGTCTCCCTGAGCGGTGCCAATGTCCGCGCAGGTGCTGTAGTTTGCCCACGGAAACTGGCGCGCGATAGCCATGTTCGCCCCACGGCTCACACCTGACATGGCGCGCAAGAACTCACGCAGCCGTGCCGGATCGGCATAGACGATGGCGAAGGGATCCTGACCGCCGCCTTTGGTTTCGTTTTGCGGTGAGCCGGTGTGCAGGGCTTCCGTCAAGCCGCCCCAGAAGGGGTAGAGACGATGGTTCGACATCTCGAGGATGCCACCGATGTAGGAAGGCTTGGCTTTATCGAGGAAGACTTCCGTGTCGGGGGTGTTGCGATAGGTGCCATCGTCATCGCGAAGCAGGAAGCCGAGGGCGACGAGTGCATCGAGGAAATCGCGAGCGCCACGAGGGTGCAGTTTGAGGCGCGATTGAAGATCGGCGAGGTTCCCAGGCTGCTGGGCGAGATGCGTGAAGATCTCCAGTTCCACGGCGGTGAGCAGCGCCTTGGAGTTCCAGAAGGCGAGGCCGGTTTGCAGGATATGTTCGGGGGTCGGAGGCATGGCAGCGAAGGCGGACCCCATCGCGGCAAAGCGGTGGGATGTCACCTGCAAATGCGCGGGAGGCCTGATCACAAGGCTTCACGTGTCTTCGGGCACCGGGTGGCGCCAGTTTCCGTCAGGCGTGAAGAAGCGCACCGGCAGGATGGCCAGGGACGCCACGGCAAAGGCGTAGCCGTTTTGAATCAACAGGCCGGAATGCAGGCCTCCCATCCACCAGAATCCGACGACTCCGCCCAACAGCATGAGCACTCCCATCAGACAGCGCCAGAAGGCAGGAAGGGTATCATAAGTGGACTGGGTCAGCTCCGCGTATCCCAGCAGCACAAAGACGAGGAAAAGTGCCATCCATTTCACCGTGGCCGCAGTGGCCAGCAGCTTGGGCAGGAACGGGATCCAGCCCGGCGCCCGGTAGATGGCCGCCAGCAGCTCGAAGTTTTCCACCACGTCCAGCAAGGCACCCAGGATGACCAAGCCGATCTGCAAGGAGCGCAAGGCACCCTTTTTCTGCCGGAGCACCAGCAGGATGAAAAGCGAGGCATAACCAACGATGAAGGCAAAATCCCATTGGGTGATGGCGGTGGCGACATCGCGGTCATGCCTGCCACTTTTCAAATGCGGCGGCAGAAGTTTGTCGATGCCCTCCTGCCCGCCTGCGAGGCCCAGGGCCACGATGGGGCTGGTGCCGCCGTAGTCGAAGCCGAGGTCCTGGAGGCGTATCATGGAGCGGCTCCAGTCTGCCTCTCCCCGCATGATCAGCGTGGTCACGAGTGTGATGAGCCAGGCCACGATGGTGAGCCAGAAGATGGGCTTCAGGGAGGATCGCGTGCTCATGGGTTTCCCGGGGCCGGTTCTGTCTTGCCTGACTTTGGTGAGATGAATGTCTTCAACAGATCGCGATTGAGCTGCTGGGGCTTCACCAGGTATTCGGCTGATGCCGAGCCTGGATTGACGATGGGCTGCATGGTCGGCGGAGGTGCGGCCACGGGAGCGGGGAGATCCGTCGTTTGCGGTGGAACCAATTGTTGTTGGGCCATGATGGCGGTTTGCGGCAGGATCTCCTTGGTTTGCAGCATGGTGCTCACCGCTTCGCGCGCGGAGCTGTCGATCTGGGCAATCTCGCTGGGGCGCAGGTGCCAGGAAAGGGGTGCCTTCATCATGTCCGCAGGAATGAAGAACCAGTCGGCAAAGCGCTGCAGTATTCCCCGCTGATCGTTTTCAGTCGGAGGCATCGGAGTCTTGGGCAGCAAGCGCACGTGGCGAATGAAGGGCCTGCCGGGAGGCCGCTGGTATTTGGACTCCAGTTCCAGCTGCCAGCGCAGGCTGAACTGGGCCAGCAACTGACCGGCGTAAGCGGACTGACTGCTATTGCGGACATGCATCATCGTGAGGCCTGGAGAGAGCACGTCATAGAGAGCCCCCTGGGATGTCCGGCCAAGGTCCACAGGGGTGAGACGCATGGGGTCGGCTGGCGGTGCAGGAAAAGCGGCGAGTTCGATGACCATGACCTCGTCCGGCAGTTCACGGCCGGCCTTGCTCAGCGTGGTGAGGGCTTCGTCCAGCCACTCCAGAGCACCGACCATGCCGCTGTTCTCAAAGTAACCGCCATCCACGGCATGATGCAGGCTGCCACCCACTGGAAAGACACCGGCATTCTCTGTGCCGGGGAGGATGAGGCCGTTGCCCTTGCCATCGGAGATGGCGGGACGTGCAGCGGGACTGATCAGAGGAAAGGTGGCGGAAAGCCTGGCCGCGGTGAGCATGGGAATGTCCGCGATGTAGCGCTCCGTGAACTCGAAGTTGCCCGCTCTTGGCGGTTGCAAATAGCCTAGCGGGCTGCGCGGGCTGGTGGAGATGGCCATGCGCTCGCCAGTCTCGACGATGGTCGAATTAAAGATCAAGGCAGGCCTAACTAATTTTAACGCGTCAGCCGCCCATCTTTCCAGGGTGGCGTGCTCCAGACCTCCGAAGCCATACAGAAGCTCGGCATTCTCCGCCCAGGCATACTCCAGCATGCGGCCACGATCATTGAAGAGCATCTCCTCCGAGGTGAAGGCGGAGGGAAAGGTGGCGCGAAGCAGGTCTTTTTTCACCATGCCCACCACGGCCTCGGTCAGACTGCTCGCGGAGGCGGCCTTCGCAGCGTTGTCGAGATCGGGAGCGCTGGGATTCATGCCCACAGCATAGGCATAGTGAAGAGCGCCCACGCTGCCTCCGGAAACACCGCTGATGAGTCTGACCGAGTCATGAAAGCCTGGGCTGCCCGCCGCGGCCATCTGCACCTCGAGCTGCTCCAGAACTCGTGTGGTCCAGGCTGCGGACTGAATGCCGCCGCCAGCGGTGGAGACGATCACCAGCGGACGGTGTTCCTCAATGCTTTTCTCCACGATGCCGGCTGGGGTCGGCAACGCTGGCGCGGATGGGGCACGAGGCAGCACCGGATAGTAGTGATCACTCTCGCGCCAAAGGTTGGTGAAGGTGCAGTAAGCGACGATGCCGGCCATCAAGGGCACCCGATGACGATCCAGAATGAAGGCCACACTGCTCAGCAAGAGGGAGAGCACGCAAATGAGCAACAGCAGCGAGGCGAGCGGATGGATCACCCCCTCATCTACGACAAGGAAGATGATGACCAGCAGACTGCCGTAGGCGAGCACGCTGAGGTGGCCGTCCGCCAGCGTCACGTTCGTGAATGAGAAAGGCTTGTCTTTGTCTCGCAACTCGATCAGCCCGGGTGATTTGCAAAGGCCGTTGGAGACCAGGAAACTCAGAATATCAGCTGGCCAGCCATGGCGCAGGTCGACCAGCTTCCGCTCGATCCTTCCCAGCCCTGCCCGCATAATGATGCCGCAGCAGGCACCGGCGATGAGTCCTTTGAGCAGCATGGGCCAGAGCTCCCTGTTCGAGGCGCGCAGCACGACGACCATGTTCAACAGCACGGCGATGGAAGCGATCCAGTTCCAGGCCCTCACCATGCCCGGCTTCAGTGTATCCACAGGTGCGTCAAAACGAATGTCCCCATGCATGTCCACCAGCTTCCGCTGATGAATGAGACAGCCGACGGTGATGACCAGGGAGAAGCCGATGATCAGGGCGCCAGGAAGCGTGCGGGCATCGTAAGCCCCCAGCACCGAGGTGCGCAGAGGGCCGCAGGCCAGCAAGGGCAGCAACAGCATTGCCAGCAGGCCGATGCAGGCCACGCGAGTCAGATACAGGTAGTGCAGGACATTCAGCAGATGATACCCGATGAAGCCCAAGGGCCTCGGCAATCGGGCGAGGCTGAACACCGCGCGGCGAATGATCGAAGTGGGGGCTGTCTTCATGGAGGACAATAACTCAAAGAGCTGCCCAAGTTACAGCATCAAGCCGACCTGCAAATCGTGAATCCACCTGCGATGATTCCCTTCCCTGCCCTGCCGACAAGATTGACCCACCCGCTATGATCTCCGTAAGGCTGACGAAGCGTGATCGTATATGAAGAGCCATGACCAACCGCCGCCGCTTCCTCACCCAATCCGTCGCCGCATCCACCGGCGTGTTCTACATCGCCAAAACCTCCTGGGCGCAGAAAAGCCCGGGCGACACGATCAACATGGCCGTCATCGGCTTTGGCGGACGCGGAGGCAGCCACATCAGCGGCTACAACAAACTGAAGAGTGACGGCGTGAAGGTGGCCGCGCTGTGTGATGTGGACAGCAATGTGCTGAACAAGCATGTGCAGAATTTCGACAAGGAGGGCAACAAGGTCGTGGGCTACAGCGACATGCGCCGTCTCTTTGAAAACAAGGATATCGATGCGGTGAGCATCGCCACGCCGAACCACTGGCATGCGCTGGCCACGATCTGGGCCGTGCAGGCGGGCAAGGATGTGTATGTGGAGAAGCCTGTGTCTCACTGTGTGTGGGAAGGCCGGCAGATGGTGAAGGCGGCGCGCAAGTATAACAAGATTGTGCAAACTGGCACGCAGAGCCGTTCCAGCCGCAAAGGCATCGGCGAGGCGGTGAAGTGGGTGCAGGGAGGCAATCTCGGCAAGATCCTGCTCTCACGCGGTCTGTGCTACAAGCGCCGCGCGAGCATCGGCAAGGCCGAGGGTGAGCAGAAGATCCCGGACACGATTGACTATGATCTCTGGTGCGGCCCGAGTCCGAAGACGGCGCTGACCCGCAAGAAGCTGCACTATGACTGGCACTGGACCTGGGCCTATGGAAACGGCGACCTCGGCAACCAGGGCATCCATCAGATGGACATCGCGCGCTGGTTCCTCGGTGAGATGGAGCTGTCTCCGAGCGTGTGGAGCGTGGGTGGCCGTCTGGGTTATGAAGACGATGGCGAAACCGCGAACACGCAGATCATTTACCACGGCTACGAAAAGGCTCCGATGATCTTTGAAGTCCGCGGCCTGCCGGAGAAAACGGACAGCAAGAACATGGACAAGTTCAAGGGCGCCGGTGTGGGTGTGATCGTGGAGTGTGAAGGTGGCTATGTGGTAGTGCCGAACTATTCCAGTGCCATCGCCTACGACAAGGATGGCAAGGAGATCAAGAAGTTCGAAGGCAGCGAGGACCATTTCAAAAACTTCATCAATGCCTGTCGCAGCCGACGTGTGGATGATCTGCATGCGGACATTTTAGAGGGGCATCTTTCCAGCGCGCTCTGCCACACGGGGAACATCAGTCATCGCTTGGGGCAAAAGGCGGCTTCGGGAGAGATCCTGGAGAAGATCAAGGGAGACAGCTTTGCGGCCGACACCTTTGAGCGCATGAAGGAGCATCTCGGCAAGAACGATGTGGATGTGGAGAAGGACAAGCTGACGCTCGGCCCTGTGCTGAAGATGAACGGCAAAGAGGAGCGCTTCATCGACAACGATGCGGCGAATGACATGCTCAAGAACAAGTATCGCGAGCCGTTTGTGGTGCCGGAGATCAGTTGATCTCCCTGCCCTGGGTTCTCGTTTCCTCAAAAATCACCGCCAGACGCGGCGGTGATGCCACGTTGATAGCGCCCCTATGTTTAGAACTACCTTCCTTTTCGCCGCCCTTCTCACCCTGGCCATGCCTCTCGTCGCCGAGGATGGGTTCACCCCGCTCTTTGATGGCAAAACCCTCACCGGCTGGGAGCAGCACAGCGGCGCTGCCGAGTATCGTGTGCAGGATGGCGCCGTGGTGGGCAAGACGGTGCCGAACACGGGCAACTCCTTCCTGTGCACGGCGAAGAAGTATTCGAACTTCATCCTGGAACTCGAGTTCAAGGTCGATCCGTCGATGAACTCGGGCATCCAGTTCCGCAGCAACTACTACACTCAGGAGACTGAGGTGGAGATCGCCGGCAAGAAGAAGAAATTCCCGGCTGATCGTGTGCACGGCTATCAGTTTGAGATCGACCCGAGCGCACGCGCCTACACGGGCGGTGTGTATGATGAAGGCCGCCGTGGCTGGCTTTTTGACCTGAAGAACAACGAGGCCGCCCGCAAGGCCTTCAAGCAGGGTGAGTGGAACACGGCCCGCATCGAGTGCCGTGGCAACAGCATTAAGACCTTCATTAACGGGGTGGCTGCGGCTGACCTAACCGATGACATGACCAAGGAAGGTGTCATCGCCCTGCAGGTGCATGGCATCGGCAAGAAGACCGAGGCCGTGGGCAAGGAAGTAATGTGGAGAAACATCAAGATTCAGGAGCTGAAGTAACTCTTTCCACAAAGATTTGATGCCGCCAGATCTCCGGTCTGGCGGCATTGTCATTTTCAAGACTACGCGCCGGTGTGAATTAACTGCAAGGCGCGACGGATCTCGCTGAACTGCGCGGGCTTGATGAGATGGGCCACGAAGCCTGCCTTCAGGGAGTTTTGCATGTCCAGTTCCGTGCCAAAGCCGCTGAAGGCGATGCCGCGAAGGCCATGCCGCTCGCGCAAGAGATCCATGAGCTCATGACCGGTGCCATCTGGCAGGCCGAGGTCGGAGAGCACGGCATCAAACTCAGCTTCACCGGCCTGAGCGACCGCGTCAGCCTTGGTTCCCACACCGACCACCGAGTGCCCCTCGCGCTTGAGGAGGCGGCAGAGGACCTGCAGGGTTGGATCATGGTCCTCCACGACGAGGAGGCGCATGGCGATCAGGCCATCTGATGAGGGCTGGCCAAGATCCTCTGGGGGAGCCTCAGACAGGGCGGCACTCTGGACAACTCCGGACAGGACCACGGTGAAGCGGGCGCCCTTTCCTGGCCCGGCACTGGAAGCTGAAATGCAGCCGCCATGAAGTGTGATGACCGCCTTGGCGATGGCGAGGCCCAGGCCAAGACCTGGAGAGCGCGGCTCAAGTGAAATAGGGCCCTGCTCAAAGGGCTCGAAGATGCTGGCCTCCATGCCAGGCTCCAAGCCGATGCCCTCGTCCTCAACTTCGATGCACAACTCGTCATGGTTGTCCGAGGTGCGCACTTGGATGCGGCGTCCGGCCGGGGAGAATTTGATGCCGTTCAGCAAGAGGTTCCAAAACACCTGCTGGAGGCGTGTGGGGTCACCCGCGAGACATGCTTTTGAGGCCCGGAGATCCAGGCAGATTTCGATGCGTTTCTCACGGGCTTCGTCCCGCACCATCTCCGCCACGTGCCTCAGCAGTGAATGCACATCACAGGGTTCACTGCGCAGCGAAAGCTTTCCACGGGTGATGCGGGTGATATCCAGGAGGTCGTCAATCAAGCGGGCCTCCAGGGAGATGTTACGCTCGATCATCCGAAGTTGCTGACGAACCTCCGGAGGGA
The DNA here is from genome assembly GCF_007992435.1 of Prosthecobacter gellanilyticus. GTDB lineage: Bacteria > Verrucomicrobiota > Verrucomicrobiia > Verrucomicrobiales > Verrucomicrobiaceae > Prosthecobacter > Prosthecobacter gellanilyticus. The sequence goes on along the minus strand of NZ_BKAG01000002.1, from coordinate 123,223 downwards.
GGGTGGGATCGTCCTTCAGTTCCGCAGCCGTCATGAGCACCGGGGTCAGCGGGGTCCGCAGCTCGTGGGAAAGCTGCGCGATGAAGGCATCCTTGGCAGCGGAGGCGGTGCGGGCGGCAGCCTCGCTTTCCTTCAGGCTTGCTTCAGCCTTCTTGCTCGCCGTGATGTCAAAGGTGGCTCCATCAAAGCGAATGGCGGTGCCATCTTCCGCATAAAAGGTGCGCCCCACGGCGCGGATCCATTTCACCTCGCCACGCTTCGGCGACACGGTGCGATACTCGACGTCATAACGTGTCTTGTGGGCGATGGAGTGCTCGATGGAGACGCGGACACGCTCCCGGTCATCCGGGTGCATGATGGAGTAGAACAGATCAATGTTCACCCTGGCATCCGCCGGCAGCCAGAAGTGCTCTTTCACCACGGTGTCCCACTCCAGCTCGTCAAAGGGCAGATCACAGAACCAATAACCGACTTCAGCGACGTCTTTGACGAGTTCCGTGCGTTGTGTGGACAGGTGCAGGGCTTCCTCAGCGCGCTTGTACTCGGTGATGTCCTGAACGGTGCCGCGCAGTCCGATGACACGGCCATGATCGCCCTTCACCGCCTCGCCGCGAGCGGTGACCCAGATCTTTTTCCCAGCACAGAAGGCTTCGATCTCGAGCTGGTAGCCCGTGCCTGTTTTCACGGCGTTCTGCACCGCTTCATTCAGGCGCACCCAGACTTCCTCGGGATAAAAGACGCCCCGCTGATCCTTGAAGGCCGGCATGGGATCCCTGGCCGGATCCAGGCCGTAAATGCGGTAAAGCTCATCAGAACCACGGGTCACATCCGTGCTCGCATCCCAATCCCAGCTGCCGATGTGGGAGAGATGCTGGGCCTCGCGCAGCAGGCGCGCCTGCTCCATGAGCGAATGCTCGCGCTCCCGACGCTCCTCAAGCTCAGCCTCCAGCTTGTCACGCCAGCGGTGAAACCGCTCTCCCAAGATGATGATGATGACCGCCACCGAACCGGCAAAGATCATGGACAGGGAGGCGCGGCCGTGGTCGATGCCAGAATCTGCTGAAACATACAGAAGGGCCGTGACGACAAAACCCGTCAGGGAGGCCACAAGAGCAGCCTGCCAGCGGCAGAAACGAGCCGCGACAGCCACACCTGCCAGCAAGATCAGAAATGGCAGCCGTCCGCCCAACCAAGGATGCAAAAGCACCCGGATAACCACAGACGCCAGGACGACGAACAGAGCCACGCCAAGAAACTTCCAGGGAGCGTGGACGCGTGGACGTGGCATAAGGTGATCAGAAGCCGTGGCAGCTGCTTAAAGTTGTCAACACCACCGTATCGGCGGGCATCGCGCCATCAAGAAAAATTGGAGGTGATGAAACGGCCCGCCGGAACAAGCGCGGACACATCACTCCTCCCCCTGCATCACGATGGCCTGATCCACGATGGCGCGGCTGGCCTCGAGTTCATCATTCACGACGGCGGTGGCCCCAAGACGCTTCAGGCGCTCCACGTCCGAGGCAAAGCGTGCACGGGCAAGGATGGGGATGTCCTCCCGCTGATGCCTGACGAGCGCGATGCCATCGGCAGTGACGGTCGCATCCGGGAAGGTGAAGGCCACAAGGCGTGCCTCACGCAGGCGTGAAAGCTCCCAAGTCTCCTCATGTGCTGCATCCGCGAAGAGCACGGGCTGGCCCTGACGTTTCAAGGAACGCACGGTCTCGGCATTCAGGTCGATGACGAGGGTCTTGATGCCTTGATCGAGGAGGGATTTGTTCAGCTTCTCACCGACGGGGCCGTGGCCCACGATGATGGCATGCTCCGAAAGCCCCTTGATGCGCTGGCGGAGGATGTCTGACTCAGGCAGCTTCATTTTGCGGCGGCCCCAGCCGAGCTTTTCCAGGCGGATGCCCAGAGGTTCACCACCGCGCATGAGCGCCGGGAGGAGGCCCATGCTGAGGGCAGCACTGCCAATGAGGATCTGCTGTATGTCAGCGCTCCACAGCCCTGCCGGGCCAGCTTTTTGCAATAGGACCAGCGAGAACTCCCCTGCACTGCTGAGGCCGATGCCGGCCATGAGCGCCTGACGATGCACCAATCCCAAACGACGTGCGATGACCGTGATGAGCGTGGTCTTGATGAGCATCAAAGAGGCCGTGAGAAGCAGCAGAACCTGCCAGTGCCGAAGGGCTGCGGCGACATCGACCATCAGGCCCACGGAAACGAAGAAGATGGTCAGGAACAGGTCCTTGATGGGCATCACGTCCGCATGGATGCGCGGCTTGTAGATGGACTCACTGACGGCAAGACCCGCCACAAAAGCGCCCAAGGCGAGGCCGAGCTGGAGCATGCCGCCGATGAAGGCCAAACCGACGCAGCAACCAACCACACTCAGAGTGAAGAGCTCACGGTTGCGAGTGCGTGTGACGGCATGAAGCAGGCCGGGAATGAGCCAGCGTGCACAGACACCGGCCACGACGACGAACAGGCCGCCGCGCCAGGCTAGCGAGCCCATGCGTGAGAGCATGGAGACATCCTCATGATGTCCTGGCTCAGGCAGCAACAAAGGCAGCACCAGGAAGAAGAGGATGATGAAGAGATCCTGGAAGATGGCCACGGCCAGGGCCATGCGCGCACCGGGACTGCTTTCCTGCCCCAGATCCTGGAAGGTCTTCAGGCTCACCGCAGTGGAGCTCATGGTCAGAGCCACCGCCACCAGCACGGCGGCCGTGCCGCTGAAGCCGCAGGCCAAGGCCACGCCACCTGCGACGAGTGCACACGAGCCCATCTGCCAGCCACCGCCGAAAAGGGCCAGACGGTGCACATATTTCAAATCACTCAGGGAGAACTCGAGACCGAGCGTGAACATGAGCAGCATCACCCCGAACTCTGACATCTGGGAGATGCCCTCCTGCATGTTCGCACCACCGAGCGCTCCAAGGATGCCGCTGTTCGCAATGATCACGCCGCAGAGAAAGTAACCTGCCAGAAGGGACTGCTGGAGACGCAGCAGAAGCAGGGACATCAGCACCACGCCCACAAGCATGAGGGCGAGGAGGACAAAAAGCGGGGGAAGTGCGGAGGCAGCAGCAATCATCATTCGGTAGAAAAAGGGGCGGACCGGGGGAGAACAGTTTTTTGCACTTCGGGTTAGATTTGCCCTTCGTCATCCAGATTTCGTCATTGGGATTGCCGTTTCATGCATTCTGCGCTCCCATCGGGACCGCATGACTTCCGAATCTCCGCCTGATCTGCCGTCGCCCTACGCGCCATCGCCAGCCGTGCCCTCCTATGCTCCCCCGGTCGAGCCTTCTTATGCGGCCCCACCAGCGATGCCTGCGCCGGAAGCGGCACCTGCCGAGACGATCTATGCGCCGCCTGTGTCTCCAACCCAGCGCTGCATGCAAATTACGCAGGCGATTCGTGCCGCGATCGAGCAGGTCTTCGTCGGCCAGACGGAAGTGATTCACCAATGTCTCGCCGCTCTGCTGGCTGGCGGACATGTGCTGCTGGAAGGCAAGCCAGGCCTGGGCAAAACGCACCTTGTGCTCGCGCTGAGCCGCACCTTTGGGGCGCAGTTCCGGCGCATCCAGTTCACGCCGGACCTTATGCCTTCGGATGTCACGGGCCACACACTCTTTGACCTGGGCTCGCAGAGCTTCCGGGTGCGCCAGGGGCCGATCTTCACACAGCTCTTGCTGGCGGATGAAATCAACCGCGCCCCGGCCAAGACCCAGTCTTCTCTTCTCGAGGTGATGCAGGAAGCCCAGGTGACGATCGATGGTGAGAGCCATGCGCTGACGCCTCCCTTCATGACCTTTGCCACGCAGAACCCGATCGAGCAGGAAGGCACTTATCCCCTGCCCGAGGCGCAGCTCGACCGTTTCCTGCTGAAGGTGCAGATCGACTATCCTTCGGCGGCTCAAGAGTCCTGGATCGTGCGCGCCACCTCCTCCGCGGCAGGTGGTCGTGGCTTGTCACCCAATCATGTCGGCCAGATCTGCTCCACCGCGGACATTCTGGAATTGCAGCAGGAAGCCGCAGCCGTCGAGGCTGTGGAAAGCGTGGTGAACTACGCTGTTGCCATCACGCGCGCCACACGCGCTCATGGTGCCATCGCTCTCGGTGCGGGCACGCGCGGAGCCATCTCGCTGGTGCGTGTGGCCAAGGCCTATGCGCTCATGGAAGGACGGACGTACATCACGCCAGGTGATGTGAAGCGCGCCAGCCTGCCGGTGCTGCGCCACCGCATCACCCTCACGCCTGAAGTGTCCATCTCCGGCCAGACGGTCGATCAAGTGCTGGACAGCGTGCTGCGCAGTGTCGAAGCCCCACGCGCCTAACACCTTATGCGTTTCGTAAGGTTCATTCTCCCGTTTTTGCTCCTGACCCTGGGTGTCCATGCCCAGGACACCGGCCCGAAAGAAGACGCCACAGGGGTGCCAAAAGACCAGGGCACGATCCTGCAGCTCCAGATTTTTTTGGACAAACATTTGTTCGGCCCAGGCAAGCTGGACGGAGCCGTCGGTGAGTTCACCTACAAGGCGGTGGTGAACTACAACTATGCCACAGGCCATCGCGACATCTACAACTGGCAGCATGTCCTGGCCGCGGCGGCGAAAGAGGTTCCGGTGATGTATGCCTCCTTTAAAATCCGGCCGGATCTGATGCAGCACATCAATCCCGAGCTTCCAGAAAAGCCGGAGGAGCAGGTAAAGTTTCCTGCCATGGCGTATCGCAGCATCGTGGAACTGGTGGCGGAGCGTTTTCACACGGATGAAACCTTCCTGGCGAAGCTGAATCCCGACAAGAAGATGGAGAGCCTGAAGGTCGGTGACAGCGTGGTGGTGCCTAACATCAGGTCTTTCCGCATTGAGGAGGTCAAACCTCTCGCGAGCTACAAGGCGGACCCGGTGCTGAGCAAGAACACCATTGTCATCGATACAACCGAGCGCATCGCCGTGGTGTATGGACCCGGGGAGAAGTTCCTGGCGGCTTTCCCCATCACCCCAGGCAAGCCGGAGTTCATCCCGGTCGGGAACTGGTCGGTGAAGACGATCCTGAACACGCCGACCTTCCGCTATGACAAGCAGTTCCTGGAGGCAGGTGTGCGTGGTGAAGAAGCCTATCAGCTCCCTCCAGGGCCTAACAGTCCCGTGGGAATCATCTGGTGCGGGATCAGCAAGAGCGGCATCGGCCTGCATGGCACGGCATCACCGCGCACCATCGGCCGCAGTCGCAGCGCGGGATGCGTGCGCTTCGCCAATTGGGATGCGATCCGGCTGCCGACGTTGATTCGTCCCGGGTCGCCGGTGATTGTGAGGTGACCAGGTTGGCGAAGTTATGCGCTTTCAACATGCATGAGACGCGCCTGTGGAGCTTTGAAACATGCTCGTCGTCGCAGGTGGAATGTATAAGCTTCCTTGACCTTTGACGACATGGCCTCTTGACTGAGGACTTCCATGATCCGCACTGCCATCCTGAACGTCGTCGGCCTGACGCCCCGCCTCATCGGCGAGCACACGCCGAAGATCCGTGCCTTCATGGAGCGGCAGAACAGCACGCTGATCGAGCCGGTGGTGCCAGCAGTGACCTGCACGGCGCAGGCCACGTATGTGACCGGCAAGATGCCGCGGGAGCACGGCATCGTGGCGAATGGCTGGTATGACCGTGACTATGCGGAGCATCGCTTCTGGAAGCAGCCAGAGCAGCTGGTACAGGGGGAAAAGCTCTGGGACATGCTGCGCAAGCAGGATCGCGAGTTCACCTGCGCGAAGGTCTTCTGGTGGTACAACATGCACAGCACCGCTGACTTCGCCGTCACACCACGCCCGCTGTATCTTAGTGATGGCAGCAAGGTCTTTGACATCCACACGCAGCCGATGGGCATGCGGGAGCGGATGAAGCGTGACCTGGGTGAGTTTCCCTTCATGCACTTCTGGGGGCCTGCCTCAGGCATCCAGTCCTCTGAATGGATCGCCGCGAGTGCGAAGTGGATCGAGGAAAAGCACTGGCCCACGCTGAGCCTCGTGTATCTGCCGCATCTGGACTACAACCTGCAGCGCGTGGGTTTGAAGATGGATCTCATCCGTGATGATCTGCGCCAGATCGATGACGTGGTCGGTGACCTGATCAGCTTCTATGAGAAGCGGGACATCCAGGTGGTGATCCTGTCTGAATACGGCATCACGGATGTGGATCGCCCCGTGCATCTGAACCGTGTGTTTCGCGAGAAGGGCTGGCTCTCGATCAAGGATGAGGTCGGTCTGGAGACGCTGGATCAAGGAGGCTCACGGGCCTTCGCGATTGCGGACCATCAGCTGGCGCATGTGTATGTGAATGATCCGAGCATCCTGGATGAAGTGCGTGCGGTGCTGGAGCAAACACCGGGTGTGCAGCAAGTGCTCGGCAAGGTGGAGAAGAGCTACGCACGGCTGGATCATGCGCGCAGTGGTGACTTGATCGCGATCGCGGATGAGCGGAGCTGGTTCACTTATTACTACTGGCAGGACGACGCCAAGGCGCCGGACTTCGCGCGCTGCGTGGATATTCACCGCAAATGTGGTTATGATCCGGTGGAGCTGTTTGTGGATCCGAAGATCAAGCATCCGAAGCTGAAGATGGGGATGACGCTGGCGAAGAAGAAGCTGGGCTTCCGCTATCTGATGGATGTGATCCCGCTGGATGCCACGCTTGTGAAGGGCAGTCATGGCCGGGTGCCGGAGGACAAGCGGGACTGGCCGGTGCTCATCGGCGGATTCAAAGCGCTGCCACAGAGCAGCCCGGTGCGGGCGGATCAGGTTTGCGGGCATCTGCTGGAGCTTTGCTCGGGGAAGTAGGGCGTGGTCCCTGGTGCCCGGAAGGAAGACTCACGTCTTTCCTCTACACGGCGTGACTCATGCCGGATTGCGATACAATGCATAACAAGAGTCTATTTTCGTTTTGCGGAGGCCGTGGGCAAAACCATGACATGCGGCTACGCCAATTGCTCATTCCCGGATACCTCATTTCTTCAGCACTCCTTTACGGTGGAGAACCTACAGCTCCGCCCGTGGTGCTGCCACCGACCCTCGACAAAGTGCAGTTCACCTTTCATGCGCGTGTGCGTGGTGAGTACCGTGAGAACGTCTTCGACTTCAACAAAAAGAACGACGCACTGACGGATGACAGCTGGATCCTGCATCGCATCCGCCTTGGCATCGAGTGGCAGCCGACCGACTGGCTGCATGTGACGGTGCAGGGACAGGATGTGCGCGAGTCTTTCTCCGACCGTCCAGACGTGCCACTGCAGCAAGGTGCGGAGGGTGATGATGCTTTTGACCTTCGACTGGCATCTCTCGAGTTTGGTGATCCGAAGCATCTCTCGCTCAAACTCGGACGTCAGGTGCTCACGTATGGTGATGAACGTCTGGTGGGCCCGTTGGAATGGCTGAACTTCAGCCGAACCTTTGATGCGGTGAAACTGCACTATCAGGAGAAGGACTGGTGGATTGATGGCTTTGCCTCCAGTGTGGTGCGCCTGCATGAGTCCAAGTTCAACAACTCCGACTGGACTGACACGCAGAACTCACGCCGGCAGATCTTCAGCGGCCTTTACTTCAGTACCACAGCGCTGGATGTGCAGAGCACGGATCTTTATGCGTATCATCTGCATGAGGAAGCACTGGCCGGCAGCACGGACTTCGTGACCCTGGGCACACGCATGAAGGGTGATCCCTTGAAGCTGAGCGGCTGGGACTACATCGTGGAACTCGTGGGCCAGACCGGACAGGTCCGCGGTCAGGATCTGAAGGCTTATGCCTATCATCTTGAGGGCGGCTACAACTGGCTGAGCAATCCCTGGAAGCCACGGCTCGCGCTCGAGTACAGCGCTGGCAGCGGCGATGGTCAGGCGGGTGACGGACAGGTGGGAACCTTCCAGAACCTGTTCCCCACGAACCATCCGCCCTATGGTTTCATGGACACGATGGCCTGGCAAAACATGCACAACCTAGTGCTGCGTCTCGCCGCGCAGCCGCACAAGAAGGTGAAGACCACCCTGGACATGCATGCCTTCTGGCTCGCGGACACGGGTGATGCCTGGTATCGCACCAACGGCACCACCCAGGTGCGCAACATCACGCCAGGTGCCAACAACTACGCGGGCGCGGAGCTGGACTTCACGATCAACGCGAAGCTCACGCAGCATCTCGACATGCTGCTCGGTTACAGCCACTTCTTTGCGGGCTCTTATCTGGATGACACGGGAGCCGGAGATGATGCGGACTTCGCGTATCTGATGCTGACTTTGAACTATTGAGGCCGCTTCGACGTGCCTCACCCCATCATCACTGACACAATCACGCCGATCAGGATCAACAACAAAATCACCAAGAGGATGATCGGCACGACCGACGACTTGTACTTCACGTGAGGTGTGGCGGCGATGATGTCCTTGTATTGAGGAGAAAACACCATGCTCGCCTTGGCACCGATCAGATTCAGAAGAATCATAATGCTAACGATGGTGCCAAGAGGAAATCCAAGCAGGCCAATGATCGATAACGCGACGGAGGGCCAGCGTGCCCAGGAGCGTAGACGACGCAGGCCGTAGGCCAGTATCCCTTGTATCATCGCAACAACCAAGATGACGTTTCCTTCCAGGAAGATTGACTGGTCAGTCTTCCGAATGAATCCTATGACGATGGTCACACCCAGCATTCCCCACAAGACCATGCCCAGATAAAAGAGCGTGCCCACGGACTTCACCGTGGCCTCGGTCTTGATATGCTCTTGCCGGATCGCCTCAGCCTCGGCGTTTCCAGGACGAGAGGCCGACAGTTCGGTGACTTGAGGAGGGGCGTAGGGATTCGTTTCCATGCGGGATTTACCTTATCTATAGAACAAGTGCCGACTGCAAGACATCACCGTGGATTCGTAATTGAAGGACGTCTTATCACTGCGTAACTAGCAGTGTATGTCCAACCCAGCCTCTGCCTCCCCTGCCCCGCGAACCATCATCGTGATGGGAGTCTGCGGATGCGGAAAGACGCTGATCGGGACGAAGATTGCCGAGAAGCTGGGGGGTGTGTTTGAGGACGCGGATCATTTTCACTCGGAAGCAAACAAGACAAAGATGAACCAGGGCATCCCGCTGACGGATGAGGATCGCTGGCCGTGGTATGCGACACTGCGAGCACGCATCGAGGAGATGCGCGGCAAGACACCGGTGTATGTGCTGGCCTGCTCGGCGCTGAAAGCGGTGTATCGTGAAAAACTGCGCGCGGGTGATGATGAGCAGACGCTGGTGTTTGTGCATCTGGAGGGTTCGCGTGAGCTCATCTTTGGGCGCATGTCGGCACGTGAGGGGCACTACATGCCAGTGAGTCTTTTGGACAGCCAGTTTGCCATTTTGGAACCGACGGCGGATCTCCTCTCCGTGTCAATTGAAGGGACGCCGGATGAGATCGTGGAAGAGGCGATGGGGAAGCTGTGAATTTTTAACCGCAGATCACGCAGAGGGGTGCAGATGGTCTGAACGGGAGGCTTTCCTGCCGTGATTCGTCTGCGATCAAAGTTCATTGAGGGCATGCTTACGCCTGCCTCTACATCGGATGCTCCCTGCGGCTTGGCTTAACGCTCCATCTTCCGGCTGGCGTGGGAGAAGAAGTGCTCGGTGATGAGGTCAGAGAGCTTCTCAAGATTCGCGGCCAGCATCTCGCACATGTCTGGAAGAGTGGTGGTGACGCTGGCCTCGGCCTTGGAAATGGCGGAGAGATTGATGCCAAAGAGGTCTGATTGCAGAATGTCCGTCTGCTGATGCGGCGTGAGCTCGAGATCGATACCAGGGGCCTGTGGAAGGTGCGAGGTAAGACGGCCGAGGATCTGGAACTGATGTGCGGCGGAGCGTGGGTTGCTGTCGTTCAGCAGCAGCAAATCCAGCACGGGCACCAGGCTCGGCCTCGCGAAGTGCAGGCGGCGGTAGGTCATGGTGCTATCGCAAATCTCCAGCAGAGGCGTGAGCAGCGCGTCATCCCTTTCAGAACGCTTCGTGGCCGTGCCGACGAGGCCGAGCACGATGTAGGCGCGTTCGATGCGCTTGCCGATTTCCAGAAAGCGCCAGCCATGACCACGGGTCATGTTTTCCTGCTGCATGCCGGAGAAGGCGGCGAGGTCCAGGATGAGCGTGTCCAGCATGCCCTGCGCGGTGCTCAGCACGAACGGACTGGCGGGAAGACGTGCATCGCGATCCAGGCGATTGAAGAGCCGCCACATGTCATCCGAAAGGCGGTCACGAGCGGCAGCAGCATTGAAACGAAGACGCCCCAGCAGATCAGGGATGCCACCGTTGCGCTTCGGATCACGCAGCAGGGCGGGCAGATGCTCAGCCAAGTCCGTGGTGCCGGCAGGAACGAGCCCGAGATGTGCCATGAGGGCGAGGCAGCCTTCAGCCTCATGCCCCTGGATCTGGGATCTCTCACCGGAGAGGCGCTGCATGACGGCGCGGAGCACGCGGACGGAGGCCTCGAGACGCTCCGCATAGCGGCCTAACCAAAAAAGGTGATCGGCCACACGGCTGGGCACACCACTCGGTGGACGTGCGGGGCGGATGACCACGGGCTGCTGCTGGCGCAGCTTCTCATAATACGGGTCTGGTTTGCCATCGCCAACGATCCAGGTGTCCTTGCTGATACCACCACTGCGCATGGTGACAAGCCAGCGATGAGGCTCCGGACTGACACGGGAAAGGCCGCCGGGCATGGTGGCAAAGCCGCCGCCCTGGGCGACGGCAAAGGCGCGCCAGACAAGGGCGCGTGGCTCGATCTTGCCCTCACCGGTCCAGGTGGGTGTGGTGGAAAGCTGGAGGACTTCCTGGGCGACCCACTCATGAGGAGCGGCGCGAATGGTGTCCACCATCCGCGCTTTTTGTTCGGCATCGAGATCGGCCATGAAGACTGGATCACGTGCCCCACGGACGAAGGCAGGCTTGACTACCCAACGATCTGGATCTGCCAGCACCATGTCCAGTTCACGACGCTGACCGCACCACCAGGTGGGCACGCAAGAGAGACGCAGTTCCTCACCCAACAGATGACGGCAGAGGCCGGGCATGAAGGGATGCAGTGCCGGTGTCTCGATCAAGCCGGTGCCGAGACCATTGGCGAGAGCGATGCTGCCATTGCGCCAGCCTTCGAGAAGACCGGCGACGCCTAGCATCGATTCAGAGTTAAGTTCCAAAGGATCACAAAAGACGTCATCCACATGGCGGATCACCACCTCAACACGACGCAGGCCTTCGAGCGTCTTTAGATGCACATGGCGGTCACGCACGGTGAGGTCCGCGCCTTCCACCAGCGGGAAGCCGAGATAACGAGCCTGGAAGGCATGCTCGAAGTAGGTCTCGTTATACGGGCCTGGGGTGAGCATGAGGATGCCGGCCTCACCGCTGCGCTGCTTGGGTGCCAATGAGCGCAGCATCTCCCGCTGCATCTCATAGTAGGAGGCCAGGCGGCGAATCTTGGAGGCATTAAACTCCTCCGCATGCACGTTCGCCATGATGATGCGGTTTTCCAAGGCATATCCATGGCCGCTAGGGGCCTGGGCACGATCCGCCAGCACCATCCATTGGCCTTTGGCATTGCGCACAAGGTCGCAGCCGAAGCTGAAGACGAATTTGCCGCCGGGAGGATTGATGCCAAGCACCGGGCGCAGGAAGCCCGGATTCGCATGAATCAGGCTCGGCGGTATGAGGCCCTCTTTGAGGAGGTTTTGCGGGCCGTAGAGATCCTGAAGGATGGCATTGAGCAGCCGTCCGCGCTGATCCAAACCGCGCTGGACTTCCGCGAAGTCATCCTGAGCAATGATGAAGGGCAGCAGGTCCAGCGACCATGGGCGGCTGGTGCCCAGGGCATCGTCATAAATGTTATACGTGACACCGTGGTCACGCAAGAGGCGCTGGATGGACTCCGACCGGGCGACGAAATCCGAGGAGGCACACTGGCGCAGAAAACTGCCAAAGGTGTGCCAGTGCGGGCGCAGGCGGCCCTCGGCATCCACCATCTCGTCAAAAACGCCCTTCTCAGCCAGATAACCGGGCACGCGGAGAGGATCCTCCTCGGAAACAAGAGGAGCGGTCGGCGCGGCGGGTCGGAACTGGGACTGCGAGGCGGCGGACGAAGGCATGTGGCTGGGGCGGAATTTACCATAGACGCGAGAACCGGGCCAAGCGCACCTCGGATTTCGGGATTTTCTGGGGGTGGAGGGAGATAGGCGGTGGGAGAAGATGGCGGCACTCAGGTCAAAGACCTTTTCCATTTTTCAAGGTGGATAGGTTATACGGGCTGGCCGACCATCGGAGCAGACAGGTTGCAAACCTGTCCTACTTTTTAGAAACCTGTCCCACTTTTTGGATGCCTGAGAAGCCGACATCACCGCCGGAAGACAAGCTTGCCGCCGCCTTCATCGAGTTCATGGAGGTGGAGCGGAGGTCGTCTCCACGCACGCTGGAGAACTATGATCATGCGCTGAGTGAATTTCGCAAACGGCACAAGGGCTTCACGAAGTGGGAGGACCTCACCGCAGATGACTTCCGCCTGTATCTCTTCGGGATGATGAAGCGGGAGCTAGGCCGGGCCACCATCCGCCTGCACTTCGCGGCGCTGCGATCCTTCTTCAAATGGCTGACCCGCCGCCAGGGATGGAAGGCCAATCCGCTGCTGGACGTACAACTGCCCAAGCAGGAGAAGAAACTGCCGGTGGTGCTGACGGTGACGCAGATCAGCGACATGCTGGCGCTGCCACTGAAGCTGCCAAAGAGCAGTCGTGATGCGGTGTGGGCTCCAGAACGTGATGCAGCCATCCTGGAGATGTTTTACTCCACGGGCATGCGGCTTGCCGAACTGGCCTCTCTGAATGTGGAGGATGTAGATGCTTACAGCGACACCGTGCGAGTCATTGGCAAAGGTCGCAAAGAGCGCCTGCTGCCGGTCGGCACTCCCGCGATGGAGGCGGTGCAGCGCTACCGGCAAAAGGCGGGCGTGCACAGCGGAGCGCTGTTTCTGAGCAAACGGCGCCGGCGCATCACCAACCAGGCGATCGCGGATGTGGTGGACAAGTACTGGAAGGCCTCCGGCATGCCAGTGCATGTGACACCGCACAAGCTGCGGCACAGCTTTGCTACACATCTCTTGAACAATGGAGCTGATCTGCGCAGCGTGCAGGAGCTTCTGGGTCACGCGAGCCTGAGCACGACGCAGATCTACACCCACGTCTCCACGCAGAGGATGAAGGAAGTTTACGAGGCTGCGCACCCCCGGGCCTGACAAAGTTTCGTCTCGTCAAAGCGCTCATTATCAGGCACATTGAGTGCGCCCCCCTCAATGCGCCGTGAACTCTTTGTGATGCTTGGCTGCCTCATTTTCATGGGGACGGAAGCCATTGCACAGCAGAAGCGGCCCCAGGGAATGAAGTTTCGGGATTGTGCGTCTCTCTGCGCCGGACTGCATGCCTCCATCGAAAAGTATCCGGAGCGGTTGGGCATGTGGATCGAGGATGCTCTCGTCATTCATGAGGACTGCGTGAGTGAGATCGTCACGACTGCCATGGATGCGGTGGGTAATGAACCTGAGGCGGTGCGGGTCATTCAAGAAACGACGCTGCATGTGGTGCCGCATCGACAGCGGGAGATCCTCACTGCGCTGAAGAAGTTCAAGATTCCCTCAGCCGTGGCATGGACAGAACCTGAGGAAGAAGTCCGCCGGGCCGTGGTGCCCACAGCGGAGGTCAAAGCGTCTGACAGCTTCGAGGTTCGACGCGCGCTAGCGCCTGAGGTGAGCCAGCCCACACCGATCGAGGAAGTTCGCCGCGCGGTGGTGGCGGCCCCAGCCGAGGCTAAGCGTACAGCACCCGGAAAGGTCGCAGCCAAGAAACGGCCACGCCGGTGAAGACGGCGATGACACCCGCCATTTCCGCCATGGGAATCTTCAACACCGTGAAGGATGAAATGCCAAGGCTGAGCGCTCCGAGACCTGCGACAGCACCGGCCACGTGATAGATGTGTTTCCCGATGTGATGGTCATTGGTGAAGGCAGCAGCATTCGCCACCGCGCAGCACATGAAGGCCAGAGCCACAAAGCCATAGTCCTCCACGTCTTTGACGTAGCCGAGAGACAGCGCGGCGATGGCAAAGAAGATGGACCATCCAACAACCGCACCTTCCCAAAACTCACGCGGCTTCAGCGCCTGCCGTGCAAAGCGGTCCATGGCGACAAAGAAGGTGCTCAATCCTCGGGCGAGATGAGACCACAGCGCAAACATCATCCACAGACCGATCACCAGATAGGACAGCACCGGTGAAACTGTCTTCAGCCAGCCGCTGAGCAGTCTGTAGCCCACGAAGCCGCCAAGCATGATGGCATTCTGCTTTCCCTCCGTGAACTGGTCCATCCAATGACCAAAGCGCAGGTAGCCATTATAGAACCAGGAACGGGCACGGTAACTCTCGATGAGGCCTGAGCGGGCGCCCTCGTTCATCGGATTCAGCCTCAGGGCTTCCATGAAGTGCTCGTTCGCCTTCTTGTGGTCGCCCGTCATCACCGCCTGCCATCCAGCGCTGGTATGTGCGGCATCGTCCTCCGGATCACGCTGGAGCTGGTAGTTGATGAGTTCGGTGTTGTCCGCGTCCTTCTTTTGCAGAAGCAGCGCTGCGGACAGCACCTCCGTGGCCATGGAGTTTTCCGTGTCGATGGACAGAGCCATGCGGGCTGACTCCTCAGCCTTCGGAAAATTCCGCAGGCGAAGGTGCATGCGTGCGAGCACGGCATGAGCAAAGTCACTCTCGGGTTCGAAGGCCACGGCTTGCTCAGCTTCTGACAGAGCTTCCTTCATCCCGGCGGTCTGACCATCCCTGGCCTTCGCATTCAGGGCCAGCGCCAGCACGCTGCGAGCAAAACTGTTTTCAGGTTGGAGCGACACCGCCCGCCGCGCCGCGTCCACCGCCCGCGCCGCGGTCTCATCGCTCTCCATCCAGCAGAGCGACAGCATGAGATAGCTGGGCACATGCTGCGCATCCAGGGAGATGGCCTGCTTGTAGCAGGCAATGGCATCCGTGAGCCGATGCTGGTTCTGCAGCAGGCGTCCGCGCTGGAAGGCAGCGTCAGGCGAAGGATGGAAGTCGTCAGACATGCTACGTGACGTGGTTCGCTTTTTGGTTAGCGCTTGATGAGACCCAGATACTTCAGCACGTCATCATAGAAGCCGCCCTGGTTCGAGTACATAGCGTAGTTCTTCGCGCTCTCGAACCAGGCCTTGGTGGTCGGCTTGTGGCTGGCGGCGGCCTTGATGAGGTCCTTGGTATTCAGCGGGATGACTTTTCCTGTGCGCATGGCCTGGTTCAAAACCTCCTCGGTGGCGAGATCAAAGACGGCCTTCAGATCCGCACCGGAGAAGTTCTCGCACTTCTTCGCAAGAGCACGTGGATCAAGATCCGAGATGGGCTTTCCCTGGGCCATGACCTCAATGATGGACGTGCGGCCCGGCTCATCCGGCGGTGGAATGAACAGGGTGCGGTCAAAGCGGCCTGGACGGCGGAAGGCAGGATCGATATGCCAGGGTGCGTTTGTGGCACCGATGATGAGAACACCTTCATTGTTAGACTCAGCACCGTCCATTTCGGAGAGAAAGGCATTGATCAGGTTTCTACCCGCGCTGTGGCGCAGGTCACGACGGTCCGCGGCGAGGGCATCCACCTCATCAAAGAACAGGATGCTCGGCGCATTTTGCCGGGCGAGTTCGAAGACCTCGTGCATGTTCTTTTCCGAATTACCGATCCACATGTCCAGGATCTGATGCAGACCGAGAGCAATGAAGTTGGCCTTGATCTCGCCTGCCGTGGCCTTGCTGATCAGCGTCTTGCCACATCCAGGAGGCCCATAGAGCAGCACGCCGCCACCGACCTTCTTATCATAAGCCTTGAAAAGATCCGCATGCTGCAGCGGATAAATGATCTTCATGCGGATCTGCTCCTTCACATCCTCCATGCCGCCGACATTGGCGAAGTTGAGCTTGGGCTTGTCAAAGTCTGCCAGGCCCAGATCAAAGGCAGCGCCGCCGCGAGGGTGAGTATCGTCATCATCCGTGTCACCGCCCTCGTCCTCATCTTCATCGGGCTTCTTTTTGCGCTCGTCCGCGGCTTCGATGAAGTTGCCGCTGGAGGTCATGGCTGCACGCTTGCGGCCGGCAGAGTCGTCGCCGCCGGGTTTGATCCCATGCAGGTCTTTTTCGATGCCTGGATCGGCCAGGGAGCGGTTCAAGGAGACGCCTTGATCGTAAAAGGTGCGGGCTTTCACCATCTCACCCTCGGTGATGTAGATGCGCGCCAGCAGGAGGCAGGCGGGAGCGCAGCTAGGCGCTGAGGAAAGGATTTGCTCCGCACGCACCGCAGCCTCCGAGGTATTGCCTTTGAGGAAAGCCACACGAGCAAGACCAAGGCGCGCCTCCACGTGCACGGGATCCGCATTCAGCACGCGCTGGAAGCTGACGAGAGCCTCCTCCAGCAACCCCTCCTCCATGCAGCCTTCCGCAAAGAGCAGCAGCAGCGGCGCATTGTCAGGTGAGTGTTGGAGAGCGAGGCGGAGGGCGTCGAGGTTTTGAGCCATGGTGAGTCAGCGAGTGCAGCCTGATGCGGGATTCAAGACAAGCACGAAGTATGCTGCAAAAACTTTTTAACCTAGGCCCCCGGATTCTCCACCGACAGGCATTTTCCCATGCCCTGCTGCACCTTCAAAGCATGTGCGACCACCCCTTGACCTCACCTGGAAAGGTCGTATGATGACCACGTCAATACTGATTGGGGACGTCCTGGTTTCGACGGGTAGTCTACGGTCGGGGTGGCATGCCGGGGATGATTCGTTGGCCCCGTTAACAATCGAGTCAAACAAACAACAGCAAACTCTTCTGAGCTTGCCCTCGCGGCCTAAGCCCCGCGACATCACCTGAGGAATGTCTGGTACCTCAGCTGATGCCACTACCAGGCTGGCTGGATGACCGCGCGACCGGGTCGAAAGCGAGATCAAACAGGACGCTGGATGAACGGGATTTCGCAGGTTGAAGCCCCTCATCGAGACCAAATAGCCTGATAAGCATGTAGAGGCTTCGGTCTATGGCCATTCGGACAGGGGTTCAATTCCCCTCGTCTCCACTCAGTGTTGAAGGGCGCAGGTTACTGATCATCAGTGACCTGCGCTTTTTCTTTGGGCGCGTGGCAGAAGTGAAAACATCAACGATAAGGGAAATTTCCTCTGATGGTTCTATCGACCGAGGGTTGGAATCTGTCTGCCCATTGCGGCGTAGAGGATATGCCGCAGTTGTTTGAGCGTCCGGCGGGCGCTGAGACTGTCCAGGCAGAGCACCTTGACGGTATAGCCCTGACCAGAGATGAGCGCACTGTGACCAAGATAGACTTCGGGGCTGTTGAGAGCCTCGATCTCCTGCACAGGAAAGATCAACTCCCCCAGGATGAAGCAACTGAGATAGTGCGCTACTGGATAGACCAGCTTCAAAGCCTCCAAACTGGAATCCTCGGGACTCAGGCGATAGCGTTCGCGGGCGACGAGCGTTTCACCAATCGTCGCATCCAGATCCCAGTTCAGCTCGGCATACTCAAAGACCTCGCCACTGGCCACACGACCCGGGGTGAGCCAGTCGAAGAAGAGTAGCGTGCCGCCGGGTTCGGCATGCAGCTCGGTGGTCTGCTGGTAACGAGCACCGGCCTGCGGGATGAAGGGTTCCGGGAAGAACTCCAGAAAGGCGTCTGCTTGCACGCTGAAGCGCTGCTTCACCTTCGCGGGACCTCCGCTTCGTGAACGATACACGCGGCTGGCGCTCGGTGTGGTCAAAACCAGTGATGCACCGGATTCCGCCTCGGCATTCAACTCGATGCTGTCTCCATCAAAGATGCCTGCGGTCGGATTAACCACATTTACAACCAAGGATCCCGCATCCTCATGAGGCTTGCTGATCTGCAGCGGAGCGCGGAAGGACTGCTGCCGCAGATAGGTCTGGCCGGAGTCGTAGCATGAGCCGATGAGATGGAGGTGGCCGTTCAAACGAAGAGGTAGTCACGTTTCAACCAGCCGATAAGATCATCCCTGCCCTTCTCAGACTTCATGTCGGCAAAGAGGAAGGGTTTGCTGCCACGCATGAGTTTGGAGTCGCGGGCCATGACGTCAAGATCGGCTCCGACATACGGAGCGAGGTCGATTTTGTTGATGAGGAGGAGGTCGCTGTTGCGGATGGCAGGGCCGCCTTTGCGCGGGATCTTGTCGCCTTCCGCCACGTCGATGACGAAGATGAAGACATCCGCGAGCTCGGGGGAGTAGGTGGCGGAGAGATTGTCGCCGCCGCTTTCGATGAGCAGGAGTTGCAGGTCAGGGTGGCGCTTCTCGAGCTCGATCACCGCAGCCATGTTCATGCTGATGTCATCGCGGATGGCGGTGTGCGGACAGCCGCCGGTCTCCACACCCATGACGCGATCCGCAGGCAGGATATTTTGCCGCAGCAGAAACTCTGCATCCTCGCGCGTGTAGATGTCATTGGTGATGACAGCGAGGGAGAACTCATCCTTCAACCACTGGCAGAGGCGCAGCACGCACATGGTCTTGCCGGAGCCCACAGGGCCGCCGATGCCGATTCGCAGAGGTCGGGGATTGCTCATGAGATGAAAAGTCGTTCGTTCGCACGGGCGTGGCGCATGGAGGCGATCTCCAGCAGAGGGTTGAACCAGCCGATGCGGGTCTCTGATGCAGAGATCATGCCATCTAATCGACCTGCCAGCAGTGTCATGCTGCCGCGGATGATGAGCTGGCAGCGCTCCTGCCCAAGCCTGATGAGCTTCATGGCACTGATGGCATAGCCACTGAGGGTTTGCAGGCCAAAGGCACAACACGCCGCGCTCACCGGCAGATGCCGCGTCTCCAAAGCACAGGCGATGAGATGATGACAGGGAGCGGCCCTCTGCACGTAGGTCGAGACAAAGTCATCCTTGTTGAGCTTCTGCACCAAGGAAAGCCTTCGTGAACCAAGCTGGCGACTGGCCTGCCGAAGCTCTCCCGCGAGTTTCCAGGCATCGAGATCCTCATCCAGTCGGCGCAAGGTCCCATGATTAGCAGCTGATGCCGCAGCATGAGCTTGCAGCAAAAAGGGCAGCTCAAAATTCAGCAGGCTTGGGATGATCTGACGATGCAGAAAAATTTCGAGATCATCCGCATTCTTCACCAGACCATGCTGCACCAGCTCTTCCAGCCCCATGGAATGCGCATAGGCACCCGAGGGAAACTGCGAGTCATTCACCTGCAAAAGCCAGGGCAGCCATTCAGGGAGCATGAGCAGTGACACGCAGAGGGTTGAAGATGACACTGATCTCCTCAAAGGCCCAGCCCTCGCGCTCGCAGAGCTGCAGCACCGCCACATCATGAGTGATGCGAATGACGCCATCGATGATCTGCACACCGAGATGCAGATTGCCGATCTTCCAACCCATGAGAGCGGCTTCATCTGCCGAGCTCGGACGGATTTGATACACCAACTCCGGTTCCTGATGCACGATGTAGTCGGCTTCAGGAGTCTGATGGATCACACCGCCATGCTTCAGCCGTGAAGCGAGATCAAAGCCGAACTCGGTGCCATCCGCGGCCACACCGCGCCAGCGCCGTTTGAGAAAGAGCCGCCGCTCGGCCATCAGCTCCACCTGCTCTGCAGCAGGACGTGGAGAGCAGTCCAGGAGCATGCGGGTGACCAGGATCATCAGAACAGGAAGTAGCGCTGGGCCATCGGCAGCACGCTTGCGGGCTCGCAGCGCAGCTCGCGTCCATCGGCCTTCACGGTGTAGGTGTCCGGATCCACCTCGATCTTCGGCAGGTAGTTGTTCCAGAGCATGTCGTGCTTGCTCACCTTGCGACAGTTCTTCACAGCGCTGAGCTGCTTGTGCACGCCGAGGGCTTTCACCACACCGCTCTGGAAGGCGGCATCACTAATGAAAGTCAGGCTGGTCTTGAACTTCGCACGGCCATGCGCGGCAAACTGGTGGCGATACATCATCGGCTGAGGAGTCGGGATGCTGGCATTCGGATCACCCATGTTCGCCATGGCAATGAGGCCGCCTTTCAGCACGACCTCTGGCTTCACGCCAAAGAAGGCCGGCTTCCACACGACGAGGTCGGCAAGCTTGCCGACTTCGATGCTGCCTACCTCATGTGAGATGCCATGGGTCATCGCAGGATTGATGGTGTACTTCGCGACATAACGCAGCGCGCGGTAGTTATCGGCGGCGTTGTGTTCCGGAGGACCATCGAGCTTACCAAACTGCACCTTCATCTTGTGCGCGGTCTGCCAGGTGCGTGTGATGACCTCACCTAGACGGCCCATCGCCTGGCTGTCGCTGGACATCATGGAGATGGCGCCGAGATCATGCAGCAAGTCTTCTGCAGCGATGGTCTCTGGCCTGATGCGAGACTCGGCGAAAGCGACGTCTTCAGGAATCTTGGAATCGAGGTGATGACAGACCATGAGCATGTCCAGATGCTCGTCGATCGTGTTGATCGTGAAGGGGCGTGTGGGGTTCGTGGACGATGGCAGCACATTCGCCTCACCGCAGACGCGGATGATGTCGGGCGCATGTCCACCACCCGCACCTTCCGAGTGATAAGTATGAATGGTTCGTCCTTTAAAAGCTGCGAGCGTGCTTTCGACAAAGCCTGCTTCATTCAACGTGTCCGTGTGGATGGCCACCTGCACATCGAGTTCATCCGCGACACCTAAACAAGTATCGATAGCGGCAGGCGTGGTGCCCCAGTCTTCATGCAGTTTCAGACCGATGGCACCCGCGAGCACTTGCTCACGCAACGGCGCAGGTGTGGAGCAGTTGCCCTTGCCGAGAAAGCCGAGGTTCATGGGATACTCATCCGCAGCCTCCAGCATGCGGTGCATGTTCCAGATGCCCGGTGTGCAGGTGGTGGCATAGGTGCCGTGCGCAGGACCTGTGCCACCGCCGATCATGGTGGTCACACCGCTAGCCAGCGCATGGTCGATCTGCTGCGGGCAGATAAAGTGAATGTGCGTGTCAATACCGCCCGCAGTGATGATGCAGCCTTCGCCCGCGATGACTTCCGTGCCTGCGCCAATGACCATGCTGATGTCATCCTGCAGCATGGGATTTCCCGCGTGGCCGATGCCGACAATGCGCCCGTGCTTGATGCCGATGTCCGCCTTGATGATGCCCTGCACGGCATCGATGATCGTGGCGTTGGTGATGACGAGATCCAGGCATTCAGCATCCAGGGCCAGACAGGACTGCGCCATGCCATCGCGGATCACTTTGCCACCGCCGAACTTCACCTCGTTGCCATAGCCACCACTCTCCGCGATGAGGTCGCGCTCGATTTCGATAAAGAGCTCGGTGTCGGCCAGGCGCACCTGATCGCCGACCGTGGGACCAAACATGCTGGTGTGTTGTTTGCGAGTGATCTTCATGCGGGCAGAGGTCCGTTGACGAGATTGTTCAGGCCATACACCTCGCGTTTTCCAGCAAAGGCCACGACCTCGACCTCACGTGTGTCTCCTGGCTCGAAGCGAACAGCGGTGCCAGCGGGTATGTTGAGGCGAAAACCAAGCGCTGACTCGCGATCAAAGTGCAGCGAGGTGTTCACCTCATAGAAATGAAAGTGGCTGCCAATCTGCACGGGCCGGTCACCGGTGTTCGCCACGATGAGCTTGCGTGTCGCGAGGCCTACATTCGCTTCGAGTGCCGTGGCATCAGGTGGATGAATGATTTCTCCAGGGATCATGGTGTCAGCGCACGGGGTTGTGAACGGTGACCAGCTTCGTGCCGTCCGGAAAGGTGGCCTCAACCTGGACCTCGTGGATCATCTCAGGCACGCCTTCCATGACCTCGGCACGCTTCACGATGGTGGTGCCGTAGCTCATGAGCTCGGCCACACTGCGGCCATCGCGCGCGCCTTCCATGATCTCGGCGGAGATGATGGCGACTGTTTCCGGATAGTTCAGCTTCACACCGCGATCACGTCGCTTGCGGGCTACATCTGCAGCCACGACGATGAGCAGCTTTTCCTGTTCACGTGGAGAGAGATGCATGGCGTGAGTGGCAGGATCAGTGAGAAGTCACGCGGGCAGGACGCTTCAGACGGAATGGCGTGACAGCCAACTCGGTCACAACAGAGCCGCAGCAAGCCAGCACGGTGGTCGTGATCATGAGCCCCGCCACGTACCAGCCGCTGCCTGCATCCAATGGCCAGGCGATACCGTGTTGATTCCCCTGCCAGAGCGCCAGCATCGTGATGCCAAGGAGAGTCATGGCCTGTCCACGGAACGTGGATGCAGACCAAGTCATCACGGCCATCATCGCCGTCAGCAAAGCCCACGAAACCTCAGGCAGCACGATGCCCTGCAGTCCACTGATCACTCCACCCAGCATGGCTGGCAGAAGACAGACCAGCGGAGAAATCTTGTTGCTGCGCCCCTTCCACAGAACAGCCAGGACGCCGACGACAACCGCAAAAAACCAGTGATCCACGCCTAACAATGGGTGCCGAATCCCCGCCATGAAGGCCATGCCATCCTCAAACTCGTCCACATCCTCCATGCCGGGTGGGAGGTGATGCGCGAGTAATGGAGCCGAGGTAAGCCAGAGAAGGCTCAAGCAGGCCAGCAAACGACGCACAAGCCGGGGGGAGCGTAGTGATGACATGAAGAAATGAGAGATTGGGTCAAACAGTCAGGAACTCCTTCACCACAGCGTCGGTAAGATCCTTCACCCCTCCCTCAGCAACCACCGTGCCACGATCCATGATGTAGAAGACATCCGCGAGCTCGCGACAGAAGTCGAGATACTGCTCCACGAGCAGGATGCTCATCTTGTCCTCCGAACGCAGGATTTTGAGAGCATCACCAATCTGGTCGATGACGTTCGGCTGGATGCCTTCCGTGGGTTCATCGAGGATCAGCACCTTCGGCTCGGTAAGCAGGGCGCGCGCAATGGCGAGCTGCTGCTGCTGGCCGCCGCTAAGCATGCCACCTTTGCGCGGCAGGAACTCTTTAATGATGGGGAAGAGCGTGAAGATGCGGTCAAGCTTCCCGCTGGTCTTGATGCCGCGCGCGGTGGCTCCGAGCAGGAGGTTTTCCTCCACGGTGAGAAAGGGGAAGATATCGCGGCCCTGCGGCACATAGGCCAGACCTTGGCGTGCCCGGTCTTCAGGAGCGAGCCGAGTGATGTCCTTGCCCTCCAGGGTGATCTTGCCGGAGTCCGTTTTGAAGAGGCCCACGATGGAGCGCAGCGTGCTGGTCTTGCCCACGCCGTTGCGGCCCATGAGGCAGCAGAGCTGGCCGTCAGGCACGGTGAGATCGACCCCGCGCAGGATGCGGCTGCCGCCGATGGAGGCGTGAATGGAGGAAAGAGTGAGCATGGAGATGGTTAGGCGGCTTTCTTGCGTCCGAGATAGACTTCGATCACCTTGGGATCATTCTGCACAGCATCCACGCTGCCCTCGCAAAGCACGCTGCCCTGATGCAGCACGGTCACTTTGCGCCCCGTGGCGATCTGCTTCACAAAAACCATGTCATGCTCGATGACGATGATGCTGTGCTTGCCCGCCAATTTCAGCAGCAGCTCGCCCGTGAGCGCGGTTTCGTCATCGCTCATGCCTGCAGCAGGTTCATCAATGAGCAGCAGCTTGGAATTCTGCGCCAGCAGCATGCCGATCTCCAGCCACTGCTTCTGACCATGAGAAAGGGAACCCGCGAGATCCTCTCGTCTCGAGCCGAGATTGATGATCTTCAGAATCTCATCGATTCGGTCCACATCCGTGCTGGTCGTCTTGCTGAACAAAGTGCGCCACACACCGCGCACACCTTCCAGGGAGAGCAGCAGGTTCTCAAAGACTGTGTGATCGGTGTACACGGTCGGCGTTTGAAACTTCCGTCCGACGCCAAGTCGTACGATCTCATGCTCGCTCAGCGGTAGCAGCTCGGTGTTCGCTCCAAAGGTGATGGTGCCGGTGTCAGGCTTCGTGCGGCCTGTGATGAGATCGAGGAAGGTGGTCTTGCCCGCGCCGTTGGGGCCGATCACGGTGCGCAACTCCCCTTCCGCCAGATAGAAATTCAGGTTCGTGATGGCCTTGAACCCGGCGAAGGATTTGTTCACGCCTTCAGCGTTGAGGATAAGAGGCTTGTCCATGGTGGTGAGATCATTCGGCTTTGTCAGCAACCTTGGTGAGCGGGATAGAATCAGGCTCTTCCGGAGGTTTTCGGCTTTTCAGCCAGCCCTTCACCATCCCCGGAACACCCACGATGCCCTTCGGCAGAAACAGCACCACCAACATGAACAGGCCGCCCAGAATGATGAGCCAGAGATCCGGATAGGCTCGTGTGGCCCAGCTCTTCAGCGCGTTCACACTTACGGCACCGACAATGGGGCCGATGAGAGTTCCGCGACCACCGACCGCGGTCCACACCACGGCTTCTAGCGACTTGTCCGTGGTCATCTCACTCGGATTGATGATGCCCACCTGGGGCACGTAGAGCGCACCGCCGATGGAGCCGATGAGCGCGCTCAAGACGAAGATGAAGAGCTTGAAGTTAGGTGAGGAATAGCCGCTGAAGAGCACGCGGTTTTCGCTGTCGCGAACGGCCTGCTGCACCAAGCCAAAGCGGCTGCGCGTGAGGCAGCGCAGACCCGCATAAGTCAGCGAGAGCACGATGGCGGTGATGATGAAAAGGCCGCGCTGGGTGCCAGGGCTGCGGATGTCATAACCCAGGATGAAGCGGAAGTCCGTGAAGCCGTTGTTACCACCCATCAGCATGTCATTGCGGAAGAACATGAGGGAGGCGCCATAAGTCAACGCTTGCGTGAGGATGGAGAAATACACGCCGCGCACTCGTGAGCGGAAGGCCAGCCAGCCGAAGACATAGGCCACAATGCCGGGGATGAGCAGCATCATGATCATGGCAAACGGGAAGCTGCTGAAAGGCTTCCAGAAGGTGGGAAGCCTCTCCCAGCCTAGGAAGACCAGGAAGTCAGGCATGTCCTTGTGATACTGCCCCATGTCCCCGATCATGCGCATGAGGTACATGCCCATCATGTAACCACCAAGAGTGAAGAACAGCGCCTGACCGAGGCTGAGCAGGCCTGTGTATCCCCACAAGAGATCCACACTGATGGCCAACATAGCGTAGCAGAGATACTTACCCCAGAGATTGATCGTGAAGTCGCTGATCCAGCCGAGGCTGTTCATCAGCGGCATGAGCACGATGAGGAAGAAGGCGACCGCAGCCGTGATGGACCATTCTCTTTTGGCAATGGGGCGGACGAGCAGTGAATGCGTCATGAGTGCAGAAGGCGTGAGTGAAGGTGAGTTCAGGATTCCAGGCTGCGTGTCTTCGTGGCGAAGATGCCGGCGGGCCGCCACTGCAGGAAGAGGATGATGGCTCCGAGCACAAGGATCTTGCCGAGCACGGGATTTCCCAAAATCTGCTGCAGAGACTGATCCACCACACCGATGCCAAGCGCGCTGATGACCGTGCCCACAAGGCTGCCGACACCACCAACGACCACGGTCATGAAGGCATCCACGATGTAGTTCTGACCCAGGCTGGGACCTACATTGCCAATCTGCGAGAGGAAAGCACCTGCGAGACCTGCCAGGCCGCTGCCGAAGCCAAAGGTGAGCATGTTCACACGCTCTGTGCGCACACCGAGACAGGCGGCCATGTTGCGGTTCTGCATCACGGCGCGGATCAGCAGGCCTAACGGTGTTTTTGTCAAAAGCATCCAGGTGCCGACCACGATGAGGATGGCAAAGCAGATGACGAACACGCGGTTCCAGCCGAGTCCTACATCGTAGATGGTCCAGCTATCACTCAACCAGGACGGGCTGCCGACCTGCACATTGTTGGAGCCAAAGACGAGCCGGAAGATCTGCTGCAGCACGAGTGATACACCCCAGGTCGCGAGAAGACTTTCCAAAGGTCTCCGATAAAGAAAACGAATCACACCACGCTCAAGAGCAAGGCCGACCAGTGTCGCCATGAGGAAGGCCAACGGCAGTGCAATAACAAAATACATCTCATACACCCACCCGGTGGTGTGCATGCCCGGGATCTGCATTTTGATGCCGAAGGGCGAGAGAGCCAGCCCCTCAGCAAACACACACTGAACGACATAGGTGGTGTAAGCGCCCACGGCGATGAGCTCGCCATGCGCCATGTTGATCACGCCCATCAAACCAAAGGTGATGGCCAGACCAATGGCGACCACGAGCAACACCGAGCCTAACGAAAAGCCACGGAAGATCGTGCCAAAGAAGTTCACTGTCGTGCGATGACTTTCCACAGCAGCGAGAGCCTTCTGAGCGGAGGCCAGGAGCTCCTTGTCACCTGATTTCTCAGACTCTTTGATGATGCCGTTTAGCGCATCGCTGGCGCTGAGCGGATGAATTTCTTCCAGAGCCTTACAGCCCGTGAGGCGCACAGCGGGATCGGGACTGCGAAGCTGGGTGAGGGCAATGGCTTCCTCGACGGCGCGCTTTACTTTGCCATCTGTTTCGACTTTCAAGCGACCTTCCAAAATGGGCAGCTTCGCGAGATCACGCTCCATGCCGAGCTGGTTGATGGCCATGAGGCGGTCCTTGGCCTCAGGCGCAGCCAGCTTCGACAAGTCCGTCACCGATTTCATGGCGCGACGGATGCTGCTGTCTGTCTCTGCGATCTCAGCGCGAGCGGGTGAAAGCCGGATCACCGCACCAGCGGCATTCTTGAGGGGTTCTTTGGTATCCAGGCGGATGGCCGTCTCTTTCTTTACGGCGTCAGGATCGCCTGCAAGGGTGACCGCCACAGGTTTGTCATCCGGACCTTCCGCGATGTAGATGCCGCCTTCTTTCCAGGCGGTGAAGAGAGGTTCCATCTCCGGGTCACTTGAGCCTGTGAGGGACATGACAAGCTTCACCTGGGCATCACTGTCTTCGGAAAGTGTGATCGCCTCGGCGATGATCTGCCGCGCTGTTCTGGCCTCTTGAGCCAGAACGGGAATGACCAGGAGAAGTGAGGCGACGATGCCAGAGAGCCAGGTTCTATACATAGCAAAAACGTGTTCGTGACCGAGTGCTCATCAGCGCAGTTTTAGTGCCAGCGTCGTGCGCTGGTTGCGCATGGATGAGACTTTCTAAAAAGTGGGCGGCCCGCCACCACGCGGGCCGCCCGGTTTTACACATCAACCGCCCTCGACCGTGAGGGAAACTGTGTGGCGATGAAGTGAATCACTTCGCCTTGAAGGTGCCTTTGAGGAAAGGCTCGCCGAAAACGTTGTCGTAAGACTTGAGGATCTTGAACTGGCCGTTGGCCTTGGTTTCACCGATGAAGACATTCTTCGTCACGTGATGGTTCTTCTGGCTCGTCACGGTTCCGCCAGGGCCGTCAAAGCTGATGCCCTTCTCCAGTTCGGCGATGACTTTGTCGACTTCGAAGCTGCCAGCCTTCTCCACAGCGGCCTTCCAGAGGTACACGCCCACATAGCTCAGCACCATGGGAGAGCAGGTCACACGGCCTTCCTTCACGATCCCTGGCACATCGCTCTTCGCCAGCCAGGCTTCAAAGTCCGTGATGAACTTTTCGTTAGCGTCGGACTTGATGGATTGAAAGTAGGTCCAGCAGCCGAGCTGACCCACGAGCTGCTTCGCTGGCAGGCCGCGGAACTCGTCCTCGGAGATGGAGAAGCTGACCACGGGGCAGGTTTCTGCCGTGAGACCCGCAGCAGCATACTCTTTGAAGAAGGGAACGTTGGTGTCGCCATTTAGAGTGCTGACCACGCATGTGTCGCCACCGGCCGCGTATTGTTTGATCTCCGCTACGATCTGCTGGTAGTCGGTATGGCCGAAGGGGGTGTATTTACCTGCGGAGATGATCTTGCCGGACTCGTCTTTCTTAAAGCCACCGCCGATGTTCTCAAGCGGCACACCTTTGCTCAATAGATACTCGAGAAGCACGAGGTTTGTGGTCTGTGGATAGACGTAGTCGCTGCCGAGGAGGTAGAACTTCTTGTAACCTTTCTCGAGGAGGTAGTCCACGGCAGGAGTGGCCTGCTGTCCGACAGCTTCCGCTGTGTAAAAGATGTTAGGCGACATTTCCTCGCCTTCATACTGCACTGGATAGAAAAGCAGGCCTTTGTTGGATTCGAACACGGGCAGTACCGATTTGCGGCTGACAGAGGTCCAGCAGCCGAAGGTCACGGCCACCTTGTCCTGCTCCAGAAGCTGCTTTGCCTTCTCCGCGAAAAGCGGCCAGTTCGAAGCACCATCCACCACCACAGGCTCGATCTTCTTGCCGAGCACGCCGCCCTTGGCGTTGATCTCGTCAAAGGTGAAGAGAAGGACGTCCCGCAGAGACGTCTCCGAAATCGCCATGGTGCCGCTCAGAGAGTGAAGCACGCCGACTTTGACGGTTTCGGCCTGGGCAGTCGCGAGCGCGGCGACAGCTCCGATGAGCAGGGTGAGGCGGGAGAAGAGGCTTTTGGGTTTCATCTGTGTTTGTAGTGATTGCGAATCCGGGATGATGTCCCTCGGGAGGGGTGAGAAGCCGTTTCGCATCAATCATGCCAGTCACACTGGTGCACATCGCGATGCCTGGATTTAAGCGCTTTGCAGCGCGGGCGATGCGGCGCGGAGAGATGTGATGAATCTCGAGGCGAGTGTTGCGTGTTGCACCGTGCAACACCTTCAACACCGGACAGTGACGCCAGCGGTCTATCGAGCCTCCATCCAAGCTGGAAGAGGGTGCTAAAGGTCGCGTGGCACACGCTTTGCTCTGCCTGGAAGGGACCCGGCTCTTTGCCAACCTCGCAGCAGATCTCCCCCTATGACCGCTCCCACCATCTATGTCCTCCATGCCGCCTATCGCTCCAATGAACTGACCCCTGTGCAACTGGTGGATCAACTTCTGGATCAGTGTGACAAAGCCGACCCGGCGATCTGGATCACACGGCTCGATCGCACGCAGTTGCAGCCCTATCTCGATGGCCTCAAAGGTCACTCGCCGGACACGAGACCGCTCTACGGCATACCCTTCGCCATCAAAGACAACATCGATCTCGCGGGTGTGCCGACGACAGCGGCTTGTCCCGGCTTCTCCTATGTGCCTGAGGTCTCCGCGCCCGTGGTGCAGGCTCTGATTGATGCGGGTGCCATTCCATTGGGCAAAGCGAATCTGGATCAATTCGCCACGGGCCTGGTGGGCACGCGTAGTCCCTATGGTGTACCGGTGAACTCCATCAAAACGGGAGACATCCCAGGCGGTTCCAGCTCAGGGTCGGCGGTGGCGGTCGCACTGGGGCTGGTAACATTCTCCCTGGGCACGGACACGGCAGGATCAGGACGTGTGCCTGCTTCATTCAATAATTTGGTAGGCTTCAAACCCAGCCGGGGAGTGCTCAGCACCAAAGGGGTGGTGCCTGCATGCAAGAGCCTGGACTGTGTGTCCATCTTTGCTTTCACGGCGGCCGATGCGGTAAAGGTGTTTAAGCTGACCCACGGCTTTGTGCCTGAGGATGCGTGGGCGCGGCCCTATGCGCCTTCGGCTCCGGGGTGGAGTCCTGGTACGCCTTTCCGCTTTGGTGTGCTGCCGCAGAGCCAGAGGCACTACTTCGGCGCTCCAGAGGCGGATGTCCTGTATGAGGAATCAGTCTCCAGGCTGAGTGCGCTGGGTGGCACGCCCGTGGAGGTGGACTTTGAACCCTATCTGGAAACAGCGCGCCTTTTGTATGGCGGTCCCTGGGTGGCCGAGAGATATGCAGCCACGGCTGCAATGCTGGAAAGCAATCCTGATGGCATGCTGCCCGTCACACGCGGAATCATCTCCGGGGGCAACAAACCCACGGCGGTGGACGCCTTCCGCTCCATCTATCGTCTCGCCGAATTGAAGCGTGCCAGCGAAGCGCTGTGGAAGCAGGTGGACATCATGCTCACTCCCACGGCACCACGCTGCTATACCCTCGAAGAGGTGGAGGCCGAGCCCGTGCAGTTGAACGCGAATCTCGGCACCTACACGAACTTCATGAATTTGTTAGACCTGTGCGGCTGCGCTGTCCCGGCGGGCTTCCTTCCGAATGGCCGTTCCTGGGGAGTGACGCTGATGGCACCAGCGTTTCAGGATGAGCGCATCCTCGCGCTGGCGGGAGCCTTGCATGAGTTGAGTGGAGTGACTTTAGGAGCCACGGGAAGTGCTTTGCCGCCCGCTTCCACGAACGCTACTTCCACTCCCGGCTGGATGTCTGTAGTGGTCTGCGGTGCCCACATGGAAGGTCTGCCACTGAACAAGGATCTGCTCTCACGAGGTGCAAAGTTGAAACAGCGCGCACGAACCGCGCCGGTGTATCGCATGTATCATCTGCCGGGAGCTGGGGCTCGTCCGCCAAGACCGGGCTTGGTCCGCACACCGGGGCATGGGGCAAGTATCGACGTCGAAGTTTGGGAAATGCCCGAAGCTTCGCTGGGCACCTTCTTTGGAACCATCAAACCGCCGCTCGGTCTTGGGTGGGTTGAGTTGGAAGATGGCAGCTCGGCTTGTGGGTTCGTGTGCGAGAATGCGGAAGCGCGACCTGAGCAGGACATCACCGAGCATGGTGGATGGCGTGCATGGATGGCAGCGCAGAAGTGATTACTGGCCTTCCTTCGGCATGCGGCGGTAGATGCGGCTGCGGTTCACATTCAGGAGCCGCGCCGCTTCTGTCACGTTGCCGCCGGTTTGTTCGAGCGCACGGCGGATGAGCGTGTGCTCGGCTTCATCGAGATTCAAAGGCACGCTATCGGCCTGCGCGGTGAATGATGTGGGCGTAGTCACAGTCATCACTGTGGTGGTCGACGTTGGCATCACGAGTTGCAGATGCTCGGGGCGGACTGTCTTGCCACCGCTAAGGATGAGCGCGCGCTCCATGACGTTCTTTAACTCACGCACGTTCCCCGGGAATGAGTGGCGGCCCAGCATGGTCATGGCGGATGATTCGATGCCAGGAGGTGTCATGCCCATTTCGGTCGCGAATACCTTCAGGAAATGTGAGCAAAGCAAGGGGAGATCCTCGCGACGCTGGCGCAGCGGCGGTGTCTCCACCGTGTAGCGGCCTAACCGATAGTAGAGATCTTGTCGGAAATCTCCACTGGCGATCTTTGCGCTCAGATCTGCATTCGTGGCACTGACGACACGCACATCCACACGCATGGACTTTGTGGAGCCGACCGGAGTGACCTCACCATCTTCCAGCACACGCAGCAGCTTGGCCTGCAAGGCCGCAGGCATGTCACCGATCTCATCAAGGAAAAGCGTGCCGCCATCCGCGAGCTCAAAGTAACCTTTGCGATCCGAGGTGGCGCCTGTGAAGGAGCCCTTGGTGTGGCCAAAGAAGAGAGACTCCAGCAGCTCCGAAGGCACGGCCACGCAGTTCACGGGAATGAAAGGGCCGTCCGCGCGAGTGCTGTGATGATGCAGGGCACGAGCCACGAGCTCTTTGCCAGTGCCGCTTTCACCTGTGATCAGGACATTGGTCTTGCCGAACTGACGCAACCTCTCGATGTCCGCGAGGATGTTGCGCAGATGCGGGCTGTTGCCCACGAAGCCTTCCAGGCCCCAGCGCTGAGCTTCGCGCGATGCCATGGATGACAAACGCTGCGCGGCCTTGGCATGGGCATGCTCCGCTTCCACACGGCGAGACATCTCAGCCTCGAGCTCGGCATTGCGCTGCTGCAACTCACGCGTGAGGCGGCTGATCTTCAGATGCGTGGCGACTCGTGTAATGACCTCTTCCGCTTGAAAGGGTTTCAGGATGTAATCCACCGCACCGACACGGAACCCTTCCAGCACGCTTTCGGTCTCATTGCGACTGGTGATGAAAATCACCGGCACCTCCCGCGTGGCCTCTTCCGCCTTCAGAGTGCGGCAGACGTGAAAGCCATTGTGGCCAGGCATCATCACATCCAGCAGCACGAGGTCAGGCTTGGCGCGCTCCGCAATCTTGAGCGCATCCTTGCCGCTCGAGACCGCCAGAATCTCATACCCCTGCGGCTCCAGCACACTGCTGAGGAGGGACAGACTGGCGGGCGTGTCGTCGGCGATAAGGATGCGAGGTCGGTTCATGAAACGGGGATTTGTGCCACGACACGTTGAATCGTCTTCATGTCGTAGCTGGCGAGGAAGGTGCGCAGATGTTGTGCCAGTCTCTGACCTGCTGTGCCGAGCTGCTCCATTTCGGTCAGGCAGCCTTTCAACACGGTCGCGCTGTGCAGCTCCGCCGCCATGGTCAGGCGCGTGGCAAGCTCTTCAGGCAGCGTGAGTTTGAGGAGGTCGATGGATTCCTCCGCGCTCGCTTCCGCAGGCTCGTCCTTATAGATGAACTCTGCCCCGAGCAGATGCTGCAGGCAGCCGTAGATGCGCTCCGCACGAAAAGGCTTCGCGACAAAGTCATCACAGCCAGCCTTGAGGCATTCTGCGCGCTCGTGCGTGATCGCGGAGGCTGAGGTGGCGACGATCTTGACCTCCTCCACGCCAAATTCGGCGATGATGCGCCGCGTCGCCTCAATGCCGTCAAACTCCGGCATGCGCATGTCCATGAACACAATCTGCGGGCGTGACACGCGCACGACCTCCACGGCTTGACGACCATTTTCCGCCAGCACCACCTCACAGCCGATGAGCGTCAGCATGCGCGCCAGTACCTCGCGGTTTTCCGGGATGTCATCCACCACTAGAGCACGCACGACGGAACCTGGAGCGAGGCGCTGCACCTCACGTCTCCTCGGGGTCGCCTGTGCCTTGGCATTTGCGGCCTTCAGGGAAAGCTCGACATGGAAACAAGTCCCCTTCCCTTCCACGGAACGCAGACCGATGCTGCCGCCCAGCACCTCTACCTGCCGGCGTGCGATGGCGAGACCCAAACCCGTGCCACCACTGCCTCGCGCACCTGGCTCCTGCTGGAACGGCTCGAAAATGCGCTCGATAGATCCGTTGGGAATGCCGGGACCGGTGTCCTCCACCTCAAAGCGCCAACGATCCTGATCCTGCTGAATCACGCGCAGCACCACGCGACCCTGCTTGGTGAACTTCACCGCATTGCCGAGGAGGTTGATCATGACTTGGCGCAGTTTGCCCTCATCTCCATGCACACACACGGGCTGGTCCAGCGCGGGGGCCTCAATGCGTAGACCTAACTGCTTTTGCTCACAGGGATGTTGAAACATCGCCGCCAGTTCGCGCACAAGGGCCGAGAGGTCGAAATCCGTGGTGACGACTTCCATGTGTCCGGCATCGATCTTGGAGAGATCCAGGATCTCATGGATCAGATGCAGCAGATGATCTCCGCTGCTAAGGATGGTGGCCACGGCATCCTGGTGAAAGCGCGGGAGGGCACCGTCACGCGCCAGGATCTGCGCATAACCCAGGATGGCATTCATGGGTGTACGGATCTCGTGACTCATGCTGGCGAGGAACTCCGACTTCGCGCGGTTCGCGGCCTCGGCCACGGACTCGGCTTTCTGCCGCACGACCACCTCGGCCATCAACTCCTTTTGAGCCTTGAGGATGGCCGCAGCCTGCACTGCACCTCTCCACAGATAGGCCGAAAGCAGGAAGGTGATGGCAAGCCCGGTAGTGAGCGCGACCCAGGGCATGGACTCGGTGCCGGCATCACGGAATGACTGTGTAGGTTCGAAGAAAAGAGTCCAGTGACGACCGCCGATATCCACCTTGGTCGTCCATGTGGGGTGATTCGGCAGACGCTCGCCGTCTTGCTGGTAGACGATGCTGCCGTCCTCTTCGTCCCGCACCGAAAGGGCCAATCCATTGTCACCAATGGCGCTCAGAGAGAGTTCGATGAGGTCGCCGATTCGAAACACAGCCGCTGCAAAGCCGCTGAGAGATGTGCGCCGTGATTCTACCGAATCAATCGGGCCTTGATAGAGAGCGTGATAAACCACGAAGCCGCGTTGGGATCCGGGTTCCTGCGCGAGACGGATGGGAGCCGTGGCCTTGGGTTCGCCAGTGTCACGTGCCTGATCCATGGCGATGAGGCGGCGAGGTTCCGAGCCCACATCGAAGCCCAGGGCTGGGGCGTTCTTGGCGAGACTATCGAGATAGAAGACGGGGAAGTATTCTTCACGTTCGCGGGCAGGCACTCTCACGCCTTCCGCAGTCTCCTCAGTGAAATGAAAATCCGGGAAGCCCTCTGATTTTCCGCGTGTCTCCCAGGCTGCGCGCTCAGACTTCCGAACACGTGGATCCCAGGCGAGAGCCTGCAGTTCATTTTGCCGGGACAGGGCTGTGCTGACAAAGGCATCAAACTCCTGGCGGGACACTTCACCGCGCACTTCGAAAAGAGCCTTGATGCTATGCAGCACCTCACGTGAGCGCATGATCTGGCCGCGAATGACTTCGGTATGATCCTGGGCTCGGCGCTCGACTTCCGCGAGCCTGTCCTCCTTTCGTGTCTTGAGCGCCAGCCCGGTCAAAAGGGCGCTCAAAAGCACACCAAACACCAGCGCGCAGACCGCGGGTGTTTTGTCAGGGCCGTCAGAGATGGAACCGGCGGAAGTACTCAAGAGGAAAGAACATCAAGAGCACTGTCCGTGCCATGGCACGGATGGATCCTGTGTTTCACTCCGGCGATGGTTCTGCTTTAAAATTACCTTCAATGAAGCGGACGGGCTTTTCATAAATGGCGAGCACGATGCAGCCGGCCTCGCTGATGACGCTGTGATAGGTTCCTGGCGGATGAATGCGCAGCGTGCCTGTGGGGATGACGCCATTTTGATCACGCTGGCTGCCAGCGAGGACGAGGATGTGCTCCCAGCCCTCATGCAGATGCATCGGAACGCGGGCTTCCTTGCGGAAGCGGATCAACGCGGCCGTGGGGCCGGTGATGCCGTCTCCGTAGAAACGATAGATGTCCACCCCGGCGCGAAAGAAGGTCCAGGGAATGTCATCCTCACGCTGGAGGATGTTGAAAATGTCATTCAGCTCGAAGTGAGGGAAACTAAAGCCTGGTTTGGGTGGTGTGTCGGTTGGGTTCACAAGGGAGAGGCCGTGTCAGACGACGAAACTAGTGGTTGGGCCGAGCCACGACCATCAGGCGGTGATGGCCTGGATGAAGGCGGCGGAATCACTCACAGCACCAAACACGCCACCTTGCATCTTGATCATCTTCAGCGCGGCGAGGTAGTTCCCGTAATCCGTGGCTCCGGTGCAGTCCGAGAGCATGAGGCACTCGAACCCGCGGTCATTGGCCTCCCGCATGGTGGTGTGCACACACACGTCCGTGGTGATGCCGGCGAGCACGATGTTCTGGATGCCTTTCTGCCGCAGCAGCATGTCCAGATCCGTGCCGTAGAAAGAGCCTTTGCCAGGCTTGTCGATGATGGCCTCGCCTTCGACTGGATAGAGCTCGGGGATGATGTCCCACCCCGGCTCCCCGCGAGTCAGGATGCGTCCGCAGGGACCCACATCCCCAATGCCGGCACCGATGCGCTGGCTGCGCCACTTTTTGTTTGCCGGAAGATCGGCGAGATCGGGACGATGGCCCTCACGTGTGTGCATGACGTGATACCCTTTGGCACGCACGGCTTCGAAGACCCGCTTGATCGGCTCGATGGGTGCGCGAGTCAGGCTGAGGTCGTAACCCATCTTGTCCACATAACCACCAGGGCCGCAGAAATCCGTCTGCATGTCAATGACCAGAAAGGTCGTGTTCTCGGGCCGGAGATCACCATTGTAAGGCCAGGGGTAAGGGTCAGCTTCGACGTAAGGCATGGGAGCAGGAAGGATGGAATGCAGACTGAGCAAGAGACGAACCAACTATTCGCACTAAGAAGATTTGTCCGGGTGATCCTGCGGCAAACCCGGCCGCAAAACCACCCGGACACTATGGAGCCAATCAACGACTAATTATCGACCAACCAAACTAACAGAGGGGGTGTCACGCAGGCTCGCCATGGAGATCTTCCTCCTCTTCTTCGAGGGCAGGAGGTGTGACCGTGGCGAACTTAGCGCAGCCCGCGAGCACAAGGGCCACAAGCACATAGCTGGCGGCCATCACTGGAGACTCGGCGAAGCCGATTTTCTCACCATGCATCAGCCCGAAGAAGGTAAGGAGTGCTCCCGCGAAGGCAAAGCCTGCGGCGGTAGAGAACTTCCGATCAATCACGAACACGGCGATGGCCGGGAGGATGACGCCGCTGAGGATGGAACCGCCCCCCATGACTTCCAGACCGTGATAGAGAACACCGACCTGGCCGAGCTTCTCAAGGCCCACGGCGGCAGCATTGGTGCCTGCGGCTCCGAGCGAGTTATCGATGAGCAGCTTGCCCCAGGCGGCGAGGTGAGGTGTGAGAGCCAGGATGATGGCCGGCGCATGACGCTTCGGCGTTTCCTGGAAGGCCTGTGCCCCGATGAGCATGCCGATGTAGAGAAGGATGGGCGAGATGGCCACGATGGGGATGAGCGAGGACATCAGCGAGATGATGCCGAAGGTGCAGAAGAGGATGACCACCACACCTGTGGCCGCAGAATAGCCAATTCTTCCCCCCATGGATTTCCAGCCCGGATGACCGATGTAAACTGCATTGATGAAAGGATTGCCCAGACAGCAGCCGATGAGGCTGACCACACCGTCGGCGGTGAGCACCCGCGTGGTGGGAAAGTCATCACCGGCGACGGCGGCGCTTTCCACATTGTCCAGCGCTTCCACAAGGTCATAGATGCCGAAGGGAATGGCAGTCACTAGAATGATGCCGAGGAACTCAAAGCCAGAGAAGATGTGACTGAAGGCGGGAAGCGGAATGGAGAAGCCGAAGTTGGCGAAGGAGTCTGTCAGCTTGGCCCAGGTCATGCCGCCGTAGTTCAAGCCGAAGAGATTCGAGCCCCAGGCGATCAACGAGCCAGCTGCGATGGCGACCAAGCCCGCCGGGATGCCTTTGTAGTAGCGCACACCGCCGAACCAGCTGAGCAGAATGATGGCGAAGCAGACCACGCCGATCACCGGAGTCATGAACATCTCAAGCGCGGGGCGCATTGAGATGAAGCTGATGGAAACACCCGCCAGCGTGCCGAGAAGCGCGGCGCGGGGAGTGATCTTGCGGATGATCGGTGCCACGAAGCCGCCGATCATGAGCACGAAGCTCTGGATGAACACCCAGGTGAGACCTGCCTCCCAGCCTTTGATCGGATCTCCCGTCTTCAGCGAGATGGGCAGCATGATGACAAAGACCACCACGAACATGTGCGGCACGCTGATCCCGGAAGGCAGTGCACACACATCACTCCGCCCGGTCTTCTTTGCGAGCTGATAGGCCAGCCAGGCATAGTAGATGGTGCTCATGCAGAGCATGAGGCCGGTGGCGGGGAGGATGCGGCCAAAGACGATGTCGTCCGGCATCTTCAGCACGAAGCGGAGAAGCGCTGTGAGGGTGAGGAGGTTGACCAGGATGTTTGTTCCGAATCCGAAGAAGGCATTCCAGTCTCCGGGTGTCCAGATCTTGGGCTTGAAGTCAGAGGTTGTCATGGGAGCATTGCTTGTTAGGTTTCACGAGGCGTCTTTGAACGAGAAAAGCAGTCAGGTCAGTCGGTCAGCCGAGCGCGGAGATGATCTTCGAGGAGTGGGAGACCCACCCGAAGATGCCGCCCTGGGCCTTGATCATTTTCAGCCCCATCTCCTGGAAGACGGGGAAGTAGGAGGCCACGCAGTCCTCGGGGACGAGGCATTCGTAGCCACGGTCATTGGCCTCACGAACCGTGGTGTTCACACAGACCTCGGTGGTAACACCCGTGACGATGAGCTGGGTGATGCCGAGATTTTGCAGGATGGCGTGCAGGTCTGTGGCGAAGAAGGCCCCCTTCCCTGGCTTGTCGATCACCGGCTCCCCGGGCAGAGGGTAGAGTTCAGGGATGATGTCATGCCCTTCCTCGCCACGAATGAGGATTCGGCCCATGGGACCTGTGTCGCCAATGGTCTTGGCGCCATGACCGCGCACTTTTTTAGCCGGAGGCAGGTCTGCGAGATCAGGGCGGTGGCCCTCCCGGGTATGCAGGACCTGCAACCCGGCCTCACGCCAGGCGACGAGCAGCTTTTGGTTAGGCTCGATCGACTGGCGGAGCTGGGAGACATCGTTGCCGAGCATCTCGCCAAAGCCTCCCGGCTCCAGGAAATCGCGCTGCATGTCGATGATGAGGAGCGCGCACTTGGAAGGAGTGATTTCCAGGCTGTAAGGCTCTGCTTCGATGCTGATGACGGCGTTTTTGTCCATGGGGAGCGGCGGGAGGCTGAGGTTTCGAGACCACTCAGGCAGGCAGGGGACGTGCCACGATCAGAAGAAGATCGAGACGCCGCCGTGGAACTGGAAGAGATTACGCTTGCGATCTCCATCAGCACCGAGAGCCACGTTGCCATCCAGCACGCCTGGATTGTTCAAGTGGTAGTATTTCACGCCTGCATAGAGGGACCAGGAGCCCATGTACTTCGGCATGAAGTTCAGCGGAATGCTGGCCTGCACACCCGTGCGGAAGATGGCCAGGCCGGAGCCTCCGGCGGTGCCGTCTGCCTTCTGGTAGAAGCTCTCGCCCACAATGTTGATGAAGGTCGGGAACTCAAACTTGACCGTCGTGAGGTCGATGGTGGGTGTCATGCCCACCGTGAAGTAGTAGCTCGTCTGCTCGTTGGCGGGATTGAAGACCACCGTGGCCTTGTTTCTCAGTTCCTTCCAGAAGGCGAGGTAGGGATTGATGGAGAACACTTTGTTGCCCGTCATGAGGCCGTCGGCGAAGGACAGCTTCGCTTCAAGATGCTGGGAGGTCTGGTAGGACCGCGTCATACTCTCAAAGGCGGTGTAGTTGATCTCGAACTTCCAGTAGTCGGCAAACTTGAAGGCGATGCCGGCGATGGGGTCGAACTCGTTCCAGTTGCCTGCATCTCTGCCGGACTGATGGGTGTGGATGGA
Source organism: Prosthecobacter gellanilyticus (assembly GCF_007992435.1). Classification (GTDB taxonomy): domain Bacteria; phylum Verrucomicrobiota; class Verrucomicrobiia; order Verrucomicrobiales; family Verrucomicrobiaceae; genus Prosthecobacter; species Prosthecobacter gellanilyticus. The sequence continues at coordinate 84,218 of NZ_BKAG01000002.1, read as the reverse complement.
GCTCCAGACTCCGAGAGTGAGGGTCACATCATTGAGCAGGCCATCTGGGTTCGAGTAGAGATTGGTGAAGAGCAGGAAGAGCGGCTGGAAGACCAGGCCCTGGTTTTCAACGTGAAGACCACGAGGCGTGATGTAGTCACTCGAGACATCCAGCTTCAAAAGGGCGTGGAAGGGAGAGGGGGCGGGGCTTTCCACCGTGGGAGCCACAGCGGCGGTGCCGGCGCGGACCTGGGTTGGCATAACAACAAGCGCGGCAGCCAGCAGCGAGGCCATGGCTAGCGTCTTGGCGTGACGGGAAGGAGCAGATGTTTTCATGGGGAGGGAGTAGAGTGCTTGGAAGCACTTCCATTCCCCTGCACGGCAGGTGCCAAAGCCTGCACCAAACACACATAACATTTATAACCAACACTTTAGACACCCCTTTAAAGCAGCTCAGAGAAGGTGTGCTTGTGCGTCCTGTTTCGCATTGCGACACGCGCAACACTCGAGGGCCCGGACTTCGCCACAGAAGCCCGGCCTGACGAGAACTGGAGACAGCCCACCCTGCCCGCTCTTAGACCGGTTCTCAAAAATCCTGTCACTTTGCTCGGCCGGCGGAGCGGCCTCACTGGCTGCGTCAGGTGCTTGTCTGTTATTTCCTAATAGCAGACGGCGCACCTTCCTTGCCATTGAGGCCGCTGCGTTCGCCGATTCAAAATGACATTCTTTTCGAGAACTGGTCTATCTCTCACGAAGTTAGTGTGTCTGGCAAAGACTCTTACAGAAGTACTCTGAACTTAAAAGAGCCTCAGCTGCGCGTCTTCAGACGTGCCAATAGCGGCAGCACCTGCGACATGGCACTGGACGGCACGGGCACGCGTAAAATGTGCGTGGGCATGTCTTCAAGGCAGTCGAGCTCAAGCCAGCGGTCGGTGAGACGGGCCTGAAGCACGGAGATGGGTGGCAGAGGGTGGCTGAACTCGGGGCCGATGAAGATGCCGTCTTCGCAGATGATGATCTCCACCCCCTCCGGCGGAGCTTCTGCTGGCATTGGAGGATAGGTGATGATGGCGCCAGGGGCCTGATCCAGAATGCGGCGGCGCTCCCCAAGCTCCCGCCAGGACGGTGCATCTACCGTCCAGCGTGCGTGAAGCCCTTCGCCCCGCTCCATCCTTCCCGCACATCCGGACTCATAAGCATAAACACCACCGGCAACCCCTAGACAGATCCCAACGATTCCCAGAATGGTCAGCATACCCACTTCGGCCCAACTAACGGGCGAGGCGGTTTTATCAAACTCATACCAGCGGAAGATGCTGATCAGCACCATGAGCAGGATGAAGGCCCCCAGAAAGCCCAGCGCGGCCTGGCGTTTCAGCCGGCGTGCGGTGGGGCGCTTTGAGGGATGGAGCTTGATCATGGCGGTCACGTATCGGGTCGTGAATCCAGCCTCACCCGATCAACCGCGATGCTCGCGGAAGCGGATGCCGAGCTCGCGTTCGAGCTGCATGAGCTGGGGGCGCTCCTTCGGGTGAATGAGAGCCAGCGACATGCCTTTCTTCCCGGCGCGAGCTGTGCGGCCGCTGCGGTGAGTGTAATATTCGAGCTGGTCCGGGAGCTGATGATGAATGACGAAGGAGAGGCCTTCGACATCAATACCACGTGCGGCGACATCAGTAGCGACAAGGAACTGCACGCGCTGTTTTTTGAAGGCGCGCATGACTTTGTCACGCTCCTTTTGCATGAGGTCGCCCTGGATGACATCCGCAGCAATGCCCATGGCGAGGAGTTCCTGAGTGAGCTCGTTCGCACCTGCCTTGGTGCGGCAGAAGATAAGGCCGCGGGCATCACGCTGACGCTTGAGGAAGGAGGCGATGAAGGCGGTTTTGTCCTCCCGCTTGCAAAGGGCGAAGCGGTGATCGATGTCGGGATTGACGACGTTCGCTTGATCAATCTGGATGTTGTGGGCCTGGGCGGACATGCAGCCTTTGATGAGCTGCTGGATGGCATCCGGGAAGGTGGCGGAGAAGAGCCAGGTGCTGCGGCGCATGGCGGCGAGCTTCAGGATGTCAAGCAACTGAGGCTTGAAGCCCATGCTGAGCATTTCGTCTGCTTCATCGAGCACGACGTAACGAACGAACTCGAGAGTGAGAGCATCGCGCTCGATGAGGTCAAGGAGGCGGCCAGGAGTGGCGACGACGATGTGGGTGGGACGTCGGAGGTTGTCGATCTGGCGGTCCATGTCATCGCCCCCCGTGAGGACTTCGACGAAAATCTTTTCGGTGTATTTGGTGAAGCGGAACAGCTGCTTGCCGATCTGCTTCGCGAGCTCGCGGGTGGGAGCGAGGACGAGACCCTGGATGTCCCGGTGCTTGGGGTTCATCTTGCTCAGCAAGGGCAGGCCAAAGGCGGCGGTCTTGCCAGTGCCGGTCTGGGCCTGAGCGATGAGGTCTCCCCCATTCTGAAGCAGGAAGGGGATGACCTTCAACTGAACTTCAGTGGGCTTGGTGATGGCGAGCTCTTCGAGGCCGCGGATCATGTCCTCGGGGACTCCGAGGTCTTTAAAAGGGGAGAGTGACATGGGAGTTCATGTCTCACGATGGGGAGAATTGCCAGCAGTAAAGCAGCCGGGGAAGGCCGGCAAGCAGACGGTCGGGATGGACTTGGGAGGAAATCAGCACGCCAGTCAGGGAGATCGTGGACGAGGGGAAGCCTGCGTCTACCTTGGCCGATGTCAGAGAGCGTCATCCAACAAGTGCGGGAACATCTGGACGTCCTTTACCGTAAGGAGTCCGGGCGCATCCGCGCCACGCTGATCCGGCTGCTGGGAGACTTTGATCTGGCGGAAGATGCGGTGCATGATGCCTTTGCGGCGGCGCTGGAGAAGTGGCCACGCGATGGCATGCCGGAGAATCCGCGCGCCTGGCTGATCTCCACGGGGCGATTCAAGGCCATCGATACGCTGCGGAGACGCGCGCGCTTTGATGCATCACAGGAGAAGATTGCGGAGGAGATCGAGGCACGCCAGGGCCATGAGGAAGGTGGAAAGGACGAAAGCATCGAGGATGACCGGCTGAAGCTGGTCTTCACCTGCTGTCACCCTGCGCTGGCCCCTGAAGGGCGGGTAGCCTTGACGCTGCGCGAGGTGTGCGGATTGACCACGGAGGAAATCGCCCGCGCTTTTCTCACCACAGCACCCACTTTGGCCCAACGAATTGTGCGGGCAAAGACGAAAATTCGTGAGGCACGGATTCCGTATCAGGTGCCGTCTGCCGAGGAACTGCCAGAGCGTCTGGCCGCAGTGCTACAGGTGGTATATCTGGTGTTCAATGAGGGGTATCTGGCGTCTTCGGGGGCATCGCTGATCCGCGCAGACCTTTCTGGAGAGGCCATCAGGCTGGGGCGGCTGCTGGTGGCGTCCCTGCCGGAACCGGAGGTGCTGGGCTTGCTGGCACTCATGCTGCTTCAGGAATCTCGCCGCACAGCCCGGACATCGGCTGCGGGTGAGCTCATTCTCCTGGAACATCAGGACAGGTCGCTCTGGAACCGCGAGCAGATCACTGAGGGCATTGCGCTGGTCGAGAAGGCATTGATCTCGCGCAGGTTTGGATCCTACACTTTGCAAGCAGCCATCGCCGCGGTGCATGCCGAAGCATCCACAGCAGCTTCCACCGACTGGCCGCAGATCGTGGCCCTTTACACGGCCCTGGCTCAAGCAGCGCCATCTCCTGTCGTCGAACTCAACCGCGCCATCGCCGTGGCGATGAGCGAGGGGCCTGAGGCAGGCCTAGCGCTCGTCGATGCTCTTTTGACCCGAGGAGAACTCAATGCCTATCATCTCGCCCACTCTGCCCGAGCTGACCTTTGTCGTCGCCTGGGCCGCAAGAGCGAGGCCCGCTCCTCCTATGAGCGCGCCCTTGAGCTGACCCAGCTGGAACCCGAGCGCCGGTTTCTCAAAAAGCGCCTCCAAGAACTGGAATAAGCGCGGGCTGAAAAAAAGATCCGTCCCCCTGTCGAATTCCGAATCTGCCAATCGACTACCCATTGAGACGGCCGGGAGAACGGCCGTGCCCGCAACAAACCAAACCATCCAAAAATGAAATTCCTCATGCTCATGATTCCCCGGGGCTATCAGCCCGACACACCCGCCTCTGAAAGGGCTGGAGAAGACTTTGCCCCGAAACTGGAGGACCTAGAACCCATGGGACGGTTCAACGATGAACTGGCCGAGGCAGGGCTGCTACGCGAGGTGGACGGACTGCACCCGATTGACAAAGGTGCCCGGGTGACCTTTGCCAAGGGAAAGGCCACCGTCGTCGACGGCCCCTTCATTGAGTCCAAGGAAGTGATCGGCGGTTACTGGATCCTCGAGGCCACTTCTAAAGAGCAGGTCCTGGAATGGGCTCAGCGCTGCCCGGCGCTGGATGGAGACGTGCTGGAGATCCGTCCGATCTATGACCTGCAGGACATCCCATCAACCCAACAGCCGTGACTCGGCAAAGCCAACAGGTCACTGAGATCTAAACACCCACCCAAAATCCTACCCTTATGAAATACATCTGCCTTGGCTACATCGAACCTAACAAGCTAGAAACTCAACCCGAAGCCGTGACCCATGCCATGGTGGACGAGTGCTTCACCTATGACGATGAACTGCGGAAGAACGGACACTTTGCCGGAGGTCATGCCCTGCAAGGCCCTCAGTCTGCCGCGACGCTGCGCTTTGAAAATGGCAAAGTGGTGGTCACTGACGGTCCCTATGCTGAAACGAAGGAGCAACTCGGCGGCATCCTCATCCTTGAGGCGCGAGACTTCAATCACGCTATCGAGCTGATGTCGAAGCATCCCGGAGTGAAGGCCGGCCCCTTTGAGATCCGGCCTGCGGCGGATCTCAGTGAAATGATCCAGGAAAGTGAACGGAGGCGCAGTGACAACGACGCCTGAGATGCATCCCCAAAAAATCCACGCATGAGTGCCTTTAGCGCTTCCCGGGAGATCCGGGCCACTGTGGAGCAGGTCTTCGCGGCGTTTAGCGATCCACAAAGGCTCGCGCGCTGGTGGGGACCTGCGGGTTTCACCAACACGTTCACCACCTGTGAGTTCAAGCCGGGCGGCGGCTGGTCCTTCACCATGCACGGGCCTGATCGTCGGGATTATCGGAATGAGGGCGTGTTTGAGGAGATCGATCCACCTAACAAACTTGTCATTCGCCACCTGTCCGAACCGAAGTTCAGCCTAACCATCACTTTGACTCCATGTGATGCAGGAACACTGATCTCATGGCTTCAAGAATTTGATGAACCAGAGGTGGCACGCCGGCTGGAACACATCCTCCGTCCTGCGAATGAGCAGAACCTGGATCGATTGTCGCTGGAGGCAGGAAGAATGCAGGCATCTTGAGGGTCGCCATCTCATCCTGCGAAAGTCGGATTGAGGGTGGAACCTGGCGGAGAATGGTGGGGGTCTACCACGTCTGGCCTTGTCCAGCGTGGCAGCCCAACCATGACTTTGTCCTCCCATCTCCGAACCGGCCTTCTCACCGCGAGCTGTCTTCTCGTCATGGCAGTCTGCGGAACCGCACTGGGTCAGGCCGTGCCGGAGACCGTCTTCTTCGATGTCCCGGCGAATCTGGCCGTGACACCGAATCCAACGCCATCCACACAGCTCAGCGCGGTGGCGGGATACCCTGTGGAAACAGATCGTCTCACGCTCGTCGCTCTGCTTTACCATCCAAACGCGCTCATTCATGGGCCTGGACCTTATCCCACGGTGATCATCCTGCATGGCTCAGGTGGCATGTGGCAGTCTGACACTATTGCCAGCGGTGCCAAGACAGCCCTGCGCCGCTGGGGTGAACGCCTTGCTGAGCGCGGCTTTCTCTGCCTGATGCCGGACAGCTTTAATCCACGCGGCATCCCGGGCAACTACTCCAGCCGCCGACCGCATCACGACAGCACCATCGATGACTCGGTGTGCTCGCCTAACTATGAACGCCCCAAGGATGTCGTCGCGGCGCTGACCTTTCTGCAAACACGTACCGATGTGGACTTTGAAAACATCGGCCTGCTCGGCTTCTCGCATGGCTCGCAGACGGGACTGAATGCGGTGCTCGATCCCTCGGTGAATCTTGGGAACTACACGGTGGACTACACCAATGCCGAAGGTGCCTCCGTGAAACTTGCTGTTCCTGCGCCTGTGCGCATCCCGGCCGCCCTGCCCTTTCCGCGCGTGGGCATCTTCTACTATCCGGGTTGCGGCCACTTTTCTTACCACGGTTCCCCCAGCAGCACCGCCGCAGGGCGCTACATGCCCGACCGCCGCATGCAGGTGGTGATGTATCATGGAACCAATGATTCTTTGTTAGGTGTAAGTGATCCGAATGCCTCCCCCAAGACCGGAAGCCTCAGTCCCATCAAATTCACTCTTGCCTCAGGTGCCCAGGCGGCCACGCTGAATCTGCCGAATCCCTTTGTGCAGCATCACCTCTTTGATCTGGTGAACCATTCCTTCGATGAGACCACCATCGAGGCCCAGGCAAACTGGAACACGGGCTTGGAAAGTGCGGACGAAAAGGCCAACCGCCTTGCTCGAGATGAAACTCTGAAGTGGCTGGAATTTCGTCTCCGCCGTCATGGCCTTACGCCTGCGCCTGATCCCAATATCCCTGGAGGACTGCTCGTCTCATGGACAGGCCGCGATCAGCTGCGTTATCGTCATCAGACCAGTGTGGATTTGGTGAACTGGACCCAGCAGGGCGCGGACATCATAGGCAGTGGCGCGGCCTTGCAGCAGACGGTGGTCCTGCCGCCCGAGAAGCGCAGCTTTCATCGCCTGATCTTTGATCCCGTGCCCGCCCCAGTGAATGACGTGCTCTACCAGTCCTTCTTCCTGGAGTATGCCGACTTCAGTTACTAGACGAGACAGACGCAGTCACCTTGCCTGGGAAGCAACCCCATAGATCAGAGGTGACTCGCCTTGCTGATGCGCGCCCATGTCTGGAGCCTTGCCCGTGAAGGCAGGCGTGAAGTTTGGAAGAGGCTGCGCAGTTCCCGCACCCGGGCTGCCCGGAGCAAGTTGAAAACGGCCAGTCTTTGTCTGGGCATTCATGCCTGCGTCAGTGACATAGGCAGGCACGCCGCGCACACCGTGCTTCTCATGCGTCTCAGGCACCTGGCCATTGAAGAGGTCATAGTCGAAATCATTGTCAACGTTAGGCTCCGCCGAGCTGGCGCTGCGATTGGTGGCAGCACGCACCTGGAGGATGTTGTTACGAGTGATCGTATGTGTGACGATGCGGCTGCCACCGAGTCCGCCCGTGGGCAGTGCACCATCCTCCGAGAAGACCGTGTTGTGGAAGATGTACTGGTGCCCAGTCTGCCACTTCACACCGCCGGCATTGCCCATCTTCAGGAAGCCATAGCCTGCCTGGGTCGGCGTGACCTGGCAGCGTCCCGTCACATTACCCCAGATGTACAGCGGGCCAATGGAGGTCGCCGCGTTGGCGATCATGTTCGCAGCACCGGAGACATAGTTGTCCCACACGCGCACATTGCGGCCTCCGCCCTCCACCTCCAGCCCATCATCCCAGGCGTGTGTCACAAAGTTCCCATAGATGTCTGAGTCCGCGCCCGGCGCGCCACGATAGCTGCCATTGGCACCACCGCCGATGGGGTCGTTGAACATGTGCTCGGGGTCAGACACGCATTCATTGTAGCGGATCACGTGGTTGCCTTCGGTGTCGAAGAAGCTGATCGCCTGCGGACCCGCAGGATGCGTGGATGCCTTTGGCTCATACCAGTTGTTCGTGTCCTGGCTCGGATGATGCAGCCGGCAGCGCTGCACCACGATGCGTGTGACCTTAGGATCACGGCAGAGCACAGCTGAGTCGCCATTGAAACCAAAGCCTGTCTTGGGATTGAACCTTCCCCAGTCCGAGATATCACAGCCTTCGATCACCACATCGTGCCCCGACTCCACGTCAATGGCACCCACAGACTTCTTGAGGAGATTGGTTGTGGCCCCAGCACCTTTGAGAGTAAAGCCACGCAGGATGACATACGAGGCATTCACCGTGATGCAGTTGTTATGCCGGTGCTTCACATCAATCGTCGCCCCCGCGCCATCATACACTTTCCACGCGTCCGGCTTGCCACCTTCGGTGATGACCAGGGGCGCATCACCACTCGGCACCCGCACGACCTCGCCTTCAGGAAGGCGTTCGCTCCAGGTGCTCGCCACCAGCCGCGTGGAGGTCTCTGTTCCAGCGAGCTTCAGCGCCACCTCATAGATCGTTCCTGGCTGCAAATGCACGATGCTGCCACGATAGTCCGTGAGATCCTCCTCAGTTCCCTCAATCGGATTGTAGCGCATGGACAGGCCTTCGCTCCACGTCGCCGCATCCTTCACACGATAACGCACCTCCACAGCCCGATCTAAAGCACCACCGGGAGGCGACCAATAGAGCCCCAGACAATGAAAGGTCGGCACGGCGAGTGCCTGGCCAGCAGGCGGCGCCTTCACTTGTCCAAACGTCGCTTGATGAGCGAGAAGCGTGATGATGAACAGGGCCGGGGAAAAGAAGCGAAATGACATGAGCACAGGTTGGAGTGAGACGCCGCAGAGAGACTCTCATAACGCTCCAACAGTCCACCGCTTGTCGACTTACTTCGCGCGGCCAATCTTTTCCACGGAGTCGAAATCAGCGGTCAAAGACCGCCAGGGATCTTCTTGAGCGCATCATTGATGAGTTTGTTGGCTTCGGCTTCGATGCCTTCGACATCACCAGGCTTCGCCGCACCAGAAGCTGGAGTGCTGGACCAGTCCAGCCCTTCGGTGAAGACCTTCACGCTGCAGCCCTTGCCAGCAGGCTGCACCATGATGGTCAGGTCGGCTTCGTTGAGCTTGCGCTTGAGGATGGCGTTGCTTTTGCCCATCAGGCTGCCTGGACCATCCTTCCAACCTTGGGCCTTGAGCTTTGCGGCAAAATCAGTCGCCACGGTGCTCACGGAAGACTCGGAGCGGAACGTGATGTGCCCAACCAGTTGTTTGTATTCCACATCCAGTGCTCCGGAAGGAAGAGGGAGGTCTTTGACCGCGATCTTCGGCCCGGCAGCAATGGGTTCTTCCGCAGGTTCATCGGTCTTGGTCATTTTCTTGCCTGCCTTTTTCGGTTCAGGCTCGGGTGCCTTCACGGCGGCAAAGGCTCCCTTCGGCAAAGGTGCGGAAAAGGTGAGATCCACATCCCATTTCTGTCCGAAGGCCTCATCCTCACCACCGGTGGTGAGATGCCCGGAGACATGTGTGTCCGTGACCTTGAAGTCGGTCATCTTGATCTGCCCGAGTGCGGTGAAAGGGGACTTCTCGTGCGATGTGTGCGCGACCTCACAGCCGAAGATTCGTCCATCCTTGAAGGTGCTGATACTCAGGGCGCTGCCGAGCTCCTTGAACATGGCATCAAACTCAGGCTTCTTGGACGAGGACGGATCCTTCTCAGTGAAGACGAACTGGATCGCCGCCTCATCACTGAAGGGCTCGCGATTCTGGACGACGAGGAATTTGATGTTGCCGTCCTTGCCATCGCCCAGGAACTTGCCCTGCACGACAGGCTTGTCTGGCAGCGTCTGAGCACTGATCATGGAGCCGCTGGCGAGAGCGACAACCATGGGAAGAAGAATAGTTCGATAGGCATTCATAAGGTCTAAAGGCTTCCTGATCGGCTGGGAGATGCAATCGGTTTCCCCCTGGGACACACGGAAGTAGCATGAGCTACTGAACACTTCGGGAGCACAGACCGCTCTATGCAGATCGCCACTCAAGCTTCCTGACAGCACCGTCCCAAGGGTGGTCTCGCAAATGAGTCAATGTCATGAACTCCGCGCCGTTCTCCGTGAGCTGGGCCATTGTCCAGCCTGTCGTGCTCACCTCAGGCCGCAGAACAAACGAGGTCGCGGGTGTGTTGACGATATGAATTCCACGATGCTGGGAATAGTCGCGGTGATGAATATGGCCGTGGATATAGGCCTTCACATGGGTTCTTGAAGCCAGAAGGTTCCACAGAGCTTCGGTATCCTCCAGCCCGCCCGGGAAATGCTTCTCATCGTCACCGAGACGCGGGTTGTGATGTGCCAGAATCAAAGCGGGCTTGTCGAAATGCTCATCCAGCATGCGGCCTAGCCAGGCGAGTTGCTCCGCGCCGAGCAATCCCTGCGCGACCATGGGCGCTTTGAGGGAATCGAGCAGGAACAAATTCGCCAGAGGCAAGGAAACCATGCCGACATGCCGTGACACGACCGTTGCATCCGGCCGTTTTTCCTCCTTCAGCACTTTGTAGAAGACATCACGGTCATCGTGATTGCCCAGCGTGAGGTGAATGGGAATGCCGGCTTGGTGCAGCGGTTCGACAAGCCTAGTCAGATGCTTGTAGTCAGCGGGCCGTCCATCACTTAACGCAAGATCACCATTGATGATGACGGCAGCGGGATATCTATCCTGCCTCAAGAGCCAAGCCACCGTGTCACGCAGATGTGTGGGGATGGGTGCGTTGGCAGGATGTGCACCGCCAATGTGCGTGTCGTTGAGAATGGCGATCTTGTTCGGATCGAACGCATGCTCGGCACCTAGACAAAGATTGGTGCCACAAACCACTGCTCCACCCAACTGAGCCATGAACGCTCGCCGAGAGGTGGAGGAGAGATGAATGGGCATAGGTGGGGTGCGCAATACTACACTAACCGTGCACGCTCATACACGCAGAAACTGACTGAAGGCAGGTCTGGAAAAGGACGGGGAGGCGAGGATCGCCAGTTGCGCGGGTGAAGCTTCTCGCCCAAATCCGGCACTGTAAGCCAAGCCTAGCGAACCGACCGTCCACCCACTGCCCTCACCATGAAGTCCCTCTATCCTGCCTGCCTTTCCGCGATGCTGCTCATGACGAGCTGCGATTCCACCCCGAAGAAGAAGGATGCCGCCTCCACGTCAGATGCTGTGCCGCTGCCTAGCTCTGCGCTGGCACAGACACCCCAGCCACAAGCTGCGACGGTGGATGCCAACGGCATCACGACGACGGCCAGCGGGCTGCGTTACAAAGTTCTCTCTTCTGGCCCTGAAGGCGGACGGTCCCCCGGTCGCCTGGACTCCGTGATGGTACACTACCGTGGCACGCTGACGGACGGTACGGTCTTTGACAGCTCCTATGATCGCGGGCAGCCCGCCACCTTTGGCGTGGGTCAGGTGATTCCCGGCTGGACGGAGGCACTCCAACGCATGAAGCCCGGTGACAAATGGATGATCCACATTCCTGCCCGTCTCGGTTACGGCAGCCAGGGAGCAGGTGCCAAGATTCCACCTAACAGTGATTTGATCTTCCAGGTAGAGCTGCTGCACGTGGTGAGCGGCTTCTAAGGTGCATCTCATTCGTTAGGCCATGCTGCGCTTCATCGTCTGTGTCCTGTTAGCCTTCTCATCGCTGCGGGCGGATGACTTCCGCTCGCTCGTTGGGGAAGCTCTGAGGCGCGGAGAGAAGCGCATCGTCATACCGCCGGGCAATTATCAGTTGGAGCCCCTAGGCTCTGGAGGTGAGCTCTGGCTGCTCAGCGGCTTGAAGGACATCGAGATCGTGGCTGAAGGTGTGACACTGACGGGCACGAAGCTCATGCGTGCCATCAGCCTGCATCGTTGCTCCGGCGTGACACTGCGCGGACTCACTGTCGACTATGATCCCCTGCCCTTCACGCAGGGAGAGGTGGTCGCCGCAACCGAGGACGGCGGCTCCATCGATATCAAGATCCATGCGGGTTATCCGCGGAAGCCTTATTCACGGATCGATGTGGTGGATGCGAAGACTCGCTTTCGTAAAAAGGGCATGCCATTTCTCTGGGGCACGAAGGCGGAGATGGTAGGTGAAGACGTCGTGCGCATCAGCCTTCCTGGAATCGGCAAAGCGGCGAAGCCAGGAGATCTGGCATCCCTCAGCACCGGCCAGGAAGCAGGTGCTCCGCATGCCATCTCCATCGATCAATGCGAGCAGATGCACTTTGAGAATGTCACCGTTCATAGTGCTCCCGGCATGGGCATCCTGGAGGCCGATGGTGAAGGCGGATCAACCTTCCGTCATTGCCGCATCGTTCCAGGTCCAAAGCCAAGCGGAGCTACCGAAGAGCGTCTGCTGAGCAGTTCGTGGGATGCCTTTCAAAGCAAGACGATCCGCAAGGGTCCGCTCATCGAGGACTGCGAGATCACCCATGCGGGTGATGATTCATGGAGCGTGCAGTCCTCTGATTTCCTGGTGGTGAAGTGCGAGGGAACTCACTTGGCACTTAGCAGCCGTGATGAGTTCACCAGCGGTGTGCAAACTGGCGATCGCCTGCGCGCCAACGTGGAGGGACCGGAATGGAAGATCGTGACACGCCAAGTGATGCGCAGAGAGAAGGCTGATCTCGCGCCAGACGTGCTGACCAAGCTGGAAGCTGCCAAAACGTGGGATGCTTGGAAAGCGAGTCCGCAATGCATTGTCGTGACTTTGGATCATCCGGCAGAGTTGAAGCCTGGTGACAGCGTCTATTCCCCAGACCGCATGGGCAATGGCTTCATTTTCCGTCGCAACCACATGCACAGCCCTGGTCGTGTGCTGATCAAGGCTGGTGGACTCATGGAGGACAACGTGCTCGACACACCGCATGCACTCGTTATCTGCCCTGAAGTGCCAAGTGGTGCAGCAGCAGGTATTGAAGACCTTGTGCTGCGCCGGAATGTCATCAAAAACGGCGGCTGGTTTTGCCCCGCTCCTTGGTCCACGCAGGCAGGCATCATTTCATTCACCTCCAGCAGCAGTTCCAGCTCACTTCGTGACACTCCCGTTTCCAAGAACGTGCTGATCGAGAACAACATCTTGGAAGGCGGTATGGGTCCGCATCTCATCGTCTCTTCAGTGCAAGGACTGACGGTGCGGGGCAATCGCTTTGTGAAGCCGCTGCAGGAAGCCCCGCCTGAGACAGGCGCGAGCTTCGGCATCCCCAGGGACAAGGTTGTGTGGATCACCCGCAGTTCGGGGGTCACCTACGAGAAGAACAAGATTGAAGAGCTCGGCCCCTTCGCGGCGAAGGAGCCGGTGACCAAGTAGCAAAATAAGTTAGGCAGGCTTGCCCAGCGTCTCGTTGAAGAAGGTCAGTGTCCGCTCCCAGGCCAGCTTGGCAGCGGCTTCATCATAACGCGGAGTCGTGTCATTGTGGAAGCCGTGGTTGGTGCCAGGATAGGTGTAGGCGGTGTAGCGGATCTTGTTCTCTTTGAGTGCTGCTTCATAGGCAGGCCAGCCCTCGTTTACCTTCGCATCGTTCTCGGCGTAGTGGATGAGCAAAGCCCCTTTGATCTTCGGCACATCCGCGGCAGCGGGCTGGCGACCGTAAAACGGGACGGCAGCCTGGATGAGATCAGGCAGACGAACCGCGAGCGTGTTTGACATGCCACCGCCAAAGCAGAAGCCGACGACGCCCATTTTGCCATTGCAGGACGCATGTTTGCTCAGCCATTCAGCGGCCGCAACGAAGTCCTCCGTCATCTGCGCGGGATCGCGCTTGGCCTGGAGCGTGCGGCCTTCGTCATCACTCCCTGGATAACCACCGAGCGGGAAAAGCGCATCCGGCGCAAAAGCCACGAAACCCGCCGCGCCGAGTCGACGAGCCACATCCTCCACATAAGGATTCAGGCCGCGGTTCTCATGCACGACGATGATGCCCGGAACCTTGCCAGAAGCCTTGGCAGGCTTCACCAGGAGGCCGCGCATTTTTCCGGCGCCTTTCGGTGAATCATACTCCGCATAGCTGGCTTCAATGCGCGGATCATCCTTGGCCACCTGCTGGGCCAGGGAGTAGTTGGGGCTCAGCATCTGCAGCAGCGCGGCGGCGGTGACACCTCCGGCAGCGAAGCGCGAGGCTTGATCGAGAAAAGCGCGACGGTCCACGCGGCCGTGCACATACTCGTCGTAAAGGTTGAGAAGTTCCTGATCAAAGTCGGCAGAGGTTTGGCGGTTCATAGCAGGGAGATTAACGAACCGCAGGGCCCGAAGGGAAGACCAAATCTGCCGCCCTATCTGGGATTCAGCTTTTCGATGCCTGCCAGATAGCGGACGGAGAAGTCAATGAAGGCACTCACCCTGGCCGGCAAAATGCGCTGACCGGGATAAACGATATGAATGGGTAGTTCCTGGGCTTTCAGGCGAGGCAGAACGGTCACCAACTCACCGGACTCAATTTCTTTCTCAATCAACCAGTCAGGCAGCAGGGACACGCCAATTCCCGCCCGCACTGCCTCGCGAATGCTGGTAACACCTTCAGAGATCAGCACGGGTGACGTGCGCAAGGTTTGGACGATACCTTTGCGATCAAACATGGTAACCTCCGTGGCACTCCAGAACTGGGATCCGGCCAGGGCAACCCAGGGCCAGTTTTGCAGATCCGCCAGTGTCTTGACTGGAGGCCGGCCCTCCACCAGGGCACGCGAGGCGGCCAGTTGCAGCGTGATCTTGCCAGCGGGCCGGGCGATCACACTTTCGTCCGTGATCTTGCCCGGAATGATGCCCACGTCACATCCCTCCTGAATAACATGCAAAGGCCGATTCGTTAGCGCCAGCGTCGCAGTGACATTGGGGTGCTCTTTCAAAAACCGACTAACCAAAGGTGTGATGATCCACTGCCCGAGGTCCATGGTGGCAAACACATGCAACTGACCGCTCAGCGTGGTGTGATCCGCATGCAGCCTGCGATTGGCCTCCTCGGCATGAGTGAGCATGGTCCTGGCATCCGCCAGCAAGCGCTGGCCGGTCTCGGTCACGCTCATCTGATGCGTGTCCCGCCGCAGTAGGACTGTGCCGCAGAGCTCTTCGAGAGTCCGCAGCTGCCGGCTCAGCGTCGGCTGGGAGACTCTCAGGCGTTTTGCAGCCGCTGAGATGCTACCACATTCCACAATGACCGTGAAGGCGCGTAGCAGAGTGAGGTCTTCAAAGGCTCTCATGCAAATCTTGAATGACTGTTATCGACATCTGGTGGCTACACGGACGGGGATGATGAGGACAAGCTGCCGCCGTCATCAGACACCCAACATCGGACACCCAAATCAAGACTATGAAAATCGTTATTATCGGCGGCACAGGACTCATCGGATCACAAGTGGCAAAGAAGCTCAGCGCACTCGGCCATGAGGTGCTCGCCGCAGCCCCCAGCACGGGCGTGAACACCCTGACGGGCGAGGGCCTTGCGGAAGCTTTGACTGGCGCTGCCGTGGTCGTGGACGTGGCCAATTCACCCTCGTTTGACGACGAGCCTGTGATGCACTTTTTCCAGACCTCCGGCCGCAATCTGCTGGCGGCAGAAGCGGCAGCGGGTGTAAAGCATCACATCGCCCTTTCCGTGGTGGGCACCGAGCGCCTGCTCGCCAGCGGCTACTTCCGCGCGAAGATGGCGCAGGAGCAATTGATCAAGTCCTCGCCCGTGCCCTACACCATTGTGCGTGCCACGCAGTTCTTCGAGTTCACCGGCAGCATTGCTCATGCCAGCACGGATGGGCAGACGGTCCGCCTGTCCACGGTGATGATGCAGCCCATTGCCTCGGCAGATGTGGCGGCCGCACTTGCGGATGTCGCTCTTGCAGCCCCTCGAAATGGCACTGTAGAACTGGCCGGACCTGAGCCGATCCGCATTCATGATCTGGTGGGCCAATACCTAAAGGCCACCCAGGACTCCCGAACCATCGTCACAGATGAAAAAGCCGGCTACTTCGGCACTCCCGTGAATGACCAAAGCCTCACGCCAGGGGCGCATCCGATCTTGGGCAGCACACCCTTCGATGCATGGCTACGGAGCTCGGGAACTCAGAAGTAAGCGGGGATTTTGGGGCAGGTTTACTCCCTGAGCGACCTGCCCCACCGCATCTGCGCCAAATCCGATAGAGCCAGGGGGTGTTTACCGTAGCCTACAGCCCCCCGTTTGAAGCATAAAATCACATCCCCCGGAACAACTGGCAGCGGCCTGATGGCCATGGCCCTTTTTGGCATTACCTGCACCCTGCCCCTGTCTGGTCATGCCCAAAGTGCTGACGACAAGAATGCGGAGGAACTCCGCGTGGATGCGCTCAAGTCCTTCCGGGAGAAAGCGGCCCCGTTTGTGAAGGACTACTGCGTGGAGTGCCATGGCAACCGCCGGTCCAAGGGAGCGCTCAATTTCGAGGTCGCCGTCAAGAAGCCCGGAGATGCGGCCTTCAGCCAGAAGTGGGCGCAGGCCCTAGCCAACGTGAATGCTCACGACATGCCGCCGGATGACTCGGACCAGCCTTCCGACAAGGAGCGCCAGGACTTCCTGGACACGCTGGCGAAGATCAAATTCCTCAGTCCTCGTGATCCCGGCCCCTTCGTGATCCGTCGCCTAACCAAAATGGAGTATGGAAACACGCTCCACGATCTGTTTGGCGTGGATCCCAAGGTCACCGAGGAACTCCCCGACGAGGTGTTTGGCGAGGGCTACATGAACACACTGTCGCCTCTGCAGTCGGAGCAGTATCTCGGCATTGCCAATGAAGTACTTAACAAGACTCTCGGCCCGAAAGATGGACCTGCCACAGAATTGCAGAAACGTTTGTTCGGCAAGAATCCCGAGGCTGGAGCAGATCTGCGCGCAGAGGCCAGGAAGGTCGCGAGCTCACTGGCACGCAAGGCTTATCGCCGTCCGGCTTCCGAGGCCGAGTTGGAGGTGCTGGTGGGTGTGTTTGATCTGGCCCAGAAGAACAAGCTCCCCTACCCTGCCTCGCTTCGACTCATGCTGAAGGCGGTGCTCGTGTCTCCGCAGTTCCTTTTCATCACACCAGCGAAAGCAGCGGAGGCTGGTCAGGCCATCATTCCGCTCGATGACTACCAGATCGCCTCGCGTTTGTCCTATCTGCTGTGGGCCACGATGCCTGACGCGGAGCTTTCAGCTCTCGCGGATCAAGGCAAGCTGCATGAGCCTGAGGTGTTGAAAGACCAGGTGAAGCGTCTTTTGGCGGATCGCCGCTCACGGGCGCTCTTTGACGGTTTCGGAGCGCAGTGGCTGGGGGTTGGCGAACTGAAGAACCAGACTTTTGATCCCGCGAAGTTCCCCCAGATGACAGCGGAACTGCGTGCCGCCATGTATGACGAGGCACGGCTGTTCTTTGACAGCATCGTACGGGAGAATCGCAGCGTCATCGGCTTCGTGGACAGTGACTACACCTACCTGAATGGCACTCTGGCGAAGCTGTATGGCATGGAAAAAAGCGTCACGGGTTCCGAGATGCAGCAGGTGAAGCTGACGAACAAAAACCGTGGCGGCATTCTCGGCATGGCAGGCATCTTGGCCACCACCTCTTTCCCAAACCGCACCAGCCCCGTGAAGCGCGGTGTCTGGGTGCTGGAGCAGGTGCTGGGAGAGCGTGTGCCGCCCGCACCGCCAAACGTGCCCACTTTGGAGAAGCAGGATGGCAAGAAGGTCGCCAATCTGACGCTGCGCCAGCGCACCGAACTGCACCGCACGAATGCCGTCTGTGCGAACTGCCACAAGATCCTCGACCCCATCGGCTTCGGGCTGGAGAACTTTGATGCCATCGGCCAATGGCGTGACCAGGACGACACTGGAGGCAAGATCGATGCTGCGGGCGAGCTCCCCGGTGGAAAGCACTTCTCATCGCCCAAAGAGCTCAAAACCATCCTCAGTGCACGAACGGCGGATGTGGCGCGTAATCTCACAGAGAGACTGCTGGCCTATGCCCTGTGCCGGCAACTCGAAGGCTATGATGAGATCGTGGTGGACCGCCTGATGGAGACCATCGCCAAGGATGGTTATCGCATGCAGACGCTCATCACGGAGGTCGTCACCAGCTATCCTTATCTCAATCATCGCATCCAAGAACAACCCACTGCCACCGCCAATGCGAAGTAACTTCCTCATCGACCGCCGCGCCTGCCTGAAAGGCGTGGGAGCCTCCCTCGCGCTGCCGCTTTTGGAGACCATGGGCTGGGCAGATCTGGCCAAGGGCAAAACCGTGAAGCCACCGGTGCGCATCGGCTTCATGTACATGCCGCACGGAGTGATCATGGACCAGTTCTGGCCGGCGACTCCGGAGAGCTTTCTGAAGTCCCCGCCGCCTGCGCTGGAATCCCTGCGCCCCATCTTGAACCAGTGCCTGCTGGTGAAAGGCATCTCGGGCGTGCCCATCTCGCCTTTCAATGGAGCCCCCCACGCACTGGAGCTCTCCACCTGGCTCACCGCACAGCTACCGGACGCGGACAAACGCAACCAGATCAACATCGCCATCTCCGCAGACCAGATCGTGGCGAATTACATCGGCGGCATGACTTCCCTGCCCTCGCTGGAGCTGGCCACCATGCCGCAGACGCACAAGGAGAACCAGGAAGGCCTGAACGAAGGCTACTACTCGCACTGCAGCTATCGCTCACCGACCCAGGCGGTGCCCGCCGAGACGAACCCGCGTAATGTATTGAATCGTTTGTTCGGCAAGTCTGACAAACCCGGCAGCCTCTCACAGGCTGATCCGCTGGACCGCCAGATGCTGGACCTTGTGATCGGCGGAGCCAAGGATCTGCGCAAGAGACTGCCTCAGGCTGACCAGCATAAGCTGGACGAGTATCTGGACAGCGTGCGTGCCGTAGAGCGCCGCATCGCGGCCATTGAGCACCGTCAGAAGGAAGCGGCGATGGAGAAAGCAGGCGTCGCTTCCAGCAAACGCAACACTTCCGATTCACCGCCGATCGAGATCAAAATCCCTGAGGGCGACAAGCGCAGCGAGTACATGCAGGTCATGTGTGATCTGAACGTGCTGGCCTTCCAGACCGACACCACCCGCGTGAGCACCTACATCGGATCCACACCGAATGGTGTGTCCTATCCAGAGCTCGGCTTCAACGACACGCATCACTCACAGACGCATCACAACAATGAAGCCGCGAAGTCCGGCAAGGTCGCCGCGATCACGAAATTCAACATCGACCAGTTCGCGTACATGGTGAAGAAGATGGCCAGCCTGCGCGAGGGTGATGGCACCCTGCTCGACAACTGCATCATGATGTGGGGTTCGGGCCTCGAAGATGGCAACAAGCACAGCCGCGAGAACCTGCCCTTCATCGTCGCAGGCAAAGGCGGCGGCACCGTGAATACCGGCCGCTTCCTGGACAAGGTCAAGGGCAACCAAGGCGACTTGCTCACCACCCTGCTCGCCTGCGCCGGGGTGCCTCTGGACCGCCCGATTGGCATTGCCACGAAGCAGATCAAAGAGATGATGATCGGCATCTGATCGACAGCTACCAGCCTTGTGAGTTGAACAGTTGGCGCCTGGCAGTCAGGCATTCCTCATGGTATTTGGCTTGCCTATTCCCAATCAACTAAGCAAGCTCAAGGAGTAGCCCCGATGTCTACCAGCACTCCCGCCACCGCTTCCACTGTACGTTGCAGCCCATGCCGCAAAACTTACACGTTGGAGAGTCTCGCCAATCCACGACGCTGCCCGCAATGCGGCGGTCCCACACGGACAGCATCCCAGGATGAAGGCTATCGCACAGCCACTGAATCCTCGCTTGAGAGCCTGCGTTCCAAATGTCTCTTCATGATGCGCAACCTCAGCTTCGGCATGATGGGTGTGCAGATCCTCACGTACGTCATCGCGGACCGCCAGTTCGCGGAGTTTGTGGATCATTTCGTGATGATCACCTCGACCATCTCCGCGGCAACCACCGAGCTCTGGGCCTGGACACGCCGGAACTTCTGGATGGTCATTGCCTCCGTCCTGATCCAGATCACAGCGATTCTCATCTTCTTTGTGCTCGTGGGTTTGATGAGCCAGTTCCTTCGCGGCCCCGGGGTATTTTTCATAGCCGCCCTCCCGCTGGCAGGCTCACTAGCCGCCTGGCGAAATTTTGGCGCCTACACCAAGATTCTACGCCTGCACCAAAAGAAGTGAGTCATTACTTTGATCCTCGCTAGAGATCCCAAATCCATGATCCGCGCACTCCCCCTCCTCTTCCTGGCGACCACATCGCTCTTCGCCGCTGAACCCGTGGTCGACGTCTGGCCTGAAGGCAAGATGCCGGGCAAAGGCGCGAAGGAGGCGGAAGCCGAGGTGCCGCGCAAAGACGGCTATCACCGCATCACCAATGTCAGCCGTCCCACGCTGACTTTGTTCAAGTCCACGCGTCCTGACAACACACCTGCGCCCGTGATCATCGTCTGCCCCGGCGGTGGTTACAGCTACACCGTGATCGACAAGGAAGGCACTGAAATCGCCACGTGGCTGAACAAGAGCGGCATCAGCGCGCTGGTGCTGAAGTATCGCACACCGAACAATCGTGAGGGTGCTCTCCAGGATGCGCAGCGTGCGATCAGCCTTGCCCGTGGGCATTCCAGCGAGTGGGGAATTGACCCGAAGCGTGTCGGCATCATCGGCTTCTCTGCCGGAGGCAATGTGGCGGCCAAATCGAGCACGCAGTTTGAGGCCCGTGCTTATCCTGCGACCGATGCGGTGGACCAGCAGAGCTGCCGCCCTGATTTCGCGATCCTTGTTTATCCTGCCTATCTCGATGACAAGAAAGGCGGCGTCTCACCCGACCTCAATCTGAAGGTCAGCATCCCGCCCACGCTCATCATCCACAGCGAGGACGACAAGACGCACGTCGTCGGCAGCAAGGTGTATCATGAGGCGCTGAATGCCGCGAAGATCGGGCACGAGTTCAAGCTCTACCCTACTGGCGGCCACGGCTATGGTCTGCACTGCGAGCGCGATGCCAAAGTCTGGCCTGAGGATGCCCTGAAGTGGCTCCAAAGCATCGGTATGCGCTAGGTTTGGCGGGCTTTTCTGGGCCTGTCTGCCCAGGGAAATGGGAGGGTTCTGAAAATTTTTTTCAGAATGTTGTCCTCCGGGCCGGAACTCGTTCGTCGCCTTGTTGAACCGCGTGGTTCAAACCACTTAAACAACAAGCCCCTCAAAACCGATGAACACTCAAATCTTTGTCAACCTGCCCACCTCCGACCTCCCGCGCACCCTTGCCTTTTGGAAGGCGCTCGGCTTCAGCCACAATCCCACTTTCACAGACGACACTGCCGCGTGCATCGTGATCAGCGAGCACATTCATCTGATGGCCCTGACCCATGCCAAGTTCCGCGAGTTCACCCCGCGTGAGATCTGCGATACCCGCAAGGCCACCCAGGTGCTGAACTGCCTCTCCTGCGAAAGCCGCGAGGAAGTGGAAGGTCTTGTCTCCAAGGCCATGGCCAATGGCGGCACCTCCTATGCCGGCCCCAAAGACTATGGATTCATGTATCAGCATTGCTTTGCGGACCCTGATGGTCATCAATGGGAGCTCATCCACATGAGCGCCATGCCTCCGGAAGCCTGATTACCTTTCCCCTGAATCCAGAACAACACTCCACCCTCCTAACATTATGATCAAAAAGATCCTTCTCGGCCTCGTGGCCATCCTTGCTGTGGTGCTGGTCATCCCGGTTTTTAAGACTCCGCACTACCGTGTGGAGCGCAGTCTTGCCATTGCAGCACCACCTGCCGTGCTCTTTGACTACGTGAACAACCACAAGAAGTTCAACGAGTGGAACCCCTTCGCCAAAATGGATCCACAGGCCAAGATGACCTACAGTGGTCCAGAGGCCGGCGTGGGCGCTGTCTCCAGCTGGGCTGGCGAGCTGACCGGCGAAGGCTCCGCCACCATCACGGAGAGCAAGCCTAACGAACTTGTCCGCGAGCGCATGGACTGGAAGAAGCCCATGGAAGGCGTGAGCACCGTCGAGTTCACGCTCAAACCTGAGGGCGACAAGACCGTCGTGACCTGGGCGATGTTTGGTGAGAACAACTACGTCGGCAAACTCATGAGCCTCGTCATGGACTGCGAGAAGATGTGCGGTCCTGAGTTTGAAAAGGGACTGGCAAGCCTCTCACAGCTCGTCGCTGCCAAGCCTGCTCCGTAACCTGCCGCACACATCCAAGGACATGGAAACTCAGGAATACCTCGTGCTGTCCCGCGGACAGTGGGACAGCACCGCGAGCAAGGAAGAGATCGAAACGGCGATCACCAAGTTTTACGACTGGATCAATGATCACGTGGCCCATGGCCGCATGAAACACGGCAGCCGCCTCACCACCGAGCGCGCCGTGGCTTCGAAGACCGGCTACGTCATCGATTCAGCCTTCGCTGAGGGCAAGGAGATCATCGGCGGCTATTGGTTCATCATCGCCTCCAGCCTGAAGCAGGCGGCGGAATATGGAGCGCAGAACCCATGTGCTGCCCTCGGCCTCAGTTATGAAATCCGGCCTCTGGAAGGCGTGCGAGCCTCCGCCTACGACATCACCAACGAAACACCCCAGTCATGAACAACCAACAACCTGTCGGCGAACATTTGCTCTTCATCCGTGGCACTCATTGGGGCAGCTCTCTGTCCCCCGCTGAACTGCAGAATGCAATGACGGCCTTCTACGCCTGGGTCGATGGCCTTCGCAGCAAGGGCCTGCTGCGCGGTGCCCAGCCTCTGATGGAAGAGGGCAAGCTCGTCACGGGTGCCCGAGGCACAGTGGTGACGGACGGAGTCTTCGCTGAGTCCAAGGAAGCCATCGCCGGCTACTTCCTGCTCTCCACGGACAGCACTGCCGAAGCGGTGCGCCTAGCCCAGGAGTGCCCGGTGCTGGCTTATGGCGTGCAGATCGAGGTCCGTCCCGTGGCGGATGTCTGCGGACCCATGGCCGACG
Organism: Prosthecobacter gellanilyticus; assembly: GCF_007992435.1. GTDB lineage: Bacteria > Verrucomicrobiota > Verrucomicrobiia > Verrucomicrobiales > Verrucomicrobiaceae > Prosthecobacter > Prosthecobacter gellanilyticus. Next base: position 61,478 of record NZ_BKAG01000002.1, on the reverse strand, counting down.
TCAAGGCTAACACAGAGGCAGCCGCAGCCTAACTAATTAATTGGCACAGCAGCCCACGTGTCACATGTTAATTTGAACAGTTCTTCCAGTTGACGGAAATCCGCCTCATGCTTCATCATGAGGTATGCATGCGGATTCCCCAGCCGGATTAACCGACGACTTGTTCAGACGCGAAAGCGGTCGCTTGATCGCGACGCTGGTGGCGCAGCTAGGGACGCATCGCCTGCAACTCGCGGAGGACGTGGTGCAGGAGGCCATGGTGAAGGCGCTGCAGACCTGGCCTTATCGTGGCATTCCTGACAATCCCGGGGCCTGGCTCATGCAGACTGCGAAGAATCTCGCTCTGGATTTGCTGCGCCGCGAGCAGCGCTGGAATGAGAAAGAAACCAGCATCGCTGCTGAATCCGGTCGCTGGCTGTCTTCAGGAGACTCTCCCATGCCGACAGACGATGAGATCGCGGATGACACGTTGAGGATGCTCTTCGTGTGCTTCCATCCGCAGCTCTCCATGGAGGCGCAGACAGCACTCGCTCTGAGAACCGTCTGCGGCATGAGCGCGGCGGAGATCGGCAGTTCCTTTCTCACCAGCGAGGCTGCGATCTCGAAACGCCTCGTGCGTGCGCGCCAGCTCATCCGTGAACTGGCGCTGCCCTTCACCGTGCCTGGAGTGGCTGAGCTTCCGGAAAGGCTCGAAGGTGTGCTCGGAGCCATCTACCTGCTTTTCAATGAAGGCTACAAATCCTCCAGCGGCACCACCTTGGTGCGTCATGATTTATGTCACGAAGCCATCCGGCTTGTGAACCTGCTGCTCGCGCATTCGGCAACCCGGCAGCCTCGCGTGTTTGCGCTGCTCGCCCTGATGTGTCTGAATGCTTCTCGCCTCGCCGCACGCACGGACAGCGAGGGACGTCTCATGCGTCTGCATGAGCAAAATCGTGCCGTGTGGGATCAGCGCTTGATTCACCAAGGACTGCAGGCTCTCGCCAATGCCAGCATCGGCGATGATGTCAGTCACTACCACCTGGAGGCCGGCATCGCCGCCTGCCACTGTCTCTCACCAGATGAAGCCAGCACCGACTGGCAGCGCATTCTCTCGCTCTATGATCAGTTGATGGTGATCCGCCCCTCGCCGATCACGGCGCTGAATCGCGCGGTCGCTGTGGCACGTCTGCACGGCCCCAAAGAAGGCCTCGCGGAGATCAGCAAGATCACGGATCGCAGCACGCTGGAAGCCTATCATCTTTACCACGCCATCCGCGGTGCCTTCGCAGCTGAGCTTGGCCGCACAGCGGAGGCACTCACGCATTTCCGCCAAGCTGGAAACCTGGCCACCACACCTTCGGAGCAGGATTTCATCCAGCGTCGCATTCGTGAGATTAGCGCGGTTTAACGCCACAAGACGCCCGGGAACTTCTTGGAGATAGCTTGGCGATGCTTCGGCCACTCGCGTGTCAGGAAGGCAGGCCAATCCTTGATAGTCGCCAGACGTTTGCCATCGGGAGTGCAGAGGCTAAGAAGCACCGGAAGGCGGCCTTCACAGAGGCTGGGGTGCTCTTTGAGCGCGAAGCAATCATAGAGCTTCACCTGCACTTCTGGCGACTCGTTCACGTAGGAGAGCTTCACCGTGCTGCCATCGGTCCACGGAATGGAGAGTGGCACCAGCTCATCCAGCCAGCTGACCTGCCCGGAGGCCAGATGTTGATGAAACGCAGCCATGAGAGGCGCAGCCTGGGCTTCCTTGACCAGTGAGAGTCCTTTGAAAGCACGGGCGAGACAGGCGGTGATGGCATCTGCATCCAAAGCGGCAAACTCCAGTTCTGGCAAAGTGCTGTGGACGAGATTCACACGGGCGATGAACTGCTTCAGCCGATGATCCATGAGCGGAAGATCAAAGGCTCCAGCGCGATGAGCTTCAGCGAGGCAACGACCGCTGGCGATGGGATCGAGATCGCGCTGCTGCGCTTTCTGCTCAATGACGAGATCTCGATAGCGCACGAGTTTCACGGCGGCGACACGCTTGTTCTGCGCATCAAAGAGGTGCTCGATGGTGGTGCTCAGATGCTGCGGAAACATCTCGGCGATCCACTCAGGCTTCACGCTGGTGGCGAGACTGAGCAGAGTCAATGAACTGGCACCCCGAGAAGGCGCATCTCGCAGATTCGCGGCCACCAAAAAGGTGGCAGCCTGCACCACGCTCTCACGAACAAGCTGGCCTTGCCGGTGCTCGGTGAGGTCGCACTCAGGCCTGCCGGGCACGCGCCGTTTGGCGAGCTGATCCGCAAAGCCAGCCATGATGCAGCGTCGCAAGGCTTCTTCATTCTTGGCTGCGCTCACGGGTGCAGCATCGCGGTCATGCAGACGCTGCTGCTGGGCTGCATTCAAGATCTGCTGAAACGTCTGCTCCACCTGACGGGCAACCTGGGCATTGATGCCATAGCTGCGGCAGCGCTCGAAGCTGAAGCCGTTCTCTTTGGCGAAGTCATAGGCACGCATGAGCGTGATGAAGTCAGAGTCCTCACTGTCCTCAAACATCTCACGCGCACTTTTGGTTTGGGCATCATCACGATCCAGACGCGCGAGCAGGTCACGTCCACTGACCAGGGCCGCGCACAGAGCAGCGTCAGGCACACAGCCTCTCTGGCTGGCCTCGATCAGCATGCGTGAGTAGCGTGGATGCATCGGGAGGCGCAGCATCTGGCGGCCGATGGGTGTGAGATTCCCCTGCTCCTCATGCAAAGCTCCGAGCATGGTGAGCAAGCGCTCGGCACGCTCCACAGCCTGCGGGTCGGGCTTGTCAAGCCAGTCAAACGTCGCGGCTTCGCGGATGCCGAGCGAGTGCAGCAGCAAGACGACCTCCGCGAGGTCACTGCGCTGGATCTCGGGCGTGTTACGCGCCTCACGGTCTTTATGACCGATCACGGTCCACAAGCGATGACAAGTCCCGGGTGCTGTACGGCCTGCACGCCCTTTGCGCTGATCGGCACTGGCCCGGCTGATGGGCTCAAGCAAGAGAGTGCCGATGCCACGCTCCGCATCATAGCGAGCCACACGCGCGACACCGCTGTCCACCACGTGACGAATGCCATCAATGGTGATGCTGGTCTCGGCGACGTTGGTGGCGACGATGACCTTGCGCAGAGAGTTAGGCGCAAAGGCGCGGTCTTGCTCTTGAGGTTCGAGCTCTCCATGCAAGGGGATGCATGACACACGCTCCTGAGTTCTCAGGCCTCGCAGTGCATCAAGAGTGCCATTGATCTCGCCGCGTCCGGGCATGAAGACGAGAATATCGCCGGGGTTACGTTCATGGATGATGCGCTCCACCGCCTCCGCCGCCTGCAGCGTGAGCGGACGTAAGTCAGGATGAGACAGGTATTCGACTTCAACAGGAAAGCTCTGGCCTTCGGAGACAAGGATCGGGCACAAGTTCAGATAGGCAGCCACCGGCTCCGCATCGAGTGTGGCCGACATGACCACCATGACGAGATCCGGGCGCTGACTTTGCTGCAGGTTCTTCACCAACGCGAGGGCAACATCGCTGAGCAAGTTCCGCTCATGAAACTCATCGAAGACCACCGCGCCGATGTTGGCCAGCGTCGAGTCATCCTGCAGCCAGCGCAGCAGAATGCCTTCTGTCACAAAGCAGATGCGCGTGCCTACACTGGTGTGGTCATCAAACCGGATCTGATAGCCCACCTCGGCACCGAGCTTGCTCTCACGCTCCCAGGCCACACGCGTGGCCACCGTGCGAGCGGCGACGCGGCGAGGTTGCAGCACCACGATCATTTTATCACCCGCGATTCCTCCATCGAGAAGCATCTGCGGCACCTGGGTGGTTTTGCCAGAGCCCGTGGGAGCCACGAGCACCAGACGATTGCCCACCTGCAGCGTGCGCAGGATGTCAGCGTGGATCTTCCAGATGGGGAGCGCGGTAGGGGCAGGCATGAAAAGGGGCGCGCATGCTATCGCTCAGCGCAGGTAATGCCAACGCGAAGCTCGACAACAACGACGAGAGTTTGCCGCAGCGCGCCCCAGTCCTGCCAAGCACTCACATGCCGTCCGGAATCTCAGGATCAACGAGCTGCGCGAGCTGGATGAGTGATTCCTGCCAGCCCATATAGCAGCCGTGCTCTGGGATGATGGAAGGCACGCCTTCCTGCGTGACCTTGATCTCAGTGCCGCAGAAGACTTCCTTCAACTCCACCGTGACATGCATCTCGCCGGGCAGGTTCGCGTCCTCGAACTTGTCTGTGTAGCGGATTCGCTCATTCGGTGTGAGCTCGGTATAAGTGCCGCCGAAGTAGTGGCTGGAACCCGTGGTGAAGTTCGTGAAGGACATGCGGTAGGTGCCGCCCACGCGGGCATCGATGTGATGCACCTTGGCGGTGAATCCAAAGGGAGGCAGCCACTTGCACTTGGCATCGGCATCCAGAAAGGCGCGGTAAACACGCTCAGGCTTGGCACGCAGGACGCGATGGAGGCAGATGGTATGGGTATCGGTTTTCATAGGTTTGGTGTTGGGGGTTCAACATCACGACGAACGGGATCGCGGCCGGAGGACAACTTTCGGAAATTATTTTTTCGGAGAGCACTCTCCTCAATAAAAACGCCCCGGACCTGCATGAGGTCCGGGGCGTGATTTTGAGCTTTCAGGTCTGACCTTGAAGGTTACACCAGATCGAAGCGGTCCAGGTTCATCACCTTGGTCCAGGCGGCGACGAAGTCCTGGAGGAACTGATCTTGCGAATCGGAGCAGGCATACACCTCGGCCACGGCACGCAGCACCGAGTTCGAACCGAAGACGAGGTCGGCACGCGTGCCACTCCACTTCGGCTGGCCTGATTTGCGGTCGATGCCGGCGAAGGCATTGCCGCATGGCGAGACCGATTTCCACTCCGTGCCCATGTCGAGCAGGTTCACGAAGAAGTCATTGGTCAGAGCCTCAGGTTTCGAGGTGAGCACGCCATGCTTGGCACCACCGACATTCAGCACACGCAGGCCACCGACAAGCACCGTCAGTTCCGGCGGAGTGAGGGTGAGCAGTTGCGCACGGTCGATCAGCAGAGCTTCCGCAGGTACGCTGTATTTGCCTTTGAGGTAGTTGCGGAAGCCATCGGCCACCGGCTCGAGCGCCTCGAAAGATTCAGCATCCGTCTGCTCAGCGGAGGCATCCATGCGGCCTGGAGTGAAAGGCACCGTGATGGACTTGCCAGCGTTCTTCGCGGCCTGCTCCACACCGGCACCACCTGCCAGGACGATTAGATCCGCGAGGGACACTTTCTTGCCACCGGCGGCAGACTTGTTGAAGTCAGCCTGGATGCCTTCCAGCACTTTCAGCACCTTGGCGAGCTGCGCAGGCTGGTTCACTTCCCAGTCTTTCTGCGGAGCCAGGCGAACGCGGGCACCATTGGCGCCGCCACGCTTGTCAGAGCCACGGAAGGTGGAGGCCGAAGCCCAGGCGGTGGAGACGAGTTCGGAAACGCTCAGGCCCGAAGCCAGCACTTTGCTCTTCAGCGCAGAGACCTCCTCCGGGTTGACCAACGGATGATCGACGGCAGGAATAGGGTCCTGCCAGATCAGTTCTTCTGCGGGAACTTCAGCACCGAGGTAGCGGGCACGAGGCCCCATGTCGCGATGAGTCAGCTTGAACCAAGCACGAGCGAAGGCATCCGCGAACTGGTCGGGATTCTCCAGGAAACGGCGAGAGATCTTCTCATACGCGGGATCAAAGCGCAGCGCGAGGTCCGTGGTGAGCATGGATGGCGCGATCTTCTTCGAAGCATCATGCGCATGCGGCACGGTGCCAGCGCCGGCATCGCCTTTCGGCTTCCACTGCTGGGCACCTGCGGGGCTCTTGGTGAGCTCCCACTCATAACCAAAAAGGTTTTCAAAGAAGCCATTGCCCCACTGCGTCGGCGTGGTGGTCCAGGTGACTTCGAGACCGCTGGTGATAGTGTCGGCGCCTTTGCCGGAACCAAAACTGTTCTTCCAACCGAAGCCCTGCTCCTCCAGGCCTGCGGCCTCAGGATCATGGGAGACATTCGATGAAGGTCCCGCGCCGTGAGTCTTACCAAAAGTATGACCACCAGCGATCAGCGCCACGGTCTCCTCATCATTCATGGCCATACGGCCAAAGGTATCGCGAATGTCATGGGCCGATTTGATCGGATCAGGATTGCCGTCCGGGCCTTCAGGATTGACGTAGATCAGGCCCATCTGCACAGCGGCCAGCGGGTTCTCCAGATTGCGGCTGTGGACCTTACCGTCAGCGCTGTCATCAGAGACAAGCACAGAGTCGCCTTCCACACCGGGGGAGCCGTGCGCATAGCGCACATCACCACCCAGCCAGGTTGTTTCGCGGCCCCAGTAGACATCATTGTCAGGCTCCCAGGTATCTTCACGACCACCGGCGAAACCAAAAGTTTTGAAGCCCATGGTCTCAAGCGCCACGTTGCCCGTGAGGATCATCAAATCAGCCCAGGAGAGTTTGCGGCCATACTTCTGCTTGATCGGCCAGAGCAGGCGGCGCGCCTTGTCCAGACTCACGTTGTCCGGCCAGCTGTTCAGGGGAGCAAAGCGCTGCTGTCCACGACCACCGCCGCCACGACCATCACCCGTGCGATAGGTGCCCGCGCTGTGCCAGGCCATGCGGACAAACAGCGGACCATAGTGTCCGAAGTCAGCGGGCCACCAGTCCTGCGAGTCGGTCATCAGTGCCGCGAGATCCTTCTTCACGGCGGCGAGATCCAGGCTCTTGAACTCCTCCGCATAGTTGAATTCGCAACCCATGGGGTTCGACTTCGACGAATGCTGGTTAAGAAGGTCAACACGCAACTGATTCGGCCACCAGTCTCGGTTTGTGGTTCCGCCGCCGGCGGTTTGATGGAAGGGGCACTTGGCTTCTGTTGTCATAGGTTTGATCTAGGGTGGGAGCTGAAGAAGACGACCGAATTAAGACCCCAGCAATACGCACGAGGGTATCACCGGGAGACTATCCATTCCGACGATTCTAATTTGATCTCTTTCCGTCTGTCACCCGAAAAAGCTGCACGAACGTGCTCCGGTCCATTAGAAGGCGTAACAGTCGCACCCACTGCCCCACAATTGCGGGAGCGGCGTGGCCTGAATCGTTGAACCACTGCGATTCATGACCGGCGCGATGTGGGGGGCAAAGCTGATGCTGCGTTCCGCCTTGGTAAATCCTGGTGCGCCATAGCCCCCAAACTTCGCCACCGGACTCCAGTCCGGAGTCACGGGCAGGTCAGGCGGCGAGTGCTCTTTGAACTCTGCCTCGGCATACACCGGCTTCCCGCCGAGGATGGTCAGCACGCTGTGCAGCCCTTTGATCTCCTCCTCCGGCACCTGGAAGTAGTCATCACTGAGCACGATGAGGTCCGCTAGCTGGCCGGGTTTGAGCACGCCTTTTTTCTCTTCGTCACGGCTGAACCAGGCGCTGCCATGGGTGTAGAGTTCGAGAGCTTCTTTACGGCTTAGACGATTCTTCTCCGTGTACAGGCTCAAACCCCCGACCGTCTTGCCGCTGACCAGCCAGTAGAGCGAGTTCCATGGATTGTAGTTCGCCACGCGTGTGGCATCTGTTCCCGCACCGACGGGCACGCCCATCTCCAGCATGCGGCGCACGGGTGGGGTGCGCTCCGCTGCTGCCTTGCCATAGCGATCGACAAAATACTCGCCCTGGAAGGCCATGCGATGCTGAATGGCGATGCCGCCGCCGAGAGCCTTCAAGCGCTCAATATTGCGGTCACTGATGGTCTCGCAGTGATCAAGGAACCAATGCAGGCCTTCGAGCGGCGCATGACGGTTGACCTCCTCAAAGACATTTAGGAAGCGTGTGATGCTCTCGTCATAGGTGGCGTGCAAACGGAAAGGCCAACGGTTCTCCGCGAGCAGGGTGACGACGTCTTTCAACTCCGTCTCCAACGTGGCAGGCAGATCAGGACGAGGTTCCAGGAAGTCCTCAAAATCCGCCGCGCTGAAGACCAGCATCTCGCCTGCTCCATTCACCCGATAATAGTCATCCCCCGTGTCCGGCTTGGTCATGCCGATCCAGCGCTCAAAGTCACCTTTCTCCCCACCTTTGTTTTGCGTGAAGAGATTGTAGGCGATGCGCAGAGTCAGCTCGCCGCGCTTGTGCAGCTCGGTGATGACCTCGTAGTCATCCGGGTAGTTCTGAAAGCCGCCACCCGCATCACAAACGCTGGTTAGGCCAAGCCGGTTCAGCTCGCGCATGAACTGGCGGGTGGAGTTGTACTGATACTCGATGGGCAGCTTGGGACCTTTGGCGAGCGTTGCGTAAAGAATGAGCGCGTTCGGTTTGGCAATGAGAAGTCCGGTGGGCTCGCCATTCTTGTCACGCTGGATCTCGCCTCCAGGCGGGTTTGGCGTGTTCTTGTCATAACCCACGGCCTTAAGCGCGGCGCGGTTCAGCATGGCCTGGCAGTAGAGATGCAGGATGAAGACCGGCGTGTCAGGAGCTGCTGCGTTGAGTTCATCCAGTGTCGGCAGGCGCCTTTCTTTGAACTGAAATTCGTTCCAGCCACCGACCACACGAACCCACTGTGGTGCGGGTGTGCGATCCGCCTGGATCTTCAGCAGTGCCAGGGCATCACTCAGAGAAGTCACGCCATCCCAGCGCAGCTCCAGATTGTAGTTCAGACCGCCGCGAATGACATGCAGGTGCGAATCATAGAGACCCGGCACCACGCGACGGCCTTTCAGATCGATGCGCTTCGTCTGCGGCGTGGTGATGTCCGCATACTCCTCACCCTCATCGACCGCGATGATGCGACCACCTGCGATGGCGATGTTTCCAGCCTCCGGGTAATCAGGGTCCAGCGTACTGATGCGGCCATTGTAGAGGATCAAGTCTGCCTTCTGAGTGGTTTCGAGTGACATGGGATAAGGTGAGTTGAGGTTAAAATTCGATGCGAGCAGCGATTTGCAAATAGTCCACGCTCCGGCCACCGACGCTCGTGAGCGAGGGGCCTGCTTCGTGGTGGGTGAATCCGATGGAAAGATCAAACGATGAATGCGGGTCCCAGGCCAGCGCCGCATTGTAGGCTGTGCCCAGATAGCGCTCGCCATTCGGCGCAGCACCAGCCACGGCATTGAAGGGCGGTGTGTAGACAGCATCCCCGGTATCAAACCGCCACAGGAAGTTCACTCCGAGATCCAGGCTCAGGCTTTTCGTGAGCTGAAGACTGAGGCGAGGATTGAGATTGTAGAGATTCGAGGGCGAGACGAAGCCGCCCTCGTTGAAATAATTGTTAGCCTGAAACAAGGGGTCGAAGGTATTGATCTCACCACTTCCCTGCCCGCCGGAGATCAGGTCACCGCGGAAACCGAGTGTTGGTTGGAAAAGCTGGTCTTTCCAGGTGTGCCCCAGCCCCAGGCTCACCGCTCCGGCCAGGATGTCCCGGTCCGCCACGTCACCCGTCTGCAGAATGAACTCGTGGTTATAACTCCACGGCCCTTCCTTGCCAAAAAGGCGTGTGCCGAAGGTGTGACGGATCTCCTGCTGCCCATCACTCAGCGGCGAGCTATCGAGGCGACGGCCCAGATAGTAGATATCCATGCCATGCCCCTCGCCGAAGACCGAGGGTCCCGTGGCATAGAGGCCCCAAAGTAGCGTTCGCTGAAAATACGAGGCATTGTCGAACTCCCCCGGACCAATGCGGACCGGCGAAGCCAGGATGGCGTCCACGTTCCAATCCGGCATCCGCCAGGAGAGACGCAAGGCATCATGCACCAGCCGTTGGTTCGCACCTTCGCGGTGCGCGAGAAGCCTGCCCGAACCATAGTAGAGAGTCTGCCGACCTGCCCGAAGCACGAGAGATGAGCGCGCACCGAGCTCCAGGCGAGCCTGCGCATAGAGCTGCAGCAGATCCAGCTGATCTTCGTCAGGTGGAGACTGCTCATTGCGCATGCCTTGCATCTCGCCCCAGGTCAGTTCGGTCATCAGCTTGAAGTCATCGCCCTCCTGCCAGACACCGAAGACCTGCACACGATGGTGCACCCAGGCGTCATCACGGATCGGCGCGAACCCGAAGTCCCGGTTCCGATAATACTCAAACATCGAGCGCGCATGGCCACCGAAGCTGAGCCTGCTCTGCCCAGCTTCATCCAGATCAACGTGCGCTTTGAAAAGCGACTCGGCAGGCGGCGGCACCCGATCCCAGGGATCGTCAGCCGCATTGGCCGCCCCTGAGAACGACACCATCAGAGCCAGAAGATGTCGCAAGGGGTTGCTCATAAATGCGGACGTGAATCAAACGTTGGAATGCAGCCAGCGATGCAGCAGCTTCGTGACCAGCGGCATCACGACCCAGGTGAGCATGGTGACCATGCACGCGCCGACAATCAATGAGGCGACCGGATGCGGCAGACTATGCAGATTCGGAATGACCAAAGCACCTAACAACAAGCTGGTGGGATACACGCCTGCCAGAGTGGCCACGGCCATCTTCCAGCGGGGAGGCTTGGGCGAACCCGGCTCGCGGAACCAGGCCTCAAGGCCATGCAATTCACGATACTGAGCCTCGCCCTCGGTGAGTGTTTGCGCGCGCTTTTCCCACTGCTGAAATTCCGGAGATGCGTAGAAGGCGTCCCGCTCCGCCTCGCTGGCAAAGGTGCGCAAGATGCCGTGCTCACGCGAGTCCGAACCCGGCGGAGGCAGCAGCAGGCTGGCACCGATCACACCACCGTGGCTGAACGAACTTTGAAAAAATTCCGTGAGCGCCTGCTGAAACTCAGCCTCGCAGCCGGGGCGCACGCTACGAGTGATGGCAACATGAACAGACATGAGAAGAAGGGGTGAAAATCAGAGAACAAGACGCGGGCGGGCTGTGCGGCTGGCCAGGATCCGCCCGCGCTGTTCACGGTGAGTTTTATCAATGCTTGGCTCCGCCGGTCACGACATGAGGCGACTGAGCGGACTGAGGTGCCTTGTGCACCATGGTGTAGGCATACTCCACACCCACGCCATAGGCTCCGGCGTGCTGTTTGAGGATGCCCATAAGGTTGTTGTAATGTTCGCGGTTCTTCCAGTCGCGCTGGAATTCCAGCAGGGCCGGGATGGTGGTGAGACGTGTGGCACCGGCCTGCACCATGCGGCTGAGCGCAGCCTCATGAGCCGCGGGAGAGGTGGCTCCGCAGCAATCATCCACGACGTAGATGTTATATCCGGCGCCGATCATCTCGATCGTCGGCCACGTGACGCAGACTTCGGTCCAGAGCCCGGTCATGATGATGTTCTTGCGGCCTGTGGCTTCGATGGCCTTGCGGAAACCAGCATCATCCCAGGAGTTCATGCTGGTGCGTTCGATCACCGGCTGGCCGGGAAACACATCCAGGAGCTGGGGCCAGAGGTAGCCGGAGAAGCTCTCTGTCTCCACGGCGGTCAGCACGGTGGGGACATTGAACTCCTTCGCGACCTTGGCGAGAAGGGTGACGTTGTTGATCAAGGTGGCGCGATCAATGTTGGACACGCCAAAGGTCATCTGGGGCTGATGATCGATGAAGACGACAGCGGCATCTTCAGCGGTGAAGAGTTGGTGGTAGTGGCTCATAGGAGTGGGTGCGTTGCGGGTTTGAGTTAGGGTGCGGTTTGGGGGAAATGAGAGGAAGCGAAGGTGGGATGGAGCGGGGCGGCTCTCACAGAGGAGCGGCTTTGAGCAACGACTCGAGATCCAGCGGCCCGGTGGTCATGGCGATTTCGCCGCGAGAATCGCGAGGCCACTCGGCGGGCTCGCGGTCCACGTAGAGCTCGAGACCGTTGCCATCAGGATCGCGGAGATAGAGGGCCTCGCTCACGCCATGATCGGAGGCACCATCCAGGGGGACTTGATGCTGGATCAGGCGCTTCAGCGCATCAGCGAGAGAGGCTCGATCAGGATACAGGATCGCGGCGTGGTAGAGTCCCGTGGTGCCCGGAGGCGGTGCCTTGCCGCCTTTGCTCTCCCAGGTGTTCAGGCCGATGTGGTGATGGTAGCCCCCAGCGGACACAAAGGCGGCCTGGGTGCCGTAGCGCTGGGTGATTTGAAACCCGAGCACACCGCAGTAAAAGGCCAGCGCGCGCTCCAGGTCAGCCACTTTCAAATGCACGTGGCCAATGCGGACTCCAGGATGGATGGCGGTATTCATCACAGCAAAAAAGGGTGAAGTTTAGAGACCGGGAGGGATGAGGCCGATGCCGTGAAGACATACGGCCCCGCGGCTTGTAGCGACTCAGGCCTTGAGCAGGTTGGCGAAAGCCTTGCGCTCTGTGAAGAGAACGAAGGCGGAAAGGACGGCCACGGCGATCACCGGAGGCTGGGTCAGGCCTGCGCCCTTGGTGAGGAAGATCTGGAAGGCCAGAATATTAATCACGATGGGGCCAAGGACCAGGAGACCGAAGTTGCGAGTCTTCGGCAGGGCCACGAGCACGCCGCCGAGGATCTCCAGCACCTTCACAAAAGTCAGGTAGCCCGTGGGGTAGAGGGCAGCCATGAAGAGTTTGTGAGGAGCGTCGGCCGGAGAATTGTCCGGCGGCATGGGGATGAAGTTCAGGAAGAAGTTCAGCCCGAAGGTCACGAAGGCGAGACCAAGAAGGGCGGCGGCGATGTTTGAGGTGAGTTTCATAGTGTTGAGGTTTTGCGTGTTTAGGTTTCTCTGACGGACCGAAGCTTCCCGAGAAGTGCCGTGTTGCAAAATGCAGGTTCCTTGGCCTGAGCATGTCTGTTGCGTATGGCCGGCTAGCCTCGCCAGGGGAGAGTGAAGTCCCTTCTCGCGGGACTCGCACCGCACCGTCTTTCGTGATAAATCTGTCACGGTATTCATGAAAAACCTTCCCCCTATGTGGCTGGCAGCGTTGATGCTGGCCTCGATTCACTTTGTCTCTGCACGTCTGCTGGCCGCGCCTTTCGCCGCAGGAAATCTCGTCATCTATCGCATCGGCACCGGCACGGGCTCGCTGGTCAACACGGGCAATCCGGTCTTCCTGGATGAATACACACCCACGGGCACGCTGGTGCAGTCCATCGCCCTGCCGACGACGGTGAACGGCATGCAGAAGAGGCTCATCGCCAGCGGCACGGCGGGCTCGGAAGGCCAGATGACTCTCTCGGCGGATGGCAGATACATTGTGCTGCCGGGTTATGATGCCACGCCGCCGCATTCCTCATCGCTGACCGGCACTGCATCGAGTGCTGTGAATCGTGTGATCGGTCGCGTGGATGCGCTGGGGGGTATCGACACCAGCACAGGCCTCACGGATGCGTATAGCGCGAACAACTTCCGTGGTGTGTGCTCCGCGGATGGCGCGCAGTTCTGGGTCGCAGGCAATGGCAACAGTACCACCGGTGGTGTGCGGCATGTGGCCGCGCTTGGAGCCACGACATCACTGCAACTCAGCACCACGAACAACAACCTCCGCCAGCCTGGGATCTTTAATGGGCAGCTCTATGTTTCATCAGGCAATGGTTCGACGGCTCGTCTCGGTCCGGTGGGTTCGGGACTGCCTAACACGGCGAGCCAAATCATCACCAATCTGCCGGGCTATCCCGTGAATCTCAGCCCGAACGCCTTTGTGCTGCTTGATTTGAGTGAGACCGTGGTTGGTGTCGACACACTCTACATCGCTGATGATGAGGCCACCAATGGTGGCATCCTCAAATACAGCTTTGATGGCACCACATGGACGGCACGCGGCAGTGCTGGCGCTGCGGCAGATGCGTATCGAGGCCTAACAGCAAGCGTTTTTCAACTCCCAAGTCCTGGAGTCAACCTTTATGCCGTGCGCAAAGGTGGCGGGACGGCCACTGGTGGTGGCGAGATCGTGAGCCTCTCAGACACGAGTGGCAGCACAGGCACATTGAGCGGCATGCCGACCTTGATCGCAACAGCCGATACGAACAAAGCCTTTCGCGGCATCGCCTTTGCGCCGCAGCGCCCTGACCTTCTGGCCGAGGTGGCCGGCCCATCGGGCTTCGGCCCGCAGATTCCGCCACCTTCCCTGCCCTACACGCGTGAACGTTTTCTGCTGCATGTGCGTGTTCACAACAGCGGAGGCGGCGCGGCCTATCAAGTGGGCGGGCAACTCACTCTACCCGTTGGTTTAAACTACGTCAGTGACAGTGCTGTCTCGGCTGGATTTCAAAGCAGCATCGCAGGTCAGGTGCTGACCTTCAGCGGCGGCACGCTTGCGGCCCATACGCAGGCCACCTTCACGGTACAGGTCGTCACAGAAGTCGCCGCCACCTACAGCATCCCCGCCGGAGCTTTGGTCATGGATCCGCTGAGCTTGGTGGATGAGTCGGATGAGGCCAACAACAGCTCCACCACGACTCCCAGCTTCGACGTCAATCACGCTGCGGACCTCAAGGTCAGCCTCAGTGCACCGGCCAATGCGCTCACCGGCAGCGCAGGCTTTGATTACACGATCATCGCGGGCAATGAAGGACTCTCGGATGCGCCGTCGGTTCGCGTCAGCTTCACGATTCCCGCAGGATTGAGCTTCGTGAGTGCCAGCGGTGCGGGGTTCAATGCCAGCGAGGACTCTGGTGTGGTCCATCTGGATGGTTCACTTATTGCGGATAGCAGCGCCACGCTTACCGTGCGGGTGACTGCCAGTGCGGATGGCACCTATACCGCGCCTGTTGGAGCTGCGGTGATCGGCCAGATACCTCTCACCCTTTTGATCGAAAGTGATCTCACTAACAACACCTCGACAACAGCAGCCACCACGGAGCTGCTGACCAGTGATCTGGCGATCACCAATGTGGCGAATGGCACTTTCCAAGCAGGTGACAGCGCGAGCTACACGATCAACGTTTCCAACACCGGCACTGGCAACACCCAAGGATTGGTCGCAATCACTGAAACGCTGCCAGCGGGCCTGACTGCAACATCTCTCACAGGCACTGGTTGGACCATCACCCAGGGCACAGGTGCTACGGTGAGCGCGACGCGGAGTGATGCCTTGCTTCCAGGCCAGAGCTACCCGCCGCTGACACTGAACGTTACCATCGCCACCAATGCTCCGACTTCGGTCATCAGCACGGCCCATGTCAGCGGTGGTGGTGATTCGATTGCCGCGAACAACTCGGCCAGCGCCACAACCTCCGTGCTTGGCGCAGGGCCGGGAGTCATCTCCCTCAGTTCCGCAAGTTACATCGCCCATGAAGAAGATGTGGCCGTGAGCATCAATCTCACGCGCACGGGTGGTCGCACTGGCGAGGTGATGGTCACTTTTGCGACGAGCAACGACACGGCCTCCGCAGGAAGCGACTATACCAGCGTGAATGCCATTGTGCCTTTTGCAGATGACCAGATCAGCCGCACCGTGCTCGTGCCGCTGCTCGGAGACAACGCGAACGAGCCTAACGAAACATTTAACATCACGATCAGCGCACCCACGGGCGATGCAGCTCTGGGGGCGATCACCACGGCCAGCGTGTTTCTTCTGGAGCCCGACAGCGCAGATCCGAAACTCACCCTCAAAGATCCCAAGCCCAACCAGCGGATCGATGAGGGTGCCGTGAGTGCATCTGGCGAGGTCTCTGACAACAAACAGGTGCGGCGTGTGCAGGTGAAGCTCAACAACGGCAGCTTTGCCGATGCCCAACTCACCCCTGGTAATGGCGGCAAAACGAACTTCACGCTACCACTGGCACCCACGCCTGGGTTGAACAACCTCGTCGTCAAAGCCTCCGACTTCCGTGGCAATGAGACGGATGAGCTGCTGCGCAGTTTTACGTATGTTGTGAAGCGTCCGCTCACCCTGAGCCTTGTCTCAGCTGGCAGCAGCACGGTGTCTATCAAACCAAACGAAGCGCTGACGGCCCTGGAACTTGGCAAAAGCTATTCACTGACCGCCAAACCAGTGTCCGGCAAAGTGTGGAATGGATGGTCCTCTCCCCAACTGACACTCAGCGATGCCCAGCGGCTGAACACGACACTGAATTTCACCATGACCGAAGGTCTGAGCATCACGGCGAACTTTGCTGACAATCCTTTCCATGTCTCCGTCATTGGAGATTTCAGCGGTCTTGTGCGTGCGGATGGCGGCACCACTCCATCTCACGACAATGAAGGTGCCATCAAGATCAAGGTGACCCCTGGCGGAAGCTTCAGCGGCACTCTGCAGATCGCTGGCACCAACCTTCCCTTTAACGGTGTTCTGGACACAGCGGGCACGGCACGCTTTGGCAATGAGCTCGCTATCTCGACCTTGCTCTCACGTTCTCCCAGGGCAGGCTATGTGCTCGCATTTGCCGCCGACCTAAGCCTCTCTGGCAGCAAGAAGATCACAGGCACTCTGCGGCGTCAGACACGCGAAGGTTCGGTGCCGCTTTCGACCTTAGAGGTGAACCGTCACGCCTATGATGGCAAGACGCCTGCGACTTCGGTCACGGACACCTTTTATACCTGGGCCATGCCCGCGCAGGCACAGACGAACGGCCTCACTGCCTCCCAGTTTCCACAGGGTGACTCCATCGGCTCCATCCATGTCAGCAAGAGCGGTGCGGCCGCCATCGCAGGCGTGCTGGCGGATGGGACGAGCTTCACCGCGAGTGCGGCTTTGAGCGCAGGACAGGATCTGCCGCTGTTCGTTCCCTTGGAGAAAGGCGCGGGTTCGATCAACGGCTGGCTGCACGTGGATCACACCCGCCCGGACACGGATGTCAGCGGCACGGCGATGCATTGGTTCAAGCCTGTGATTGCTGACGCACATTACTATCCATTTGGCTGGCCTGAAGGTGTCACGCTTTCGTTGATCGGGGCCCGTTTCACGGTTCCGGTGGGAGAGAGTGTGCTACCGGATCTTGCTGAGGTTTCGGGGGCGAATGCACTGCTTAGCTTTGCCCAAGGTGGTCTCGTCGGCCTTCTCGGGAAAGAGCTCGCCATCACGCCGACCAACGTCGTGACCAAAATTCCAGCCTCTGATCCGAGTTATGAACTGAAACTCACCGCCAAGACCGGACAATACACCGGCAAGTTTGATTTAGGCACCGGAGCGTTTGCCAGCTTCACGGGTGTCATTTTGCAGAAGGGCGAGCATCGGCGTGGCTTCGGGCACTTTCTCACGGCCAAGCCCAAGGTCATCAGTGGCACAGGCTTGAGTGGCGTGGTGGAGCTGCGAACCAAGTTTAATCCACGACTCACGTTGGTGATCTCCGAGGTGATGTCGAACAACGAGCACACCATCACCGATGAAGATGGTGCTTACTCCGACTGGCTGGAGATCTACAATCCCGGACTCACTGAGGTCGACCTCACGGACTGGTGCCTCACGGACAGCGCCAGCAATCTCGCCAAGTGGCGATTCCCAGCGGTCACGCTTGGACCGAAGCAATTGCTGTTAGTCTGGGCCAGCAGTAAGAACCGGCGCGTGCCTGGACAGCCATTGCACACGAACTTCAACCTTTTGGCTGGGGGTGAGTATCTCGCGCTGGTGAGACCGGATGGCGTGACGATCGAGCATGAGTTCTCCCCCATGTTCCCAGCCCTCGCGAACGATGAGAGCTACGGCATTCACTTCAGCGGTCGTCCCGCTTTGGTCCAGGGCGCTGCAGTGAAGTATCATTTGCCTGCGAACAACTCGCTCGGCACCACGTGGACGGCAAAAGAGTTCAATGACGCCTCCTGGAGCAAGGGAAAGACAGGCCTTGGCTTCGGAGTCGGCGTGCCCGGCTTCACGGTGCGCCAGGTCGCCTCCAAACCTGCCTTTGGGGCCGTGCTCAGCATCGCGGCTTGTGAGGCTCTGCTGGCTCTACCCAAGGGTCATGGGAACATTTTGAGCGAGGCGACGGTGATCGCACCCTATATCAACTACCTCGGCGATGGCGCTGAAGGGCGCTATGGCGACAACCTTTCCCTGCCGAATGGCACCGCTGAGCCCTATGCATTCAAGGCCATGGGCATCATCACCATTCCCGTGGCTGGAAACTATGTCTTCGGTCTGAACTCGGACGATGGCGGCCGCATCAAGATCGATGGAGTCGCAGTGATGACGGATGACAGCAATCATGGTCCGCTGGACAATCTGAGCGCGCCTGTGAACCTCACCGCCGGATCGCACACGGTGGAGATCATCATGTGGGAAGGTGGCGGTGGAGACTGCGTGGAGTTCTTTGCCAAAGCAGGCACGGACACAGCTTGGAATGCAGACTTCAAACTTGTGGGCGGGCCGGGAGGGCTGCCTGTCGTCACGAATCCGCCGAGCTCCATCAGCACGGCGAGCAACGTCATCAGCACGAATTTGCAGTCGGCGATGCAGGGCAAGCGTGCTGGCTGCTATGCGAGGCTTCCCTTCACCGTCACGAGCGTGGGATCACTGACCGGGATGACGCTGCGAATGCGCTACAATGATGGCTTTGTAGCCTGGCTGAACGGCACTGAGATCGCACGCCGGAATGCTCCGCTGACACCAGTCTTTGATTCCACGGCGACCGCCACACGCTCGGCAGCAGAAACATTGACCGAGGAAGTGATTGATCTGTCCGCGCAGATTTCTCTGCTCTCCGGTGGCACGAATGTGCTGGCCATTCATGGCATGAATGACTCGGTTTCAGATTCCTCCTTCCTGATCCTGCCGGAACTCAGCACCACGGCAGGACTCGCGGCGAATGCGGTGTTCTTCCGCCCTGGTGACACAGCGATCACAGCCACTCCGGGAACCATGAATGGTGTGCCTGCCTTTGATGGCATCGTGGCGCCTCTTGTGTTCAGCCAGAAGCACGGCTTCTACGACAAGCCGATCTCGCTCGCCATCACCACGGCCACTGGAGGTGCGAGCATCCGCTACACGCTGGATGGCTCCACGCCCACGGCCACACATGGCACGCTTTACAACGGACCTGTGGCCATCAGCAAGACGAGCATCGTACGCGCGATCGGTTATAGGAGTGGTTACGAACCTTCGGCACTGCTGACGCAGAGCTATTTCTTCCTCAATGACGTGATCCGGCAGTCTGCGAACGGTGCGCGGCCGTCGACGAGCTGGCCTGCGGGAACGGTGAACGGACAGGTGTCCGATTATGGCATGGACCCGGACATCGTAAACGGCACGAATCCGGAGATCGGCGGTGTGGACAAGGTCAAGTCTGCGCTCAAATCCATCCCCACGGTTTCAATCGTCACGGATCTGCCTAACCTATTTTCACAAGACACGGGCATCTGGGTGAATCCGTATGGACGTGGCGAGGCGTGGGAGCGCCCGGCTTCGGTGGAGCTGATTGGTGACAGCGGACCGAACGGCGGTTTCGACATCAATTGCGGTCTGCGACTACGTGGTGGCTTCAGCCGCAGCGGTGACAATCCGAAGCATGCGCTGAGGCTCTTCTTCCGCAGTGAGTATGGTGCGTCCAAACTGAACTACCCGCTCTTTGGCAATGAAGGTGTGTCCAGCTTTGACAAGATCGACCTCCGCACGGCGCAGAACTACTCCTGGTCCTTCGGCGGGGATGGCAACAATACTTTTATCCGCGAGGAGAGCACGCGTGAACTGCAGGGAGCCATGGGCCAGCCTTACAGCAAGAGCCGCTACTATCATCTCTATCTGAATGGCCAGTACTGGGGCATCTACGACAGCGATGAACGACCTGAGGCGAACTTTGCAGAAAGCTACATCGGCGGAGATGCGGATGACTATGACACCGTGAAGGGCGAGCAGGACCAGGGCTACGTCACCGGTGTGACCGATGGCAATCTGGACGCGTGGGAACAACTGCGAGTGAAAGCGCGAGCGCATTCAGCCGATCCGAGCAATGCGAACTTCTTCGCCATCTCCGGCAAGGCGGCGGATGGTGTGACAGCGACCAGCGATCCTGTGCTGCTGGAGGTGGACAACCTCATCGACTACATGCTGCTCACCTTCTGGAGCGGCAACCTGGATGGCGCCACGTCCGCCTTCCTCGGAGACTCGAGAGCCAACAATTGGTTCGCGTCCCGCAACCGCACGGGCAATTTTGGAGGCTTCCGGTTCTTCGCGCACGACTTCGAGCATACTTTTTTCAATGTGGATGAGGACCGCACCGGCCCCTTTGCCAATGGCAACCCGGCGGATGTCTCCACCTACAATCCGATGTTCATTCATCATGATCTCAGGCCGAACCTTGAGTATCGCATGATGTGGGCGGACCGGGTGCAAAAGCACCTGTTTGGCGGTGGCGCGCTCGTTGCGGAGAATGTCCAGACCAGGATGCGGGCACGCAAGACGCTGCTGGACAAGGTGATCATCGCGGAGTCGGCCCGCTGGGGTGACTCGAAGCGCGGGAACGACACACCGCTGAACCGCCTGAACTGGATTGGCGCGGTGGATTATGTGATCGAGAACTATGTCCCGGAACGCGGGAGCCGTGTGATCGCGCAGCTTCGCGCCGATGACCTGTACCCCAGCTTCGATGCGCCTGAACTTGCACAGAACGGCGGTCCGTTCCCGAGCGGATCTGAACTCATGATCACCGGGCATGGCGGCATCATGTACTACACGCTGGATGGCAGCGACCCGCGCCAGATCGGCGGCACTCTGAACCCCGCGGCGCAGGTTTACACCAGCAGCACCTCGACGATCCAGGCGGTGCCGCTCACTCAGACATGGAAGTATCTCGCAGATGGCAGCGATCAAGACAGTGCATGGAGAGCATCTGTTTTTGATGACAGCACCTGGAGCAGCGGCCCAGGCGAACTGGGCTATGGAGATGGGGATGAAGCCACGATAGTGTCGTTTGTGGATGCGAATGCCTCGGCCGCCGGCATGCAGAAAAATGCCACCACCTACTTCCGCACGTCTTTCGAGATCGCCGATGCCACAGGGCTGACGGCCGCAGCGCTGCAGGTGAAGTATGACGATGGTGTGATCCTCTATCTCAACGGCACGCAAGTGGCCCGCTCGCCGAACATGCCAGCCACAGCTGCTCACAACTACTACACCAATGTCAGCGCGCCGAATGAGAGTGCCTTCTTCACCTTCAACATCGATCCGGCGCTGCTGGTCACGGGCACCAATGTGCTCGCGGCCGAGGTGCATCAGGCCGCGCCGGACAGCAGTGACGTGAGCTTCCAGGCGTCTCTGAGTGTGACGCGCACGGACACCCCGACACCACTTTTCCTCACCGGCACGGGCAGCCGCACGCTGAAGGTCAGAGCCCGGCAGAATGATGAATGGAGCGCTCTGGTGGAAGCGGTCTTTGACGTGAGCCCGGCGCCTGATCTGACCGTATCGCTCAACCCACCGTCCTTCCCATTCGCGGGAGGAAGCTTCCAACTGGTCGTGCCAGTCAAAAACATCGGCAGCGCGCCGACCAGCGGCCTCATCGAGGTGACAAGCCCTCTGCCAGTCGGAGCGCAATCGGTGTTGCTGGGAATGGCCGCAGGCTGGACATCGCACCTCAATCCTGATGGTTCCACCACGGCCAGGCGAAGCACGCCGTTGCAGCCTGGCGAGACAAGCAGTTTGATCCTGATCGTAGACACATGGTCCACGGCTCCGAACTACATGCCGTTTTCTGCAACGGTGGCAGGAGGTGGTGAGATGATCCGCAGCAACAACAGCGCGAGCCTCGTGGTCAGGGTCAATTCCCAAGGAACCAGCCATTTTACTTTCGCGAACAATGTTTTTGCCGCTCCTGAAGCCGATGGCAGCGTGACCGTCACTGTAGTGCGCACTGGGACACGGACTGGCGCTGCCAGCGTGAGGCTGAGCACGAGCAACGGCAGCGCCATTTCTCCCGGCGACTATCAAGCCCAGGAGGTCATCGTGGAGTTCGCTGATGGGGAAGATGCCCGGGAGGTGCAGATCGGACTCACGCCAGATGACCGGAAGGAGATCCATAAGTACTTCACGGTGAAGCTCGACAACCCGACGGGTGGAACAAGCATTGAAGGGGTGGGCCAGGCACGCGTCACCATCCTGGAAGAGGATACGAATGCTCCGACGGTATCACTGACCACTCCCAGCGAGGCGGCGCGCATCGTGCTGGCAAACGTGCTTCTCAAGGGCACGGCCCGTGATGACAAAGGCCTGGGCAAGGTGCAGGTGGCCTTGAACAACGGTTCGTTCACCGATGTGGTGACCACCCTCGATGCCAAAGGGACCAGCGGAACCTTTACCGCTGAAGTCCCTGCCCTGGCTGGAAACAACACGGTTCGTATACGGGCGGTGGATGCGCGTGGGTTGATTTCGAATGAAGTGATCAGTCAGTTCACCTTTGTACCTTTGCGACCACTGACCGTGAACATTCTGCCTGCGGGTAGTGGCGATGTCAGCATCACTCCCGGAGGCAAGCTTTCACAGCTTGAGGTGGGCAAGAGTTACACACTCACGGCCAAGCCCAAGACGAGCTTCCTGTTCGATCATTGGTCAGGGCCCAGCATCAATACACCGTCACAGTCTCTGACCTTCACGATGAGCGAAGGACTGGTGATCAGCGCCAACTTTGCCGGCTCAGCCGTGGGCACGGCCAACGCAGGCGCCTATCAAGGGCTGGTTGTTTCCGATGCCGGTGTTCCGCGTCTGCAGGAGAGTCATGGCATCATCAGCCTCAACCTGACGCCGGCGGCATTGCTCTCAGGAAGTCTGCAACTCGGTGAGGTGAAGTATCCCTTTGCGGGAGAACTGCATCCCGATGGCAGCGCGCGATTTGGCAAGGAGCGCTCGATCTCGCTGATCATCCCACGGGTAGGTCGGGCCAGCCTTGTGCTCAGTCTTCAAATCAATCTGGCGATGCACACTTTGACGGGCCATGTGGGTGAGCAGACACGCACCGGCGTGGCACCTCTATGTGCGTTCAATGGTGCAAGGAAGCGTGCTCTGCTTGCTTCGAACTCTCCTTTGTTAGGCAATGGTGGAAAGTATCAGGTCACTTTGACCCAGGTGAATCCTGTGGCAGGAACATTGGGATATCCCGGCAATGCGGCAAGCATGCTTAAAGGCACGCTTGCCAAGTCGGGTGTGCTAACGCTGGCTGGCATTTTGACGGATGGCTCCAAGGTCACGGCTACCTGTGATCTCCTGGAGTCTAACCAAATGCCTTTTTACGAGCTGCTGGATGGCAAAGCAGGAAGCCTCGCCACAGTTTTGAACTGGAGCGAGGCCACACCGGGCTTTACGGTCACTGGCGGCTTGTGGTTCAAGCCGGTGACGAATCAAGGATTGTCCCCCTTCGGCTGGCCAGAGGGACTGGTGTTCAGCATCGAAGGGGAACCTTGATTTACCTTATCCGAGGTCGAAGAGCAGGGCTTCCACATCGGCGCTGGCCGTGAAGGTCAGCGTGCCGGCATCTTCCGTGCTTACAGCGTCACCGGGTTGAAGCTGGGTTCCGTTCACCGTGGCCGTGCCGGTGATGAGCTGGAACCAGGCTCCACGTCCGGCACTCAGGTCATGAGTGACAGATTCACCCGAGCCAAGACGCACGCGGTAGACATCAGCATCCTGATGGATGGTGGCGCTGTCCTCGCGGCCGTCCGGAGAAATGACCAGCACTTTGGCGGTGGTGTCATGCTCCTGCTTCGGATGCCACTCGGTGTAGCTGGGCTTCAGGCCTGGCTCACGTGGGCGGATCCAGATTTGCAGCAGGCTGGCGGGATCAGTCTTGGAGGGGTTGAACTCACTGTGAGTGACACCGCGGCCCGCGCTCATGAGCTGGATCTGGCCGGGCTCAAGCACGCGGCCATTGCCCATGCTGTCCTTATGGGCCAGGGCGCCGTAGAGGACATAGCTGAAGATCTCCATGTCACGGTGAGGGTGGGTAGGGAAACCTGCACCTCCGGCGATGACGTCCTGATTGATCACGCGCAGGCTGCGGAAGCCCATGTGCTCGGGATCGTAGTAGTCCGCGAAGGAGAAGGTGTGGTAGGAGTCGAGCCAGCCGTGGTTGGCGTGGCCGCGTTCTTGGGATCGGCGAAGGTTGAGTTTCATAACGAGACGATACTGCTCTGAAACGTCCGCTGCCGCCAATACGGTCTTGTTTGCCTCAGGATGCAGCCCGCGTATGCTCAGCAGCATCTCATGGAACTCCGACTGCTCCGCTCCTTCATCGCCGCTGCCGAAGATGGCAACATCAGCAAGGCTGCGGTGCGGCTTGGAATGACGCAGCCGGCCCTGAGCCGCCAGATCAAAACTCTGGAGGACGAGCTCGGCGTGCCGCTGCTGGAACGTGGCGCGCATTCCTTCTCGCTAACGGCTTCCGGAGACCTTTTGCTGCGTGAAGGCAAGGGCTTGCTGGAGCGTGCGGACATGCTGGAGCACCGCATCCGTGCTTCCGCGAAGGCCCAGACCATCCGCGTGGGATATTCCCCCTCCCTCACGGCAGGCATCCTGGCACCCGCGATGGAGGCCTTTAGCCAGCTGCATCCGAAAGCGCGCGTGGAGCTCTCTGATCTCAGCAGCCTGGAGATGGTGGAAGGTTTGCAAAAGGGTGCGCTGGATCTGGTGGTCACTGTGCCGCCCGTCAAAGAGGTGCCGGAGATCTCCTGGGTGACGCTGCAGCAGCAGGCCTGGCGTGTGGCGGTGCCGAGACAGCATGCGCTCACCGCCAAAGCCAGCCTGGGGCCGAAGGATCTGCATGAGCAACGGCTGGTGATCTACAACCAGCGCGAGTATCCCGACTACTGGGCGATGATCACGGGATGGTTCAAAAGCCAGGGCATCAATGCGCGAGTAGCAAGTGAATGTGATGGGGTGACCAGCCTGATTAGTGCCGTGGAAGCAGGACTCGGAGTGGCCCTCGTCGTGGAGCGAATCGCCTGCCTGATCCCCGAACGAATTGTGCTAAAGCCGCTGAAGCCGCAGCCTGCGCCCATCTGCATCTCGGCAGGCACCCTGGAGCGCCAGAGCCGGGACAAGGTCATCGCCGTTTTTATCGAGGAACTGAAACGCGCAGGAGAGATTGATTATCATCGAACCACGACGTAACTCGTTCACGCATAATCCGAGAGTGCTATTTCACTCCCCGTGTTTCAGAGCAGGGTTCCGGTCATCCCGACCACCCGCACCTGTTCATGAAAAGGTTTTTACCTGTACTCTTTCTCGCATCCCAGCCCCTGCTGGCGATCGACTCCAACACCAACCAGCAGAGCGACATCTGGGAAATCCACTACGGCGCCCTGAGCCTTCCCGCGCAGGGTGATGCTGATGGCGACAGCTACTCGAACTCGGTCGAAAGCGTGGCAGGCACGAATCCGCTGGATGCCAGCTCCTTTCCCAAAGTCGGCATGGGGGCCGGAGCTGCCGGAACGGTGGATGTGCAGTGGCTCAGCGAGCCGGGCAAGACCTACGGCATCTATGGCAGCCCGGACCTGAATCCCGCGAACTTCACCCTCATGGGAACGGTGATGGGAGACGGCACGGCGATGCTCGAATCCCTGGCCACCGGCGGCCAGGGCCGCTGGTTCTTCAAGCTGAATGCGCTGGATGTGGACAGTGACAATGACGGCCTAACCAACTGGGAGGAGATCCGCATCGGCTTCGACCCTTTCCTGAATCACAGCGACCGAAATGACACGGTGGACCTCACCCGCTACCAGAACTCGCTGAATGCCGCGAGCACCATCACGGTGGGCTTGGTCGATGGTGACATGCGTGAGGACTGGCCGGACAAAGGGGTGATTGCCATCCGCCGTTCCGGGGGCATCAGGCCGCTGACTATCAACCTGACCTTCACCGGTGGCGCCACACGCAACAGCGACTACACCACAAACAACACCGGCATGCAGATCGTCATACCTTTCGGTGCTCGTGAGGCGTGGGTGGAGCTGACACCGATCAATGATGCCGCGAACGAAGGGAATGAGAACATCGTGGTCACTGCCACGACCGGCACGGGCTATTCACTCGGCAGCGTGGTCAGTGCCACGGCCACGCTTGGAGATGCATCACCACTGCCGTCCGCCAAAGAAGCCGCGCGTTTCCTCATCCAGGCAGCGTTTGGTCCTGACCAGGACAGCAATGATGCGGACAACAATCCAGAGAATGTTGAAGAAGTTATGGGCATGGGCCTGGAGGCCTGGATCGATGACCAGTTCACGCGCCCGATCGGCTACATCCAGCCTTACACCGCGTGGGCTGTGACGAACGGCAACGCCATCGCCCTTTACGGCAACTACAAGGAGCACTCCTGGTGGCGCCGTGCGATGGGACACCCGCGACTGACGCCGACCTCGCCCTCGGACCAGCTCCCAGATCCGCTGCGCCAACGTGTGGCCTTTGCGCTCAGCCAGATCCTGGTGACCTCTGACCGTCCGGAGACTCTGGCCGTGGATTTCGTGGGCATGGCGAACTACTACGACATCTTTGAAGAGCATGCTTTTGGCAACTACCTGGACATCCTGAAAAAGGTGACCATGCATCCAGTGATGGGTGTGTATCTGAGCCACCTCGGCAACCAGAAGGCGAATCCCGCGCTGAAGATCCACCCGGATGAAAACTATGCGCGTGAGATCATGCAGCTCTTCACCATCGGCCTGTGGGAGCTGAACACGAACGGCACGCGCAAGACTTATCCCGTGGGACATGCCTATGCCGGACAGCCCATCCCGACCTACAGCAATGCCGACATCACCGAGCTGGCCCGCGTCTTCACCGGCCTGACCTGGGGTGACAGCGCCAACTTCAACCCAAACAACCTGCTGAACGGCAACCGGCTCATCCCGATGAAGATCTGGGATGCCTACCATGACTGTGATCCTAAAACCTTGTTAGGCGGGTTCACCACGCCTGCACGCACGCCCGGCGCCAACAACACGGGCACCGCAGGCACGGCTGACATCGATGCTGCGGTGACGAACCTCTTCAATCATCCGAACGTGGGGCCGTTCCTGGCCAGACTGCTGATTCAGCGCTTCGTCACCTCGAACCCAAGCAATGCTTACATCGGCCGTGTCGCTGAAGCCTTCAACGGCACGAACCCGGTGGGGCCGCGCGGTGACATGAAGGCCACGATCAAGGCCGTCCTCATGGATCCTGACGCGCGCAACCCGGTGCTGATGGAGTCCCCCACCTTCGGCAAACTGCGCGAGCCCTTCATGCGCGTGGTGAACTTTGCCCGTGCCTTCAATGCGGCATCCACCTCCGGCCACTATCCGCTGGATCAGTTTTATCTCGACCATCAGCAGGACCCGCAGAATGCGCCCAGCGTGTTTAACTTCTTCCTGCCGGGTCACAGCCCTCCAGGCCCTGTGACGCAGATGGGACTTGTGGCTCCTGAGTTCCAGATCATCAATGCCAGCTCCGCCATCACGGGCGCGAACTACTTCTTCAACGCGCTGGGGAACAATGGTCTTCACCGCTGGGGCAACGGCACCGCCGCCTACAACGTGCGTCTCAACATCGATCCAGAACTGAGCATGGTGGTGCCTGCGGCCAACATCGGCCAGGACACGCCCAATGTGAACCTGCTCATGGACAGTGATCCGCTGATCCGCCGTCTCGACATGGCCCTGCTCGGCGGCACGATGTCTCCGCGCATGTTTCAGGCGCTGCGAGAGTCGATCGACCGCATCAAGCCACCGAACACAAGCTGGGAATGGCACCGCGAGCGGCTGCGCCAGTTGATCACCCACATCGTCACTTCCGCCGAGTACAACGTGATGCGCTAAGCCCGCTGCGGTCCTTTCATTTTCCCCACCCACTTTTCCTTTTTGCCATGATCACGTTTTCTCAAAGCCGCCGCCATTTCCTGGGCAGGGCCAGCTGTGCCGCGGTGAGCTCCATTCCCGTGCTGAACACGGTGCTGAACCTCTCCCTGGCCGAGAAGATCTCCGCCGTCACGGCTCCCGCCAATGGTGAGTATCGTGCGCTGGTCTGCCTCTTCCTCTCCGGCGGCAATGACAGCTACAACATGCTCGTGCCGCGTGAGGCCACTGCCTATTCGCAGTATCAGACCAGCCGCTCCAATCTGGCTCTGGCGCCAGGATCGCTGATCGACATCCAGCCCACCGGCCTGCCCAACTTTGCGGTACACAATGCCATGCCGCAGGTGGCCACGCTCTTTCAGAACAGCAAGGCTGCCTTTGTGGCGAACGTGGGCACGCTCATCGAGCGTGTGCAGAACCGCACGCAGGTGAACACGCTGCAGAAGCAGCTTCCTCTCGGCCTCTACTCCCACTCTGACCAGGTGGAGCAGTGGCAGACCAGCCTTCCGCACCAGCGCTCCGGCATCGGCTGGGCGGGACGCGCGGCGGACATCCTGCAGGAGCTCAACAGCAACCAGAAGGTGCCGATGAACATCTCCCTGGATGGCGGCAATGTCTGGCAGACAGGCCATGACGTGGCGGAGTATGCCATCACCACGGATGGTGCGGTGGCGCTGGAAAACTATGAGTTTGCCTGGCAGTCGAGTGACGTGGCCGCGCAGGCTTTCAGCCAGGGTGTGGACAGCCAGCTGGCCCAGCAATACTCCAACGTGCTGATGCAGACCTTCAACGGCCGCAAACGTGCCGCTCTGGACGCCTACAATGCCTTTACCACAGCCACCGCCGCCTCACTGCCTGGGGCCATTTCATTCCCTGACACTTATGTGGGCAACCGACTGGAGATGATTGCCAAGGCCATCCAGGGCCACGGTCATCTCGCACTCGGAGCCAAACGCCAGACCTTCTTTGTGAACTTCGGTGGCTGGGATCACCACAGCGGTGTGCTGAGTTATCAGAACTCCATGCTGCCGCAGGTGAGCCAGGCCATCGGCGCCTTTTACAATCAGCTCGTGGCCATGGGCATGGAGAACAATGTCACGCTCTTCACCGCGTCTGACTTTGGCCGCACGCTGACCAGCAACGGCCAGGGCAGCGACCATGCCTGGGGTGGCAACCAGCTTGTGGTCGGCGGCAGTGTGCTCGGCAAAAAGATCTACGGCCAGTATCCCAGCCTGGCGCTGAATCCAGACATCGGCTCGGAAGTGAATCCTCTGGACCTTGGCAGTGGCCGTCTCATCCCCACGACAAGCTGTGACGAGTACTTCGCCGAGCTGGCACTCTGGCTCGGAGTCTCGCCCACAGACCTGCCGCTCGTGTTTCCGAACATCAGTCACTTCTACACACCTGGCAGCGCTTCAGGGCCCGTGGGCTTCATGGCCTGACGGAGGGTCCTAAGCAGGAGTTTGCCTGGAAAGCTGGTTGCCGCCCTCAACCAGCCTGTGTACTGCTACGGCCTACTCTTATGGCGAATGGATTCCCTCTCGAAAAATGCCGTGCGATCATCACCGGAGCCTCGTCGGGTCTCGGGGCTGAGTTTGCTCGGCAACTGGCCCCGCATGCCGAGTGGCTGGTCCTGGTGGCCAGACGTGCGGATGCCCTGGAAGAGGTGAAGAAGTCCCTCGCCGGACCAAAGACGCAGGTGCACTGCTGCGTGGCGGATCTGGCCACGGATGCGGGACGTGAGGCGGTGACTGCCTTTCTGGATGCCCATGGCCTGAAGCCCAATCTCCTGGTGAACAATGCAGGTCTCGGTGACTACGGCACCTTTGCCAGTTCGGCTGCGGACAAGACGCGCATGCAGCTGGAGCTGAACATGACGGCTCTGACCATGCTCACCCATGCGCTGATCCCGCGGCTGCAACGTCCCGGGGGCATCATCAACATCAGCTCGCTGGCGAGCACGATCCCGATGCCAGCGCTCGCGGTGTATGCGGCGACGAAATCGTATGTGACGAGCTTCTCGGAAGCTCTGGCTGTTGAGCTGGCGGGCGAAGGCATCACGGTGACCTGTGTCTGTCCCGGCCCGACTCCGACGAACTTTAGCAAGACGGCGAAACGTGCGGATGGCACGGACACGGACCGGGAAGGCCAGGGACTGCTGCGCATCCCCCCCTCCCAGGTGGTGTCTCTGGCACTGGATGGAGTGAGCACAGGAAGGGCATCTGTGTTCCCGGGCACGGGCGTTACTATCGCGGGCAGCCTTTTCCGCCTGATGCCCCGCTGGATCCTGCGCCGGGTCTTGCGCCGTCGATTCAACAAAGGCACTGTCTGAGCCATGCCAAATCCCCCCACTGAGAGATCCAGTACGAATGAACGCCAGGGACCTTCCCCCTGGGAGCCACGGCAGCGCGGGATGTTCAGCTCGCTCATCCGCGTGCTCATGCTGGTGATCATCGCGCTGCTGCTGGTGATCCCGTTCACACCCTTTGCCGGGAAGATCAAACGTGGCCTGAAGGAGATCGTCGCGGCGGGGGAAGCCACCACCCGGGTGGTCACGAAGGAGATCACCAAGGAAGTGCCGGTGGAGAAGCGCATCGAGGTGCCCAAGGAAGTGATCAAAGAGGTGATCAAGGAAGTCCTGGTGCAACCACCGCTGCCGGACAACTTCATCCCGCGCAAGGACGCGGACGTGGCCACCTTCTTCAATGGCATCACGATCAAATCGAAGCTGATCACCGAGCAGGGTACCTATGCCAGCCTGGAGAGGCTTTCCCCAGATGCCTACAAGGCTGAGTTCGAACTCAGCGTGCGCGTGCCGAAGGCGAATCAAACCCTGCCTGAGCTTTCCCGCATCAACCCTGCCCTGCCCGGCTTCCTGCCGGATCTAGGAGCGATGCTGGAGACGGCCAAGGTCTCCGGCTTTTACCACAAGCTGTATGAGAACAAGACGAACTCGATCCAGCGCGACATCACGCGCCTGAACAAGATCCTGGACCGTCATAACTTCTTCGACTGCGAGACCATTCTGGAGCTCTCGCACCCGACCTCGAAGCGCAAGGCGCTGCTGATCCAGTCCGAGATGGATGTGGTGGCAGATGGCTCTGATGGCGACCGCATGCCCACGCTGGATGAGTATATCTACCTCTCCGACTACTACCAGCCCTTCACCAGCTATGCCTGGGCCAAGAAAACGACCAACCCCAACCCGCTACTCTCCAAATGGGAAGACCGGCTCAAAAAAGCCCAGGAACAGTACAATGTGAAGGGGCTGCCTGCGGACAAGAACCGCGAGCTGAAGGCTCTGACTGATACTCTGAAGGTGGAGATCAGCGAGATGAAGGCACGCAGCAGTCTCATCGCGGAAAAAGACCCGTTCATCGTGCTTTCCCTGCTCTTCCGTGGTTACTCCAATGCGAACAAGTACACGCCGCAGATCGGTGACTATGCCGTGGTCATTCATGGCGACAAAATGTATCCCGCCATCTGCGGTGACTATGGTCCGACTCTGAAGATGGGTGAGGCCTCCCTCTTCATCGCCAAGGCCGTGAATGCGCAGGCCACGCCGTATCGCCGGCCGGAGAGTGATTTGAAGGTGACCTATCTCATCTTCCCCGGTACGGCGGAGAAGCCCAATACCGCACCAGACCTCGCCCACTGGCATGAGAAGTGCAGCGAGTATCTGAAGGAGATCGGCGGACCGGGGCCGGGTCGGGAACTGCATCGCTGGGAAGATCCCTTCAAGAAGCCTGAGCCTGTGCCAGCGGCTGGAACGACAACAGCTCCCGCTGGCACGCCTGCGGCAGGGACGCCTCCCGGAGGCACGACAACACCAGCTCCTGCGACAGCACCGGGTGCCACGACCCCACCTGCAACGACGACGACTCCCTCCGCGCCTGCTCCAGAAGCTCCGCCCGCCACTCCCAAGGCTGGCGGATCCTAGACATCTGATTGTCTGCGTCCTTTTGGTTCGGCCTATTTTTTCTCTCTCCCTCCCCGCCCATGAACTACCACGTCGCTCGTAACGGACAGCAGCTCGGTGTGCTCAGTGCCACCGACATCAGTTTGAAACTCTCCTCGGGCGAGCTCAGCCCGGAGGATCTGGCCTGGGCCCAGGGCATGGCAAGCTGGCAGCCGATCAACAGCATCAGCGGACTGGCGGCTGGCAGTTCGTTTGCGCCACCGCCACCGCCGATCGAGGTCAATCCGTATGCTGCGCCACAAGCGGCTATCTATCATCGCAGAAACACTGCCACGACCACTGCAACCGAACTGGCATCCCTCGGACAACGTCTTGGAGCTTACTTTCTCAACGTTTTGACCGTGTTTCCCGCCGGACTCCTTTTCGCCTTGGCCATGTCCAAAATGGACAAGGAGACTGAGGAGTTAACCAGCACAGGCATGCTGATGATGGGCATTGCCCTTGCTTACAGCCTTGCCTTGCTCATCTACAACTTGATACGTCTGAGCACCCACGGACAGAGCCTCGGCAAAAAATGGATGGGCATCCGCATCGCCAGCTTCGAAGACAATAGCAATGCAGGCTTTGTGAAGGCAGTCATCCTGCGGGCTATCGTGAATGGTCTCATTGGAGCTTTCGTGCCTTTCTACGGACTCGTGGATGTCTTTTTTGTCTTTCGTGAAGACCGTCGCTGCATCCATGATCTGCTGGCAGGCACCCACGTGGTGAAGGACTGATCGAGGTTGAGGGTCACTCGGTGCCATCTGCCCACGGCCAGCGGCGAGTGCCTCTGGCCCAGGCGAGATAGCTCAATACTCCGACACCGAGGCTGGCCAGCGCATACCAGCGCTTTTCCTCCGAGGTCCAGAAGACGGCCAGCCAGCCTGCGGTGGCGATAATGATGGGCAGCGGATACAGCCAGACGCGATATGGGCGCGGCATGTCTGGCTGATGCCGGCGCAGCAAGACCAGCGCGGCGATCTGGCCGATGAACTGGATGAGGATGCGCAGCACGACCAGGGTCTCGATGACCAGGCCGAGGCTCAGAAAGCTGCAGGCCGCGGAAAGCCCGGCCAGGAGGAGCAGCGAACGGTGCGGGAACTGGCCCTTCGGATGCAGCTTGCCAAACCAGCCGAAGAAGGTGCCGTCACGCGCGGCCGCATACGGGATGCGAGAATAGCCTAACAACAAGGCAAACAAGCAGGCCACGGCAGTCCACAGCAGCATGATGGTGAAGCCGATGGCCACGGGTCTGCCCCAGGCGCGCTCCAGGCAGATGGAGGCCACGTATTTGGCGAACTCAGGCTCAGGCTGGCCAGGCATGGGAGTGAACTCGCGCCAGGGGACGATGCCGATGATGGAGAGATTGATCCCCACATACAGTACCGCCACGACGAGCAGGCTGGTGATGACACTGCGCGGGATCGTGCGGCCGGGATCGCGCACTTCATCGCCCACGTAGCAGATGTCATAGTAGCCGAGGTAGTCGTAGATACCTATCCGTGCTCCGGTGAAGAGGCCCATCATGAAGCCCCAGCTCCAGTCGAAAGCATTGGGCGGGAAATCAAAGGCACGCGAGGCATCGAACTTCAGAGCGCCGGTGACGATCACGGCGCCCACTGTAGCGATCACGCCGATCCAGACGGCCACCGTGAGCTTGGCGATATGGCCAATCCGGCGATAGAGCAGCAGCGTGACGATGCCTACCACGGCAAGCACCACCGCAGCGCCTTTCCAGGTTCGCAGATTGTTCTCGGCGATGCCGGGAATAAGGTAGTCCAGGTACTGCGCGAAGCCGATGATGCCCGAGCCGATCTCCATGGGGCCGCTGATGATGAGCTGCCAGATGAAGAGGAAGGACATCAAGCGCCCCCACTTCTCCGCGCCGAATCCCGTGCGTAACCAACGATAGGTGCCGCCGCTCGCCGGCATGGCCGCGCCGAGCTCGCTCCACACCAGCGCGTCAGGCAGGGTGATGAGCAGCGCTGCCAGCCAGCCGAGCATGGACTGCGGTCCGCCCAGCGTGGCCATGAGCGCAGGCAACGTGATGAAGGGACCCACGCCGATCATGTTCGACATGTTCAGCGCCGTGGCCGACCAAGGACCGAGGCGACGTTCGAGGTGACCTTCCGGGAGAATGGGTTGTGACATGAATCAGGGAGCGGGAATGCGAATCTCCAACCAACGCGCATTTCCCTCCCCAGCATTCTTGATTCCACGTTTCACTCCATTCAAACAGGCTGGCACTAAGGCGAAGTCACCGGCGACCAGCGTCTTGCCAGCCACTGTGATCGTGCCTTCGATCATCGCCACCACAAGGTGCTCTCCTTCTATGCCAAGCGCTGTGGTGTCATGGATACTGGCTTCACGAATCTCAAAGAACTCACAGGTCACGAGCCTGCCCTGCGCGTCCGCTTTTTGAAAAGCAGGCGGTGACTCTGCGAAATCAATGCTGAGCAAAGACTCCTGCACGTGCATCTGGCGCGGTTTGCCGTCCAGGCCCACGCGGTTCCAGTCAAAGACGCGGTAAGTGGTGTCACTGTTCTGCTGCACCTCGTAGATCACCAAACCTGCGCCGATGGCGTGGATGAGTCCGCTTGGGATGAAAAGACAGTCCCCTGCCCTCGGCTCCAGCATCTGCACAGCATCTGCCACGGTGCCGCTGCGAATACTTTCTTCAAAAGCCTCCCGCGTCATGCCCTCACGCAAACCCGCGTAGATCTTCGCCCCGGGTTCTGCATGCAGGACATACCACATCTCGGTCTTCGGCTCGCCGCGAAGCTCAGGAGCCACTGCTGCCGGTGGGTGCACCTGGATGGAGAGATCATCACAGGCATCCAGGATCTTCATGAGCAGCGGATATCGCTGCGCAGGATGCCCAGCCAACGTTGCACCAAACACGGTCTCGCGATGCTGAAGCCAAAGCTCGTTTAACGTCATCGAACCACCGTCAGGCAGGGTGAAGGCACTCTGCTCGTGCTCGCGATCACTGACCTCCCAGGACTCTCCATACGGCGTGTCCGTCTCCGGCAGCGTCCGACCTAACAAGGTCTCCAGCCGCCGCCCTCCCCACACCCGAGTTTGGTAGAGCGGTGCGAAGGTCAGGAGGGAGTCGAACATCACCACCACTCAACACCACAGACCCGCATCAGCAAGGAAGGGATGCTTGTAAAGGGCGTTTACCACCTGCCGGGCTTTGTTCATCACGTGAAGTGACTAGATGACAAAATTCTCAGCCTCACTCACTATTTGATCATGGAAAAACACGGTCCTTACTATCGAAGCGGTGTTCCTGGTGGGCCTGGATGTCGGGTGGCGGCTATTCCGATTTCTGGGAGAGCGTCCGGATCAGATCAGGTCACTGAAGGCAGTCTGCTTGATGGCGGGCCGGAGGCTTCTGAAATCGAACTTCTCCGCACGGTGGCTCATTGTCTCGGGATTGCCTGGGGACATGACGAGATGGGCTGGTGGGCGATGGTGCCGAACGAGATGCGTTGCAATCTCACCTCATCGGCTGAGTCTACCTCCGGCCTGCCCTTCGCCCTCTATCGCGAAGACGACAATGGCGCGCGGTTTCTCATCGACCGTTTTGCCACGCGAGAGGAGGCTGAGGCGAAGGCCACTGAGCTCGGTATTGGCGGACATAAGCAGTACTATTTTGTGGACTTCGAGGGCGCATAAAGACCTCATACAATGCTCAAAGAGCTATGTCACAATCGCTTTCATCGATCCGACGGCGTGCCGCGAACAATACTCTAGAGGTCGAACACATTCTTGGCGCGGCTGCGCTACGTATTGAAGGTTTGCCTGAACTGCTCGATGAACTTGCTCGTTCCGAATATTGGAGTGACGCTAACCACTTGCCAGACGGCACGCATGTGGTCCCGTTAGCACGATGGGCCAGAGTGGCATCCGAATATTGCCGCAACGGCATGACGGGTCTCAGGTCCGTCCTAGGGTTGCCCGGACACGAGCGCTTTGTTCTCTCACTTCTGGAGGAACTCCATACGAGCGAAGCAGTCGAAGCAATGCTCGATTTCTTCTCTGACTGCATTGACTCACCCGCAGGAGATCCACAGCTCGCGAACGAGATCGCGAGTCGTTTGAACCATATCCTTTGCTTCAAGCCTGATGTCCAAATAGTCGATTCCACGCAGAAGCGACTCCGCATCTTTGCCAGTGCTTCAGTTACAATCTTTGACGATGATGCCAAAAGAGCGATGGCGGTTTGCCTCCTCCGAGCGGTGGGGGACCAATCGTCACTTGAGCTGCTGGCCACTATTCCCCCGTTCAAATATCCATGGGAGTCTGTAATCCCAGCCACCAAAAAAGGCGATTCGTAAGCGTCTAAAATCCTTCAACGAATGAAGAAGTCGCGGCTATACTCCCTATTTGTTTAGAGGATCAAGCATCCCTGCAACGCGACAGCCTCACTTCCAACGACGATGAACTGCACGCCGTGGTCAGCGAGACGCACCAACAGTTTTTCGAACGGGGTGTCCATCGGGTTCGGGAGGTTGGTTCGAGCCAGCGCGCAACCGATGCGCGCTCTGGCGCAGCATTTCCAGACGCTTCAACGGCGGCAGCCGGGGAAGACTGCCACCCACCTTCCGGCGGAGAGGCTCCTGGAGGTCGTCGGTCATGCGGAACAGTAAACTGAGGCTAGGCGGAGCACAAGGTTTGTGATGAGCTTCACGTCTTCTCAAACACGGGCTTCCCGGACTTCATCACGGCGGTGATGTGGTCTCCGTCTTTGAAGCCGCCTTCGAGGACGGCTAAGGAGAGCGGATCAAGGAGGTGCTTTTGGATGGCACGTTTGAGGGGGCGGGCGCCGAAGACGGGATCATAACCGGCATCGGCGAGGTAGCGGGTGGTGTCGTCGGTGACAGTGAGGTGGATGTTTTGCTTGGCGAGGCGGGTGACGACGCGTTGGAGCTGGATCTTCACGATCTTATCGAGCTGCGAGGCATCGAGGCGATCGAAGGTGACGATCTCATCAATTCGATTTAGGAACTCGGGGCGGAAGAACTGCTTCAGGCTTTCGCGGACGAGGGCCTCGCGCTGCTCGGCATTCGCCACGTCCTGGATGTGCTGGCTGCCGATGTTGCTGGTCATGATGATGACCGTGTTTTTGAAGTCGACAGTGCGGCCCTGGCCATCGGTGATGCGGCCATCGTCGAGGACCTGCAGCAGGGTGTTGAAGACGTCGGGGTGGGCTTTCTCGACCTCGTCAAAGAGCACGACGCTGTAGGGGCGGCGGCGCACGGCTTCGGTGAGCTGGCCACCTTCGTCATAGCCGACATAGCCGGGAGGCGCGCCGATGAGGCGGCTGACGCTGTGCTTCTCCATGTACTCGCTCATGTCGATGCGGGTCATGGCGTTCTCGTCATCAAAGAGGAACTCGGCGAGGGCTTTGCAGAGCTCGGTCTTGCCAACGCCGGTGGGGCCGAGGAAGAGGAAGCTGCCGATGGGGCGGTTCTCATCCTGGATGCCTGCACGGGCACGGCGCACGGCATTGCTGACGGCGATGATGGCATCCTTCTGGCCGATGACGCGGGCGCTGAGGCGCTCCTCCATTTTCACCAGCTTCGAACGCTCGCCTTCCTGCAAGCGTGAAACGGGGATGCCGGTCCAGTTGGCGACGACTTTGGCGATGTCTTCCTCGGTCACTTCTTCTCGCAAGAGGGTGTTCGCGGTTCTCGGTTCATGGTTCTCGGTTGAAGCAGTGCTGAGTTGCTTCTCGAGATCGGGGATGAGACCGTACTGGATCTCTCCGGCGCGACCGAAGTCACCACGGCGCTGGGCCTGCTCCAGCTCGGTGCGGAGGCGGTCGATCTCTTCTTTGACTTTGCGACCGGCATCCACAGACTCCTTCTCCTTCATCCACTGGGCTTTCAGCGCGGAGGATTTCTCTTTGAGATCAGCGATGTCTTTCTCGAGCTTTTCGAGGCGGGCCTTGCTGGCGGCGTCCTTTTCCTTTTTCAGGACCTGGCGCTCCATCTCGTCCTGCATGATCTCCCGCTCGATGACGTCGATCTCCGTGGGCATGGAGTCGAGCTCGATCTTGATACGGCTGGCGGCTTCATCGACGAGGTCGATGGCCTTGTCCGGCAGGAAGCGATCCGTGATGTAGCGATTGGAA
Organism: Prosthecobacter gellanilyticus; assembly: GCF_007992435.1. Taxonomy (GTDB): domain Bacteria; phylum Verrucomicrobiota; class Verrucomicrobiia; order Verrucomicrobiales; family Verrucomicrobiaceae; genus Prosthecobacter; species Prosthecobacter gellanilyticus. The sequence continues at coordinate 23,751 of NZ_BKAG01000002.1, read as the reverse complement.
AGCGTGGCGGCGGCGATGATGGCGCCATCCTGAATGCGCACGCCGTGGTGAACCTCATAGCGCTCCTTCAGGCCGCGCAGGATGGCGATGGTGTCCTCCACACTGGGCTCGCCGACCTTCACGGGCTGGAAGCGACGCTCCAACGCGGGGTCTTTTTCGATATGCTTGCGATACTCATCCAGCGTGGTGGCGCCGATGCAGCGCAGCTCACCACGGGCGAGCTGAGGCTTGAGCAGATTCCCCGCATCCATGGCGCCTTCGGCCTTGCCGGCACCGACGATGGTGTGCAGTTCATCAATGAAGAGGATGATTTCGCCATCGCTGGACGTGACTTCTTTGAGGAAGGCTTTCAGGCGCTCCTCGAACTCGCCACGGAACTTGGCACCGGCCATCATGCCGCCGAGGTCCATGCTGATGAGGCGCTTGTTCTTCAAGGAATCCGGAACGTCTCCGGCGACGATTCGCCGAGCCAGACCTTCCGCGATGGCGGTCTTGCCGACGCCGGGCTCACCGATGAGCACAGGATTGTTTTTGGTTCGGCGGCTGAGCACCTGCATCACGCGGCGGATCTCTTCATCGCGGCCGATGACGGGGTCGATCTTGCCCGCTTTGGCGCGTGCGGTGAGATCGGTGCCGTACTTCTCCAGGGTCTGGTATTTGCCTTCGGGGTCTTGATCGACCACGCGCTGCGAGCCACGGACGTTGGAGAGTGCTTTGGAGACGGTGTCGTAGTTCAGCCCGGCTTGCTTGAGGGACTCAGAAAGCTCGGTCTTCGTCTTGAAGAGGGCCAGGAGGATGTGCTCGACGCTGAGGTAGTCGTCCTTGAGGTTTTTCTGCTCGTCCTCGGCCTTGGTCATGAGCTCGCGGAACTCATTGGAGAGGTAGAGGCCGCCGGAGCCGCCGCTGACCTTGGGTTGCTTGGCGAGGAGGGACTCGACGGCGCTTTTCAGGCCTTTGGCAGCGGCCGGATTGACGGCGGCTTTTTCAAAAAGCGGGGTCGTGATGCCGCCATCCTGCTCGAGCAAGGCGAGGAGCAGATGGGCGGGCCTGAGCTCCTGGTGACCATGGCGGGTGGCCACGGACTGGGAGGCATTGAAGGCTTCCTGGAGCTTAACGGTGAATTTTTCGGGACTCATGGTTGGGTGAGAAAAGTGGTTTCCCAATGCTACGCTATCAGCATGCCATCAAGGCGTGTCAGAGCGCCACGCCTTGATTGGCAAGGGTTCCACGAGCATTGCGTGTCTGGCTGGGATACGTGCAAAACCCCTACTTTGGCGCTCATGTGACGGCCAAATGTGACGAAGAGGCTCAAAAAACACTCCTTGGCATAGTGCAGGCTTCGCCTACATGGACGGGGTTAGACCACGAACCCCACCTTATGCCCTCCCCCACCATCGCCATCGTCGGAGCCGGACTTTCCGGGCTGGCCTGTGCGCGTGCGCTAGCAAAGGCAGGGCGGCCCTTCACAATTTACGAGGCGGCGGACGGGGTGGGAGGCCGGGTGAGGTCTGATAAAGTGGATGGATTTACCCTGGACCGGGGCTTCCAGGTGCTGCTGCCGGCCTACCCAGAAGCACGACGTGTGCTCGACTATGAAGGCCTGCATCTGAAGCCACTCTACCGGGGTGCGAACGTGTATTTCAAGAACAGCCTGCATCGTCTGGCGGATCCCTTTCATCATCCGCTGGATGCGCTGATGAATCTGCGGGATACCTTCATCCCCTGGCGGGACAAGTGGCACACGCTGATGCTGTGGAAGGAAGCCGCAGGCACGATGGGCATCGAGCGCCGTCTGCCCGAAATGGAGACCGAGGACTATCTGCGTGATTTTGGTTTTACCGAGGCGATGCTCGACCGTTTCTTCCGTCCGTTCTTTGGCGGAGTGTTTCTGGAAAAGGACCTGCGCACCTCGGCGCGGATGTTTTTCTTCCTCTATGCGATGTTTCGCAACGGTGGTGCAACCATTCCGGCGCATGGCATTCAGGCGATCCCGGATCAACTGGCGGTGGCGCTGCCTCCAGGTTCGCTGAAACTGAACACGCCGGTCACTTCAGTGAGGAAGAATGAGATCACCCTGGAGACGGGCGAGATCATCCGCGCGGATCACATCGTGCTCGCGGTGAGCGAGGATGTGGCGCATCGGCTGCTGCCTGACACGGGAGTGGAAAAGCCGAAGCCCGGCCGCAGCACGACCTGCCTCTACTTCAGCACGGATCAGGCACTGCCGAGCGAGTCCATTCTGTATCTGGATGGAGACAATCGCGGGCCGGTGAACAATGCCTGCGTGCTGACCAATGCCTCACCGAAGCTGGCGCCGAAGGGACAGCACCTGATCAGCACGAGCATCGTGGGTGCGCCCTCCAGCAACGAGCTGGAAGATGTGGTGAGAGAGCAGATGACGCGCTGGTTTGGCCCTGGTGCACGGCAGTGGAAGCACCTCCGCACCTACCAGATCCGCAATGCGCAGCCGGAGAGCCGGCAACTGGTGCTGGGTGACAGCGCTCTTTCCACCGTGCTGGAGCCGGGCTTGTACCGCTGCGGAGACTATGTGGAGGATGTGTCCATCAACGGCGCGCTGATCAGCGGACGCAAAGCGGCTGAGGCGGTGCTGGGAAGCATGGGCTGAAAGACTGGCCGGCTGTGGGCCGTCGCAGTCTGATCATGTTTTCCCGACTCCTGCTGTGTGGCCTCGCATGCCTGGTGATCCCTGCTCATGCTGAACCTGTGTTCCGCGCGGGTGTCTCGGCGGTCGACGTCTCGCCCAAGACCTTTCCACGCATCATTGCAGGCGGCTTTCTGGAAGGGCGTGGTGAAAGGAATGTCGATGCGCTGCATGTGCGCAGCTTTGTGCTGGATGATGGCAAGATGAAGATCGCCTTTGCGATCGTGGACACCTGCATGATGGAGCAGGCGCTGATTGATGAGGCGAAGGAGATGGCTTCACAGCAGTGCGGTATTCCGGTGGATCGCATGATGGTCAGTGCCACGCATACGCACTCGGCACCCGCCGCGATGAGCTGCCTGGGAACGAGGAAGGACACGGAGTATGCGAAGTTTCTCACGCCGAAAATTGCCGAGGCCATCGTGGCGGCAGACAAGGCGCTGCAACCGGCACGCATCGGGTGGGGATCGTTTGATGACTGGGAGCACATACACAACCGCCGGTGGATCCGGCGCGAAGGGCGGGAGGTGGTGGATCCGTTTGGCCAGCCCACGGGGCGTGCGAACATGCATCCTGGATACCTGAGCAAGGATGTGATCGGGCCCAGTGGTCCGGTGGATCCGCAGTTCTCGGTGATCTCGCTGCAGACGATCGATGGGAAGCCGCTGGGGGTGCTGGCGAACTACTCACAGCACTACTTTGGCAGCGGCGCGGTCTCGGCGGATTACTATGGGCACTTTTGCCGGCATCTCGCTGCCAAGATGGGACAGGCGGGTGATGGCAACGGACCTTTCGTTTGTGCCATGAGCCAGGGCACCAGCGGAGATTTAATGTGGATGGACTATGGTGCGGAGAAGAAGTCCCCTGCGCTCGACACCTATGCCACCGAGGTGGCTGACAGTGCGATGAAGGCCCTGGCGACGGTGAAGCATCATGATCACGCCCCGCTGGGCATGGTGGAGAAGATGGTGGAGCTGAAATACCGTGTGCCAGATAAGAAGCGTCTCCAATGGGCACGACCCATCGCTGCGAAGATCGAGAATGATTTGCCGAAGAACAAGGAGGAAGTCTATGCGCGAGAGGCGCTGATTCTGCATGAGCGGCAGAAGACGAGCCTGAAACTGCAGGCCATCCGGATCGGTGACCTGAGCATCGCGACGCTGCCTAACGAGGTGTATGCCATCACGGGGTTGAAGCTGCGGGAAGCATCTCCTTTCCCCATGCACTTTAACATTGAGCTGGCCAATGGGGCTGAAGGATACATCCCGCCACCCGAGCAGCATCAGTTGGGCGGATACACCACCTGGCCCGCACGAACGGCAGGTCTTGACGTCAATGCGGAAACTCAAATGTACCATCAACTTGGCTATGAGCTCATGGTTTTGGGCAAGACATTTGTCCGGAACAAGGCGGGCAGCGACCTGGGAGTGTATGGGCGTGAAATCGCAGACTCCAAGCCTTCGGCCCACTACGATTGCAGTGAGAGTGATGGAGAACTCCTGCGCTCACCGACAACACCCATCCAATCATTGAGGTCTGACACCTGGAATGTGGGGATGCAATGGGTGGGTGGCCATGCGCTGTATCTGCCCGGAGTCGGCAGTGGTCTCGGCTATGGTGAGGAATCGGCACTCAGACTGTCGCCATTTTCCAAAGGCCTGAGCTTCAACAGGAGCATCCAAGCCGCAGGCGGCCACCTCAAAGCAGAGTGGGGCGAGCAACCTGCGACACCCACCAAAGAGGCGCCCAGTGCCGCCTCCATCGCCCTCTGGTTCTGGCTGGGTCATGAGAGCGGGGCGAGTGAGCGGGATGGAGAGCTGATCCATGGGCTCGGAGTGGCTCTCAAGGCGCATCAGTTTACTGATCATACGGTGAAGCTGGAGCTTGCAGGGGCCGAAGGCAAAGTAGTCCAGGGCTTTAGCCCGGCTGGTGCCGCCAGCTCCGATAACGAAGATGTAGCGAGCAAAACTGGTGATCACGGGCTAAAGCCCATGAGTACTTTGGCGGACGACTGGCATTTCGTGGTGCTTATCCGCGATGGAGAGAATGTGCGGGTGCATCTCGATGGTGGTGAGAAGCCTGTGCTCATGAGCAAGGCAGGAAAGGCGACAAACGAGGTCTTATTTGGCCAAGGACTGGAGGGGCGGCTGGATGAGATCACGGTTTGGAATCGTGCGGTTGAGACCTCGCTGATCGCGAAGCTGTGGGACACTTCGAAAGTGGCGGAGGACAATGCCCGTCGCGATGTCGCGAGGAAGGAGAAGGCCAAGCGAGTGGAGATGCAGACGAACTCCTTGCTGAAGCAGCATGAGAACTGGTCGGTCGCGATGCGCTTCCGCAATACGAAGGCCAATGATGCGCGTGCGGTCACGGCTTATCTGGTTTCACGCGGGCCGAAGGGCGATTCTCAGGCGCCGGGGGACCACCTGGGCATTGGTGGCAACTACAAGGACTCCAGGCCAGGCAAACTGTTTGTGTACAACGGCAACGCGGCGAATCAAACCTTGTTCGGCCTAACCACGATCCAACCGGGGACGTGGAATGAGGTGAAGATGGAGCGCGCTGGCTCGCGCGTGAAAGTGACGCTGAATGGCAAGGTGGAGATTGATGCTGAACTGCCGGTCACGGCGCTGGGCTCGAAGGAAGTTTTCTTGGGTCGGCGCTGTGATGACTTTGCGCCATTGGACGGGATGTTTGAGAATGTGAAGGTGAGTGGGTTGGAGAGCCGCGAAGTGAGGGGCGTTGACTCAAAGAACGCAGGCGGGACGCCTGCACCACACTCAGCGCCGCTGTCGCCCGAGGAGTCGGCGAAGAGGTGGCATGTGCGGGAGGGGTATGAGATTGAGCTCGTGGCGGCGGAGCCGGTGGTGCTGGATCCGGTGGCGTTTGACTGGGATGAGAAGGGGCGGCTGTGGGTGGTGGAGATGGCAGACTATCCGCTAGGCATGGATGGGAATGGCAAGGCGGGCGGACGTGTGGTGATGCTGGAGGACAGCGATACGGATGGACGCTATGACAGGCGCACGGTGATCGCCCAGGAGCTGAGTTTTCCGACGGGGATTCTGACGTGGCGAGACGGGGTGATTGTCACGGCGGCGCCGGACATCTTTTTCATCTCGCCAGATGGCACGAAGAAGGTGCTCCTAACAGGCTTCAGCACGGGTAACCAACAGTTGCGAGTCAACGGGCTGCGCTGGGGCATGGATGGGTGGGTGTATTGCGCGGCGGGGGCGCACAACGGAGGGTATAACAAGGGCACGCAGATCGAGTCGAGGCTCACTGGAGAGAAGATTGATCTCGGCAGTCGTGATTTCCGGTTCAAGCCGGATACGGGTGAGTTTGATCCGCAGAGCGGACCTTCACAGTTTGGTCGCGCGCGTGATGACTGGGGGCACTGGTTCGGTGTACAGAACAGTTTTCCGCTGTGGCACTATGTGCTGCAGGATCACTACCTGCGGCGGAACCCGCATGTGATTCCGCCGGACCCGATTCATCAGCTCTATCCGAGGAATCCGCCGGTGTATCCTGCGAGCGGCCTGGAGAAGCGGTTTCACAGCTTTGACCAGGCGGGGAGGTTCACGAGTGCGTGCGGGATTGAGGTGTATCGCGACCGCGTGTTGTTTGATGATGGCAAGACGCATGCTTTTACGTGTGAGCCGTTTCACAATGTGGTGCAGCATCATGTGCTGGAGGATGATGGGGTGACTTTTAAGGCGAGGGTGGATGTCAACCTCGGCTCCAGCACTGAGCCGCGAGGGGACTCGCGGACTACGGATTTCCTGGCGAGTGAGGATCGGTGGTGCCGGCCGGTGATGGTGCGGACGGGGCCGGATGGGGCGTTGTGGGTGGCGGACATGTATCGCTACATGATCGAGCATCCGCAGTGGCTGCCGCAGAATGGGAAGGATGAGCTATTGCCGCACTACCGCGAGGGGGATGACAAGGGGAGGATCTGGCGGGTGGTGAAGAAGGTGGCAGGGCAGTCGACGTCTCCGGCGTTACGGCACGGTGACGGGCTGAAGCCCATCACTACTTTCGCAAGCGCGAACGGGTGGTGCAGGGACAGGGCGCAAATGATGGCGCTGTGGGACGGTTTTGAAGCGAAGCAGCTGGTTCAACTGCTTCAAAACCCTCTGCCACAGGTGAGAGCTCAAACAGCATGGACCTTTCTCCTCGGAGGTAAAACTGACTTCGTTCCCTTTGACAAGCTGTTGTCAGATCCAGCCCCGGAGGTGCGTGTGCAGGCGCTGCAGATGCATGAGAAGTTTGATCATGCTCCGCAGTCGCTCATGGGGCTCTATCATCATGACTGGCGGCAGCTTGCTGATCCCCGAGTTTCCATGCAGCTGGCGCTTTCAGCGGGCCATTGGAAGGACGAATGGCTTGGTGATGTCCTGGCTGAGATTCTCGAAGAATATCCTCAGGGTAGTGAAATCGTGGGTGCAGCCTTGAGTTCAGTGCTGCCTCATTTGGAGCGAGCATGCACACGTGCTGACAAGAGATCGGCACCAATGCTATTCCGCTGTGCACTGACGGTAAAGAATGAGAAGGCCATGGCGGCGTTGATCGCACGAACCCAGGACCAGCGAGACATGAAGGAGCTTTTGGCTGTTCTTGACGAGCATGAACTTTCGCTGGCCCAGTTCACCAAGGAGATGCGCTCACCCGACGCACAGCAGGGATTGAAGAAGATGGGAGCGATCTTAGCGAAGGCGGTCCAAGCAGTTCAGGCCTCAGCAGATTCGCCAACGATGGATGATCTGATGCTGCTGGCTTCAGATCGGGAGCATCGTGGCATGGTGAAAGGCATGCTGGGCGGACTGTGGGCGAAGACGGGAAGTGCTGAGGTGCTGAAACTCATCTCCAAGCTACAGCCGAAGGGTGCGCCGGAGTTTTTGCTAGAGCGCTTTGATGAGCGGACGCCGGCGATGCGTGGCCAGATCATTGAGGCGCTGCTTTCGAATGATGAATGGACCACCGTGCTGCTGGGGCGAGCTGAGGCGAAGAGCTGCGATGCGGCGACGCGGGCTCGTTTGGTGAAGCACCCGAAGAAGGAGATCGCGAAGCTGGCTGGGGCGACCTTTGCGGATTCCGCGAGTGCGACACGCGCGGCGGCGGTGGAGAGGTTCAGGCCAGCGCTGAAGCTCACGGGAGATGCGGAGAAGGGCAAGGCGACCTTCGCGATGGTATGCGCGAGCTGCCACAAGCTGGATGGCGTGGGCATGGAGCTGGGGCCGGATCTGCGCAGCGTGGTGCAGCATGATGCGGAGAAGCTCATGAACTCGATCCTGGATCCGAGCGCGATCATCGAGCCGGGGTTCATGGCGTATCACTGCACGCTGAAAAGCGGCGAGCAGCTCTATGGTGTGGTGGCCACGGAGACAAGCGCCAGCCTAACTTTGAAGATGGCAGGGAATATCACACGGTCCGTGCTGCGCAGTGATGTGACGAGCCTGAAGAGCACGAACACATCCCTCATGCCAGAAGGCCTGGAGGCGGCGCTGACGCCCCAGGCCCTGGCAGATTTGATCGCCTATCTAAAAATGGCGCGGTGAAGTGATCAAGATGCGGCGGCAGCGGTGGCTGGAGCCGGAGGCGGGCCGTCGCTGGCGGAGAGATCACGGTGATAGTACACCTTGATGTACTTCATGCCTTTCTTGTCATCGTAGCCGCGCTCGAGCATAGGGTCCGCGTTGTCCTCGGCAGTGCCGGGCTTGACGTGGATCTCGACGCCGGTGTCGAGCTTCAAGACTGCGCTTATACGCTTCTTGGCCTTCACTAAATCCTTCTTGGAGATCTCAAAGCTGGTCTCCAGGGGCTGTCCCTGCTCCTGCTCCATGCGGGCGCGGTGCTCCTGGAAGGCCTCGATACGGTCTGGATTCTTCAGCACGGCCTGCTCGAAGTCCTGAAGGTCAAAGCGCTCGCGATCTTCAAAGAAGTCCAGTGCATCACGGGCGGCCTGGGCAGTTTCCCATGGCGGAGATTCTTCGTCAGCAGGCTTGTTCTCCTCCAGGAAGGAGACGGCCATTTTGGCATAGGCATTGGTCAGAAAAGCAGCATCAGGGACGGCCTCAACGCCGAGGAAATCTCGTGACCAGAAGCGCGCATCCGCGCCGGCACGGTCAAAGGTGAGGACGTAGTAACCTTTGTTCGGCCAGTAGTCGACGATGAGGCAGCCTTTGTCGATCTTCTCCGGGTGGATGCCCTCGATGGTGGTGATCTCGAGGTCCTCACCCTTCGCCGTGATGGTGAGGAAGGGGGTGACGCTCTCCGACTTCAGGATGAGGATGCCCTGCACGAGCTCGCCCTCAATGTGGATCTCCTTCATGTGGGCGATGCAGAGGTCCCCGGATTTGATGTTCGGGTGGTTGGACTTGGCATGGAGACGCTGGGCGATCTCAATGCCACGCTGAAGAAAGCGCTCAGGGTTGGCGAAGACGGATTTCGCGCAGGAGTTCATCTCATGCTGATCCAGGGAGGCATGATGGGTGAAGCGATGCGCGATGAGGTTCTTGAAGGGCTTCAGGAAGATGCCGGTGAGCTTCTCCTGGTCCTCCTCCGGCACCTCGTGCAGAGAGCGGGAGACCTGGAGAGGCTCGCCACGCTGAGCGTGGCCGACCTTGGCAAGCACGAGACGGGTGACGGAGGCAGTGTCGAGACGGAGTTTGACGGACATGATGAAATTGGGGGTGCTGCGGTAATGGAGCGGTGGTTGGCGTCAACCTTGGAGTGATGATTGTTCTCGGTTCTCGGTTCTCGGTTCTCGGTTCTCGGTTCACTACCTTCCAGGTTTGGAAGTTTCTGGGGCGTGGTGGTTTGATTGGGCGCGGCTTGACAGAAGCCGGGGTAACTATGTAGAACTGCCTAGGTTAGAGGATATTCCATCTCCCTTATGAATGCTGCTCCCGCCTTAATTCTACTTGTCCTGGGATTGTCACTGAGTCTCTCTGCGGTCCAGGCTGCAGATACTCCCGCCCTGGATCCAAAAGTGATTCTGGAATCTATTCCGAAGGATCTACTCAAGGACATTTCCGGCAATGCCGCGAAGCGCAAGGAGGCGATCGATGCCGCCGAGCAGAAACTGCAGGATAAATACAGAGACCAGACCGGCACCCTCTCATTTCGAGTACGCAACACCAACAAGTCCAACGGTCGCTACTATGCCTATGGGGAAACGGACCGTGTGCGTGTCTCCGGCACCAACTTTACAGTGAGCTATACCATCTACCTCGACGAGTCAGAGAACGAGAAGGGAGCCAAGATCAAAACAGGTGACAAAATCACGGCGAGCGGCAGGGCTTTTGTCTCCCTCTATGGCAGCAGCAGCAGCGACTACACCAGCCTCTCAGTCAGCGTGAACGATGCCAAACTGAAGTGAGTCCTGGGATTTAGCCTGCTCTGACCACCTTCCAAGTTTGTCATGTTGTCATGGTGTGTGGCTTGACAGGATCTTGGATGTCCGCTTAGGACCACCTAGGTTAAATGATATTCGAACTTATTATGAATACTGCATCAGCCCTGTTTCTCCTCACCGTGGGTTTGTCACTGAACCTCTCCACCATCCGTGCTGCGGCTGAAGAACTGGATCCCAAGAAGATCCTCGAAGAGATCCCGAAAGATCTGTTGAAGGACATTTCGGGAAGTCCTGACAAACGCAAACCGGCGATCGACGCAGCATCCACACAGCTGCGGCAGAAATTCAGAGGCGATCCGGGAGATGTCTCCGTGAGGGTGTCGAGCACAAACATGTCGAACGGTCGCTATGTTATCAATGTACAGAGTGAGCAGGTGAGGGCCTCTGGCACCAACTTCAACGTCAGCTACTACATTTATTTGGATCCAGCGGAAAACGCGAAAGCCGCCAAAATCAAGAAAGGGGACAGGGTCAAGGTCAGCGGCAAGACGTCTATCTACATGGCTAGCCCTAGCGATACCTACACCTTACTCTCCATCACCCTCAACGATGCCAAACTGAAGTGAGGTGAATGTCTGGAGGTCGGTCGTGACTGACCTCCCGCGTCGTGCTGGTTCTGCATTCCTCATTTGCCCCCTGCCCTGCCCCGTGCCATGCCTGCAGGCGTTTTGATCTCCCTCGATTCTCCCTCTGCCAACTGGACCCGCCGTTTCTGGGTGCTGCTGGCGGCTGTCCTGGTGTTCCGCGTGTTGTTCACGCTGTTCTTCTGCGCTCATGCGGACCTTTCAGGAGATGAGGCCTACTACTGGGACTGGGGCCGGCGACCAGACTGGGGTTACTACAGCAAGCCGCCGATGATCGGCTGGATCATGGGAGTCATCGGCCACTTTGCCGGAGCCTGCGACATCGCGGTGCGCCTCACGGCGCTGACTCTGGGCACGCTGACACTCGCCGCCCTCTTTGCTCTCACGCGAATGCTGTATGATGCGCGGACGGGGTTCATCGCCGCCGTGCTGGTGCTGCTGACGCCGGCCAACACGGGACTGAATCTCTTCCTCACCATTGATGCGCCACTGCTGCTGTGCTGGTCACTGGCGCTGCTGCTGTTCTGGTTCGCGACCACGAAGCCCCAATGCTGGTGGCGCTGGCTGACGCTGGCGGTAGTGATCGGGATCGGCACCTTGAGCAAGCAGATGATGCTGGTCTTCCCCGTACTGATGGTGGCCTTTGCGGCGCTTTCGCCTGAAGACAGGCCGCTTTTGAAGAACGTCCGCATGTGGGTGTCGATCATCCTGGGAGCCACCTTTCTCATTCCTGTGATCCTCTGGCAGCAGAAGCACCACTGGATCACACTGGAGCACACGGCCCATCACTTTGACACGGAGAGCCTGGGAGTGGTCAAGTGGCTCACCCGCACGCTGGAGTGGCCCTTTGTGCAGGCGCTGCTGTATTCCCCGGTGACGTGGGCGGTGATGGTGGTGGTGGTGTGGTGTGGCATGAAGCACTGGAAAGCCGCAGGACGCCGCGAGCGCTATCTGCTGCTGTGCACGGCTCCCGCCCTGGTCATTTTCACGCTGCTGGCGCTGCGCCAGCGGATCAACCCGAACTGGCCGGCGGTCTTCTGGGTGCCGCCGCTGCTGCTGGCGGCGGCATGGTTTGCCGGACACCTCACCCTGCCCGGGCTGCCGAGGGCGCAAGCCTGGCGCACCTGGAGCCTGCGGATCTCTGGAGGCATGGTCCTGGTGGCGCACCTCGGTGTGGCGATCGTCTTTGGTGCCGAGCTCAAGGTGCACAAGAAGCTGGATGAGGAACTGAAGAAGTGGCGCGAGACGGGAGTGGCCGCAGGTGAGTACCTGGACAAGGTCCCCCGCCCTGATCACACCTTCGTCATGGCCTTGGGACACCGCTACAATGCCGCGCAGCTGGCCTTTTCCATGCCGCAGCATCCGAGGCTGTACCGCTGGGAATCCTCCGGCCACCCGATGTCCCAGTATGAGATCTGGCCCGGGCCGGAAGAACGGATCGGTGATGACGGGCTGATTTTTTCCCCGAAAGCTCTGCCCCCCACCGTGGCGGAATGTTTTGAGAGCGTAGAAAAAGTGGGAAAGGTAGAAGTCCAGCTCGGAGAGAAGTCACGATTGTTCGATGTGTATCTTGGCAGGAACCTGAAGCACTGGTCAGCCATTCCCAGCACCCAGCCGCCGCTCCCCAAATCATGATTTCCTGGGACCTGACCCTTCTGCGCCTCATCAACCTGAAGTGGACCCATCCCGTCCTGGACTGGCTGATGCCTGCGGTGTCGGCTCTGGAGGCCTGGCTGCCGCTAATGATCCTGGCGGTAGTGCTGGTGCTGTGGCGCTGCCGCTGGCGCGGGGCCTGGCTGATCTTCTGTGTGGCAGTCACACTGACGGTGAGTGACGGGCTGATTTCCCGCAATCTGAAATTCCTGGCCAACCGCGTGCGGCCAAGGAGTGCGGTGGACGGGCTGGTGGTCCGTGATCTAGCGACGGCGCGGCCTGAATTCATGCGGCTTTTCAAGGCCCCGGTGACGATGCCGAGCCAGAGCCAGGGGAAGACGAAAGGGGGATCCTTCCCCAGCAGTCACACGATGAACATGTTTGCGCTGGCCACGGTGGTTGCGCTTTTCAACCGGCGCTGGAGCGCGGCGCTGTATGTGCTGGCGACTCTGGTGGCCTATTCCCGGCTTTACTGCGCCGTGCACTGGCCCACGGATGTGATTCCCTCCATCGGGATGGGCATCCTGATCGGCATGGTGGTCCCGCGGCTCTTATTCCGGCTGGCTAACAGATTCGGTTTCCTCCACCGGGTCAGCGCCTGCCGTCCCGAGGTCGTGAAGTGAGTCTTTGCGGGCGAGGAAGTCGGCCATGATGTCCTCCAGCTCCATGACGCTGGTGATGTGACTGAAACGACCGCGCAGGAATTTTCCGCCCTGCAGGTTCTTGGTGTAGTTCATGAGCCGCGTGCGCATGGAGCGCATGACTTCAAACTCGCCGCGGGTGCTGCGCGGGATGGCCATGAGACAGTGGCGGCGCATGAGGTCAAAGCGCTGCTCCACGGTAGCGGAGGGCAGATGCTCTCCTGTGGTGAGGTAGTGCTTTGCCTCGCGGAAAACCCAGGGATTGGTCATGGCGGCACGACCAATCATGATGCCACTGACATTCGTCTGAGCACGGCGGACCTCAACGTCCAGGCCGCTGCTGATGTCTCCATTGCCAATGACGGGAATCTTCACGGCGTCTGCGACTTGAGCAATGACGTCCCAGTCAGCATGACCGCTGTAACCCTGCGCCTTCGTACGACCGTGCACGGCGATGGCCTGCATGCCGGAGTCTTCGAGGATGCGCGCCACATCGACGGCGTTGACGCTTTGAGAATCCCAGCCGATGCGCATCTTCGCCGTCACGGGAATAGACACCGCTTTGGCGACCTCACGCGCGACACTGGCGAGCAACGGGCAATCTCGCAAAAGCGAGGAGCCTCCATTTTTCGAGACCACCTTGTTCACGGGGCAGCCGAAATTGATATCGATAAAGTCTGGCTGTTTCCAGTCGATGATCTTGCGGGCAGCCTCGCCCATGCGCACGCCATCGGAACCAAACAGCTGCACGCCGAGAGGGCGCTGAGGCTCGTCAAAATCCACGTAGTGGCGGGTGCGGTCGTCCCGCTGGAGGATGCCCTCCGCAGAGACGAACTCCGTGACCATCACGTCTGCTCCGAGTTCTTTGCAGATGCTGCGGAAGACCACGTCCGTCACTCCAGCCATGGGGGCCAGATAGAGAGGGAACGTGTCGTTGTTGAACCAGGGAAGCATCCGCTAGATTACTCTCATGGGAGCGAGGAGCAAGCCTGTCTCCATGCGAGGACAGATCAGGCGGGAGTTTCGGAACCCTTGTGACCGAGCTGTTTCACCGCTTTGTTAAGCTGATCATACTCGAGGGGCTTCTTGATCACGGTGACCGGGCCATGGCTGAGGATGCGGCTGAGCACCTCGCTGTCCGGATAGCCGGTGATGATCACGATGGGCAGGTCAGGATGAAGCTCCTTGAGCTGGGAATAGACTTCGTCACCCGGAACGTCTGGAAGCTTGAGGTCGAGGAAGACGAAGTCGAACTTCTGCTTCTTCGCGAGGCTGATGGCCTCAGCACCGGTGCCCACGACAAGGCGGCCGAAGCCAGCCTTCTTGAGGAATTGCTTGAAGAGAGCCTGAAGAGCCGGGTCATCATCAACCACCATGACGGTGGGCTGACCAGCCTCTTCCTCTTTACGCAGCACGTCACGATCAAGGAGGCTGCGCTTGATGCGCCAGCGACCACCGATCTGAACGGCAGGCAACTGCCCACGCTGAACGAGATAATAGACCGTGGGAAGAGGAATGCGGAGATACTCCGAGGTTTCCTTTACGGTCATCAGTTCGGGTGTGGAAGTATCAGACATAAGAAGGGAGAGGTGGGGAGGTATGAAAAACCTGGAGAGTAGCGACGCGAGCCGCAAAATTCAGAATTACTCAGACTTTTCTATATAATTACCAAAACGGCAAGGCTTTTTTTGGCAGTTTATTGCTTTTGGACCGAGGAGAAAAAACAAACTTGCGAAACCTATCACAAATAAGAGGAGATTTACTCTAATGGAACTGGCTGGAGCTCGGCACGAAAAGCGGCATAAAATGCACTGTCAGAAGAAGTTATTCACAATTTCAGACAGCGGATACCGCCAAAGCTCTCAAATAATAACGAGAACCGTCTCAGTTCTAGACGCACGCTTCGAATCCCTTCATTTTCAGGGTTTAGCAAAGATCCAGGTCGAACGGGTATCCCGTTTCCAACCGTCTGAGGTCATTCTAGGGGATCAACCTGATATGACTATCCTGAGATGACCCAGGACATCACCAGAGGCAGTGCCCTTCACTGCTGAATAAACAGGAGGGATCTTGGCCCCGGAACACATGCCTCAGATGAAAGCGCCACGTTCTCCATGAGAGTGTGGGCTTTCATCATGCCTCATATTCATGAGAACGACTTTCGGAGATGGCTGGGCAGGATGCCCAGAGCTTCGCGATACTTCGCCACGGTTCTGCGGGCGACTTTGATGCCCTGCTTGTCGAGGATCTTGGCGAGCTTGTCGTCACTCAGCGGTTTTGCCTTCGGCTCAGTTTTGATGAGATCGGCGATGGCGTTTTTGACACTCGTATTACTGAGATCCTCACCAGACTCGGTCTTCACGCCGTGGCTGAAGAAGAACTTCAGCTCAAACACACCATGGGGGGTGGCCATGTATTTGCCAGAGATGGCGCGGCTGACAGTGGTCTCATGCACGCCAACTTCATCAGCCACCTGGGCCATGTTGAGAGGGCGGAGCATGCTGGTGCCGACTTCCAGGAACTCCTGCTGATGAGAGAGGATCTGCACCGCGATCTTATAAATGGTCTGCTGGCGCTGGTGGATGCTGCGGATGAGGAACTTGCCGCTGCGGAGCTTGTCGCGAATGTAATTACGCACCTCCGTGCTGCTGCCGGACTGGCTGAGCATGTCTTTATAGGCATTGCTGAGCCGGAGATGAGGCAGGTCGTCATTATTCATGACGGGAACCCACTCCCCACCCTGCCGTTCGATGATGATGTCAGGCGTGACGTAGTTGTTTGAACTGACGGCGAAGCGCGATGCTGGACGAGGATCCAACGTGCTGATGAAGTCTGCGGCCCGGGAGATCTGCTCCACGGGCACGCCGAGTTTGCGAGCCAGGATGGGGTAGCGCTTGTTCGCCAGATCATCCAGATGCATGTCCACGAGACGGAAGGCCAGGCTCTGGCGCTTGCCGAGGCGCTCCAACTGAATGAGCAGGCACTCGCGAAGGTCATCGGCACCGACGCCGACGGGGTCAAAGGTGGTGAGCAGTTCTTTGGCTTTGCGCAGGTCATCCAGCGGGATGGCATGCTGGAGGCTCATGTCCTCCACGGGCGTGTTGAGGAAGCCACGGTCATCCAGGCTGCCGATGAGGAACTCGGTGTCCTTCACCACCGCAGGACTAATGTCCTCTGCGGTGCGAAGCTGGGAGACGAGATGCTCCTGCAGCGTGGTGGGTGCCACGATGCTGTCCATGAGGAACTGCCAGCGCTCCTGGTCCTCGGAAGTGCGGCTGCCGGACTGCATGCGGCTCTGGGCCCAGTATTCGCGCCACTCCTCGTCCATCTGGGAGATGATGGCGAGCTCGTCACGGTCCTCGCGATTGTCCGGATCATCGGGCACGGCGTCCTCAAGGGAGACCTCCGGGCTTTCGAGTTCCAGCACAGGATTGATTTCAATCTCTGTCTGGATGATCTGGCGAAGCTCCAAGGTGGGCGCCTGCAGAATCTGAAGACTCTGCTGCATCTGCGGACCGATGGCGAGCTTCTGAGTCTGGGTTTGGTAAAGTCCTTGGTCGGCCATGATTGGGGGTTGGAGCCGTGGTGAGCTGGCTGTCTCACTACCTCATGAAAGGGTGGAAAGCAAAGAGCGGGCCAGGGTTGAATTTTATTTTTTTTAGAACGAGGTTCGATACGTAAAAGATCCTTCACCCGGTGCGCTCTTGACCCCCGCGCCTTAGCCGTTATCAAGCGCTCCACCTTTCCTTTACCACCATGATCAAACTCACCGGCATCGCAGATGAAGCAGGCGCGTCCCTCGACGTGCAAATCAAAGCCCACCAGGAACTCGGCTGGGACAGCATCGAATCCCGCGCGGTGGAGATCGATGGCGTGAAGGGCAACCTGCATGAGATCCCGGAGGCGATTTTCGACAAGGTCGTGGCACGCCTGGACGAGAAGAACATGAAGATCAGCGGCTTCGGATCGCTCATCGGCAACTGGGCGAAGAAGATCACGGATGATTTCAGCATCACGGAAGCGGAAATCTCCCGCGCCATCCCGCGCATGCAGCGCCTGGGTGCGAAGCTGATCCGCGTGATGAGCTATGCCGTGTGCAAAGATGAAGCTGGCAAGGACGTGGAGGAGCAGTTTGCCCCGGAGCGCATCCGCCGCATGACAGAGATCAACAAGCGCTTCGCCGATGCCGGCCTGACGGTGGTGCATGAGAACTGCATGAACTGGGGCGGCATGAGCCCCTCTTATGTACAGCGCATGGCGGAAGCTGTGCCGGGCATGAAGTGGGTCTTTGACACCGGCAACCCGGTCTTCATCGATGACCGTGACAAGCCCGGCTCCAAGCAGAACTCCTGGGAGATGTATCAGGCGGTGAAGCCCTTCATGGCTCATGTGCACGTCAAAGATGGCATCTGGGACAAGACGAAGAACGACGCGGTGTACACCTTCCCTGGCGAAGGCGAAGGCCAGACCGAGCGCATCATGAAGGACCTGGTGGACACGGGTTACGAAGGCTACATCAGCATCGAGCCGCATGTGGCCGTGGTCTTCCACGGGGCGGGTGCGGCTGACGACCTCTCTCCTGAGCAGAAGGCGAAGGAGCAGTATGACAGCTACATCAAATACGGCCGCATGCTGGAAGCCATGCTGAAGCGCCTGGGCGCGAAGCTGGGCTGAGCGGACTGAGTCAAAGATTCTGGGTCAAGGTTGTGATGAGTCACGACCTTGGCCTTTTTTCTTGAGCAAGATGGCGAGCACCTTGACGTCCTTGACTCTCCTGACCAATCATTGACGAGTAACTCCCATGTCTGAAGTCACTGCCCTCACTAAATTTGCCTGTCCTGGATGTGGTGGAGAGGCTGTGTGGACGCCTTCCAAAAAGGCGCTGGTTTGTCCTTACTGCGGGACGGTATCGCCGGCGGAACTGAAGGCGGACGGGACACTGGTGGAGGAGAATGATCTCGTCGCGGGACTGCGGTCACTGCCGGAAGATCAGCGTGGATGGGCGGCGGAGCGCAAGACGGTGCGGTGCCAGAGCTGCCAGGCCATCTCCGTCTTCAATGAGACGCGAGTGGCGCAGCGCTGTGACTTCTGCGGTTCGTCATCGCTCATCAATGTGGATGACATCCAGGCGCCGATCCGGCCTGGGAGCGTGCTTCCCTTCAAGGTGGCAGAGAGCAAGGTGCGCGAGGACATCCGACGCTGGTATGGCAGCCACTTCTGGGCACGCAGTGATGTGGGAGACAAGGCGCTCACCGATACCCTGCACGGTCTCTATCTTCCTTACTGGACCTTTGACGCTCACGCGGAGTGCCCGTGGGAGGCTGAGGCGGGGCACCATTATTATACCACGGACAATCAGGGACGCCGCCAGCAGCACACACGCTGGGAGCCTGCGTTCGGGCATGTGAGCATGGATTTTGATGATGTGCTCATCCCGGCCTCGAAAGGGGTGCATGGGGCGCTGCTGGAGGATTTGCTCCCCTTCCCCACCACGACGGATCTGGTGCCGTATGATCCGGGCTACCTCAGCGGCTGGGTGGTCGAGCAGTATCAGATCGACCTCGTCCAGGCGGCGCAGGGTTCCCGCAACCGCATGAACCAGCAGCTCGAGAGTGAGGCTGGCCGGCAGGTGCCCGGGGATACTTATCGGAATCTGCGCATCTCGCCGCAGTACAGCGCTCAGACTTTTAAGCACACGCTTCTGCCGATCTGGCTGCTGACCTATAATTATGGCAGCAAGACCTACCAAGTGGCGGTGAACGGCTCCACGGGCAAGATCACGGGCGAATACCCGCTGAGCTGGGTGAAGATCGCGATCGCCATCTTTATCGGGCTGGTGATCCTGTTCGTCCTGATCCAGTTTAACAACTAGGTCCTTGGAATCGCGCAGTTGACGGACAGCGGGAGGCTCGCCAGCCTCTCCGTCCCCACCTATGCGATTCGCGATCTGCAACGAGACCTACCCTTCCGACTGGCCCTTTGAAAAAGTGTGCGAGGACGTGGCTGCCGCTGGCTACCATGCGCTGGAGCTGGCCCCCTTCACCCTGAAGGAAGATCCCCGTGATCTGACCGAGGCTGATGCGCTGCGGCTGAGCCACATCGCTTCCTCCTTCGGTCTGGAGATTTTGGGGCTGCACTGGCTGCTGACGAAGCCCACCTTTTTTCACATCACCTCACCGGATGCCATTCAGCGCAAGGAGACCGCGAAGTTTGGCCGCCATCTGGCCCGCATCTGCGCGATGACCGGCGGACGCATCATGGTCTGGGGCAGCCCGAAGGCGCGCAACACGCTCCCCGAATGGGAGTATGAAGATGCCTTCAAACGTGCTGCGGACAGCGTGCGCGAGGTCGCTGAAGAGTGCGGCAAATATGGCGTGGTGATCGCCATGGAACCGCTGGGCAAGAAGGAGACGAATTTCCTGAACACGGCTGAGGAGACCATCCGCCTCTGCCAGATGGTGGATCATCCGAGCTGCAAGCTGCACCTGGATGTGAAGGCGATGAGCGATGAAGCCAAATCCATCCCGGACATCATCCGCGACAGCAAGGACTGGTTCGTGCACTTCCATGCGAATGATCCAAACCTGCTCGGCCCAGGCATGGGCGAGGTGAAGTTTGAGCCGATCATCGCGGCGCTGAACGAGGTGAAGTATGACGGCTTCCTTTCCGTGGAGGTTTTTGACTATCGCCCCGGAGCCCAGCACATCGCCCGCGAGAGCATCCGCTATCTCAAGGAAGTGATGGGAGCCTGACCGCGGAGCGGAATGACGAATGAGTAAATCCGAATGACGAAACGATAGCCCAGGCGACTGCAACCTTCGGGCTTCGGCATTCGTCATTCCTTCGTCATTAGGAAATTCGTTATTCGTCATTCACCCATCATGTCCGATCTCTCCAACGCCGAGCTTCAGCGCTATGCCCGTCATCTGGCCATTCCAGAGTTTGGCATCGAGGCGCAGCGCAAGCTGAAGGCTGCGCGTGTGCTGTGCATCGGCGCAGGCGGGCTGGGGTCGCCGATCACGATGTATCTGGCGGCGGCGGGTGTGGGCAAGATCGGGCTGGTGGATGCGGATGTGGTGGAGATCTCGAACCTGCAGCGTCAGGTTTTGTTCGGGCAGGATGATCTGGGGCGGCCCAAGCTGGAGGCGGCGCGAGACCGTCTGCTGGGGATCAATCCGCATCTGGAGCTGCAGACGTATGCGGAGCGGTTCACGGCGGCGAACGCGATGCGCATCGCGGCTGACTATGATGTGATCATCGATGGCACGGACAACTTTCCCACGCGCTACCTATCCAACGATGTGTCTGTGTGGCTGAAGAAGCCGAATGTTTATGGCAGCATCCTGCGCTTTGAAGGCCAAGTGGGGGTCTTTGCCCCGCATCTGGGCGCGCCGTGCTACCGCTGCATGTCTCCGCAGCCTCCTGCACCCGGCCTTGTGCCGAGCTGCGCTGAAGGTGGTGTGCTGGGGGTGCTGCCGGGATTGATCGGAACGATGCAGGCGCTGGAAGCGATCAAGCTCATCACGGGCATCGGGCAACCTTTGTTAGGCAAGCTGCTGCATGTGGACACGCTCGGGCTGCGCTTCCGCACTTTTACTTTGCGTCGAGATTCCGAATGCCCGGTCTGCGGCGAGAACCCCACCATCACGGAACCCATCGACTATGAGGGCTTCTGTGGCATCCAACCTGAACTGAAAGTGAAAACCATCTCTGTCCGTGAACTGCATGCCCTACGTGAAAAGGGAGACAACCATTTCCTTCTGGATGTGCGTGAGCCGGATGAATATGCGAAGGCGCATATCGAGGGATCAGTTTTGATTCCGCTGGGTGAGGTGACAGTTCGTGCAGGTGAGTTGCCGCGCGACAAGCCCCTCTATGTGCACTGCAAGATGGGCGGGCGTAGTGCGAAGGCTGTGGCGGCGCTGGAGGCGCTGGGCTTCACGAATGCGGTGAATGTCACGGGTGGGATCACGGCCTGGTCGGATGAGGTGGATGCGGGTGTGGCGAGGTATTGAGGGAGCATTTCGAGGGCTGATGGGGAGCGGACTTTAGTCCGCAGCATCTTGATCGCAGATGAGAGGTGGAGAGTATGCCTTTGGCTGTTTTGCGCGCCTATGTCTTCGGGTTGAAGGAGTGATGAGGATGAGGGCACCCATGGGGAGATTTCGACCTGCAGCGGACTGAAGTCCGCGCTCCTTGGGCGGTTTGGCCTTCGTCGTCGTAGATGCATCAAAGGCTAACCAAGGCGGGTCACTCGAGCATGCATCGTGGTCATGAATGGGGATTGCCTTCATGCAGCGGGGGCTCAGACTGGTGGGATTATGAAATCGATTCTCCTTACCTTGGCGCTTTGTCTGATGGCAGGCCTGTCAGCGGTTCAGGCGGCTGATGCGGACGGGAAGCTGCGCATCCTGGTGTTTGGGGCGCATCCGGATGATGCGGACTACAAGGCGGGTGGCACGGCGGTGAAATGGGCTCGACTGGGGCATCATGTGAAGCTGGTGTCGGTGACGAATGGGGACATCGGCCATTGGAGGGAGGCGGGAGGGCCGCTGGCGAATCGTCGGCGCGCGGAGGCGGCGGCTTGTGCGAAGAAGCTGGGGGCGACTTCCCAGGTGCTGGACATTCATGATGGTGAGCTGATGCCCACGCTGGAGAACCGCCGGCTGATCACGAAGGTGATTCGTGAATGGGAGGCGGATATTGTGATCGCGCATCGGCCCTGGGACTATCATCCGGATCATCGCTATGTGGGGGTGCTGGTGCAGGATGCAGCCTTCATGGTGACGGTGCCGTTCTTCTGCCCGGATGTGCCGGCGATGAAGAAGAACCCGGTCTTCCTGTATTCGAGCGATGGCTTTCAGAAGCCTTATCCATTCAAGCCTGACATCGCCGTGGCGCTGGATGATGCTTTGGATCAGAAACTGGACGGGCTGCATGAGCTGACCTCCCAGGCCTATGAGGGCGGGGCGAGTGGCTCGGCGGAACATGTGGAAAAAGAGGTGCCGCCTGCCTCGGATGATGCGGCACGCCGTGTCTGGCTGAAACGCCGCTGGGGAGCACGACAGGGCAGCGAGGCGGACAAATACCGGGACCTGCTGATCCAATTCTATGGCGAGGAGAAGGGCAAGGCGGTGAAGTATGCGGAGACCTTTGAGATCTGCGAATACGGTCGCAAGCCTTCACCTGAAGAGATTCGCCAGTTGTTTCCGTTCTATCAGTAACCTGCCATGAAACGCTTCCTCACCACCGCCTGCCTTTTGGCCTGTGCTTTTTCCTGCCAAGCTACTGGACTGGAAGACTGGACTTTTTGGTCTCCTCGTGCGGAGGCCGAGCCGGAGCATGTCGTAAATCCCAAGGCCGGCCGTGATGGCGAGGGCGGGCTGGTGATCGAAACTGGAGCCGGTGAGCAGTGGATCGGCTGCTGGGTAAAGACCGTGCCGGTGCAGGGTGGGAAGCACTACCAGTTCGAGGCCTGGAGGAAGTTTCGGGATGTGTCCGAGCCGAGGCGCAGCGTGGTGACACGGGTCATCTGGCTGGATGAGAAAGGCGCGAACGTGAAGTGGGAGGAGCCTGCGGTGGCGGGTTATGCCAAGGGGACGGTGCCGCGCGCCGAGCCTGAGTATCCGGCTGACCTTGGAGGCAAGGCTGGTGAGTGGGGACGCTTTGCGACCACGCTGCGGGCGCCTGTGGCGGCCCGTCAGGCCAAGCTGGAGCTGTATCTGCAATGGGCTCCGAATGCGCGGGTGGAGTGGAGCGATGTGAACCTCACGGAAGTCCCCGCCCCTGCCCCGCGCAAGGTCAGACTGGCGACGATTCATCTGCAGCCGAAACAGGGCAAGAACCCGGAGGACAAGCCGCCGCAGTTTGCGCCGCTCATTGCTGAGGCGGCGAAGCAGAAGGCTGACCTGGTGGTGCTGCCCGAGACCCTAACCTATTATGGAACAGGAAAGCCGATGGAAGCGAGTGCCGAGGCAATCCCAGGACCAAGCACAGAGTACTTTGGCAAGCTGGCGAAGGAGCATGATCTCTACATCGTGGCCGGGCTGGTGGAGCGTGAGGGGAAGACACTGTACAACACTTCCGCGCTCATCGGGCCGGATGGGAAGATGGTGGGCAAGTATCGCAAAGTCACCCTGCCGCGCAGCGAGGTGGAGCATGGCATCACCCCGGGGCGTGACTATCCGGTGTTTGAGACGCGCTTTGGCAAGGTGGGCATGATGATCTGCTACGATGGCTTCTTTCCTGAAGTGGCGCGTGCGCTGACGATCAAAGGGGCGGAAGTGATTGCCTGGCCGGTGTGGGGTTGCAATCCGATGCTGGCCTCAGCGCGTGCCTGTGAGAACCATGTCTATGTCGTCAGCAGCACCTACACGGACGACAAGCAGTACCATTGGATGATCTCCGGCATCTTTGATCATTACGGCGATGTGCTCGCCAAGGCCAATGAGTGGGGCACGGTAGCCATCGCTGAGGTGGACCTCAACGAGCATGCGCACTGGAACAGTTTGGGGGATTTCAAGGCGCAGATTCCGGCACACCGACCGGCGGCTTTGAGGGAGTGAATTCGGGGTCTTGTGGCTGTCGGGATGTTTTTTTTTGACAGCATTAACAAGATTTCAGGATTACAGGATTCTTTGTCGCTTCGTCAGGTGAACTCTGGGATACGAGGCTTCAAAGAAGCGGAAGGCTGACGCCATCCGCTACATGGGGATGATGCGTGCATCGGTGTGTGTGGAGACATTGATGTCTCCGCAGAGAGCGATTTGATGGGGCGCAGATCAGGTGTGCGCACGA
>NZ_BKAG01000001.1 GCF_007992435.1 Prosthecobacter gellanilyticus | reverse complement strand
CCAGCATCCGCAGCCTTGCAGGTGATTTGATAGATCTCTGCCGTGCTCGGAGGCAGGAGGGCCGATGCCGTGGGGGAGATGCTAAATTCAGATGCCTGAAGACCCAGGATGGCAGGGGTGACGATGAGGTTGGCGCTGCCCGTGTTGCGAATGGTGATCGTGGTGGAGTAGGTCTCTGCGGTGTGCGCGTTGCCAAAATGGATTTTGGAGAGGCCTGCGATCAGAGAGCTTCCTGCCGCCGAATTCACCGCGATCTCCGGTTCCGGCAGACCCGTGCCTGTGAGAGCAATGTCGAAGGGGTTTTCATCTGCATCATTGCTGGCGATGCGGAGCACGGCGGTGCGCGCGCCTGAGTATTGGGGGGCGAAGGTCACATTCAGCAAAAACTCCCCTCCAGGCTCGATGGGGTCCGCCAGCTCCGGGGTGAAGAAGTCAGCGGCGTGGGTGCCCGTCCTGGTGAATTGCAGGCCAGTCAGCGGCGCTGTGCCGGTATTCCGGATGCGCAGGACTTTGGTCGCGCTCAAACCATGCGTCACCGGGCTGAACGCCAGGGTTCCTGCGCCATCGCTCATTTCCTGGGTGTCTTCAAAGACAGCGATCTCCGGCATCAGGGTGCCGATGCCTGCCAGGCTGATGTTGAAGGGATTTTCATCCGTGTCATTGCTGGCAATGCTGAGTGCTGCGCTGCACAGCCCGGGGGTCTGGGGAGTGAAGGTCACGTTCAGCGTGAGCTCGGCACCAGGCGGCAAACTGTCCGCGATGGTTGAGACGGAAAAGTTGCTGGCCGCATCACTCGTCTTTTCAACCTGCAAGCCACTCAGCGTGACCGTGCCAACGTTCTGGATGCGCAAGACCTTGGTCACACTGAAACCATAGCTGACAATGCCATAGGCCAGGGCGGCATCTCCATCCGTGAGTTCCAGGGTGTCTTCAAAGACGGCGATGTCCGGTACAGGCACACCGCTGCCGCTCACATGAATGACGAAAGGATTTTCGTCCGGGTCATTGCTGGAGATTTCAATGTCCGCCTGGCGGGAACCGGCGGCCGACGGCGTGAAACGGACGTCAAAGGTCATGCTCTGCCCGGGTAACAGAGACGTGGGCAGGGACGACGCGAGAGTGTAGTCCTGCGCATGGCTGCCTTCGAAAGAGACGGCGATCCCGGAGAGGTCCAGCCGACCTGAATTCCTCACCGTGTAGGTCAAGGTTGAAAACTTTCCGAGATCGGTCGCAGGGAAGGTCTCGCTTCCGGTATCACTGACAAGGCTCGTCCCTGCTGGGTTCTCGATGGCGATCTCCACCAGCGCCGCCAGGCCGAGCGTTTGCAAGTTCAAGCGTTTGCCGGTGACACAAATCCCATTGAAGGCTGGCTTGCTTTCCGAGAACTGAAAAATCATGCTTTTCACCTCTTGCCAGGTCGCCTGGGGGCGTGCCGCCCAAATGATGGCCGCGGCGGCGGTCACATGAGGTGTGGCCATCGAGGTGCCCGTTAAGTTGCTGTAGGCATTGCCGCGGATCGTGCTGGGGATCGAGGTCCCGGGAGCAAAGATGTCCACGGCGAGCGACCCGTAGTTGCTGGTCGTCGAACGGACATCATTGCGGTCGGAGTTACCGACGGAGATGATATTGGCCTGGGGGTGGCTGCTGGGAAAATTGGGCGTGTTGTCGTTGTTCGCGCCTTGGTTGCCCGCGCAGATCACATACAGCATGCCCTGCGCCTGCCCGGCCGTGATCTCGTTGGAGACGCCGGTGCTGTTCGGGTAGTTCTGCAGAGACATGCTGACCAGACGTACATTCAGCGTCCTGGCGTAGCCCAGGGCAGCGATCATGTTGGAGGTGCTGCCGGCATTGGAGTCATTCAGTACTTTCAGCGCGATAATCTTCGCCTCGGGGAAAATGCCGGCGACACCCAATCCATTGTTACGCCGTGCGACGATGGTCCCGCTAACATGCGTGCCATGGTCATGATCATCCATAGGATCGTTGTCATCGTTCGTAAAATCCCAGCCGCGGTAGTCATCGATCTTGCCATTGCCATCATCATCAATGCCGTTGCCCGGGGTGTCCGCACTCCGGGTCCAAAGCGCACCGACGAGGTCCTGATGATTGTAGTCCAGGCCGCTGTCCAGCACCGCTACCGGGATGGATGGCAAGGTGGGCAGGAGGTCCCAGAGCTCCGGGGCATCCACATCTGCATCCACGGTACCTCCGGACTGGCCAACGTTGTGCAGATGCCATTGCGTGCCGAAGCTGGTGTCATTCGGGATCAGGGCTCCGGAGCCCACGCCATCCGGCTCGGCGGCCAGCACATCCGTCAAGGCAGCCAGTCTGCTGGAGGCCTCGGGAACGGCATCCAGGTCATGACGGCCCAGGTGCACCAGGACCGATGAGGTGTTCGGGATGATCTGTGCCTGCCGAAATCCGGCCTGGTGGATGGATGCCAGCGCCTGCGGGGGATCTGCCTCCGACTTCAGCGCCACCACCACCTGGTCGGCGATGGAGATCTGGCTGTGGATCACCTCTTCCGCGGCCGCGCCACCCAGGTCCTGATCCACCCGCAGATACGGCTGCTCGAAATTGGTCTCAACCAGCCAGGATCTCTGCCGTGGCGAACCCGCCTTGGCAGGTTCGTCCCGCATGTCCAGGATGTTGAGCAGTCGAATGGCGCTGCCCGCTTTCTTCAGCGGGTCGACAGCGCTCATCTCCGCAGATGTCCAAGTCCGCTTGCTCACAGAGAGGGAGGCGGAAGGAACCCCGGGAAGAGCATTTTCGATCCGCGGACTGCCGCGTTCGCTGACCGGTGTGTCGTGACTGGCTCTAGTGGCCAACCAGAAAATACCACTGAGCAAGAGAAGCAGTGACAGGGCCCGAGGCTTGCTGATGAACCGAAGAATAACCAAAAAGAACCGCATGCTGATATTGGCGATCTTAGGAGCGTTCTCTCAGGATGTCGAGAGCGGCGGAAGGTTCACCGACCCTTGTCCGCGACTTTTGTCGCACGCATGAGATCACTGACCGCGTCTCCAAAGAATGACCCGAGCATGTCAGAGAATTGGTTTGTCATGACAAACCCTCTCACCAGCACGCTCCTCACTCCAGCCTGACAGGGGCAGACTGGATGGGCGAGGTGCCCAGTGCGGATGAGGGCAGCAAATAATGACCACGGCCTTCCCGCATGCTGCCCTGGCGAATGAGGATGCCAGCAAAGGGGACGGTGACAGCGGGGCGGCCTTCCTTGAAGTTCCCCGTGAAGACGCCGGTTCTCGAATCGATGCTCAAACCGAAGGCAAGATTGTTCAACGGCACGACGACCTGGTTCGGCTTCATGAGTGTGAAGGGCAGCGAGAAGCCGCTGATGAGGGACTGGGTGAAGGTGAGCGCGACGTTTGGCGAATGATTCGTTAGGCCAAGGTAAGCATGGAGATTGCCAGGGACATACTTGCCGCCCTGCAGCAGCAACGTGTGCGGAGTGAACCCGTCCCGGTAGCTGCGGTCAGTGCTGGTGAGCGGCCGGGGTATCTTGTACCAGTCCAGGAGGGGTGCGGTGTCAGGAGCAGGAAATCCCGCGCCGATGATGAAGGTGCGCCCCTGGAGACTGCCGGTGTTTTGGTAGAGCGGCACATGCAGCGGCATGCCCAGGCTGGCGTCTAGAAAGGTGCCGAAAGTCAGCGTGGTTCCATCGGCGTTGCGGCCGGTCCAGGTGACCGTCCCGGCGGGGGTGATGCGTAGCTGCACAAATCCCTCCCCCTGCGGGAAGGGGCTGTCATTGGCCAGGGTGGCAGCACCGAGCTTCAGCACGGCATTGAAAAGGCCCTGTTGATCCAGCGGGACTGGATTCGACAAACTCCACGAACTGCGCCGTGCTTCGATGATGGCATCAAGAGCGACCCCATCACGCTCATGCCGGGTCAGCGCATGCAGATGATCATGCACAGCAATGAGTGTTCCGGTGCTGGCATCGACGCCGAGAGCCACTGGACGATCAAGGGAACCCGCCCCATCCACCGGGTCCGAGATGCGGGCGGCGATGCCATTGCGGTTGAGCTGCACAAGCACGGAATCACCGACCACCAGCGTGCCATTGCCCAGGGAGAGAATGCCGATGGGCTCATTGAAGCGGGCATTCGCAAACAGCCCGTCCGCCTTTCCCGCGACCTTCGGGGCTCCTGCGTAGGTGGTGACGACGCCTGTGGTCGTGACCTTGCGGATGACACGGTTCAGCGTGTCCGTCACAAAGAGCGCCTTCAAGACCGGGTCATAGGTGATGCCCCGCGGAGAATGAAACAGGGCACCGGTGCCCGATCCATCTTTGTGTCCAGGAATGCCAGCCTTTCCAGCGAGGGTGCTGACGACCCGGAGGGGAGTGATTTTGCGGATGAGGTGGCTGCCGCGGTCCGCCACATACATGTTTCCCGCCAGATCGAAACAAAGTGCGCAGGGCTGGTGAAAACGGGCAACGGCACCGGTGCCATCCTTGCTGCCTACCTGGGCCTCGCTGCCAGCGAACGTGGTCACCTCTCCAGAAGGCGTGATCTTCTGGATGGTGGAGCTGCCCGTGTCCGCGACATAGAGATTGCCCGCAGTATCGAGAGCGAGGCCTTCAGGACCGTTGAAGCCCGTGCCGCCTGCGGTGCCGCCGCCCGGGGAAGGATTGGGGAGATCCGCAAACACCTCCGCGTCATGTTCTCCGGAGTGCAGAAGACGGATGGCCTGATTACCCGTGTCCGCGAGATAGCAATTGCCGTTAGGCGAAACGGCGATGCCTGAGGGGCTGTCCAGAGACGCACCTCCAGCGGCAGATCCACCCTCCACGTCCGGAGCAGGGCTGAAACATAGCGCGAGCTCGCTGGTGACACGCTCGATCCTGGGCTCGATGATCCTGCCCTGCAGCACATGGGCAGCCACAGGAATGTGGCACTCCAGCCGCAAATCACCCAGGCTGGCCGGGACACGCCTGATGGTGAGATTCGCCGTCGGATCGTGGCCTGAAGCGGCATCCAGAGCACCCACGATGCTGTGCTTCTGCCCCGCCAGCATGGCAGAGCCGGAAACCGCACCGGTCAAGCTGACCGTAAGCTGCACATGGCCGCCAAGGCCGAAGTTTGAGTGTCCGGCACGCGCCACGGTGCCATGAAAGGAACCGGTGACGGATGGATCAAGAGCCTCGATGACCAGGGGAAATTCCAACGAGGGACCGGAGCCGTAAAGGTTGGAAGCTTGGAAGGTGATCTTGTTCGGGATGTATCCACCGGAGGCGTCTTTCTTGCTGGCCGTGACCGGCTTGCCGGTGATGCGACCGCTCCTGCGGTCGATGCTCAGACCTTTAGGCAGCCCCGTGACAGTGAAGCTGCTAGGGAGTGATGTCGCCGACACGGTCTCGTCGATGCTTTCGCTGACCGACACCGTGGCAGGGATGGGGATCGGGTGCATGTGCGGTGCCGCATCAACGACATCCACCCGGGTCGGGCCCTGGAGCAGTTCGGGGTCGTCAGCGCCAGGGATATCGAGCGTGACCAGGCAGGTGTAAGTGCCGGAGTCTGCCACCCTGATCTTGGAGAGGGTGAGAGTAGCCTTGTCAGCGCCTGTGATGACCGTGCCGTTTAGACCCAGGGGATCATTGGCCAGGGGCTGGTCATCCCCTTCCCGCCGCCAGGAGTACTTCACGGTCACGCCGGCAGCACTGGGAGCTGCCACCGTGCACTTGAGGTTCAGCGTCGCCCCTGCTTTCAAGAGCTGGTCTCCCGGACCCTGGGTCATGACGGCGACGTAGGCCGTGGAAGTCACGGGCGGACCGATCGGATTATCCGCGACGAGAGTGTAGACAGCCGCATCCGAGGTCCTCGAGGACAAAATGCGCAGCTCATCGTCCGTGGCACCGCTGATGTTAATGCCGCCCCGCTTCCACTGGAAGCTCATGAGCGGGTCACCGGTGACCCGCGCACTCAAGACCAGGGGTGAACCTGCTGGCAGCAACTGGCTTTGCAGTGGCTCGGCAAAGACCGGCGGCTCCGGCTGCACCGCCATGGCCTGCAGCCCCACGTCAAAGGGGCTTTCATCCGCGTCATTGCTGGTGATGCGCAGAGTGGCCGAACGCAGACCTGTGGCGGTGGGTCGGCAGGTGACCGGGTAGTACTCAGCCTTGCCTGGCGCCACGACAGCAGGCTTGGACAAGGAGAAGCCAAAGTCCGCCAAATGCGCGCCCACCATGGAGGGAGTGATGGTCAGACTGGCCGTTCCCAGATTGCGAACCACCAAGGTGGTGGAGTAAAGGCCCGAGATGCGTGTGGTGCCAAAGTTGATGACGGATTCGCCAGCCGTTAAAGGGGTCGCTGAGGTGGTGTTCAAGCTCAACGAGATCTCGGGTTCCACCACACCGGTTCCCATGAGGCTGATGTTGAAGGGACTTTCATCCGTATCGTTGCTGGTGATGTTGAGCGCGGCGTGGCGCTCTCCAGAGGCCTGGGGATCAAACGTCACATGCACCCATGTCTCAGCACCCGGGACTAGCCTCCCCACCAGAGGTGACACGGCAAACTCCGTCACCTGCGGCCCTGACCTGCTGATTTGCAGACCGGTCAATGCAGCCGTGCCCGCGTTCACAATGCGGAGGGTCTTGATCACATCCGCACCTTTTGGAACCGCTCCGAAGTCGAGGGTGTCCACGCCATCCGTCAACTCACGGCTGCCCTCGAAAATCACAATCTCAGGAACAGTCACGCCAAGGCCCGTCACAGGGATTCCAAACGTGCTCTCATCCGGATCGTTGCTGGACACTTCGATAAGCGCGGTGCGCTCACCAGCCGCTGATGGAGAAAAGCGGATCGTAAAAGTACCGCTGGCATCTGGCAGCAAGGATCCAGGGGGTGCCGCCACGACCGCGAAATCGTGCGCATACTTGCCTGTGATTGAAACCCCCAGCCCGGACAGGGCCGCCTTCCCCGTGTTTTTGACCGTGAATGTGAGGGTGGATTCCTGCCCAACCACAAGGCTGCCAAAGGAACTGCTCCCCACATTGCTGACGAGGTTGGTGCCGACCGGCTGCTCAACAGCAATTTCGGGCAGCACCGCCACCGCGACCATGTGCAGGTTCAATCGTTTGCCCGTGGCACAGAGGCCCTGGAGAGAAGCCAGGGGTTCCGAGTATTGAATCAACAAGCTCCTCACCTGCTCCCACGAAGACTGCGGCCGCAATGACCAGAGCATGGCCGCTGCCGCGGTCACATGCGGCGCCGACATGGAGGTGCCGATGAAGCTGTAGTAGTTGTTGTTTCGTATCGTGCTGGGGATCAGCGTGCCCGGGGCAAAAATGTCCACCGCGATGGGGCCGTAGTTCGAGGCTTCGCTGCCGGTCCAGCGGTTGTCATTCCGGTCGGAGTTGCCGACACAAATGATGTTGTGGTGAGGAAAGCTGCCCGGGAAGTTTGGGTAGATGTCGATGTTGGCACCCTGGTTGCCTGCGCTGACGACATACAGGATGCCGTGGTCCTGCCCGGTGGCCAGCTCGTTCAAGAGGCTGATGTTCTCGGGATAGCCCTGGACGGACATATTGACGAGCTTCACGCCCAGCGTCCGCACGTAGCTCAGCGCTTCCACCAAGTCCGAGGTGGTTCCCTGACTTCCCTGGCCCAGCACCTTCACGGGCACGATCCGTGCCTCAGGAAAAATCCCCGCGATGCCCAGGCCGTTGTTCCGGCGTGCGGCAATGATGCCGCTGACATGAGTGCCGTGATCATTGTCGTCCATGGGATCGTTGGTCCGGTTCACAAAATCCCAGCCTCGGAAGTCGTCGATCTTGCCATTGTTGTCGTCGTCGATGCCGTTGGCGGGAATCTCCGCACTGTTGATCCACAGCGCTCCAACCAGATCCTTGTGATTGTAGTCCATTCCGGTGTCCAGGACGGCCACGGGAAAGGGTGGCATGGTGGGCAGCAGCTCCCAGAGTTCCGGAGCATCCACATCCGCGTCCACCACCCCTCCAGACTGCCCGGTGTTATAAAGGTTCCATTGGTTGCCAAAACTCGGGTCGTTGGGCGTGGTCATGGCCGCACCGCCCACACCGTCTGGCTCGGCCGCCAGCACCTCCTTCAAGGCCGCCAGCTTCACCGCAGCCTCTGGAAGCGCATCCAGATCATGGCGGTCCAGATTCACCAGCACTGACGAGGTGCCAGGGAGAATCCGGACCTGCTCAAAGCCAGCGCTTTGCATGGATTTAACAGCGCTCTGAGGGTCTGCCTCCGCCTTGAGCACGGTCAGCATCTGGTCGGCCACATAGATGTGACTGCGGGTCACCTTGTCACCGCTTCCAAGTTGCAGTTCCTGGTCCACCCGGAGGTAGCGGTGCTGGAAGTTCGTCTCCACCAGCCAGGACCGGCGCGTGCCGGTGCGCCCGTTTGCAGGGGTCTCCCGCATCTCCAGAATCTTGATCAGGGAGAGGGGGGTGCCCGCTGCTTTCAAGGGGTTCACAGCCACCGTCTCTTCCGCTGTCCAGCTTGTCCTCACCGAGGTGGCCGCCTGGAATTCGAGCGGCTGCCTCTGGGCACGAGCATCACTGGTCTGTCCGGTGGGGCGTTCATTCGGAACGCGACTGACCCACCAAAGCAGACAGCTGGCTGAAAGTATAAAAATGAAACCCTGATGCTTCTTGAAGAGCTTCAGGGGACCCAAAAACGGTCGCATACGATTTGCCCGATCTTACGGGAAGTCACCCCCTTATGTCTAGGACTCTATCTTTGATATGTGAGCGGCCTCATCAGCCCTTCCAGCACGGTCAAACGAACCTCCACGCGAGTCATCCGGCACCCCCCGAAAAAAGTTCAAGGAAGGCAGTCTGACTGCCTTCCTTGACTCGATGAACAAAGATGATCTTGATGACTGTGACCACGGACACTCTCCATGGCTCCAGCCCACTCCGGTTACTCCGCTGAACCACCACCACCGCCCGTTGAGATACCCTTCTCAGCCAGCTTGGCCTTCACGGCTTCTTCAATGTCAGCGTAGAGAGCGGCGTCAGCCTTGAGCGCTTCCTTGGCGGCATCACGGCCTTGGGCCAGCTGGCTGCCTTTGTAGCTGATCCAGGAGCCGCGCTTTTGCAGAATGTCGAACTCCATGGCCAGATCGAGCATGGAGCCCACATTGGAGATGCCCTCGTTGTACATGATGTCGAACTCGGCCTCCGTGTAGGGCGGGGCCAGCTTGTTTTTCACCACCTTCACCTTCGTGCGGTTGCCGGTCACGGTGCCGTCACTGCTCTTGATGGCGCCGATGCGGCGGATGTCCACACGCACGCTGGCATAGAACTTCAGGGCCTTGCCGCCAGGGGTGGTTTCAGGGTTGCCAAACATGACGCCGATCTTCTCACGGATCTGGTTGGTGAAGATGACGCAGGTGCGGGCCTTGCTGATGATGGCGGTGAGCTTTCTCAGCGCGGCGCTCATGAGGCGGGCCTGAGCGCCCACGGTGCTGTCACCGATCTCACCTTCCAGTTCCTGACGGGTGACCAAGGCGGCTACGGAGTCGATGACGATGATATCGAGTGCATTGGAGCGGACGAGGGTCTCGCAGATGCGCAGGGCCTCTTCACCGGAGCCGGGCTGGGAGACGAGCATCTCGTCCATCTTCACGCCGAGACGGCGGGCGTAGTTGGAGTCGAGCGCATGTTCCACATCGATGAAAGCCGCCAGACCGCCTGCCCTCTGCGCCTGGGCCACAGCCGTGAGAGTAAGAGTCGTTTTACCCGAAGACTCAGGACCATACACTTCCACGATACGACCGCGGGCAAAGCCGCCGACGCCGAGCGCCTGGTCGATCAGCAAGTTACCCGTCGGAATGACCGCCACATCGACCTTGTGATCACCCACCATGCGCAGGATGGAGCCCTCGCCGTAGTCCTTTTGGATCTGCTGGATGGCCAGATCCAGGTTCCTGGCACGAGCTTCAGCGATCTTGTTCGTGTTCGGTTCAGCGGAGGTGTCTTTGGGTGCTTTGGCCATAATCGTGTGATGTGTATTTAATTTATGTTCGGGCGAACACTTTGTTTCACTCCGCGTGTTTCGTCCAGCTTTTTCTAACGGGGGCGTGTTTTAAGCAGGTCCATCCAGCTCCCGCAAGCCCCCTCTGCTCACTCATAGGGCTTCAACATCCCGCCGTAGATGCCCTGCACCATGCCGATGATCCGCCACAGAACAAACAGCACCACGATGAAATAACCGACCTTCGGCAGCCACTGCGCGGCGCGGTCGATGGACTCATGAGCGGCCAGGGTTTCATTGGTGGACCAGCGGGCCACCTCCTCATCGATCTTCCCGACCTCCTCCGCAGTGGCGAGAGCGTTCACGAAATCGATGTCAAAACCGCCGCTGTCCGCCAGAGATTCCCCGAGCGGCCCGCCTTCCATCACCTTTTCAGCCGCGCGCTCGGAAGCCTGAAACAGGACGCCGCTTTGGGAGGCCTGCCCGGACAGCTTCACCACCTCCACCATGTTCACAGAGGCGAGCATGCAGGCATGGGAAACCTGGCAGAAGCGGGCCAGTGCCCAGTGCCGGCGGGCCGCACCCGCAAAAGGAATGCGGTTGAGCCAGGCATCAATGCTGGCGGATGCGGAGGCGCGATGGCTCAACCAGCGCCAGAGCCACATGCCGCCCAGGATGAGCCCCCAGAGAATGATCAGACCGATCACCATGCGCCGCTCGGGGTGATCCCCTTCCTGCGCCACAATGAGCGCGGGGAGCTCTGGCAGCAGGAGAGCAAGGTGCGCCAGGATGAGCGGGTAGATCATGGCCTGCCGCGCCTTCTGTCCTGCACCATCCATGGCGGCAAAGTAGCGCGCCAGATGATTGAAAGACATGCCCAGCCTGCCAGAGCGCTCACCCGCATCGATCAAGGCCACCTCCAGACTGGTCGCGAGCTCTGCATTGTACTTTCTGACTGAGTCCGCGAGGCCCATGCCTTCGCTGAGTCCGCGCTGCAGACCTTCCAGATATTGCCGCCTTCCGCGGTGCGACTTCTGCGCCAGCAAAAGCTCCAGGGAGCGGTCCAGATGCAGGGCTCCTTCGACGAGTTTTGCCAGTTCGCGGTAGAGCGTGGCCTTGTCACGATACTTCATGCGTCTTTATCCCTGGATGCCTGACTGAGGTCAAGCATCGTCATTTCACAGGCAAGATTCCATGATGGCTTTCTGCTCAACTTCTCTCCAGCCTCACGTTACTCTCCGCCCCTCCACCAACCATGCGCCTGTCCCCTCTTTCCCTCCTGGCCTCTTCCGCGCTGCTCTGCGGCTCTTCCTTCGCCGCGGAAGGCCTCACACCGCTCAAGTACAACAACCCCGGCCTCACCGTGGATCTCGGCGTGGGCCTGTGGGCCTGGCCGCTGCCCATGGACTTCGATGGCGATGGTGATCTCGACCTGGTGGTGAACTGCCCGGACAAACCCTACAACGGTGTGTACTTCTTTGAGAATGCAACGGGCGATACCGCGAAGAACAAGATGCCTGTGTTCAAGCCAGGCAAGCGCATCAGCAAAGGTGCGCAGAATGTGCAGGTCAGTTATGTGGACGGCAAACCGGTGGTGCTTTCCCCCGGTTATGCGCATCCCGACTTTTTGAAAACTGGCATCGACCAGTCCGTGAAGCTCGGCCCGCCTGCAAACGTCCACATGAACAAGGTGCGCGCGAACATGTGGCGCATGGTGGACTATGATGGCGATGGCAAGAACGACCTCATCGTCGGTGTGGGTGACTGGACCGAGTACGGCTGGGACAATGCCTACAGCGCTGACGGCCGCTGGATGAACGGCCCGATCCGCGGCTATGTGTATCTGCTCAGCAACACCGGCACAAACGAGGCACCGAAGTATGACAAGGCGAAGAAGGTCATGGCCACGGACCGGCCTGTCGAAACTTTTGGTTGGCCGTCTCCGAACTTCGCGGACTTCGATGCTGATGGTGATCTCGATCTGCTCTGCGGCGAGTTTCTCGACGGCTTCACTTATTTCCAAAACACTGGCACACGCACCAAGCCGAAGTATGCGCTCGGCGTGCGCTTGAAGGCGGACACGGGGCGCTATCTCACCATGGATCTCGAGATGATCACTCCGACCGCCATCGACTGGGACAAGGACGGTGATGTGGATCTTATCTGCGGTGATGAAGATGGTCGTGTGGCGTTCATCGAGAACACCGGCAAGTTTGACAACAAAGCGCCTGTCTATGCCGAGCCTGTTTATTTCAAGCAGGAAGCGGATCAGGTGAAGTTTGGTTCGCTTGTCACCCCTGTCGGTTATGACTGGGATGGCGATGGCGACACGGACCTCCTCTGTGGTAACACAGCTGGTTATGTCGCCTTCATCGAAAACCTCAGCGGCAAAGGTGTGGAGAAGCCGAAGTGGGCCGCACCTGTCCGTCTCGAAGCGGATGGCAAAGTCATTCGCCCCATGGCTGGTCCGAATGGTTCCATCCAGGGCCCTTGTGAAGCCAAGTGGGGTTACAGCACGCAGACCGTGGCGGATTGGGATGGTGATGGACTGCCGGACCTGCTGCTGAATTCCATCCTCGGCAAAGTGCTGTGGTACAAGAACGTCGGCACCCGTCAGAAGCCCAAGCTTTCCGCAGGCCAGCCCATCGAAGTCGAGTGGAATGGCGAGCAGCCGCATCTCGCCTACGGCTGGCTGCGCCCGGAAGGCAAGGCCCTGCTCACCCAGTGGCGCACCACGCCGGTCGGCATTGATTGGAACAAGGATGGTCTGACTGATCTTGTCATGCTCGACCAGGAAGGTTATCTGGCCTTCTTCGAGCGAGCCAAGCAGGACGGCAAACTCATCCTCAAGCATCCGCAGCGTGTCATCTGCGCCTCCAAGGAATCACAGGCTCCCGGTCTTCTCGACAAGGCTCTCGAACATCTCAAGGTGAAGACGCCGGTGGCCATGACCCCCGGCGAGCCTCTGCGCCTGAACTCCGGCATCGCTGGCAAGAGTGGTCGTCGCAAGATCTGCATCATGGACTGGGACCAGGACGGCAAGGTGGACATCCTGCTGAACTCCGCGAACGCCAACTTCCTCCGCCAAACCAACAATGCGGAAGGCAAGTGGTTCTTCGCCGACATGGGCCTGCTCTCCGATGCCAACATTGAAGGCCACGACGTCAGCCCCACCACCGTCGACTTCAACGACGACGGCGTGCCTGACTTCGTCGGCGGCGCCGAAGATGGTCATCTTTACTACCTGCGCAATCCGAAGGCGAAATGAGTTAGCAGACGTTCCAGGATAAACCAATTTGGCTTTCTTGATCTGAAGCCATTGGTCTATCCTGGGCGCATGAAAATCATCTTCTGCATGGTGGCAGTCCTGACGGCTTCATGGGCACAGGTCATGGCTCAATCTGCCGCAGTGATGGATGCGGTGCAGTTTCTCACCAAGGATGTGGGTGAACTCAAGATCTCCTGTGACACCTTTGCGGAGGCTGTCGAACAATTGAGGAAAGCGGCATCAAGTCCGGAGCTTGAAGCCCCCAAGATAGGAGTGGTGAGCTATGCATCGCCACAGAGTTCGGACGAGTTTCCCTTTTGTGGCGAATACAAGATGGAGGTTTCGGTGAACCTTTCGGATGTTTCAGGGCATGAAGCACTGGACCTGCTCTGTTCTGCTTGTGGCTATGCTCTAGACCTGAAGTATGGCGAACTTCGCTGTTTTGAGGTCCCGTATGTCACACCGAATCCGAGAGTTCATCTCTCCACAGATTTGAAAGCCTCGGCTTATGCAGGACTTCGGCGCGTGGTTTTGCCCGGCTTCCAAGCAGACAAGATGCCTCTGATGGAGGCCGTGGACCTGCTTCGCAGTTCAGCGGCTAAGGTGAGTGGCAAGCGAGTTCTTCCCATCGCCGTCGTGGATTATCAGCTGCGATCCAGAGATTCCATCAGCTTGTTCAAGGACCAAGCTGGACAGCCCATCTCGCTCAATCTCAGCGAGGTCTCCTTTGAAGATGGTTTGAGGTATGTCTCAGAACTTGCGGGCTGCACCTATCAGGTGTCTTCGGAGGGATGGATCTCCATTCATGAAGTCCCGACGCTCTATCATCCCAAGCATTGGCGCGTGGTGTCGCTCGAGAAATTTGCACGGGCGATGAAATGGAAACCATCAGACGTGATGGAATCAGACTTGGTCAGATGGATACGCCACAACTTGGAGGTAGACCTCACACTCAAGATCCATCGCGCCTCGGGGCGGGTATACTTGAGCCACTTGCATCCTGAGGAATGGAGGCAATTGCAGCAGTTGCTGGATTGAGACTGCCTGCCTGCTCACAAACTTATCTCCCCTGCCATATGCAACCACGGATCAATGCTCCCGTGATCGGCAATCTCCCGGCCAAAAGCGGTGCTCATGTATTCGGCTTCAGGAACGGTGCCGCAGCGGATGAGATCCAGCCGGTCCGCATCCCAGCAGGTACCGATGGTGGGATCGTCATGGTGATGGCCATCCGTGTGCCATTCACAGGCATAACGCAGCACCTCGAAGTCATCATCACTGAGATGGAGCCAAGTGCCGCGTAGAGTGGCGGCATATTCAGCGCCACGTTTTCCATGCCCGGGATCCCAACCATCATGCAGGCGCTTGCTGTCATGAAAGAGCGCGAAGAGCTGCACGATCTCAAGGTTCGCGCCAGAGCGAGTGGCGAGAATGCGGCCATTCCTCAAAACACGCTGCCAGTGATCCGGCCCATGAATGGAAAACGGACTCCGATGATTCGGAGCCTCGCAGACCATCTGCCAGAGAGTCTTGAAATCCGTTGGGCTAACCATGCTGAATGTCTAGCCAAGCAGCTTCTCCAGCGCTGCCGCCTCGGTGACAGGCGCCTGGCAGGTGTAGTTCTGGCAGACGTAGGCGGCGGGTTTGCCGGAGACGGGTTTCATCTCGGCGAGGGCGGCGTTGCGCTCGCCGATCCAGGCCTGGGCTTCGCCTCCATCCACGTGCAGGATGACCGCACTGGGCAGCAGGCGACTGTGCACGGTCTTCAAGAGGGCCTGAAACTCGGGGGCTGACTTGTCTCCCGCGAGCACGATCTGCTGCTTGCCGCGTTCGTTGAAGTCGGCGGCGATGACGAGCATGGGGACGGCGCTCGGGCTGTCCTTGAGCGTGGTGCCGAAGACGGTGAGGATCTTCTTCGCCTGCGCAGCGAGGACTTGATCATCGAGCATCGCAGCAAGGCGCGTGAGATTCAGCGCGGCCAGCGAGTTCGGTGAAGGCTCGGCGCCATCATAGTCTTCTTTGATGCGCAGCACGGCGTGACTCATGTCCGTGTGCACGCTGAAGTAGCCGCCTTTCTCCTTGTCGAGGAAGAGACTGTCCATCTCTGCCTGCAAGGCAGCGGCCCATTGCAGCCACTTCACATCGAGACCGGCCTGATACAGGTCTAACAAAGAATGAATGAGGCAGGCATAGTCGATGGCGAAAGCCTTTGGGCCTCGTCCGCCATCGCGCCAGCTACGATGCAGACCCTTGCCGGGTTCGGAGCAGAGCTGGTCATGGATGAACTGCGCTGCCTGAGTGCCGAGCTGGATGAACTCCGGCTCGCCAAGGGCGGCACCGGCACGGGCCAGGCCGGAGATCATGAGGCCGTTCCAGGCGGTGATGATCTTGTCATCGAGATGCGGACGCGGGCGCTTCGTGCGGGCTTCAAAGAGAGTCTTCAGACCGCGATCGAGCACTGCCTGCACTTCCT
Organism: Prosthecobacter gellanilyticus; assembly: GCF_007992435.1. Lineage (GTDB taxonomy): Bacteria > Verrucomicrobiota > Verrucomicrobiia > Verrucomicrobiales > Verrucomicrobiaceae > Prosthecobacter > Prosthecobacter gellanilyticus. The sequence goes on along the minus strand of NZ_BKAG01000001.1, from coordinate 385,253 downwards.
CGGGAGTCTTCTTGAAGAACTCGGCGGTCTTCTTGGCCGAATAAGCGCGGAAGAGCGTGTTCGTGCCCTTCAGCTCCTCATGCGGATCGCTCTCGGGACGGGCATTGCCATCGCGGCGAGCGCCGTAAGCATAACGAAAAGTGCTTCCATCCTCCTTGCCGAGGATGCTGTCGATCTCGGCCGCGGTCCAGATGTAGAAGGAGCCTTCCTTTTTATGGTCATCACCTTCCTTGGCGAAGCTGTCCGCATCCTCAGCGGAGTAAAAGCCGCCGTCTGCGTGGCGCAGGTCGCGCTTGGCATAACCAACGATTCGGCGGGCGACATCCGCCAGGAAGGGCGATCCGGTGACAAGATAGCCCTCGGCATAGGCCCAGAGAAGCTGGCCCTGATCATAGAGCATCTTTTCGTAGTGCGGGATGTGCCAGTAGCTGTCCACGCTGTAGCGATGGAAGCCGCCGCCCACGTGGTCCCAGATGCCGCCGTTGGCCATCGCGCGCAGGGTGCGCACGGACATCTCGCCGGCCCACTCGGCCTCGCTCTTGCGTTCCTCTTTGTTCGCCCAGGCCTGCTGCACGCGCAGCAGCAGCGTGATGGCGGAGGAGCGCGGGAACTTCGGCGCACCGCTGAAGCCGCCCTCATGGTAGTCGTAGTTGCTGGCCAGGTCGTCGTAGGCTTTCTGGACCACGGGCTCGAGCTGAGTCTCCAGGCCTTCGTTCTCGGCATCGAGGTGCTCCTGCAGCTTCGCGATGCTGCGAGTGGAGCTTTGCAGCACTTTTTCGCGGTCTTCCTTCCAGGCCTTGTTCAGCTCTCCGAGCAGGTTCTTGAAGCCGATGCGGCCACCCTTGTCCTCAGCCGGGAAATAAGTGCCGCCAAAAAAGGGCTTCAGATCCGGGGTGAGGAAGACGCTCATGGGCCAGCCGCCACCGCCGGTCGCGGCCTGCACATAGGTCATGTAGGTCAGATCCACGTCCGGGCGCTCCTCGCGGTCCACCTTCACCGGCACGAAATGCTCGTTGATCACCTGGGCGATCTCCTCGTTCTCAAAGGACTCGCGCTCCATCACGTGGCACCAATGGCAGGTGGAGTAGCCGCTGGAGAGGAAGATCGGTTTGTCCTCTGCCTTGGCCTTGGCGATCGCTTCATCGCCCCAGGGCAGCCAGTTCACAGGGTTGTGCGCATGCTGGAGGAGGTATGGAGACTTCTCCTTCGCGAGGGCATTCGTGTGCTTGGGCTGGGACTGAGACTGGACCGGGGTATCACTCATAGCAGGGGTAGAGAGGAAACGTGGCGGGCCGGGTGAGGGTTGCAAGGGGCCTCTGGATCATGGAGAATGAACCCCACCAAAAAAGGCCCGGCGGGACAGGATGGTTCCGCGAGGTCCGTTGGTGATTTTTCCGACTGTTTCGATCGACCATGGACACCCCCTCCGGCCAGCCTCTGAATGCCACCGCCAAGACCCGGCACCTGCTCTGGTGCCTGCTGCCGCAGGTGCTGATCGTGCTGTTCTGGACCGGCTGGCAGGCTGGAGGCCTCTGGCTGGCGCTGCCGAGCGTGTTTCTGATGGTCATCGTGCCGGGCCTGGACTGGCTGACTGGCTGGCAGGACGACCAGGGCTTTGAAAAGGCGCAGTTCAGTGGCTGGGAGCTCTCCCTGCTGCACTGGAACGTGCGCCTCTACGCGCTCTTTTACATGGTCGCCGTAGTCTGGTCTGTGGCTTCGCTGGAACGGTTTAGTCCCCTGGAGCTTGGGTTGTTGCTCGCTGCCTGCAGTTTGATGGCAGGCATCGGTTTCGGCGCAGGGCATGAGCTTCTGCATGGGAAGGAGCTGCCTGACCAGGTCATGCAGCGTCTGCTGACCTCGTTTCTTTTTTATCCGCATTACAAGCTCATCCACATCCGCAGCCATCATGTGCATGCCGGCACGGATGAGGACGAGAACACCGCGTGGATGAATGAAACCCTCTACGCCTATCTCTTCCGCACCATCCCGGGCAGTGCCGTGCGCTGCTGGCAGATGGAGATGCGCCGCGTGAACTCTCTCTACGGCCAGGGACTGCCCGCATTGCTGCGGAACCGCATGCTCGGTTATGTCCTGGGCCAGATCGCCATCCTCGCCAGCATGGCCGCCTTGGGTGGGATCAAAGGATTCGCCTTCTTCCTGCTGCACCTCATCGGCGCGCATGTGATCCTGGAATCGGTGAACTACATCCAGCACTACGGACTGCTGCGCAAGATGAGCGACGGGCAGTATGAGAAAACCGGCCCGGAGCATTCCTGGGACACTTACCATTTCTTCTCCAGCTACATCACCTTCCGCGTCGGTCATCATTCGAACCATCACATCGCGGTACGGCCATATTACCTGCTTTATACCCAGCCTGAAGCACCGAAGCTGCCCGTCGGTTACTTCTGGGCCATCGCGCTCGTCATGATCCCGCCGTGGTGGCGTCATGTGGCGCATCCGCGGCTGGGGCCGCAAGAGGCGGCCTAGCGAAAAGGAAGAAAAAATGCAGATCGCTGCATAATTCTCAATTGAGCGGCAACATCCTGCAAAGCAGCGGGTCAAAGCCCCGGTGCCCGCGCCTATGGATACCGACCTCGCCCTCCTCACCCGTTACCATCGCCAGCGTGATGCGCAGGCCTTTCAAACGCTGGTGGAAAGCCACGCCGCCATGGTGCATGCCACGGCACGGCGGGTGACTCAGGACGCGGCTTTGGCGCAGGATGCGGCGCAGGAGACCTTTCTGGCGCTGGCACGCAGCAGCGGATCCGCCATCCGTTGTGTGGGTGCCTGGCTGCACCAGGCCGCGTGGCGGAAGGCCTGCATGCTGGTGCGCAGTGAGTCTCGTCGTCACCTCTATGAAGAGGCTGCGGCTGAGCATCTCCACACTGAGCCCGATGCCACGTGGGCCGAGATCGAGCCCGTGCTGGATGAAGCCTTGGCGGAGCTTCCGGAAGCTTTGCGCACGCTTCTCATCGAGCGCTTTCTCGAAGGCCGCACGCAGCAGGAGATCGCCACGCGCACCGGGCTGAGCCAGTCGACGGTTTCGCGCCAGATTGATCAAGGCATCACTGAACTTCAGGCGAAGCTGGGGGCGAGAGGTGTCATCGTTTCCACCGTTGGATTGACCTCTTTGTTAGGCGTGAATGCCATGCAGGCGCTGCCAGCGGCGCTCGCGGCCACCTTTGGCAAGATCGCCCTCAGTGGCGTGGGCACCGCTGCCGTCTCTTCCGCCGCCATTCCCTGGATCACCAGTCTTTTTATGAAAGCCACCACGATCAAAATCACTCTCACCGCCGCTGTTGTGACCATGGCCTGGGTCGGTCATGATCTCGCCTCACCCCAACCAAAGTTGCAAAGTTTGTTTGGCGCGGCGGCGGCAGGACTTCCTTCTTCCAAGGATCCCGCCGCGTCAGCAGGGGTTGTCGCTGCGGACGCAAAGTCCAAGGCCGCTGTCTCGCGTGCTGCTCAGGCCAGCCCTGCTGTGGCTCCTGCGGTTGTTCCTTCGGAAAGAGCCAGGGCGGACAGAAAGCCTTTCTCAGCAGAGACACTTGCCCGGTTTCTCTCCTTGAGCCGCGACAAGGATTTTAAAGACTTCATCACGAAGCTCTACGCCTCCGGCGACAAGCGCTTCATCGCGGCGGAGATCGAGCGTGTTCTGGGCATCACGCTCAGTGATCGCGATCTCCAGCAGTCCGCAACGAATCCCAGCGTCCTGCAAGCGGCCGTCATGACAAGAATGGGTTACTATCACCCTGAGGAAACCCTGGCCTGGCTGGCAGCGAGTGATGGAAGGATGGAAGCCCTGATGGGTTACACCCTCGGCAGCATTCTGAGACTTCATCCCGACATCACGGCGGAAAGCATGGAGTCCCGGCTTCCCCAGGGTCCGCACCGTGAGATGGTGCTGAGCATGCTGCGGGCCCAGCGTGATCCCTTGGCCGAGGCAGCAAAAGTCGCCTCAACGGCTCAAGGGATGGAGCGACTTGAGCACCTATGGGGTCTGGCGGAACTTTGGCCTAAAAAACAGGCCCTGGCGGGTGCCGAGTGGGCACTGCAAAACCTCAGAGGGGCCGATCTCCAGGCCTTCATGCCACGCATCACCGGACAGATCAGTTCGAGCTCTCCTGATGATGCGCTGGCCTTGCTGGCGCGCATCCAGGATCCAGCGGTGCTAAAGACCACATTAGTGAGCAGCATGCACGGCCTCGTGCATGAGCACCGCCGCATGGATGCTGTGCTTGAGGTCATCGACCGTCTGCAAGGCGACCTGCGGGCCGACGCGCTCGGCGAGATCAGCCGCCGCTGGATCCGCGTGGACCAGGAGGGCTTGCTGGAATGGATCAACACTCTCGAATCTCCCGCTGATTTCGAGGCCACGCTGCCATTGACCCTGCCGCAGCTTTCCGAGACGCATTTCAATCAGATCATGGACAAGCTCATGGCCGAGGTCGACCCCGGGCTGGAAGCCGCTTTGATCAAGACCGCGATGCCGGAGCTGACCAACACGACCCATACCAGCATGGAGATCATCGAGCGTCTGACGAATCTGCCTCAGTATCAAAGCATTGGTGCCGGTCAGAGCGGCAACCAAGCCCTGCTCTGGAAGGCCGTGACCCGCACGGCTGAGCGCTGGGTGCAGTACCAAGGCGGTCTTCCGCAGGATGGGGCTCGCTGGATCGATAGCCTGCCCTTCCGCAGTCCTGCGGACAAGGCGGTGGTGGCAGGCCAGCTCTACCAACAGTGGAAGCTCAGCGAGCCAGCCGCTGCGACCCAATGGGCGGCGAGTGCGGGGGTGAAGTTACAGTAGCCATCACACTTCGCGTGACGGGCGGCAAGTTTGAGTCCGGGGACGAGAGGACTCCTCTCCTGAACCAGAACGTGTTGAGGTGCCGATAGTGGCGGCATCCGCTACTTCTTGGGACGGGTGTTCTGATTGAAGACAAGGCTTTTGTGTGGCAGTGACACAGCTTCCTCCCCCCAACCCCTATTTCCCCCCGATAGGAGAAATGACCCCATCCAACCTTTTGCCCCGCATTCGCGGTGCCCGCCGAATCGTCGCGTCTTTGAGCGTCCTCCTCGTCCTGGCATCCCTCGTCCACGCTGATGTCCTGATCTGGGACACGAACGCCGGAACCGCTGATGCACAGGATGGCATTGGCACCTGGAGCGCAGGCTCGCCGAACTGGTTTAACTTCACGCAAAATCAGCAGAATCAAAGCTGGGCGAATGGCAGCGATGCCGTCTTTGGCGCGGGCAGCGGCACGGCAGGAGCCATCACCTTGGGCGGTCCGGTCACCGCAGGCAACCTAACATTCAATGCGGCAACGACCGGCACCTACACACTGGGTGGGACAGGGACGCTGACACTCGTCAACTCCACCATCACCAGCAACGTGGATTCCACGATCACGGCAGTGATCACCGGCAGCACTCCGTGGATCAAAACCGGCTCCGGCATGCTGACGCTGGGCGGCACTTCTGCCAACACTCACACAGGTTTGTTCTCAGTCAATGCAGGCCGGGTGCATCTGAACAAGGCCGGCGCCCTCGCTGGAAATCTCGAGGTCAAAACGGGTGGCTTCGTCACCTTCAGCGGCGGCACGAATCAGATGGCCGCCACCTCCAGCGTCACGCTCAATGGCGCGGCCAGCGTCTTCAATGGCATCGCACCCAATAATACCGTGGGCACCGTCACTCAGACTCTTGCGTCATTGACGGTCACGGGCGGTACTTTCAATGCCGGTGCCAACTCGGTTTGGAACATGGGTTCGATGAGCTTCGGCCCGGGTGAAAACAAGGTCTTCGTGGGCAACAGCGGTGCCACGGTCAATGCGGGCAGCCTCAGCCTGGTCGGCATGAATGGCGCGGCCAGTTCCACGGATGTGCTGAATGGCTTCACGCTCTTTGGCAACGGCACTACCAACATCACCAAGATGACCGTGGGCGCAGGCGGACTGTATCTGGAAGGCAGCAACATTCACATGGGCCGCGGCTCCCGAGGCTCGGAGATGTATTTGAATGGCGATGTGAGCACCGGTGGCACGACCGCCTCCACCATCCAGATCAGCCAGACAGGCGCGGTTCTTCCGTTCCTCGGTCTCAGCGGCACGACGACAAGCACGGCCACGCGCACCTTCAACATCGCGGGCGGCGGTGCGAACCTGAGCATCAACGTGGCCGTCACCAATGGCAACGCGACCACGGCATCCCTGGTGAAGAACGGCGCCGGCACGCTGACTCTCAGCGGTGCTGAAGCCAACACGTACTCCGGTGATACCACCATCAACGCAGGTGTGCTGCAGTTGAACAAGACAGCGGGTGTGGCAGCGGTCTCGGGCAACATTGTCCTGAACACAGGCGGCACGCTCACCTTGAGCGCGAACAACCAGATCGCCGACACCAAGGGCATCACGGTGAATGGTGGCACCATCTCCTCCTTCACCACGGACGAGACCATCGCCTTCTACACGCAGAACAGCGGCGGGCTCTCTGCCTCTGCGAACACCGGCCACCTGACGGTGACCGGTGCTCTGACCCTTGCAGGCGGGAACACACTGACGCTGAACAGCAACGCGGTGGCGAATCCCGCGAGCCTCAATGTGGACAGTGCCATCCTCACGGGTGCAGACATTTTGTTAGGCGGTAACAACGGTGCCGCCAATCCTCGCACTTCATTGACCATTGGCGCGGGCGGCCTGACCATGGCCGGGCGCACGATCACGTTGAATGTCGGCAACGCTGGCACGATCCTGAATCTGAACGGGGACTTCACCGGCACCGGCACGAACAACATCAGCAATGGCGGCGGCTCCGGTGTGCAGCCCCTGGTGCAGATCGGCTCGGCCACGCGCACCTTCAATGTCATCAACGGCACCACCACCATCAGCGCCGAGGTCGCGGGTGCGGGCGGCAGTGTGGTAAAGACGGGCAACGGTCTCTTCCAGTTCACCGGTGCGAACAGCTACAGCGGCAGCACCACGGTTTCTGGCGGCATTCTGAGCGTGGCTGGAACGGCGGGCACGCTGGCCAACACCACCGCTGTGACGGTGAACAACGGCGCGACATTCCAGATCGGCAGCTCGGTGGGAGCCAACAACAACGGCCTCACGAACCGGATCAACAGTGCGGCCACACTCACTCTAGGCGGAGGCACGGCGAGCCTGATGCCCGCAGGCACCGGATCTCACACACAGAGCCTTGCCAGCCTAACCATCAATGGTGGAGCGAACACGGTGAATGTGACTGCTGCAGCCACCACCACCGCCACCCTGACCTTTAGCGGAAGCAATCCCTATGTGCGCACCGGCGGTTCCGTGAACTTTGTGCAGAATCCAGGTGTGGGCGGCAGCATCGTCCTCACGAATGCCCCTTCCGGAGCAGGCAACGTGACGGGCGGAGTGCTTGTCGGTGCTACCTTGAACGGCACGGACCTTGTGGCCGCGCAGTCGGGTGTGCTCACGGGCTTCTCCGGCTGGATTCCCACTGGCACAGACACCTGGACCACGAACGGCGCGATGGATGTGACAGGCACGAACGGCACCGCCTACGCGGCCACAAACATCACCGCGCTGCGCTTCAACACGGCAGGCCCCTTCACCGTCACACTTGATGGCACGCACACCGTCAATTCGGATGTGGTCTTGATGACCGCGAATGCAGGCGCGGGCACCTCCCTCATCACGGGCGGCACGCTTCAGGGCACCTCGGGTGGAGATCTGGTGGTAAGCCAGAACAACACGGCCGGCTCGCTGGAGATCGCCTCCACGCTGGCGAACAACACGACGACCACGGGGCTCGTGAAAAGCGGCGTGGGAGTGCTGACGCTCAGCGGCACGAACACCTACACCGGCACCACGCGTGTCATGGAAGGCACGTTGCGTGCGGCAGATGGCGTCGGACTTCCTTCGGGCTCGGCACTGGCGCTGGCTAACGCTGTGTTTGAGTCCACGGGTTCCACGTTCAATCGCTCGTTAGGCACAGCTGCCGGCTCGGTGAGCATTGGCGGGGGCACCACGGGCTTCAGCGCCTTTGGCACTCCGGTGACGGTGAACCTCGGCGGTGCCGGTGCCACCTTGCAGTGGGGCAGCACAAACTTCAATCCAGCGACCCTTCAGCTCAATGCCGCCACGGCCAACAACACGCTGGAACTGGCGAATGGCCTGGATCTCAATGGTGTGGGACGCAGCATTCGTGTGGATGCGAACGTGGCCACGATCTCCGGCATCATCAGCAACAGCGTTTCGGGATCACCTGCCAGCCTCACCAAGGCGGGCGGTGGCACCCTGCGGCTCACGCAGGCCAACACCTATGATGGTGGCACGGCCATCAGTGCAGGCCTTGTGGCAGTCGGCCACAACCAGGCGCTCGGTGGTGGGACGGTGACCCTGGGCGGCGGCGGATTGCAGGCGGACGGCGCGGCGCGTGCGATCGCCAACAACGTGGTGATCACGGCTGCTTCAAACATCACCAGCTCTCAGAGCCTCACGATCAACGGCACCTTTACCAACAGCGGCGGCACGCAGACCCTGACCACCAGCCTCACCGGTGGTGCCACCCTGACACTGGCTGGAAACGTCTACCTCTCCGAGTCTGCCGCAGCCTCACGCACGCTGCAGTTCGGCGGCTCAGGCGATCGCACGATCAGCGGCGTCATCGCCAACAACGCCGGCACGAACACGCTGGGCAGCAACATCTTCTTCAATGCCGGCGGCACGCTCAGCCTGACCGGCACGAACACTTATACCGGCCGCACTTTGGCCACGGGGGGTGGTTACATCGTGATCAACCAGGATCGCAGCCTCGGCGCGGTGCCTGCCAGCGCGATGGTGGATAATTTCATCCTCGCCGCCAACGGCAAGCTGCGAGCCAGCACCAGCTTCACGCTGGATGCGAACCGCGGCATCGGCATCGGCGCCAGCAGCGGCGGCACCGCCACGGGTGATATCGATGTGGTCAGCGGTGCGGTCTTCCGTGTCGCGGGCACTGTGGCGAACCGCACCCTCAACCATGACGGTGCAGCCGTCAGCGGCAGCAATGTGGGCAGCCTGAACAAGACCGGCACGGGTGTGCTGGAACTTTCGGGCTCAAACACCTACTCGGGTCTCACCTCGGTGAGCAACGGCATCTTGCGCGTGCTTTCCAACACCGGCCTCGGCACCTCCGATGGCGGAGTCACCGTGGCCAGCACGGCGCACGTGGAGCTGGGCAATGGTGTGAAGGTGACGGGGGAAACCATCACGATCAACACCACCATGGGTACCACCGGCACCGGTTCAGCTGCCAGCAGCCGCGGTGGCCTGCAGGCAGCCGCAGGAGCACGGGCGGAATGGGCGGGCGATGTCATCATCGGCATCAACCAGGCACGCCTCGGTGTGCAGGAAGGCGGCTTCCTCAACATCAGCGGCAACATCACCGACGGTGCCAACAGCTACGGCGTGCGCTTGAGCGGCGAGACCACCGGCACCGGCGGATTGATGCTCTCTGGCACAGGCAATGCGTGGGATGGTGAGACGGAGCTGGTGCGTGGCAAGGTGCTGCTCGGTGCTAATAATGCGCTGCCAACCAACACCATCCTCGACATCCATTTCAGCAACACGAACAACACGGAGTATGCCGGCCTGGACATGAACGGCTTCAACCAGACGGTGGCCAGCCTGCGTAATGACGGTGCCAGCGGTGCCTTTGCCGATCTCACGAACAGCAGCCGCACGCTCTCCACCATGACGGTGAATGAGGCGGGCAGTGTCACCTATGGGGGCATGATCTCCGGGAATGTCGCGCTGGTCAAAACGGGTGCGGGCACTCTCACGCTTTCGCTTGCCACGAACCGCTTCACGGGTGGAGCCACGGTGAATGAAGGCACGCTGCGCATCACCAGCGCCACAGCGCTGGTGGAAGGGAATGTGACCGTCAACGGCGGTGCCAGCGCTGGTGGCAAGTTTGACATCAACAACCTCGCCAACGCCATCAATGCGCTTAACGGCGCGGCGGGTACGGTGAGTGGCATCGTGGCCAACGAAAGCACCACCAATGCCACACGCATTCTCTCCATCGGTGTGAACCACGGGTCTGGAAGCTATGCGGGCAACATCGTCGACAACAGCGGCGGCGCCGCGCAGGGCAAGATCAGCATCGCCAAGATCGGGGCGGGCACACAGACACTCTCCGGCAACGGCACCTACACCGGGGCCACGCTGGTGAGCAACGGCACTTTGATCGCGGACTACACCAGCGGCACGCCGCTCGGCAGCTCCGCCATCACATTGCAAGGCGGCACGATGGTGATCCGCGGTGCCTCGACGACCAGCATCGGCAATCTCTCGCTGCTGCAGGCCGGCGCGGACTTTACCAACAATGTCATGCGCATCGAGGGTGCCGGCACGGTCACGACTCCGCAGCTCTCGGCCAGTGGCTTCGCGCCGCTGCTGCTGGACATCAGCAGCGGCTCCACATTGGTCGCCACGACTTTGTTGAACACCACGGTCACCAACAGTGTGCTCATGGGTTCCAGCGCGCGCAGCACGCTCTTTGTGCAGGACGCGACTGGCATCGGCTTCGCCAGCCGCAACGTCAGCAATCAAATCGTTCGTTATACCGGCGCAGTGCCCCTGCCCTCTGGAAACGGCACCACGGCCAACACCGGAAATTACATCGTCAGCGCCGATCTCAACCGTACCGCCGCGCTGAACTTCCAGACGCTGCAGATCGACACCAGCAGTTCCAATGTCACCCTCGGCATGGGCGCCAGCAATCTGGTCCCGAACGGCGGCGGACGGACCATCCTCGTCACGGGCAACAACAACGCCACGATCTCCGCCACCACGGGCGCGGCCACCGGCAGCTCCTTGTTTGTCGCGAACTATGGCACCGGCACCACCACGCTGGGCATCTCGCTCTTGAATCAAGCGTTCATCAATACCGGCCCGGGTCTGGTGGACTACACGAATGTGGCCAATCCCCTCGATGTCTATGCGGCCGGTGGCGTCACCCGTTTTAGCGGCGCGGATCGCAACTTCGACACCGGCGTCCTCCGCATCTACGGCGGCGGTGTTTTCGAGATCGGTGCCGATCTGAGCAACACGGTGGACGGCGACCTGGTCCGCGCAGTCGGAACGGCGGCAGGCCAGGTGTCCCTGCTCGGCAACGGTGGCTTCAGCGCTCATGGCGCGGATCGCGTAGTGGCGCTGGGAGGAGTGGGCACGGCGGCTGCGCTGAGCTGGGGACAGAGCAGCTTCCTCACCGGCAACGGTGGCGACAACAATTACACCTTCATGTTAGGCTCGGCGAGCTCCACGCATACGCTAGAGTTCCAGAATGCCATCAATCTCGGCGCGCGTGAGCGCCGCATCGAGGTGGCAGATGGTGTGAATGCTAGCAATCTGGATGCCCGCCTCACCGGTGTGCTCAGCGGAGCTGGCGGCAGCCTGATCAAAGAAGGCGCGGGTCGCCTCGAGATCAGTGCTGTGAACACCTACACCGGCGCCACACGGGTGAACGCAGGCTCGCTGCTTGTCAGCGCCACGGGCAAGACTGGCACTGGCGCTGTGACGGTGGCTGCCAACGCTGTTCTGATGGGCAGCGGTGTGGTGCAGGGTTCCAGCTTCACGCTCGCGAACAATGCCACGATGCATGCGGGCAATGGCACGCTGGCTTCCAACATCGGCACGCTGGCCTTCCAGACCACGGCGGCTGCTTCGTTTGAGATTCAAAATGGCTCGCTGGTGATGCTTGATCTCGGAAGCCCGACCAACCAGGCCACCATCGACACCAGCTTCGGTGGCAATGTGATCGGCAGCGCCGGTTACAATGCCTATGTGGATGCCTTCAACGGCACGGGCAGTGGCTCGCATGACTTGCTGACCTTTGACGGCGCGGCGGGCTCCACGCTGACCTTCAGCGGTCGTCTGAGCGTGCGCCCTGGCACATCCTTCAACGCTTCGTATGGTCAGGTCTTCAATCTGCTGGACTGGGGCACGCTGGTCGGCGCTGACTTCAGCGGCTTCAATGTCGGGACGAACTACCGCAGCGGTGCCGATGACGATCTGCTGCAGTTCGATCTGCCTGCGCTCAGCGGCGGTCTGGTTTGGGATGTGAGCCGCTTCACCACCTCTGGTGTCATCGTGGTCATTCCTGAGCCGAGCCGTACGCTGCTGCTGATGCTGGGCCTGCTTGGCCTGTTCATGCGCCGTCGCCGCTAAGTCTTCCTCCTGGCATGGTCTGCGGATTGCTCCATGGTCTGGCATGTTCGGCTCCTCCTCGCGTGGCAAGAAAAAGTTCGGCATGCCGCGGCTGCATCATCCGCAGCCGGGGAAGGCATCTGGCATCGAACTGGACCAGCTCCAGCAGATGCCCAGCGGGCCGCAGCGCGTGGTGCTGACCTGTATCGACTACGGGCCTTCGCAGGTGCAGGCGGTGGACGTGCTGGATGTGGATGACTTCCTTTCCTGTCACCGTCCCGAGTGGGCCACGGTGCGCTGGATCAATGTGGATGGCCTGACGGACATGCGCATCATCCATGCGCTAGCGAAGAAGTATGACCTGCATCCGCTGGCCATCGAGGACCTCGTGCATCCTGGCACGCGGCCGAAGATCGAGTCTTATCCAGGCATGCAAGACATGCCTTCGCGCCTCTTCATTCTCGCGCGCATGATTTTCCTGGTGGAGAAGCAACTCCACTGTGAGCAGGTCTGCTTCTTCCTCGGCCAGCACACCCTTCTCACCTTTCAGGAGACGCATGGGGATGTCTGGGATGCTGTGCGCACACGCATCCTGCGAGATGGCTCACGCCTGCGCACGAATGATGTGAGCTTCCTCCTCTATGCGCTCATCGATGCCGTGGTGGACCAGTGCTTTCCGGTCATGGAGCACTACAGCGAGCGGCTGGAGGACATCGAGACCGAGGTGCTGGACCGGCCCACGCCCGCAGTCATCCGCCGCATTCATCAGGTGAAGCATGAGCTGCTTCTGCTGCGCCGCGAATTCTGGCCCATGCGCGAGATGGTCCATGCCCTGCAGCGCGTGGATCATGCGAACTTCTCCACCACGGCCTCCTTGTTCCTTCGCGATGTCTACGATCACAGCGTGCAAGTCATCGACCTCATGGAAACCTACCGCGAGGTCGCGATCGGCCTCACCGAGACTTATATGAACGCGATGAGCCACCGCATGAACGAGGTCATGAAGGTGCTCACCATCATCGCCACCATCTTCATGCCCTTGTCGTTCCTCGCGGGCGTGTTTGGCATGAATTTTGAGCACATGCCGGAGGTCAAGGCGTCCTGGGCGTATCCCTGGTGCTACCCCATCGGATTCTGGACACTGTGTCTTGGGATCGTGACCGGGATGTTTATCTGGTTCCGGCGGAAGGCTTGGTTGTGAGGTGCTCTTCTCGATGTTGCACGTTCGCGGGCACCCATCCAATCTGAAGCATGCTCCGCACGCTTCTTTGCCTTGGCCTAGCTCTCCTGACGTCATCTCTTTCCGCCGCTGATTTGAAAACCACCGGCGCTGGTGTTGAAGTCGGCGCGGGGAGTTTGGGGAGCTTTATTCTGACTTATCCGGAGTTTGTCGATGGCAGTCAGGGGCCTGTGCACAAGCAGATCGAGGTGAAGACAGCGGGCTCAAGCGCGACGGTGCGCTATGAAGGTGGGGCGGAGTGCGCGGTGTCGGTGGTGAAGGATGAGATCGAGGTGAGCTTCAAGGGGATCCCGGCGGATGTGAAGTCGTGGAAGATGACGACGCTGATCGACATCGGGTTTGCCAAGGGTGGCTCGTGGAAGATCGCGGAGAAGGAGGGGGTGTTTCCGGCGGAGAAGTCCACGCCGCCGCAGATCGCGAGCCTGAACGCGACGAGCTTTCTGGTGAAGAATGCGCAGGGGCAGAGTGTGAGCTTCACCACGCCGGACTATGCGTTCCAACAACTGACGGATAACCGCGAATGGAACTGGGCGGTGTATCACTGGATGTTTGTGGTGCCTTACAATGCCGATCATCCGACGGCGAAGATCAAGGTGTCCTCGGATCTCGCATCGGTGGCGAAGCTCATTGATCCATTCGGACAGAGTTTGAAGGACACGTTCCCGAACAAGCTCAAGAGTCTCGAAGATCTAAAGGCCGATGTGGAGGTGGACAAAGTTTACTATGCGGGCATCGAGACGCCGAAGCTGGACACGTTTGGCGGCCAGCCAGGCAGCGGTGAGGCGCTGGGGCTGAAGAAGACGGGCTTCTTCCACGTGGAGCAGAAGCAGGAGAAGTGGTGGCTGGTGGATCCGGAGGGCAATGCGTTTTTCCACTTCGGTCTTTGCGGCTTCGCTCCTAACGATGATTACACCTATGTCAAAGGTCGTGAAGGCATCTATGAATGGCTCCCAAAGGCCGAGGGTGAATATGCCAGCGCCTTCCGTCCGGGGGATGGCGATGCGCATTTCTCTTTCTATCTCTCGAATGTCATCCGCAAATTTGGTTCGGCCTATGACTATGACACTCATGCGGCGCGGATGATCGAGCGTGTGCGCAAGTGGGGCTTCAATTCCATCGGTGCCTTCAGTCCGATCCCGTCATCCGCGCATGTGATGGCGAGCTTCCCCTATGTGACCCATCTGCCGATCAATGAGTGGGAAGGTGTGCCGCGCATTCCGGGGGCGCATGAGGTGTGGGATCCATATGATGCGGCCACGGCGGCGAAGCTGGCGGAGAACATCGCCCGCGAGGTGCCGCAGCGTGCGAATGATCCGCTGCTGATTGGCTGGTTCATTGTGAACGAGCCGCGTTATGACGAACTGCCGCGCGTGATCCCTTCACTACCGGGCAAGCATGCCTGCAAGCAGCGCCTGGTGGCTGTGTTGAAGGACAAGTATAAGACGGTGGAGGCTTACAACACTTCCTGGCACGCCAAGGCGGGCTCTTTTGAGGAACTGCTGGACGCGGGTCTGGCCGTGACCACCGATGCAGCGAAGGCGGATGTGAAGGCGTTTGTCGGTGAGTTCCTCGAGACCTACTTTGCTCAGATCGAGAAGCTATATCGCCAGCATGACGCGAATCATTTGCTCATCGGCAGCCGCCTGCAGCCGATCACGATCGAGGACGAGCAGCTCTGCCGCATCATGGGCAAGCACCTCGATGTGGTGTCCTACAACTACTACACGTTAGGCGTCGATACCGTGGCGCTGAAGCGCTATCATGAATGGACCGGTGGCAAGCCGATGATGCTGAGCGAGTTCTTCTGGTCTTCACCGAAGGACAGCGGGCTCATCGGCGGACGTGAGGTCAGCAGCCAGCAGGAACGTGGTCTGGCCTATCGCAACTACGTCGAGCAGAGTGCCGCGCTAGGTTTTGTGATCGGCATCGAGTGGTTCACACTGGTGGACCAAGCGACCACGGGCCGCTGGTTCAGCAAGTACAATGGCGAGAGCTACAACACCGGTCTCATCAGCGTGGCGGACCGTCCCTGGAAGGACATGGTGGCGGAGATGATGAAGACGAACCACACCATCTACGACCTGCTCATGGGCAAGCGAGCGGCCTTCAAGTGGGAGGATCCGCGGTTCGAGGTGAAGGGAAAGTGACACTAGTATTGCCAGCCGAAGATGGGCCGCCTAGCCTGAGGGCATGACCTGGATTGATTGCGGGCGTGAGTATCTCGAGCCCATCCGTGCCATTTTTAATGAAGCCATCGTGAACTCGACGGCGCTTTACGACTATGTGCCGCGCTCGCGCGAGTACATGGAGTCCTGGTTTGAGGTGAAGGAGGAGAAGAACCTGCCGGTGATCGGGGTGCTGGATGAGAAGGGCGAGCTGATGGCTTTTGGCAGTTATGGACCCTGGCGGGCTCATGCGGCCTATAAATACAGCGTGGAGCACTCCATCTACGTGGATACGCGCTTTCGGGGCCGGGGCCTGGGGAAGCTGATGCTGCAGAAGCTCATCGAGCGCGCCAGGGGCCAGGATTTTCATATGATGATCGGGGTCATCGATGCGCAGAATGCCACGAGCATCGCGCTGCATGAGAAGGCGGGGTTCACGCCTTGCGGGCAGATTCGCGAGGCGGGGTATAAATTTGGCCGCTGGCTGGATCTGGCAATGTATCAGCTGGTGCTGCCGACTCCGGAGCATCCGGTGGAGGTGTGACCCGGGGCGGGCCTAAAATCGCCTGAACAGCACTGGCTGCCATTGATGGCATGGATTGATTGCACAGGGCCGGGTTCCGTTTATCTAAAGGACTTATGTCCAGCAGTCTCGGCACACTTTTTCGCATCAGCACCTGGGGTGAATCCCATGGCCCCGGCGTCGGGGTTGTCGTGGACGGCTGTCCGCCGCGTATTCCGCTGACGGTGGAAGACATCCAGCATGAGCTGAACCGCCGCCGCCCGGGCCAGAGCAAGATCGTGACTCCGCGCAAGGAGGACGACACCGCCGAGATCCTTTCCGGCGTGCTGGATGGCCAGACCCTGGGCACACCCATCGGTCTCTTTGTCCGCAATACCGACCAGCGCCCCTCCGCCTACACGGAGATGCAGCAGGCCTACCGCCCCAGCCACGCGGACTACACGTATGATGCCAAGTACGGCATCCGTGCGGTGTCCGGTGGCGGTCGCTCCAGCGCCCGCGAGACCATCGGCCGAGTCGCCGCAGGCGCCATCGCGCGCAAGGTGCTGCAGCACAGCGTGCCGGGTTACGAGTGCCTGGCCTATGTGAAGACCATCAAGGACATCGAGGCGAAGGTTCCGGCGAATCTCACGGCCGAGGGCATCGAGTCCAACATCGTCCGCACCTGTGATCCTGAAGCCGCAGAGCGCATGATCGAGCTCATCGAGAAGGTGCGCAGCGAGGGCAACAGCGTCGGCGGAGTCGTCGAGTGCGTGGTCCGTGGCGTGCCGACAGGGCTGGGTGAGCCGGTGTTTGACAAGCTGGAGGCGGATCTGGCCAAGGCCATGATGAGCCTGCCTGCGACGAAGGGTTTTGAGATCGGCAGCGGTTTCTCCGGCACGCTCATGACCGGCCTGGAGCACAACGACGAGTTTTACATGGATGGCGGCAACGTCCGCACCCGCACGAATCGCAGCGGCGGCATCCAGGGTGGCATCAGCAATGGCGAGGAGATCGTCTTCCGTGTGGCCTTCAAGCCCACCGCCACCGTACTGCGCGAGCAGAACACTGTGACGAATGATAAGCAGGAAACCACGCTGGCCGCGCGCGGTCGCCATGATGCCTGCGTGCTGCCGAGAGCCGTGCCGATGGTCGAGGCCATGGTGCATCTGGTGCTGGCGGACCATTTCCTGCGGCAGCGGGCGCAGTGCGGGTAAAATGTCTGCCAACGACTACCGGCGCGATGGTGGAAAACTGCATCAGTGGATCGGCCATCCATGGTCTCTCACCCTGGCTTGCAATTCAATCAAACTGCATCGGAGTGAGAACAGGAAGAAGGGTGACTATCTTTGGATCGATCCTCCCTGGCAGTTTGGCATTGGGCAAACCTTGATCACGGACTCTGCGAGCTATCCGATTCCTGACGAACAGCAGTTTCAGGCTTTCGAACAAAGCTGGTGGGAGCACTTCCGCCCGGTTTTGGGTTCAAGCGTGGAATCCATACGCGCCCAAGAGGATGGTGAACTAGACATCATCTTTTCCACCGGCCACCGGCTGCATGTGCCTGGCGACCAGACGCCGGGAGATCACCCGGATTGGTATGATCATTGGTATGTTAGGTTCAGCGAGGGGGATCATTCCTCGCCAACCTGGATCCGGAGTGACAACACCCCGTTGTGAATACAGAGTTCCCGGAACAAATGCTTTTGTCTCACCCCGCTAGGGCTTCCACCATACTGGAAAACGGGCTCGGCTGAACCGCATCTTGCCAACTCGCCGAAGTCCCTTTAACGAAGATGCCCCTCCATGTCCGACCTCTTGAACCACCCTCTCTGGCAGGCCGACTCGCTGGGCAGTCCGCTGCCTGATGACGAGTTCGGTGTCAGTGTCAGCCTGCCTTTGTGGAAGCATGTCATTGGCTATGAGGAGGGGGATCAGGAGATCGTTTCCAAATTTCGCTCGGGGTATCCGCGCTTCTGCTGCCCGCCTGCGGTTAGCCAGCTTTTTGCAGCAGCGGAAAAGGATCTCGCCCACGAAGGTGAACGCTGCCTGGTGTCCCCGAAAGTGCTGCATGCGCAGAGGTGCGTGGAGTTCATCGCGCGTGATGGATTCACGGGGCGTGCGGAAACCTGGCGCGATGGACTGGGCGTGGTCGTGTTCCCGGCTGATGCCTATGTGAAGGCTCGTCGCTTCTGGCGCTTCTGCGGTGAGATCGTGAGCACGCGTCAGGCCTGTGAGACACTGGGCACACGCAAGACCGAGGCGACAGAAGCCGAAGGCCTAGCGGCCAACCAAACGATTCGTCAGCGGCTGGCGGAGCTTGCCGGCCAGCAGGCGGAGGATGTGTTTCTTTTCCCTTCCGGCATGGCGGCGAACTTTGCGGTGCACCGTATGCTCACCACGCTCTTCCCGGGGCGCAAAACGGTGCAGCTCGACTTCCCGTATGTGGATGTGCTGAAGCTGCAGGAGATGTTTGGCAGCGGAGCGCACTTCCTGCCGATGATTGATGATCAGGAATATGGCAAGCTGGAAACACTGCTGAAATCCGAGCCTATCGCGGGCCTCTTCTGCGAAGCGCCGAGCAATCCCCTGCTCCGCTGTGTGGATCTTGAGCGACTGCTCGCCATCCGTGCGCAGTCGCAGCCCGGTGTGCCAATCATCATCGATGACACCATCTCCACGGTGGTGCATGCGAATGCGCTGAAGGTGGCCGACCTCACCACCACCAGCCTAACCAAAACCTTTTCAGGTGAGGGTGATGTGCTTGCAGGCGGTGTCATCTTGAACCGCGCCTCGCCGCATCATGCGGCCTTCTCCGCCTTCCTCACGGAAAACGCGGACCACATTCTCTGGCGTGGTGATGCCGTGGCGCTGGAACGGAACAGCCGCGACTTCGTGCAACGTGCCGAAGGCATGAGCCGCAATGCGCTGGCTCTCGCCGAGTATCTGAGTTCGCATCCGAAGGTCGAGAAGGTCTGGCATGCGAAGCAGGACGGTGGTGTAGGCTATGAGTTCATCCGTCGTGAAGGCGGTGGTCATGGCTGCCTGTTCTCCTTCCTGCTCAAGGATGCTGAGTACACGAGCGAGCGTTTTTATGATGCACTGCGTGTGTGCAAGGGACCGAGCCTGGGGACAAACTTTACCTTGGTGTGCCCTTACACGCTGCTCGCGCACTATGATGAACTGGCCTGGGCCGCGAGCTGCGGTGTGCCGAAGCATTTGATCCGCGTGTCAGCAGGTCTCGAGGATAGCGCGGAACTCATCGCGAGGTTTGATGAGGCACTGGCGAAGTAGTCTGCTCGATCCGTCGCGCTTGAGGCCGATTTGTAAATCTCTCGCAAGGAGACCATCTTTTTGCTTGCGCCCATAATCCTACCGGATCAATATGATATAAGCGTTGCGAGCATCCTTCGTCATGAAGGAGGTGATCCCCAAACAGGAAACCCGTCGCGACCTGCGGTTTGCGGCTCATCCCACGAAGGAAGGCCAGTTCCACATGATTATGTCTGATCTTCCTCGGAATCATCTTCAAACACCTCCCCCCATGAACACCCTGCAAAAGGCCATCGCCCGCGAGTTGCTGCTTGAGCAAATGCTTCAGGATTCTCATCCGGCACCGGTCACCTCATGGATGAAACTGGACGAGTTCAAGAAGAGCCTGCGGAAGCTCGCGCCCGACTATGAAGTGCTGATCCTGACTCCGAGCCAGCCGCTTCAATCGCTTTCTGGCCGCCCGGTGCAGCTGTGTGTCACTCCTTTGAAACAGCAGGTGCGGGCTCCCTTTCAGATTCGCATCTCCGGCACCTTTTCCTTTCAGGGCAGGCTGCCAGGCCAGATCGATTTTCGCCCTGCTTCCATCAGCATCTCCAGCACCAAAGGTGCCCCTTCGCACGATGAGTTCCGCAGCGAGACGGAGAGCGCGAATGATGTCATCGCGCATGTGCATCACATCCTCAGCATCCTCCGGCATGACGAGCAGTCCAAGGTCGTGCTGAGCGCCTGACCTAACCAACAACACTTTCGGATTCGCCACCCACCCCGGCCACCGACCAGCATCCGCATGCTGGAGGCACCCACGAGCCCGGCGCGCATCCTCCCCGCCCACCAGCGACCGCTGGAGGCACCTGATCGACCGACCCTTCACTCAAGGAGGGCAGTCCATGTCCACACCCTTGCATTAGCAACCATGAAATCAGTCCACCCAAAGCGGTCCTTGCTGGCCGCATTCATCCTCCCAGCGATTGCGCTGACGACGGCAACCTCACTCGCCGCGACTTATGAGTCCGGCGTGCTCACCAACAACCAGCCGAATGCCACCACGTGGCGGACGGTGAACTTCGCCAGTCCCTTCAGCACGGCTCCCGTGGTCGTGCTGGGGACCAAGACCTACAACGATGCGGAGGCCGTGACCACGCGAGTGCGCAACGTCACCACCACCAGCTTCCAGTATCAACTGGACGAGTGGGACTACCTCGACGGAGTGCATGGCAGCGAGAGTGTGCATTATCTGGCGCTCGAGCCTGGAACGCACACTCTCGGTGGCGTGACCTGGCGTGCGGGCCGAACCACAAGTGTGACTAACACCGAGCAGACGGCAGCCTTCGGCATCACCTTCGGGGCTGCTCCCGTGGTGCTGGCCCAGGCGGAATCCGTGGTGAATGCGAAGGCGCTGACCACCCGTGTGCGCAATGTGACGACCACCGGTTTCGGCCTGAAGCTGCAAGCGCAGGAGGGGGACACTGCCACGCTGTCTGGCGAGTCCGTGGGCTGGATCGCGATCGCGACCGGCACGGGCACGCTCGATGGTGCTGCCTTCAAAGTGGCGAAGACGGGAGCGAGCGTGACCCATGCCTGGAGCACGTTGGCCTTCGGTGCCACCTACCGGCAGCCGCTGTTCTTCGCGCAGGCACTGACGCAGAACGGTGGTGATCCCATCACCATTCGCCAGCGCAATCTGACCAACACAGGTGCGGAGATCTTCCTGCAGGAAGAGCAGTCCAGCGCCACTGAGACGAACCACGCCGCTGAGGATGTGGGTTACCTCGTGCTCGGTGAGTCGCTCGGTGAGCTGCGATCCAAGCTGGAAGTCGGCGAGCTGGTGCACACGCAGACGAATGCAACCACCTGGACACCGGTGACCTTTGCGAAGACCTACACCACACCCGTGGTGGTCTTTGGCCCGCTGACCCAGAACAATGGCCAGCCTGCGGCAGTGCGTGTACGCAATGTGACGACCACCGGCTTTGAGTATCAGGTGGACCGCTGGGACTACCTCGGTGGTGCGCATCCGGAAGAGACTCTGCACTACATCGTGGGTGAGCAGGGTAACTATGTGATCGGCGGCCTGCGCTGGCAGTTCAACCGTGTGACCGGTGTGACGAACACCGCTGCTGCACGCACCTTTGCGGAAGCCTTCACCGCAGCGCCTGTGGTGCTCGGCCAAGTGGCGACCACGGCTGAGACGAGCGCTGTGATCGAGCGCATCTACAATGTGACGAGCACCGGTTTCACCCTGAAGCTGGATGAAGAAGAGGCGGCGAATCAAACGCATGCCGGCGAGACCGTGCACTACCTGGCGGTTGAGAAAGGCAGCGGACGTCTGGTGTCTAACCAATTCCTCTTCGAGGCCAATGCCACCACAGCTTCCGTGACGGATGCTTTCACGGCGGTGAACTTCACCCGCAAGCTGGCGGATGCCTTCTTGCTCGCCGATTTCCAGACCCGCAATGAAGTCGACCCTGTGGTGCCACGTCAGCGCAATCTGGCTCACAACAAAGTGGACCTGCGCGCGCAGGATGAAGTCTCGCTGAATGCTGAGACCACGCATGCTGCCGAGAGCGCGGGCTATCTCGCGATCGCTGGCGCGGTCGACCTTGATGAGGATGGTCTCCCGGATTCCTGGGAAGTGGCGAACGGGCTGAGCCCCTCCAACGCGACGGATGCCACGCTGGATCCAGATGGAGACGGCATCACAAACATCAATGAGTATGCCTACAGCACGAATCCGAACAGCTTTGACAGCGGCGGCACCATCACGGTGACACCTCTGGTGGCGGATGGCTTCGAACTGGAAGGCACTGCGGCGAAGTTCCGCATCAACCGCACAGGCGGCACGGTGCCAGTGACCGTGAACTTCACGCTCAGCGGCCGTGCCACGATCACCACGGACTATCTGGTGCAGAACAACAGCGGCGGTGCGCTCAGCGGTGGCATCACCATCGGCTTCAATGCCGCTTCCAATGATGTGGTCATTGTTCCGGTCACGGACTCAGTGAATGAGTATCCTGAAACCGTGAACCTCACGCTGAGCACTAACAGCAAGTATGTTCTCGGATCGCCCGGCGTGGCCACGGTGAACGTCAACGATGCCTCGCACATCGCGGCGAACGAGCAGCTCTTCGTCGCCTTCCTGACGAAACAGGGATCGGCCAACACCTTTGCTTCTGGCATTGCCACACTCTACCTGAATGGTCCGAAGAATGCAGCCCGTGTGAACCTCAGCTTCAGCGGCCTGACCTCAAACCAGACCAATGCCTACATCCGCTATGGCGTGACCTCCGGTGTCGGACCTGAGCTGCGGCCCACGCTGCCGATCGGCCAGGTGACGAACGAAACCTGGAGCCTCACTCAAGTCGGCGCGATCACCGGCCAGGATCAGATCGAAGGTCTCTTCCAAAACGGTGGCAAGTGGGTGTATCTGAACATCGGCACGGGCAACTATCCCGCAGGTGAGATCACTGGCATCTTCTCACGCCAGACTGGCTCCACGGGCTTCACAGCTCCGCCAGCGCCACCGTCTCTGCCAACACTCACGGGTGATGCGCTGACACGCGATGTGGCTCGCTTCCTCACCCAGGCGACCTATGGCCCAACCCAGGCCGAGATCACCGCGCTGGTGAATGCCATCAACACCACGCACAGCGGCAACCGCATCGCGGGATACAATGCCTGGATCGATGCGCAGTTCGCGCTCGATCAGACGAAGCTGCTCGACTACACCCAGGCGGCGGACGCGGAAGAGTGGGATCTGCGCGGCACTTCCCCCAGTAACTTCGTGAACAACGAGGAGCCTCGTCATCACAACCGCCGCCGCGCCTGGTGGCTGATCTCCACGAAGGCGCATGACCAGCTGCGTCAGCGCGTGGCCTTTGCGCTGAGCCAGATCCTGGTCACCTCGGAAGAACTGACCACGCTGCGTCAGCGCCACTACGGTCTGGCAAACTACTATGACCTCCTCGCCACACGTGCAGATGGCAACTACCGCACGCTGCTCGAAGAGGTGAGCAAGAGCCCCATCCAGGGCAAGTATCTCAGCCACCTGCAGAACCAGAAGACGGTGCTCGATGGTCAGGGCAATGTGCTCTTCAGCCCGGATGAAAACTATGCTCGTGAGATCCTGCAGCTCTTCTCCATCGGTCTCGTGGCCCGTCATCCCGACGGCACCCTGAAGCTGGGCTCCGATGGTCTGCCGATCCAGACCTACAGCAACAATGACATCACGAACCTGGCCCGTGTCTTCACTGGCTGGAGCTTCAGCAAGAAGCATGGCAGCGCGGGCAATGGGTATCCTGTGGAGGACAACACGAACTTCTTCCAGGGCAATGGCCCCGCCTACTTCCAGGCTTCATGGACGAATCCGCTGAAGAACTTCGCCGCCTATCATGACACCGCCGCGAAAACGGTGCTCGGCAGCAACATCGCCGCTGGTCTGAATGGCCAGCAGGATCTCACCGCCGCGCTCGACATCATCTTCGCTCATCCGAACATCGCGCCGTTCATCAGCCGCCTGCTCATCCAGCGTCTGGTGACCTCGAACCCGAGCAATGGCTACATCTACCGTGTGGCTCAGAAGTTTGAGGACAATGGCAGCGGAGTGCGTGGCAATCTGAAGGCCGTCGTTCGCGCCATCCTCACGGATTATGAAGCCCGCAGCCTCGATGTGATCAGCAATGTTGGTTACGGCAAGCAGAAGGAGCCAATCATCCGCTACGTGCAGCTTTTGCGCGCCGTGGGTGCCACCTCGGACATCCCGCTGACCTCGCTCTCCAGCTTTGGTTATCCTGCCGCGCAGCTCAATAACTTCCCGACTGGCACCACCCGTTATCGCTTCGGTGACACGGATGCCACGCTGGGCCAGACACCGCAGGCCGCGCCGAGCGTGTTCAACTGGTTCCTGCCGGACTTCAACCCAGGTGGTGATGTGGCCGCGGCAGGCCTGGTGGCTCCAGAACTGCAGCTCAGCACGGAAACGAGCGTGGTGCGTGTGATCAACTATCACTACACACAGACGCATGTGGACAACGGCCAGAACGGCAATCCGCTCTTCGGTGCCACCGATGCGCTGGAGGACAACATCAAGCTGGACCGCACGGCCTTCGTGCAGCTCTACGACAGCGAGATCACCAATGGCAAGACCGTCACCGAGGCGCTGACCACGGTGCTGGACCAGCTGGATGTGGTGCTCACCTCCGGCAATCTGAAGGAACGCTACGCGTCCGCAGCCACGCCAAATCCGCGCAGCATCATCCTGGAGGCGGTGTCCACGCTGCCAGGCCCGCCCACCAGCGCCGCACGGGTGAAGGAGCTGCTCTACCTGCTCGTGGCCTCGCCGGAATACATCCATCAAAAGTAACTGCCCCAGGAAACCTCTACCTAACAACGATTATGAAACACAATGACTTTGAGCTCGCCTCCTCACGCCGCCGCTTTCTCCGGCAGTCCGCCTGCTCGGCCCTGGGCATCACCGGTGTGGTGAACACCCTGGCCCACCTCCGCCTCGTCAACTCAGCGCTCGCCCAGGCGGGTCCGCTGGCAGACTACAAGGCCCTGGTGGTGCTCTTCCTCTTCGGAGGGAATGACTCGAACAACCTGCTGGTGCCGCAGAAGAATCATCCTGCCTATGCCGACTACAAGAGCGGCCGTGGTGTGCTGAAGATTCTGGATCCGACGGACTCTGCCTATGTGGCGGGCCAGCCTGCCTCCCTGCCGCTCACCTCGAGCAGCGGTGACTATGGGGTGCATCCGGCGGCCACGGGTTTGCAGCAGCTCTTCAACTCGGGTGAGCTGGCCTTTGTGGCCAATGTGGGCACGCTGCTGTATCCGACCACACGGGCGCAGTTCCAGGCAGGCTCGGTGCCGCTGCCGCCGCAGCTCTTCTCCCACTCGGACCAGCAGGTCCAGTGGCAGAGCTCCGTGCCTGACCAGCCCTTCAGCAGCGGCTGGGGAGGCCGCGTGGCGGATCTGCTGGCCTCTCAAGGTTATGCAGATGGACAGGTCTCACTCTCCGTGAGTCTGGCCGGCATCAACAGCCTGCAGGTGGGTCACAATGAGATTCAGTATGCCGTGACAACGGCGGGCGCGGTGCCGCTGGAGGGTTATGGTCCGAATGCCACACCCTACAGCAATGCGCTGAACACGGATGGCAGCTACAAAACGACCCTGCAAGGCAAGCGCCTGAAGGCCTTTGATGACATCACGAACTACACCTTCCAGCATCTGCTGGAAAGTGATCACGCCAATGTGGTGAAGCGCTCCCGGGCCAATGAGGCTTTGGTGGGCGCGGCCTTCACTGAAGCGGCGACGAGTGGTGTGGACTTTGATGCGCAGTTCATCAATGCGCAGACGAATCTGGGAGACCAGCTCAAGACCATCGCCAAGCTCATTGCCGGACGAAACACGCTGAACAACAAGCGGCAGATCTTCTTTGCCAGCATTGGTGGCTTCGACACGCATCAGGATCAGATCGATGCGCAAACGAACCTCATCGGCGAGCTCAGTGGCGCGCTGCAGGCTTTCAGCAACACGCTAATTGCCCTGGGGGTGAATGACAGTGTGACCACGGTCACTCACTCTGATTTCACCCGCACGCTGACTCCGAATGGCACAGATCCGAACACTGCAGGCTCTGACCATGGTTGGGGCGGTCATCAGATCGTGCTCGGGGGCGCGGTGAATGGCGGCCAGGTCTATGGATCCTTCCCAAGCCTGAAGCTCGGCCAGGACCAGGATGCCGGCACGAGCAATCGTGGACGGTGGATTCCGACCACGGCGGTGGATCAATACGCGGCTGTGCCAGCCAAATGGTTAGGCGTCAGCAATGCACTGCTACCGGACATCTTCCCGAACCTGGGGCGCTTCAATGATCCCTTCGGTGGCTCTGCCAACCTCGGCTTCCTATGAGCCATTCCCGCCAGCAGTTCGCCTTCACCTGGCGAAAAGGCATCCTCGCGGTCGTCGTGCTGACGGCCGCGGTGGTGACCTGGATCTGGCAGCTCGCGTCCGGTCCATCCCTCGGGGTGGACCGGACCTTTGCCGGTCTGTTTTCCACCACGCCGGTCAAACCTGCGTTGCTGCGTCCAAATGTACCTGTGGGTGATGCGACCGTGCTGCATGCGGATGCCCAGGGGAAAGTGCAGCTCCAGGAACTGGTGGAGGTCAGCCGGCAGCTCAATGCGCCGGACAGCACCATCGAGCATGACTTTGAGGTTCTGCATCTGCTGCTGGATGCCTTCCGCCAGTCCAACGGCGGCGCGCCTCCGATCAGCGGAGAGAACGTGGAGGTCGTGGAGCAGCTTCGCGGGCAGAATGCGGCCAAGGTGACTTACATCGCGGCGGATCATTCCGCGATCGATGATGGTGGTCGGCTGCTGGATCGCTGGGGCACGCCCTTCTTCTTTCATCCGCTGAGCCGAGACAACTGGCAGATCCGTTCTGCGGGAAAGGACCGGCAGTTCTTCACTTCCGATGATGCCATTCAGTGAGAAGTGAGGAACCAGCCTAACTAAAAAGACAAATTTCCCTGGCCGGTATGCCAGGGCGAGTGGGGTGCACGACCGACGGATGACGCAGAGCATCCGTCGGTCGTCTTTTGTCATTCGTTTTGAGAACCAGTCCGTCACGAAACAAAAACCTCCGAGAGCCGTGAGGCCCTCGGAGGTAATGATTTGTGAATCAACCGATGGTTAGGCGCTTTACAGGCCCATGTCGGTCACAGCGCCATGGCTTGCGTCGCTGGAGAGCTTCGCATACTTGGCCAGCACGCCATGCGTGTAGCGTGGCTTGGGCTGCTTCCACTTGGCGAGGCGGTCCTTGAGCTCCTTGGCAGGAATGCCGAGGGTGATCTCACGGCTGACGGCATCGATGGTGATGGGGTCGCCGTTTTTAATGACGGCGATGGGGCCGCCAACGAAGGCCTCTGGAGTGACGTGACCGACGACGAAGCCGTGGCTGCCGCCGCTGAAGCGACCATCGGTGATGAAGGCGACTTCCTTGCCGAGGCCTTTGCCCATGATGGCGGAGGTGGGGGAGAGCATCTCACGCATGCCGGGGCCGCCTTTCGGGCCTTCGCGGCGGACAACGACGACGTGGCCACTCTTGACCTTGTCATTGAGGATGGCCTGCAACGCAGCTTCCTCGGACTCGAACACGATGGCCTTGCCGACGAACTTGAGACCTTCCTTGCCGGTGATCTTGCCGACGGCGCCGCCAGGGCAGAGATTGCCTTTGAAGATGACGAGATGGCTGTCCTTCTTGATCGGGTCGCTGAGCGGACGGACGATGGTCTGGGTCTTGGGCCAGAAGATTTTGGAGTTCTTCATGTTCTCACGCATCGTCTTGCCGGTGACGGTGAGGCAGTCGCCATTCATGAGGCCTTCCTCGATGAGCAGGCGCATGAGCGGGACGGTGCCGCCGATCTTCACGAGGTCGTTCATGAAGTATTTGCCGCTCGGACGGAGGTCCGCGAGCACGGGGGTCTTCTTGCCGATGCGGACGAAGTCCTCGATGCCAAGCTTGATGCCGGTGCTGTGCGCGGCGGCGATGAGGTGCAGCACGGCATTGGTGGAACCGCCGAGCGTGATGATGAGGGTGATGGCGTTCTCAAACGCTTCCTTCGTCATGATGTCCCGTGGCGTGATGCCGCGCTTGATCATGTTCATGACGGCAGCGCCGGCATCGAAGCAGTCGATGAGCTTCTCATTGGAGACGGCGGCCTGGGCACCGGAGTTTGGCAGGGACATGCCCATGGCCTCGATGGCGCTGGCCATGGTGTTGGCGGTGTACATGCCGCCGCAGGAGCCTTCACCAGGGATGGAGTGCTCTTCGATGTCGATGAGTTCCTTGTCGGTGATCTGGCAGTTGGCGCGCTTGCCGACGGCTTCAAAGACGGTGACGATGTCCGCGTCTTTTTTCTCCACGCCGACGCAACCTGGAAGGATGGTGCCGCCATAAACAAAGACGCTGGGGCGGTTCATGCGGCCCATGACCATGATGCAGCCGGGCATGTTCTTGTCACAACCGCCGATGGCGACGTAGCCGTCCATGCCTTCGCAACCGACGACGGTTTCGATGGAGTCGGCGATGACCTCACGGGAGACGAGGGAGTACTTCATACCCTCCGTGCCCATGGAGATGCCATCGGAAATGGTGATGGTGTTGAAGATGACGCTCTTGCCACCGGCAGCGTCCACGCCCTTCGCAGCTTCCTTGGCGAGACGGTCGATGTGCATGTTGCACGGGGTGACCATGCTCCAGGTGCTGGCGATGCCGATCTTGTTCTTCTTGAAGTCCTCACGCTTGAAGCCCACAGCATGAAGCATGGCGCGGCTGGCTGCGCGCTCCACTCCGTCCACGACGGCAGAGCTGTGTTTGCGGTGAAGGGACAATGGGGTTTTGGATGCTGCTTTCTTGGCCATGATGGGTGGACTTTTAACCTGCCTTCGCTTCCCCAGGACGCAAGAAGGGAGTGATGGGGGCTGGGGAAGACGCGGAGACACGGAGAGGGGAAGACACGGAGAGGGTGGTGATGGGTTTTGGTAGAAAAATTTAGGGGTAGAAAGATTGGGGCTTTTTGGGGTCTGCGCTGTGCTCGACAATTTTGGCAGTATCTTCGATGTGGCGGAGTTAGGGTTTGGCAGGCAAGGTCCCCTGCCCTTTCAACCTGCCTATGACCCACCTCGAGCTTCTTGCGCTTGTCGCTGCCGGCTGCACGGCGGGGGCGATCAATGCGGTGGCGGGTGGCGGGACGCTGCTGACCTTTCCGGTGCTGCTGATGTGCGGCACGCCGCCAGTGCTGGCGAATGCGACGAGCACGGTGGGGCTGGTGATTGGCACCGCAGGCAGCATTGTGAGTTTTCGCGGTCACTTGAAGGCGATCCGCGAGCTGCTGTGGCAGTTTGTGCCGGTGTGTCTGGTCGGTGCGGCCATCGGGAGCTGGCTGCTGACGAAGACGAATGATGACCAGTTTTCGAAGCTGGTGCCCTTCCTGGTACTGTTTGCGACGGTGCTGTTTTGTCTGCAGAACGTGTTGCGGAAGTATTCGCGCAATCATGCGGCGGAGAGTGTTTCGAAAGCGGCGTGGTTCTCCTTGGCACTGCAACTGCCGGTGGCGATTTACGGCGCGTTCTTTGGCGCGGGGATCGGCATTCTGATGCTGGCGTCGTTTGGCTTCATGGGCATGACGAACATCCATGAGATGAATGCGATGAAGAACCTGCTGGGCTCGCTGATCAATGTGATCGCGGCGACGTGGTTCATCGCGGCGGGGATGGTGAGCTGGCCGCAGGCACTGGCGCTGACGAGCGGGGCGCTGGTGGGTTACTACCTCGGCGCGCATTTTTCACAGCGCATCGCCCCGCAGCGGGTGCGGCATTTGATCACCTTCATCGGGCTGACGATCTCGGCGATCATGTTCTGGCGGCAGTTTGGGCCAATGAGCGCTGGCGGTTGAGATCGATTTCCTTCATGTTCCGCCGCATGGTCTGGCTCGTCCCACTGTTTGTGGCCGCTATCGTCGGATGGTTCATCTATGAGTCTGTATGGGATGCCGCCTTGTTCCGTGCGGAGCCAGGGCGGGTCTGTGCCAACCTTGACGCCACGCAATCCGTCGAATGGTTGCGCGAGCACCCAGACACCCAGGTGCTGGACGTACGCTCAGCGCGGGAGTTCTCCGGTGGAGCGGTGCCGGGAGCGGTCAATGTTTCCACAGGAAGCGAGGACTTCGACCAACAAGTCAGTGCTTTAGACCGCCACAAACCCGTGCTCGTCTACTGCGCGGGGGGCTATCGCAGCCGCAAAGCGGTGGAGAAACTCAAGGCACTCGGTTTTGAAAACATCCAGCACATGCACCGCGGCTACCTGTGGTGGCGGAGGGTGGCCAACTAGAGCCTCAGCATATATATGCCTCGGATAGCATGTTTGGTTGGGGCGAGGATTTCATTTGTCCACGGATGCGTGCGAGCAAGACTGGGAGGCTCCGTCTCGTTAGGAAAATCTCATACCACCCTCCTCCATGATCCGTTCCTCGCTTCTTCTCGCCAGTGGCTCGCTGCTCGCCGCGGCCAGTCTTTCCGCCCAAACCGCCGCCCCTGCTGAATGGGGGAAGTTTCGCGGCCCTAACAACGACGGCACGGCCCCTGTGCTGAAGGTGGCGAACTGGAAGAGCGCCAAGGTGAAGACCCTGTGGAAGGCTGACACACCCGCGGGCTTCAGCTCTTTCGCGGTCGCAGGTGCCAAGGCTTACACGATCGTCACGGGTGAAACCGATGGCAACGTGGGCGAGGTGCTGGTCTGCCTGGACGTGAAGAACGGCAAGGAAGTCTGGAAGAAGCCGCTGACTGTGATCAACAAGTATGACGGCGGTGGTGATGCCGGTGCCAACGACAACAAGGGCGGTGATGGCCCGCGCTCCTCCCCGGTGGTGGATGGTGGCAAGGTGTATGCGATCGATGCGAACCTCGGCGTGTTCTGCTTTGATGCAGCCACGGGCAAACCCGTGTGGAACCGTGATGTGATGAAGGACAACGCCGGAGTGCAGATCAAGTGGCAGAACGCCGCGTCTCCTGTCATCGATGGCAATGTGCTCATGATGTGCGGTGGTGGTTCCGGCCAGGCGCTGCTGGGTCTCGACAAGAACAGCGGCGAGATCATCTGGAAGGGCGAGGACGACAAGATGACCCACGCCACGCCGGTCATCGCGGACATCCATGGCATTCATCAGTGCATCTTCTTCACGCAGACAGGCCTCGTGGCCGTGACGCCTGCGGATGGCAAGGTGCTTTGGCGGGCCCCCTTCCCCTTTAAAGTTTCGACTGCGGCCAGCCCGGTTGTTTATGAGGACATCGTGTATTGCTCCGCTGGTTACGGCGTGGGTGCCGGTGCCTTCA
Source organism: Prosthecobacter gellanilyticus (assembly GCF_007992435.1). Taxonomy (GTDB): domain Bacteria; phylum Verrucomicrobiota; class Verrucomicrobiia; order Verrucomicrobiales; family Verrucomicrobiaceae; genus Prosthecobacter; species Prosthecobacter gellanilyticus. Next base: position 354,006 of record NZ_BKAG01000001.1, on the reverse strand, counting down.
AGATCAGCAAGAGCGGCAGCGGTCTGAGCGCTGAGCAGATCTGGCGTCGCGAGAACGAGTGCTTCAACCACTGGAGCACGCCTGTCGTCAAAGATGGCTATCTCTACGGCATGTTCAGCTTCAAGGAATACGGCAACGGCCCCCTGGCCTGCGTGGACATCAAGACCGGCGAGGACAAGTGGAAGGAAGGCGGCTTCGGCCCTGGCCAGGTCATCCTCTCTGGTGACAAGATCATCGCCCTCAGCGACAAGGGTGAAGTGGTGGTCGTCGAGGCCAAGCCTGACAAATACACCGAGCTGAAGCGCGATGACGTGCTCGGCGGCAAGGTGTGGAGCTACCCGGTGCTGGCGTATAACCATCTGTTTGCTCGTAGCACGACCGAGGGTGTGTGCCTGGAGTTTCAGTGAGTGATCGGTTACATCCCTTAAAGTGAATCAATCAAAAGCCCGGAGCGTGAAGCTCCGGGCTTTTTGTTAGACCTCGCCTGCCTACCTATACACTCCCGTGTAAGGATCGGCAGGGGCCTCGATCGGGATGCCGGGAGTCGGAATGCGCTGGGGAAAGGGAATGTTCAGCTTTACCTCCAGCTTCTTGAGGTCGTCGAGCAAGGTGGCGCTGACCCGCTTCTTCTGGTAGAAAGCGGAGAGCATGTCATACGCTTTGCGCCATTTGGCGGGGTCCGGGGTCAGCGAATACTGGTGGGCCGCAAAGCGTGCGTAGCGCTCGTTTCGACTGAGACGAAACACCTGCAGATAAGCCTCGGCGGCAAGAGTGGCTTCACGTGGGTTCTCGGTTCGGTTCGCGTAGATGTCCCCAAGAGTGCTCCACAGGCGGGCGCTCTCCGGCGTGAACTGCAGGCCCCTTTTCAGGATATCAATGCCCCGCTGGACATGCTCTTTGTAGAGTGAGGTGCGGACATCGGTCTCGATCTTCTCATCGTAGAGGTAGGCCGAGGCGGCGTTGTAAGCCATGTGCCAGGCGGCTTCGTCCCAGTAGTTTTCATAGCGTGGCTGCAGGTTGGTGGTGAGCTGCATGAGGCTGTCCACCTTGGCCCAGTTCACATTCTCCCATTCACGATAAGCGCGAAGGTAGCTGATCGTGGCCACCAACGAGCGCAGGCCGCCCAGCGAAGCCGCAAAGCCCATCTGGCTGAGGTTGTCCCGCAGGCCCAGGCTCAGAGGCGCGCTGAGCAGGCCGGTAGTGCGGTAGTAGTGCGTGACATACTGCTCCATGGGCAGGCGGACTGCGCCGAGGAGCAGGAGCACGATGAGAGCCTGGAGCTTCCGTTTCATGTCGTCAGAGCAGATCCAGTCAAAGTTCTTTCTCCACGAAGAGCAGATGAGAGACCACGGAGTAACCCACGAGATAGGTGGCGGTGATGCCGGCCATCATGCCAAAGGCCGCGAGCGTCACGAGCTCGCCATTGATGACGTTGTCGATGATGTCGAAGACGGCCATGTCCGGTGTCACAACGGCCAGAAGCGCGGACAAGACTTTCTTGACCACACCTCCCTGCCCGGTGAAAAAGTATTCGCGGATCAGCCCCTGGCCATGTCCGGCGATGGTGACGAAGAAGGAGATCACAATCGTGAACAAGGTGCTGCTGGCAAAGCAGGAGATCATCAGCGTCAGGGCCGTGATCACTGCGGCTTTGAAGAAGATAGCCACCACACCGAGGTGCAGGTTCCAGGTGAGTCCCTGCTTCCCCACAAAAGCATTCAACTGCGCGATGGCTTCCGGAGTGGCTGCACCTTCCTGCTGAAGCGCGGAAACGGACTGTGTCAGAACAAATGACTGCCGCAGCCACAGCACACCGCTGAAGGCGATGTCCATGATGAGCAGTCCGGCGCCGATGAGAATGAGCACCCCGAAGAGCTTGCCGAGCAGGTATTCAAAGCGTGGCACGGGCTTGGAGAGGATGGTGTAGAGCGTGCGGTCCTCAAGATCACGCGGCAGCAGAAGCGCGGTGGCGCAGACGGCGATGACGATGCTGAAGAGCTGCAGCGCGCCGAAAGAGACGTCTTTGAGCAGCTTCAGCTGCTGCTCAGGGTTCATCACCGGGAAGGCGAAGCCGGCGGCCACGACGATGACGCAGAAGATCAGCAGAAAGGCCATGATCTTCATCCGCAGGAGCTGGGTCACCGTGGCGGTGGCCAGGGTCCAGATGCGGGAGAGGGAGAAAGACGGGGTCATGCGGGGGGTGATGACAAACAAGAGTAGGTGAAGGTTCAAGCGGACAGGCGGGGTGTTGTCAATCTTGGGAGAATAACAGAGCCTTAAACCAGACAGGATGATTAGGGGCAGGATGATTTTTCTGGAAGCTTCATCGTGGATGACCTTGAGTTCTGCGGACTCTAGGGAAGATCGGGATGCAACCCCATTGGAATGGGGTTGTACGTGGGGAGCAGTCGTACCACCCCATTCCGATGGGGTGGAGTGGGGGAGTCCTGGTGAGTTGGAAGTGACAGGAGCAGTCAGTTTCGCATCACGGTCTCATCCAGGTTCAGAACCAAGTTGGCCATGAGGGTCCAGGAGGCGGTTTCAATGGGTGATGCAATGCCTTTGGGCTTGGATTCGCCGGTGTGGATGGCTTTTTCGGCGGCGGCGGGGTCGGCTTTGTAGAGTTCGCGCTGCTTGAGGAGGGCGGCGGTGAGCATGGTGGATTCCTGGGCATCGGGATCACGGCTGAGGACCGTGCGGAAGAGCCAGTTCAAGCGTGCGGCGTCGTCTTTGCCACCTTCTTGGAGCGTGCGCTCAGCCAAGGCACGGGCGGCTTCAAAATGCTGCACGTCGTTCATGAGCTGAAGGGCCTGCAAGGGGGTGTTGCTGCGCTCGCGGCGGGTGCAGCTTTGCTCGCGGTTCGGTGCGTCAAAATTGCTCATGAAGGGCGGTGGGGCGGTGCGCTTCAGGAAGCTGTAGAGGCTGCGGCGATAGAGCGACGGGCCGTGATCCTGGAGGTAGTAGCGGGTGTTGCTATCGCCATAACCCACGGGTTCCCAGATGTTTGGCGGCTGATAGGTGCGCACGCCGCGGCCACCGACTTCAAGGTTGATGAGGCCGCTAACGAAGAGCGCGTTGTCACGGATCTGCTCGGCATCCAGACGGATGCGCGGGCCACGTGCGAGCAGGCGGTTTTCGGGGTCGGTGTAGAACGGGTTTTCCAACCCGTTGTCTGAACCGCTACCGGAACGAGTTGGAAAACTCGTTTTACAGTCCTGGCGGAAGGCTTGGGTCATGAGGAGCTCTTTGATGAGCCTTTTGATGTCCCAACCGCTCTTTTGGAAACTGACGGCGAGGTAGTCGAGCAGCTCGGCGTGGCTCGGGGGTTCGCTCTGCGAGCCAAAATCATGACTGGTCTTCACGAGGCCGATGCCAAAAATCTGCTGCCAGAAGCGGTTCACGGTCACGCGTGAGGTGAGAGGATGCTCGGGTGCCACGAGCCACTTGGCGAGATCAAGGCGTGAAGCTCTTTCGGTGCTTTGAGCGAGCTTGGGCAGGAAGGCGGGTGTGGAGGGGACGACTTTATCGCCTAACTTATTATACTGACCGCGCATGGCAACGAAGGTTTCGCGTGGAGTCTCCATGTCACGAAAGACGAAGGTGCCGGAGATGGCATAGTCTGCGGTGGAGCGTGCGACCTTCGCGGCTTCCCAGGTTTTGCGCTTGGTGGCGATGTCCTCATTCGCTGGATGTGCAATGCGGGCGAGGTAGAAGCCCAGTAGTGCCTCACGCTCTTTGTCGATCGTGGGCTGGGCTTCGCGCTTGGCGGCTGCTACAGCCTTGGCTTCTTCCTCCGGAGTCAGCGGGGCGGCGGGTTTCGGTGCTTTGGCCCGCACATCGGCAATATGGAGCTTGGTGTGCTTGGCTGGATCGGTGGTCAGGGGCTTGAGCAGGTCAGCGGGCACATCGGCTGAGACTTTCTTGCCGCTGCTCACGGCTTTCCACCAGAGGCTGAAGGAGGCGAGAGTGTCTTCCGACTTTCGTAGATTGCCCGTGAGTGTGCACAGGTCCCAGGCGACGATGCCGCCATACTGCTGGATGGAGAGAGTGCTGATGCGCGAACCAACTTTAAGTTCAAGAACGGAGGGGTCGAAGCTGAGCTGCGTCCAGGTGCCGGGTTTTGGCAGAGGTCCGGCATGAGTCACCTGGGTGATGGGGCCGGCAGGGATGTCTGCGAGGGCATTTTCTTCGCCCCAAAACACGCGGCGACCGCCGCTGACGATGCTGAGCACACGCGGCGGGCTCTGCGGATCTGTGCGTGCCCAGACGCTGATGCGCGGGGACTCGGGCACGGTCAGCGGTGTGAGGGCCAGGGTGATCACGTCTTCCATCAACTGGCCGCCGGTGTGGGTGAGCACGCGGCTGCCGGACTTGGTGCCGTAGTCGGGTGCAGAGACCCAGGCGCTGGGGTTGCGGGAGGTGTTGCGCACGTCAGTGCCGATGGGGAAGGCATCGTCAAAAAGGACCTGCGTGGAGGGTTGCGGCTCAGGGGCTGGCTTGAGCGTGGCGGGATCGGCGTAGGCGACGTTTTGCGCGGAGGCATCGAGAGCCTTCAAGGCCTCTGCTTCAGCCTGGATGGCGGCTTCCAGCGTCTTTTGCTGGTTGTCCTTCGGCAGTCTTTGGAAGGGTTCCGTGGTGGCGATGTTCTTGTCCATCGCGGGATCGGCGCCGCTGTAGAAGAAGGCGTAGAGCGAGTAGAACTCAGCGGTAGTCAGAGGATCGTATTTATGATCATGACACTGCGCACAACCTCCGGTTAGGCCCATCCAGGCGGTGGTGAGTGTGGAGGCACGATCAATCGCATAGAGATGACGATACTCTTCATCAATGGCACCGCCCTCGCTGGTGGTGACGTTGCAGCGGGAGAAGCCGGTGGCGGTGATTTGATCGGTCGTGGCATTCGGCAGCAAGTCACCGGCAAGCTGCCAGACGGTGAATTGATCGAAGGGCAGGTTCGCATTGAAGGCACGCACGACCCAGTCGCGATAGGCCCACATGGTGCGTTCGTTGTCGAGATGCAGGCCGTGGGTGTCGGCATAACGTGCGACGTCCAGCCAGTGCTTCGCCATCTCCTCGCCATAGCGTGGGGACTGCATGTAGCGGTCGACCATGGCTTCATAAGCTTTCGGTGAGGTGTCTTTGAGGAAGGCATCGACCTCGGCGAGAGTGGGCGGCAGGCCGGTGAGGGTGAAGGCGACGCGGCGGATGAGGGTTTCCTTGGGGGCTTCGTCGGCGAAGTTCAGGCGGTCCTGATTTTGGCGAGCGGCGAGGAAGGCATCGATGGGCGAGTTTGACGGGGCTTGTGCCGATGGAATCGGGGGCAGGGCAGGGGACTCGAAGGCCCAGTGCTTCTGGTAGGTGGCGCCTTGCTCGATCCAGCGCTTGAGGGTGTCCTTCTGGGCCTGGGTGAGCTTTTTGTGCGAGTCCTTCGGCGGCATGAGGTCGTCCTCATCCGTGGTGATGATGCGCTGCCAGACCTCGCTTTTGGTTAGGTCGCCAGGTTTGATGGGGAAGATGCCGTCGGTTTCTGTGAAGGCGCCTTCGGGGGTGTCGAGACGGAGATCGGCCTCGCGCTTTTTGGAGTCGAAGCCGTGGCAGGCGAAGCAGTTTTCAGAGAGGATGGGCCGGATGTCACGGTTGAAGGTTGGCTTGTCCTGGGCTGAGGCTGGCACTGTTGCCAGGGTGGCAGCGGTCAGGAGGAAGATGAGCGTTGGGCGGTGGGGAGACATCTGGGGCAGGTCAGGGGAGAGATAACGCTTTTCGGACCCTCACTCCTTCCGCTGCTGTTCAGTCTAACAACACCTGTGGAAGCCGCGTGGAAGGCCGCCGGACAATTGCGGGCTTGCTTTTATGAGGATGTGTGGGAATATCGCGACCGGTTTTTCCGGCTTCTACCCTTTTGGGGCCGATGTTTGCCTTGTAGCCCGCCATGGTTTGGCGGTGTCCCCGTCCCGCTGCGTGCAGGACGCTTTTACGGCGGACGGGTTGCCCATTCACTGGAGCCTTTCTGCCGGTTTTTAGACAAGGACACTACATGGAAAAGACATTCGCCGATCTCGGCCTCTCCCCTGAACTGCTCGCGGCCATCCAGGCCCAGGGCTTCGAACAACCCTCCCCCATCCAGGCGGAGGCCATCCCCGTGGCCCTGACCGGCCGTGACGTGGTGGGCCAGAGCCAGACCGGCTCCGGCAAAACGCTGGCTTTTGGCCTGCCCGCCATCCAGCTCGCTGATCCCACAGACCGCCGCACGCAGGTGCTGATCCTGTGCCCCACCCGTGAACTGGCCATGCAGGTCTGCGCGGAAATCCACAAGGTGGTGAGCTTTAAAGAAGGTCTGCGCGCCACGCCGGTCTACGGCGGCGCCTCGTATGACCGCCAGATCCGCGCCCTGCAGGCCGGATCCCAGATCGTGGTCGGCACTCCGGGCCGTATCCAGGACTTCGTGGACCGTGGCACCCTGCGCCTCGACGGCCTGAAAGTGCTGGTCTTTGATGAAGCGGACGAGATGCTCGACATGGGCTTCGCCGAAGACATCGAGAAGCTGATGGAATCTCTGCCGAAGGAGCGCCAGACGATCTTCTTCTCCGCCACCTTTGACCCACGCATCCGCCGCCTGATCGACCGGTACACGAACAACGCGGCAACGATCACGATCCAGCAGAAGGCGCTGACGGTGCCGACGATCGAGCAGCGCTACTATGAAGTGCAGGGCCGCAGCAAAACGGAAGTGCTCTGCCGCGTGCTGGACCTGGAAGACCCGCGCCTAACCATCGTTTTCGCGAACACGAAGAAGGCGGTGGATGATGTGGTGGACTCCCTCATGGCCCGTGGTTATGCCGCTGACCGTCTGCATGGTGATTTGAACCAGATGATGCGTGAGCGCGTGATGCGGAACTTCCGCAGCGGCAACGTGGAAGTGCTGGTGGCCACGGACGTGGCCGCACGTGGTCTCGACGTGAACGACATCGACCTCATCGTGAACTATGAGCTGCCGTATGACACGGAAGACTATGTGCACCGTATCGGACGCACAGGCCGTGCGGGACGCAAGGGCACCGCAGTGAGCCTAGTGGCAGGCCGTGAGATCTACCTCATGCAGCGCATCCAGCGCTTCACGAATGCGAAGGTGGACCGCACGAAGGTGCCATCCCAGGAAGAGGTGGAGACGAAGCTCGTGGACCAGAGCTTTGAGAAGCTCAAGGCCACGCTGGAAGCCGGCACCTACACGAAGCATGAACACACCACCCAGCGCCTGCTGGACGCGGGTTTTGACATGACGGATGTGGTCAGCGCCCTGCTGGATCTGTGGATGAAGGAAGGCTCCCGTGAAGGTGAGCAGATCATGGAAGACCGTGCTTCCGCGAAGAAAGACCGCCCGCAGCGCGAATTCGTTCCGCGTGAAGGTGGTGCTGAAGGCGCCCAGCAAGGCGGTGATGGCGCGCCCCGCCCCGCCCGCCCAGGTCCTGCAGGCCCGCGTCCGGCGGCTGAAGGCATGAAGCGCCTCTTCATCAACATCGGCGGCATGGACAATGCCCGCCCAGGCGACATCGCCGGCATCATTTACAACACCTGCCAGATCCCGGCGGGCAGCATTGGCAGCATCGATGTGCTGCCGAAGTGCAGCTTCGTGGAGATCCCTGAGGCACTGGCTCCGGCCGTGCTGACGAGCATCGAAGGCGCGACCTTCCGTGGTCGTGACGTGCGGATGGACATGGCCGATCGTGAAGGCAGCGCTGGCGCAGCCAACTGGGCCCCACGCCCTCCTCGTCGTGATGAAGGCCCGGCACGTGACGAAGGCCCGCGTCGTGAAGATGTGGGTGGCGGTTACGGCGGTGGTGGTGGCGGCGGCTACGGTGGCAAACCACGCTTCGGCGGTGGTGGCGGTGGCTATGGTGGCAAGCCAGGCGGCGGCTACGGTGGTGGTGGCGGCGGCGGATTCAAAGGCGGCCCTGGTGGTGGCTTCAAGAAGCCCTACGGCCCACGTCGTGACGATGCGGGTGGCGGCTTTGGCGGCGGCAGGCGCTTTGGAAACAACCCAGGTGCTGGCGGCTTCAAGCCTCGTCGCTGGGACAGCGGTCAGGGTGCTGGGGATTGATTGATACCCACCCTCTCCTTGTCTTATGACTTCTGGAGCCCTGTTCGCTGACATCAGCGGATGGGGCTTCGTCTTTCTGTGCCTGCTCTCAGGGCGCTGGGGCTGGCTGGTGGCGCTGCTCTGGGGTCTCATCGTCTGGCAGCTCAGGCATTCCCGTCATCTGGCGGCTGCCTGGGCCATGCTGATCTTCCTGCCTCGGGGCATGTTCTCGGCGATCATGAGCACCATCTATCTCATGTTCGTGGTGGGTTCCTCGCGATAACGGTTTCAAGGCATTGACAGAGAGGGCAGGTTTCGGGTGTTCTCAGGGGATGCGTTTTGTTCCGGCCGTACTTTCTGTCCTTTGCGTCCTTTCTGTCCTTCCAGCACGAGGTCAGTCAGCACCTCATCTCGACGCCAAGGGGAATCCCTCGCCGTGGGGAGAGTGGGTGGAGCCGGATTTTCCGTTCTTCAGCAGTGTGCTGGACTGCCGTGAGCTGGGGGAAGGTTTTCCGAAGGACAACCTGACACCGCGTGGGCTGATCCTGAATCTCGGGCACAATCTGTGGGCCTGCTACGACACGGAACTGCTGCGCATTGCCTGCATCTGGGAGGGCGAGGCGGGCAAGCCGCCGATCACCATGACGGCGCTGGCGACGGGATCCTACTATGTCGCCGGTCAGAAGACGAAGGACGGCCAGGAGGATCTGCCAAAGCCGGTGGGGAAGGTGTGGCTGGCAAATGGTCTGTATCCGGGCTGGCAGTTGGGTGACAAGCCGACCTTCACAGATCCACGTGAGCCTGCGCCGAGCCAGGAGGAGGTGGGCAGGGGGCCGATGGCGGACGTTCGTTTTACTCGCGTGCGTCCTTTCGAGGGTGGCGTGGAAATCGGTGTCCGCCTGTTTGGTCTCGAAGCTCAGTGCACGGTGATGGGCCTTCCAGAAGCGAGCTTCTTTGGTCAGACCTGGGAGCTGCCCGACCACAAGCAACCGCTGGTGATGTGCATCGGGAGAACTCGCGATTATCGAGAGGGCAAACTTACGGCTGAGAAGTTTGAGGTGAACAACCTCGGCCCGTTGCTGGCGAAGTATGACGAGTTCTGCTCTCTCCAGATCAGCATGACCTCGGGTCCGAAGGGCACGCTCCGCCGTTCTGCCGATGGTTACTTTTGGCTAGAACTTCCCCCTTCGGAGGAAGGGCACATCTTTGATATCAGTCTGGTGGATGGCAAACCGGGGATTGTCAGTGATGAGGCGAAGGAGGCGGACGGCAAGCCACGCTGGACCGAGGTCGTCGCCACCCAGGGCGAGCTCTCCAAATCCACGGACGCCTACGTGGTGGATACCATCCCGCTACCGGTGCCGAATCCTTGGAAGCGGAATGTGCGGCTCGCGGACATTGCCTTTCTCAATGATCACGGGGATGCGGCCGGGGTGACTTTTGATGGGGATGTTTGGCTGATCTCAGGGCTGAAGGGTGATCTGGAGAAGGTGACGTGGAAGCGCTTCGCCAGCGGCTTGCACGAACCCATGAGCATCGTGGCACGCCCAGCGAATCAGGAATCAGGAATCAAAGATCAGGAATTGTTCGTCTTCGACCGCAGCGGGATCTGGAAGCTGATGGACACGAATGGTGACAAGGAGTGCGACCGGTATGAGATGTTCTGCAATCTCTTCGCGCAGACGGCGGAGACGCGGGAGTTTCCGAACTCGATGAAGCTGGGGCCGAATGGTGAGCTCTACATTTCCAAAGGCGGACAGGAAGGTGCCACACGCGGCAAGCACAATGGCACGGTGATCAAGATCGCGCCGGATGGAAAATCATTCGACATTATTGGTTATGGCTTGCGGCAGCCGTTCATTGGCGTGCATCCGCAGACGGGCATGGTCACGGCGAGTGATCAGCAGGGCAACTATGTGCCTTCGACACCGCTGCAGCTCATCCAGAAGCATCACTTCTATGGGCACATTCCGACGATCGCGAAGAAGGAAAAGTATCCTGAGGCGATCACGGAACCGCTGACCTGGATCCCGCATCCGGTGAATCCCAGCGGTGCTACACAAACGTGGATGGTGGGCGCGAAGATGGGGCCGCTGAATGATGAGCTCATTCATGTGGGGTATCACCGGCCGGAGTTGTTTCGTGTGCTGATGAAGGTTCCTGAGCTGCAAGTGGAAGGTGCGCATCGTCCGACAACAACCGTGGTGAGTTTCACGCGTGATCTGGAGATCCCGCCGCTGAATGCGCAGGTGAATCCGGCGGATGGCCAGCTCTATGTGGTGGGCTTCCAGGTGTGGGGCACGGTGGCAACGAAACTCAGTGGTCTCACGCGTGTGCGCTGGACGGGCAAGGAGCGTGTGCTGCTGAAGGATCTGACGCCGACGGACAAGGGCATCCTGATGCGCTTCAACGCGAAGCTGGATCCAAAGCTGGCCACGGATCCCGCGAGCTACAGCGCGGAGCGCTGGAACTACCAGCGCACGGCGGAATATGGCAGTCCGCACTTAAAGTTAGACGGCAGCGCCGGTCAGGAGTTCATGACGGCGAGCAGTGCCTATCTCAGCGAGGATGGCATGAGCGTGCTGGTGGGCTTTCCCGCGATGAAGGCGGTGAATCAAATGCGGTTAGGCTGGGGCCTGAAGAGCGTGGATGGATCAAAGGCGGAGAACACGGCGTATTTCACGCCTTGGGAGCTCATGCCGTTTGATGGCGTGAAGGAAGGCTTTGGCAAGATTGAGGTCGATCTGACACCACGCGCCGCCGCTGCTGTTGTCGCGGTGAAACCCACGGCGGAGGAAGGGGCACGGCTATACCAGATGTTTGGCTGCATGGCCTGTCACAGCATTGATGGCAGTCTGGTGGGCAAAGTCGGACCGAGCTGGAAGGGTCTGTTTGGCAGCGAGCGCGAGATCGCCAAAGGCGCGAAGGGGAAGTTCAAGGCGGATGCGACGTATCTGCGTGAGTCGATCCTGAATCCGAGCGCAAAGGTGGTGAAGGGCTTTGAGAAGTTCGACACCGGGATGCCGATTTATAACGGCATCTTGAATGACTCGCAGATTGAGAGTCTCATCCTGTACATTGAGACGCTGAAGTAAGCTAGGCAGAGGAGTCTCTTGCGAGCGTTTGTGCTCTAACCCAGCACCGGTGGCTTCGCGTGCAGGTAGTCCAGCCACTGAGAAGGTGAGCCGGTTTTACCATCTTCGGCGGCGTGGACGAGGTTCGTCAGCTCACGAGCCGTCACGAAGTGGTAGTGGAAGCCGGGAGTCGTTTGCGCAAAGCTGGCAAGATCGCGGTAGAAGCGCTGCATGGCCTCACCGAGGAGGATCTTGTAGTTCTTTGAGATTCCGCCGTGGGTGTGCAGCTTGATGAAGATCCAGGGGGCGCCGTTTTTCACTCTCGGGCAGAGTTCCAGCCAGAGGCGGAAGCGTTCCAAGGTGGGCGGGTTGCTGCCGGAGGCATCGCCATTTTCCAGGCGGGGAATGAGGCCCCATTTCCGGCGCTGCCAGTTCAGGCCGAGGGGACCCTGGATGAGCAGGAGATGGTCCTCCAGATTGCGTAGCTTGGCGGTTTGATCGACCTCCACCGGTGTGCCGGTGTCGTGGGACTTGGGCAGGCCGTCTTCGCGGGCGTAGTAGGTGGCGTTGATGGTACTGGTCTGGCAGGGATCCGGCGCCGAAGGGAGGGTCATGTCCACGTAGCAGCCGGTGCGGCGCAGAACCTCCAGCTCATTGGGCACGCCGCACTTCCGGCCGCTGGGGTGGGAGTGGTCCAGGGCCCAGTTCCCATGAATGAAGGCGTATTTGGCCCGGCCCGAGGCGGCATCCCGGCTCAGGAGACCGTGGCTGGCGAAGTCGGCGATGCCTTTTTCCAGCTTCGCGATGAGGGTGGCCTCCGTGTCGTTGTCGTGGTGGAGGTGGATCTCCACCTCGCTGCCGGTTTGGTGGCAAAGATCCGCCAGGGGGGCGAGCAGAGAGGGCTCGTACTTCTCGATCGGGTAGAAAAAGGAGTGCCGGGGGCCGCGCCCGGAGCTGTCCTGGTGACTGCTCACCAGTCCGGGCCAGGTGGCCTGCCAGTGGGCGACCGCTTTTTGAGCCCCGGCGAGATCGGTATCGTGCAGAGGCTCGTAGTGATCGCAGACGGCGATGCAGGCGTGCAGGGGCCGGTCCGGGGAGATGCGGACGGGATGCCTGCGAAAACGCAGGTAAGGAAGCAGCCACTGTTGAGCGCCACGGAGCATGATTTCGCCCTCCTTTGGAGTGGTCCGGAGGGGCTGGCAAGAGGGGAGGAAGCCTTGTACGTAAAAAACTGGTTGCCGTAACCATCTTTGATGGCACTATGCGCGCCCCCTGCCGCCTGGGCACTCGTTCCCCCCTGCTCTGCGGCTTTTTCACCCTTCTAAAAGTCACAGTTTATGGCATACGCAATCATCAAGACCGGCGGCAAGCAGTATAAAGTCTCCGTGGGCGACAAGCTCGACGTGGAAAAGCTCGAAGTTGCCGAGGGCGAAATCGCCTCCTTCGATCAGGTCCTCGCCGCAGGCGAAGGCGCCTCCCTCACGATCGGCGCTCCGATCATCGCTGGTGCCACCGTGCAGGCGAAGGTGCTGAGCCAGTTCAAGGGCGAGAAGGTCACCGCCTTCAAGTTCAAGAAGCGCAAGGGCTACCACAAGACCAAGGGCCACCGCCAGCCGCTGACGAAGGTGCAGGTCACCGCGATCAACGCGTAATCCTTTTTCAATTCAACACTTACTCAGGAGAACACACTCATGGCTCATAAGAAAGGTCAAGGTTCCGTCAAAAACGGTCGCGATAGCAACAGCAAGCGTCTCGGCGTGAAGAAATTCGGTGGTGAAGTCGTCATCGGCGGCAACATCATCATCCGCCAGCGTGGCACGAAGTGGACCCCAGGTCGCAATGTCGGCATCGGCAAGGACCACACCATCTTCTCCCTCGTGGAAGGCCGCGTGCGCTTCGACCAGGACGGTCGCCGCGTGAACGTGGACGAAGCTGTGCTTGAGGCTTAATTCGCCTCGCTCAATAGCATTTTAAAAAGCGGATCCGGTTTCGGGTCCGCTTTTTTGTTCGCGGGTGGGTGGGTGACCCCCAGATCTTTTAACCACTAATGGACACTGATTTACACTAATGGTCCAAACCCTCTGATGCTTGGTCATTAGTGCCCATCAGCGGTTAACAAGGTTTTGTTTCGCTGGATGCTGGCACGGGCAGCAGGAGGTGGAGCTCGGTGAGGCTGCGGTAGTATTCCATTTGGGGGCGCGAGGGGTCGATGCCGTATTGGCGGATCATGGCGCCGAAGCTGGGGCCGATCTGGTCGGTCTTGCTGGTCCAGTCGAGCATCTTGAGGCGTGCGCAGGGGCCGGCGGCGATCTCGGTGATGGTGAAGCCCAGCGCGGCGAATCTGCGCTCCTCGATCTCGCTGTCAGGCAGGAGACCAGCGTGGTAGTCCAGAGCCCCGTCCTTCTCATACACCAGACCGTAAAAGCGGCGGCCTTTGAGGGTTTTGAGGTGTGATTCGATCGACGTGAAAGCCTCGCGATTGCCTTCCGGGAACTGCTTGGATCTCGCGGTGATCAGACGCAAGGCGGGCTGCTGGATGAGGGTCGCGTTCATGTGAACGGTAGACTGCCTGAAAAAGCCGGTGCGTGGCAAGCTCAACGTGGTGAAGGCATGAGGCGGGCAGGATTCCACCTCACCGCACAAATCCCGAATGATTCGGATTCATCTGCGTATACTAGCGCTTCCGTTCATGACCTTCCGAATCCTACCCTTGCTCATCGTTTCGACCGCTCTCGCTGACGGTCCCAAAGACAACGCCACCGATAATGTCCGCCCCATTCCGCCTCCAGGAGTCGCGGTTCCCGAAGCCGATGCCAAGGCCCTGCAGCAGGGCTTGAGCGAACTGCGCACTGCCATCGATGCGGCGGTCAAAGCGCAGGCGAAGAACCCGAAGCTCGCGGATCTGCTGCCGGACGTGGAAGTGTATCACAAGGCTGTCGATTGGGCGCTGAAGTACAACGAAGTGCATAAACTGCCCGAGGTAAAGTCCGCGCAGGAAATCATCGCCGAAGGCAAGCTGCGTGCCGAGCAGCTCAAGAACGGCCAGCATCCGTGGACCACTCAGAAGGGCCTCGTCGTGCGCGGCTATCGCTCGAAGGTCGATGGCTCTGTGCAGCCTTATGGCATGGTCATTCCCGAGAGCTACAGCGGCGCTCCCTCACGTCTCGATGCCTGGTGCCATGGCCGTGGCGAGACTTTGAGCGAGCTCAGCTTTCTCGACCAGCGTCGCAAGCAGGTGGGCAATGTGGCTCCGGCGAATGCGCTCGTGCTGCATCCCTATGGTCGCTACTGCTGCGCGAACAAGTTTGCTGGTGAAGTGGACCTCATTGAGGCCATCGATCACGCGAAAAAGTTCTACGCTATTGATGAAGACCGCACCATCATCCGCGGCTTCAGCATGGGCGGTGCTGCCGCATGGCAGTTCGCCGTGAACCATGCGGACAAATGGTGTGCCGCGAACCCTGGTGCCGGCTTTGCCGAGACACCGGAGTTCCTCAATGTCTTCCAGAGCGAGGACGTGTCAAAAATCCCGGTGTATGAGAAGACGCTCTGGCATTGGTACAATGCCACCGACAGCGCGCTGAACCTCTTCAACCTGCCCACCGTGGCTTACAGTGGTGAGATCGACCGCCAGAAGCAGGCGGCGGACATCATGGAGAAGTATCTCCGCATGGAGAACATCGAGCTCGAGCACATCATCGGCCCGCAGACCGCGCACAAGATCCATCCGGACTCGCTGATCGAGATCGAAAAGCGTCTCGCAGCCATTGCTGCGGTGGGTCGTGATCGGACACCGAAGGAGATCCACTTCGCCACCTGGTTCCTCCGGTATAACAAAATGCATTGGATCACCGTGGATGAGCTGGAGAAGCACTGGGAGCGCACTCGTGTGCATGCCGAGATCACCGGTGAAAACGAAGTGACCCTCAAGACGCAGAACGTCACCGCCATCACCATCGACATGGCTCCCGGTCACTGCCCCTTCAGCGTGCGTGAGAAGCCCAGCGTGAAGATTGACGGTGCCACTCTGGAAGTCGTGCGCCCGAAAACGGATCGCTCCTGGACCGTTCATCTCCGCCGCGTCGGTGGCAAGTGGCAGCAGGCACTCACGGCTCATGAAGAAGGCAAACTCGTCAAACAGCACGGTCTCTCCGGCCCGATCGATGATGCCTTCATGGACAGCTTCCTTTTCGTGAAGCCCACGGGCGCAGCGATCAATGACAAGGTGGGTGCCTGGACCAAGGCTGAGATGGAACGCGCGAGCTTCGAATGGCGCCGCCAGTTCCGTGGCGATGCTCCTGCGAAGGATGACAAGGCCATCACCGATGCCGACATCGCCGCGAACAACCTCATTCTCTGGGGCGATCCGCAGAGCAATGCCGTGCTGGCCAAGGTCATCGCCAAACTGCCTATCAAGTGGGCGGACGGCAAGCTCGAGGCGAATGGCAAAAGCTATGACGCCACCACGCATGCGCCTGTGCTGGTGTATCCGAACCCGCTGAATCCGAAGCGCTATGTCGTCATCAACAGCAGCTTCACGTATCGCGAATATGACTACCTGAACAACGCGCGCCAGGTGGCCAAGCTGCCAGATTGGGCGGTGGTGGACTTCACCCAGCCGAAGAGCAGCCGTGCTCCGGGTGGCGTTCCTGATGCGGGCTTCTTTGATGAGGCCTGGCAGTGGAAGAAGTGATCCAGGCGACACCCCTATAAAGAGAAACCCCAAAGTCCGATCTCGGCACTTTGGGGTTTCTTGTTTTAGATCTGCGCTCGTTCCGCAAAGAAGGTTATGCGGGCTGCTCTCAGTGTGTTTTCGCCGCTTCGTTCAGCTTGGCTTTCTCTTCGAGCTTCTTCTTGAACTTGGCCACCTTCGGGCCCACGACCACGCGGCAGTAACCGGCGTTGGGATTGTTGGCGAAGTAGTCCTGGTGGTAGTCTTCGGCAGGATAAAACTTCTTCAGCGGCACAATCTCCGTGACGATCTTGCCGGGGGCATCCTTTGCCGCTTCGGCCATGGACGCCTCGGCAATCTTCTTCTGCTCCTCACTGGTGTACATGATGGTGGAGCGGTACTGCGTGCCTTCATCATTACCCTGGCGGTTCAGCGTGGTCGGATCATGGGCGAGCCAGAAGAGGTCGATGATGTCCTTGTAGCTGATGATGTCCGGATCGTACTGGATCTCGATCACTTCCGCGTGGCCAGTTTCGCCGGTGCAGACCTGCTTGTAGGTCGGGTTGTCCACGTTGCCGCCGGCATAGCCGCTGATGACCTTTTTCACCCCTTTCAGCATCTTGTACTGGCCTTCTGTGCACCAGAAGCAGCCGCCACCGATGATGGCAGACTCGGTTTTGCCCGAGGAAGGGGCATCTGCGGCTAGAGCGGACGAGGCAAGGAGGGACATGGCGGAGAAGAGGGTAAGGAGCTTTTTCATGGTCGCGAGGGGGGAGGTTGTTCACCGTTCAGACGACAACACAACCGTTACGAAGGTCACCATCCTTTCAGATGAAAGAGGTTTCGGTGAATGAGAGACCTGCCATTCCTCAGTATTCCGGGTATCACCTTGGCTTTTTGCGCCGACGCAGGAGCCAGAAGGCACCTCCCAGAGAAAGCGTCGTCACGGTCAGGCCCACCAACATCGGCGCCCAGAGCTGACGAAAGGATTCCACCTTGGCCACTTTGGGGTTGGAGGCCAGATAGAGAATGGGGTGCTTGTCCCCTACCTTCGGTACGTTGTAAAACATGGCGGAGATCTTGGTCAGCTCGGATTTCCCCCCTGCCGTGGTGAAGCGCATCATCATGTCATAGGTCACGCCGCCGCCTCTCTTCACATAGCGCGTGGTGCCCGTCTTGCTGTCATAGACCCGGTCCGTGGTGGTGCGGCTGTGTTTCTCGATCACCTCCTCCACCACGCCTTCCGTGCGCTGTCCGGAGGCCAGCAGCCTGCCTTCCTTGCTGACTAATGACGCGATGCAGCCCAGGCCGCAGAGCAGGAGCAGGGTGCCGAAGAAGGGGCGCATCCAGCGGGGCGGAGGTGAAGTGGATTTCATGACGGGCGGAAAAGACAGGGTGAGGTGGAACCCTTTCAATCTGCGCTTCCTCGTCCCACATGCCATCCGACCTTGGCCGGATCAGGATTGCGATCATCCCAGCAACGATCCGCAACAATCGTGCTTGCCTCTGAATTGGCCTTCTGGCCTAAGATCACCTCATGCTCGAAGCGAACAATGTCGGTCTCGAAGTGGATGCTCCTCCCGGATCCGAGGAGGAGAGTCTGCATCTTTTGCAGGAGGTGGCCTTCAGCGTGCCGCAGGGGCATCTCATGGCCATCGTGGGTCCATCCGGTTGCGGCAAGACCACGTTGCTGAAGGTCATTGCCGGCATCGTGGAGCAGACGAACGGTGAGCTGAAGTGGGAGGGCAGGGACCTGAAGGAAGAGGAAGACCTGCATCCGGGAGAGCTTGGCTACGTGCCGCAGTTCAGTGTCGCCCATGATCTGCTCACGGTGGAGGAGTGCGTGGCGAACAGCATGTCCCTCCGCACGCAGCTTCCCGGCACGGATGAGTTTGAGCCGAAGCTGGACAAGGTTCTGGAGCTGACCGGCCTAACCGAGTTAGCCGAAAGACGTGTCAAGGTGCTCTCCGGCGGTCAGAAGCGAAGGCTGGGTCTGGCACTGGAACTCGTCACGAATCCCTGCCTGCTGCTCTGTGACGAGGTCACCAGCGGCCTCGATCCCAAATCAGAGCGCGAGATCACGGATCTGCTGAAGGTGCTGTCACGTGAGAACCCGCGCCGTCTCGTGATCAACGTCACGCACAGCCTCGCCAGCCTTGAGGCCTTTGATAGCGTCCTCGTAATGTACAAGGGCCGGCTTGTGTATCACGGCCCGCCAAAACTGCTGACGCATTACTTCACGGTCGATCATCCGGAGGAGGTGTATCTGCGCCTCACACAGCGTGACACCCAGGCCTGGCATGAGTCCTGGCAGAAGAAGCGTGAATACTATGAAAAGATGCTGCTCGAGAGCGCGCCCGAGCAGCCAAAGCGAAGGGATGACGGAGAGCCTGAAGATGAAACCATCTCGCCGGAAGAACTCCCCGGTTTGTTCAGCCAGGTCTTCACCCTTTTGCATCGCCGCTGGACGATCTTCCGCCGTGACTCAGGCCAGGTATGGCTGCATCTGGCCATGCTGTTTGGCTTCCCGCTGCTGGTGGTGATCTTTGCGCTCGATGGCATCAAGCCTTTAAAACAGCTCAGCCAGCGTCAGGACAGCAACATGCTCTATGAGCTGCAGCAGAAGAGTGAACACATGGTGCAGCAGCTCAATGCTGGCGGCCTCGTCAGCGGTCTCGTGATGCTGCAGGTGGTCCTCGTGACCTTGATGGCCAGCAACAATGCCGCGCGTGAGATTGCCGGTGAGCGCCTGATCCTTGAGCGCGAAAAACTCGGAGGGCTCAGCACCACGGCGTATGTGATCAGCAAGGTGTTCTTTCTCGGGGTTTTCGTGCTCGCGCAGAGTGTGTGGATGGGGATCTTTGTCGACATGGTCACCGGTGGTTTGCCCGGGCACCTGCTGACAAAGCTCGTGCTGCTCGTGCTCGTCTCCGCGGCCATGACCAGTGTCTGCCTTGGCATCAGCGCCATGTGCCGCACGCCGGAGAAGGCCACCATCCTCAGCATCTACCTCGTCGGTTTTCAGCTTCCGCTTTCCGGGGCTGTGCTGAGTCTTCCGGATTGGATCGAGGGAGCGGTGAATCCCTTCATCGCCGCGTTCTGGGCGTGGTCCGGCAGTCTCCGCAGCATGAGTGACACGGCTTTTTACGATGCCGTGAAGCGTGTCACGGAAACGAGCCTCGTCTCATCGGAACTCGCTGCGTTTGTGCTCCTGGCCCACATCATCATCGGCCTCAGCATGACGTATGTCGGCAGCAAGGGCAGCCAGTGGGAGTGATGCTACGATCTGCGCGAAGCGTCGTGGAAAGCGGTGGGACGCTCAAGCGCGACACCGCTGTCTGCGCAGAAAAGTCTTTGTAGTTAGGTGGCATTGTGTGCGCACAAGAGCGGTGTCGACGATGCAAGGGTGCCCTTGCATCTCTGCCACCGCACTCCGGGACGCTCCGCGATTTCCACGCCAGGAGAACTCTAACACCTACTCCGGCCGGTTACGCATCATGTCCGCCACCTGCGTGAAGAAAGGAATCATCACCTCCGCGGCCTCTTCAGAGATGCCGGTCTCGCGCATGGACTCGCCCATGAGCTTCAGCCATTGGTCACGCTCCGCCATACCGATGGAGAAAGGAATATGCCGCATGCGCAGGCGTGGATGACCGCGCTCCTCGATGTAGGTCTGCGGTCCGCCGAAGCGATAGACGATGAAGTCCGCCAGACGCTTCTCCGCACCTGCCCAGTCATCCTGCGGATACATGCGACCAATCAGCGCATCCTCACGCACACGACGATAAAACGCGGCCACGGTGGCGCGGAGTTTTTCCTCACCCACATGCTGGTTCAGGGTATCGATCGTGATCATTCTCTGAGCGCTATAGATCAGTTCAGCTTCAGTGCCACCAGCTTCTCGGCATCGCGCAAATACAGCACACCATCCGCAAGGGCTGCATGGCAGCGATGCCCCGCACGCGTGACCTGCACCGCCGCAAGTTTTTCATACTTTGCCGGGTTGGCGCGCACCAGCCAGAGCTCGCCCATTTCGGTAAACACAAGCAGCTTGTCATTCACCACGATCATCGTTCCACCGCGCACTTCTTCCTCATCTTCCCAGGCAACTTTGCCGGTGGCGATTTCAATGCAGCGCAGCTTCATGCCGCTCTCCTGGCGGCCGTGGAAACCGTAGAGATAGTCTCCGACTCGCACCGGGGTGGCATAGTGGCAGTCCAGCGTGTCCTCCTTTTGCCAGATCTCGGCAAAGCTGCTCTGCATGACCCCGAGCAGATGCGCGCCGACTCCATAGCCTGCGGACACCAGCCAGCGGTCATCGCCACAAGCCACCGGCGTGGCCGCATTGACAGAGGCATCCATGCTGGAGCGCAGCTTGCGTGAGGTGATCACCTTGCCGTCTGTCGTGTCTACTAACCAAAGTTGGTTACGCATCCAGGCCAGCAGACGCTTGTCATCCACCATCACCGGAGAGGCATAGCCCGCCTCATCCTCCACACTCGTCCAGGCCACCTTGCCACTCGCAGTGTCCAATGCCACCAGCCCGGCGGGTTTGCCATCCTTGGTGCCACCAGCCGCGATGATCACCTTGTCTCCCACCACCAACGGTGATGGCGCACGGCCAAAGAAACCCTGGCCAGACTGCAGTGCTGAGGCGGTGTCAAAAATCCAAAGCTCCTTGCCATCGTTCAAGCTCATCGCCGTCACACGGCCTTCGGGACCGAAGGTGAACACGCGATCTCCAGCCACCGCAGGCACCGCACGCGGACCGTTGTCGAAGCCAAAGCTATCCACATAATCGGTGATGTAGACGGTGCGCCAGAGCGGCTTGCCGGTGGCTGCATCCAGAGCCTCGGCGGTCATGTCACTGCCCTCGCGGTGAAACAGGATCACCTTGCCACCCACAACCACAGGTCCCGCGAAGCCTGAGCCTGCGGACTTCTCCCACAGCGGCTTCAAGTCGCCTGACAAACTATCTGGCAGCGCTTTCTCTTTCGCGTCCGCATGGCCATTGCGCTGCGGCCCAAAAAACTGCGGCCAGTCAGCAGCAGAGGCAAAGTGGGCGGTGAGGACAAGACAAGCGGCGAGCGGCAAACGCATAGTGGTAAGGTAGACGTCGACTCTCGAAAGAGTTCTCCGAAAAGAAAGGACGGAGTGAAGGAAGTCCTGTCGGCTATATCGGCAGCCTCCAGCCTCACCGGCCTCCGCGATATCGTCGCCTCCACTCGATCGCGGGAATGTGGATCCGCTGTTCTGATGAGCCGCTCCACTCCAGCACGAATCCCACCCGCTCCAGTTCTTCTTTGAGAGCCATGCCAATCTTGATCTTCTCAGGACTTGCCTTGTCCAGGTGGTCAAACGCAATCATGAGGCCGCCACCGCAGACAGCTCTCTCAAGGTCCTGACCATGGTAAAAACAGTAGCCGATATATTTGTGCCCCGGCCTGGCTGATAAAATCTCGAACGCATCCTGATGGCCGTCTGACATGGTGTACCCCGCATTCTGCAAACCCAGAACACCGCGCTGTTCCAAGGCCCGGAAGGCGGCATCCAGGCGATCGCAGTCTGTCTGTGCAGGCCACGTTTTCTCGGCCTCCTGTTTCTTTGCGAATTCGGGGCCGACTGCTCCACGTAGCTGTTCCTCGTGGGCATCTTCTTCGAGAATGTCGTCGATCATTGAGTCGACCTCGTCGCGATCGTAAAAACCTGACCATACCCAGCTATGGATGGCATTCAGGATGTATTTGTCAGTGTCGTTCCATTCTTGTTCCATGGCCGTCTTGGTGTCTTGGCGATTCGTAGCTTTGTCGTCACATGATGGGAGAGCACCGAGAAGAACGGTGATCATAAGCAAGGCTGCACACTTCATTTCGGGAGCAGAGTATGGCCGTCAACTTACTCTTCTGGCAGAAGCTGCGGATTCCAGACGATCTCCCAGAGATGCTGGTCGGGATCTTGGAAGTAGCCAGAGTAGCCGCCCCAGAAAGTGTCCTGGGCAGGCTTTACAATGGTGGCACCCGCCGCACTGGCCTGCGCCATCACCTCGTCCACCTCAGCCTTGCTGGCCACGTTGTGACCGAGCGAACCATTGACCGAGATCGTCTGGCTGACTGGTATGCCCGTGTCATGACTCAGGCTGTCGCGTGGCCAGAGGGCCAGCTTCACATGAGCCTGCAGATCCAGAAACGCCACCGCGCCATACTCAAACTCCTGCCCGATGATGCCCGGCGTGGGCAAACCGAGGCCGTCGCGATAAAAGCGCAGCGAACGCTCGAGGTCCTCCACGGCCAGGGTGATGACGGTGATGCGTGGTTTCATGGGTATGAAAATGTTATTCGTTAGGCTTTGGAGCACTTCGGTTCCAGCAGGTCCCAGAGATTGCCATAAAGGTCCTGAAACACCGCCACCGTACCATACGAATGCTCCACGGGATCGCGCACAAAAGTGATGCCCTGTGCCTTGTAGCGCTCATAGTCGCGCCGGAAGTCATTCGTGTAGAGAAACAGGAACACCCGCCCGCCTGTCTGCGTGCCGACACGAGCCTCTTGATCAGACGTGGAAGCTCTGGCGAGCAACAAGCGCGACTCCACCGCCCCTGGAGGTGAGACCACCACCCAGCGCTTGTCCTGCTGCGGCACATACGAATCTTCGATGAGCTGAAACCCCAGCTTGCCCACAAAGAACGCCAGCGCCTCGTCATAGTCACGAACAACGAGGGACACCAAGCCGAGAGATTGCTGGATCTGGGACATGCAGAGAATCACTCCTGATAGGGAGCGAAATCAATCTCCGCAATCAAGGCATCCGTGGCGGCCACGCTGAAGCGGACCCAACTTCCTCTTGTTTCCAGCTTTACCTTTGCCTGCGGGTCCATGGCTTGAAAAGCTGCCACCAACCGGCGCATGTAGTCGACCACTTCCGGATGAGGTTTCGAGATTCCCCGCTCGGCCAAGCTCACACGTCCCCTATAAACCTTCAGGTAGTGATGGGCCGGCAGATCGCTGTCGCAGTGGCTGCCTTGTCGCTGAATCTTGGCTTCCAAAGCCACAAGCAACCGACTTTGGATGACCGTCTTGGATTCAGCAGAATCCTTTGCCACATGCTCTGCGACTGAGATGCCGGTGGGCACATGGGTGGCTTCCATAGTGGAACCTTTTCCGGGGCCAAGATAGAGGTGACTGATTCTGATGTCGTCCGAGTTCAGCGAGCTTTTCATACAATGTGGGGCAAGCACCCTTTCCGCGAAAGCAAAGAGCTCACTTCTCTTTCGCAGACTCAGTCTCACGCTTTTCCACCACATCTGTGGTGTAGCCTCCTTGCTTGGCGCCGTCCTTGGAGAGGATCACCCAGTCACTGACCTCATCTGGCAGGGGAGCGATGATGTCTCCCTTCTTGTGCTTTTTGATGGCCACTGGTTCCACGGCCAGACGGCCCAGCAGTCCGGGATCATTCCATTTCACGGGCTCCAGCCAGACATGCTCTGTCTCGCCGCCCTCGGTGATCTTCACCTTCAACAGGTAGCGTTTGTTGGCCTCTGGCCTCTGGATGGCGCGGACAAAGGTCATCAGAGTATCGCGTGCTTTCTTTTGAGCTGCGATCATCTCCGGGTCCTTCGAATCAATCCCTGCCACGTCTTCCCGTTCGGGATGCTTTTTGACCTTGTCTTCGGCAAGGGTGAGGCCGGTGGTTCCAGCGAGAAGGATGGCAGCAAAGATGGAGTGCTTCATGGATGGGTGATCGATCAAATGGGAGTCAGTCTGTCGGGCGCATCATGTAATGGTCAGACTCAAGCTTGCTGGTTCTGATACACCCGCAGCAACTCCGTGACCGGAATGCCATCAATAAGCATGCCTTCGTAGCAGGCGTCCTCAAGGACCATGTGGGAGCAGTTGGCGTTGCGGATGGTCACATTCGTGAGCGCGACATCCTCAAAGTTGGTGTTGGAGAGGTTGACGTCCACGAACTCGGCGCTGGAGAGATTCACGTCATGGAATCTGGATCCTTGGAGGTTCGTGTTGATGAACTCGGAGCCGCTCGCGTCGGCGTTTTTGATCTTATATTTCACGATGCGAAAAGAGAGAGGTTGATCCGGCTGACACTCTGACCGCGGGATGGTGCAGACAGAGAGTGCCGGAATCAAGCCTCGAGTCTTTTGCATTCAACTCACTTCGCCTGCCAGCTTACCAGGCCGCTCTCACCGAGGTAGTTCAGCGTGGCAGGCTTGGAGCTCATGAAGTAACCATGACCACCTTTGTTCGCGCCTTTCTGCAGGAGTACGCCCTGCCACTTGGGCTTGCTGCCGTCGGTATGGGTGAAGTCACCGCTGATGAGGCCGGTGGCGGGGACCAGCTTCAGGCTGAAGCTCTTGTCACTGAGCGGGGCATTGGAGGTCTTGTCGTCCGGGGTGAGGTTGACGAACTTGGTGATGCCATTGCTGAGCAGGCCGCCGGTGAAGATGAGGTTGGTGTTGCCCAGGGTCGCATCCACCGCACCCAGACCGGTGAAGACAGAAGCAGGCGGCGGGGTGTATTTGCTGGCCAGCATGTCCACGAAGATGCCCTCGCTCCAGCCATACGGATACCACTGGGCAGGCTGGTAAGGGCGGAACCACAGCATGTTCATCGCAGTCGCATCACTGTCCGTCTGGCTTTCATCGAGGACGGCATCCACGGCGATGCAACCTTTGTTAGAATACAGGGACTGGTACACAGGCCAGTGGTTGGCCTGGGAGAGATTGCCACTGAAGGTCACGGGGGTGTCATCCGCGAGTTTGCCGGCCATGCTCACGAGGCCGTTGGCCTGCACTTTGAAAGAGACGAAGCCATCGCCAGCCGGATAATCATGCTGGGTGAAACCCGCGCCCTGGCTGGCGCGTGCCTTGAGCCGTCCTGTGTAGCTTTTCACGTAGCTGACGGGCACGCTGGCGTTCTTGCCATTGTAGGCGTGACGGTCGGCGGTGACCTTGAACTCGGCAGTGATGTCTCCGCGATACATCTCAGTCAGTGTGCCCGTGATCGTCTTGGTCGCGCCGGTCAGATCAGCCTGCAGCGCGAGCAGCAGAGGCAGCTTGCCGGGGCGGACCAGAGTCATGGTCGTGGCCCGGGTGGGGCCGAAGCGAGCCACGCCGGTGTTATCACTCTGGGCAGTGAATGGAAGGGTGAGGCCATCCAGCTTCACATTGCCGCTCAGCGCACCGGTGGTGGTCAGCTTGGCAGTGCAGAGACCGGTGCTGGCATGACTCATCACGGTGCCGCCCGCAGGCTGGGTGCCGGAGGCAAGGATGAGACCGCTGAAATCACCCGTGAGCTCCGGTTTGAAGGGATTGATGATGAACTTCGCGGTGAGCGTGAGGCCCGGCTGCATGATGAAGGTCAGCTTCGGCAATTCCGCGCTGGCGGGAGTGATGCACGTGCCGGCCATGTTGTTCACGGTCCAGCCGTCAAAGACGTGGCCAGCCTTGGCCTTGGCCGTGATCGAGTAGCTCTTGCCGCTCTGACGTGCGGACGTGGGCACGAAGCCGGCATCGACTCCACCCGAATTCACCGGGCCGCTCACTCCCACAGTGAGGGTACGCAGATGCGTGAACGAGCGCGTGGCCGGCGCGGAGACATTGCCTTTGAAGTCCAGAGCACGGGCTTTGACGGCATTCGGGCCGTTCAGAGGAGTGACGTTGATCGTCCAGGTCGTGCTTGTGCCACCGATGCTGGCAAGCGTGGCATCCGTGAAACTCACGCCGTTGTTGACGGACACCTGCACCTTTGCCACGCCGATGTTGTCCGTGGCGGTGCCTGAGATGATGACAGGCAGCGTGTCCACAATGGTTGCATTATTGGTTGGGGAAGTGATCGCGACCGCAGGCTTGGTGGTCTCCGTCGCTGAAGCCGGTGGAAGAATGATGACCGTAGCAGTGGTGGCTGCGCCGAGTGATGCTCCTGCGCTGGGATTGGCCAGCGAGATGGTGAAGACTTTCGCGGTGGTCGTGGTGGCTCCGGCGGCAATGGGGATCATCACATGCGCTTCGCTGACGGTGTCCGCCAGAGGAACGGCGGTGCCGCTCTGCGCGGTGTACAGCGCGGGTGCCGTGGCGCTGCCATCACTACTGCTGAGGGTGCAGCTGATGGCTCCGGCGTTGCTGACGCTGCGACTGATGATGATGTCCGCCGCGCTGCCTGCGGCACTGCTGGCGACGATGTAGACCGGGCTGGCAAAAGCGAGCATGCCGCTTCCAGGCAGGTGCGCGGTGACTGTGTAGGATTTCGTCGTCACGCCATCTTCGGCAGTGACCAGGATGTTGATCGCGTTGTCGCCCACCTGAAGGGTGATGCTGCCGCTGGCACTGCCGGAGGCCACCGCGTTGTCATTGACCTTGATGGTCGCGCCGGAGTCCGCCTTCGTCGGGGTGACGGTCATGGAGACTGTGCCGGCAGGGATGTCCGCCGTGTAGCTGGTGGTAGCCGCGTCAAAGCCAGGCGTGAGCCCACCGGAGCTGAGTGTCAGCGCCGAGAGATCCGCGTTCGTCTTCGGCGGGGTATAGACATAGGCCGCGCCCTGGTCAGCACCGGCGGCCTCGGCGAGGGGCGCGCCAACCGCGACGGTGGTTCCGTCCAGGCCGACCGCCGTGCCGAACTTGTCCGCAGCCACGGGTGTGGGATTGAGGAGCGTGGCGATGGGAGTGCCGGGGGTACCGCTGCTCAGATCATAGATGTGGACGTTGCCAGCATCCGTCGCACCGCTGTCATTGTTGGGAGTGCCCACCACCAGGCGGTTGCCGGAGAGCGCGATCATCGTGCCAAAGGCATGACTGCTTGCGGGGCTTGGGTGGGTGAGGGTAAGCACCGGCACACTGGGTGTTCCACCGCTGACATCATAGACATACACGCAGCCGGCATCCGTCGCACCCGTGTCATCCGACGGGGAGCTGACGACCACGCGAGCGCCCTCAATGGCCAACGATGTGCCAAAGTGATCGGACGCGAGAGACCCGGAGCCGGGGTTGCTGAGCGTGGTCACCGGCACGGTGGGCGTGCCGCTGGTCATGTCATACACATAAACGCTGCCTGCGTCTGTGCCCCCGGTGTCATCGTTGTGAGCACCGATCACCACCCGCGTGCCTGAGATGGCGACGGCCGCGCCAAAGAGGTCACTCAGGCCTGCGTCCGGGTTGTTCAGGGTCGCCATGGGCACGGTGGGCGTGCCACCAGCCAGGTCATAGACATAGGCGGAACCGGAGTTGGTCTGGCCCACATCCTCATTCGGAGTGCCCACGACAACGCGCATGCCGGAGATGGCGACCGTAGTTCCGAAATTGTCTCCCTGGGTAGGATTAGGATTGGTAAGAGTGAAGGCCGGCACCGTGGGCGTGCCACTGCTCAAATCATACACATAGGCGATACCGGCGGAGGGTGCGCCAGTGAAGTCACCCGGAGTGCCGATCACCAGCTTGCTGCCCGAGAAAGAGATGGAGGTACCAAAGAGGCCGTTATTGGCCGGGAGGGGATTGACGAGAGTGAAGACAGGCACGGTGGGCGTGGAGCTGTTCCGGTCATAGATCTTCACGCAGCCTGAGTAGACATTGTCCACCGCCAGACGCTGGCGCGGGGTGCCGACCGCCACGAGACTGCCGGACACTGCTACCGCCGATCCGGAGCGGAGGTCCGTCTCGACCTCCGGGGCATTAATGCTAGAGACCGGTGTCGTGGGTGTGGCGGAGGTCAGATCATAGAGATAGGCACTGCCGGCGTCCGGCGCACCGGTATTGTCATAAGGTGCCCCGATGAGAATCTGGTCACCAGAAAGGACACAGGCATGCCCAAAGCGGTCCTGAACCTGCGGTGTCGGGTTATGAAAAGCACGCACGGGCACGGTGGGCGTGCCGCCGCTGAGATCGTACAAGAAGGCACTGCCCGCCGCCATGGCACCGACGCTGTTGACGTATGCTCCGGCCAGAAGCCGGCTGCCGTGGAGAGAAAGAGAGGAACCGAAGGCCCCCTGGCTGGTGGCTGGAGTGGTGAGCGTGTGGACCGGCACGGTGGGCGTACCGCTGGCCAGATCATAGACGAAGACATTGCCACCATTGTTGACGGCACTGCTGTCCCCTGCGGCACCCACGGCCACACGATCTCCCAAGATGGCCACCGCGAATCCAAATTGGTCGCCGGATCCAGGGGCGGGGTTGTTCAGGGTGGTCACCGGCACCGTGGGGGTGCCGCTGGTCATGTCATACACATAGGTCGTGCCAGAGCTGCTCGCCCCGGTGTCGTCCAACCGGGCGCCGACGACCACACGTGAGCCTGAGATCGCCACGGCATAGCCGAACTGGTCGCTGGCCACGGCAGCCGGGTCGGCCAGCGTCAGGACGGGCACGGCGGGCGTGCCGCTGCCCAGATCAAACACATAGGCCGAGCCAGCATCCGTGGCCGCGGTATCATCATTGAAGGCGCCCACCACCAGGTGCGTGCTGGAGAGCGCGACCGCATTGCCGAAGTTGTCCAGGTTCGCTGGCGCTGGGTTGTTGATCGTCAGCGCCGGCACTGTCGGGGTGGCACCTGCCAGATCATACACATAGACCGCACCCGCGCTGGAGGCCTCGCCTGAGGCTCCCACGACCAGGCGCGTGCCGACGAGGGCGATGCAAAATCCGAACGCGTCATTAGCGGTCGGGTTGGGATTGGGAATGACATGCAGTAATTCACCGGTGCTCCTGTTCAGAACTCTAACTGAACCCGGCCCGGGGACGACGGTGGTGAATGCAGGCACTGCCACAGCCATGAGCGCGCCGTCCATGGCGACCCCATAGCCCAGGTATCGGCCAGTCTGAAGGCCAGGCGGTGGCAGCAGAGACTCCCGGAGCAAAAAAGGCGGCACTTGCGCATGGGAACTGGTGGCCATGAGCAGCCCCAGCAACAGGCTGATGCTGAGACGGAGCGTCCGTAGTGCGTAAGGGAGGTGGGTCGTCTTCATGAGCGTGTCGCGATGGAGGTTTGTTAACTTGATGACCTCATTCTGCGCCTGAACCCCGCATCGCGGTATCCGACCATGGCTCTAGGACCTTGGTCGGAGGTGGACAGACAGCTTCCCGAGCTTGAGCCCGGGCCTGTGCATGACTATGAAGGGACTTACCCACCCAACGTCATGTCCCAACCTCTCAACTGGAACTCCTCCTCTCTCACCCACGGCTGGCAGCGTGGGGTCAAATCCTTCTACTGGGGGCTTGGCTTTAGCGAGGCGGACTTCGACAAGCCGCAGATCGGCATCGCCACACCGTTGCTGGACGGGAACCTGTGCAATCTGCGCGCGCATGAGCTGGCCAAGGCTCTGCAGCAAAGTTGCGCGGAGACGGGACTGATCGCGTTTCCTTTCGGCGTCAGCCCGGTGAGTGACAACATCACCCAGGGCCATGAGGGCGGTGCCTCATCTCTAGTCTCGCGCAATCTCATGGCCAACGGTGCGGAGATGGTGTGCAGCGCGCATCGCTATGATGGCATGATCGGCCTGCATCATTGTGACAAGAACGGGCCTGCCTTTGCCATGGCGCTGGCACGCATGAACTGCCCGGGCCTCATCGTGAATGGCGGCAGCATCCTCCCCGGATGTCATCAGGGCCGCTCGCTGACCATCCTGGATGCCTATGATTCACAGGCGCAGGCGAACAGCGGCCAGATCACCATCGAGGAATCTGAAACCGTCATCCGTCATGCCTGTCCTGGAGCGGGTGGCTGCGGCATCGCAGCTTCTTTCAATACCTGGGGTGTGGCTCTCGAAGCCATGGGCCTGAGCCTGCCAGACACCTCCAGCATTCCTGCGGTGGATGCTGGCAAGCTGGATGATTGCGCACGTGTCGGCGCGGCCATGCGCCGCCTGCTAGAGCTGAACCTGCGTCCTCGCGACATTTTGACCAAAGCTGCCCTAACCAATGCCATGGCAGCGATCGCCGCCATGGGCGGCTCCACCAATGGTGTGCTGCACATCCTCGCGCTCGCGCATGAGGTGGGGCTGGACTTCACACTGCGTGATGTGCAGGTCATCTGCCGCAGGACGCCGGTGTATTGCAACTTTGCTCCGCGTGGCAAGGGGACCATGGCAGACCTGCATCGCATCGGCGGCACGGCCATGCTGCTGAAGCATTTCCTCAAAGCCGGTGTGCTGGATGGCTCATGCATCACCGTCACCGGACAGACCCTGGCGGAAAACGTGGCGCATTGCCCCGATGTGCCTGCGGATCAGGATCTCGTCGCACCATTGGGACAGCCCTTCAAAGGTTATGCAGATCTGCAGATCTGCTTCGGCAATCTCGCGCCGCACGGCATGGTCTTCAAAGTGTCCTCGCGCTCGGATCCGAAGTTCCGCGGTCGTGCCATCTGCTTCACCAGCGTGAAGGAAGTGTCTGATGCGGCGGCTGAGAAGCGCATCCAGCCTGGACACGTCGTGGTGCTGCGTGGCGTGGGTCCCATCGCGGCCGGCATGCCGGAGCTTCTCGTCGCCAGTGCTGCTCTGGCCGTGCCGGAGCTGGATGGCAAGGTGGCCTTCCTCTCGGATGGCCGTGTGTCCGGTGTCTCGCATGGTGTCATGGGCATTCATTGCTCGCCGGAAGCCGTGGTGGGCGGACCCATCGCCGCCGTGCAGGATGGTGATGAGATCGAGTTCGATGTGATGGCAGGCACCGTGCAGGTGCACGCGGATCTTGATGCACGCTCAACCTCCTGGCCGAAGCCTAACTATCAGCGTGGTTATCTGGCGGACTTCGCCGCGACCGCGCAGCAAGCGCACGACGGATGTGTCTCCGCCTGGGTGATGGGACGGTGAGGGTCACGCCGGTGGATCGAAGAGAAGGACTTACTTGAGTTGGAACTCTCGACGCTTGCGGATCGCAGACCTCCAGAAGGTTCTCGCCGAGCAGCAGCGGCAGGTGGCGAAATGGACTGCGCACAAGGTGCGCAGTCCATTCGTGTGACAAAATGTTCACTGCCGAAATCGTTGAGACGCAGGATGTGACGAAGGCGTGAAGCGGGTCACTTATGATGGCGTGAGACTCTGTGCGTGGTGGTCGTGAACGCTGCGCGTGCCCTTCAGGGCAGCTCACTCTCAGCTTCGGCACTTTAGCCGGATCCAAGACCGGCTCGCCCACATCCCTCCCGATTCCATGCACCGTTTGTCCAGCCTCCTGGCCTCCGTTTCCTTTCTTTTGGTTATGCCTGCGGGCATCCGCGCCCAGACCACCGAGTTTGGCGGCATCACCGTCATCCAGAACAATTCCGAGAACACGGAAGCCTCCGTCACCCTCACGAAGGCTCCAGGCAGCTCGCCGTACTTCACCCTCACGGGCGGCAACCGCGGGGACTATGGTCTGGACTTCGGCACGGGAGTGGACACGCAGGCTGGCGTGCTCATTCCGTATGTATCGCAATTGTCCCGAGACAACACCGCCCAGGGGGACACGGTCGGACGCTTCTTTGCCACAGCAGCCACCGGGCCCAACGATGGTCTGTCAGATTATACCATCGCTCTTTTCAGCGCGCCTGCCGGGGATGAGGTGAACATCGATGTGAACTTTGGCTTCTTCCCGTACAGCAAGTGGATCGGCGGCAACGCACGCAATGCGGCGAACAATGGCGAGCTGACCGAGCTCTCAGGCAGCTCCGGACTGGTGCTGAACACACACTTCACGGATCTGGCCACTCCAGGCGGCCAGTACACGCTGAGCATCAACACCCTGACCGGAAACAATGCCTCGCAGAACGGCATTCTGCTCGTCACCGGCGCGCGCAATGAGGACAACTATGCGCTGTCACAGGCGAACGCGAACGGCAGCTTCACGATCTACTGCCACGACAACGGAGTGGACGGCGCCACCTATGAGAATGACGGCGTCGGCTTTGTGTATGTGCCAACGGCGAAGGTGGGCACGGAGCATCTCACCGCCATCGGTCGCGTGAACAATGACGCCAGCATGGATGTCTCCGCGAAGATCCCTGGCAAAACGACGACGGTGACCAAGGGTGCCACCGGAATCTGGTATCTGCAGATCAGTGGTGAGTCACCGGCCACCGGCACGATGCTGGTGAGTCCGGAAGGTGGAGTCGGCAACACCACGGACAACATCGTCACCTGCGGTTGGGACCAAGCAGGCAGCCGGTGGGTCATCGAAACACGCGATCTGCCGGGTGCCACGCCGGGCTTGCAGAATGCCTCGGCAGCTGCGGATGATGTCTTCAGCTTCGCGTTCTTCACCGCGCCGGTGCTGCCGGTCGTCACGCTGACCTCTCCTGCTGCTGGCAGCGCTGGCGCAGCCCCGGCTGGTGTCACATTAGAAGCCACGGCCACAGATGCAGATGGCAGCGTGACCCAGGTGGAGTTTCTGCGCAACGGACTGGTCATCGCCACCGACGCTACGGCCCCTTACACCTTTCAGGATAACAACCTCCGGGCAGGTCATCACGACTATCAGGCGCGTGCCACCGACAATGAAGGCAACATGGCCACGACCGCCGTGAACCAAGTCCGGGTGACCCTCGCACCCGCCAGCATCCCGGCGAACACCGCCCTGTCCTTCGATGGCACGAATGACTACGTGACCATGGGAGCCGCGCCGACACTTAACGTGGGACAGATGAGTGATGCGGGGTTCACTCTGGAGTGCTGGTTCAACCGCGAAGGCGCGGGTATCACCTCAGGGTCCGGCTCAGGAGGTGTCAATGGAACGCCTCTGTTTGGCAAAGGCCGTGGCGAAAGCGATGGCAGCAATGTGGACTGCAACATCTTCTTCGGCATCAACGCCGAAGGCCGGCTTGTGGCAGACTTTGAAGCCCAGCCTGCCACGGGTGTGACTGCTGGAGACAACTTCCCCATCACCGCCACGCATGACCCGGTGACCAACAACGCCTGGCACCATGCCGCCGTGACTTACGATCACGCAACCAGCACCTGGAAGATGTATCTGGATGGTGTTCCAGCCGGCAGCATCACCGTCACGGCGAATGCACGTCCGCGTTTGGACAGCATTCAGCATTTTGCGATCGGCACGGCCTTGAACTCCACGGGTGTTACCGATGGTGCGTTCCGTGGACGCATCGATGAAGCGCGTGTGTGGAACTATGCTCGCAGCGCGTCCCAGATCGTGGCAAGCAAGGATCAACCTGTGAGCACGGCGCCAGGGCTGATCGGCCGCTTCGGTTTGAATGAAGGCACTGGCACCTCCACCACCAGTTCCACAGGTTCCCACACCGGCACACTCACCAACGGACCGCTTTGGGTGGAGGGCATGCCTTTCGGCGCCGCCAACACCCTGCCAACAGTCGCGCTCACTGCGCCTGCGGCGGTTTCCAGCAGCGCGGTGTCTGCCCCCGTCACACTGCAGGCGGCCGCGACGGACGCTGATGGTCTGGTGGTCAATGTCGAGTTCCTGGTGGATGGAGTCGAGGTCGGCGAGGACTCGAGCTCTCCGTATAGCTTCACCTGGACACCGCCGGCGACCGGGCAATACACGCTTCGCGCCCGAGCTCTGGATGACCTGGGCGGCAGCAAGGAAAGTGATGCTGCGACACTTTATGTGATGCCGACGGCCAACCATCCCGCTGTGTCTCTGACATCTCCGGCGGATGGTGGCTCAGTGACAGGTGGCACCGCGAATCTTCAGGCGCAGGTGTTTGATCCGAATGGCGATGCCATGACCGTGACCTTCTACGGCCGCCATACCGTGCCGGCGACACCGGGGCCGGATTTCAAGATCGTCCAGATCCCGGACACGCAGTTCTATTCGGAAGGCGCCGCAGGACATGCTGACACGATCTCCGTGCAGCAGCTCATCGCCACCTTTGGCGCCCAGACTGAATGGGTCGTGGAGAACCGGAAGACGCGAAACATCGCCTTTGTCAGTCACATGGGTGACATCGTGCAAAAGGGCAACAACGGCGGCAACAACATCGAATGGACCCGCGCTTCCGCGGCGATGGCGAAGCTGGAGAACCCCATCACCACCTTGCTCGGGCACGGTGTGCCCTTTGGCGTGGCACCGGGCAATCATGACATCTCGCCCATCGGAGATTATGATGACGGTTCCACCTCGTTTTATAACCAGTTCTTTGGCACGAGCCGCTTTGCCAAGCGCAGCTACTGGGGCGGCAACTACGGCAGCGACAACACGAACAACTACCAGCTCTTCACCGCCAGCGGACTGGACTTCATCGCCATTCATTTCGCGTATGACACCACGCCCAACGCGGCCATCCTGAACTGGGCCGATGCGTTGTTGAAGGCACATCCGCACCGCCGGGCCATCGCCACCAGCCACTCCATCATCGGCGGCGGAAATCCGGCCAGCTTCAGCGCCCAGGGCCGCGGCATCTATGATGCACTGAAAAACAATCCGAACTTCTTCCTCATGCTCTGCGGCCACATCCACGCGGAAGGCCGCAGAGCGGATGTGTATCAGGGCCGCACAGTCTACTCCGTGCTCTCCGACTACCAGGGCGCCACCAATGGCGGCAATGGTTTCCTCCGCACGCTGACCTTCTCCCCGTCCACCAACTCCATCAAACTCGAAAGCTATTCACCGACTCTAGACCGTGCTGTGAATGCGAGCGACTCGATCCCATCCTGGGAAAACACGGTGAACCTGCCTTACAACATGCAGACCCCGGTGATGGGCTGGCTGCCGCTGGGAACCGTCAGTGTGGCGGCAGGCGGTCACAACGCCGCCCTGAACTGGACCGGCCTGGAGGACGGCAAAAACTACGAGTGGTATGCGGCGGTGTCAGACGGCAGCCTAACCAGCAGTTCCGCAGCACGCCGCTTCACCCGCGCTCCCAACGCCGCGCCCACGGTGAGCCTCGTCACTCCCGCCCACCAGGCTGTGTTTGGCACGCCGGTGAACATCGACATGACAGCCACGGCGGCAGATTCGGACGGCAGCATCCAGCGCGTGGAGTTCTACCGGGACGGCACCAAACTTGGCGAGGACACCTCCACTCCGTATTCTCACACCTGGAGCAACGCCACCGTGGGCACCCATAACATCGTGGCCGTGGCCGTGGACAACGACAAGGCGGTCACCATGTCCAACATCGCCAAGATCACTGTGGTGGTGGGTGATGAGCCTCCGGTCATTGCCATCACCGCGCCCACGAACGGGACGGCTCTTCCCGCTCCAGCCAGCATCACCCTCACTGCCACGGCCACCGATGCGGAAGGTCCGGTGGACAAGGTGGAGTTCTTTTCCGGCGGCACCTTGCTCGGCGTGGATACTCAGGCTCCCTTCAGCCGCAATGTGACTAACCTGGCTCCGGGCACCTACACCTTCACCGCAAAGGTCACGGACAGCATCGGCCAGGTGGTCACCTCGGATCCTGTCATCGTTTCCGTCTTTGTCGAGGCCACCGCACCGTCCGATGTTTCCAGGCGATCCGTCGGTCTGTTTGACCCGCCTGCATGGACCGTGGTGGCCACCAGTCCGGCGCCTTATCATTTCAATCTGCCTGGCAGCAACGATGGTGATGTCGCGCTCAAGATCGCCGGAGCCGCTGTGCCTTTCAGTGGCGGCATCACTCTGGCAGCGAGCTGGAACAGCCCGGCCAGCATCGCGGGGAATGTGGACTCTTATGACAACCTCTCGCTGCCCTTTGCCGGTGCGGATGGCAACGCGAACATCAGCGTGCTGGACAACAGCAACAACAACGCCAGTGACGACAATCCCACCACGTCCGAGCAGACCTCCGGCGTCAGCGTGGCCCATCTCCCCTACGCCGCAGGCTGGACAGGAGCGAGCGTGAGCGGTGCTGGAGTCGTGTTGAGCGGGAATCTTCCTGCCGGCGTCACGATTTCCAAACTCGGAGAAGCAGGCATCTACTCCATCGACGGGCTTTCCACGGCTGGAAACTTGCTGGCGGTGCCAAATGGCAATGGCGGCACTTCCGGTGACAACGTCTGCTCCGTTCGCATCCAGGAGGGCCGATGGCTGGTGGAGGTCCGTGACAACGGTGCCTCCGAGCAAGACGGTGACTTCTGCTTTGTCTACATCCCCGCGACGACTCCAGGGGTGTTTGCCGCAGCCGTCAGCAGCGCGGGAGTGGTTTCGCGGATGAATGCCGGCCTCACCAGCTTCGGCACGCTGACAGCCACTCCTGGCACTGACGGACTGGACCTGCAGTTCGGTGATGGCTCGGTGATCAATCCAAGCACTGCCGCGCTTTTTGTGACCGCAGACTCCACGCGCGCCACCAATGCCCTGGACAACCTCGTGGCCTGGTCCGCCAACGGCAGCAAGTTCCGCATCTTCAGCCAGGACCTGCCGCAGGTCAGCGGCACGCATCAGGCGATTGATGTTCGCATCCTGGTCATTCCATTCGCGCCACCTGTCTCCCCGCCTGCGAACACGGTCACCATCAGTGCTCCAGATGCGACCGCAGGTGAGCATGGTTCCGACAAGTCCCTCAGCTTCACCGTCTCCCGCAGTGGCAGCACAGGCGCGGCACTCACAGTCGCTCTCGCCGCAGGCGGCACCGCCAGCCCTGAGGCTGACTACACCGGCTTTAGCAGCAGTCTTGTGATTCCCACAGGCCAGTCTTCCGCCAGCCTTCCCCTCACCGTGCTTGCGGATGACATCGCCGAGGGCACGGAGACGGTTCAAATCAACATCGCCAGCGATGCAAACTATTCGTTAGGCGCGACCGCCATCGCCTCCGCCAGCATTGCCGACAACCCCGCCCAAGACTGGTCTCTTGCCAATATCAGCAATCCAGACAAACGCAGCCCTTCCGCCGATGCCGATGGTGACGGCCTCTCGAACCTTCTGGAGTATTTCATGGGAACGCCGCCTGAGGATGGCAACAACGGCGGAGGGATGTCTGTCACCACCACGGGGTCCAGTGCCGTCTTCACCTTCAAGCGCGCCTTGAACCGCGAAGACGTCACGGGAGAGGTGGAGTGGTCCACGGATCTCGTTCATTGGTTCCGCGGCGGTCAGAGCAACGGGGCCGTGACGCTCGACATTCAAGTCAGCACTCAGTCATTGCCATCCGATGATCCCCAGGTGATGCGCGGCACCGCCACGACCACCGGCGGAGGCCCGCTGCCTGGAAAAGTGTTCTTCCGGCTCAGTGTGACGGAGTGAATGTGAGCATGAAGAAGGGGCGGACTGCCAATCGCAGATCCGCCCCTTTTCCTTTGATACCAACTCCAATCTTGGTGCGTCTCGCCTGACCTTACTGCACGTCGTTGCGCAGCTGCGCGAACTTGAGGCTGCCATCCGTGCCGGTGAAGAAGACGACGAACTTGTCAGCACGAACATCGAAGTTGAGCACGCAGACCTCCTTGCCCTGATGATTGATCGTGGGAAAAGTGCCCATGGAGCGGGTGATCGGGACACGGACGGGTTCGCCAGCCCGGGCAGTCGCAGGGGTGCCGGCGACTTGAAATTCCATCACATCATTGGCGGTGAGCTGCACGATGGTGACACTGACATCCTTCGAGCGCGCAATGCTGGCCGGTGACTCATCGAGATGCCAGACGAGGCGCGGGCCGTCCTTTTTCGGCTCGGCTTTGGCGGCCGCCTTGGCCACCTTCGGCTCCTCCGGCGGCTTCTCGGTCTTGTAAGCGACGATGGTGCTGATCCTTCCAGTCTCCAGCGTCACGGTGAGCTTTTCCTTGCCCAGCGTTTCATGCTCCAGCTCCACCTGGTAAGTCTTGGGGGCGAGGGCGATGCCCTCCGTGGCGAAGCCCTGCTTGAAGCCTGCTGGATCCGCCTCAATGCCATCAACGCGCATGAACAGAAGACCGGGCAGTTCCACCGCATCCACCAGACGGAGAAAGGCGAAGTCCGTGGGAACCTCCAAGGCACGCAGCGGCAGAGGCGCCAGGGCCGAGGCGGCCAAAGCCAGACTATTGGTTAGGAAACGGCGGCGTGGCAGGGAAGGGGAGCTTTGAGCAGAAGGGGTCATGGGAAACGGAAAGCAGCAGGAAAAAATGGAACGAGTGGCGAAAGCTACAGAGCCATGGTGGGCAGGCGCAGGCGCATGGAGAAGGTGCGGACCTCCCGGTCATCTTCATAGTCATCCGGAGTGCCGTTGTTTAACTCACGGGCCAGGATGCCTTCACCACGCCAGTCCAGGGCTGTCTTGAGCTGACGTCCAGTCGCGCGGTTGGTCACGCGCAGAGTCACCTCCACCCAGTTGGGCAGGCGATGCTGCGGCCAGGTGGGCAAGGGCGTCTGATTCGGGGCCAGACTCTCCAGCGCCTTGCAGTCAAAGCGCATGACGTCATGGGCCAGGATGGAGTTGCGGGCTCCAGGAGGTGCCCCGGAGGAGCTCGCGGGGGCGCTTTCAGGCGGAGTCTCCAGCTTCACCCAGTCGTCCTCAAAGACGAGGGGCTGCCCGGTGACTCGGTGTCCCTGGAGCCTGAGGTAGGTCTCCGCAGGGGTGAACTCCCGGCGGACGAGCTTCTGGCTGCGGGCATCGAGCTCCAGCCCGCTCGCACCACCATCCTGGGTCAGGGCCACGCCGTAGAGCACCAGCTGGAGGTCTCCCCGGCCGCTGCCCGAACCCGTGGCCACACGCTTGGCAGAGCGGAGGAAGGCCAGCCGGCAGGTGGACACCGAATTGGCGGTGCCGGGCTGGACCAGGAAGCGCGTGGGCTGAAGGCCGGACACCGCCTGAGGATCAAGCTCAAGAGGCCCGCCACCAGGAATCACCACGATGGACGCGAGATCATCCGCGAGAAGACGCAAAGCCGCGCGGGCTTCACGCTGGCTGGAGAACTGCTTGTCCTGCTTTGTCCAGGAGTCCAGGGATGAGACCATGCTCTGCATGAGCGCGGTCATCAAGATCAGCGCCACCGCCATGGTGACGATGAGCTCGACCAGGGAAAAGCCCGCCTGACGGTGCAAGCACTGCGGCGAACGACCAGAATGATATGTCAGAGTTCCTTGCATGCCGGCATCATTTCGGGATCAAGGAGGCGTACCGGCGCACCGTGCGTCCGCCAGCGGGACCCGAGGCAGGGGACTCCACACGGATGACGACGCTGTCCATCAACGGGTCGTTTGGATCGACCACGCGATCCACACGCGCAAAGTAAGTCGCGCTGGGCAGGCTCGTCCCGGAGTCATACATGGCCAGGACGTTGTCCGCAGGCACGCTGCTGTGCTTGAGAATCCGCATGGACTCATCCAGCAGCACGACCAGGGGCTGCGCCTGGGCGCCGGGTTCAGCAGGCCGCGGCAGATCACGCAGCTCTCCGGCCAGCTGGCGGATCAGCACGCCGGAGATGGTTACTTCCTTCGAGTCCTTGGCCATGCTCAAAGAGCCGGCCAGCATGCCGATGATGCCCAGGAGACTGGTGGCGGTGATGGCGATGGAGAGAATGCACTCCACTAAACTGAAGCCCTGCTGGCATCGTCGTGAGTGCTTGGTGCGGCGTGCCGCGGAGGTGTGTTGTTTGGGGGGGGATGTTTTCATGGCAAAATCATGGGCGTGCCGGAGTTCCTGCGCACAGCCACCCAGCGGCACTCACCCGGCTGGTGGGCTCCGCCACGCTGAGAAACAGGTCCGTTGGAGCTCGCAGTACCTTCCGCGATGGCGATCAGCAGCGTGTCCTGGGAGGTGGTGTCAGGTTCAGGAAAGACGACCTCGCCGAGGGAACCAAAGCCCAGGCAGGGAAGCTCCACCGTCTCATCACTCCCCGGCAGCTTCACCCTTCGGATTGAATTCGGGGCCGTCAGCACATTGCCACCGGCGGTCGATGTGGCTGCGGCGATGTTGCTGAAGACGTAACCGGTGGGGAGATAGAACCACTCGGCGATGGCCATGTAGTCGTCCGGGGCCTCGGTGGAGGTGTCCTCCGCACAAAGGATGGCGGAGCGATAAGGCTCGCCCGTGACGAAATCACCGCTGGTGGCAAAGGCCACCATGACAGGGCCTTCCCCGTCCATGGAACGACTGCGGGC
The DNA here is from genome assembly GCF_007992435.1 of Prosthecobacter gellanilyticus. Taxonomy (GTDB): domain Bacteria; phylum Verrucomicrobiota; class Verrucomicrobiia; order Verrucomicrobiales; family Verrucomicrobiaceae; genus Prosthecobacter; species Prosthecobacter gellanilyticus. The sequence goes on along the minus strand of NZ_BKAG01000001.1, from coordinate 314,254 downwards.
GAGATCACACAGCGCGGTGATCTCCGTCACCGCGGTCAGGCCCTGGGTCTTGCCGATCACGCCGGTGCTGCTGCCCACAAGCGCGATCATGAAGGCGATGATGCCGACAACGACAAGAATCTCCACCAGTGTGTAGCCGCCGCGTGGCAGCTTCACAAGCCGGATGGAGGTTTTATCGCCTAACAAATGATGCTTTGTTTGCATTGTTGACATGCTCGCTTTTCGCGAGGGCACCAAGTCGGCTTCAACACGTGAAACGGCAACTCATGCTGTGTGTCAACCTTGTTAGATAAGGATGCCCGACCTGGCCCTGAAAATGATTTCTCTCCTCCGAAAACGCGCTTAGAGCGCCCGCGAATAGGTGATCTCCACATCCTGGCGCTCGATCGTGCCGTCTGCACGACGCACCGGCCTAACAAAAACATGGAAAATGCGTGAGCGTGTGGCGGTCACGTGGGTCGTGCCGTCACGGTCGGTCTTGAGCGCCTGGCCGCACACCACCACCTGGAAGTGCCGGCTGCGTACCGTGCTGTTGTTCCAGAGGCGGGCGAAGAGCTCCTCGGCCCCGGCATCACTCCACTCCGGCGTGACCTTGCGGTCATCGGAGGGATCACGCTTGGTATAACCAAAAACAGGAATATTTTCCGCCAGCGGCAGCAGCGCCGGTTCCTTGGTCATCTTGTCCGCGTCCGCGCGAGACAGCACGGCCTTCTCCGCCACCTCGGCCGGAGTGACATACGGGCGGTTCTGAATGATGGCGGACGCCATGACATCTGCCTGGGCCTCCGTGCGGCTCCGGCTGGCCGGCAGCATGACGACGGGTGTCGCGGCATCCGGTTCAGCATCGCCGCTCTGGCGCTTCAGCCTCGGGTCGGCCGAGAGCCTGCCGGCAATCAGGGCACGCAGTGTTTCACGGCTGGCGGTGTTGATGTTCACATGGCCGTCGATCCGCACGAGCGGTCCCGTGTAGCTCGCGGCCTCCACGGCGTTCGCATCACCGCAGTGAAACAGGTCCAGCAGAGTGGAGGCGGCGACCCCGCGGTTCTTCGGGCGCCCGGCGTCCGGCCGGATCCGATAGTCAGGACGGAACAGGCTGTGCTCCACGCGACCGATGCGCAGAGTGTTGCCGCCGCAGAAGAGCTTGTGCGCATCCAGCTCCTGCTGGCTCGGATTGAGTTTGAGGGTGGCCGCATCGAGGTCGGCGTGCTGGGTATACGTCACCGCCTTGTCAAACCAGGTGTCTCCATTGGGATTCCACATGATGGGGTCAAAGATGTGCCCCAGCTCGGTCATGCTGTAGTAGCGTCCGGCATTCGAGATGCGCTGCACAAACTTCTGCCGCTCTGCCAGACTATTGGTTGGGTTGACCGTGGGTGCCAGATCGAGGCTGTCCGGGTCCAGGTTGCGGTTGTTGATGTGATCAGTGCACGGAACGGTGTTGTGACCGCCATCCGGCCACAGGTAGGTTCTGGACTCACCCGGGAGGTAGGAGTCCATGTTGCTCCGGAAATTTCGGCCGCCAGGGCTGGAGCCGGCGGTGTAGGAGATCTCCTCCTGATGGTAGTCGATGTAATAGGCGGCCCTGGAGTCACCGACATTCCAGGCAAAGCCCTTCTGGCGGAGACGATAGGCCAGTCCAGGCTCGTTGACGTTGAAGAGCTGCTTGGGTGAGCTGGTGTTGACCTTCTTTTCGTAGCGCTCCAGGGGAGTGAACGGCAGGTCCACCACCGTGTAAGTCGGCAGCACGGCGCCACCGGATTCATCCGTGGGACGGAAGGCCAGGCGGTAGCGGCTGTCCCGATCATCCTGGTAGTTGTTGTTCACCGCCGTTCCGTAGTAGGCCACACCGGTCACATTCCCCAGCTCACCGCCGTCGAGCTTGAAGATCACGGGAGCAAATGCCAGAACCTTGATTTCGTTAGGCTGAAGAGTGACCGACTGCGGCTGGAACCAGTACCCCAGAAGGCCGTCAATGGGCTGCGGCTTCTTGCAGTCCGGATCCTCTTCATCCACCATGTGGAGGGAGGACATCACCGGATAGCTGCGGGAGCCCAGGCTGAAGCGCCCCTTGGCCTCGAAGCAGCAGGTGACATCACCAGTGACGACATGGTTCGTGGGATTGTAGAGCTCCACGTAGTCCGTGATGGACACCTTGACATGACGGCCGAGGAACTCATCAAAGCGGTAGCGCTGCCAGTACTCGTTCACAATGGGATAGGAGTCTCCGCCGCGGTACTCGATGTTTGCCTCATCGCCGGGGGAGGCTGCGCCGCCCGACGGAATGTTGACCGAGGGCAGGCCGTCCTTGTCAGCGTAGTCCAGCATGCCGGCCGCCAGGTTTTTGAGATAGGCCATTTGGCGGATCTCCCGGTTGCCGGCAGTGCGCGGCAGCGGATAGCCACCCGCACGCAACTTAAAGTTAGGCAGGTGACGGTTGATGTGCGTGGCCATCTCATTCACCGCGGCGGTCATCTTCTGATGGTCCGCAGGGCCCGCCGCCCCACCTGTGTCGACGAGGATCTTGTTGAGGTTCAGTTTGCGTTCACCGCCAAACTCAAGGCCGGGTCCATGAGGAACCAGCGCCAGCTCATCATAAGGCGCGAGGTAACCGGTGGTGTTTTCCTCCAAAGCCCGCAGCTGTACATCGGCGAGCGAGCCGTTGGGCAGCCGAGCGGCAGGACCGTTCAGCCGCACCAGCTCCAGACCGGGCCAGTCCGTGAGAGGATCAGGCGCCAGCAGCAGCTCCCTCCACATTTCCGGGCTGAAGGCGAGACGCTTGGAGTTCACGGCCGTCAGGCGGTGATGCATGGTGTTGAGATCAGCCGGGATGGAATTGCTGGTGAGCGGCTCCAGGTCAGGGCGCAGAAGCGTCCAGACAGAGGCTGGGCTGCGACGCCAGCGGGCGGCCTTGTCAATTTTGAAGCCCGGGATAAAAGGAACCGCAGGTGGAATGACCGTCTGGGTCATGTCCATCTCACGATACGGCAGATTCTTGTCGCTATCGTGGACACCCACGTTGGCCAGGTTGAGCTTTCCCTGCAGGTCTTCGACATAGAAGCTGTAGCGGGCCACGACCTTGTCTTGTTCAGGCTGCTCTTCCTCCTCCTGCTCGCCTTCGTCCTCCTGCCCGCCCACTTTCTTGCCTGACAGGCGCATCTGCATCCAGAAGCGGGGCACGCGCGCCGCCCAGGGAGTGGGTGTGGGAAGCCGCCTGGCCTCGATCGCGTTGGCATCCACGGCCGGGCCCACCATCTTGTCCGTGGCAGGCTTGGATTCAAAAGCCACCGCCGGCATCTCCAGGTTGGCACCATCGACCGGACGTGCCACGCCTGAGGCCAGGGGCTGGTACTTCCACAGTTTGGCCGTGGCATCATAATTCGCCGCCATGAGCATCTCACGCGGACGCTGCTTGTCATCCAGCGCAGGTGTGAGGGGCACGGAGAACATGACCCCCAGCTCATCTGCCAGCGCCCCCTTCAGCATGACACCGGCACGGTCCAAACCCGCCTGCACGGCCAGGTCCGCCTGATCCACCGCATCATAGCTGGCAGAGGTCTGCCGCTCACGTGACACGATGCCGAAGAGCCCCACCACCAGAATGGTCACCGCTGCCAGGATGACGAGGGTCACGACCAGTGTGAACCCGTTTTTTGTTAGGCGGCGCCCGTCTTGCGGACGCATGGATGCCGTGCCTGTGAGTGTCTGCAGTCCTTCAGGCTTTGCGTGGCTGCGGTGGGAATCGGTCTGGGGGGGGATCAACATCAGGGGTTATTTTTCAAGTAGCAGGGACGAAGTTCGGAACTGGCCCTTCTTGCCAGTCACAGGGACACGGATGCAGCCGGCACCGACGCTGCCATTCGGCAGACCACGGAGCAGCACACCACTGACAGCGGTTTTCCCGGCAAGGATCTCGCCCGTGGCGGGCAGGGTCAGCGTGCCGCTGAAACCTTCGTCCGCTTTGGCCACCGTACCGGTCCACGCAGCGGAACCGCTGGCAGGTGCCGAGAGGGTCAGGGCAAATTTAGAATCCAGACCGAAAGCCGTCGGCAGGAGGAAGGCAGCTTCCGGACCGTTGCTCAGACCAGCGCCTTCAATCTCCACCTGCAGTGTGGAAGCCGTGAGGCCGAGCGCGGTCGCCAAGTCCGTGGAGGTCTTCACTGCCTCCAGCGGAAGGGGGGCGACGATCGAGGTGACCTGCAGCGGGGCGGCAAAGCCTGCATCGTAGCTCAGCTCCTTTGCGTCAGCCGCTTTGTTCCAGGTGCAGCCAGGAAGGAGCTGCTCAACCGTGGTTTCCGGCTGGCCCACATCTGGCAGCACGATCACACCGCCGAAGTAGGACCCCGTCTTGTTCGCATAAGGCTGGTTCCAGAGGATGGACTGTCCGGTGACACCCATGTAGGCGGCCAGGGTGATCGCCTGTCCGTCACCGAGCTGGCCTTTGAAGGCGATGGCACCGACATTGCTGACGGAGCCCTTGGCCCAGCCGAAGCCAGCTGGGTAGGCGATGCCATCCTGCTCACCCGCATCCCACACCAGGTTCAGCTTGCGCGTGGTGGGCGGGCTGCTGCCCATGTTGGCCAGGCGGAAGCCGCGCAGGCTGCCTGCGGAAGTACCGGCGGTGTAGGTGCCGCTCAGCAAGGCGGACTCCGTGCTCACATTCACGCTGACGACCACGTCCGGCGCCGGGGTCTTGCCCTTGAAGGTCATGCGCAGTTCAGCGCGCGGGCGGCCTGGAGTCAGCTCATAACTCCCGGTGCCAGAGATGCGGGCCTGGCCGATGATGTCCAGAGATCCGGTCCACAGATTCGGACGCGTCAGGTTGATCCGCACAATGCCTTGCGGACGACCGCTGGCATCTTCCAGAAGCGCCTCGTAACCCGCCAGCAGACGCACCGGGAAGGCTTCGACATCAAACTGCAGATTGATGGCCTTCACGGGCTCAGTGCCTTCCATCACGACTAACTGCAAGTCGTACAGCGCCGCATTGCCGCTGATGATGCCCGAGAGGCGGTTCGTCACAGGGTCAAACTTCAAACCCGCAGGCAGCTTGCCGACCAGCTTCAGCGTTTGCGTGCCTGAGGCAAAGACGTTCAGATTGAGATCCACCTTGTCACCCACGCGGAGCACGGAGTCACGGCTGGCGCCGAGGATGAGTTCTTCCAGATCGGTGAAGCCGTCACCATCACTGTCCTGACCTGTCACCGGCGGGACCGTGTCGCCACGCTTGCTCAGGTTCTGGATTCTTGTGTCCAAAGCCTCAGCCACTTCCGCTGCGCGGTAGGCCAGCGCCAGGCTGCCGTGCTTCTGCAGCAGATAGGCCGCCAGCGCATCTTGCTCGCCGAGACCATTGACAGGCAGCTGCGGACTCACGGTGAAGTCCAGTCCTTCGTCGGCAAGCACCGGTCCGAGAGTGCCATCCGCCAGAAGATAGCGGAAGTTCTCGCCATGAGCTTTCATCGGGTAACCAGCCGCGCCGTTTGCCAGTGCGTTGAGAGTCACGACGCGGATCTGCGCCGGTGCTCCGGGGATCAGGCCGGTGCCCAGTCCGCCCAGCTTGTAAACCGGTGTCACGGTGACTCCATCTTCGTTCAACAGCGCGATGGAAAGGATGCGTGATCCCGGAGCCAGGCTCGGATCCCAGGCGAACTGCACACCGCCGATCTGCGGGAAACGGTCCTGGCTCACACCTTGCGCCACACCGTGTTCGAGGATCGCCTTCAGACCTGCAGGTGTGGTGTCAAACACCATGAGACGCTGGTTGCCGCGGAGAGCGTTTTCAATGTCGAGCTGGGAGATGGCGCCCACTGCTTTGGACAGGGACGGGTTTGCCAGAGGGGCGCTCTTCTGCACGCTGTTGCCGCTGCCCGTGACGGCGCCGATCTGGCCGGTGATGCTGCCGGCGTGACGCAAGGAGACGATCGGCACGCTGCCTCCCACGATGGTCCGCAGTGCCTGCTGACCTGCGTCCGCCGTCAAGTTGCCGAGATTGGATTCCTGGCTGCGCACCCATGGAGCCGCGCCTTCCAGATACACTGCGGAGTAGCCATACACGATCTTGTCCTTGGCTGCGATCTGCGCCTGCAGTGCGTTGGTCACTGCCTTCACCTGACCACCTTTAGTGCTGGTGGCAAAAGCTGTGGTCGCGAGGGAGGTTTCAGCCACGCCCCACGCCGCAGCCACATTGGCCGCGGTGGAGGCATAAGCACCGCTCTCGTATTCGTGCTCGGTCAGCGAATCGGTGATGACATCGCCATTCACATCGAAGTCCACCACCAGACGGCCGAGGTAGGTGTACTCACTGTCGGTGTTCACGATCAGCAACGGCTTGCCGTCCTTGTTCACGGCGCGCACTGGATAGGTGCCGGCAAAGCTGGCCGCATGACCTGCAAAGTTAGCAGCCACATCGTCACCATCGCCTAACCGGGTGTTCGACCCAGCCGCCACGATGACATCGACACCGGCCACCTTCGCGGCCAGCGCGTTTTCCGAAGCCAGGTTACCCAGGTGGGAGAGCAGCACGATCTTGTTGATGCCTTCCGCGAGCAGCTCATTCACATAGGGCTGGATCTGTCCGGCGAGGAGATCCAGGTTCACGGTATTGCCACCGTTAACCGTTGTGCCTTCCAGCATGGTCAGAGAGGCCAGCAGTTGAGTGGTCACACCGACCAGACCGATTTTCTGACCGCCTTTGACCACCACGGACACAGGCACCAGACGGCCCTTCAGAGTCGCGGCATCAGGCACGGCAGTGGCATTCGCATTCAGCGGCACGTTGGTCGCCAGAGCGGAGAGTTCGGTGTCAGCGGTGAAGTCCAGGTTCAGCGCCAGCAGCGGGAACTTGGCACCCGTCCAGGCACCTTCAGGGCGGATGGCATTGGCGAAGACAGTCGAGCCAAGATCCCACTCATGATGGCCGATGGCAGAAGCCTCCACGCCGATGAGATTGTGGATGGCAAAGTCAGGGCGGCCAGGAGCTGTGACTCCGACGGCGGAGAGGGCGCTGAGCTGGGGCGCCGTGCCGGCGCTCATGAACGGGCCTGGCACAAAGCTGTCGCCACCGCTAACAATAAGCGTGTTCGCGTAGTCGTCCTCGAAGGTATCCACCATGGCGGCCAGGTTCGGCGCGCTCTGGGTCGAGATGAGACCGCCCTGGGCATCTGAGAAGTGCAGGAGCTGCAGGGTATAGCGGCTGACATTGAAGAAGCTCACGGTGTTGCTCGCCTCGTTGGTCACCGCGATCATCGGCTGGCCGTTGGGGGACTGCGCGGCCGTGATGAAGGTGAGGCCTTCGGGGTTCATGTCTCCCGGCACGGCAACAAAGCCCGCACGCGTCACGTGCAGTGGATCCGTCACATCAAAGACCATCACGCCATGTGAGCGCTCCAGACCGGCAAACGCATAGGTGCGTCCTTCCACCTGACCGATCACCACACCTTCGGGCTCAGGTCCTTTGTTGTCACTGCGACCATCATCAAAGTTCGATCCACCGATGCTGGCGGCCATGCGCTCGATAAGGTCGGCACTGTCATAGACCCTGACGCCCGCGGAGTTGAGGATGGAGATGGAGCGCCCGCCATAGGCAAGGATGCGATCCACATCTCCATCGTTGTCGATATCACCGCGCAGACCGGCGGAGTTGGACGCCGCGAGACGGCCCAGTTTGCCATTCGCCTTCAGGTCAGCAGCATTCGGAAACACCGTGGGATCCAGCACGTAAGCCGCATTGCCCACCTGGATGGACTCCTGCTGGAAGTCGTTGCGGTCATCGCCCTCATTCGCAGTCACATAATAGGTTTGGCCGTTGGCCTGGAAGGCGGCGATGGCATCTGGCATGTAGAGGCCGAACACAGGATTGCCCGTGGTCAGGTTGGTGATGCCTGCCGTGCCTGCCGCGTTGTCACGGTCGCTGAAGTCAGCCAGCAGAGTGCTGAAGTCCTTTTCACCCAGAGGCACGATGGAGGTGAAGGCCTTGGTGGTCAGGTCCAGAATGGCCACGGCGTTGGCTTCCTGAAGCGTGACCATGGCGGTCAGGCTGTCCGGAGAAACCGCGATGTACTCAGGCTCGAAGTCCAGAGACGGCGCGCGCAGAATACCGGATCCAGGAGGGTTCTCAAAGATGCGCACTCCCTGGGCCTTCAGCGTCGCAGCCTGAACATCGAAAGCAGTGAAGCCAACCGTGGTGACGACGGGTGCCGCGAAGCCGGAGATCACGTCGATGATGGAAACCGAGCCTGGCGCTGTGTCCGCGCCCGCATTTTGCATCTCACCTTCATTGGCCGTCAGCACCTTGGTGCCGCTTGGGGAGAAGGTGATCATGTCTGGCAGCACGCCTACCGTCACAATGCTCAGAAGAGCGCCATCAGCGGCATTGAGGAAGACCACCTTGCCCGGCTGGTCCTTGACGAGATCCGGCACGGCCACAGCGACGACGCCATTGCGAACCGCCACGCTGGTGATGTCCGTGGAGTTCAGGCTGAAGGGAGCCTGGGTGAAATTGATGATAGGCAGCTGCGCCGGGAACACCGGATCATTCATCGCCAGGATCTGCAGGCCGCTGCTGCTGGTGACGAACATGCGCTTGCTGGCGGGATCGTAGGCGGAGATTTCAGAACCGGCCAGGGCCACCGTGGACACGTGGGAGAACTGCAGAGGTGCACGTGTGACGATGGTGCGAGCAGGCGGGACAGTGGCGGCTCCGTTGAGCACGCCAGGGGAACCGACATCCGCGCCGACCACGGCAGCGCGACCGCCGAGACGGAAGGCATTCGCAGCCAGATAGCGCGGCGCGCCCACGGCCGAAGCCGGGTCATAGACGAGGGCGATGAAGTCATTCGTCGCAGCCGCCGAAAGTCCGGCGTGACCGCCAAGCGAGGCGAGGTTGAAGGGGCGCAGGAAGGCGCCAGCGGCATAACTAAAAGTAAAGACTTCAACGCCGTTGTTGGTGTAGAGCGTGATGCTGTCATCCGCATCCAGCGAAGGAGCGCCTGTGGTCTGGAACACCTTCACCTGGCTTGTGAGCCCCCACCAGGCGCGGAAGGCCGCCGGATCAGCGGTCGTCAGCACGGCGGATTCCCCGGCAGCCAGGGAAGCACCCGCTGGCAGTTTCCAGGCCTGGGCTGCCACCACATCGCGGCGGCTGTCGTCCCAGGTGAAGCCTTCCAAGGAGACTTCCTTGGTCGTGAAGTTGGTGACCTCCCAATAGTCGGCGGCGCCTGCAGGAGCACCGCTGGACTGGGCAGACTGGATCTCCGTCACTCGGAGATCGGGCGGCGGCAGGTCGCTGTCGTCCAGCACGATCAGATCCTGGCGTGCTGGAATGGCCGCAGGGGCGGTGGCCGATACCTGGACTCTCTGCGCGCCATCAACAAAGAAGTCGTTCAGCGCCGTCACGTCGAAGCTGACCGAAGTCTGCGTGGCAGGAATGGTGACCGTCACTGGCACTGAGACTTCTGTCACATCACTGGAGAACAGGTGCACTTCCAGAGCCGCAGTGGCATCACCCGAGCGGATCAACGTGCCAATGGCGGCGGGATTCACCGCGCTCTCTGAAAACAGTTTCGGAGCGATGGCCAGTGAAAGTGCAAAAGTTGGTTCGGCGATGGCGCCGCCGCCATGGCCTGGAGATCCCACATCAGTGCCCGTGACGGCCGTGGTGCCGCCATGGACTCCGGTGCCTGAGAAAGTGTAGCGCGGATGCACCACGCCTGAAGCGGCTTCCCAAACCAGGGAAGAGAAAGCAGGACCGCCTGCGGACTCACCCGCATGACCACCGAGGGAGGAAAGGCCGTCCACACGATTGAAGCCAGCCTGCGCATAAGACAGCGTGGTCACCGCCGTGCCGGTGTTGTTGAAAAGAGTGATGCTGTCGTTCGCATCCAGCTCGGGCGAGCCGACGCTCTGGAAAACCTGGACCGTAGGCGCGATGCCCCACCAATTGCGGAAGGCGGTTGGGTCAGCCTTCGTGAAGATCACGGACTCACCGGCAGCGATGGTAGCACCGGCAGGAGCAGCCCAGGAAGCAGCAGCGGAATAGCTGCGGCGGGAGTCATCCCAGCGATAGCCCGCCAGCGACACGGGAGTGGCACCCACGTTCGTCAGCTCCCAGAAGTCTGCGGTGCCGACCGGTGCCGTCAGAGACTGGCTGGACTGCACTTCGGAAATGATCAGCGTTGGCGCCACAGCCACCTGAATGCTCACAGCTTCCGAGGTGGTGATCAAGCCAGCGGAATCCGTGACCACGGCGGTAAGGGAGTGAGCGCCAGTGGCTGCACCAGCCCAATCGAAGACGAACGGCGCAGCAACCGCTTCGCCAAGTTTGGTGATCCCGTCGAAGAACTCGACCTTGGCGATGGTGCTGCCCGTGGCAGCAGCGGCGGTGGCGGCCAGAAACACATTCGTGCCTGGCAGAAAACGATCACCTGCAAGAGGCTGGGTCAGGGCCACCTGCGGGGCCTGCTTGGTGAGAGGCGCGCCAGGAACCCACACAGGTCCGTTGATCAGCGTGCCCTTGGTCTGGCGACCTGCGCTGCTGGAAGTCTGAAGACCACGACCTTCATCGAGGCCCAGGCGGCCCACAAGACCACCAGCGTCCAGCACCACCGCATCACGCTGGCTCAGGATATCCGTGGCGGATCGGGCGTAGTTCCAGATGCGGACCTCATCAATCACGCCCGGGAAAGCGCCCTGGGGCACACCGGTGGAGTTGAGCGCCGTGCCGATGCCGACCGGCATGATGCTGTCATGGCGGGGCAGGGCACCAATGGTGCTGCTGGCGGTGCCAGCGGGCACGCCATCGAGGTAGAAGGCCCAGGCTCCCTGAGCGGTGATGTAGGTCACCGCAGCGTGATGCCACAGATTATCCGTGACAGGCGCGTGAGTGGCAGTGGCGCTGAAGTCTGCACCCGCCGTGATGCCCGTGCCCGCGAAGGCTTCAAACTGTGCTTTCAGAAGTCCGCCTGCGGTCAGACCGAGCACATAGTTGTAGTCCACGTTGCTGTTCTCCGCCTGATCACGACCCTTGCTGATCAGCGGCAGCATGTTGCCTGCACCTGCGGCCAGCACACCTTCACCTTCCTTGCGGAACCAGCACTCCAGGGTGAATCCGTTGGCGGGCGGAGCGGCCACACGCAGCTCAGGTGCCGCACCCAGGGTGACGTAGTCATTCACGCCATCAAACCACAGCGCGGAGTTCGCGATCGGGGCCGCGGGATCGATGTTCACCGTGATCTGCACCGGCGTGCTGGAGACAGCCATGCCGTTGTCATCCGTCACACGGGCGATGTAGCGATAGGTGCCGGCCTGCAACGCGTTTTGCGGCAGCTCATAAGGAGCTTCGGTGTCAGTCGCGACGACCACGCCGTTGAGCAGGAACTCCACTTTGCTAACGATGCCGTCCGCATCCGCAGCGGTGGCACTGACGGTGAAGCTGGCCGGAGCCACAGGCGCGTCACCATTCACCGGAGAGGTGATGGTCACCGTGGGAGCCTTCAGTGCGCGGAAGAAGGCGAAGCTGAACATGTCCTCCGTGGCCGCGCCGTTCTGCAGCGCAGGCAGCGCCGTGTCATCAACGATGTCACGGCTTTCCACCACGTACCGGCTGTTGGCCGGATCCCACTGATAGGTGACCACGTTGTCGAAGTTGTTCGCGCCGCCACCCTCAGGACTAACCATCAGTGTTCCCGTGTCAGGGTTGTGACCGGTGACCTTGATGTACCACTGGCCCGTGCCGCCTTTCGTGATGGTGACAGGTCCGGCCACGACCGCAGTCGTGGCATTGCTCTTCACCCGGCCGAGGGCCACAAGACCGTCTGTGTTCAGCGCTGAGGTTGGCAGATAGACGAAGGCCACGGGGTCCTGTTCGTTGGCGGCGCCGGTGGCGGCGTTGTCCCGCACAAACATGTTGAAGGTGCCGTCGGTGTTGGCGCGGGAGGTGGCATAGTTCGCCTCGTTCTTGCCGTGGGTGACCAGCAGCACGCCGTTTTGCGCGGTGTAGTCTCCGAGCGACTTGAGATTGAGCAGGAACACACCGCTGCCCAGGGTGCGGAACTGCGTACCCAGGACAATGCCGGGGCTGGAGCGAAGCTGGTCCGTGACGCCACCGTTGGTTCCGGCCGCATTGCGGGCAAATCCACCTAACCAACGATTATATGGAAAGAAGCCCGCCGCCACATTGACGTTCACCTCGCCCAGCCTGGGGCTGTCATTGACGGGAATGAAGTAGCGAAGACCTGAGATGTCCATGCAGGACGTGCCAATGAAACGGCCGATCGTGTCTCCAAATGCTGTGTTATCACGGACATTCTCCGACACGCAGGTCACCATGACACCGGTGTTGAGGTCCTCGGCATTGCCAAAGGTCACGTCGAAGTCACCACGGTTGCCGCCTAGCGCAGTCACAAAGTCGGAGCTGCCCACGGAGCGTGTCAACACCACCGAGGTGGCGTTGTTGAGCGCATCGTTTTGCTTCGCCAGAATGGTGCCGACCTGGGTGGTCTGCGCGGAGGCGAGCCACGGCGCGGCAAGGCTGAGCAGCGCCAGGGGGAGGGAACGAAGTTTCATCATCGGGGGGAATCAAAAAGAGGTGGGCAGCAGGAAAGGGATCAGCGCTGGAGCAGAATGGAGGAGGTGCGGAACAGCCCCTTTTTACCGGGGACCGGCACACGGATGAGACCGGCGCCGACGGTGCCGTCAGACAAACCGCGGAGCACGACTCCGCTCACAGCAGCGGACTTGGTCACAAGGTTCAGAGAGGTCGCAGGCAGATTCAGCGTGCCTGTGAGGGCTCCATCCGCCTTGTTGATCTTGCCCGTCCAGGCCACCGTTGTGACTCCCGCAGGTGGGGAGTTCGTCAGCGCGAAGGTGGTCGCAAGCTTGAGGGCCGTTGGCAGGATGTGAGTGGAACCCGCTTCGGTGCTCAAAGCTCCGCCATCGATCTCCACATTGAACGTGTCAGCCGTGAGACCCAGGGCAGTGCTCATGTCGGCCGAGGTTTTGATCACACCTAATGGGGTCGTGATCGCGTTGACCGGCAGCGGGAGCGCGAAGCCAGCATCATAACTCAGCTCCTTGGCATCTGCGGCTTTGAACCAGAAGGCACCGGTGACAACCGCCGGGCTCAAGGCAGCTGGCTGGCCGAGATTTGGAACTGGCAGCACACCGCCGAAGTAGGAGGCCACTTTGTTCAGATAGGGCTGCACCCAGACCAGCGACTGGCCGGTGACACCGAGACGCAGGGAGAGGGTCACCTTCTGCCCGTCACCCAGCTCGCCTGCCAGGTTGATGGCACCGGTAGTGGTCACGGATCCCTTGGCCCAGCCAAAGCCGGCGGGATAGGCCACGCCGTCCTGAGCTCCTGCATCCAACACCGCTGTCATCGGGCGTGCGACGGGAACACTGCCACCGGTAGTGGCGACACGCATGCCGCGGAGATTGCTGCCAGAAGGCGTGCCCGCATGGGTGCCGGTGATCAGCGGAGTGTCGACGTCGAGCACGACCTGCAAGTCGACCTGCGGAACGTTCTTGGCAGACTTGAAGAGCATGGGCAAAGTCACTTTGCGGCTGCCAGGCTGCAGCACAAACGTGCCCGTCGCGGTGCGGCGTGCGGCGCCCAGCACATCGAGGTTCGCCGACCAGGAGCCTGCCTTGGTCACCGCCACGCGGACGATGCCGAGAGGCTGCGCGGAAGCATTTTCCAGAAGGGCCTCGTAATTGCCTAACAAACGAGATGGGAAGGCATCCACCGCGATCGGGATCTTGATGGCCTTCACGACAGTCTTGCCGCTCAGGATCTGCACCTGCAGATCATAGAAGGCCTCGAGTCCGGTCAGGATGCCGGTCAGGCGACCCGTCTTGATATCGAACTTCAATCCTGCCGGGATCTTGCCGACCAGCTTCAGAGTCTGCCCAGGCAGGAGATACAGCGTGAAGTTCATGTCCACGCGCTCACCGACGCGGAAGCGGGACCTCGGATCGCTGCCGAGAATCATCTCAGTGAGGTCGGACATGCCGTCACCATCTGTGTCCTGGCCCAGAACAGGCGGCACCGAGTCGGAGCGGAGATTTAGGTTTTGATTTCGAGTGTCGAGATCCTGGCTGACATCGATCGAGCGATACGCGAGGGCCAGGCTGCCATGACGATTTTGAATGTGGTGCACCAGCGCGTCCTGCTCGCTCTCGGCATTGTTAGGCAGTTGCGGAGCCGCGGTGAAGTCGGTGGCCTCGCTGACCACAGAGCTCAGCGTGCCATTGGCCAGCAAGTAGCGGAAGTTGTCGCCGTGTGTCTTGATCGGATAGCCCTCGCCGCCGTTGGCGAGACCGTTCAGCGTCACCACACGAATCAGGGCTGGCGCGCTGCTCAGCGGGCCTGTGCCCACATTACCCGTTTTATAAACCGGGATGGAAGAGCCGTCTTCCTTCAACAGGGCGATCGAGACCACTCTGGATCCCACCGGCAGATCCGGATCCCAGGCAAACTGCACACCGCCGATCTGCGGGTAACGTGCTTGATTGCCGCCCTGCGCCACGCCGTGCTCAAGAATGGCCTTCAGACCCGCCGGCGTGGTTTCAAACACCATCAGGGGCTGATTGCCGCGCAGAGCGTTTTCGACGTCGAGCTGGGAAATGCCCCCCACCGGCTTGTCGAGAGCTGGATTACCCTGGGTGGACTGCTTCTGAACCAGTCCGTCCTTGTCCACCACCGCGCCAATCTGGCCCGTGATGCTGGCCGCGTTGCGCAGTGAGACAATCGGCTCCGTGCCGCCCAGGATCTGGCGCAGCGCCTGCTGGCTGGCATCAGCTGCGAGATTGCCCAGGTTCGTTTCCTGGTTGCGTGTGAAGGGAGCGGCGCCTTCCAGGTAGACGGCGGTATAACCATGAATGATGCTGTCCTTGGCATCGATCACCGCCTGCACCGCGCCGGTCACTCCGCGCACCTGCGCGCCCTTGGTGCCTGCGGCAAAGGCCGTGGTCTCCAGAGTCTCTTCCGTCGCGCCCCAGGCTGCGGCCACATTGGCCTCCGTGGAGGCATAGGCACCGCTTTCCGCGGCGTGGTCTGCCAGAGACTGGGAGATGATGGTTCCATCGAGATCAAAGTCCACCACCAGACGGCCGAGGTAGGTGTGCTCGCTGTCAGTGCTCACGATCAGCAGCGGTGTGCCATTCCGGTCTTCCGTGACCCGCGGATAGCTACCGTCAAAGCTGGCTTCGTGACCGTCAAACTCCACCGGCACATCGTTGCCATCGCCTAACCGGGAGTTTGACCCGGCGGCCACGATCACGTCCACGCCTGCGAGCTTGTTGGCCAGCGCGGTCTCGAGGCCGAGATCACGCAGGTGGGAGAGAAGCACGATCTTGTTGATGCCTTCAGAAGCGAGCTCATTCACATAGGGCTGAATCTGTCCGGCCAGCACGTCGAGGTTCACGGCATTGCCGCCTCTGACCGTCGTGCCTTCAAGCGTGGTCAAGGAAGCGAGCAACTGCGTGGTCACACCGACCAGGCCGATCTTCTCTCCACCCTTCACGACCACCGCGGTGGGCACCAAGCGACCTTTGAGAGTCGTGGCTGCGGGCACTGGAGTGTCATCCGTGTCCCGTGGCACGGTGGTGATCTGGCTGGCGAGTTCACCATCTCCGCTGAAGTCCAGGTTCAGAGCCAGGAGCGGGAATTGAGCTCCCGTCCAGGCACCGGAGGAGCGGAGGGCATTGGCGAAGACGGCAGAACCCAGGTCCCACTCATGGTGACCGATGGCGGAAGCCTCCACACCGATGAGATTGTTGATGGCGATCTCCGTGCGTCCGGGAGCCGTGGCACCGATCGCAGGAAGGACGTTGAGCTGGGCATCTGCACCGGCGCTCATGAAGGAACCCGGGATGAAACTGCCGCCACCGTTAACAATCAGTGTGTTCGTGTGGTCGTCCTCGAAAGCATCCACCAGGGCCGCCAGATTCGGTGCTGTTTGCGAGGTCAGCAGGCTGCCTTCGGCATCGCTGAAGTGCAGGAGCTGCAGCGTGAAAGAGACCGGCACGGTGAGGGCACCCTTGCCAGGCGAGCCAACATCCGTGGCACCCGGTGCCTGGAAGGCCTGATACACACCTGCCTTGGCCGCCACATAACGCGGAGCCGCGATGCCAGAAGGAACATCCCAGACCAGCGCATCTGTCTGCACACCACCGCCGGAGACACCCGCGTGACCACCGGCAGCAGCCGTACCGTTTGGCTTCAAGAAACCCTGCGCGGCATAGCTGAAGAAGAACAGCTCCCGACCCGTGGCATCATAGAGAGCCACACCGCCGTTCGGATCCAGGTCAGGTGCACCCACGGTCTGCAAAACCTGCACGCTGGGATCAAGCCCCCACCAAGTACGGAAGGCCGCAGGATCTGCTGTGGTGATGATGATGGACTCGCCCGCGGCGATGCTGGCACCGGCCGGGAACGCCCATGCCTGGGCAGTCACCGAGGAGCGGCGCTCATCATCCCAAGTGAAGCCCGCGAGGCTCACTGGAGCGCTGCCATGGTTGGTCAGCTCCCAGTAGTCAGCAGCACCGGGTGCGGCAGACTGGCTCGACTGGATCTCCGTGAGCAGCAGTGTGGGTGTTGGCAGATCGCCATCATCTTGAACAGTGACCACCACGGTGGCGAGTGACACACCCGGGCCTGCGGCGGCGAGCAGCACCTGCTGGTTGCCATCGGCGAGGACATCGTTGACGGCGGCCAGATCAAAGGTGGCGGAAGATTCCCCAGCGGCGATGACCACGGAGGCCGGAACCGTGGTTTCCGAGACATCCGCGGACACGAGCTGAACGGTCAATGCGCCCGTGACATCTCCATAGCGCCGAACGGTGCCCACGGCAGCCGTTGGGCCGCCAGCTTCACTGAAGGAGGCCGGTGCCACATCAATGGCGAGCAAGGTCGCCGGGTCAGCACCCGTGCCACCTGCGCCGCCAGGAGAGCCGACATCCGTTCCGCCAGGAGCGTTAACACCGCCACTTACACCTGTGCTGGCTGCCATGTAGCGCGGCAGGCCGCGGCCGGAATTCGGATCCCAGACCAGAGCCTGCGTGGCCAGACCGCCTGCCGAAGTGCCGGCGTGACCGCCGAGCGAGGGCAGACCATTGCTGCGCGTAAAACCGCCTGACGCATAGCTGAAGTAGAAAACCTCCGCGCCAGCGCCATCATAGAGCGCCACACCATCATTCTGCCCCAGGCCGGGAGAGCCTGGCGACTGGATGACACGTGCCGTGCCCGGCAGTCCCCACCAAGCCCTGAAGACCGCAGGATCCGCACCGGTAAAGACGATGGACTCGCCAGCTGCGATGCTGGTGCCAGCAGGCAGCGCCCAGGCCAGCGCAGCGGCACGGCTGCGGCCTGAGTCATGCCAGGTGTAACCATCGAGGGAGATCGTGTTTGCGCTAAAGTTGGTTAGCTCCCAGTAGTCACCCGCACCAGCCGGCGCCGTGGCCGAAGGGTTCGAATGCAGTTCCGTCAGCAGCAGATCAGGCAGCACACCCACGGTGATGTTCGCTGTCTGGACAGCCAGAGCGCCTTTGTCATCCGTGGCCACGGCGCGAATCACATGCGCACCCGATGATGCTCCCGTCCACAAGAAGCGATAGGGTTCTGCGGTGAACTCCGCAAGCTTCGTAGTGCCGTCAAAGAACTCCACCTTGGTCAAGGTGCCGTCCACATCGCTCGCGGATGCTGAGATGAGCATGGGCGTGGCGCTGCGGAAAATCTGGCCTTCCTTCGGTGTGTTCAGCACCAGCGACGGAGCCTGGTTCGTGAGCGGGGCGCCTGGCACCCACAGAGGTGCCCAGCCAGCGATGGGGATGCCATCACCGTCCTCGGGTCCGCGCACCTGGCCGGTGATACCACCCACGGAACTGGTGATGGTCGTTCCGGTGGCCTCATCGAGACCAAAGCGGGCCACCAAACCAGACGCGGACACCACCGAGGACTCCATGGTGGAGACGATTTCTTCCTTGCTGCGAGCATAGTTCCACGCACGCACCTCATCGATGGCTCCAAAGAAGGAACCCGCGCGCAGGCCGGCTGTGTTGAGAGCCGCGCCAATGGCGAAGCCATGATTGCTATCGTAACGCGGCATGGCACCAGGAGCCGTGGTGCGCGTGGCGACCAGCTTCCCGTCCAGGTAGAGCTTCCACTCACCCACCACGCCGTCATAGGCGACAGCGGCATGGTACCACTTTCCATTCACGACCGGGTCATGAGATCCATAGACCGCATAGTTGGTTCCACCTGGCACTCCCGTCGAAGGATAGGCTTCAAAGTCCGCGGCCAGGAAGCCGTCGGTCGTCACGCCTACCAAGAAGTTAGTATCGGTGTTGTTGTTGTCCGACTCACCACGGCCTTTGGAGAACAAGGGCTGCACCGTGATGCCTCCGGAGCCGGAACCTGCCGTGGCTCCGGGACCTTCCTTGCGGAACCAGCACTCAAGCGTGAAACACTTGGTAGGCGGACCACCAAGGCCCAGCTGCGGCACCGGCGCAGTCGCCGCATGCTCCACCAGACCGTCAAAGAAAAGCGCCGTGTGAGTGGGTGGATGCACGGGGTTCAGACGGACGATCGCTGTCACCGGCGTGCTCGTGGGAGCCAGACCGTCATTGTCCGTGGCACGAGCCACATACTGGTAACGGCCACCATCCAGGCCTGTCTGCTCCACCGAGTAGGGCTCGGTGTTGTCTGAACCAATGAAGAAACTGTTTCTGAAGAACTCCACCTGGGCCACATTGCCATTGAAGTCAGATGCATCGGCCGTGACGGTGAAGGAAGCCGGGCTGGTGAAGCTCTGGCCTTCCGTCGGCGAGGTCACAATGATGTCCGGCAGGATGGGCGCGCCAAAGAACACAAAGCTGAACATGTCTTCAGCCGCCGTGGCGCCGTTCTCCAGAACCGGCAGGGCCGTGGTGCTGACGATGTCGCGGCTTTCGATCACCCAGCGGTTGTTGATGGCATCCCACTGCGAGGACACGATGTTGTCAAAGTTGTTCGTGCCGCCGCCCTCAGCACTCACGATCAGAGTGCCGGTGTCCGCGCTGCCATTAGGAATGGTCAGGTACCACTGGCCGACGCCACCTTTGGTGATCGTGAAGTCGCCGCCTCTCACGTCTGTGGAGGCGTCGCTGTTCACACGGCCCAGTGCCTGCACGCGGTCTGTGCCCACCTTGCTGACTGGCACATAAACAAAGGTCACGGGATCCTGCTCCGTGCCTGTGCCATTGGAGCCGTTGTCACGAATGTGAAGACGCCAGGTGCCGTCTGCCTGCACCGCAGAGGAGCCATAGTTGTCCTCGTTCTTGGCGTGATTCACCAGGATCACACCATTCGCGGGAATGGCGGTCGGATCGGCAGAGCGCAGATCCAGCAGAGTCACACCCGAACCAATGTCGATCAGGTTCGAACCCAGCGCCAGGCTGGGGCTGCCGTTGAAGCGGTCCAGAGGCAGGCCATTGCCCCGGTCCGAGATCCAGCCTGTTCCGCTCAGGTATTGATCATAAGGGAAGTAGGCGAACGAGATATCGATATTGACCTCCGATCCCTGGGCCGCGCGCTCCGTGGCCATGAAATAGGAGATGGGCGGATCATCTCCCGCCGGAGTAGCCACGGACACCGTTGCATAGAACTGCCCGATCGTGTCACCGGAAGCGTTGTTGTTACGCCCGTTCTGCGCGATCGACGCGATCAGCGCGCCGGAGGTGAAGTCATTGGCGTTGAGGAAGCTGATCGCAAAGTCGCCGCGGCTCGAAGAGAAAGGGATGGGCTCCCAGCGCAATGTGCCGCCCGGGCCGCGAAACAAGGTGACAGACGTGGCTGTGTTGAGCTCGTCATTCTGCCGCACCAGCATGGTGCCGAACTGCAAGGAGGGTTGCGGAATCGTCACCTGCGCATTCAGGCAAGGCGACAACACTGCCATGACAAACGCCAGGATCATACCGCGCACAAGACACGGACGAACTCCAGCAGCAGACAGATCTCGGGGGGAAAGACACATCATATGAAGATGTGATCCAAAGCATCCCAATCACTTCTCAGCCACGTCATAAGCGTGACGAAACTGACGTTTGAAGATCACGATATGCGTTCAAACGCAGATGATGACTGTCACAGAAACGTTGCACGAAACTCAAAGAAGTCAGCGCTCGCATTCTCCCGCAGCGCCCGCACTTCAATCACAACTGTTCGAAGTGAATGCTTTATCACACACGAACAGCGGCGGACGGCCTCATTAGTCGCAAATCAAAATAATTTGTTAGGCGGAAATATGTGACAACCTGGTTGGGCAGGCTTTCAACCCTGTGGCGCGAATGCCCGGCATCTCGCAAACCAGCGAACTGCGTCTTGTGTGTCAGAGCTGAAACACTGCCATGCGCTTCCGGTGGTCTTTGAAGCATCCACGCCCGCGTTTATGGATGCTTGCGGAATAGCCTAGCTCCACAGATTCCGGTCCAACGTACGGTAGTTCACAGCTTCCAGAACGCTGTCCGCATCAATTCGCTCAAGACCTTTGAGATCGGCAAGGGTGCGGGAAACTTTCAGGATGCGGTCATGGGCCCGCGCTGAAAAGCTGATCTCTCCCATGGCATGCTCCATCAAGCTTCCGCACTCGGCATCCAGCTCACAATACTTTTTGGTTAGGCGTGGAGTCATGCCGCTGTTGGTGTGGATGCCTTTATGACCTTTGAAGCGCTCTGTCTGAACGGCGCGCGCTTTCTCCACACGCAGACGAATGGCCTCGGAAGACTCTCCTGGCTGGCTGTCCGCCAGTGCCTTGTAGTCCACCAGCGGCACGTCCACATGCAGGTCGATGCGATCCAGGAGCGGACCGCTGATGCGCTGACGATAGCGCTGGATGATGGGAGTGGTGCAGCGGCAGGCGCGCTTGAGGTCACCGTAAAAACCGCATGGGCACGGGTTGGAGCGGGGCGGACGCCAGCACGAACTTTTGCTCGTCTGCCATTTTGCTTTTTTAGCATAAATGTATATAAACCAACATGTTACGCCAAGAAAAAGCCTAGTCGGATCGAAAATGAAAGCTGATCCCTTGGCGATCGCTCGACCTGTAGGCGCTTTTGGTGAGCGGGGCGGAGACAAGGATGGCCATGCTACCTCAAAAACTGAACAGACGGACTTGAAACTGTTCTAAAGAACATCAATTTTGGAGGATGTTTGCTGCCCGCCCTTTGCTCGCCTTGGATCTTCTTTGGGTTTCCAAAGGCCGCTCGTGGCTGCGACACCAAGTGCCGTTGTTGGGTAGTATTATTGCAGGTAAACCTGAATTTCAGGAAAGCCGGATCGAGGCCTGCATTGATATCGATCCAGCCACGCTGCGCCTCCCCAGCAATGCCCGGACGTTTGCCCTGAAGGTGCGAGGCGATTCAATGCGAAACGCGGGAATTTTTGAAGGCGATATCGTCATCATGGAATTTCGGGATGCCACGCACGGCGATATCGTCGCCGCGCTGATCGACGGCGAAACCACCCTCAAGCGTTTCGTGGTGCAGAGAGGCGTGCCATACCTGCGCGCCTCCAACCCCCAATATCCCGACCTGATACCGGCGCAGGAACTGGTGATTCAGGGCGTTCTTATCGCCTTGCTGAGGCTTTTAGAGAGGTAATGGCAAATGATCCTGCATTTCGACGCCGACGCGTTCTACGCCTCCGTGGAGCAGGCAGCGGATAAAAAGCTGCGGGGACGTCCCGTGGCCGTGGGGGGAGAACGTCGGGGCATCATCGCTTCTGCCAGCTACGAAGCCCGGAAGCTGGGCATTTACACGCCCATGCCCACGGTCAAGGCCCGCAAGCTTTGCCCCGGCCTGATCGTCCTCCCCTGCGACTTTGAGCTCTACGAGCGCTTCTCGCGGCTCATGTTCTCGTATGCCTATGACTTCACGCCGATCGTGGAACTGGCTTCGATTGACGAATGCTACCTGGATCTGCATGGCGCCCGCCAAACAAAGGCCTGCGATGCGGCCGCCAGAATGCAGAACGCGATCGCCCAAAGCCTGAAACTCTCCGTTTCCGTGGGCGTCGGTTCGAACAAGCTGGTTTCTCAAATCGCCAGCAAGCTTCGCAAGCCCCACTGCTACATTGAAGTAGCGCCAGGTTTCGAGCAGGGGTTTCTTTGGCCCCTGGAAAACAAATGGCTGCCGCAGGTAGGCCCTGCCCTCGCCGCCAAACTCAACACGGCAGGGTTACGCCGCATTGAGCACATCGCACACACACCCACAGATGAACTCTCATTGCTCGTTGGGAACGGCGCGCCTGCACTGCGGGAGTATGCTTTGGGGCACGACCAGCGGCCCGTAGTGTGTGATGCACCCGAGGCGAAAAGTTATGGCGAGCAGGAAACCTTCAATCAGGACACAACCGACAACGTGTTCATCATAGCCAGGCTGCGGGCAATGGCCGACGCGCTCATGCGCCGAGTCCGTTCGGATGGGAAGAGTATTCGCACGGTCACCTTGCGCCTGCGATACAATGACATGGACGAGGTGACCCGTTCCGCCAGCCTCGATGAACCCACCGACCTGGAACATGATCTCTACCCCTTGCTTACTCCCCTGCTCAAGCGAGCCTGGGAGCGGCGGGTAAGCGTGCGCCTCATTGGCCTTCGTTACACTAAAATCTACGAAGCGGGATTTAGCGCCATGCTTCCGCTGGAGACCTCCGACGTAAAGCGCGAGAGACTGCACACGCTGGCGCTTGTCATTGACGACCTGCGCAGTTCCCAGCGCAGCATTATGCGTGGCCATGATTTATGGCTGACCCAGCAGAAGAACGCTCCCCGCCAGACCTTGCCCAAACCCCGGCAAACTGCCGATCATGCCACAGTGACGAATCGTGTTCTTCGCGAACGTCCCGGCGAGTCGCTGATCTTCATCCCCCAGAGCACCCCAAAAGCAGCGTCTGCACTCAACGTGAAGAGTTGTTTTAGCTTCCTCGACTCCACGCTCACGATTCCTGCCATCATTGAGGCAGCCGTGGAGCTCGACATGCCTGCGGTTGCCATCACCGACTCAAATCTACACGCTGCTGTCCCGTTCTTCCAGGCGGCCACCGCTGCCGGAATCAAGCCCATCATCGGCGCTGAGCTCCGCTGTGATCAAAAGCAGCTGCT
The DNA here is from genome assembly GCF_007992435.1 of Prosthecobacter gellanilyticus. Classification (GTDB taxonomy): domain Bacteria; phylum Verrucomicrobiota; class Verrucomicrobiia; order Verrucomicrobiales; family Verrucomicrobiaceae; genus Prosthecobacter; species Prosthecobacter gellanilyticus. The sequence continues at coordinate 291,122 of NZ_BKAG01000001.1, read as the reverse complement.
CGCGTATGTGCAGAATCAATGTGGCTACGCAAACCTATGTCACTTGTTGTCAGCCCCGAAGATAACCCATCCACTGCTCTACGAACGTCAGGAGGGGCTGATATTTGTTCCTGCCGCTTCACAGCCCGAGGTTCGATATCGCTCCGGCGAAGATAAGGTGTTCTTCGACATTCTCCAGAGCATGAAGACGCTCACTCTCCTGCATGAGCCGCACCCGCAAAAAAGGAAGGGCAGTTTTCTCTTCCGCGAGGGGCAGCCTGCCGAGGACATTGTCGAGAGGTGCGAGTTCACCTTCGACTTCAAAACCCTGCGCTTCCCACGCTATACGCCGACAGATGGTTCTACACCTGCTGCGATGCTCCGGCGTCTCTCGCAGGAGGGCTTACGCCAGCGCTATGGCCGCAAGGCAAAGTTGCACGAGGCGCAGTTATCCGAAGAACTATCCATCATCGGCGAAGTTGGTTATGAGGAATATTTTCTCACCGTCTGGCATCTGCTTCAGGAATGCGCCGAGCTTGGCATTGGTTGGATCACTCGTGGTAGCGCTGCCGACTCACTCGTTTGCTACGCTCTTGGCATCAGCAACGTGTGCCCCATCCGGTTCGAGCTGTATTTCAAGCGCTTCCTGAATCGTGATCGCATGGCCCTGCAAAAGCTCCCGGACATCGACATTGATTTCGCGCACGATCGTAAAGACGACGTTGTGCGACTGTTGCTCGACCGCTACGGCCCTGAGCACGCCGCCATCGTTGGAGGCTTCAACACCTTCCAGGCACGTTCCGCCTTTGGTGATGTCGCCAAGGTGCTCGGTGTTGCCGAGAACGAGATCCGCCGCCTAACCGAACACATGCCATGGACGGATGCGCGCCACGCCGCCGATGCCGTCGCAATGTCTCGCGAGTGCGATAACACCACCTGGAAAGAAGAGCCGCTGCGCACGGCGCTGCTCATGGCCGAAATGCTCGACGGCTTCCCACGCTACGCGAAGATGCATCCCTGCGGCGTCGTGCTGTCCCGTGATCCCATCCACAGCCTCACCCCCACCTTCATCAGCACCAAAGGCTGGCAGACGACACACTTTGACATGGACGCCGTCGAGGCCGTGGGGCTGATCAAGCTCGACATCCTCGCGCAAGGAGGCCTCGCTGTGCTGCGAGACACGCAGGCATTGGTCCCGGCTTTGAATCTCCACTCTCTTGAAGTCGGTCTCGCGGGTGACACAGAAAACCCACCACGAGCAGGCGAAGTCGAGCCGTGGAGTGATCCTGGTGTCTGGAACATGATCGCCACTGGTAATGCACGCGGCGTTCATCATATCGAAAGCCCAGCCATGACAAGCCTCGCCTGCATGGCAGACGTGCGTGATATTGACCGTCTCATCGCCATTGTTTCAGTCATTCGTCCTGGCGCAGCCAATGGTCTCAAGAAAGCTCAGTTCGCTCGGCGTGCGCAAGGTCTCGAACCCGTGGACTACACGCACGAAAGCCTTACCACTGTTTTGCGCTCCACCTTTGGCGTCGTGGCCTATGAGGAGCACATCCTGCAAATCTGCGAGGCCTTTGCCGGACTGCCGCCAGGCCGGGCCGATGTCCTCCGCCGTGCCCTGGTGAAGCAGGATATGAAGAAGGTCGAGGAAGTCCGTCACGAGTTCATCGCTGCCGCTATCGCTCGTGCTCACGAGGAAACGACCATTGCCAAGGTTTGGGATCTTGTGGCGGGCTTTCAGGGCTATGCATTCTGCCGGGCTCACTCTACAGCCTACGGAGTCGAGGCTTATCAGGGAGCTTATGCTAAACACTACCATCCTGCTGAGTTCATGGCCGGAGTGCTCACGAACGGGAAGGGCTTCTACTCGCCGCTGGTCTACACGTTGGAGTGCCGCCGCATCGGCATCGGCTTTCTTCCTCCCGACGTAAACCACCTCAGCGATGCTTTCACCGTCGCGCGTTCCGAAAGCCCCACCGGCACGCCAGGTCTTCCGCTGGGGAAAGCTATACGCGTGCCCCTTCGCTGCATCAAAGACCTCTCTGAGGCCACGCTGACGCGCTGCCGGGGTGAAAGGGCCCGTGCCCCCTTCAACAGCGTGCGTGATTTCTGCGAACGCGTGCGCCCGGAAGGGCCTGAAGCCTTGAACCTGATTCGCGCTGCTGCATTCGACAGCCTTGGCAGCAATCGGACAGAGCAGTTCTGGCGTTGTCTCCATGCCTCACGCGATGCCCATACAGGGGCCCAGTGGCTTTTCCACGGTGCCACCGAAGCCGACATTCGTGCTACCTTCCGAGAAGAACCCACCCCCCAGCAGAAGCTCCACGATGAGCTAGAACTATTCGGCTACACCGTCACCGGCCATCCCCTCGACCTTCATGCGCAGATTGCCTGGCACACGTATTGTCCCATTGCCGACCTGCACCGCTACCATGGCCAGCGGGTGACGGTGTGCGGCCTCATCATTGTAAGCCGCCACCACACGCAGCAGAACGGTCAGCCCATGAAGTTCATCTCCATCTGCGACCGCAGCGGTATAGTGGAGTGCGAGATTTTCGCTGCCGCCTACCGTATGCACGGGCTGAACACTATCCGCTATCCCGTCGTGCAGATCACAGGTGAAGTGAAACCATTTGAAAATGGGCGAGGCTATACGCTGGAGGTCTTAAGAGTTGGAAAGCCCCGAAGTCACAAGAGTTAGCGTTCCCTGGCAATGATTTGCGCCATCTCATTCGTTGAGGGGGCTTCAAAAGCGCTGTCTTAGGATGATGCATAACTTCTCAAGACCGATGGGGTTTAACGAGATATTCATCAAACCCAGCCTGCCTGGCGGTCTCTTGATAATCCGCGCTACCTATAGCCGCTCATCACGATGAGCAGCAGGTTCTCCAACTCCGGCGTCGGGCGCAACTGCCGTGCGGCCTCAGTCTCAAGCCTTTATCAGTCACGCTACTTTCGCTGCTGTGAAGGATCTTCAGGTGCCTTCGCGACCTGGGGCACACGGATAAACTTGGACGTGTCATATCCTGCCCGCTTGAAGACCTCCATCAGTTCTTGATACTGGTTTTCGGGAAGCGTGCGCTCGCGCGCAAGCACCCATCCAAATTTGCGCGAGGGATGTGCGATAGCGACCCGCGAATAATCAGGCGCAATATGAAGAATAACGTAGCTCGCGCTGAATAAGGGAAAGAGCCGCATCTTCCACCGTGCGTTGCTCCCATCAGATCGCACACGACCTGAGAAATCGTGGGTCTTAACCGGAGCGTCGAAGCTCTTTTCACGCCAGGCGAAGTGAACATCAACCCGGCTATCTCCCTTTAACGTGTAGGTCTCGACAGCGTCCACAAAGTCACGCTCCAGCTTGTTATCCATGCACGCAATCACCCGCCAGGGTCCCATGTACCGTTGAAGATCGACACGAGCAGCGGGGGTGAGGGGCTTACGCGGCAGAGTAGTGCAAGACGTGCACAACGCTGCAAAATAGCCCATAAATGAAGTATAGAAGCGCATCGTTTGTTTGGATATCGCTTCTGGTGCCGATTCTGCTCGTGCCAAGTGCGGAAGATGGATTGCGAAGAGTGCACGCAGCGTAGCGCAGGATCATCCCTGTACATTTGGCGATGATATGCTTTATTTTGACGTCAGATATCTCTAATCTGTTTCGCGTATGCCCCTTGCCGACTCCTTGCACGAGATGCGTGCCGCAAACGTTTCTCACAGCGAAGCCGAAACTCTTTCATTCCTGAATCGTCTGACTCAAGCGGTTCTGGGTCGCTCATCCCCTGAAGAAATTATTGGAATAGTCGAAAAGATGCTGGGAGAGCACCTGGGGGTGTCCCGTGTTTTGGTAGCCGAAGCATCACCAGACGGTGAAACCGTTTCTGTCCCGCAAACATGGGAGACTGAGGGGATGCCCAAGCTGCAAGCGACAACTCACAGACTCTCAGATTACGGTGAGCGTCTGCTTGCTGACTACCGGTTAGGCCGCACGCATGTGCGCCGCGATGCCTCTGCCGAGTATCCGGCTGGTGCGGAGTTGAACGCTCTTACAGAAATCGGGGCGCTTGCTGCCATCGATGTTCCCGTTCTTATCGAAGGTAAGTTCTGCATGCTTTTTGTTGTTCATCAGTGTGGCGCACGAGACTGGACACAGGGCGAGATTTCGCTGGTCCAGCAAGTGGCGGACCGTACAGCGGCCGAAGTAAGGCGAGCCAGGGCGCTGCGTGAGGTCCAAGCCAGCGAACTTAGATTCCGACAAATGGCCGATTCCATGCCTCAGATCGTCTGGACGGCGGGAGCGGACGGTGTGATTGATTACTACAATGGCAAGTGGCTAGAGTACACTGGCCTGCCATCGGAACTGGCGGCGAGGCAGCCCGGCCACGAACTTCCTTTCCATAAAGAGGATGTACTGCGCATGAGCGAAGCATGGGAGCGAGCGCTGATGACTGGAAAACAATTCGAACATGAGGTGCGGCTGCGACGTGGACACGATGGAAGTTACCGATGGTTTATCAATCGCGGCCTGCCTGTTTCAGACGCAGGTGGCTCGGGAAGCCGATGGTATGGAACTCTCACTGACATCCACGACCAGAAAATGTTGGCGGAGGCAAGTTTCCGCAATGAGGCCCGTCTGGGCTCTGCCCTTACATTAGCAGACATGGGCACCTTTGACTGGGACATGTTGTCTGATCAGGTAACAATGGATATCCACAGCCGCGAGTTGTTTGGCTTTGACGCAGAACAGCCCATCTCTTCAACGGATGTTTTCGGGCGCATTGTGCCATCCATGATGCAAACCGTCCGCGACGAGGTGACAAAGGTCCTACAAAAGCGCAGACAAAGACTGGAGGTTGAATATGACGTCTGCCATCCCAATGGAGAAATTCGCACCGTCATTAGCATGGGAAACATTGCGATGGGTGCAGATGGCATGCCCGAGCGAATATACGGCGTGTTCGGTGATGTGACAAATCGCAGGCAGGTGGCGAAAGAGCGTGAGCAATTCATCCGCACCATCGAAACCGAGAAGGCGAATCTGGCGGCCGTCGTAGAGCAGGCACCTGCGTTTATCTGCATTCTGCGCGGCCCAGACCACATATTCGAACTGGCCAATGACGGCTACTATCGTCTGGTCGGTCGGCGCAATCTGATCGGTCTTCGAGTTCGGGAAGCCTTGCCTGAAGTTGTTGGACAAGGTTTTTTTGAAATGCTGGACGAAGTCTACTCAACTGGCAGGCCGATCAGCGGGACAGAGGTGCCTGCCCTGCTCGGACCTGAACATTTGGGTGATGACAGACAACGCTTCGTTAACTTTGTTTACCAAGCTCTCCGGGCTCCCGACGGGAATATTAATGGTGTGTTCGTGCATGGAGTAGATGTGACCGAAGCAGTGCTCGCGCGTGAGGCTATCGTCACCAGTGAGCGTCAGCGCAAGGCTGCCCTCGATGCTGCAGGTATTGGTGCATTCAACATTGATCTTCGGACCCTTGCGCTCGAGTCCGACGAGCGCTTCCGCGCCATTTTTGGGGTGGCGGATGACATCCTGAGTTATGAGCAGGCTTTTGCCATCATCCATCCAGACGACCGTCAACTGGTGCGTAACAAAGTTGCCGCCGCCATTGATCCCTTGGATCCCCAGCCCTATGCCTGTGAGTACAGGGTGGTACATGCCGATGGATCAGTTCACTGGGTCACTGCGCGGGGTAGGGCGGCGTATGAAGGCCATGGAACGGACAGGCATCTCGCCAGCTTTGACGGCACTGTCATCGACATCACCGGGAAGAAAAAGGCGGAAGATGAGCTGGCTTTTCAGCGCCATCAACTTGAACTGATTTTTCGGGAGTCTCCTGCCGCCATGGCGTTGTGGCGTGGCGACGATCTCATCTTCGAGCGCGTTAATCCGGAGTATCAAAGATGGTTTGGCCAGAGGACGCTGGTGGGCAAGTCTCTTTTAGAGGCGGTGCCCGAACTGGCAGGTCAAGAATTTGATGAAATGCTGAGGCAAGTCCTCCACAGCGGAAATCCCTTCACAGGCACGGAAATGCTAGCACGCTTTACGCGTGAAGGCACGGATTCCGTCGAAGACCGCTATTTCGACTTCACCTATCTTCAAGTATGCGATCCCGAAGGTCACCCCTATGGCGTGTATGATCATGCTGTCGATGTCACCAGCCGTGTCTTGGCAAGGCAGGCATTGGAGAAGAGCCAGGCACTACTAGAGCAGGCGTTGTCTGATAGGCAGTCCCTCCTTGATGCAGAACGAGCGGCGCGAATGGAGGCTGAGCAGGCCAGCCGCATGAAGGATGAGTTCCTTGCCACGCTATCACACGAACTTCGCACTCCCCTCAATGCCATCGTCGGTTGGACACAACTCCTTCAGATGATTCCAGATCCATCGGGAGAACTTACAGAGGGCTTGGAAATCATCTCCCGAAATGCGCGCGCCCAAACCCAGATCATTGAAGATATCTTGGACATGAGTCGCATCGTGAGCGGCAAACTTCGGCTTACGATTCGAGCCGTTAATCTCACGGAGATCGTCCGTGTGGCTGTCGACACACTGCAACCGGCTGCCAATGGTAAAGGCGTTCAGCTTCATTTTGAAGCAGCGAAGGTCACTGAGTCTTTCCCCGGCGACCCAAATCGTCTCCAGCAGGTATTTTGGAACCTGCTCTCCAATGCCGTCAAATTCACACCGAAAGGTGGTAAAGTGCACGTAGGCGTCCGAACAATGGGAGGCAACATTGAGGTCTGTGTCACCGACAACGGTCAGGGTATCGCGCCTGAGTTTCTACCATACGTGTTTAACCGTTTCCGCCAGGCCGACGCGAGCACTACGCGGGTTCATGGAGGGCTCGGGCTAGGATTATCCATTGTGCGGCAGATTGTCGAAATGCACGGAGGAACGGTTCGTGTGCTCAGCCCTGGCAAAGGACTCGGAGCATCCTTTATCATCAGCCTGCCGACTCATTCACAGGTCAGCGATGGAAGAGAACAATTGGAAGTCGCAAGCCAGCCTTCAGGCCATGAAGAGCTGGGCATCTCAGACCGTTCTGACGATCATCCTTTGCAGGGGATTGATGTGGTCGTGGTGGATGATGAGGCCGATGCTGTTGCATTTGTGCAACGCCTGTTAACAGCGGCAGGCGCAAGAGTCCGTATTGCGTGCTCTGCCACCGACGCTCTCACGCTAATTCAGACAAAATCCCCTGATGTTCTGGTTAGCGATATTGGCATGCCGGTTGAAGACGGCTATTCCCTCATGCGTAAAGTGCGAGCATTGCCCTCCGCTGCCGGTGGCAAGCTCGCAGCAATCGCGTTAACGGCGTACGCCCGCTCAATCGACCGGGTGAAAGCCCTGGATGCTGGATTTCAGATGCATATCTCAAAACCGGTCGATCCATCTGAACTCATCGCCTCAGTTGCAGCTTTGGTTAGGGCTCAAAGCTGAACCGAGGCAGCGAGTTCTAATTTCAGCATGCAACATTAGCCAGCTTTACCGCCTTGAACATCATAGATATGCCCGGTCACAAAGCTGGATTCTTGAGAGGCCAGGAGCACGTAGGCGGGCGCAAGCTCGGCAGGCTGGCCAGCTCGTTTGAGGGCTGTTTTCTCGCCAAAGGTCGGAAGCTTCTCCTGCGGCTGTCCGCCGCTGATCTGAAGAGGGGTCCAGACCGGCCCGGGTGCCACGGCGTTCACGCGGATGCCTCTCTCAGCGAGTTGCTTGGAAAGGGACTTGGTGAAGTTGGAATTGACCGCCTTGGTAGACGCATAATCAAACAGGTTGGGCGAGGGCTCGTCCGCCTGTTCCGAGGCTGTGAAGATGATGCTGGAACCAGGAGCAAGGTGTGGAACCGCTGCCTTCGTGAGCCAGAACGGAGCATAACAATTGGTTTTGTAGGTGGCATCAAAGGCCTCGGTGGTTAGGTCGAGGATCGAGTCGCACGACTGCTGCCTGCCGGCGTTGTTCACCAGAATGTCCAGTCCTCCGAGTTTGCTGACTGCATCCGCAACGAGTTTTTTGCAGAACGCCTCCTCACGCAGATCTCCCGGCAGGGCCACAGCTTTGCGGCCTGCAGCCTGAATGAGATCCACCACCTCCTTCGCGTCAGGCTCCTCGGTCGGAAAATAGTTGATGGCCACATCCGCACCTTCTCGTGCAAAGGCGATGGCGACAGCGCGGCCAATGCCTGAGTCCCCTCCAGTGATCAGCACCTTCCTTCCCAAAAGACGTCCACGTCCCTCATAGGATTGCTCACCGTGATCGGGACGAGGCGTCATTTTGGAGGCAAGGCCTGGCCACTCTTGGAGCTGCTTTTCGAAAGGGGGCTTTGGATATTGTTTGAGAGGATCTTTCATGACAGTTTGAGTGGGTGCGTTGGCTGCCGCTGGAGCAGCGTCCTTGCCGAATGCCTGGGATCCAAGAGCAGTCATGACCCCGGTGGTCAGTCCTCCCATGAAACCACGGCGTCTTGGATTCGCCGTCTGGGAGGCATGCGGTCCGGAATCGTGTTTTTCTGAGTTCATGAGAATGAATGGGTTCGAGTTAAATAGTTGGTCAGTGAATCTTCAGTTCGTTATCGCCTCTCAGCGGCATACTCCTGCGCAGCCTTGGACTCGATGTCCCCGCGCTTGCGCTTCCTCTCCTCCGGCGGCACTTCCTCGTAAAACTTCTCGTTCATGCTCGCCTGCGCGGACTCTGAAAGCACGCGGCGGGCGGCCACCAGCGCCTTGTTCATCATGCCGGGCACCACGAAGAGATCTTCCTTCATGAAGCCTTCATAACCCGCCTTGGCCACATCCTGCGGAGCCATCACATCAGCCTTCTGGAAGCCGCGCACATTCTCCATCCCGGCCTTCGGGAAAAAGTCCGTGTCCGTCGGGCCAGGGCAGAGTGCCGTCACCTTCACACCCGTGTCCTTCAGCTCTGTCGCCAATGCCTCACTCCAGGAGAGTACGAAGGCCTTGCTGGCATGATAAACACTGAGCCATGGGCCCGGCTCAAAACCTGCCACCGAAGCCGTGTTTAGGATCCGTCCATGACCGCGCTCCAGCATCGACGGCAGGAAGAGCTTCGTCATCCGCAGCACCGCCTCAATGTTTAGCCGGATCATTGAGAGATCCTTCTCGATCGGGATCTCCCAGAACTTTCCACGGTAGCCATGTCCCGCGTTGTTGACCAGAATCTCGATCTTTACGCCGCGCTCTTTGATCTTGTCAAAAACCATCTGCGCCGAGTCAAACACCTCCAGATCCGCAGCGATGCCATACACCGCCACCTCATGCGTCAAACGGATGTCCTCCGCCACCGCATCCAGCTCGATCTGGTTGGGTGCCACCAGGATGAGCGGATGCCCATGTCTGGCAAATTCATACGCAAGGTGCAGGCCGATGCCGCTTGAGGCACCGGTAATGAGGGCAGTTGTTTCAGTGTTCATAGGAAGCAGGTGATGAAGGATATGAAAGGAGGAGTGAGGGATAGGGGGGGGATTGAGGATCAAGGACGGATGAGAGATCAGACGCAGGCGTCGGAAGTTCAGATCTCAGCGGCGGCGGCCTTGCTCTGGCCCGGATACATGACCACCTTCACGCAGCCGTCCTGCTTGCGGTTGAAGATGTCATAGGCATGCGGAGCCTCATCCAGCGTCAGCTTGTGGGTGATAATGTCATCCAGCCGGATGCGCTTGTTCTCCACCCACTGCAGCAGGTCGTCGATGCACGCATGCACGGGGGCCTGGCCGAAGCGCAGAGTGATGCCCTTGTCAAAAATCTGGCCTAACGGAAAGTTGTCATATGGGACTGCATACACGCCGACGACGCTTACCACCCCGCCGCGGCGCACCGCGCTCAGACACATACGGAAGGCATTCAGGCTTCCCACCTCCATGTGCACGATGTTGGCAATGCGCTGCCAGATGCTACGCTCTGCCTCCTGGCCCACTGCATCGATGCACACATCCGCGCCGCGGCCCTCCGTCATGTCACGGATGGCCTCCACCGGATCCACATCATGCAGGTTGATCGTCTCGGACCCGCAGGCTTCACGCGCCATTTGCAGGCGATAGTTTTCCAGGTCCACGCCGATCACGCGCTTCGCCCCGCGCGCCCAGGCCACCTTCTGCGCCATCAGGCCCACCGGCCCGCAGCCAAAGACCGCCACCGTCTCGCCGCCCTTCACACCGCCCCACTCCACCGCGCTGAAGCCCGTGGGGAAAATATCTGTCAGGAAAAGCACCTCGTCATCTGAGAAGCCGGAAGGTGCCAGCCTCGGGCCAAAGTTCGCATACGGCACCCGCACATACTCCGCCTGGCCGCCATCATAGCCGCCATAGAGATCGGTATAACCAAACATGCCGCCGCCCTTCTCTTTCAGAAGTCCACCTTCCGGGCCGTATTTGCCAGGGTTGGAGTGCTCGCAGGCTCCCGGCAGGTTGTGATTGCAGAAGAAGCAACCGCCGCAGGCGATCGGGAAGGGCACGATCACACGGTCCCCGCGCTTCAACTTCGTGACTCCACTACCCACATCCTCCACGATCCCCATGAATTCATGCCCCATCACCAGCGGCTTCAGCTGCGGGGTGAATCCATTGTAGATATGCAGATCAGATCCACAAATGGCAGTGGCAGTGACACGGACGATGGCATCCTGGACATCCTCGATCTTCGGATCCTCCACGTTGTCGATGCTGATCTTCCCAGGACGGTGGTAAACGGCGGCTTTCATAGTGCCTGTTTATCGATTCTGCCGACTTCCATGGTGCTCCCTGGGCTGTCTCCCGATGATAAAGACATCCTTTCACCTTAACAATCTGGGATGTTTCTCCACGTTGTTGCCGTATGTCCCACCATCTTGTTCAGATCCTCCTACCGCTGTTCGACAATCAACATGAGCCGCTACCGGGAGAACTGCATGAGCAGGTTAAAGCGAAACTGACTCATGAGTTTGGCGGCGTGACAGCTTATGTTCAAGCTCCAGCAGAAGGACGTTGGAAGGATGCAGGCGACGAAACGCGTGATGAGATGGTGATGTATGAAGCAGTAGTAGATGAGCTCGATCCAGCATGGTGGGCTCAGTATCGAATTGTTCTGATGTCGCACTTCCAGCAAAAGGACATCATGGTTAGAGCACTCCCTATATTGCGTCTTTAGACAACACATATAACACATCCCTATCTAGCATCATGGAACACACTGGCAGCGAGTCCACCATATCCACACGTTCGTTTAATAGACATGGGCGAACTAGCGAAGATATTTTGATGACATGCCTACCCTTTTTCAAACTCAACACCCAAGGACAGGAGTGTCTGACGGCTCATCGCACCGCAATGTTTCGCGCTCTCTGCTCCGGCAGCAGCCCTGCCTCTAATCACGCCGCCTGAAGAGTGTGCATTGCATGTCTGGTGCGGAAGGCCGAACGAAGTTTCTTGAGGCCAAGTTCGATGCGTGTCTTTACCGTTCCCAACGGAAGATGTATCGCTGCCGCCACTTCACGCTGGCTCATTCCCTGGAGGAAAGCCAAATGGATGACTTCCTGCTGTGCCGCTGGTAACAAACGAATGTTCTGTTGAAGGGCTTGGCTCAGATCCACATCTTCACAGTCGCTACCGACATTGGAAGCAGTTAAATGTATCTTGGTTTCCACCTTCGCGCGATCTTTGAGAGAGTTATAGGTGGCAGTTCGGCGCACGTAGTCAATGGCACGCCGTTTAGCGAGGGTTGTGATCCAAGCCACCGCCTTCCCCTTGTTCATCGAATAATGGTGCGAAGAGCGCCAGATGTCCAACAATGTATCCTGGAGGGCGTCGTCTGTTGCAGCATCACTGCCGACGATTCTTGAGATTACGCTTTTCAACAATGTTTGATGGCGTCTCAAGAGCACTTGCATCGCTAGTTCGTCGCGTTCCTGAATAGCACACAACAACTCCTCGTCACTTGGCATTAAACCGGCGGACGATTCCAGAGCAGCTGAAGACGGGCAGGTGGTGTTCATAGTAAGAGAATCGTTAATGTTACCGAAAACGCCCTCAACCTTAGACCACCCTTTTCGGCGAATCGGGGATCACCTGATAGGTTACAAACCCCATTCCAAATTCACTGCGGGACGCGCGAGACAATTTCTAGCCCTTCTTCCGTAACCTACGTCTTGTTATTCATAGTGCGGGAAGATCTTGACTTTACCCTTTAAACTACCCCTTCCCATCAGGCCTCGGACTCATTCAAGCCTAGTCATCATCAGCGCGACTGAATAGACACACGCGAAGGGTCACGAGGCGCGAAAGGGAGTCACCATGAACTCTCTTTTCTCCACTGCCCTCCTGTCCGTCCTATGCCTCGGCCTGAGTCACCAGGTTCACGCCCAGGCACAAGCCACGGCCACGACGAAACCCAAGTCTGAAAAGCGGACGGCGGAAGCCAAGGAAGAAGGAACCCTAACGACCAATCATGGCCTGCCCGTCGCGGACAATCAAAACCAGCTCAAGGCAGGCGTTCGGGGACCGGTGCTGCTGGAGGACTTCATTTTCCGCGAGAAGATGCAGCACTTCGACCATGAGCGCATCCCGGAGCGCATAGTGCATGCACGCGGCTCAGGGGCGCACGGATATTTCCAGTGCTACGAGTCTCAGGCAGACATCACCAAGGCTGCCTTTTTGCAGGACCCCGCGAAGAAGACAGAAGTCTTCGTGCGCTTTTCCACGGTGGCGGGTGAGCGCGGCTCTGCCGATCTGGCTCGCGATGTTCGCGGGTTCGCGGTGAAGTTCTACACCAAGGAGGGAAACTACGATCTCGTGGGGAACAACATCCCCGTCTTCTTCATCCAGGACGCGATGAAGTTCCCAGACCTGGTGCATGCCGTGAAGCCGGAGCCGCACAACGGCATCCCGCAGGCGGCCTCCGCCCATGACACCTTCTGGGACTTCGCGTCCCTCATGCCGGAGATCAACCACATGCTGATGTGGGTGATGAGTGACCGCGCGCTGCCGCGCTCCTACCGCATGATGGAGGGCTTTGGGGTGCATACCTTCCGCCTCATCAATGCCAAAGGGGTGGCGTCCTTTGTTAAGTTTCACTGGCGGCCGAAGCTCGGCGTGCAATCCGTCCTCTGGGATGAGGCCACGAAGATCAATGGCAAGGACCCCGACTTTCACCGTAAAGATCTTTGGGAGGCTATCGAGCGCGGGGATTTCCCTGAATATGAACTCGGTTTGCAGGTGATCGACGACGCGACGGCAGCCAAGCTGGAATTTGATCTGCTGGATCCCACGAAACTGGTGCCAGAGGAGATCGTGCCGCTGCGCATCGTCGGGAAGCTGGTGCTCAATCGGAATCCCGACAACTTCTTCGCCGAGACTGAACAGATCGCCTTCCTGCCGACAAATCTGGTGCCCGGCATCGAGTTCACCAATGATCCCCTCCTGCAAGGTCGGCTCTTCTCGTATCAGGACACGCAGCTTTCGCGGCTGGGCGGACCTAATTTTCATCAGTTGCCCATCAACCAGCCTAAAGGCTGTCCCATGGGCTTCGGCACCAACTTCCAGCGCGATGGCATGCATCAGACCATGGTGCCCAAAGGCCGCGTAGCCTATGAACCCAACTCGCTAGATGGCGGCAAAGGCCCCCGCGAAAATCCCGCCCAAGGATTCATTTCTGCGCCTGAGGAGATGACGGGACCCAAGGTGCGCAAGCGCTCGGAAACCTTTGGGGATCACTACTCGCAGGCACGCCTGTTCTTCCGCTCCCAGAATGAGACAGAGCAGCGGCACATCATCAATGCCTTCACGTTTGAATTGTCCAAGGTGCAATCCAAGGAGGTCCGTGTCCGCATGCTGGCCCACCTCGCACAGGTGGACGCCACGCTGCATTCCGGAGTGGCCGCAGGGCTCGGCATGAAGGAGACTAGTGAGACCCTCAAGCCGGCTGTTCCTGCCCATGATCTGCCCCCGTCTCCCTCGCTTAGCATTCTGGGCAAGGCCCCCAAGATCCTGGCGGGCAGAAAAATCGGCGTGCTGGTGGCAGATGGCTTTAATGCCGCAGCCCTCGCCGCCCTCCGGAAGAGTGCCGCAGCGGAAAAGGCCGTGCTCGCCGTCATCTCACCGAAGGTCGGTGGTGCCAAGGATGGCGAGGAGAAGGTGGTGCAAGCAGACATGGCCCTTTCTGGCGCCCCCTCCGTGCTGTTTGACGCTGTCGTGATCCTCTCTTCCAAGGAAAGCAGCGATCAGCTCGCCGCCGATAAAACGGCGGTGGACTGGGTGAGTGATGCTTTCAGCCACTGCAAAGTCCTCGGCTATTCCCCGGACGCCAGGCCGCTGCTCGATGCTGCAGGTGTCAAAGCTGACGAAGGAACCATCGAAGTCGGACAAGAAACTGGGGACTTTATCCAGGCTGCTAAAAACGGTCGCATCTGGGGGCGTGAGCCTGCTGTCCGTCCACGCGGCTGAGCCACCTTCCATCCAATCATTCCCAACCACCACGCATATGCCTGACGTCGGCCTCTTCACTGCCACAAAGCCTGTTCCCAAATCAACCCCCGTCATTGTTCGATATTCCGTAGAGGTCGGGGGCCTTCCTGTTTACAGCGAGTCCTATGATGTGGATACGCTCGCGAAGGAACTGAGAAAAGATCCCGAGCATGCCCTCGCACTCTGGGCGCGGCGTTTAACCGCCGTTGTCGAAGCGCGTAGTCGTCCGGGATTTAGTGCTGCTCTGACGCGGGCTATTGGCGACGGTCAATGCTGCGACTATGGACGTGAAAACTGCAAAGCGCTGGATGACTTGGGCGAACCCGGGTAAACTGTGAAGCACAGAGCTCAATGCCGATGTGGTCGACGCTTGGCCTTGATGTGTGCCGCTCGATGTGGGGTATTACGCATGGAAAAGCTGTGCGCCCACCCTTGATGCGTTTGTTGGGCAACCTCAGGAGGGATAATGGCGTCTTCAGATGGCCATGCAAACGGGCAGTTGATGGACCGAACACATGCACAAGCCATGGCGCTAAGTGTAAGCAAGGTGAAGGATTTTCAACTCGACGGCGTCAAAAGCATAAGGAGTGCACTTGCTGACGTGCGGATCAGGTAGTTTTCCGATAGCAATTGACGTTGATACTATTGCCCGCAGACCATAAAACAACATATGGGTTCGCTTCCACCTACGCCTGCGGGCACCATGTTCATTTCCCCCGAACACCTTCTTTCGGCTATTATTGATTCCTCCGATGATGCTATAGTCAGTAAGAATCTAGAAGGTATCATCACCAGCTGGAACAAAGGTGCGGAAAGACTTTTTGGTTATTCTGCCGACGAAATTGTGGGACAGTCAGTCACCAAGCTGATTCCCCCTGACCGGCAAGATGAGGAGCCCCAGATCCTTCAAAAGCTACACAGAGGTGAGCGTGTGGAACACTTCGACACCCAGCGCCTTCGCAAAGATGGCACACGGATTGATGTGTCACTGACAATCTCACCAGTGCGCAACAACGATGGCGCTATCGTGGGGGCGTCAAAGGTCGCCAGGGATATCTCCGGCCGCAAAATGTGGGAGCAGGAAATGCAGGACTATCGTGCCAGCCTCGAAATGCTAAACAGACTTGGTAGCGCTCTGACCGCGGAGCATGACCTGGAAAAACTGGTTCAACTAGTCACCGACGCGGGCCGAGAAATGAGTGGTGCCGCTTTCGGAGCATTCTTTTACACGGTCAAACGTCCCGAGCAGGAGGCATTCATGCTTTATACTCTTTCCGGCGCGCCCCGTGAGGCATTCGAGAAATTCGGCATGCCGCGTAACACACCCATATTTGCCCCTACATTTGAAGGGAAAGGGAGCGTTAGAATTGGCAATGTGCGGGACGATCCCCGCTACGGGCAAATGGCCCCCCATCATGGCATGCCGCCAGGCCATCTCCCTGTCACGAGCTATCTGGCTACCTCCGTGGTCTCAATGTCCGGTGAGGTCATTGGCGGCTTGTTCTACGGGCACCCAATGCCGGACAGGTTCACTGAAAAAGCAGAGGTAATGGTGAATGCCCTCGCCGGATACGCAGCCGTAGCCATGGATAACGCCAGGCTATACGCCGACCTGCAGGGCAAGTTGGAGCAACAGCACGTAATGGAAACAGCTTTGCGTGCGAGCGAAGAGATGAGCTCCAACATCCTCAACAGCAGTGGCGATTGCATTCTTGTGATGGACCTGGAAGGAAACATTATATCCATGAATCCGCCGGGGCTTGCCCTTTTCGATATTGAAGATTTTGGGCCGCTAAAAGGCAAGCCTTGGGAAGATCTATGGCCCGCTGAGATGCGAAAGGCGCTTCGGACTGCCATCCAAGCCGCGGCTCGAGGCGAAATAGGCCGGTTTGAGGGTGAATGCCCCACCGCCAAAGGTGTAGCGAAATGGTGGGACGTGATCATAAGCCCTTTGCGTGATGACCAAAATATCGTAACCCGGCTTACCTCCACGTCTCGCGACATCTCCGAACAGCGTAGGAGTGCAGAGAATGCACGTGCTGCCGCTGAGGAAGCTCAAAAGCAGAGCCGCATGAAGGATGAGTTTCTGGCTACCCTGTCGCACGAACTTCGCACGCCCTTGCAATCCATCCTCGGTTGGACACAGCTCCTGCTTTCTGGGGAATGTGACGCGAGCGAAGTTAAACAAGGCATTGAGGTTATCGACCGTAATGCCAACGCCCAGACACGAATCATTGAGGACTTGCTCGACATGAGCCGAATCCTGTCAGGCAAGGTGCGGTTGGATGTGCAACGCATTGAGCTTGCAGGGCTGATCGAAGCCGCCGTCGAGACAGTGAGGCCTGCGGCACAAGCTAAGAACATCAAATTGGAGGCTGTGCTGGACCCGCTAGCTCAGCCTGTCTCCGGCGATCCGAACCGCTTGCAGCAGGTCTTCTGGAACCTGTTGAGTAATTCGATCAAGTTCACACCCGTCGGCGGAAAGGTTCAGATTGTATTGGAGCGGGTAAACTCGCATCTTGAAGTCAGTGTCACTGATAATGGCGCAGGCATTAGCGCGGACTTCTTGCCACATGTCTTCGAACGTTTCCGTCAGGCGGATGCTACCACGACACGAAAGCATGGTGGCTTAGGGCTGGGTCTAGCGATTGTGAAGCACTTGGCAGAACTTCACGGCGGCACTGTCAGGGCCAAAAGCCCCGGAGTGAATCTGGGCACGACTTTCACCGTAATGCTGCCTCTTGCTATTCTTCATCCCGAACCTTATCAGGGCGAACGGAGGCATCCTGGGGTGCCGGGTGCCGGAAGTCTCGTGTCGCCCCTTCCACCGCTCGACTCCATCACCGTCCTTGTTGTTGATGATGAGGAGGACGCCCGAAACCTTTTGCTAGTGGTTCTCTCAAAAGCTGGGGCGAAGGTAAGAACAGCAGGTTCGGTGAGGCAAGCTCTAGACCAATGGAATGAGGTGGTGCCTGACATCCTCATCAGCGATATCGGTATGCCGGAGGAAGATGGTTACACGTTAATTCAAAAGATTCGCGCTTTGCCAGAAGATAAAGGCCGGTCGGTTCCCGCTATTGCCCTCAGCGCTTACACAAGAACTGAAGATCGTATCAAAGCCATCAATGCCGGCTTTCAGATGCATCTTTCTAAGCCGGCTGACAGTCTGGAGCTTTTGACGATGGTTTCCAGTTTGGTCGAAAGGGCAAAACACAAGTGAACAGATTCACCTCAACGCGGAGATACTGAAGCGTGTCGAGGAACGCACCCAGCCAAATTACCGGAGTCGCTTCGCCATCGCCACGTTAAAGGCCGCACACCCAGCAACGTGAATGGGACATGCCAAGAGCCGGCGCACACTAGGACGGGCTTGACTTTATTGTCTGCGTGTCTGGGCCTATATCGCTAGACGGACGTCAGCTTTTGATGGTTAGGCCACCTCACCTCCCGGTCTTCTCTTCTCCGAGCTGAGGAAATATCAGGACTTCTTCGAGCTGACCGTTCGACCTATGCACATGCAACGATGATCCTGTCCCTTCCAGATGGCTGGCCGCCAGCTCCAGCATCCGCGCTTTGGAGGTCGAGCCATAGCTTTCAGTCCAAAACTCCGATCCTGGGCTGTTTAAGATCCATTTAACACTCGTCTCATCATACCTCAGATGATATTCCGCACCGGTATTCATAGCCTGGTTTGTTTTGGATTTATTCGCGCCTCTGCCACCTTCGGGTCTTACCTTGATTGAAACCTCATGACGCGGTCCGCAATACTCCTTAGAGAATGGGACCGGCCTTGCTAGCAAGCCAGGTCTCCCCTCTTGTCAGTGAAAGCGAAAACCCCCCATTCACAACGAATCACAAGCTTCGAAAATGGATGCGAAGAGGCACGAAGCTGTTCCCACGTGCCTCTTCGCGTGGCTGTGATACAGCCGTGCTCGAACTTGATCTCAGGAGGAAATCGCCAAGGTGCTTTGGCGATTAGATCGAGTCCGGAAAGGATAGGGCTTCGATTCACCGCGAAGATGGTCATGATGACGTTTTTCCATGTGATCCATGAACGCCAGGCGGGCCAGTCCACCGGCAGCTTCCTCGGTGTCCCGGACAGTCAGCTCAAAAAAATGCGTGCAGTGAGGGCATGTCCAGCACGCAGAGACAGGTGCGGAAGAGGCTGTAATGATTTTGATTTCATGGCTCCATTCAGAGAGAGTCCTTTTGGTCATGACAGAATCTGTGCGGGTAAGTGTTCAAAGTGATGGCTTGTGCGGTCCAGGCAGAAGGTATCAGTCGAACAGGTATGAGCGCGAACGGCTTCCTGTGGTGAAAATGAAGACAGCCGCAGAGCTGGCGCAAGATTTTTTCACTGGAACGATTGCCGATACACCAGCGGGGGATGGTCCCTGGCTGGCGGCTGCTGCACCTCACTCGCCTGTCTCAGAATTCGGCGCATCCACGGGCTTTGACTCCGGAGACCCCCGCTGGCGCAGGAAGATGCTCAGCACCACCATGCTCAGGATGGCTAGGAACTCGCTCTGCCAGTTCTGCAGGCACTCAAGCCATAAGCGGCTGCTTTGCAGATACTGCGCGCAGTCCACCAGCGACTCGCCATGCATCGCCCGTTCTTCATTGTAGTTCTCGCAGCCGCTGATCACATGCACAGTGAAGGAGATGAGGAAGAGCCCCAGGAAGGCCAGGGTGAGTGAGTGCTCATAAAGCACCAGCACCCAGCCGCCCCGTCTCACCGGCAAGGGTGCATTCCGCCGCTCCGAAGCCAGTCGTGGATCCCTGTCCACAGGCTCCGGCCCCTCCACCCTTTGATTCCGAGGAACCCTTTTGAAAAAGAAAGATCGTTAAGGCCACATACACCCCCATCTGTAGAAATTCAGACTCCCAGTTCCGCTGTCGCCTCAAGAAAATGAGCGCCTGTTATGTATTGGCCAAAGCGTCTCCGCAGCCAACCCGTGCTCCTCGCGGTCCTCGTTGGATTCACGGTGCCCCGTCACCTCCTGTCCGAAAATCCACGTGATCAGGAACATGGCGAGCAGCACCAGGGACAGGCCATTTTCCTTCAAGATCCGTTTCATGACCCTTCATCGTCCACGTCCATCAGTCCAGATGTGCAGCCGGACACATCCTTCCTCAAGATGCCACGCGATCAAGTCAGGGTCCTCGACCAATCTTCGCCTTCAAAACATCTCCTTATGTCTCACATCATCCTTAGATCTTAGGATATGAGATAGTCACCGTGAACCAGGCATGGCTGCGTCGCTCCAGATGAGCTCCACTCATTATCTCACCACTGACATATGTCTGTCCTTTTTGACAAGGAAATCATGCTTAACAGATGCAGCATTCATGCTGCGAAGACATCGTTCATGTTGCATGACGCGCTCATTGAAGCGGGAGCGTTTTCTAAACCTGACGCGGAGCATATGTTGCGCTTGGTCCACGCTTGCGAGGTCAGGGTGAACGAACTGGATTTTCACAGCATCCACCTATTAAAGCAGTCCATCTGCGAGCAAGGAGCAGCTTTAGGTGAAGATCCGGAGAAGTTGGTGGAGCATTGCGCCAAACTACGGGACGCTCTACGCAAGTGCATTGAGCATCTCAACGAAGTGGCTAAAGCGAGGATGTCGATCGAATAACGTTGAGTTAGAAAATGTGCGTATGCGGTTGACAACTCTATGACATCATAAGCATTAATAATCCATGAAGAGAAAAACTCTTGGCCAATGGGGAGATCATGTTCAGATCCAGGCGGGCAAGGGACAGACTGGCGGCGCGGGCTGGAGATGTCCCTTTTGTGACTACACCTTTGAAATTGCGGCGCGGGACAGCCAAAAATCCGGGATCGGGCTGGCTAGGTTAGCGTTTATGGATCACATGGAAGCTACCCATGGTGACTTGGTCGCGCCCGCCGGGCGCTCAAAAGAGCAGCTCTGACCCGCGCCGCCTTTGCGTCTGGTGGACCCGCAAACAGGCCTTTACGCGTCCGCCGATACATTGACCTCCGAAAGCGCCAGTTCAGTCAGCTTCTTGTCCGTAGCACCTTCCTCATCAAGCGTTTGCTGGAGCAGCTTTTGGCCCTTTTTGTCTCCTAGCAGCTCGGCCATCGCCCGGGCCGTGCCATATGCCGCGATCTCATAGTGCTCCACCTTCTGCGCGGCACCGATCAGGCCTACGTCCAGCACCTCCGGATCCGCTTCTTCCTCAATCAGCTCGCTGCCTTCTTCAATCAAGCCTTCCATGGCTTTGCACTTCGGCCCGCGAGTCGTTTGCTTGTGGCTGGAAAGCAACGCTTCCAAGCGGGCTACATGTTCCTTGGTTTCTTCCAGATGCTGGGTGAAACCGGCCTTCAGCTTTTCATTGGTAGCAGCCTTCGCCATCTTCGGTAGAGCCTTCACCAGCTGCTTCTCCGCACTGTAAAGGTCTTTGAGCGAGTGAACATACAAGTCGGTGAGTGTTTCCAGTTTCATGCCTACTGTTTCGCAACAGCGCGTCCCCACGGATGTGGCGCGAGACAACCCTGATAAATCGTTCATCAGCGTTCCTGATCGTTAACCGTTCCCTGCAAGAAGATGTGGCCGGAAGGACATCATGATCAGGGCGCTGCCCATGCAGCGGCTCTGACGCACACAACCATCGGAAGCGGACATTCCGATAACCGGGAGTGAGAGCCCGATTTGTCATTCTGCTCCTTGCATCTACGCTCGCAAATTGTGCACAGCCGGCACGAAACGGTGTCCCGCACTCCTCTACTCGTGCCCGCACCCTCCAGGATATCAGCGTGGCAAGTTATAACATCTATGTGGGCAGCCGCGATCTGCAGCAAACCGCATCCGTCATCCGGGAAATGAATGCGGACATCGTCGCACTGCAGGAAGTGGTCCCCGAGAGCGCGGCCTTTCTGGCCGACGCCTTTTCACACGACTATCCTTACCGCTATTTCTCCACGGGCCTGGGGCTGATGTCCCGGCTGCCTTTGAAAGGCGCACGTTTCGAGCGATCTCTGCGTGGCATCAATGGATTCATGTTTGCAGAGGCTCTCCATCATGACCGCCAGGTGCAGATTGCCAACCTGCATCTGGACCCGCTTCATCTCTGGACGCTTGCTGATCTGGCCACTCTGCCGTTTCAGTTTCGTCGTCAACGTCACATCCAGCGGGATGAGCTGGCGCAGGCTCTTAAAAATATTCAGACCGGCAAGCCCACGATTCTCATCGGCGACTTCAACCGTGTCGGAGACCATGCCATCGACCAGCTCAAAGCGCGTGGATTTGTGGACAGCTTCGCCGAGACAGATGCAAACCCTGACACGACCTTCACGCTGCACTTTCACCTCCTGGGCATTCATTTCGGACGACGCATCGACTTCATCTTTCACGACTTTCATTTCCGGACCCTCGGCAGCGTCGTTGTGCCCGGAGAGCCCTCCGACCACGATGCCCTCATCAGCCATCTGCGATGGAGAACGGCCGTGCCCAACCAAAAACGCGAAAGGATGCGCCCGACCTGCAGACAGGGGACACATCCTCACGTCCAGCCATGCCGCTGTGGGCGAACTAGATCTTAAGACCGCCCCAACCACACGCCGCATGAGCCTAGATAACGCCTCCCCTTACGCACCTCCGGAGCCCGCGGCGTCACATCCAGCAGAGTCCCCGGCCCCGCAGGCACATCCTCCGGCGGCATCAGCACCAGCGCCAGCGCCGCATCATTCTTCTGGCATGCTCTATCACCTCTGGGGTTGGTTTGAGGCCGTGCTGCACTACCTCCAACTCCGCACAGAGCTTGCCCTGGCCGAGGCAAAGGAGACCGGATCACACTACGGCCTCATCGCGGGCCTCTTCGTCGCAGCCCTCGTCGTGCTCCTCTTTGCCTATGTGTTCTTGATCCTCACCGTCGTCTTCGCGCTCGCGGAATGGATGGATGGCGAACACGTCTGGATCAAAATCATGGGCGGCGCCACCACCCTCCACATCCTCCTCGCCATCGCGCTCGCCCTGTGGGCGAAGTCACGGCTGAAGGAAGGCGTGTTTGAAAAAACGAGGCAGGAGTTCAAAAAGGACAAACTATGGTCGAAAACCCACCACCAGCCCGAAGCCAGGAAGATCTGATCGCTGAGATCGCGCTCAACCGTCAGGAGCTCTCCGCCCATCGTCTCGGCATGAGCCGTGCGGCGAATGTCACGGACCGCCTCCAGCGCTCCTTCCATGATCACGCCGGCCTCTTTTTCGGCAGCGCCATCGTCCTCGGCGCACTGCTCTCCCTCATCCCGGCGGGCACCCGCTCACGGCGTGAGAAGAGCGCCCTCAAGCGCGCCGAAGCCTGGGAAGACGAAGCCCTTCACGAGAAGAAAAAGCAGTCCCGCTCCATCACCACCATCGTCGTCGGCCTCCTCGGCAAGGTCGCCCTGGATCTCGGCAAACCCGTCGTGCTCAAGATGGTGCGTGAGCATTTGGAGAAAAACTCCCGCGCCTCAGCGCCAGGTCCGCGTCCGTAAGGGCATCTCGGGGGATCAATGGCTAACAAAAAGCGTGGCAAAAATGCGCCCGGGATCATCGGGTTCCGTTATTTTGAGACCTCATACGGCAGGCACATAAAGTTGCTCTAGGAGGATCACAAACAAAGTCTCGCTCACGTCATCCACATACGAACTGTCAAAACCCAGTTGGCTTCGTGAAGCCTCTTTAGAGCAAAGGTTTCCACCTCCCTTTTTCAGACCCTTTCGCAGCGCTTTTGTTCACGCGTTTTAGTAATGTAGCGCCCGCCATCACATCAGTGCTTCCACCCTGGCTCGATCGCACGCCGGATCGTCAGCCCGATGACAAAAGACATCGCCAGCGTCCCCAGGAAAGCACCGGCAGGCGTCAGCATCTTCCCCGGCTCATGGGCCGCCACCTCGATCACGCGGATGGCCGGCATCGGTGCGGATGTCCGCGTCGTTGCTTCCGCATCATCCTCGCCATCCTGCGGTTTCGCCGGCGTGCCGTCCACCGTCATCGGCTTCTTCCCCGAGCTCTCCTCGGAGATCAGCTCCGCGCCGCGTCTGGGCTGGATCTCACGCTCGGAAGCCCGCGCATACACCTGGGTAAACTCCGCCCCAAACAGCAGGATGCAGGACGCATAATACACCCACAGCAGCAGCAGCACCACAGAAGCCGCCGCGCCATACGTGGAGGCCGTGCTCTCGCGCCCCAGATAAAAGCCCAGACCAAATTTGCCGATCTCAAACAGCACCGCCGTCACCGCCGCGCCCACCCACACCTCTCGCCACTGCACCTGCAGGTCCGGCAGCACCTTGAAGATCGTGGCAAAGAGCACCGCCAGCACCGCCATGGACACCAGCGTGGCCGCCACACCCCACACCTCCGCAGGCAGGCCCAGAAAGGAGTTCATATACTCGTTCAGTGCCGCGATGGCTGTGCTCAGCAGTAGCGAGACCAGCAGCAGGAAGCCCATCACCAGCACCATGCTGAAAGAGAGCAGCCGCTCCCGCACAAAGCCCGCCACACCGCTCTTCTTCGTCACCTTCACATCCCAGATTGTGTTCAGCGCGTCCTTCAGCTGGCCAAACACACCCGAGGCCCCCATCAGCAGCACCACAAAGCCCGTCACCGCTCCGATCCAGCCCTGCGTGGGCTTCGCCGCACCCTGCACCAGAGTCTGCACACCGACCGCCGCTTGCTTGCCCACATAGCCGCTGAGCTGCTCATCCAGCTGGCCCCGCACCGCCTCCGGACCCAGCGCCAGCCCCGCGATGCTGATGCAGATCACCAGCAGCGGAGCGATGGAAAAGACCGAGTAATACGCTAGCGCCGCGCTCAGGCGCAAAGCTCCGTCCTCAGACCATTCCTTCACCGTCTGGGATGCCAGACCTAACCAGCGATTCTTCATCATGGCTTTCAGATTCATGCTTCATGTTCGCAGCAGCCACACCCCGTGGCTGGAGCCCTTCCATGCCTGATGAAAAGCTCATCACCCTGCCTGACCATCGACGCCAAGGCCACCGCGCTGCCACCTCTTCATCCTTCACCCAATCCGCCGCACCTCGCTGCCGCGAATAGATCTGTGTGAAGATGAAGACCGCGCGCCTTTCGCAGATCATCGCCAGGTGCGGGAAGCCCGACCTGCATCTCGTGCTCGTGGATCCGAAGAAAGACCGCGCACTGCAGGCCGCCGTGAAGGCTCACAAGGTCATGACCCTGCGGCAGAACCTCAAGGGCACCCAGGCTGACCGCGGCATCGTGGGCTTTGATCCCGGCCCCAGCCGGCAATACCTCATCTTCCCCAAGTCCCTGAAGCCTTTTCAGGATCGCGATGTCGTCGGCATTCACTACGATCTCTTCAGCGAGGAGCCCGTCAGGCCGCCTCCCGCCGTGAGGCCCGTGAAGAAGAAAACCCGAACCGCCACCCGGCCACATCCACCGAAGCCGCCAAGGCCTAACAAAAAAGCCGCCAAAGAGAAGCCCGCCCGCGCAGCCGCTCATGAGCCACCGGCGAAAGAAAAGATCCTCCCCTTCAAGCAAGAGAAGACCAAGAAGGCCGAAGAACCGCCCAAGCACAAAGACCCACCGGAAGTCGCCGCCATGAAGACCCAGATCAAGCGCGCCATCACCGCTCTCAAGCAGGGCAAACAGGTCGCCGCCTTCCATGTCCTCCAGCGCATCGTGGGAGAGGGGTGAGCGCCTCGCTCCCACTTCATTTGGCGAAGCCGACTCAGGCCCGGGACCTATTCCCGCCTGAGGCCACACATCTTGGCATGCGACATCACGGCCAGCCGGCACACTTCTGACGAATCAGAGTGAGGCGCACCGATGTCGGATAACAAACATTTGGATAATCCCAACCCAACTCAGCCCAAACCAGCCATGTCCCTCACCTTCCAGCCCTTTGACCACATCCCGAAGCTTGATGAAATCGGCAAAAGCCTGCACAAAAACGTCTCGCCTCCGGAGCAAACCCTCTCCGCCCTCTCAGGCCTCGCCCTCCTCGGCCTCGGCTGCATTCAGTCCCGGGGCAGCCTGCGCCTCCTCATGCTCGGCACCGGCACTGCCCTCCTCGGCCGCGCTTGGACCGGCCACTGCCCCGTGTATGAGGAGCTGGACATCCGCCGCCGTAAAGCTGCATTGGCAGAGCAAGGCAACTAACACACACTGCGGCATGAGTGCATCTTTGGGAGTTTTAGTGGGTGGTATGGATTAGTGCTGCGGTGCGTAAGCGTGCAGGCGCAAACCTGACGACGTGCGATTCAAACGACCATGGCTTCAAAACGGCACCGTGCTGGCAATGTGGCCCCCGACCGGAGTGGCTGCGTTCTCTTGTTGATTGATGTGATCAATGATTTTGAGTTTCCTGAAGCCCGTCAGCTTCTGCGCTATGCATTGCCAGCTGCGAAGCGAATCGCCGCTCTCAAGCGCCGCCTCGGTGCTTCTGGAATCCCATCGATCTACGTAAACGACAATTTTGGACGTTGGCGCTCCGACTTTAAACATCAGGTTGAACATTGCCTTCGAGGGGAATGCTTGGGCGCCCCCATCGCAAAAATGCTCATGCCGACTGAAAACGATTATTTTGTGCTCAAGCCCAAGCACTCTGGCTTTTACTGCACCTCGCTGGACCCTTTACTTTCCTCACTGGGCGCGGAAAGGCTGATTCTGGTTGGATTTGCGGCAGATATTTGCGTACTGTTCACAGCTAACGACGCTTACATGCGCGATTACCAACTGATCGTGCCCGCCGACTGTGTGGCCGCGGAAACCTCCGCAGCTCACCGCTATGCTTGCCAGCAAATGCAGCGCTTTCTGCGTGCGGACACCCGGCAATCCCGTGCACTCACACCGAAACGCCTTCGGACGGGCTGATGCCTTCATATTCTTCGTTAGTAACATCGGCGTTACCGCAGCCTCTTGAACGACCGACGCTGCATCATGTGACATTCCGTGCATCCGGAGGCGTGAGACGCCACGAAATGCGAGTATGCCAGCCAAATCCAAGAAGCAACAGATGGCCGCAGGTGCCGCTCTCTCGGCGAAACGTGGCGAAAGCTCCAAATCCTCTCTGCGTGGAGCTTCACGCCAAATGGCCGAATCGATGAGCGAGGCACAGCTTGAGGAGTTCGCTTCGACCAAACGCAAGAAACTCCCCACCAAGAAAACAACTGCCAAAAAGGCCAAGAAGAAAACAACAGCCAAAAGAGCGCAGGGGTGATCCCGGAAGCGCCGCCGCTGTCTCCAAGAAAGCACCTTCACCCGTACCTATGGTCGACGTATCGCCCAGAATGGCTAGGTATTGATTGAATGAAGGAGGTCGCGCAGCAACGCAGCAGACACCGGAGCCATCGATCTCCGGAGCCTGCCGGTTGCTACGCATCTACCAATGCGGCATCAGCTTTCGTGTTAACGGCTGTTTCAGCAATTGTGGTTAATAGTTTGTCCGCTGCTTTTTCTTCCTCTAGTGTTTCTGATAACAGCTTCACTGCTTCGTCATACCCCAGACATTTCGCCAGGGCGCGTGCGGTGCCATAGCCCGCGATTTCATAGTGCTCCAGGCGTTGTGCAGCACCAATAAGGCCTGCGTCCCGGACATGATCGTCTGCATCCTCGCTGATCAGCTCCTTGCCCTCTCGGATCAGGCCTTCCATGCCTTTGCATTTATGCCGACCAAATTTGATGTCGCAGGACTGCGCGATCATTTCTAAGCGCGCCACATGGTTCATGGTCTCCGCTAAATGAGCCTCAAAACACTCGCGCAGCTCCTCATCGGAGGCAGCCCTGACCATGCTGGGCAGAGCCTTCGCCAATTGTCTTTCCGCGCTGTAGAGATCCGTAAGTTCATGCACCAAAAGATCATGGAGATTTTTCAGTTTCATAAGTATCAGCAGGGTTAGTTGGATTTGCTGAGTTAATTCGAAAGGCTTTCGGGAGTGGTCTTGCGAGAAAGCTCACTTTGACCGTCCCTGATTAAACTTTAGGGTGCTAACCTGTCATCCTTGGACAAGGCGCGGAACCCGCCCGGACAGTGCGGATGCCTCAAGGCGCTCTCAGCCTGAATGGGTCAATTTCGACACCAGTTAATGAGGCCATGCAAACCAGAACATGTAGGTTAGGGCTATCATGAGAAGCCCATCGATGCGGCCAGCACGCGGGTTCTGATGGAACATGGACAGCGCTACCAGGAGCACGCTGCCATGCATACACTGCGCGATCATAAGCCACACGGGATGGGGGGCCAAAATCATGGACATGGCCGCTGCCACGACCGTGGTCGCCAAGGCGAACTTCACGGCCGTGCGTCGACCGAAACGAGCAACCAATGTTTGCTTGCCGCAAGCAGAGTCCGCCTCTAGGTCAGGGAAGCCTGCCAGCGTGATGGAGGGCAGGATGGCAAAGAACATTGGCGCTGAGATCAGCCACGGCTGCAAAGCGAGGCCGCCTCCTTGAGACACATGACCCAGCATCACCAGCAAGACGCTATGGGTGAATGCCACCACCACCTCTCCGCAGGTGCGATATGCCAGCTTCAGCGGAGGCGCGGAGTAGCCAAGGCCGAGCAGCAGGGCCACGGGTAGCAGCGTGAAGACACCCGCCAGGTTGGCTCCCGGAATGAGCACTGCTAAAAGGACGACGATGCAGAGTCCCCACGCCGCCACTTTCCTTCCGGACCGAAGCTGGCACTCACTCAAGGCTCCCTCGGCCAGCACACGCGAACCTCCGGTGAAAGGTCCGCTGTTTCGGTTCGCAGCATCCGTCTTCGCATCATGAATCTCGTTGGTGATCACAGACATGCCTTCCACCAGCCAAGCGCCGGCCCAGCCCAGCAGATAAGCACGCCAGTAGAATGTCCGGCCACTCGCCGCCGAACCGCTCACAGCACCTGCCGTCAGCGCCATCCAGGGAAAGAGGTAGAACTGCGGGCGCAGCGCCTGCAGCCAGACGCGCATACGTGGCCTCCAGCCACTGCGAAGGGTTCGGTCTAGCTCAGCGCCAACCTGCCGTGCCCCTTGCAGCCATCGCCGCCTCATTTCTGGCGTAGAATCTCGCAAAATAGAAAGCAGCCGCACCTTCACCGGGCGGATGCCGCAGAAGCCCAGCGTGCCATCTCGTAATGCACGAACGCTAGGCGCGCCCAGGATCCAGCGATAGACCCACAAAGGGGTGTCGAGTGTGGAAATCATGGTGGCCGAACGTCCCTGGAGCAGGCCCTCATACTCTCCGTCATCACGTTCCTGAAACGCAAAGCCACATCTCATAACGCGGTCTATCCACCCCTTCAACAATGCTGGCATGGTGGCCCACCAGACTGGATGGATGATGACAAGATGCTCGGCCCACAAGATATGTTGCTGTGCTTGCACGAGGGTGGGTTCCAGCTCCTGCCCCTTTTCATTTAGATCAAAATCGAGGTCACGTAATGTGAGCATTCTCACTTCATGGGAGGCCGAAGTCGCTCCCTCCACCACGGCTTCTGCTAGTGCTCGGCAAAAACTGTCCTCTCGTGGATGCCCGTCAATCACTAGCACACGGTAGATGCGCAGATGGCTGTTCCGAGAGAATGGAAGTTCGTGTGACACACCACGATTCGTCTCGGCAGGTCTGTGTGGGTGTCTTCAGCTTCCCATCATCTGCGAGCGACAGTGATGACGGGGCGGCCTTCACAAGGTCCCCATTTGGCAACGCCCCCGATGTATAGTGTTTTTCTAGCATCAGCGTATCGGGGCTGCGGTGATGGCGACGTAGCATAGCGTAAAGAACGTTGAACATAAAGATGAGACACGGCTGCCTTTCACAGGGACGGATCTCCCTCGTCAACATCCGCTTTGACCCAGAATCAGCTCATGAAACACGAAACCATCTGGAAGCTTCCTGAACCCTCTGCGTTCCAGCCTTTGAGGCATGATGTGCACACGCAGGCCCTCATCATCGGTGGAGGCATTACAGGCGTCACTGCCGCCTACCTTCTAGCAAAGGCGGGGAAATCCGTGCTGCTGCTGGAGAAAGGCGCGCTAAACGCAGGCGAAACGCAGTTTACGACGGCCCACATCAGTTATCCCACCGATGCACGACTCAAAGATCTGGTGAAAAAGTTCGGCCACAATCATGCCGAAGCCATTTGGGATGCGTGCCAGGCATCTGCAGAGCAGATCCGGCGAAACATCTGCCAGCAGGAGATCGACTGTGATCTCCGGCATGTGCCCGGTTATCTCTACACGGCTGAGGATGCTAACACCGAGGACGAGACCAAGCACCTCAAAGAGGACGCTGAGCTGGCCCAGCACATGGGTTTCGACGCCACGTATGAGGAGCACTGCCCGGTGACAAGGCGGCCTGCGGTGCGCTTTTCAAATCTCATGAAGTTTCACCCCACGCGCTACACCACAGCCCTGGCCCAGGCTGCTGCGGGCATGGGTACGCAGATCTGTGAGGAGAGCGAGGCCACGGATTTTGATCCCGAGAAACGGCTCGTCCGCTGCAACGGCCATGAGATCACTTATGAGCACATCTTCATCGCTACGCATGTGCCGCTCCAGGGCGGCGCCGGCACGCTGGGCGCCATGCTGCTGCAGACGAAGCTGGCCGGCTACTCCACCTATGCCATGCACGCCACACTGCCCCCGGACTCAGCTCCTGAAGCTCTCTGGTGGGACACTTCAGATCCCTACTTTTACTTCCGCGTGGACAAGACCGAGACAGGTCTTCAAATCATCGCCGGAGGTCAGGATCACAAGACAGGCCAGATGGAGGACACCGAAAAATGCTACGCCGCTCTGACCGCGCAGATCCTCCATGCATTCCCCTCCGCCCAGCTCACACAGCGCTGGTCCGGCCAGGTCATCGAGACCGTGGACGGCCTGCCCTACATCGGCGAGTATGCGGAGCAGTTTGTGGCCACCGGTTACTCTGGCACAGGCATGACTTTTGGTACACTCGCCGCCATGATGTTTGCCGATCATGTGCAGGGAGTCGCGAATCCCTGGACGGATCTCTTCCGCATTGATCGCAAAGAACTCTCCAGCACCTGGGACTATCTGAAGGAGAACAAAGACTATCCCTTTTACCTAGCCAAAAGTATGTTCGCCGGAGAGAAGCGCCAGCCTGATGAGCTCGCGAAGGGCGAGGGAGCCGTGCTCAAGCATCAAGGCAAGAAAGTCGCCGCCTCGCGTGACCAGGAAGGAAAGCTCACCGTGCTCAGCGCCATCTGCCCGCACCTCGGCTGCGTGGTGGCCTGGAACCAGGCAGACGGCACCTGGGACTGCCCTTGTCATGGATCACGATTTACAACTCACGGAAAAGTGATGGCCGGCCCTGCCGAATCGCCCTTGAAACCCGTTTGATAGATCTTAACGATGGAAGTGGCCTCTGAATCCAGTAAAGCGGGCCTCCTGGTGTGACCCTGCCATAAGTTCTTCGTTCTGGGGGATCTCAACTCAGTCCAAAAAGTGTCTAGCTGGCAAGTCGGATGTATGCAAAAAGCCGGCCTGCAGGTCGAACAACTTCCCCACCCATGAGGTATTTATGACCTGCAAGACGGCGTTTCCTTCGATGGCAGAGGTTCAAATGGGTTGAAGTTCGTTTTCCTCCCCCAAGATCTATTTAGAGCCCGGCTGTAAGCCAACGGGGGAGACGACACTAATTCGCGCCCCCTCCCCCCACTTGAACAATCAAGACGCGACTTTCTTTGTCTTCGCCCAACGCTTCTTTTGCGCCTGTGCAATCTTCTCTCGAGCTTCCGGGGACATAGCTCGCTTCACCTTCTTCTTTGCAGCTCTACTTTTGACTGCATCACTGCCATTAGTAGAAGCCTTTGCTCCCGGCTTGCGCCCGCGTCTCGCTCCTCCCCCTTGTCCTAACAGAGTATCCAGCTCGACTTGGAGTTTTTCAATTTGTTCATGAATTTCAACAGCCCGCTTGAGCTGTTCCAACGAGTACACGGTGTTCTTTGCCATAGGTAGTAACTAACCAATATGGCTAGGCTGGCGTCAACTGCCATCGATAGCAACCATCTGTGCCCAGCATTCCTTGCCATGCTAAGGCGTTCACTTGTTTTGCGATCGCAGATCCTCAATTCACAAAGGCGTCTTTGGCAGCCTTCATACGCATTCCCTCCACCAGTCATTTCGTTGAAGAGCTGCAATAGCTAATTCGGGGAGATTTAGTGCAAGACCCACGACGTGGAGACAATGCTGCACCCGAAGCATTCCTCATTCCCTGAGCAACACTGCAAAGATTGACCCAGTGCGATATCGCCTGCCATCAAGTTTGTTAGCAGGAACTTTTCAAGACTACACGCGCCGGCATCCTTTATTCCGCTTCTCGTCTCCTTCCCCTGGTTCGATCACCTTTCTCAGCATGACTGATCTTTGCCAAGTTTCGCTCCCGTCGTCCTGAGGTGAAAGCTTTCGCTTTAAGCAGAAGAGGGAAGAAATTGGAGCATTCTGCCCTTTGCGCTGACACAAGGACCAGAAACACAGCAAAGTCGCCAGTTCTTTAATTTGCGCCTATATGCTCCCTGCACCGAAGGAAAAATCACAAGAGCAAGCGTGGAAACCGCATAGCAACCGATTCCAGAAGCACCTTGGGTAGCACCATCCGTTGCGAGCATGAACTGTGACCATGAAATCCGATGTCCATAAGCTCAAACCACCAACGCCGCTTCCAGGCAGCAGTGGATTCGTTCGTGTCCGTGGTGCAAGAGAACATAATCTAAAAAGCGTGGATGTTGATGTGCCCCGCGATGCCCTTGTGGTTTTCACGGGCGTCTCAGGATCGGGAAAATCCTCTCTGGCGTTTGGCACGCTCTACGCAGAAGCGCAACGCCGCTACCTGGAGTCCGTAGCCCCGTACGCGCGACGACTCTTTCATCAAATGAATGTGCCACAGGTGGATGAGATTGATGGGCTGCCGCCCGCCGTGGCCTTGCAACAGCAACGTGGTTCACCCACTACCCGCTCTTCGGTGGGCAGCGTGACCACCCTGTCCAATCTGTTGCGCATGCTTTATTCGCGGGCTGGCGATTACCCTTCCGATCAACCTCTGCTCTACGCTGAATCATTCTCACCCAACACGCCGGAAGGCGCATGCCCGAAATGTCATGGTCTGGGCCGTGTGTATGAAGCCACCGAACATTCGATGGTGCCGGATGATTCGCTGACTATTCGCGAACGCGCCATCGCCGCCTGGCCTCCGGCATGGCACGGCCAAAACCTTCGCGATATCATCACAACTCTTGGCTATGACATCGACAGGCCTTGGCGAGAGCTGTCCAGAAAAGACCGAGATTGGCTTCTTTTCACTGATGATCAGCCCACCGTGCCAGTCTATGCCGGCTGGGATCACGAAACGATTGTCGAAGCGATCAAACGCAAAGAACCGCCCAGCTATATGGGCACCTTCACCGGAGCCAGACGCTACGTCATGGAGACTTTTGCCAAGACGGAAAGCGCCTCAATGAAAAAGCGTGTCGCTCGCTACATGATCAGCAATGATTGTCCCTTGTGCGACGGGAGGCGGCTGCGCAAAGAATCCCTATCCGTGAAGTTTGCCGGCCTGGATATCTCGGAGATCTCAAACCTACCACTGAAACGCGTGGCGGCTGTGATCCAGCCTTATGGCGAAGGGACGGTGAAAGGATGGAATAAGCTGGCTAAGTCTCATCCGGAGAAAACAGTGGTCACCCAACGCATTGCCCGGGATCTCGCGGCAAGGATTGAGGTCATGTTGGATCTCGGACTAGGGTATCTGGCGCTAGATCGCAGCACACCCACACTTTCGCCGGGAGAACTGCAGCGGCTGCGGTTGGCCACGCAGGTACGATCCAATTTGTTCGGTGTCGTTTACGTCCTCGATGAGCCATCCGCAGGTCTGCATCCTGCCGATACCGAAGCACTGCTGACTGCGCTTCACAAACTAAAGGCGGCTGGCAACTCGCTGTTTGTGGTCGAACACGAACTCGATGTCATTCGCAAAGCCGACTGGATCATTGATGTTGGTCCAGCAGCAGGTGAGAAAGGCGGTGAAATTCTTTATAGCGGGCCACTTGCGGGCCTTGAGGATGTGGCCGCTTCCGAAACCAGAAAACATCTTTTTCAGGCCTCGAGTTCGCACGAAAAGATACCGCGCGCACCCCGGGACTGGTTGCGACTTGAGGGAGTGACACGCAATAATCTGAATCAACTCCACGCTGAGTTTCCTTTGGGTGTTTTCACGACGGTCACCGGTGTTTCCGGTTCAGGGAAATCCAGTCTGGTAAGCCAAGCTCTGGTAGAATTGGTCGCCGAATATCTCGGCCATGAAGTGCCGGTTGATGAAGAGGAAGGGGAAGAGCTGGAACGCACTGCGTCAGCCCCCACGGGCGGCGTGATCGTCAGTGGCATGGCAACCGTGAAGCGCCTGGTAAGAGTGGATCAGAAAGCTATTGGCCGCACACCCCGATCCAACCTCGCTACCTACACCGGCCTGTTTGATCATGTGCGTCGACTCTTCGCCGATACTAAAACTGCGAAGGCGCGTCGTTATAATGCTGGCCGGTTTTCCTTCAATGTGGCCAAAGGTCGTTGTGAGAACTGTAGCGGCGAAGGCTTTGTTTTTGTGGAGCTGCTCTTCCTGCCCAGCGTTTATACCCCATGCCCCGCATGCCACGGGGCCCGATACAACGCCAAGACCCTGGAGATTCAATATCGCGGCAAAAACATTGCCGAAGTACTTGGCCTCACGGTAGAGGCCGCATGGCACTTCTTCATGGACGATCCACAGCTTTCACGTTCTTTGGACGTGCTGCGTCAAGTGGGTCTTGGGTACTTGCGATTGGGCCAGCCTGCCACCGAACTTTCCGGTGGTGAAGCCCAGCGCATCAAACTTGCCACGGAACTTCAGCGCATTGCACGAGGCACTACTCTCTACATTCTGGATGAGCCCACCACAGGGTTGCACCCTTCAGATGTCGAAAAGCTTATGACCCAGCTCCAGAGCCTCGTGGAGGCAGGCAACACAGTCATCGTTGTGGAGCACGACATGCAGGTTGCAGCCGCCTCGGATTGGGTTATCGACATGGGGCCCGGCGCAGGCGATGAAGGGGGACGCATCGTTTATGCAGGCTCGCCTTCTGGAATCAGCGAGGCGCAGGAGAGCCGGACGAAACCGTATCTCATCTGATTGCAATGACCCGCCAATCAATGCTTCACCCTTCGTGTTGTCATTTGTGACCTCGTTCTGAAAGCTGAACGAATTGGGCATGATTTGGTGTTGGTAGATAAAAATTAGCACCCCTCTGGAAAGCCAAGGCTCGTGGCGTCTTAGCTTCCAAGCAGCTTTCGAGCTTTCGACCAGTCTAGCGTGATAATGATCGAATCATCGTTCACTGGCTCTCGGTGGATTGGTTTGGGCTGGCTTGTTTACTTTTCGCCTTGGCTCTCCGCTTTTCGTGTCGCATCCGCTCCTGTTTCGAACGGCACGGGTTGCACCGATTCAGGTTCCGGTAGAACTCCTGTTGGGCTTTGACTTCGTCGCACGTGATACAGCGCCGCTGACCTGGTGGTAGTGTCGCCTGCTCCTTACCAACTTGAATAGGCTTCGGAAGCAGAATGGTCGTGGAAGCTGCTGATTCGGGACTGGCAGCGGTCAGGGCTACGGGGCGAAAACGGAAACTCACGAGTTGATTGTGGCGCACGTGGATTTCGGAAAAGAGCTCATGAATGATTTTCTTCTTCTGGCCTTTGTCATCGAGGGCTTTGAATCGCCGAGCCCCTTTGATCACGAGCCGTGCCATGGCTTTCAATTCATCTTTGTCTTTGGAGCTCGACGAGCGGGTTGCCTGCTCTACGGCCGCCCGCTTCTGTCGGATGGCTTCACGCTTTTGCCGCAGCTCGTCCACCGAAATCGCGCCTGCTTCATAGGCTTCTAACAGGCGCTTATCCCTTTTGGAGAGCTCGTCAAGTTGAGCGGACGGAGGGGCAACTTGCGCAAAGGGAGTGACCACTTCCGATGACCGCTGGAAGCTTTCCGCAAGCAAAGATGTCAGATGCTCTTCGCTGCGGAGGATGGTGGAAGCTAGCTTGATGATGGCTTCATCCAGATCGTCACGATTTAAGTTGCGCTGCTTACAGCCGCCCAGCTGAGCCTTGTATGAGTAATGCTGTGCCTTGCACTGATAGTAGCCCGCCTTTTTTCTGACCTCATTGCACTTGCCACTGACGCAGTACAAAGGACGTCCACAGCATCCACAGAAGGCGATGCCCGTGCCAATGTTAACGGTGTCGTTGGATCTAAACTCATTGATGAAGTTAAATTTTGTAATCGCCATCTCGGCCTGCACTCGTTGAAAGCATTCCTCAGAAATGATTCCGTCGAGGACTTTAAGTCTGATGACTTCCGACTCAGCCCGGGCAACTTTGACACGGTAGAGCTTGCCACTCACGCTCTTTCGTTTCGCACCTCGCTTTTTGTCGATCACCCGCCACCCAGTGTAAATGGGATTGCGAAGGATGCACTTTACTGATGCTGAGCATAGTCCGACCTCACGGCCTAACTGACTGTAGTTTCGAACTCCTCCAGCATCGAATCTCTCGAACAGAAGCTTTACACTGCTGATGTCAGGTGTGTAATGCCACTTCTCTTCTTTACGATCATACCCAATCCCTAATGGCATGGTTACCGCGCTGCTCGGACATTTGCCTGCACGACGCTTAGCCTCTTTCGCGCCTTGCATGCGCTCCTTTATCAGACTCAGCTCAAACCCGGCGATTGCACTTCTAATAGACGAATAGAGCAGCCCGTTGGCGGTTGTCAGATCATACTCGGTATCGCCAGCGTAGATCTTCGCGCCCATGTCGCGAAATATTTGCAAGGCTGCGAAGGACTGTGGCTCATCTGGACGGAAAAGGCGGTCCAAGTCGGCCACCACTACTCCTTTAATCATCCCACTCGAAATCATGCTGTAGATCCTCAGCATGTCCGGGTGGCTGGCGGCAACAGTTCCTGAAACATGAAGTTCAACCACTTCCAGGCAATGGAGCCCTTTGGCACCCACCGCCAGTCGAATCACCTCACGCTGACGTGCTAAGCCTGCACGCGTTTCCCCAGCTTGCATTTCTGTCGACACACGCACGATTCCCACCACAGGAGTTCCATCCTGTTGGATTATAGCAGAGATTGCACTTCCAGCCACTGAGGTAATAAAAATTAGCTAACCTAGCTGCGCAAGATTGCGCCTTATGAAGGTAAGGCAGAACGTCTCATGGATGGCCGCCACCCATGAGACGTCGGGTCCTCACTATGGATTGAAGGCTCGGCCCAAGCGGCCAGCATCGCGAAGAAGCTCACAGATTTCGTCCTTTGTGAACTTTCTGATGCGCTGAACTAATGCATCACGTGCCGCTTTCTTGGTGGGCACTATTGGCCGTCTGATGACTTTGAACTCTGCGGGTTCACTGGTAAACACTTTTACCTCTTGTTTATCACCGATCTGGATCACAATGCGTGGAGGGCCTTCGCGAGGGGTGAGTGGCCCTGATTTCAAGGCTTGTGCCCATTCAAATTTATACTCTGGATCACCCGGCGGTAGCATGAGCATGTGCGATGGCCAGCATTGAGGGTCAAGGTCGTATCCCGGGTCTGTGCCATAAGGTGTTTGCAGGCCCATGTAGGCGGAACTCCGGAGCCCGTGGGGCCGGCCTACAAGTCGTTCGACACCTATGGTTCTCCTCATTTCGCCGGTCCGAATGAAAGTTTCCCACAGCTCGTTGAGGAGGAGCCCAGCCTCGACACTTCCTTCTTCAAAAAGCTGTTCATTGAGAGGCAGCAGTTTGCCAAATTCCAGATTCACCATGGCGTCATGAACTTCAAAGCTCAGGTCATCGATATTAGGTTTCGTCTTTTTCATCTTTAGTTTGTTTAGGTTCTTGTTTGTTTTTCGGCACCCCTTCATCTCCTGGTGAGAATATGGGTGTCAAAGATTGTTAGGTCATGATGAGGGATCGGAAGAGCTCAGATCTTGCCTCTGGACTCCCTGGCGAATATCAGCTAGCCGTCGTGCGGCGGAGATGATCTCGCCTTGATCATTCTGGCGGACGCGAGTAATCAGTTGTTCAATCACCTCTTCCTCGGCTTTTACCGACTCGGTCAGAGCGGTGAAGAGTGGGGATAGAGTGGAGTGCGATGAGACCAGCGGCATGAGGCCACCTTGCCGGATCACACCGCATCTTCAGTAGGGCGATCAAATCTTTGACGTCTTAATCCGATTCAGTGAAAACTCGCTCGATCAATTTCACGAAGTTACGACGGGCCTCGTAAGTGCTGGAGTGCCTGACATCATTTAACTCTCGTACCGCAGTGGGCATCGCAGCCCCCAGCCATTCTTTCACTCCCGAACCCTTATGTTGCGAGACGGAGTAAAATGCACCTCCGAACAGTTGGAGTATAATTGGGTGGCTGGGACCGAGTCTTCCAGATTTAGCAGCGGCAACGCATTCCATGAAATCGCTAGCCATCGATTTTGCTCCGTCGTGCTCGATGCGCGCTAAAAGTTCGGCCCCACCAAAGCTACGACAGGAAGTTTGGATCAGCTCATCAAGGGCTTGATCGCACGTTACCTTACAGCGCTGCAAGCAAATCAGCGAAAGTTGCATGATCAAAAACCCTAGCTCAACCCTTGTGGAAGTGGCCCTTGATCCCAGTGACGCCTTTAGTTCCACACTAAGATAATCCGTCTTGGAAGCTTCATCGCATACAGCAACAATTTTCCTCCGCCACCCTTCTAGCACCTCTTCTGCAGGAGTGTCACTCAGCGCAGCCTCGGCTACTTTAGCCTTAAACGCTTTGATGTTCTGGACTCCCTCGTAGAGTCTCTCAATGATGTTCAGTTGAAAGCCCCAGCATTTGCTCTGTAAAATAAACGTTGGGTTAATTTTAGAGGCAGCAGTAGCGAGGTGATTTGGGGTTTGGTCCTTCATGGACCTTTTCCAAAATCATGACAGGTGAAGCCCTGTGCCTCTCTGGGGGGAGCTTAGTGCACTCGCGCGGCAACCGCTGGTGCTCCTCAATTGTAATTGCGTTTCCAATAGCCTTAAAACCAACGGCATAGCCGTAAAATTGAGGCTGCTGTAAGGTGTAAGTAACCCGTGCTGGGCCCTGCCATAAAGTGGCAAGACCGGCCATAAAATGGCAGGCCCTGCCACTTTATGGCAGGGGCCGCTTTATGTTGGGGAGCCTGCCACTCTAGGCAGGTCGGCCCTATGACGGCTACCCCTGTGGTTTGGTTGTCGTGCGTTAGGCAGAGATAGCTCACCGCCGGCAGGAAGTAGGGGCGCCTCAATTTGCAATTAACTTTCGCCCCTCTATATCATGGATGCGGGGATCTTGAAGGCCACTGTCAGACGTTGACATTATGATGCGACATACGTGACCTATGCTCCGAGCGAGAGGTCAAGATTATGAAACCCTACACGGGTCTTGCGACAGCCGGGAATAGCCCGGTTTTAGCGCTTAGCCCGATGGCGTTCAGGACGTCTCACCTCAAAGATCTATGTCCAAACAAGGCCGCAGAATGCGTCCACACTAACTACTACATGGACTCGAGCAACACCTACATCGATGACGTTTCGAACAAAGCACCGACCCCTATCTCACCTCCGGAGACCCGTCGACCACTTGACACTTCCCACTGGGAGCGTGCCAATAAAGCCCAGGGACTTTTGGCCAAAATGGGCGCCGATGAATCGCCGCGAATTCCTCCTAGGCCATTGCAGCCCTGTCGGCTTGCAGATATGCGGATCCAAGAAGCCGCAACAGATGCGGGAATCCCCGTACGAACCGCTGATATTTGCAAGCCAAATGCCCAAGTATGGTTTCGATGTCTGGGTGAGGAGCAACATTGGCATTTGTTCCATACCTTCACGCCACAGGGCGAGTCCGATTCTATTTATTTTGTTAGTCCAGATATTGTCGATCAACTTGGATCCATTGTTCGGACGAAACGATTGGTGCCATACATTACTTTGCAGTCGCTGATACGATTCTGGCCCATCACTGAGTCCGGCAGATTCAATAGTTGGAATGATAGTGCAAGAGAGATTGCAGGCGCTGCTAGACTTGAATGGAGAAGAATGACGGCAAGCCTTACGCGCGGCCGCTACGAAAGTCTTAGGCCTTCTCGTCCTAAACCCGACCCGGAACCGGTGTATCAAGAGGAGCTTGATGCACTTTTAGAGAGGGCCCTAGCAGATAAATGGATTTTGACCCTCGATCATCCCGCTGTGCGCGACTTGTTTTAACACTCCTGGTTCTATGCTTTCGCAGTTTGATCAGATCTGGCTACTCCATTTTGAGTTTCGCCATATACCCGGGGAAGTTCCTGAACCATTGTGTGCTGTAAGCAAGAATCTCCTAACTGGGGTAACCTCACGATGGATGCACACGTCACCGGAGACTGACTCTGCAGTTTACGGCTATGGCACCAATGATTTGGTGGTTGTCTATGCAGGCGAAGCTGTAGGACAGTGCCTACTCGAACTGGAATGGCCGCTGCCTGCACAATGCTTGGACTTATTGTCTCTATTTAGGCGATCCTCAAACCACTTCGGCGCCAGGACAGGAAGGCGTCTTGTTGATGCCTTATCGTTTTTCCAGCTCGATGGTTGGACCGCCGTTGAGAGGGAAGAAGTTAAAGCTTTAGTTCATCATGGGCCACCTTTCACAGGTAGCGAGATAAAACAGCTTCTAGCGTCCTGTCATGCCCATGTCGAAGCTCTCCGACGCCTGTTACCTCTCTTGCTGAAAGACATAACGCTACATCATGCACTGCTCATGGGCCGCTATACGATGGGTGCCTTGTCAGCGATCGAGCGTGCTGGCGTTCCGGTGGATAGCTTACAGGTAAAACAGCTTGTTGTCGCGAAGGACCGCGTCATACGAGACCTGACCATTGACGTCAATCAACAATATGGCGTCTACGACAATGGCAGGCTGATCGAGGTTCGGCTGGCAAGTTATTTGGCTAGGCAGGGTATTTCATGGCCTCGGTCTGTCGGGGGTACACTCGATATGAAAGACGATACCTGGAAAGCAATGGCTGTGGCGTATCCAATCCTCTCCCCTCTTCATGAGTGTCGGAAGACCATTGCAGCGCTTCGCTGCTGGTCGCCATCAATCGGTGTGGATGGACGGGTCCGGACGGCTTTAATGCCATTTGCTGCAAGGACGGGACGCAACCTGCCGAGCACCAGCAAATACCCTTATGCGTGGCCAAGGTGGATGCGCGCGCTCATTCGTCCTCCGACTGGACGCGCCTTGATCACTATCGACTACGATCAGCAGGAATTTTGTGTGGCTGCAGCCTTATCGAAAGACGAGGTCATGATGTCAGCTTACAGCAGCGGCGATCCCTATCTCCAAATGGCGCTGTCGGCTCGGGCGATTTCCGTGGGCACCACTCCTCACGAACGATCGAGGATCCGTGAGTTATATAAAACTGTTTCCATCGGGATGTTGTACGACATTACCGAACACGGACTGGCCTTTCAGGTGGGCGGGAAAGCTCATGCCCGAGATCTCATCGCCAGCCACAGGACGCTTTATCCTTCATATCATCGATGGCATGCAGATCAGCTAGACCGCCTGCTTTTGGGGGGGGCGCTGACAACGCCCTTTGGCTGGACAATATCGCGGGGGCCAGTGGCGGATGACGATCTAAATCCTCGC
Organism: Prosthecobacter gellanilyticus; assembly: GCF_007992435.1. Lineage (GTDB taxonomy): Bacteria > Verrucomicrobiota > Verrucomicrobiia > Verrucomicrobiales > Verrucomicrobiaceae > Prosthecobacter > Prosthecobacter gellanilyticus. The sequence goes on along the minus strand of NZ_BKAG01000001.1, from coordinate 249,991 downwards.
AGTGTTGGGAATTGGCCTATCCAGTCTGCGGCGGGAGACATCCTCAGGATTGCGTTGATCTCACTCGTTGAAAATGGCCACAATATAGTCGCCGCCGCACATGACGCCGCCATTGTAGAATGTGATCTCGACGAAGTGGAAGCCGTCAAGGCTTGTGCCTCTCAAATCATGGTGGAGGCGAGTGAGGTCGTCTTGGGTGGCGTGGGTTGCAGGGTAAGCGCCACGGTCACAGTAGGCGGGTCAGACCCTTGCCAAATCGACACCCCACCCATGCTGAGAAGAATCATTTCACGACTCAATTGAAGGTAACTCATGAACAACGACGACTACGATCCCGGCATACCTGTTGAGGTGGGCCGACCAGCGCCCTTTGTTTGCGCCCCCGTCAGGTGGTTTGCTCTTGCCAACTCTTGTGCCGAGCCCACTGCCGCAAAAGTAGCACCGCTGGTCTGGTTTTTAAGTTCGGTAACAAAACAAAAGTCATTCTCAGTCAGCAACATACAGGCCGAGAAGTTTAGTATTGATCGGAAGCAAAAGGCCGCAGGCTTGAAGGCCTTGCAGAGGGCAGGGCTCATCTCAATCGACACGAGTCCAGGCAAGAGCGCGTTCGTTTCTGTCTTGTGGTCACCTGGCATATAGATCGCCAACCACCTGGCCAGTCAGCCGCCACCCGGGTAGTTATTATAATGATTTAATCATATCAACCGTGGTAAACCCACACCTAACAATGTATGCGAGAATAGTTGCTGGTCTTGTCGCAGTTGACCCCGATTTGACAGAATTTAATTGGCATGTTTTATTTGCGCTCATGCAACCTCAAGCAATCGAACATTCGCTGCCACGGTATTGCTTATACTTCCGTGTCAGCACTCAAAAGCAGGGCGAGAGCGGGTTAGGCCTCGATGCCCAACGCATGGCAGTAGCTCGGTATGTGGCGGGTCACCCAGGTAATGTCCTCAGTGAGTTCACAGAGGCTGAATCAGGAAAGAAGGCCAGTAACAGACCTGCTTTGATGGCTGCTTTGGATCTCTGCCGCAAGCAACGTGCGACTTTGCTTATTGCAAAGTTGGATAGGCTCGCTCGCAACGTTCACTTTATCTCGGGCTTGCTGGAAGCTAACGTTTCATTTGTGGCCGTTGACCAGCCTACCAAGGACCGGTTTATGATGCATGTCCAAGCTGCTTTTGCGGAAGAGGAGGCACGTAGGATATCGCTGCGCACACGGGAGGCCCTTGCGGCTGCCAAGCGAAGGGGCGTTGTGATTGGCGCAACGGGAAGTGTGCTCGCGCAGCAGCATAAGCAACAGGCCGCTGACTTGGCGGAGCGGTTCCGGCCCTACTTTCAAAGACTGGCGCATCAAGGTGTGCGGACTACCGCCGGATTCCGGGACGGTCTTAACGCGGAACACGTTCCCGGACCCGGAGGAGGTTCATGGCACCTTCCCAACACCTATCGGACGCTTAAGCGTCTGCACATGCTTGACCATCTCGTGAGATTACATCCATCCCCCACCAACCGACTCCAACTCGCCAACTGAACTCCGCATGAATATACTCCCACACCATATCGCCTCCCCAGAGTTTATAGAAAGAATCAAAGCACGACGTCGACCCGTTTCGCGTGAAGAGGCGTACGCGCAATATGATAGAATCTGCGGCACTCGCCGCGAGAAGAGGCCGCGCCGAGATGAATCTTTTGGTAACCATGTCACCAATGACGAGTCATTTCTCAAGGAATTGCCACCGAGCATGGATGTTTCCTCCGGCCAAGACGGCTAGGGGCGTAAGTTTCGCCAGTGTCCGTCCTGCGTAACCAGAATTGGCACGTTTGCACTCGCTTGCTATATTAAAGCAACGCTCCTGCGTTCGGGTTATCGTGCTCCTGATGGTAAACCAAGTGCGGACGTCTGGGTGGTAAGCAGCTGATAGACACTGTTAAATCACTGCACCAATCTAACTCATCAGATCGTCCCACGAGCAATCTAAGCTTTTCTGTATGCGCCTCACGGTGGTGATCAGGATGTTCTTATCCCCCGCTTCGATTTTCTGTAGTGAACGGGTATGCAAGTCAGTGAGGTCAGCCAATTCCTCTTGAGTCATGCACTTCAGTGTTCGAAGCCGCCTGACAGCAGCACCGAATTTCCTGAGAGAAGCTTGCTCTTCCGAGTTTAAGGGCACGCATCAGCAGAGGCGAGACCCGTTAAAATGAACACGCCCCAATGGGGCGTAAAATCTGTTGACGTGATCTTATGTGTCCAGGTAGCGTAGATGCGTATGAGTCCTCATGCCGGTCTTCCTCAGCCATCTGAACTTCCGCCCCCAGAATCAGTCGGGCTACCTGATCGACACACGCATGCCTCGAGCTACAGGGAAATGATCCTCGAGCATCACTTCATCAGTCAGTTCCTGCTTCACATTTGGAGCAGCAGTCCCACGGAGTCGCTCCCAGAGATCAGTCATTCGGAAGTTGACGACAATGGGTATGACCTAGTGATCGAGTGGAGACGTCTCACAAGGCATATCCAATTAAAGAGCTCAATTACAGAAGGAGCATATGTGAGAGTTAACACTACCTTGTGCAATAAGCCGAGCGGATGCGTTGTCCTCATGACATGCGCCCGTGATCTGACAGGAGTTCGCTACTCGTGGTTTGGGAACCACAACGGAGAGCCCTTGGCGCTTCCGGCATGCAGGCCAGCAAGACACACCCGAGCCAATAGCCTTGGCGTAAAAGGACATTCGAGGAGCGCTGTTATGCTTCCTCGCGCTACGTTCATGGCAGTGGGGGGAATTTCGGAACTTGTGAACCAGATGTTCTCGTTGAAAACAACTCTCCGACGTGAAGGGATTGCGTGTAGTGCAGATCAAATTTAAATTGTTGTCTATCAGCGATTTACGATGACACAATACTCAATCATTTGCCCAACTTGTTCACGCGTACTCACGGTCAACCCTGGTTGGGAGGGACAGGGAGTAAATTGTCCGCTTTGTTCAGCTCCGTTTACGATGCCAGCGCGGCCGGCCCCTTTCGTGAACCCAGAGCAACTGATGTCACCAACATCCCAGGAGCCACCACCATCCCTCTGGAATCCCACCGCTGCGGTGAATTGGAGTCTATTGTTTGGACCCATGTTTGGAACCATGATTCACTACGCAAATTGGGTATCGTTGGGTGACAAAGCCAAGGCCAAAACCGCTATGGGCTGGCTCGACGCTGCCATCATCGTGTCCTCGCTGACATGGTGGAACATTTTCTCGGAGAGTTTTCCAGCGATGACGATTCCGCTGAATTTGCTCTTCCTGGGAGCTTGGTATTTCATTGGAGCTAGGCCCCAGATCCATCACATCAATAGTGATCTCAAAGGTCGCTATCTAAGCCGGTCATGGGCTAAGCCCCTTGCAGCCAGTATCTGCTTCCTCCTTGTTCTCGTGTCATTCGTGGAGTCGCCCATGGACTTCGCGTCAAAACTGCACGACCTACCGGTGGAGGAAGCTATGAACGAAGCGAAAAGCTACGTGGTAGGCACTTGGACTTATACTGCCACCGACTATCAGTTTTTTGTCAATGAGCCCTTGGGGCTGGCCAAGGTAAACGGGTGGCTCAAATGGGTCGTCAACGCGGATGGCACGATGCAGATGTTTAGGGCCCGTCCGCAACACGACAACTGGGGTGAAGGCGACAAGACAACTTGGACAATCAAGACAGGCAAGTATAACAACACCGGAAACCGCTATTATGAGCTAGCACCCAAGAGCTTAGAATTTTATCAGCACATAGTGATCACGCGTGATGGTCGTCTTGAATATAAGATAGATGCTAATCACGCGGTAACCCTCGAGCGCGGTGATCGTTTCCCGTTCTCAAAATGAGTGCCGCAATAGGATAGTGTGCAACGCCGACTATTATCCGCGAAGCTTCCAACGCAATGGCTTCACCTGCTATCCAATGGCGTTTGTGTAGATTTCATGAGCCTGGAGTTGCACAGATTGATTGCCGGTTTGACGACGTGCTCATCTTTGAATTGATGAGCGCTTGCAGGGCCGGTGCTGCAAAAAATGGGTCTCCAAATCGAGAAACGGCGTGCGTTCATTTATCTGACCAACGACGTGCAATGGCGTTGATTAGACAGCGAAATTCCCCGATCTGCGTTAGTCAAGCTTCGTTACTGGGCAAACGTCCATTCATCCAGTAACGAGCCAATTAGGACTCAAAGAACTGTTTGAAGCGCGGAATATCCTTCCATCCCATTATCTCAACAATTTGCTCTGCGATAGCCTTAACCACAGGAGGGTTTCCTGGATCACCTAACTGCGTATAGGTGCGATCTTGAAAAGCTGCCTCGTGCCGTCTCCGGTATCTCCTCCACCTTGGGACACGCTTGTTGCAGCCGCACATGCAAAGCTTAATGATTTCATCCTTCTTTGGTTCCATAAAAGCGTGAACATTCGGTAGTTTTGTGTTTTTGACAACCCCGCACCCCTGAGACTTAAGACGGTGTTGCCAAAGAAGGAATTTTGAAGCTGTCGGACAGGTGGTCTAAAGAGTGTGCCGCGGCCGAATTGCGTGCTTCGCGAGCCTGTGCTTTGCTGGGCGGGGGCAAGTCACATCCATGAACAATCACTTCGCGCCAGCATCGCCCGAGGAACAGGTTGTCTATGGTGCATGCAGACCCGAGTATACTTCCCGCCGTGTCGAGGACGACGAGGTGATAAGGTGGATTGCCTTCATGAAACGAACAAGGAATCGGCCGAGCCGTGTGTCTTTTGGAGGGAGAGCAGCTGCGATTCTACAATGGTCTCCTGAATTGCTACCGGGCTCATTTTGGAGGATAAAACGTTCTTCACGCTCATGTTGCCGACTACACGCTTTCCAAGTTTTCATTCTCACTAACACTCCATGGACTGCCGGTTCGCGCCAATCAGGACGTAGAGAGAGGAAGTGAAAAGTATGCGAAGACTTTGCAGGTTCGGTTAAGGATGGCCTGGTCAGACAAGTCCGCCCGTTCACACATCACGTTCATAGGCTCCAAGTGACGTGAGACAAACCCCAGAAGCTCCTGCGGATCGCAAATGACTTGGGAGTGTGATCGGCCCACGACGGTCTTAGCATCGAGCGATTTCAGGCAACAAAGAACGACCATCATAAGCGCCTCTGTGTCCAGGTTGCCGAAGTATAACCAGTAGGGCCATGCATCCACAAGGCGTGAGTAGAAGGCTCGAACTTCAGGGATGGCATAAAGTTCCCTCACGTCAGCGTCGTAGCCGTTCACGAATGTGGCCAGGCCGTTCATCATGTCAGCGAGCTGTCTCCCTCGCGGTAGTGCGCTCAGCTCAAAGCGGCTAAGGAAGTCTGTGAAATCGCCCTCTCGAACCGCTGATCGGCTGAACTGATAGAAGATGATATCCTTGCTCATCGCTTGCCTCCGGTTTTGCTTTTTTGTGCCTGCTCATGTGCCACCTTCTTCAAAACGTTGGGCCGCCTTCTTGAAGACGGTGCCGACGAGGCAGGCAAGACCTTGGTCCAGCCTAGCTCGCCGAGTTTCTTGGTTGCTCGCTTACTGCCGGCCAATGCTGCCCTAGTTAAGGTGGACTTATGCTTCGCGTCATGACCGGGGAGGTATCGGCCGCCCCTTGTAGTGCCGCCGCATCCACAAGAGCAGGTTTGTGTCTTTATACCGTGGTTGGTTGTCATAGGACGGCAAAAAAGCACGGCGTCCAATTCACGCAATTTTCGCACGGACGGCGAGTGAGCTGGCGGGCGGGGGTATTGCGGGAAGGCTGTAGCGATGCTTTGTTTGGCGGCTAGCAGTCCAAGCGCCTTTTATGAACACCCATCACTTTGCGCCAGCATCCTCCGATGAACAGATCGTCTATGGCGCTTGTCGGCCTGGATATGCTTCCAGTCGGGTCGGTACTGAAGATGTGGACCGATGGATCGCCTTCATGGAGGGGCAGGGGATAGGTCGTGTGGTCTGTCTTCTAGAGGGCGAGCAGATCCGCTACTACGATGGTCTGCTGAAGTGCTACCGGGACTGTTTTGGTGCAGACAACGTCCTTCACGCTCCTGTGGCCGACTACACCCTACCCTCGGCTGATTTGTTGGTTGGCAAAGTCCTCCCATTCCTGAAGCAATCGATTACAGACGGGAGAAAGACCGTGGTCCATTGTTCCGCCGGGGTCGGGCGAACCGGCTTCGTGCTGCTTGCGTTTCTGGTGGTGCTACGAGGACTACAGCCCGCGGATGCAATACGCCACCTCAGAGCCGCTGGAAGAGACCCCGGTGAGAGCGGTGATCCTCAGGGTCAAAGTCTGCTTGAGACATGTCTTGAGCGCTGGAGCAGGTGAGCGCTGTTCATGAACTCGACGCCGGACGCTTTACCGCTACTTCCGCCGCATCAGTTCGTATGACTGGAGTGCGGAGCAGGTAAATTGACACGAATTTCGTGCGTGTTTTTTTTCTGGATGGTCGCCACTAAACCTCCCCCTGCTATCCTCACAAACGAAGCTGCACCTGTAGCCACCGCCTCAAACCCCGCGACCTTCATACGGGTTATCTCAGGCTTAACAGTGACGCTGGTAGCCATCTTGGGCGTCTGCTCCTTTGTTTTATCGTTCGAAGCCCTACAGCACTTCGCTTCTGAGTCCGGGGCCTTAAATCCTGGTCATGCTTGGCTGTTCCCGATCATGGTGGACGGCTCGATCATCGTGTTCTCAATCTCTGCTCTCCGCTGCTCCATCATGGGAGAGGATACGCGGTGGTCGATGTGGCTTGTGATCGTCTCGACAGGGGCCTCGATTCTCTTCAACATCGCTCACGCTCCCGGTGGTTTTATGCCGGCCCTTATTGGGGCAACCCCGCCTGTGCTGCTGTTTCTCTCGTTCGAAAGCCTTATGCGTCAGATCAACAGCAGCCTGGGCGGTCAGCACTCGTCGCTCACGACTCTTGTGCCTTCCATCAAACGTAAGGCGTCCAAGAAGATCGGTCAGACCAACACTGCGAAACCACAGTCCCAGCAGCCTGTGGACTCTCGTAAAGTTAAAGCAAGCGAGCTACTTGCCTCGGGCATGCCTAAACGCCAAGTAGCGCGTGAATCTGGCGTGGGTCTCGCAACGGTGCGCAGACTTGCCGCAGCCGCTGGGGCATGATGTATCATTTTCGGGCCTAGCTGGGCGCCAGTTCGACCCTGGCAGACTAGCTGCCAAGTGCCTGCCAATCCGTATGCCACCCGTTCCATTGTTAGAAGATGCTATAAGATGAATTGGTTATAGCCTTTCTCGAGAGTGAGGTAATGCACTCAAGAGTCGGTCAATCATTTTAGCGTGTGAGGTCCTCGCTAAACTCATCATGATACTCGTCAATGAGCACTTGACGTTCGGTGGCCATCGTGTCGCCAGTTGAGGCACTCCATCAGCCCCCAAGGGTCGAGGCCAACTCTCCTCAAGACAACGACATCCCGTTCAAGGCTTCGATGACGGGTTCAGTCTTTACCGCCGTTTTGTAGGTGGCAGTCGCCAACGACATATCGGCAAAGTGCTCGGTCGCCGATGCACGCACAATGAGAAGTAAGCTCCGGTCTTTAAATCGCTCCAATGTAACACGCTTCTCAGCGAGGTATTGCGGGGTCCAGTAGCCAACAGTTTCGGCGAAGACCGTTTTCCCACCTTCATGGCGAAAGACGAAGTCCGGGAAGAAGACATGTTGTCCGTGGAGCCTGAGGGCCGCTGGATCGCCCATCCAACGCATGAATCTGGCGATGAGGCTGTAGAAAAGGCAGAGAACAAAGTCCCTAAGGCCGCGCACAAGGCTCTGCTGCCCAAGTAGAAGTTCGCCGCTAACGAATGATCTTGCGAACTTTGGACTCACTTTCCATGATCCGTGACGTGGATGCACAGCAACAACTCCCTGCGGCAAGTGATCTCGTTTCTGAGTTGCGAGAAGGTGAGGAGATGCGCAGTGTGTTCTTCCATTTGAATGCCCAAAAGGTGCAGGCGTATCGGGCTATTTTGCGGGTGTTTGTGGCAGCGAAAGAGGGTTTTGAGATTGCTCTGCGACCTGGGGAGATATTGAGCCGGATCGAGGAGGCGGAGCGTCGTCACGCGGGTCTCGGTGGCGAAGATGAGATCATTGCCTGTCTCGATCAGCTCTGTTTGTGGGGGAATTTGGACGCGACCCGGGACATGGTTTCAGCCCGCACGATCGAGGAGTATCTGCATCCCAAGCGGTTGTTTCAGCTCACTCATGCTGGCGACATGGGGGAGCGGGCATTGGCGTTCTTTGACAAAGAGCTGATGCGTCCCGGCGAGCTTTCGACCACGGCGCTGAGGGATATTGCGGATACGCTGGATGAACTGTTGAGGCTCATGGCAGCGGAGGTGTTGGATGAAGCCAAGGCGGTGAGGGCGCTGAATGACCTGTCCTCGCGCTTCGATACGCTGGTGACGCGGGCGCAGATGTTCATCGGTGGTTTGCAGCGAGAGATGGACAAGCCGGTTGCGGAAGAGTCGGCCTTCATCGCACTAAAAGAGGAACTCCTGAGCTATCTGGACCGCTTTGTGAAAGAGCTGACGAGCGCGAGTTATCGCATCCGCAACTCTCTCGAAAAGCTCGACGCGAGAGGCATGGAGCCAGCCCTGGAGGCGGCTGCTTACGCTGAACTGGCCGACGAGCTGGCTCCGCCGGAAGCACGGAGGGCGCAGACGTTGCGCCGCTGGCAGCACCACTGGTCGGGCCTGCGAGGGTGGTTCATCAGCAGTGGTCATCACACGGCGCATGCGGAGAGCCTGCGCTCACGGGCCACGGCGGCGATCCCGGCGCTACTGGAGCGGGTGAGGCGCATGCATGACCAGCGGGCGAATCGCGCGGACCGCTCCACGGACTTCCTCGCTTTGGCACGCTGGTTCGCGGAGGCTCCGGAGGATGAAGACATGCACCGGCTTTGGCGGGCTGCCTTTGCCTTGAACTCCTGCCGTCATCTGCGGGTGAATGAGACGACGCTGCAAGCTTGGGCGGCTCTGGATGACGATGAGCGCCCTTCATGGGAGGATTGCCCTCCCTACATCATCACCATCGCACAATGGACACGTGGTCGTGTGGCCCCGCGAGGCAGGCCGCCGGGTATCATTGACCGCGCTGCTGCCCGCGCTGCCCTGCGTGAGCGTGCGGATGCTGAAAGTCGGGCGCTGCATGCCGCGCGGTCCGTGTTGGCAGCTCGCACGCCCTGTGCGCTCTCGGAGTTGCCTGAATTGGACGACGTGGGTTTTGAGGTGTTGCTGGATGCCATTGGTGAGGCATTTGCCATGATCGGCCTGGAGGATCAGCAAGGAGAGGCAGTGACGGCCGATGGTGGCATGAGCGTGCAAATCCACCTGCCCGCACCTCGTGCAGAGTTGGCGAGGCTGCACACGGCGGAGGGCGTGCTCCGCGGGCCGGATCTGCGCATCACCCTACGACTCACAGAGTATGAAGCGTGATGAAGACGACCTCCCAAGATGCATCCGACTTTCACCGCGCCTCAGAGCAGGAGCGGCAGGAGGCGCTGCGTGCCTTGCTGCGGCGTCCTCTGCTCGTGGCAGAGCATGTGGATCATCGCGAGGACTTTGCCAAGGTCCGACGTCAGGCCGAACCGCTGCGGCAGTGGTTGTCTCGGCACACGGGCTGGACACTGGATGTGACATCCGAGAGCGCCAGGCTCTACAAGGTTCCTGCCAGATGGGCGGATGCAACGCATCCGGCCCGGCTCTCGAAAAAGGATGAGCCGCCTTTCTCACGCCGACGCTATGTGCTGCTGTGTCTGGCGCTGGCCGTGCTGGTGCGTGGTGAGCGGCAGACGACGCTCGGCGAACTGGCACGCGGGATCATCGAGCTGTGGAAAGATGAGCCTGCCTTTGCCACGCTGACCTTTGATCTGGATGCGGCGGATTCCCGGCGTGATCTGGTGGCGGCGCTGCGGCTGCTCATGGAGCTGCGTGCTCTTACGCAGGTGGATGGGGATGAGGAACGGTTCCTCCGCCAGCGAGAGCAAGAGGTGCTCTATGATGTGCATCACCTCATCCTTTATCGACTGCTGGCCGCACGTAGGTCTCCCAGCTCCATCCTGGAAAAAGACTGGAGCGCCCGGCTCGCCCCATTGGTGGCCGAGCCGGTCATTGATGAGGCAGATCAGCGAAATCAACGTATCCGCCATCACCTCAATCGTCGCCTGCTGGATGATCCCGTGCTTTACACACCTGGAGATCTGCCGCCGGACACACTCGACTACCTGCTGAAGCAACGCCCGCATCTCATCAAAGCGCTCGTCGATGCAACGGGGCTGGAACCGGAGGATAGAAAAGACGGCATCGCCTTATCCGACAGAACAGGTGACTGCACGGACCTCGGATTGCCAGAGGAGGGCACAGATGGCCATGCCACGCTGCTCACGGCGGAGTTTCTCGGTGACCTGCGTCTCACCGAGCCAGGAGAAATAGTGCCCATCAGCATGGTGGAGCGATTCCTGGCTGAGCAGGCGGCGAAAAACAAAGGCTTCTGGCGAAAAGAAACCGCTGCTCAGGGCGCCGAGGAGGCTCTAGCCCGCGAGGTGCTTCGCCGCCTTGCCAGCCTTGATCTCGTGCGGCACGTGCAGGGCGGAGTGATCGTCATGGCTGCCATCCATCGTTACCGGCATGAATTAAAACCGCGTGTCACCGAATCTTGACTCCCATGCTTCCCTCACCTGAAATGACACGCTTCCAGCCGCTGCGCAGCGGGTTGATCAACCTTTTCAAATACGAGAACCAGGAGTTTTGGTATGAGCGAGGCCGCCTGCTCGTCCGAGGCAACAACGGCACCGGCAAATCTCGCGTGCTCGCCTTGCAGCTTCCGTTTTTGTTTGATGGAGAGATCGCATCCCATCGCGTGGAGCCGGACGCGGACCCGGCTCGGCAGCTCGTGTGGCATCTGCTCATGGATGAGCACGAACAGCGCACGGGCTACACCTGGATCGAGTTTGGCCGACGTGATGAGCAAGGCGTGGAGCACTATCTCACGCTCGGCTGCGGTATGAGAGGTGTGCGCGGAGGTGACGATCAGCCGAAACGCTGGTTCTTCATCACCGAGCAGCGGGTGGGGCGGGACTTTCAGTTGCTCGAAGGCGCTTATCCACACAGCAAGGAGCGACTCATCGAGGTGCTCGGTGACTCGTGTTTCTTTGTCTCGGCCAAGGATTATCGTGCGGAGATTGATCGCCGCCTTTTTTCCCTCGGTCGCGGGCGCTATGCTGCGCTCATTGAGCTGTTAATTCGTCTGCGTGCTCCGCAGCTCTCGAAGAAGCTGGATGAAAAAACCATCTTCACCGCGCTGTCGAATGCGCTGCCGCCGCTCTCAGAAGATGTGGTGGGGCCGGTGGCAGATGCCTTCAAGCAGCTGGATGACCTACGTCAGCAGTTCGCCTCTTTGCAAAGCCTTCGGGATTCGCTGGAGGGCTTTCAGTCAGGCTATCAGACGTATCTTCAAATGGCGATTCAGCTCCGCGCAGAGCGTGTGCGCACCACGCATTCCGCTTATGAGTCTGCGCAGCGAAAGGTGAACGCCATTGAGGAGAGCATCCAGGCTGCGGAGGCACGTAAATCCGAAACCACAGACCAGATGCAGTTGGCGCACGATCACTACACGGCGGCGGAGGCAAGATACACCGCGCTGAGCACCAGCCCCGCGGCAGGCGATGCCAAGCGGCTCGAAATTGCTCGCGAACTGGCTCTAGATAAAACCAAGCAGGCATCCCTGGCTGAAGTGCGTGCTCAAAACGCGGCACAACAACACAAACACGAGCAGCAGCTATTGTCGGCATCTTTTGATGAGCAACAAAAGCATCAGCAACAGCGAGATCACGATTGGAAAGGCGCAATGCACCTTTCACACGCTGCCGGATTCAGCAGCGACCATGCAAAACTCATTCCAGATGCGAACGCATGGCCCGCAGACTCGATGCGGCTGGAAAAGCTCAAAGCCGACTTCAAAAGGCTCGCCGACGATCATGAGCATCGTCTGCAGCAGATCGAAGGTGGCCTCGCCGTCATCAAAAAGGCACAGACTGAACAAGCCGCGGCTCAAGTCCACGAAGATCAATGTTCATCGGCCGTCGAAGCTCATCGCGAAGATGTGCGGAAACATGAGGAAGCTGCTGATGCCGCGTTGAAGACACTGGCGGCGAACTATGCGGCTTGGCGTGATGGCCTGCGCTGGCTGGCGATGCCAGCGTGGTCGGAGCTTGCGCCTGCTTTTGAAGACTGGCTGGAGACAGCGGAGGAACAGCATCGCGTTCTAGCGGCGAGTTTATACAGCGCCAGGAACGCTGAGGCGACCACACTCGCTACGGCGAGAGCCGACCTGAAAACGAGGCGTGACCAACTTCATCGTGATCGTGAAGAACTTCGTCAAGAACAGGCGTCACTGGCTCAGCAGTCACCGCCACCACCCGCGCCACGCACACGTGACACAGCGGCACGCCAAGGTCGCGCTGGCGCACCGCTTTGGCAGGTTTGTGAGTTTCAGCCCACTCTCACGGACACCCAGCGCACCGGACTCGAAGCTGCGCTGGAGGCCGCAGGCCTGCTGGATGCCTGGATCACGCCTGATGGCTCGCTGATGGGTGATTTCCCACAGGATACATTTTTGACGGGACGTGATGAATCAGCTCTGCGCGGCGAAACGCTCGAAAGCTGGCTCATCCCCGATTTGAACACCGAAAGCGGTTTATCCGAGGAAACTCTGCGCCGCGTCCTGCGGCATATCGGCGCTGGAGCAGGCTCTGCGGAGCATTGGGTTGCCCTTGATGGGCGTTGGCAGCTCGGGCCGGTGGCTGGCCGTGGTTGCAAACCACAGGCGGAGCACCTCGGAGCCAGCAGTCGTGAGATCGCACGTCAAAGGCGGCTCGCGGAAGTCACAGAAGCGCTGCTGCGGCTCGGTGAAGACGAAAGCCTCCTTCAGCAGGAATCAAACCAGCTCAATGAGCGTGAGGAGGTAGTCATGGCGGAGTCGAACAGCGCTCCGAAGGATCTCTTGATCGCCAATCACCTGACCCTGCGCACCGAGGCCCACATCAAACAAGATGCGGCCAGCAAAGCTCACAGTGAGGCCGTGCAAAGAACGCATCGTGCCCGTCAAAAGACGGCTGAAGCCACCGAATCACTCCGACAGGAAGCGACACACCTCGGCTATCGGGATCACCTCGATCATCTAGCTGATCTGCGGCCCGCCTGGCCTCCCTATGACAAGGCGATGGCGACACTCTGGGGAACGGTGCAAGCATGGATCACCGCTTCCAACCAACTCGCCGTCACACAGAGCCGCGAACGTCAGGCGGCCGAAACACATGCCAAAGAAACCAGCGATGCCTCCTCGATCCGAACCGCCGCCATTTCCGCCAATCAGGCATACGAAGCGCTCGCCGCATCGCATGGCTCATCCGTCACCGAGTATCAGGAAAAGCTGACAGAGGCACTGTCTGAAAAGGAATCGGCTCAGAAACGGCTCAACCAAGCCAATCGAGAAGCTTCCGAAGCGGATCACCATTTGATTGTGGTGCAGTCTTCACTCCAGCCCGCTCAAGAAAATGTGAACCGCACCAGTAGTGAGCGTGACGAGGCCATCCAGGCATTGCGTGTACCTTTGCTGTTTGATCTTTTTCCCGAGGCACACCCCGATCTGACCGACATCGAAAAAGACTCCTGGGCACCCACTCGTGCGGCGACCATCGCCCGCCGGATCGGCAAAGAACTGCCTGATGCCAATATCAGCGAGGAGGCGTGGACGAACCGCATCAACCTGCTCAATACGCAAATCACCGAGTTGAGCAACCGCACCGGCACGACCTGCGAGATTGAGCACCAGGTGCTCAGTGGCGGGCTGACCCTCGTCGTGTGCCGTTATCAAGGCCATCACTTGAGACCTGCTGCCTGTCTCGCTGCCGTGGAAGCGGAGCGTGCCACACATGACCGGCTGCTTGGTGAAAAGGAGCGTGACATCATCGACCGCCATCTCGTCTCCGAAGTCTCGTCCAAGCTGCAAGACCTCATTGAAGCGGCGCAAAAGCAGACCGCGCTCATGAATGAGGAGATGGGCCGCTGCGCCACCACTCTCGGCGTCACCTTGCGACTCCAGTGGGAGCCGAAGAGCGAGGGATTGCCGCCCGGATTGCCTGCGGTGCGACGATTGCTCCTTGTGGATCACGGCACCTGGACAGAGAAAGAACGCAAGGACGTGGGAGACTGTCTCCATCAGCTCATTCAGAGCGAACGCATCAATCATCCCACGGCGTCTGCGTCCGAGCAGTTGCTTCAAGCACTCGATTACCGTGAATGGCACGCCTACACCGCCGAACGGCGCCACCAGGGCAAATGGGAGCGATTGAACAAGAAGCGCTACGGCACGCTTTCTCAGGGTGAGAAAGCCCTTACCTTGACGATTCCGCAGATGGCGGCCGCCGCCTCGCACTACCGCTCCGCCGCCAGTCACGCGCCGAGATTCATCCTGCTCGACGAGGCATTCGCCGGCATGGACAAGCCAACACGCGGCAGTTGCATGGGGCTGCTGGAGGCATTCGACCTCGATCTCGTCATGACGAGCGAGCGCGAATGGGGTGCTCACGCCACCATCTCCGGCATTGCCATTTACCAGCTTGTCGCCAGCGCCGATGCTATCGCGGCCACCCGCTGGGTTTGGAATGGAAAAACCCGCCAGATCGCTCCCGTGCCCGACACGCCAGAGTTTCGGCTCACAGCGTCTCCCTCCGCATGAGCAGTCCACAACAACGGCTCCGAGCCATTTTCGACACGAAGGGATGGAATCGCTTCATCGCTAAACTGGAAACATATCGAGGGGCTGGAAAGCCCTTCCCGACCGCGGTGACGCTGCCGCGTCCCACTGACGAGGAGCGGCTTCACCATGCCCGCCTGCTGCGTCAGCCGGTGAATCATCACTCATCCACATTGCGTTATGATTTGGCGAAGCTGGGCGCTGCTCTCTCGTTAGCGCAGCTTCCCGCTGACTGGAATGAAATCCTCACTGCGTTGCATGGCCCCGTGCCGGACGAAAAACTCGCTAGTTTGGAGAAGCGGCTGGCTTGGCAGCATTTCTGGCCGCAGATGACACCACTTATCGGTGCTCACGCTTTTCCGCATTGCGACGAATGGCTCGAATCACTGCGGCGTGATGGCAGCCTTCGTCGTCATTGCAAAGGCTACACCGAGATAGGCATGAAGATGCTCCTAACCGCTGCCCGCTTGCTCCAGGCACTGCCGCTGGTTGAAGAGCGTCCGCTAACCAGTGTCGCTGCCGAGTTTTGCGGTAGTAGCCACGCCCTGGATGCAGCCACACCCCTCTCGACGCTCGTTCTTCGCGGACTGGCGCTACGCTTTGAGCGCCCAATGCCCGTCCGCTCCGACGAGCGTCGAGATCTCTGGGCCGCCGTCGGAGTCATCGGTGACGACCTCAGCGCTCCGGTGCTGACTTTTAATCTCGGCCTCCGAGGCGAAGCATCACTTTGCCAACTCATCGCCATGACCTCCGCGGATCTACAGCCGGTGCATCTCACCCCACGTATGCTTTGGGCAGCTGACTGGAGTCGAATCACCTCCCCGCCTGAGGTGTATGTTTGTGAAAACCCTACCATCATCTCCCTCGCGGCCTCGTATCTCGGTCTCCGTTGTCCGCCGATCATATGCGTCAACGGCGAACCGTGCCACGCCGCCCGCCATCTTATGCGCCGACTTCGTGATGCAGGCTGCGCACTCTGGTATCATGGTGATTTCGACTGGCCGGGAATAGCAATAGCCGAACGTGTCTTCACTGAGTTTGGAGCAAAGCCCTGGCTCTTCGACCTTGAATCCTACCAAGCAGCCATGCCGCTAGAGAGCCGCCCCCTCACAGGCAACCCAGTCTCGACGCCTTGGTCCGCCGCACTCTCCCAAGCGATGCACACGCACGGCAAAGCGTATGACGAAGAACGCCTCGCCGATTTTTTAATCAATGCTCTCTCGCAGCGATCTGAGTGATAGCTGCACAAAGGCTTCTGCGGGACGCGGAGAAGATTGTTATGCCAGCCCTCATTGGAGCTACGCCGCCGGTGCTCCTCTTTCAGTCGTCTGAAAGCCTCATTTTGGCTTGCGTGGATGAGCGCGGCCTGCTCTGCGACTTCTCACTCCATGCACGGCAGTATTTTGTTTGGCATCCCATTCCGGTTCCTTTTTGCGGGCTGGGGAGCCTCCGTTGTTTGACCTTGAGCCAAGGGGAGAGAATCGGTTCCGGGTGGTGCCAGTCGAACTTCCCGAGACACTGCCCTGCCGGCGGAAGTGACCGAGGCAGAATGGAATGAGTTCCAAAGCACTTCGCGAAGGGCGGCTGATGGAGACCCATCAACAAACCCGGCAGCGATGCCAAAGGCCCATCGAACAATTGAAGGAGCATTTTCGGGATGAGGAGGCAGGACTGATCGTTTATGCTGCCTGCCGTTGGACGCGGCCCCGCGAGGGCTTTCATCGCGACATCGTCCACACGTATCACCACGAACCCGTGCATGCGACTCCCGTCGAAGGACGAATCATGCGCTGGGAAGACGCCCTGCGAACTTTTCGCCCCTTTGCCCGACTTGCCACGCGCTCATTTATGCCAAACCTGGTGGCGGATGTTTTGAGCTGCGGGAGCTACGGGCAATAATTTGAAAGCATGAAAAAGCGGCGGCACGTTTCCGCGCCGCCGCCTCGTAGGGAGGGCTATTTGCCCTTTCCTCCGCGTAGGATGTCATTGAGGGAGTCCATGCCGGTGCGTTCTTTCAGCGTGTCGAGGCGCATGTCGCTTCGCACACCGAGATCGACGCCGTATTGCTTCTCAATCGTGCCGACAAGCGTGTCGCCGCGTTTGGCGCGTAGCGGACCGCTTTCATTGCGGGACCGAATGCCTTTCATGCCAGGTGCATCTTTTGCCATGATGGGGGAGTTTCCTTTCTATTTTTGAGAGTTCTCCACTCCAAGCTCGGGGCTTGACTCGCCGCCTGTCTGCCAGGAAAATGCGTGCAGTCGTCCAGACTGAAAGCCGTTCCAAAAGGGCGGAGTGATCCGTGCCGAGGAGTGGCCGGAATGAGCCGTCTCTGTATCAGCAGAGGCGGCTTTTTCGTGTTGCTGTAAGTTGAGCTTCACGATGGATAAGGTGTGGTGGGTAAAAGGTTATGTCAAAAATATTTTAACCTTTTGGGTAAAAAGGCATTGTTCACCAGCATTCACCCTGATATTAACAGGATGTTCACACCCGTCAGCCGATGCTGGTTCATTTCCGAAACACCAAGATTGAAAAAGAATTCTCCTCTGAAAAGGAGCTGGCCCGGGCCTACGGGGCGGAGCAAGGGCGGATACTCATGCGTCGTGTGACCGAGCTACGGGCGGCACGATGTCTGGCGCATCTGCGTCTGCTGCCGCAACTGCGCGCCCATGAGCTGACGGGCGACCGACAAGGGCAGATTTCAATCACCGTGCGGCATCCCCACCGCCTGATCCTCCTAGTGGCCCACGAGCCGGAGCCGCACAAGGCGGACGGCGGACTGGACTGGGAGGCAGTGACGGAAATAACGATTTTTGAAGTGGTGGACTACCACTGAAAAAACACCAAGCAACAAAATCCCCCAACACACATGAGCCCCAACTTCCAACCCGACTACGCCTCCCCGCCAGGAGAGACGCTTGCAGAGACCCTCGATGCGATGGGTCTGACGCAATCCGAACTGGCCCGGCGCATGGGAAGGCCGATCAAAACCATAAATGAAATTATCCAGGCCAAAGCCGCTCTCACTGCGGACACGGCCCTGGAACTCGAACGCGTGCTGGGTGTGCCAGCCTACTTTTGGATGAACCTGGAGACACAATATCGTGAGCTTCTGGCCCGCCAGCGTGCCGCTGACCGTCTGGAGGTGGACGAGGAGTGGCTAAAGAGTCTTCCAATCGCAGTGATGCAGAAAAAGGGGTGGCTTTCCAAGACGAAAGACATGAAACAAACCATGATGGAGGTGCTGCACTTCTTTGGCTGCGCCAACGTGAAGGGCTGGAAAGAAGTCTGGGGCGGGCCGGTAGCTGCCTTTCGTAAATCACCCAAGCTGCAAAGTGACCCCGAGGCTGTGGCCGTGTGGCTGCGTAAGGCGGAGCTGGAAGCCCGCAAGCAGGCCTGTGCCCCCTATGACGAAGCAGCTTTCCTCGAAGCGCTGGAGCGGCTCAAGAAAGCCACAACACTGCCGGTGAGGGAGTGGGTTGCAGTCATTCAGAAAGAATGCAACGCCTGTGGGGTTGCCTATGTTCTTCTACCGGAGCTTCCAGGAACTCACGTAAGCGGGGCCGCTAGCCAACTGATGAACAGCACCGCTCTCATTGTGCAAACAGGCCGTTACAGGGATGACGGTCATTTCTGGTTCACTTTCTTTCACGAAGCCCGCCACGTCTTGCAAGGTAAGCTGAAGCGTGAATGGCTGGTGGAATATGAAGGCCGGGAGGATGCGCTCGAGACAGATGCCAACCTGTTTGCGCGGGAGTTCTTGATCCCCTCAGAGGAAATTCGCAAGGTCAGGGAGAATCATGGCGGCAAAATGCCAGTCAGCGCAGCGCATGAACTCGCCACGAAGCTAGGCATCTCCGGCGGGATTGTGGCCGGTCGCCTTCAGTTCGACGGCATCTGGATGCGTGTGGTGGGTAACAACCTGAAGCGTCGTTACGAACTTTCGGAATTAGTGCCCGGGTAAAGCCAGCGCGTTTATGCACCCAAAGCGCCCCCCAATTACCCTCCGAAGGGTAGAACTTGGGCATTTCGTGTCGTTTTCAGTCACACAAGGCGGGTTGAGTGAGGGCGGCAGGGGACACCTGGATTACACCCGACAACGTTAATTAAGTAACAAAGCCGTGAGAATACTATCTTATAACCCGGGTCACGATGGCGCTATTGCCTTTCTTCAAGACTCCTGCTTGGAGTTTTCGATCGAGGCTGAAAAGGATTCTAACTACCGATATTCGGCAGTATCAGTCACCGACGTTTTAAATGCTGTTGGTGAGCTCAGTGCTGTTCCTGACATCATCTGTATGGGGGGCTGGTGGCCGCGGGATCACCATGAATTTTTATTCGGCTCACACACGAATGCTGGATATCGAGGTCTATCACGCGAAGGTGCGATAATAGACAAAGGTAAGCTTTTTCGTGGACGTGCCGACTATTTTTCCTCCTCCCATGAGAGGTCACACATACTCTGTGCTTTTGGGATGTCTGCGCTACCGCAAGGCACTGAGTGTTATGCATTGATATGGGAAGGAGAGATGGGTGCATTTTATGAAATAGACCACGAACTCAACATCACACTGATCGCCGATGTTCTGAATCAGACAGGAAATCGATATGGGCTACTATATGGCTTGGCTGATCCTACGTTCCCCAAAGATGGGCCATATCCCCGCTCGTCAGATGCAGGAAAATTGATGGCGCTAGCCTCCTTCTCGCGACGTTCTACAGCCACTGAGAAGGAGAGGCAGTTGCTCAGTTTTCTGCTCGATGGTCCATACCGGAAACTAAGTGATTACGAGGCGCTTTCGGACATGCCTTACCTTGATGCGGGCTTGGAAGACCCCGAATTTCGCGATTTCGCAGGAATCTACAGTGACGCAATATTTGAAAGGTTTCACCATGTTGCCAGGGCCAAGCTGAACAAAAGACTACCGTTAATAATTGCGGGTGGGTGTGGTCTTAATTGCGACTGGAATACAAAGTGGCGAGAGACGGAATTGTTTTCCGAGGTATTTGTCCCTCCTGTGGCGAACGATTCGGGTGCAGCTATAGGTACTGCCATAGACGCGCAATTTCGCTATACCGGTAACCCAAAGATCAATTGGAACGTTTACTCAGGCCTCAGCTTTCGCTCAGGGGTTCCCAGCGATCTAAACAGTTATGACGTGTATTCGAAGAATAACGACAGAGTCGCTGACATGCTGGCGAATGATTTAATCTTGGGGTGGGCACACGGAAGATATGAAATTGGCCCTCGCGCGCTCGGTAATAGGTCCATACTCGCTGCTCCATTTAGAGACGAGACTAGAGTGCGGCTAAACGAGATCAAGCAGCGTGAGCAATTTCGTCCTATCGCCCCTGTGTGCCTCGACGAGGATGCTGAGAAATGCTTTGGATGTGATCATGATAGCCCGCATATGTTATATACATATCATGCAAGAATTGGTGATCTCGCGGCTGTCACCCATGTCAATAAAACAGCCCGTCTCCAGACGGTCACATCCACAAGCAATAAGGAGCTCCACGAGCTGCTCTCAGCGTTCAAAAAACGCACAGGCTATGGGGTGCTTTGCAACACATCTCTCAACTTCAAAGGAAAGGGGTTCATTAACAACATGACTGATCTCGAGGCATATTCAATAGGGCATGGTCTTGACGGGTTTATTGTCGATGGTCAAGCATACCTGTTAAAAAAGTCCCCACGATATCAGGCTTATCTCACCAGTTCTTCGCGTCATAAGTCCTTGGATTGATATCCATTTCAAAACACATGGACCTATACCCGCCCGGTTTCGAGGAGTGCGATGACCTTCGATCTGCATTCATTAGAGATATCATTCTCAAACAATGTGAAGGCTCGAGGAACGTGATCGAGGATTTCAACACAAGCCAAACGTCTATACCTAAGCGACTGCTAAGATACTGGCATGATCCACTCAATCTGCCAGACGACGTTCGTGGTTGCCTCGAAAGTTGGGATTCTCTGGCAGACGAGGGATTCGAGTTTTACATGTTCGACGATACCAGCGCGGCAGAGTACATTGCGGAGTTCTATGGTGAACGTGAGCTCAGCGCATTCGAGCGTTGTCGTCATCCTGCAATGCGTTGCGACTATTTGCGTATGTGCTTTATACTCGAGAAAGGAGGCATGTATATCGATGCGGATGATGTCCTCATTGGTGATGGTTGGAAGTATATGTTCCGTGATGAGAGGCTCAAGCTGCAGCCGCTGTGTTATGACATGACGATTGGCGGAATGATGGCGGCGGCGGATATCTGGCGACCGGATCTACCAAGCGGCAAACGAATCTTCTATGTCAACAACGATCCTATCGCTGGGCCGGCGGGTCACCCAATCCTTCGGTCCGCGCTAGTTCGAGCCACCGAAAAGCTGCTCAATACTAACGGCACGCTCGAGATACAATCTACGACCGGCCCTGGCAACTTGACTGCTGCATTGGCAGCTCACGCACGTCAGTTGGAGCTGTCAGGCCTTCCCCTAGATTTTGAGATATTGCGAAACTGGGACTCGATCGCAGAAATGCGATGGAATCTCTCATATCGGAGTGATGACCGCAATTGGCGTAACGTATACGGCTGTTAAAGCCCGGTGTCATTGGAGCTACCACGATGAACCTTCATGACGTTTCTAGTCTTTTTCGCAGATTTGTGTTCCGGGCGTCGCGAATGCTGTGGGCGTTATTCCCTGGTGGGCGGATCTCGGCTTTCGGTAGGCGTAAGGGGAAGATCGGAATGATTTTAATAGTGAATCTCAACCGACAGCCGCAGAGATTGCGGCGAACGCTACGTGAACTGAGCCGGTTCAATACCTGCGAAGATTTGCCACTAACATCGATTGCAAGGCGCATGGCAGCTATAGACGCTCGCGACGGTCGAGCCATAGCGGCTACAGCTGACGTAGATCCGACATATCTCTTGGGTGATCAGCTTTATGTTCAGCCAGACGCAAGACTAGAGGAGTGTTTCGGTGCCAACGAGCCACTTAGAATGACTCGGCAAGAGGTCGCCGTTGCAAGGTCGCACATTGAATCATGGAAGATGATTGCTGAGGGAAGTCACGGTCATGTCTTGGTGCTAGAAGATGATGTTTGGTTCACACGCGGAGCGGCCTCGCTGATCGACGCAGGATGGCGCGCAGCATCCAAACGTTGTGCAAACCGTGGAGGGCCGCATTTGTTGTATCTCTCTTATTCCGACGCAGGTGGAACAGTAGAACGTGCAGACGTTTGCCAAGCTTTGTTCCGCCCGATTAGAGGACTGTGGTTTCTTTCGGGCTACGTCCTTTCTCGTGAAGGTGCCTCGACTCTATTGAGATCAATGCCAGTCGTCGGACCCGTTGACATGTGGATCAACCGTCGCTTCAAGGAACTTGGTGCCCTTGCACTCTCTTTGCCCGCGATCAAACAACGACTTGATGGAGGCTCTGATAATTCCTATTCTATTCTGCCATACCTCGCGCGTGCCGGGATAGTCGACGCAAATATTCTTGAGGTGCCGGAGCGAGCGGTCGCTGGGCCAATCATATCTTGGACGGCTTGTCGTGATCAAGAAGGTGTGCCCATGGCTCTGTCTATGCTTGGTTTTCGTGTTCGAGTTTTTGATGGTGACGAGGACGTGATCCAGGAAAGCGAGCTGATGGTCCTTCTTCAGACGTTCGATGCTCTCGTTGACGTTCCGCTTTCGAAGGACGCATTTCATGCTGCCATTAAGCATCCGGGTGTAAAGTTTGTGCTGGAGACAAACGCTGTTATACCTCCCAGGCTGGAATTAAGTTGTATTCCGCTATCTAGAACCGCATTTCTTCCAGACGACGAGGAAAGCGAAGTTTTGTGGCAACCACTTTGTTCTCTCCTTGGCCTCGCGCCGCCGATTCATGCATTTCCCATAGGTGCCCCGCGTAAATTACGAATTTTTCGCGACGACCGCTCAGTGGTTGAGCCGATCGTATCAACAGACTGCGCGCGATCCTCTTCCATGGATGATTCACCATGGGCGCTAATCCCCAAAGGCGGATGGCAAGAGTCACAGACCTCTCCCAAAACGCCACGTGATTACGCTCTTATTAGCCGTGCAGCCATGACAGCGGCAACGCCACTGTTTCGTAGTAGCGTCGGAACATTTCCCGGGAATCAGGCAGGGTTCGATCCGGAGGGGATGACATATTCAGATGAGGGGGCCCATCTTGCACTAACGAAGGTCACAGCGAGAGGTAGGCCGTATCGTTCAGGTTCCTTCGCCACTGTCAATTCGTTCGCGCACGGGCGGTTCGAAGCGGAGATAAAGGCTGCTCGCGGTTCCGGCCTTGTCACTGGCTTCTTTCTTTATCGAGATTGCCCACGTCAAGAGATCGATATCGAGCTAACCGGTGATGACCCCCACCGTATGTTGGTGAACGTCTATTTCAACCCAGGGGACGAAGGGGTAGCGATCGGTTTTGGCTATCGAGGCTCACCTTGTCGTATCGAACTAGGTTTTGATGCTACTCAAGACTATCATCTTTACGCCATTGAGTGGCGGCCGGGCCTTATTTCGTGGTCCGTTGACGACAAAGTCGTCCACCAACGGGTTGGATGGGACCCCACTCCGCTTCCACACCTTCCTATGCACTTAAACGCAAACTTATGGGCGCCTCGTTCCGAGGAATTAGCCGGTCGCCTTGATGAAAGTGTCCTACCAGCAACGGCGAGCTTCAGGAATGTGTCGATCTGGAGAATTCAGGGTGAGTGAACAATCATTTCCCAGGCAGAATTGACATACGGTTAACCGCGTAGGGGTCCATCTTGCCATCGAGTGAGGCATTCGGCTTCGCCGTTTGCGGCAACGCAGATGAACCTTCCATGGCGTCTATTCTGAAGGCGATGATGACAACCATTAACACACCACCTGCGATGACCGAATGCAGCATAGCTTTCGTTAGTCTATAATACCTGAAGTTACACCGCACACACCACCACCAGCCGACCTTGAAGTATTCAGCCTTCAGCGTCTTAAACATATCAAGGTCAATCGGCTGGTGGTTGGCGTATTTTGGAAGCAGTTCTTCATAGTCTCGCGTCACTGCGGCGATTTGCGCCCGCTTCGCCTCCTCATTTTCAATTTCCTTCGCTTGACGCAGGCGATCATAGAGAACTCCTATCTTTAGCGAACATTCGTGAAACGCTCTCGCTTGAAGTGGATACTGACGCATTGAGATTAGAAGAGTGACTGCCATTAGAATAATGGAAAGCGCGGCTGTTCCGAAGCTCAGCAAGTCTTGTGAGATGTCCTTGAAAATGGGATGTGGAATATACGGAATGAGCCCCACAATGATCAGATAGGCGGAAAGGATTGTCGTCGCCCAGAGTCCAGCAGCGTCCAGATCTTCACAGCGGCGTGCTGCCGCAAAGCGTGCACCCTTGGTAATCCATAGCTTGTAGTTCAACTCTTGTTCCCAATTGTTCTTGGTGAGGTAAGGTGGGAGATCGCTTTTTTGCTGACGTTGGTTTCGCAGCCGCACGCGAAATTCTCGCTCGTTTTCTCGCTGCGCAGCGGTTTTCAGTAAGCGACGGCGACGACTGAATTGTCGCCGGACAGCTCGGCACAGACCGGAATTCTTCCGACCAAGCTTTATTTTGAGGATTTGAAGTTTGACCCAGGATTTCATCGCGGTTCAAGACGAGAAGCATTATGCGTTGTGGAAAGTTTAGTTGTCTCTAATCCAATGCTTCCAGATCATGACCATCGCCGCCGTGTCGAGTTCACAGTATTGAAGAAGAAGCTTTTTGAGCCCTTCCCGAGCACGCTCGTCTATTGAGCCTCTACCAAACACAAGATCCTGATAGGCCCTGATAGCAGCCGTTCCCTCTATCACGACGCCAAGGTCTTCGCCCACGTCACTTACTGGGAGCGGTGTCAAAGTTTTATAAGGATCAAGAACTTTACCATCGGCATCGACTTTGTAATATCTGGAAAAGAATGGATCCCGCCAAAGTGTTGGGTCATTCTCCCATACGGCAGGAAGGACCACTTTGATTGAAGTTCTCCCTCCCATCCGTGGATGGAAATAATGTTTCGCAGCCAGTTTCTCCATGTCGATGACACGCGGATTATCGGGATCAGTGATTACTTCAAGCCAGGTCGCCAATGCAGGATCTTCAAAACAAAGCGTCGTCATATGGCTGCGAATCTCCTTGAGCGCTGTCATCTCGAAGTGAGACCACACGTAGATCGTACCTTCGTTCCCGAGAACGTTATGCAGTGTTTTGGCAAATCCAAAATTGGGAAACCTACGCTCTAGATTAATCCATTCGGAATGCTCGACTGGAGCCCCTGGCTGGCGGATGGTGTGGCAACTCCACTGAAATGCCACCTGTTGATAGGGGTGCATACCCGTATGATAAGGCAGCGCAACTCGACTAGCTTCAAAGTCGATAAAATGTAATGGATAGTCATGGGTACGAAGCTTCGCTCTTAAACTCTCGTCCAGATACTCCCGAGGCGGTGAGGTGTGAGTAAGTTGAATCCGTTGGCGTGGCGCATACGCTCCGCTCAACCAAGCTTCTGGAATATCCAGCAAGCTGGCTGTCCCCTGACCTGTCAACAAAGACACAGGGTCATTCTTCCCGGGCGGCCGCAAGCCGTCTAACCTTACGAAGTCAAAGAGATGAGGTTGCACCTTTGCAAGCGAGCCCCAACAATCTGTGAAGCCACTCGGGCCGCTATTTGGATCAGTTCGATATTCGCACTTTTTGCACCCCATATTGATCGTCGGGGTAGATCGAGTGGGTACTTCACCTCGCAAAGTTGCAGCAAGGCCATCGGCAGCTGCTTCCACCTCAGTGGTCAGTTCGCCGACCTCTCCCGCCACGTTGTAGAATGCAAGCACATGGGCATCTTTCAAGGCTGCAAGATCTCCTGAATACTCAACATCGGCTGCCATCCTTCTACCACTCCCCTTCCTCAAATTGAACTTGTCCAAGGTGCAGGCCTCATTGGCCGCAGCCGATTTGTCCACAATACACAGCATCGGTTCAACAGTGAGCTGGGGAAATGCTCGGTTAAAAACCAATGCTTGGAAGGTGACGTCCTCAAGGTAAGGACGCCACTTCGCCAGAATACCTCCTTTGGAACCTCGAAACGGGTTGGGACCTCCTTCGATTGCATCGACTGAGGAAGATTTGACTTCGATGATTTTAACGTGGTTCGCCTTCTTTACTAAAATGTCGATTCGAGCCAAGAGATTCCCGGCAAGAACCGTAGGTTCGAACAACACAATATCGGCTTCTTGTAGTCTGTCCGTGGTATCTTTGAATGCACTCTCATGGCCTGTAGACTGGCCCATCTCAATGCCCTCAGGATAGAGGAGCTTAGCCATCTTTTCGATCATGTATCCTCCGTCAGCGAGAAACTCCAAGAAGGGATCGGCATCAAGAAGCGAAGGATATTGAAGCTTCCTGTAATAGAGTTTGGTTGGGCAGGCACTAGCAACTTTAAAGTCAGACTTCGTAAGATACATAGCAATTTGGGGTTGTCGGCCTAACCGCAAACCACGCAATGGAGATTCGCTGTTAGCATAGTGAGATCATTAAACATTGGGCGGCCAACCCTTAACTGGTATGACAACGCGGGCTGCAGAATGCGCAGCCATTCACTTGTCGATGATGATTGCGTGCCTTCTGCACAGCTCCAGAGCAGTCAGCGTGATAGCCCAAATCTGTCTTTCTGATGGCAAGAGCCAACCAAGAACATGTCGATTTATGAACTTCGTGATCGCCATTCGGCTGGGCAGTGTCGTTGACAAAGTATTTGTCCATAGTTCGCAGGGATAATAAGGAGGTTAACGAGCTTTGTTTGATTGCGACAGAACCGATCCAGCGAGGGATTTGGTTTCATCGCTATACTTCTTGCTATCCAGAACCCGGCCTGCGAGCGCTTCGATATCAGCTCCGGTCTGGTGTCCAGAAGACCGCTGCGCGAGCGCGCTAGCCGCCAAGCTCTTGGCTGTTTCAGAGGCGCTGGAATCGGCCAGGATGCGTCCTGCCTGAGATGCCAACGAAGGAGAGGTAACTTTGGTGTTCTTCATGTGAGTTCAACTTGATTGCTAACGGTGTCCATGTTGTTCAATATAATGAACCGGTCAAGGGTAAAGGTCTTGCTATTTTGAACTTCGAGCCCATAATTTTCATTATGCGAAACCTCGGCCCCCGCCTTCGAGCCCTTCGGACCGAAAAAAACCTCACTCTTCCTCAGCTAGCCGAGATGGCTCAGGTGTCGAAGGGGCTTGTTTCAAAATTGGAGAACGATGAGGAAAGTAATCCATCTATCGATACTCTCTTCAAAATTGCCGAGGCACTTGATGCGACTCTAGCGGATCTTTTAGAGACAGAGCAGGCACAAATTAAACGAGTGATACCGGAAAAAAAGCCAGAATGGTTAGATGGACTTGTTCGCTTCCTGAAATCTGTGGGAAAGGAGCCTGATCCTGCCATCCTTGATGCCATGTACGTGCTGAGGAACCGTAAAGCCAAAGTGCACCGAGACCTAGAGCACTGGAAGTTCGTTTACCAAAGCATAGAAAACAGTTTTCGGGCTTAAGCGGTTGGATATATGTTTAGCCATTGCCTAAACAGGTCCGCCATCCCATGTCAGCAGCTACGACTAAAGACCGCCACCCTTCGGTGGAGGCTCTCTTGAAACATTTTGGGGAAAAGAAACCAAAAGCCCTTATACGACGGCTTGCCCAAGAAAAGGTGAGCTACGCGAAAAGGCATGGATGGTCTGGGCCCGCCTTTTGCCCGCGCCAACTATGTAGTTTGTTTGGCATCCGATGCTTTGAAGTCGAACACGATATCGATGGGGACGGGCGCATCCTACTCGGCGCGAACGGCCGGCCGAAGATTGAATATGCTGCGGGTCGAATGAAGGAACGCCAGGCCTTCACAATTTTTCACGAATTTGCGCATACCTTGTTCCCCGACTATTGCGACTTCTTGCCTCTCCACCATGCCGCAGCACAGAGTAGTCCGGAAGAGAAAGAGTTCGAAAGCCTCTGTGATACCGCAGCGGCTGAAATGCTGTTCCCCAGTGACGAATTCACCGATGATCTGAAAGGCATTGGTCGGCTCCATTTCCCAGAGTTGCTTCGGCTCCAGCAGCGATACGGAGGCTCATTGGATGCCACATGTTACAGAATGGCGGAACTAATCTCGGCTATCCCTGTCTCGTTCGCATTCATGACCGACCAACGAGGCAGCTTCAGCGGAGGTGGTCCTCTGTGGGTAAAACATTCGTCGGGGAACAAACTCTTCAAGGGCTATATCAAAGGAGGAGAGCGCCCTCCTAAAGATTCCGTGGCGACAATATGCTACGCTGAGCAATCCCAAAGCGTCGGGCCTGTGAGAGAGACTTGGTGGATCGATGGCTCCCCCAGAAGCTATATGGCAGAGGCAGTCAAATTGCCAACTGTGGCGAATCCCGACTATCCAAAACTCGTCGTCATCCTTCTTCCCTTGAGCTACAAGGGCGGAAGCCTTTGTATATAACAAGCCAGTTAGTTTTCGGGCGGGAAAAAAGGGGGCGGGGGCTCACACTATATTCGTGCTCAGCGCCGCAGTCGCTCGAACCCGTATGGACAAGGATTCATGGCGGCGACCAGGAGAGCCGTGGCAGGAAAGGTCATGGTGCCTGCGGCGCGGGAGATGGTGACTTTGCCATCCTCCAGCGGCTGGCGCATCACCTCCAAAGTACTGCGGCGAAACTCCGGCAGTTCATCCAGGAACAACACGCCATTGTGGGCGAGCGATACTTCTCCGGGGCCGGGATTGCTTCCGCCACCGAGCAGGCCCGCATCACTGATGGTGTGGTGGGGAGAACGAAATGGCCGCGTGGCCACAAACGAGCGCTCCTCGGTCAGAAGGCCGCTGGCGCTGTGAATCTTCGTGGTCTCGATCGCCTCCTCCTCAGTCATCGGCGGCATGATGGTGCCGATCCGCTTCGCGATCATCGACTTGCCTGTTCCAGGCGGGCCCACCATCAAAAGATTGTGACCGCCGGCCACGGCCACCTCGATGGCGCGCTTCGCATAGCCCTGGCCTTTCACATCCGCAAAATCGATATCGTAAACAGAGGCGCCCATGAAAAACTCAGCCGCCCTGCAGGGCTCTGGCGTCAGCTCAATGTCACCTTTCAAGTACTCGACCACCTCACGCAGATGCTGCACGCCGATGATGTCGATGCCAGCGACCACGCTGGCCTCCACCGCCGCGCGCTTCGGCACAAGCAGGCGCTTGCGACCTTTCCGCCGTGCTTCCAGCGCCACCGCCAGCAGGCCGCGCACGGGACGGAGTTCGCCGTTCAAGGCCAGTTCACCGATCATGGCTGTCTCCGCGAGAACCTTGATGGGGATTTTGGAGCGGTGGGCGATCAATGAGATGGCGATGGGCAGGTCAAAACCCGGCCCCTCCTTGCGCAGATCCGCAGGCGCGAGATTCACCGTGGTGACACCATCATTCATGGCAAAGCCGCAGGAGGCGATGGCCGCGGTGACACGCTCGCGACTTTCCTTCACCGAGGCATCGGGCAAACCCACAATAAACATCTTGGGATTTCCACCCCCATCATGGGACTCGATCTCGACCTCGACAGCATCGACGCCGACAAGGGTGGCTGAATACGTTCTGGCGACCATTCAAATGAACTATCCCAACCATCACCAACGCCGCAAGCATGGTTTTTGCACCGCCCTTATTGGATGTGGGTCTGATTCAGAAGTGATGCGTGCGCTCAGTTCTTCAAATCCGCAGCCCCGGTCTTCGCCAGGTCCACCATCTCACGCACGAGGGGCATGGCATTCATCGTGATGACCCAGAGCAGCAGGATCCACACGGCGGCATTCACGATGAGCATGAACTGCACGAAAAACTCCACCCAGCGCGGCCAGTGCTTGAGAAAGCCGTCAGCATTGGCCTCGGGACGGTAAACACGGCCCTGTAGCACGGAGGCGGACGCGCGCCAGAGCTTCGGCGGGAAAAAGAAAAAGCCGATAAGCATCTCCCGCAGCACCCAGCCGCTGCGCTTTGGCAGAGGCACCTTTTCATATTCGCGATAGCGCGCCACGCGCTGCCGGCGGGTGATATCCTGCACAAAGTCCGCGCCCTCATGCAAGCGCAGTTCATCGAGCTGGAGGAGCGGCCGCCAATCCGTCTCGCCATCACGCAGGGCGAGATCATGCACCTGCACGGAACCATACGCGAGATAGCTGCGCAGGTCATCGAGAGTGCAGGGGCCGACGGTCTTGCCACCTTTGGAGATGTAATACTGAAACTGGGACACGGGTTTCGGGAGGACCTACGTTCACGCGGAGAGCAGGCAGGATGTCAAGTTACCTAACTTTTTTCCGCGAGAAAAAACGACCGCTATCTACAGTCTTGCCGCCAAACGGGCAACCCGATAGCCTCGCGCGGAATTCCAACCTCAATCAACCACCTGACCCAGCCATGAATGCTCCCCTCGCGGAACTGTTCGGAACCATGATCCTTGTCCTGCTCGGTGACGGAGTCGTCGCCAACGTGGTGCTCAAAGGAACGAAAGGAAACAACAGCGGATGGATCGTCATCACCACTGGCTGGGCCATGGCGGTGACGGTGGGGGTCTACTGCACGGCGGCCATCAGCGGCGCGCATCTGAACCCTGCCGTGACGGTGGCCATGGCCTACCTCGGCAAGCTGCCCTGGGCCGAGGTGCCGGGCTATGTGGGCGGCCAGGTGGCAGGCGGCTTCCTCGGGGCAGTGCTGGTCTGGCTGGCCTACCTGCCGCACTGGAAGGTCACGGAGGACAAAGCCTCGAAGCTGGGTGTGTTCTGCACCGCTCCGGCGATCCGTCACACGGCCTCGAACCTGATCTGCGAGATCATCGGCACCATCGTTCTGGTGCTCGGGGTGCTGGCCATCCTTTCACCGGTGAACCTGGACCCCAAGACGGGCTTCTCCACGGGTCTCGGACCTGCGCTGGTCGGTTTGATTGTGTGGTCCATCGGCCTCTCGCTCGGCGGACCCACCGGTTATGCCATCAACCCAGCCCGCGACCTCGGCCCGCGCATTGCCCACTTCCTCCTGCCCATTCCGGGCAAGGGCGGCAGCGACTGGGGCTACTCCTGGATTCCCGTGGTGGGGCCGATCATCGGTGGCCTGCTCGGCGCGGTGATCTACGTGGCCCTCTGGGTCATGCCTGCGGCGGCTTAATCTCACTTGGCAGGGGCGCAGCGGGAGGGTTATGACTTTCCCGCGATGGTCACTCCACCCACCCTCTGCATCATCGGCGGCTGCAACGGCGCCGGGAAAAGCACGCTCGCCCGTGAATTGCTCCCGCGCTTGGGCATTCCGCGTTTCCTGAATGCGGACCTCATCGCGAAAGGCCTCTCGCCGAGAGACCCGAGCCTCGCCGCCTTCAGCGCAGGTCGGCGCCTCCTGGAAGAGGCACAGAGCCTCATCGCCGCAGGGAGCAGCTTCGCCATCGAGTCCACCCTCAGCGGCAAGACCTATGTCAAACTGCTCCAGCAGGCGAAGGAGAAAGGCTTCAAGGTGCTGCTGCACTACATCCTCATCTCCTCCGCCAGCCAGGCCGTCGCCCGCGTGAAGTTCCGTGTGCTCACAGGCGGTCACCACGTGCCGGAGGAGGACATCCGCCGCCGCTACGACCGCAGTGTGAAGCACTTTGCGCAGGACTACCTGCCCCTTGCCGATGAGTGGGGTTTGTGGGACAATGCCCTACCGCCAGCGGTCAAGATCGCGGGCGATCTCACCCACACCAAACAGGAGGCCATCGACATGATCCCATCCTCGATACTCCAGGAGCCTGAGCCGATAAAGTATTCGGAAATGGACAAGATCGTCCTCGAAGCCAGCCGCGTGGCCACGGAGAAGATGATGCACCTCTACGAATGCATGGGGATCAAGGTGACCCCGGAGATCACCCTGGCCCCTGACTCGCCACCGCCGAGTTTCAAGCCCTTCGACCTCTGGTAAGATCAGGCGTCGGCATTCCTGACTTTCCCTTCCGCCGGGCTTGATCCCGGGCGGAACGCCGCCATCTCTAGCGCCCCTTTCTTATGCGCATCCTTTCCGGCCTCCAACCCAGCGGACGTCTCCACATCGGCAATTACTTTGGCATGATGGAGGCAGCTCTGAAGCTCCAGCACGAGGGCGATGCCTATTACTTCATCGCGGACTACCACTCGCTGAACACGGTTCAGGATGGCAAGCTGCTGCGCGACCATGTGCGCAATCTGGCGATCGACTTCCTGGCCTGCGGCCTCGACCCCGCCAAGAGCGTCTTCTTCCGTCAGAGTGATCTGCCGGAGCATGCCGAGCTTTCCTGGATCCTCAGCACCGTGACCCCCATGGGCCTGCTGGAGCGCTGCCACAGCTACAAGGACAAGGTGGCGCACGGCATCAAACCTTCCCACGGCCTCTTTGCCTATCCCGTGCTCATGGCCGCAGACATTCTGATCTATGACAGTGACGTGGTGCCCGTGGGCCGCGACCAAAAGCAGCATGTGGAGGTCACGCGCGACATCGCCATCAAGATGAACGAGACCTTTGGTGAAGGCCTCTTCAAGCTGCCTATGCCACGCATCAACGAGCAGACCGCTGTGGTGCCAGGTCTCGACGGCCAGAAGATGAGCAAGAGCTATGACAACACGATCCAGCTCTTTGAAGAACTGCCTGCGCTGAAGAAGAAGATCATGGGCATCAAGACCGACTCCACACCCGTGGAGTCTCCCAAGTCCATCGAAGGCAGCAGCATCCTCGCGCTCTACAAGCTCGTGGCCTCCCAGGCTGACTATGACACCATGGTGGCCGATCATGAGAAAGGCGGCGTCGGCTACGGCGACTTCAAGAAGCGCCTGCTTCAAGCCATGACCGAGCACTTCGCCCCCTTCCGCGAGCGCCGCGC
Organism: Prosthecobacter gellanilyticus; assembly: GCF_007992435.1. Classification (GTDB taxonomy): domain Bacteria; phylum Verrucomicrobiota; class Verrucomicrobiia; order Verrucomicrobiales; family Verrucomicrobiaceae; genus Prosthecobacter; species Prosthecobacter gellanilyticus. Next base: position 217,258 of record NZ_BKAG01000001.1, on the reverse strand, counting down.
CGAGATCATCGCCGATCCGAAGTACGTGGACCGCGTGCTCGCCGAAGGTGCCGAGAAAGCCCGCGCCGTGGCCCGCAAGACCCTGGCCCGCGTGCGTGATGCCGTGGGCTTGGGATGATCGATTGCATCTTTGGTTAGGAAAGCATGAAGTCCGCGAGTGATGGTGCTCGCGCTACGTGATGCTGCGCCACGGAACTCTGCGTGATGATCATCAGAGGCCATCATGCCCTCATCGGACATCCGCGATGCTTGCTTGGCCTCACGCCCCTCGCAAGTGACGCCTGATCCATGAAGGGCGGCGGCAGCAATCGGTGATGGCGCGCACCTTGACCACCTTGTCTTCAACGGTGTAGAAGATGGCGAAAGGAAAGCGCTTTGACAGAGCTCGATGAAAGTGACGATACGGCTTCAGATGCGTCCCTGCGGTGATCGCCAGCCCATCAATGTCAGTGTATAGGTGACGAAGGAAATAGGCACCCAGACCAGCTTCCTGCTTTTCATAAAAGCGGTAACCAGCAACGAGATCTTCTTTGGCGAGATCGAGGATCTGGATTCTCATCGAACAGCTTCAAGAATCTCTCGCTTCGCATCTTCCCAATCAATGAACTTGGCGGTACCGGCGGTGACTGCCGATTCACGTTCGTCGAGCAAATCCTGTTGCCACTTCGGAACGGAAAGATCAGCCTCTGCCGTCGAAATATCATCCCAAAGCGCTTCCATGACGAAGAGCTTCTCTTTCAAGGGCATGTCATGCAGGGCCTGAAGCGAGATCATACCATAACTTACGGGATAAGGGATCGATTTGCCAACCCAATCTCACCCAACCAAAAACGCGCCCGGCCTTTCGACCGGACGCGTTTCAGGTTTTGGGGGTAAAGGGTGGGTTGCAGAACGAGTTGGAAAACTCGTTCTACGATCCGATCAATAACGGTAGTGGTCCGTCTTGTAAGGGCCTTCAACTGGCACGCCGATGTAATCAGCCTGGTCCTTGGAGAGCACGGTCAGCTTCACGCCGATCTTGGCGAGGTGCAGACGGGCGACTTCTTCGTCGAGCTTCTTCGGCAGGACGGTGACGCCGATCGGGCGGCTGTCCTTGGTGGCCCAAAGTTCGATCTGAGCCAGCGTCTGGTTGGTGAAGCTGTTGCTCATCACGAAGCTCGGGTGGCCGGTGGCGCAGCCGAGGTTCACAAGGCGGCCTTCCGCCAGCATGAAGATGCTGTTGCCAGCCGGGAAGGTGTACTTGTCCACCTGGGGCTTGATGTTGAGGCGCTTCACGTCCTGACGGGCGTTGAGCTTGTCCACCTGGATCTCGTTGTCGAAGTGACCGATGTTACAAACGATGGCCTGGTCCTTCATCTTCTCCATGTGCTCGAGAGTGATGATGTCCTTGTTGCCGGTGGTGGTGACGTAGATGTCGCCGGTGCCGAGGGTGTCTTCGATCGGCATCACGCGGTAGCCTTCCATGGCGGCCTGAAGGGCACACACAGGGTCGATTTCGGTGACGATGACCTGCGCGCCCATGCCGCGGAGAGCAGCGGCGCAACCCTTGCCCACATCGCCGTAACCGCAGACCACGCCGACCTTGCCGGCGATCATGACGTCCGTGGCGCGCTTGATGCCGTCCAGGAGGGACTCGCGGCAGCCGTAGAGGTTGTCGAACTTGGACTTCGTGACGCTGTCGTTCACGTTGATGGCAGGGAAGAGCAGCTTGCCAGCCTTCGCCATTTCATAGAGGCGATGCACGCCGGTGGTGGTCTCTTCAGAGACGCCCTTCAGATCTTTGACGATCGTGTGGAAGATGCCGGGGGTTTCCTTGGCGATCTGCTTGAGCAGGTCCTTGATGACCTTCACTTCGTGGTTGTCGGAAGGGGTGTCGACCCACTTGTCACCGTTTTCCATCTCATAACCCTTGTGGATGAGGAGGGTCACGTCACCACCGTCGTCGACGATGAGTTCCGGGCCTTTGTTACCGGGGAAGATGATGGCCTTCCATGTGCACCACCAGTATTCTTCCAGGGTCTCGCCCTTCCAGGCGAACACAGGCGTGCCCGTGGCGGCGATGCCAGCGGCAGCGTGGTCCTGGGTGGAGAAGATATTGCAGGAGGCCCAGCGCACGTCAGCGCCCAGTTCCTTCAGCGTCTCAATGAGCACGCCGGTCTGGATGGTCATGTGCAGGGAGCCGGTGATGCGGACGCCAGCGAGGGGCTTCTTCGGGCCGTACTTCTCGCGCGTGGCCATGAGGCCTGGCATTTCGCTCTCGGCGATGTCGAGTTCTTTACGGCCGAAGTCGGCGAGGGCGATGTCTTTGACTTTGTAGTCGCTCATGGTCGTGGTGTGGTTTCAGGTTTGGGGTAAAACGATCAAATCAACGTATCAGGATGCGTTGATATGTTCTGGTAGAGAGGCCGAAAGTCAAATGGGGATTTGGGTGAGGCAGCGGGGCTCTGGCTGCGTGCCTTCCGAAACTTCTTTGTCACCATCTCGTCGGCTCTCCTCAGACAGACGTATGCCCCCCGCACATCTGCAGCATGAGGTCGATTGCCTTTGACTCATCAGGTGCCATGATCCCCCGCCGATGAGTTTCCCCCTGAACATTCTGGCCTTCATAGGCCAAATCGCCCTGCACTTTCTGACCTACCTAGGTCAGGTGGCGGAACTGGCGAAGGAGCTGCTCATCGCCCTGCGCTCCGGGGTCTGGCGCCTGCGGCTGGTGGCCCAGCAGATTGTGGCCATCGGTTACGGCTCCCAGGGCGTGGTCATCGTGACCGGGGCCTTCACCGGGGCCGTTTTCACCTTTCAGAGCTACGCGAAGTTCAAGGAGTTCGGCATCGAGACCACCGTGGGGGCCGTCGTTTCCGTGGCTCTCTGCCGTGAGCTGGGCCCCGTGCTGGCAGGCCTCATGGTCGCTGGCCGTGTGGGCGCGGCCATGGCAGCTGACATCGGCACCATGAAGGTCACGGAGCAGGTGGACGCTCTCCGCGTCATGGGTGTGCACCCCGTGGACTACCTCGTCCTGCCGCGCTTCCTGGCCATGATGATCTCCATGCCCTTCCTGGTGGCGGAGAGCGTGTCCTTCGGCCTCTTCGCCTCCTACCTCGTAACCAGTGTGGGTTATGACATGCCCGCCACCTGGTACATGACCCACATGGTGGACCACACGAACATGGAGGACCTCTCCATCGGCATGATCAAAGGCTTCGTCTTCGGCATGCTCATCACCCTCATCTCCTGCCACCAGGGCCTCGCGGCCGAAAACGGCGCCGTGGGCGTGGGTGCTGGCACCACACGTGCGGTCGTGATCTCCTCCCTGGTGCTCCTGATCGTGAACTTCTTCCTCTCGATCGCGCTGAACTACGTCTTCCCCATCGGTGCCACCTGATTGATGGCTGAACAGCGCACTTGCTTCGTCCCATGAACCCCACCCTCACCACCATGATCCCCCGGACCATTCACGGCCCGGATGAGATCTTCATTGACCTGCGTGGTTTGAGGAAGCGCTTCGGCAGCCAGCAGGTGCTGGATGGCATCGATCTCCAGATCAAGCATGGCGAGACGATCTGCCTCATCGGCCCCAGCGGCGAAGGCAAGACCGTGACCATGAAGCACGTCATCGGCCTCATCCATCCCGATGAGGGCGATGTCTACGTGGCCGGCATGCATGTGAATGTGCTCAAAGAGCGCCAGATGGCTGCCGTGCGCCAGAAGGTCAGCATGCTCTTCCAGGGCGCCGCTCTTTTTGACTACCTCACCGTCGAGGAAAACGTGGCCTTCCCGCTGCTTGAGCGCGGCCTCAAAGACAAGGCCGAGGTCAAACGCCGCGTCATGGCCGCTCTCGAAGCCGTGGACCTCGACGAGCACGCGCACAAGTACCCCACCAATCTCTCCGGCGGCATGAAGAAGCGCACCGGCATCGCCCGCGCCATCATCGACCGCAGTGAGTGCATCCTCTACGATGAGCCGAACTCCGGCCTCGACCCCATCGGCTCTGACATCATCGACCAGATGATCCAGCGCATGCAAAAGCGCTATGGCGTGACATCCATCGTCGTCACGCATGACATGCGCAGCGTGTTCAAGATCGCCACCCGCGTGGCCATGCTCTACCGCGGCAAGATCCACTTCCTCGGCACACCCGAAGAACTGCGCAACTCCCCCGACAAGCTCGTGCAGGACTTCATCAATGGCCGTTCCGACGTGACCTGCTAGTCTCCTTTCCCCCTCATCCCCACCCCTTCTCCTCATCATGGACAGCAATAGAAAAACCGAGATGCTCGTCGGACTCTTCGTGTTCGTCGGCCTGCTGCTTCTCGGCGGCCTCGTCCTCCAGTTCGGCCGTGTGCGGGAGGTCTTCAAAGACACCTACACCCTGCGCGTCGCTTTCCCGAATGCCTCGGGTATCAAAGATGGTTCACCGGTTTTCCTCGGCGGCTCACGTGTCGGCAAGGTGAAGGACAAGCCCCGCCTCAACGCCACCTTCACTGGCGTCATCATCGACATCGAGCTCTTCAGAGAAGTCATGGTTCCTGAAGACGCCACCATCTCCATCGGCTCCGCCGGCCTCATGGGTGATGCACTGGTCGAGATCAAGCCCACCGGCAAAGCCACGGACAAGTTCATCCCGCATGACTACCCCGAGATCATCGAAGGCAACCAGTCCGGCGGTCTCTCCGATCTGCAGGGCCAGGCCGAGAAGGTCGCCAAGAAAGTCGACGTCGTGCTCGATGACGTGCGCCTGGCTCTCGGGGACATTCGAACCTCCTTTGAGAAGATCAATAAAGGCGCCCTGGGTGATGCCACGATTGGTGACTTCAAGAAGAGCATCGAGCATCTGCATCACACCATGGAGCGCGTGGATGACAAAGTCTTCGGCGATGAAAATGCCGCCCAGATCAAGGCCGCTATCGCCGATCTCAAAGACGCCGCCGCCAACTTCAAATCGAGCTCCAAAAACCTCGACGAAGCCACCAAGAAGATCGGCCCCATGTTTGACAAGCTCGACCCCGCCATCGCCAAGGCCGACAAGGTCATGGCCAATGCGGATGAAGCCCTCGTGTCCATCAAGAAGGCTGCAGACAGCTTCGCCCAGGCCGCGCGTAACATCAGCACCGGCAAAGGCCTCCTCGGCGCCCTCATCCACGATGCCAGCCTGAAGGACGAGTTCTCCGGCCTCATCTCCAACATCAAGCGCAACGGCATCATCTTCTACCGCGACAGCGCCGAGAAAGAGAAAGCCCAGCAGCAAAAGCTCGTCCCCTCCCAGCCCTCCAGCACCCAGAGTCCGCCCGCCGAGCCCAAGCGCAAACCCCTCTTCGGCCGCTAACCAAGAGTTTGCCGAGCCAAAGGCTCGACAGGAGAAACGAATCCGCCCCACAAGCACGTTGTTCACGCTTCAGCGTGTCAGAGCGTCTTGTGGCAAATGAAGCACCGCACGTGCACATCGTAGGTGGTTCGCCAGAACGAGGAACCCATCCCGCGAACTCAACCAGGCTGGATCTACCGCGATCCACCTGGATCACCTCCAAAGTGGCCAACTTTCTCCGAAAGTTGAGTCCCCTCTTCAATACCCATCTTCAGGTCGGATCCAGTCGGATTGACTCGGATCGACCGTCTTGGAAACCACCGTAAACAATCGCAAACTACGGCAAGCAACTGCAAACGGCTCCCTTGGATCGGCATCGTAGGCTCGTTCGCCAGAACGAGGAACCCGTCCCGCGAACTCAACCAACCTGGATCTACCGCGATCTACCTGGATCCACCACGACCGCCCTTGAGCCGTCCTATTCGCCTATCCAACGAACCTCAAAAAAACACCCTGGATCTGCTTGGATTCACCTGGATCAGCTCAGAGCTGCCTGCCAACCCTCCCTCTCTCTCCAAAACTCCCATCCTCCTGTAAAAAGGACCGCGATCTACCGCGATCCACCTGGATCGCCCAAGTGGCCAACTTCGTTCCTGCTATTTCTTTGAACCTTCAGGAAGGGATCCTGACGGGAGAGGTGCTGGTTTGCCAAGTTCGCGGAACCTTAGTTTCTCGTGATTCAAACCCCACCATTCCTGCCATACTGGCAGGTCTGCGTTACCATAGTTAAATCCGTCGAGCGGCATCGGTGCCCCCTCTAAAATTTTGTAAAGGTAGATCATGACGGAATAGCTGGTGGTTTTGCTTTTCAAGCCATTCGCCATCACCTTCGTGTCGAAAAAGGTTTTGGTATCTGCGAACAACAGTTCGGCCATGACCGTGGTTGCTTCCACCGTTCTCATTTCGGAAAGATCCACCATGGCTGTCTGCTGACGAAAGGCATCCACTTCTGTTTTCACCTCGGTCCAAGGCCGAAGCAGGTGGTGGCGAAGTGAAACTAGCTTGGGATCAGTAGGCGTCCCAAACACCGGCGAGGGCTGGGTGTTAACAGTTTCATTCCTTGCCGCCCCTTCTTTCGCCAGGCTTTCTGATACCGGTTTCAGAAAACTCTGCGGCCTGCTCAGCATCCAGCCGAAAACGCCACCTATGACAACCAGGATCAGCAGAAGCATCTGTGGTTTCATCTTCGTCATGGGGGTGTGAGTCTTGGAGTTCTTTCCATTCGCGCCGACAGATCTCAAGATCGCCTTTGCAGTCCGTAACCTTGGCGAAGGACTGTCCACACTTTCACGCCAGCCTGGAAGCGACCCAAGCGGACCCTTTGGACACTGCGAACTTCCTGACATGGCAACACGCCCGGACGGACTCGATGCGGAGGCTGCGTGGAAGTTTGATGGCTGAACGCGCCCACATCAGTCTGTCAATTTTTGCACACTGACCCCGTTTTACGCGAACTTTTGTGTGGCTGTAGGTTTTTCCATCGTCGCTCAGCTAGTTGCCGCAGTCCTGTTCCGCCAATCGATCTTCCAATGTGATTCATCAAAGTATGCCTCTAATTGTTTGTAATCTTCAACCCATGCATCGTGCCCCTCGATCATTTCTTCATCAGATGCAGTTAGGATCAAGAACCCACCAGTGTTCTCCTCATCATTCTGCACGAGGATAAAATGACCGGCCTCATCACCTTCAAGGATTCTTCCTTTTACTCCGATTTGTATTTCATGTGTCATTCTTTGAATGGGAAAGTGGTTATTCACTCGTAGCTTAGGGGCAAAATGGGGTCAGTGTGCAAAAAATTGACAGCTTTCATGGTTCGGTGGCCACCCATTCCAATATTGGATCAACGACTCTGATAGTGTCATCCTGGCCGAGAATCTAAAGTTCGTTATCCTCGCTTCTGGGTGCTTCAATGGCCCCCCGCACCCACCTCACAGCACGCCGCCCCGTCCATCCAGCGAATGTCCAAAATTTGTGCGCGATGATCAGACCCTAGATTACCACTGATCTCACGACGCTGGATCGCGAGAGGCGGTGTGCAGAGCGCGTGATCGATCGGAATGGCAAACGGTGAGGTCACGCGCCAGGTCGGTGCCCATGGAGGTGTCGTCATATGAAAGCCCAGACGGCCTGCCCGCAGCAGGCAGCGCATGCCTTCACACCAGGGCGTGGCATTGAGATCTCCGAACACAAGCACCGGCTCCTTCAGCGCGGCGGCCTGGAGACCGATGTCCTCTAACAAGAAGTTTCGACTGCGCCACTGCATCGCACCACCTGGTGGCAGCGTGTGCACGCCATACATCACCAGCTCACGCGCACCGATGCTCAACCGCGCTTCGATGGTCGGGGGTGGGTCGGAGTCCAGATTCAGACCGTGCTCAAAGCGATGCGTGACATGCACATCCTTGAGCGGCAGGCGGCTGTAGAAGGCGACACCAAAATTATCCTCGCGAGGATACACCTGATGATGAGGATGGCTCTGCTCCAGAGGCTTCATCGCTTCCGCCCACACATGGTCGATCTCCATGAGGAAGATGACGTCTGCATCAGCCTTGCGGAGGAAGTCCAGCACGTCCTGATGGCGGCGGTTCTCCGTGAGGACGTTCAGGCTCACAACACGCAGCTTGAAGTCCGGCACCTCCGTGCCCGTCGGACTGGGCAGTGTGAACAGCAAGCTTCCGATCATCGCCGCATTGAGCGCCAGGGTCGCCCCACTGATCCAGGCCACGTATTTGCGCCGGCGCCAAAGGCTCCAGCCCACCGCGATCCAGCAGAAGATCAGATACTGCCAGCGGAAGTGCGCAAAGACGTCCAAAGCCCAGTGCCAGTGTCCGAACACGCCTAACCAAGAGCCTGACAAGGCCAGCAGGATGAGCACATCCAGGATGCCATCGAGACGGACCGAGGCGGAGACAAACGGGCGGCTTTGAGTCATGAGGAGAGGATGCAGCGCCCTGTGTGACAGACCACCCGTCATCGATGCTGCAAGATCATCGGGATGATTTTGCCGCCTTGCCGGTAGGAGACAAGGGGAGACAGAGGTCGGGCCTGTTATTTAGGCGTTGCATAAGTTCGATTGAACAATATTACATGGACTTGATTCTTAGGTTTACTGAGCTTTTGCTGATTTACTTGGTGATTACAGGCAAGAATTAAGGCAAACACATTGTTTTAAATATGTAGTTGATATTTGTAAATGAATCAGGCAGCGTCGGTCCAATTCCCGCCAACGTGCGTGGTTTCCGAACAACAAACTAACACAACAGGACACCGATCATGGGACAGCAATACACTCGAAACGACATCTCCGATTCCGGCGGGAACTTCAGTGATCCAAACGTGGTCTGGTACGCCGTGGGCGTGCATGCGATGATGCAGAGATCTCTTAGCGATCCCGCCAGCTGGTGGTACTTCGCCGCTATCCACGGCCAATGGGTGACCCAGACCGACCCGACTTCCCGGTCCTGGGCCCAGGTGAATCCGCCACCGGACGTGCCGACCTCACCAGTCCCCAGCGACACCAGCCTGTGGGATCAATGCCAGCATGGGACCTGGTATTTTGTGCCCTGGCACCGGGGCTACCTCATGGCTTTGGAAGCTCAGCTCCGGCAGGACATCGTCGCTGCAGGCGGTCCCGCCACCTGGGCTCTGCCCTATTGGAACTATTTCCAAAACCCGCAGATGCCCGGGGATTTCGCGGCAACGACGCTTCCCGCGACTCTGCCGGATGGCAGCCCCTTTCCTGCCGGTCTGGGCGGCCAGACAAATCCGCTGTATGTCACGGACCGCTACGGCCCGGATGGTGATGGAAACATCTACATTCCCCAAGGCGGGATCAGCGCCGACTGCCTGAACGATTCGACCTACACGGGCACGAGTGCGAACGGCGGCTTCGGAGGTGGCATCACCACTTTCTCGCACTTCAGCGGGCTCACGGGCGGGCTGGAGAGCAATCCCCACAACAACGTCCACGTGATCGTCGGCAGCACCAAGAACAATTCCGGTGACTACACCGAGGAAGGTCTGATGATCGACCCGAACCTGGCAGCGCTGGACCCGATCTTCTACATGCACCACTGCCTGATCGACCTGCTGTGGGCATACTGGAACGTGGCCCTGGGCCGTTCCAACCCCTCAGACCCTGCCTGGGTCAATGGTCCGACCCCTGAGTTTGCCATGCCTTGGCCGCAGAGCCAGCCCTGGAAATACACTCCCGGGGACGTCGGCAATATTCAGGTGCTGAACTACACCTACGACATGCTGCAGAACACTGCCCTGGCAGCGGCATCGGGCTTCCCCAGCCCGAAAGCCCAGCCTGTGGCTCTCGCGGCCCGGCTGGCCCATCTGGGAGCACCTGCCCTCGAAGCCGCAGCGCGCCCCCAGATCGTGGCACCGCCACGTGCTGCGGAGCTTTTGGGCGCGAGCACCAGCAGCCTGATCGTGAACGGCGGCGTCAGCCGTGCCTCCGTGAAGCTGGACTCGACCGTCAACAAGAAGCTCATGTCCAGCCTGAGCCTGGAATCCACCCCGGATCAGCCGGACCAGGTGTTTCTCAAACTGGAAGGCATCACAGGCACCCGCGGCGCCACCGTGCTGGATGTCTTCGTGAACCTGCCTGCAGGAGCGAATCCCGCCGAAAACCCGCAGCAGAAGGCAGGCAGCGTGGGGCTCTTCGGGCTGAAGCAGGCCAGCGACAAAAATGGCAAGCATGGAGGCTCGGGCCTGACCTTCTCACTCGATATCACCTCCATCGTGGATGACCTGCATCTGGGAAAAACCCTGGATGCCGGCTCCCTGGACGTGCTCCTGGTGCCCTATCGTCCACTTCCCGCAGGAACGGACATCAAGGTGGGACGCGTCAGTGTGTATCGCGTGACGCATTAACACACGGGACATTCCCATGACACTACAACGCAAGCAGCACGCCCGGCTCTTCACGGGCGTGCTTCTCGTCAGTCTGGCAGGGTGGATCGCGCTCCTCACCAGGAGCGCGGGTCCATCCATGCTTTCGTCGACCATGTGCGGGGGCACTGCGAGCCAGCTCATGGAATCTGCCGGTCCGGGACATCAGGCAACGAACTGGGTGCTCATGCTGCTGGCGATGATGCTCCCCACACTGGTGCCACCCGTGTTCTTCATTTGGCAGAGCAGTTTCACCCGGGTCCGGGTGGCCCTTGTCGCACTGTTTTTCACAGGCTTTGGCTTGGTGTGGCTGCTGGTCGGGGCAGGGCTCACCGGGGCCGAGCTCCTCGCCAGATCTCTGGCTCCGCCATCATGGTCATGGTTGCCCGCCATGGTCGTGGGTCTGGTGGCGCTGATTTGGCAGGCATCTCCCGCTAAGCAGATCTGTCTGAACCGGTGCCAGAGTCATCGCCCGCTCGCTGCGTTTGGTTTCGCCGCCGGAAGAGATGCCTTCCAAATGGGGCTGGTGCATGGCCTGTGGTGCGCGGGATCCTGCTGGGTCGCCATGCTCTTCCCCATGGTGCTCCCCAGCGGCCACCATGCCGCCATGGCAGCCGTCACGGTGCTGATGTTTTGTGAGCGCATGGATCCTGCGGCACGTCCGTCGTGGCGGTGGCGCGGTTTCCGCACCTCGTTTCTTTGGTTGGAGAGGCGCTTTCGCGGCTGGCACCCCAGAGTCTTGCCCGGCCGCCAGCCAGCCGTTGCGGAAGCTCCTTGGCACGCTTCCAACACCACTTAGACTTCCGGTGTCAAAGCCTGTCAGCGGGAGTGGCAAACCCTTCAATGCCTGTTTTGGGCAGCACGTTTAACCCGCTCTCATCCGCACACGGTCCATGTCTGATCCCTCACAAGCAAGCACGGTTGGAAGCACCACTCAGGCGCTCCAGCTTGCTCCCACCGGTGCCTCCGTGGTGCTGCCGGTGCAGCCAGAGGCATGCCGTGCATTGGCAGCCGCGCTGGAGACAAAGTCTGGAGCCGACCCCCGAGGCGAGGTGTATCTACGGCTGGAAGGCATCACCGGGGATCAACCCACATTGCTGGACGTCTATCTGTCCGTTCCCGAAGGCGCGGCAGCGGCGGCACATCCGGAGCATCATCTCGGCACCGTTGGCCTCTACGGTTTGGTCCAGTCCTCCATGAAGGACAAGCATGGTGGAGGTGGCCAGGGCATGGGGTTTTCACTCGACGCCACCTGCCTCTTCAAGCGCCTGCGGCTGGCAGGTCCGCCGGTGCCATCAGGCATCCGCGTTGACGTCATACCCAAACGGCCCCTGCCCGAGAAGGGCCGGATCATCATCGGGAAGATCCATCTACTCCACGCGCAGGAACATTAGACAGCCCCCCATAGAGAATACTCTTTTGGTTAGGCATACGCAGGGTCCTTCTCCGCGACCTGCCAGGTCTGGCCTCAAAAATGCGGCGCGGACACGGTGCCTTCCTCGATCTCCAGCTTCTTCTTCCGCACGATGCTGTCCGCAATATCCAGGATCATCTCCTCCAGCAGCAGGCGCAGGTGGCTGCCAGCGCGGTAGTCCGCAGGGGCGATGTGCTTCACACGGTCGGCCAGCGCATTGAGCTGGTAGCATTTGCGGAAGCTGGCGCGGCTGGTCTCCTCCGCGTTGTACACGGCGATGGCATGACCACCGTAGCGCTTCATGAGGGTGAAGCAGGGCACGTCCGTGGGACCATCGCCGATGTAGATCATGTTTTGAAACGGGATGGGCCGCAGCTCAGGGTCCATGTGATCATTCACATCCTCATGCGGCTCCAGCATGCCTTTGTTGATGCGGAAGAGATACTGCGTCTTCGTGGTGTGGCTGATCACACGCTTCGGGAAACTGATGCGTCCGTCCTTGTCCGTGCCGAACTCACAGCCGAAAATGCGCTTCACCGAGGGTGCGAGCGAACTGCCGTCCAGCAGCGCCTTCAAGCCGGAGGAGACGATGTAGTGCTCGATCTTGATGCCTAACGAACGATGCTGCTGGCTCAGTGTGCCGTTCAGTTCGTCAAAAACCTCGGGCACGCCTTTGTAGTAGCGCAGCTGGGCGCCCAGCTTCACCAGCTCATCATTCGTCGGGCGGTCCATCTCAAGGTAGTCGAGCATGCATTTCAGATAGGCCAGCTCGCCATCATAACCTTGCTGGTCCACCAGCTCGCGGCTCTTCTTCCAGAACTGGTTCGCATTGATGCCGAAGTGCGGGAACAGCGTCTCATCCTGCATGTAGGTGGGGCTGAGCGTCTGGTCGTAATCGTAGATGACGGCGATGGTGGTCTGGGCGGCGGACATGGACGGGAGCGGAGCGGGAGGGAAGAGGACAACGGTTCGGTGATCGAACCCCGTTGACTACGGTTGGTTAGACCACAGCAAGCGGCAGACCCTTATGAACCTCCGAGTTCGGTGAGAGCATCATCGAGCTGCGGATAGGCGAAACGATAGCCCAGATCTGTGGCAACGCGAGGAAAGGCGCGCTGGCTGATCAGCAGCATCTCATCCGCCATGCGTTTCGGCGCCAGGCGCATGGCAAAAGCCGGCACGTGGAAGAAGGCAGGCCGCTTCAGATGAGCAGCCAGCCTGCGCGTGTATTCCGCATTCGTCACGGGATGCGGCGCGCACAGGTTCAGCGGCCCCACCACGCTCTCGTTTTCCAAAGCCCAGAGGATGAGCGTGGCCTCGTCCTGCTCGTGAATCCACGGCATCCACTGCTTGCCAGATCCCATGCGGCCGCCGAGCCCCAAAGAGAACACTCGGCGCATCAGCGGGTAAGCTCCGCCTTCCCGTCCGAGCACCACGCCCGTGCGCAGCAGCACCACGCGGGTGCCCATGGCGGAGGCCTGCTTAGCCGCAGCTTCCCACTCCTTGCAAAGTCCTGCCAGATAGCCACTGCCGGCGGGACTGTTTTCCTCCAGCACCTCGTCGCCCCTGTCACCATAGAAGCCCACGGCGGAGGCGCAGAGCAGCACCTTCGGCCGGTTTTCAGGCTTCCAGGTGCGTAGTTGGGTCACGATCTGCCGTGTGAGATCCACCCGGCTCTTCCAGATGCGTTCCAGCTTGGCCTTCGTCCACACGCCGAAGAGGTTTTCACCCGCCAGGTGGATGAGCGCATCCAGCTTCGTCTCAGGCAGGGGATTCTCCTTCGTGGAGATCAGCGTCCGGCTCACATGCGGCTGCGGACTCGAGGCCTGTCGCGAGTAGCCGATGACCTCATGCCCTGTGCCCAGAGCCAGGGTGCCGACTGCGCGCCCCACCATGCCCGTGGCGCCTGTGATGCCGATTTGCATATCAAAGGATACGGCAGGGCCTGCCGTGGTGATCCTGTGTCTTTTGCGCCAGATTCGTTACCAGATGCGATTTTTCGCGATCTGCTCAAAGGCGGCGGAAAGGGCGGTATTGAGCTCTTCCAAAGTCGCTTGCTCAAGTGTCGGATCCAGATCCACTTCAGGGATCGCCTCAATCACCCGCACGGAGGTAGGATGACGCTGTGCAACGGCCTCTTTCCTTTCCTCAAACGCAAGCCTCTCAGGCTCCGGGGATACTGGCTTGGGATCTGCCTCAAACAGGCGACGGGTGAACTCGGCCGCAGCATCGAGATGCGCCTGGGAGGGCTTGGGTTTCGTGGAAACCTTGGCGGGCTTCACCGGTGCTGGCGGCGGTTCGGAACCTAGCGCGGCGATTTGCTCATCGAGATCCTGGCAGGCCAGTTCTAGAGTCTGGCGCAGGCTCAACAGTTTCTGCTGCATGCTATGCAGGGGCGAATTGACTGGAAGCTCTGGGATAGGTGGCAAAATCATGTTGGGGCAATTTAACCAGATTGAATAAAAATTTCAAAATTATAAAGCAACATAGGAGTAAATTTTAATAAATTAAGATACATTAACTTTTAACACTTGTTATAGACTGATGACACGGGTTCCGCTGCAATTACCCTAAACATGTGCCCGTCTAGAGCCGTAACTGCTATCTGATCTCAACCACCCTTCACAGACATGAAGTCCCTCTCGACTCTGCTCCTCCTCCTGTCTGCCACGGCACTCGCGGCTCAAGAAGCCAAACCTGCCGATCCAGCGCCTGCCAAACCTGCGGAAGCTCCCAAGCCAGCAGTCCCAACACCCACCCAGCCTGCGGCACCGGTTCCAGCCAAGACCGAGGCCCCGAAGCCAGCACCAGCGCCCGCTCCAGCAGCACCCGCCAAAGTCGAGACCCCCGCCAAACCCGCCGCAACTCCAGCCCCTACACCTGCACCTGCCACCAAACCGGCGGCCACCACGCCTCCCCCGGCTCCAAAACCTGCCACACCTCCGGCCACCCCGGCTCCTGCCAAGCCTGAGACTCCGAAAACGGAGCCAGCCAAGCCTGCGCCAGCACCGGCCCCGGCACCGAAGGCTGCCGAAACCAAGCCCGCCCCAGCCCCAGCTCCGAAACCGGCCGAAACGAAACCTGAGGCCAAGCCTGCCGCTCCTCCACCTCCGCCGAAACCCGCACCAGTGGCCGTCTTTAAAGACAAAGCCCTGGAAGGTGCCGTGCGGAAGCAGGTCTTCGCCAAGCGTGACAACCAGGAAGTCATCACTGCCGAGGACGTGGTCACCGTGTCCATCATCGATGGCAAGGGCCTCGGCATCACCGATCTCAGCGGTCTGGAGAAATGCACCGCCCTGGCCTCCCTGACCCTGCCGGAAAACAAGATCACCAGTCTGGCTCCTATCAAGGGTCTGGAACGTCTGCAGTTCCTGGACGTGGGGAACAACCAGATCGCCGACATCTCCCCGCTCGCTGACTGCAAGGCCCTTCAATACGTCGAGCTCACCAATAACAAGGTCACGGATGTCTCACCGCTCGGCGGCATCGTCGCCCTGAACTCCCTTTACCTTGCCGGCAACCAGATCACCGACGTCAGCGCCCTCTTCAAGCTGCCGAAAGTCTGGACCCTCTACCTCGATGGCAACAAGGTCGCGAAGCTCGACGGCATCGGCCAGCTCAAGTGGCTCTCCATGCTCTCCCTGAAGGGCAACCAGGTCACCGACCTCACCCCGTTGGAAACCCTTTCCGACCTGCAGTTCCTTTTCCTGGATAAAAACCCCGTCGCCGACATCACTCCCCTGCATCGCGCCTGGAAAAAAGACAACGAAGGAGCCCGCGAGTGGGCTCCCTACTGCCAGATCTACCTCACCGAATGCCCCCTCAACGACGAGTCCAAAAAGCTCGTCGACGAGCTGAAAAAAGCTGGAGCGCGGATCACCCCCTAACGTAGAACAGGTTTTCCAACCTGTTTTCTGGCTTCGTAGGACAAGCGTGACGAAGTCTGCTCGTCCCCCACGTGCTGGACAGCTCCAATCATCTGCGAACTCCCATGCCTGGATCATTCGCGGTCTCTGAATGCGCTCCCACCGCCCGGAGGAAGACCGGGTTGCGCCACGGTCACCCAACGAACGTGCTTGCCAACTCACCCCCCAACCTGCTTTCATATATGATCTAAACCCAACCTGCCTCCACCGATGCACACCCCAACCCGCCGCTCCTTCCTGCGCCAGACTGCGCTGGCCACCACCGCCCTCTCCGCCTCGCGCGTGCTCGGTGCGAATGACAAGATCCGCATCGCCTCCATCGGCCTCGGCGGGCAGGGAAGTGGCAATGCCGGACGCATGGCCAAGGTGCCAGGAGTTGAAATCGCCTACCTCTGTGATGCCGACACGGTGGCTCTCGACAAGGCCAAGCTGAAGTATCCAAACGCCAAGACCACGCAAGACATGCGCAAGGTCATGGAAGACCCGACCATCGATGCCGTCGTCGTCTCCACCGGCAATCACTGGCATGTGCTGGCCTCCATCTGGGCCTGCCAGGCTGGCAAGGACGTGTATGTGGAGAAGCCCGTCTCCCACAACATCTGGGAAGGCCGCAAGCTCGTCGAGGCCGCGCGCAAGTACAACCGCATTGTCCAGGGCGGCACGCAGCAGCGCAGTGATCCCTTCCATGATGAGCTGAAGGCTTATCTCGACTCCGGCGAACTCGGCAAGATCAAGTACGTCCGCTGCAACCACTACGGCCAGCGCGCCAGCATCGGCAAACGAGAGACACCGCTCGCGCCTCCGACCCATGTCGATTATAACCTTTGGTTAGGCCCGGCCCAGGACATCCCGATCATGCGGGAAAGACTTCAGTACGACTGGCATTGGGTCTGGAACACCGGTAACGGCGAACTCGGCAACTGGGGTCCACACATCCTCGATGACCTCCGCAGTGTGGTCTTCCGTGACAAGATCGCGCTTCCAAAACGCGTGCTCGCTGGTGGCGGCCGTCTCGGCTGGAATGACGCGGGCGAAACTCCAAACACGCACTTCATCTACTTTGACACTGGTGACATCCCCGTGGTCATGGATGTGCACAATCTGCCGCGCAAAGCCGGCATGAAGGCTTCGGATGTCTATCTGCGCCGCCGCACCAGCGCCTTCATGATCATCGAGTGTGAAAACGGCTACTATGAAGGCGGTCGTGGCGGTGGTTCCGCACATGATGCCAGCGGCAAGGTCGTGAAGAAATTCAAAGGTGATGGCGGTGGCACGCACGCGGCGAATTTCATCTCCGCCATCCGCAGCCGGAAGAAAGAAGACC
This sequence comes from Prosthecobacter gellanilyticus, assembly GCF_007992435.1. Taxonomy (GTDB): domain Bacteria; phylum Verrucomicrobiota; class Verrucomicrobiia; order Verrucomicrobiales; family Verrucomicrobiaceae; genus Prosthecobacter; species Prosthecobacter gellanilyticus. The sequence continues at coordinate 200,336 of NZ_BKAG01000001.1, read as the reverse complement.
TCAAGGGCGAGATCGAAAAGATCCACTACTCCAGCGCCTGGTGCCATCTCGGCAACATCTCCTACCGTCTCGGTCAGGCCGGTGATCTCGATCAAGCCAAGGCCGCGCTCAAAGAGTTCGAACCCTGGCAGGAAATGCTCTCCGATGAACCCGCTCACCTAACTGCGAATGATATTACACTGAAAGCCGGTGACATCAAAGTCGGCAAGATGCTCGAGATCGATGCCGCGAAGGAAACCTTCATCGGCGACAGCGCCACACCCGAGGCCCTCGCTTTATTGAAGCGCGAATACCGCGCCGGTTTCGAGGTGCCTGACATGGTGTGACGCCAATTCGCATGTCTGCCGACAAATAGATTGATCGAGCCGGAGGCTCGCTGGCCTGTAGCCGGTGGTGAAATGAGCGTAAGCGAATGAGAACCACCGGTCCGACAAGGCACGTCACCTAACAAAAGACGCGTCCCGGAGGGGCGCTGGAAGCCAGCGTCCCCACCAAAATACCTTTCACATCATGGGGCCAATCCCAGCACCCCGGTCAAAATCTCCGCATCCGTCAACGGCGTGATGGGTGAAAGAGGATACTTCACGCGAAACGCATCCACAATCAGCTGCGCGATCTTCGCCTGCGGCGCCATACCCGGGTGGAAGCCATCACCGGAAAACTCATACTCAGGCCGCGCATCCATGTCCGCGCCCTTGATGAAGGCCCGGCCGTCGATGACCAGCGGCTGCGTGATCAGGACCTTCGTCAGATCATACACGCCCGGCACAAACCCGATGTTCCGCTGCTTCGCGAAGAGCGAGAGCTGCGCGTTCAGGGAATCCAGCGCCAGGGTCACGCGCTTCGTCTTCACGGGATCATTCGGATAGGCGCGTAGGATGTCCGGCGTGCAGCCCACATGCGGTACGGAGACCAGCACCATCGGGATGGTGCCCTTCACCTTCCGCACATAGTCCACGATCCACATGATGTTATCCCGCGTAGGATTGATGTACTTCGTGGCGACACCGCCATTGTACAGAGCGCCGTAGTAGTTATCCACGTCATTGCCGCCGACAAAGATCACCACACGCTCCGCAGAGCCGCGGATCTGGGCCTGCAAATCACGGGTCCACCAGATGTTGTAAAAGGAGCTCAGTTGCTGCCGGATCTGAGCGCTTGTGGTTCCTGGGAAAGCCCAGTTGTGCTCATGACCAACCAAGCGCGGATCGTAAAAGCCGTTCCATTTGCCGAGATCAAACCATGTCTTGCGCTTGGTGTGCAGGATCTCCGCCCAGTTCCGCGTGTCCCAGGAGGCAGGGTTTTGCGGGTAGAGGGCAGGGAACTCGACTTCGTATTCCTTCGAAAGGCTGTCGCCGATCACGAGACACTGCTCCGCTCGTAGCGAGGCAGTCAGCAGCAGCGCGGCTGCAATCTGGAAGAGTTTCAGTTTCATGGGTCGTGGGGGGATTGGAATAAGTTTAGACAGATTTGCCTCCGGGAAATTCATCAGAATTCGCCCTGACCACCTCATCGGGCGCGGTTTTCAGACTGGGGCTTCTGTCATGGCGTTCACAGAACTTGTCTTGCAGGCAGGGAGGCACTTTGTCAGCATAAGTGCCTCACTTGTTGAGATTTATCACCTTATGAAACCACTCCGTCTCCTCTCCCTCGCCACCGCCGCCGTGCTGCTCAGCCAGTGCGCCAGCTCGGACTCCAGCACCCCCGCCGCCTCATCTCCCTCCAGCCCAGCAGCGGCTGCCCCCGCCAGCGGCGAGGAGGACACCACCCTGACCGCCGGCATGACCAAGGCCCAGGTCGAGGCCAAGTGGGGCGAGCCTTCGTCCAAGAAAACCACCCCCCAGGGCGAGGTCTGGCGCTATGCGAACCAGGGCTGGAAGCGCCACGTCCCCGGCTACGGCGCCTTTGCCCATGTGGAGGAGCAGTTCGTCCTCTTCGGCGCAGACGGCCGCATGATCAAAAGCGGCACCGAAGACTACGGCAATTCCTTCCAGGAACCCTGGCGCCGCGCCTTCGGCACGAACTGAGAGCCCTCATCTCTTCCTTCTTAGCTGCTGATAAGGTTGGCAAAGCACATCGCCCATGCGTAATCATGGGCGATGTTTGATATCCGGGATAAGCCCCAGCAAGTTGACAAAGCCTTCCTCATTGGTGCCTACTTTGACCGTCGGAATGAAGAAGAATCACGCGAACTGCTCATCGAGCTGAAGGACCTCGTCGAGACCCTCGGCATCGAGGTCGTCGCCACCGAGCTCGTCTTTGTCCGCGAGATCAACCCGCGCGTGCTCCTCGGCAAGGGCAAGGCCGCCGAGCTCATGGAGGCCGCGAAGAACATGGAGGCCGACTGCATCGTCTTCGACAACGAGCTCAGCCCGGCCCAGCAGCGCGCCTGGGAGGGCGACTCCAAACTGGCCGTCATCGACCGGCATGAGGTCATCCTGGACATCTTCAACATGCGCGCCCAGACCCGCGAGGCACGCCTGCAGGTCGAGCTCGCCCGCCTCGAATACTCCATCCCGCGCCTCACCCGCATGTGGGCTCACCTTGACCGTCAGGGCGGGGGAGCCGGTGGTGGCATGGGCGGTGCCGGAGCCGCTCGTGGTGAGGGTGAAACCCAGCTCGAAGTCGACCGCCGCCTCGTCTACAAACGCCGTGACCGCGTGAAGGCCGAGCTCGAGGAAGTGAAGAAGCAGCGCGATACCATGCGCAAGGAGCGCAGCCGTGTGCCGCTGCCCCACGCCGCCATCGTTGGTTATACCAATGCCGGCAAGTCCTCCCTCCTGAACCATCTCACCAGCGCCAACGTGCTGGCTGAGGACAAGCTCTTCGCCACCCTGGACACCACCACCCGCCGCCTGGACCTGCCGGACGGCCAGGCCATGCTGCTCACAGACACCGTCGGCTTCGTCCGCAACCTGCCGCACGATCTTGTGCAGAGCTTCCGCGCCACCTTGGAGGAGTCTGTGCTCGCCGACTTCCTCATCCATGTTGTGGATGCCAGCTCCACCCAGGCCCACGAGTTCTACCAGACGACCACCAAAGTCCTCGGAGAACTCGGCGCGGGTGAAAAGCGCGTGCTCCTGGCCCTGAACAAGATCGATCTGGTGGATGACACCCGCCTCATGGAGCTGAAGCGCCTGTTCCCCGAAGCCGTGCCCATCTCCGTGCACACCGGCCAGGGCATGGACGACCTCTTCCACCGCATCCACGACATGCTCATCGACCGTGTCGTGCGCATGGACCTCAGCATTCCGCTGAACCGCATGGACCTCGTCGCCTTCCTCCACGAACAGGGAAAAGTCCTCAAGGAAGACTACGAGCGCGGCGTCGCCGACGTCCAGTGCGTCGTCCCCAAACGCTTCGAGTCCAAGTTCAAAGACTTCCTCGTGAAGGAGTAGGATCTCCAGTTCCCTGGTCACAGATCAGCACGGAGGAGAGAAAAATGCTTCCAAGGCCAACGGGCCTTACGTCATTCAGCCCAAGGTTGCGCGAAGCGCTACCCTGGGAACGCAGACATCCAAGTCCCCTTCGCCGATGAACTCCAACGGAGTTCCGTCAGCCCCCTCAAACCGCAGATCCCCGCATCCTCAGAGCCCCAACGGGGCGAGACACCAACGGTCCGCAATCTCCCCGTCTCATCCCCGGTCCCCGACACGGCAAAATCGGCTGGAACCCTCAGAAAATCAGCCCGTCCGCTGCCCGAGGATTCTCCTAACGTGCCAAAGACAAACCTCGACAGTCTCCCCTAAACTTGGTTAGCCTGCGTTAATTCTGCCCAATTAATACACGCCATGGCCAGCAAACCGACTTCCAAAAAAGCCGCCGTCAAGAAGCCAGCCCCCGTGGCGAAAAAGAAGCCCGCTCCTGCCAAACCCGCCAGCAAGGCCAAGCCTGCTCCGGCAAAAAAACCCGCTCCTAAACCAGCGGCAAAGGCGCCCGCGAAAGCTCCAATCAAGGCCCCCGCTGCCAAACCAGCGCCCAAGCCTAGCCCAAAACCGGCCGCCAAACCTGCACCGGCTCCCGCTCCAGCCCCGAAAGCAGCCGCTGCCGCGCCGAAGCCAGACCCGGCCCCAGCCCCTGTGGCCAAGGCTCCGCCTCCACCACCTCCCGCTCCTGTCGCAGCGCCCGCTCCCGCCCCCACTCCGACCCCAGCACCTGCGCCTGCCCCAGTCAAAGCAGCGCCGGCCGCCAAGCCCGTCGCTCCAGTCGCCACAGCGCTGACCATCAGCGTCCAGACCTCCCAGGGTGCCGCCGCTGCGGGCAACACCCATCCGGCGAACATCCTCGTCATCGTCACCTGCGCCGGCGTGCCCGTCGTGGAACTGAGCAAGGATCACTTCACTCTCATGGAGCACTTTGAGGTCCCCGGCCAGGGCACCCAGTTCAGCAACAACATCACCTCCTTCCGCAACGCCGGCACCGGAGCCTACCTGCTGCAGACCAAGCCCATCACCGGCGCCCCCTGGCGCAGCGGCCACCACCTCGGCCAGCTCCTCATCTCCGACGACGACGAACGCCAGGGTCAGGCCGCCTTCAAGCTCATCATCCGCTGACAAGGTGGTCCTCACAGTCCTCTGTGCGGAACCAAAGTCTCCCGAGTCACGAGATCACCATCATCGCCAAAGTCGCGAAGCGTCCCGGAGTGCGGTGGCAGAGAGGCACGGGCCATCGTGCCTCGTCGACACCGCTAGCGTGCGCACCCCGCACCTCCCCTTGACCTAACTACCTTTGCGCACAAGATCTGCGCCACCCTCTCGCGCTGCAAATCCTAGCGCTCCCCCATGATCACCCTCTGCATCATCGCAGACACCCACCGCAAGCACCGCCAGGTCACCATCCCGCCCTGTGACCTCCTCATCCACTGCGGCGATTTTGGTTACTTCGAGCGCGATGACCGCGCCAACCTCGAGGATGTCGATGCTTGGTTCGCCGAAGCCCCCGCGAAACAAATCCTCTGCATCGGCGGCAACCATGACTTCATGCTCCAGCGTCGCGAGTTCCGCTTCACTCACGCTCACCTCCTGGAGGACACCACCTTCGAGTACTGCGGCCTCCGCATTTTTGGTTCGCCGTGGTGCCCCGACCTCCCCTTCTTCGCCTACCACCGCACCGAGCCCCAGTTGATCGAAACCTGGAGCCGCATCCCGTCAGACACGGACATCCTCATCACCCACACCCCGCCCCACGGCATCCTCGATCTCCCCTACGGTAGCGAAACCCACGTTGGCTGCCCGCACCTCCGTGAGGAGCTCACCCGCATCCGTCCTCGTATCCACGCCTTCGGCCACATCCACCACAGCCACGGCCGTCATGAGGAAGCCAACACCCTCTACCTCAACACCGCCGTCGTCACCGGCCGCGACCTCGAAGTCACGAATCCACCGGTAATTGTGCAAGTGCCTGAGGGGCAAACCGCCTCCCAACCTAACATCGATTGCGACTACCTTGGCACAGCCAGCGAGAAGAGCTCCAGGAGCAAGATCAACAGCCACAACCAGGTGTGCCAGCCGTGCAGATGACGGGATACAAGCCACAGAGAAGCAAACGCCAGAATGGCAATCTTACAAAGCACCTTCAACACCTCATCCTCGTCCGCTTTGGACATGCGATAAGGATCCAGAAAAGTACCCCTGAGCGGACCATCTCTAAATTGGCACTCCTGCATCACCTCGAGACCCACAATCATCACGAACAACGTCCAGAACGACGTCGTCAGGACTTGCCTAACAGAAGGTTTGGATAGAAAGCCACCGGCCATCGTTTGAGATGATCATAGCAGACCCGCTGGTATCATGTGAAGTAGCTTCGTGGAAAATCTAAGAACTCCCTGCTCCTGAATAAAGACCGCCGACGATCCTTCAATCTTTGGAAAGATGGTCGTTCAAAAACTCAAGCAGTTCGGCCATTCGTTCCGTCTTGTCGGAGATGTAAATCTGCCCGTGATACTTGCTGTGCACCACGATGGCCTTGATGCCGTTGTTGCTGAAGGGTGTCAGCCGGGTGATCTCGCTTAGCGGGATCTTGTTCTTGCGGCCCCAGAAGTTGCGACCGTGGATCATGCCTTCGGAGAGGGTGATCGTGGCAAGCCGGAACCACTGCCCAACCAAAAATGCCATCACCACAGAGACCAAGGGGACACAGGCAAGGATCAGCAAGAAAACCGGCATGGAGACATGCTCAAACGTCTTTTCATAGTTGAACCCCGAGGACACATAGCGCACGCCGATCATTAGCGTCACAGGCACAAGGATGGCCACCGTCATGAAGACCGACAACGACTTGAAGACCTGTTTCCAATCGACAGGGAAGGTTGTGTTCATGGATTCGCGCGGATGCAAGGTGGGGCAACTTGAAGTGTGAAGAAACACCAAGGCTTAACCACAGAGAGCACGGAGGGCCACAGAGTTTCCATTTCTGACCTCTGTGCTCCTCCGTGCCCTCGGTGGTGACCAAAGGAGTGTCGCATCAAAAGGCATTCGGATCATCCGGGTCTCTCCAGGGGGTATGGATGTACATCTTCTGGTTATGATACCGCACATCTAGGTAGTAGGGAGTGCCACAACCTTTGCAGGCGCTCGGGTGTTCCTCGTCATGGCCGCGTTCATTCTCCGCCGATGAGCAGATCACGGGATGCCCGCATTGGTAACAATCGAACGCCACAAGGCCGCCAAAGGTGTCCACAGGCACCTCGTCAGCGCCATCGCTGTCCAGAAAGATGAAGTCTGAAAAGTCCACGACACGATGAAAACGGATTCCATCAAACAGGTCAACGCTGTTGTGCCCTGCACCCGAGTAGGCACCCCTCACTACTGCTGTGCAGCCTCCTGTTCTTCCACGCTCCACGCGGAGACAACCCCCGGACGAAACCAGCTTCGAATCCGTGATACCTCAACTTCGCGGATAGGATTTCCGACGATAATAAGTCTACGCAAGCGCCGCAATCCCGCGATGGAATCTGGCAGTGAGGTCAATCCGATGTCATGTAACTGAAGCTCTCGAAGCTCGGACAATTGCCCGAGCTGGGGCGGAACTTCTGGTGATGGGTGGTTGGAAAAATCGAGTCGACGCAGATGCTTGAACTCCTGAACCGACGGCGGGATGTGAGTGATGTCAGTCCCTCGCAAGACCAACTCAGTGAGACGTGGGCAAGAAGCTAGAAAGGCGGGAAAGGTTTGAATTGGCATGTTGAGGACACAGAATTTTCGGAGCTTCTGTAAACCTGCCAAGGCTTCAGGCAGCTCCGTCCATGACTGCCAGCCCACCTCGATCTCGCGTAGATTGATCAACTTCGGCAGAAGGGTAGCGAAGGCGCTAAAATCGACTCCTGGCTTGATGAGATACAAGCCTCCAACAGAAGCTGGGTTGGCGGAAGCTCCTTCAAGAGAGCCAAATTTCTTGTACCAGAACATGGTGGCGGAGTGTGGACGAGCCGGGGGTTTTACGAGAAGCGATCCTTTCCATCGATCAACTGCATCTTCACAAGCTCTGGGATTCAGCCCCCGACTTTCATTTTCCCATCCGCCTATTTTCTGCTATAAACCTGGGTCGGGTGTCAAACACGCACTCCCCACTGACATGACAGACCAAGCCGTCCTCTCTGCACGCTGGCACGCGCTGGCGAAGCGCACTGCTTGGAAGGTGAACACAGCCTGGTTAGTGGAACGGCTCACCCCCTGGCTCGTCGGCGCAGGAGCAGCAGGGTTTGCCAGCATCGTCTGGTTGAGGTCACGCGGGCATGTCATGGACTTCGTGGCGCTCTGGCCCTGGTGGTCGGGGGCGGCGGTGCTGCTCACAGGCGCGGCGCTCCTATGGGCGCGGAAACAGTTTATCAACACCGAGACGGCCATGGTCCGGCTCGAGTCCCAGCTCAGGCTGCACAACGCGCTCACGGTCGCACGCCTCGGTCGCGGCACCTGGCCGAAAGTGCCGGAGTCCGTGCTGGATGGTCTGCGCTGGCGCTGGGAGCGTGTCAGCGGTCCTTTTGTCGTATGTGCCGTGTGTCTGCTCGCCGCTTTTTACCTGCCGATCACGCCGAAGGCCCAGGCCGTGATTCCGGATGCCCAACCACAAGCGTGGCAGCAAATGGATGAGTGGCTGGAGAAGTTGAAGGACGAAAAGGTTATCACCCCGGAGTCCGAGGCCGAGCAGGACGCGAAGCTCGATGCCTTGCGCAACCAGCCCCAGGAAAAATGGTTCAGCCACGAGAGCCTGAATGCCAGTGACACCCTGAAGCAGCAGCTCCAGCGCGAGATCGCCAACATGGGCCGCAATCTCTCCGATGCTGAACGCAGCCTGAACGCCCTGCAGAACTATGGCGACAAGCTCTCCGAGCAGGCCAAGGAGCAGATGCTGAAGGAGTTCGATGAAGCGATGCAGAGCCTGAAGTCCAACACCCTCGCGCTGGATCCCTCACTGCTGAAGGAGCTCTCGCAGATCGACCCGAAGAACCTCAAGTCCATGTCCAAGGAGCAGCTCGACCAGCTCCGCGATGCCCTCAAAAACAAGAGCGGCACCTGTGAAAACCCCGGTCAGGGTTTCGGCCAGAACAAAGGCTTCCTCGGCGACGGCCAGGGCGAAGACGATGCCGGTCTCAAGTCCCTCGATGACATGGCCACCGGCCCGCAAAAGGAAGGCCCTGGCAATGGCGGCGTTGATCGCGGTCCCGGCACCGCACCTCTCACGCTCTCCAAAGACGAAAACAACTTTGGCACCAACAAGATCGAAGGCGTGCAGAACGACGACTTCTCCAAAGCCCAGCTCGGCACCACCCTCGGCACCCAGGACGGCAAGCACGAGGTCGACAAAACCTCCACCGGCCCCACCGCCGCCGGCACCGTCAACAACCAAGGCCAGGGCGGCGAACAAGTCTGGCGCGAGTCATTGACCCCCGAAGAGAAAGCCGTACTGAAGCGGGTGTTCCAGTGAGGTGAGCGATCTCCTGGCTCAATGTGCTCGTCAGCGCTGATGCCAAACCAATAATGTAGAAAAATTAGGGTAGAAAGATTTCAGAGAATTTTTCTACCTTAATCTTTCTACAATCTTCAGAGCAGATACCCTTTCGCCAAAGTTTGGTAGGCCGTCACCTGACCCTGCGCCCACGCAGCATCCTTGCCGATCTCACGCGCCAGGATCTCCGCCACCACCGGTGCGGCCTCCATGCTCGTGCGCGCATCCAGCAGCAGCGCACGCGTGCGACGTGACAGCACATCCTCCACCGTCCGTGCCATCTCGTGCCGCGCCTGCCAGACCACCTCGGCCTTGAGGAACTCAAGCTTGGCATGCAACAATTCACCCAGCGAAGCATCGGCATCCGCCAGCGCGCGAATACCCGCTGCATCACTGCCATAGGTGCTGAGATGACTCTTATCACCCGCGCTGCCTTCATGACCATGAATCGGCAGGTTCTGCGTGGCACAAAGGCGATGATCCAGTGCGCCGATCATCTCTGCATGATCGATCACATCTTCCGCCATCTTGCGATACGTGGTCCACTTTCCACCCGCGATGGTGATCAATCCGGAATCTGAAATGGTGATGAGATGATCCCGCGAAAGAGCCGCCGTGCTGCCTGCCTCGGCCTTGATGAGCGGTCGCAGCCCCGCGAATACACTGAGCACATCATCACGACCTGGATCACGGGTCAGGTAGCGATTCATCTGCGTGAAGATGAACTCGATCTCCTCCGGCAAGGCCCGCGGCTCAAGCGAAGACTCACTCACCGGCGTGTCCGTGGTGCCCACCACGATCCGCCCATGCCACGGCACGGCAAAGAGCACGCGGCCATCATCCGTCTTCGGAATCATGATGGCGGAGTCACCCGGCAGGAATTCACGCGGCAGCACAAAGTGAATGCCCTGGCTCGGGCTGAGCATCGACTTCGTCTGCGCATCATCCATGCGCCTCACCGAATCGGCAAAAACGCCGGTCGCATTGATCACGACCTTCGTGCGCACCTCAAACTCGCGACCACTCTCCTCATCCCGCAACTGCACGCCGGCCACATGCTGGCCTTCTTTGATGAGACCGCAGCAGCGCACATAGTTCAGCAGCACCGCGCCCTTCTCCGCTGCGGTTTGCGCGAGGTTGATGGCCAGGCGCGAGTCATCAAATTGCCCGTCGTGATAGATGATGCCACCATTGAGACCTTCCGGTTCGATGTTGGGCAGCAGCTCGATCACATCATCCCGCGAAAGCCAGCGCGAAGGCTCCAGACCCAGCTTCCCGGCCAGCCCATCATAGACCTTCATGCCGATGCCGTAGAAGGGTCCTTCCCACCAATGGTAGTTCGGGATGATGAACGGCAGGCTGTGCGCCAGATGCGGCGCATTGCGCACCAGCAGCCCGCGCTCACGCAAAGCCTCGAGCACGAGAGAAACATTCCCCTGCTTCAGATAGCGCACCCCCCCATGCACCAGCTTCGTGCTGCGACTCGAGGTGCCTTTGGCAAAGTCTGACTGCTCCACAAGCAGCACGCTGTGACCACGCGTGGCTGCATCCACCGCCGCCCCGAGCCCCGTGGCCCCACCACCGACGATCACGATGTCAAACGACGTGCCGCTGGTGGCGGCGGAAAGGAAGTCAGCGCGGTTCATGCGCTGATTCTCAGACTCGGTGCGCGAAAGGGAAGTACGAAGTACAGTGTGTTCGCGAACGTCGCGGAGCGTCCCGGAGTGCGGTGGCAAGCGCTAAAGCGCGACACCGCTAGGTGCGCAGAGAACATTCTCGAGATAGGAAGGCATGGTGTGCGCACGAGAGCGGTGTCGACGATGCACGGTGGCCCGTGCATCTCTGCCACCGCACTCCGGGACGCTGCCGCGACTTCGATACCTCACTCCTGCGCACCCATCACCGGCCCGCTCACCACGGCCGGCGGCATCTGCGGCAGCGGAGGTGGGGTGGACATCACCGGCCCCCCATTCGACTGGAACTTGCCTTGATCGATTTGACCCAGCATGTCGATGAAGGCGTCCTCGAGCTTGCGCTCTTCACGATGATAATCCGTGACCAGCAAACCGTCCGTGATCATGCGCTTGAGCACGCCAGCGAGCACCATCTCATCCGTGGACTCGATGCAAAGCCGCGCGCCGCGCTTGGTCTCGTCCATCACCTTCACCAGCGGTGCGGTGAGCGCCCACTCGACCAGCTTCGCAGGCTCGCCCGCGATCTGCACATTCACGATCGTCTCTGGCGTGGCGCTGGCACGCGTCATGGACTCGGCATCGCCATGATGCACGATGCGGCCTTTGTCGATGAAGAGCAGACTGTCACACATCTCCCCCAGCTCACTGAGGATGTGGGAGCTGATGAGGATGGTCTTTCCCTCGTCCGCGAGGATGCGGATGAGGCGCTTCAATTCCACACGCGCCTTCGGATCCAGGCCCGCGGCAGGCTCATCCATGATGAGGATCTGCGGATCATGCAGCAAAGCGCGACCCAGACACAGACGCTGCGTCTGGCCTTTGGACATCTTGTTGCTCAGCCGGTCCGCCAACGGCGTGAGATCCGTGAAGTCCATGACCTCCTGGATGCGCTGCACACGCTCCGCACCTTTGTAACCCAGCGCGCGCGCATAGAAGTCCAGATACTCGAGCACCGTCATGTGCTCATACGTGCCAAAGGAGTCCGGCATCCAGCCGAGCAGGCGGCGCACCTTCGCGGGATAGTGTACCACATTATGCCCGCCCACCTTCACCTGGCCGGAGCTGGGATAGTCTAGCGTGGCGAGGATGCGCATCGTCGTCGTCTTGCCAGCACCATTGGCACCCACAAAGCCGACCACGCTTCCATGATTGATGCTGAAGGACACACCATCCACCGCCTTCAGCGAGCCAAAGCTGCGCTTCAGATCCTCCACCAGAATGGCGGGCTGGGAAGTGTCGATCTCAGGGGCGGACATGAAAGGGAGAAAGTGGGGTCAGAGTGTTGGCGGAGGAGAATGCCGAATGACTAAAACTGCATGACGAATGGATGACCAAGCATACATGGCGAAAGTCCAAGCAGATGCCCGCTTTGCGTCCGTTCGGATTTGTGATTATGGCGTTCTTTCGTCATTAGAAAATTCGTCATTCTCCACCTAACTATTGTTGCTTCAAAGGCCCGAGGACCAGCACCTGGTCCTCCTGCCAGCGGATGGAGGAGAGCGTGTCCAGGGTGAAGCCCGGCGCGGCCTCGGCGGAGGCGAGGAAGGTCTGGCGAGGCAGCGTGCCATTCATGAGACGGCTCAGGCCCGAGCGCTGGGCACCGTCCGAAAGCTCGGCGAGTTTGTGCAGGCTGCTCCGGAGAGCGGCCGCATCAGATTTGACGAGCTTCACCTGCTTGCCCGTGGCCACCGCGGTGCTGGAGCGCCAGACCATGCCGTTGGCATCCACATAGAACAACTCCTCGAGCGTGAATCCGAGCGCGGAGATGACCTCAGGCGCGGCATCAGCGGGCAGACCTGCTTTGAGTTCCAAACGTGCGCGTGTGGACACGGCGGTGCGCAGGATCTGCCCCTGCTCCGCACGGCTCTGGAAGAAGTTGCCACTGCGCAGGCTGCCGTTTTGCGAGAGCTGCGCCGGCTGCGTGGCGCTGTTGCTCTTCAGCTTCACCCAGGGAGAATCTGGCAGTGCCAGGGGCTCAATGAGAGCGGGCTGCTTCACTTCAAATCCGCCACCCAGCAGCACACCCGTGCGGCTGACCTGCTCCTGCGTCACATAGGCCAGAGCCTCTTCAGGCTCGATATCGATCACCACAAGCCGCGCACCTGCACCCCCGACTCCGTCCTGCATCAAGATCACGCCCACCATGAGCACGCTGGCACCCACGGACAGCAGCGGTGTGGTGACGAACAAACGATGCCGACGCCCCGAAGGCGCGAGCACGAAGAGATTCACCGGCCCCACGAGGATGCCAAAGATCACCAGAAACACGATCACCTGCCAGGAGGCGAAGCTGCGCTCACCCAGCGCATTCAAAAGGCCCCAAGTGGGTTCACTCGCGGCACCTGATGCACGATAGGAGTACTCCGCCGTCAGCTCCTTGACCCGGTTTCCCATGCCGTGGTAGCGCGAGACCGTCTCAACCGCGTCCAGGCTTTTGCCATCCCACGGGATGATCTGGAGCTTGCCCATGGAGTGATCCTTTTTGTTATTCTCAAAACCTTCCGGCAGGCCCAGCCCGGCAGGCGTGGCGCTGGAGTTCGCATTGTAGACATGAAGCTTGCCGTAAAAGCGCACCCACTGCATGACCGCGAGCTGCTGGCCCGGCTTCAGCATCTGCCACTCACTGCCGGAGATCATGAGGAAGTCAAAGCCGCTGAGGCCGCGCCAGTCCTCCGGCAGATCCGCTGGAGCGAAGGTGCTGCCAAAGAACGACTTCGAGCTGCCGGTGCGGCCCGAGCGCTTTTCCACCTCATCCTTGAGCTTTGAGTGGTTCGCATCCGCCAGACCTTTGCTGATGGCGATGGCAGGGAAGTCATCAGCCCGCTCATGATACTCGTTCTTCTTGAAGGAAGCGCCACCTGCCGTGACCTCGATCAGAAACTCATGATTGTTGTCCCAGTAGCCGCCGCTGGGATCTCCATACTTCACCGCCATAGGTACCAGGAAGGTGGCGGACTGAGTGCTGTGCGCAGGCACGGCCAGGATGAACTGGCTGCGGTGATCACCCTCCTGGCGATACGTCCGCGTCTGCGAGACAAAAGAGAAATCCCAGCGCGTGTCACCCTCTCCCGAATTCGTGGCCACGATGCGCAGCGGGGCGCAGCCGGAGGGAGGCATGGGATCAAAGACACTGCGCATCTCCAGCGTCAGGCGGCCGTCATCCGTGATCGCACCATTGGTTAGGCTCTTCTGTGCCAGGGCAGGAGAGGCCATCAGGCCTAACCAAAAAATGATTTGAGAAGCCCGGATCTTCATGCCGCCTCCTTCAGTGTCTTCGGCATGCCGAGATTTTGCACCGGCACCTCCGCCAGGATGGCGCGGACCACGCTGGCACTGGTACGGCCGTCCATGCGGGCCGTGTAGTCCAGGAGGATGCGGTGGTTCAGCACGGGAAGCGCCAGAGACTGCACATCTTCAAAGCTTGCATTCGGCCTGCCATGCATCAGAGCACGTGCCTTGGCTGCGGAAGCGAGGCTCAGCGCCGCACGCGGGCTGGCGCCAAACCGCACGCCGTCCGCCGCTTTGGATTGTCCCGGATGCGTGGCATCCACAATGCGCGCGATGTAGTCCGCCACGATCTCCGGCAGATACACCCGCCGCGCCACGGCCTGGATGTGCGCAAACTCCTCACGCGTGGTGATGGCCGAAACCTGCGGCTCCACGCCTAACTCACGATGTGTCACGATGCGCGCCAGCGTCTCCGCGCTGTTGCGCAGCACCTCCAGCTTGAAGAGGAAGCGGTCCACCTGCGCCTCAGGCAGGGGATAAGTGCCCTCGAGCTCGATCGGGTTCTGCGTGGCCAGCACGAAGAACGGCTCTGGCAGAATGTGGGTTTGCCCCAGCACGGTCACACGCCGCTCCTGCATGGCCTCCAGCAAAGCGGACTGCGTCTTCGGCGAGGCGCGGTTGATCTCATCCGCCAGCAGCAGATTGGTAAAGATAGGTCCGGGCTGAAACACGAACTCGCGCCTTCCATCCACCTCCTGCAGCACAGGGTTGCCGGTAATGTCACCAGGAAGCAGGTCCGGGGTGAACTGCACGCGGCGGGTGGTGAGGTTCAGCGCCTTCGCGAGGCCCTTCACGAGCTCGGTCTTGCCCAGGCCGGGAAGACCCTCCAGCAGCACATGGCCGCGGGCAATGACCCCGCAGAGGGTGAGCTCGATCAGCTCGCCCTGCCCGAAAAGCACCTCGTTAAGGGCCTGCCGCAGCGCGGCAATGGGTTTCGAGGCGGAGAGAAGCTCGGATTCAGAGGCAAACGCGTCAGCGGACATCGGCGGCGAATTAAGCAGGAACCCCGCCGTGGCGTCGAGTGGAAAAGCGGACTCGTAAAAGAACGGGCTAGGGGACTCTGGCCAGCACTGCCCCAAGCCATTCTGGGCTAGCTTTTTGAGACTCGTCCTCACCTTCGTGGGTGCCCTCCCTGCGCCTTGCGCAAATCTGGTACTCTGCTAATCTCTTCCCCCTCCTCCACAATCGAACGAACACATCATGGGCAAGACACTTTTCGCCAAAGTCTGGGAATCACACTCCATCGGGAAACTCGCGAACGGGCAGACACAGCTGCTCATCGACACGCACCTCGTCCATGAAGTGACGAGCCCCCAGGCCTTCGGCATGCTCCGTGATCTGAACCTGAAGGTGGCGTATCCGCACCGCACCTTCGCGACCGTGGACCACATCGTCCCGACCGACAGCCAGGTCTCTCCTTTCTCCGATCCGCTGGCCGAGGCCATGATCCAGGAGCTAAATAAGAACGCCAAGGAGTTCGGCATCACCTATTTCAGCCTGAGCAGCGGCAAGCAGGGCATCGTCCACGTCGTGGGACCTGAGCAGGGCATCACCCAGCCTGGCGGCACCATCGCCTGTGGCGACTCCCATACCGCCACGCACGGTGCCTTTGGCGCCATCGCTTTCGGCATCGGCACCACGCAGGTGCGTGACCTCCTGGCCACCCAGACCATGGCCATGAGCCCCATGAAGGTCCGCCGCATCAATGTGGACGGCCAGCTCCGCCCCGGTGTGTATTCGAAGGATGTCGCCCTTCACATCATCCGCCTGCTTGGAGCCAATGGCGGCATCGGCTACGCCTATGAATATGGCGGCAGCACCTTTGACGGCTTCACGATGGAAGAGCGCATGACCGTCTGCAACATGAGCATCGAAGGCGGTGCCCGCTGCGGTTACGTGAATCCGGACGAGAAGACTTTTGAGTATCTCAAAGGCCGCAACTACTCCCCGAAAGGTGACGCCTGGAACACCGCTGTGGACCAGTGGCGCGCCGTGGCTTCCGACAAGGACGCTGTCTATGATGACGTGGTGAACATCCGCGCCGAAGACGTGCCGCCGACTGTGACCTGGGGCACCAGCCCTGATCAGGCCATCTCCGTGACCGAAAACGTGCCGACGCCTGAGAGCGCCACCACCGAACCCGGCCGCATCTCCATCCAGGAAGCTCTGGACTACATGAAGCTGCCAGCCGGACAGCCGATCAAGGGCACGAAGATCGACGTGGCCTTCATCGGCTCCTGCACCAACGGCCGCATCAGCGACTTTCGCGAGGTGGCCAAGTTTGTGAAGGGCAAGAAGGTCGCCCCAGGCGTAAAAGCCATCGTCGTTCCTGGCAGCCAGGTGGTGGACGTCATCGCTCGTCAGGAAGGTCTGGACAAGATCTTCAACGAAGCCGGTTTCGAATGGCGCAATGCAGGCTGCTCCATGTGCCTCGCCATGAACCCTGACAAGCTCGTCGGCGACCAGCTCTGCGCTTCCTCCTCGAACCGCAACTTCAAAGGCCGCCAGGGCAGCCCCACGGGCCGCACCGTCCTCATGAGCCCCGTCATGGTCGCCGCCGCCGCCCTCACCGGCAGCATCGCGGATGCCCGCGAGGTGTTCTCCATCGCTGGCTGATGGTGGAGCAACCATCCCGGTTGCTCTCACGTAACGAAAGCGGGCAAGCACGATGCTTGCCCCACCTTTCTCCCCACATGAAAAAGCCCATCTTCCTTCTCGCCGCTGTCGCGGTAGTGCTGGCCATCACCAACCCGAACGAGGCAGCCTTCCGCGAGCACATCCGCAAGAAGGAAGGCATCGCCGGCACGCTCGGCATGGCCGTGGCGGACCTCGTCTCCGGTGGCAAGAAGGGCGGCATTCAGAGGGACAATTTCGTCATCGCCAGCCGCTTCTACATCGGCGGCGATGGCATCCTGCCTCGTGAAGATCTCGCCTGGGGCATCGCTGGCTTCTTCATTGAAACCAAGAGCTATCCTGCATCGAGGTAAGCATGAGCAGTATCACTCTTTTGCTCGCTGCCGAAGCAGCAGCCGTTGTTGCTGAGAAGGCGGTCCCGCCCTTTTCCCAGACCGCCGCCCTCTGCTTTGCCTTCTCAGGCCTTTGCCTGCTGATCAGCGCAGGATTGAAGCTCTTCGCCGAGCATCGGCACGCGCTGGGCTCGGTGATTGCCGCCGCAGGATTGGTGCTCGCGCTGATCTCGTTCAGCTTCGCCTGGCAGGTGCGGCATGTGGACTTCCAGCCCACCGTCGGGGCTGCTGAGAGCACAGGCAGCCCATCGCTCTTGAAGTCTCTCTTCGTGCCTTTCGTACCCGTGCTGCTGAATGCGGCGTTGCTCTTTGCGCATCGTCGTCGTGCCAGCCGCGGGCCTTCGCCGGAAGCGTGAGGTGAGGTGAAGCCCTGATAAGATGCATGCCACAGGCATCGTTAGGCTAGTCCATGAAACTAGCCGCCATCGCTCTCTTCTTTCTCTCACTCCTTCAGGCCTCCCAGGCTCAGGTGAAGGTGGAGTCCGTGCCTGAGGGAGGCATTCAACCGCAGGTGCTTGTGGATGCGAAGGGCACTGTGCATCTCGTCTATCTCAAAGGCGATCCCAAGGCCTGTGACATCCGCTACACCCACCGCGCGGTCACGGACACGACCTGGGCGAATCCGATCACGGTGAACAGCATTCCTGGTTCAGCCGTGGCCATCGGCACGATCCGTGGCGCGCAACTCGCTCTCGGACGTGGCAACAGCGTGCAGGTCGTGTGGAACGGCGTGCCAACGAAGTTGAGCGAGAAGCAGCAGCGCTCGCCGCTGTACCATGCGCGCAAGCTGGCTGATGCCACCACCTTTGAAAAACAGCGCGACTGGCTGGGTGATACCGTGGCTCTCGATGGCGGAGCTTCCGTCGCAGCCAATGCCGAAGGCCGTGTCTGCCTCGTCTGGCATGCGGCCAAGGAATTTGGTCTCAGGGAGGGGGCTCGCTATGTCTTCGTGCGTGATTCCTCCGATGATGGAGCGACCTTCTCCGAGCCCCGCGAACTGAATTCGGCCCAACCAGGAGTGTGTCCATGCTGCTCTCTCAAAGCCCACCTCGACGCACAGGGCGCGCTGAATGTGATCTACCGCGCCGCGATGAAGCCCGATGAACGTGGCATGGCATTGATCCGCGAAGCAAAGGGCGGCAAGGCCAGCATCACCGCCTTGGACGACTGGCATATCGCCATGTGCCCGATGAGCAGCATCAGCGTCCAGGAGATCACAGGCCATGTGCAGGCCGCTTGGGAGAACAACGGACGTCTCGTCACCTCCATGCTTGATGCCCCGCCTAACAGCGGGCAGACGCTGGGCCCGCCAAGCGCCAAGCATCCCTCCGTGATCACAAACAAAGATGGCAGCACCCTGCTCACCTGCATCACCGGCTCAGGCTGGATGAAGCCCGGCCGCCTCCACTGGGAACTGCGCGATACCTCTGGCAAAGTCATCGACAGCCAGGACGGCGACAAACTCCCCGTCTGGAGCTTTGCCACCTCCTACGCTCTTCCCGATGGTTCATTCATCATCCTTCGTTAGGCCACGACGAGATGTACGTGTTCACGCTTCAGTGGCACGCTCATTCCCTCTCCATGATACGCAAACCCAACCCCATTGGAATGGGGTTGTACATCCGGCCCCGTCGTACCACCCCCATTCCAATGGGGTGGATCGGAGGAGTCCAAGAAATCTGGAAACGATTCACGACCCCAGTCTCCTGTTTCACGGCTTCCCAAACCCCGTCGGCAGCGCCCCCTGAGCCTGCCGCCCCTTTAGCTCCTCGCGCTTCGTCATCGTCGCCGAGATAAAGCCCACAAAAATCTCCGCGTGCGCCTCCACCGGCAAGCGCCAGGCATCATCACTCACCCAGATAGTCGCGGTCTTCACTTTCTTGAAGCTGCCAGGCACCAAAGTCTTGCGGTCCAGCTTGCGGATTTTGATGTCCAGTTTGATCGTTGGATAGGCCACGCCCTCCACTTTTTTCTGCTCGCGCCCTACCACCGTGAAGGTGGTGAGATAAGGCCGGTCAAAAGGCTGCACCACACGCGTGATCGAGTCTCCCTGCTTCAGCGGCTGGCTGCGCACATACAGGATGGCGGACTGCAGATCATCCGCAGGTCCATAGGGGCAGATGTTCGTGCTCGTCGTCACCGCTCCTTTCTTGGGCGAGAGCTTCGTCAGCGTGCTGATCTGCGAAGCTCCAAAGTTCACCCAGTACGCCACCGTCTCACGCGAATCCGTTTCTGAATGTTCCATGTGGAGTGACCTCAATGAGCTACGCTCCATGACCGAGGTCATCACGCAATCATAGCTCCACAGCGCCCGTGCCAGCGCTGAGGTCCCCGCCTCGGCCTTCGCCACCTGATACGGTCCCGACTCCTGCATCGTCACCTTCGCCGAACCCGCGGACATCAGGTTGTTCCAGCTCAGATCATAAGTCACCCGGCAAGGTGCGAGCAGTGGGAAAGAACCGACCGGAGTCTTGGTCAGAGTGCTGGCCCAGGTAGGCTTGACCACGCTGGCAGGCGTCGGTGCCTTGGCCTGGCCCCAGAGCAGGGCAGGGCAGAGAGCAAGCATGAACAAGGCGGCTTTCATGGGAGGGAGGGTAGCATAGACATTAACGCTTGGCAGCCGCTCAACGATCCCATCATGACTTGGAAGCCTGCTTGCACACCACCGCCTTTCTCCCCATGAAGTAGGTGCCCTTGGACAACGAAGCCACCATCCCCGACGCCAGCTCAACGCCGATTCACGATGCCCGTGAAGCGCTGCGGAAGTACTTTGGTTTTCGCGAGTTCCTCGATGGCCAAGAGGAGGTGATGGCGCAGATCCTGAGCGGTCGAGACACACTGGTCATCATGCCGACCGGCGGCGGCAAGTCCCTTTGCTACCAGCTTCCGGCCATGGTCATGGAAGGCGTGACCATCGTCGTCAGTCCGCTCATCGCTCTGATGAAGGACCAGGTGGATGCGCTGGAGCGCCGCGGCATTCGCGCCACGCTGATCAACAGCACGCTCACACTCTCCGAACAGCAGCAGCGTGTGGATGCGCTGAGGCGCGGCGAATACAAACTCGTCTATGTGGCACCGGAGCGCTTCCGCAGCCGCATGTTCACGAACACGATGCGACAGGTGGAGATCGCCCTCTTCGCCGTGGACGAGGCACACTGCCTTTCGCAATGGGGACATGACTTCCGCCCGGATTACTTTCGGTTAGGCGAGGCGCTGGAGCAGCTCGGCCGGCCGCAGGTCGTGGCGCTCACGGCCACGGCCACTCCTGAGGTGCGTGCGGACATTTTAAAAGTGCTCACGCTGCGGGATCCCTACACCACGATCCGTGGATTTCAGCGGCCTAACCTCAGTTTGAATGTGCTTCACACGAAGAAGGCGGACGACAAGTATGCGCGGCTGAAACAGATCATCCGCGAGCACAAGAAGGGCATCATCTACTGCGCCACGCGCAAGAAGGTGGATGAAGTGGGTGCTGCGCTGGCCGAGATGAACATCAAAGCGGTGGAGTATCACGGCGGTCTCGATGACAAGGAGCGCGAGTCACGGCAGAACCAGTTCATCAGCCGTGAGCGCGATATCGCCGTGGCGACGAATGCCTTTGGCATGGGCATCGACCGCAGTGATGTGCGCTTCGTCGTTCACTATGATGTGCCTGGAAGTGTGGAGGCTTACTATCAGGAAGCTGGTCGCGCAGGCCGCGATGGCGAGCCTTCCTGGTGCGAGCTGTTCTTCAACTTTGCCGATACCAAGACGCAGGAGTTTTTCCTCGATGGTGCGAACCCAGGCATCGACACCATTCAGAGCATCTACCAAGCACTGCTCAACCACGCCAACGGCCAGCACGAGGTCGAGGCGAGCATCGATGATCTCACGGACTACGCGGGTTTGAAAAACAGCATGGCGGTCAGCTCCTCGCTCGGTCATCTCGGTCGTGCGGGCTACATCGAGAGGTTCGACATCCCCGGGAAGCGCATCCGCGGCACGCGACTCCTGCAGCCCAATGTGCTCACGCGCGATCTGAAGATCGATGCCAATGCACTGCGCGAGAAGGAGAAACGAGATCGCTCCAAGCTGAAGTCGATGATCGATCTCTGCTATGATGAGCAGCGCTGCCGGCAGGAGCAGATCCTCGCTTACTTCGGCGAGGCGGAGAGCCAGCCTTGTGGCACCTGCGATATCTGCCGCCGCAAGGGTGTACAGACCGCCCGCGAAGGCACGGCCGATGAACTGACCATGCTGCGACAGGCGCTCAGCGGCATCGCCCGCATGTCCACGAAGCGCGGCGATGGCACCTGGGAAGGCCGCTACGGCAAGGGGCGCATCATCCAGATGCTCACCGGCAGTAAGTCCAAAGAGATCGTGGATGCCGGTCTGGACCAGCTCACCACTTATGGCCTACTCAAAAGTGTGGGAACGAGTGGCCTCCACCCTCTCTTTATCGAGATGGAAAAGCAGGGTTTGATCGTGACAGGCACCGGCGAGTATCCGCTGGTGTCCCTCACCCCCAAAGGCGCTGAGACCATGCGCAAAGGCAGCAATGTCCGCATGCTCTGGCCGGACACCGCCTCCAAAGCCACCCAGCCGCTCAAGCCCGGAGCCAGACTGCCCATCCCTGAAGTCTCCACCAGCGAGCTCGGTTTTGACGACGTGCTCTTCGAGAAACTCAAGCGCCACCGCAACGCCCTGGCCCAATCTGAAGGCGTGCCCGCTTATGTGATCTTCAGCAATCAGACCCTGGAGTTCCTCACCCGCCTCAAACCCAAGAGTCTCGAAGAAGGCCTCAAGATCCGCGGCGTCGGCGAAAAGAAAGCCCAGACCTACCTGCCCGAGTTCATCCAGGTGATCCGGAAACATGGGTGAGGTCCAAATCGAAGAGACAGGATCATTGTCGATGACCGATCGCTTTTGGGGAACAGATCTTTAACCGCTAATAGGACGCTGATTAGACGCTAATACCAAACCTGCTTTTATATTAGCGTCCTATCAGCGTCTCATTAGCGGTTAAAAATGCTTGGGCTGAGAAGCCTACTTCAGCAGCACAAACATCGCAGCAAAAGTGTTGGGTGAGAATTCGGTGTTCGGGGCAGGGGAGAAGATCATCTCGGAGATGTCACCATCCAGGAACAAAGCGTCCTCGCAACCGAGGTGCCGGAAGAGCTTCACGAGCTGGTAAAAGGTCACACGACCCTTCACCCGATCCTCGCGATCACTCATGACAAAGATGACCTCCTGGGTCGCCTTCACCACGCCGACAGCGCTTCGCTGCTTCTTGTTAGGTGAGTCTTCCCGGAAAGCCGGGTGCGGCACTCCCTTGCGCAGGATCAGCGGACCGGACTGGTTCGCCAGACGTGGGCGAACGGTCAGGCTCTGATACTCTTTCGATTCCACGATGCCAGGCCCGGTGGCGTCATCGAGATAGAACACACCATTTGGCTTCAGGTAAAAGTTCCCATAATCATCCCGGAGGTTCAGTGACACCAGCGTCTTTGCATCACTTATTGTTAGGCCACAGGGCTTGGGACCATGCTCATAGATCCCGGCATTCGTCGCAAAGGCGATCTCCCCGCCTTCGCGGCGGATCTGCTGCTGAAGACCCCCAAAGTTCGAAAGTGGCTTCCCAGCATCATCGAGCCAGCGCAGATGCAGTTTCGACTGCCGAGGCCGGGGAATGCGTTGGAGGTGATAGAGAGCGCCTTCGAACTCCAAAGTCTCGGCACTCACCCGCGATGAAAGCAGAGTCAGGACAAGAAGGAGAAGGGGCGGCAGAACTCGCATGGGCTCGACAAGACACGATCAATCTTCATGTCACACAAGCTGCTCTTTACAGTCAATCACCATCATCAAGAGTGTGAGCATGATGCCCCACCACCTGAGTCTCTGGCTTGCCTTAATCCTTTCGCTCGTGAGCTGCAACGGACGGCAAGACCGTTTGGATGAGGCCGATCGACTGCTGCGCACTGCTAACATGCGGTATAATGCGGGCCGGTATGACGATGCGGTCAGCTATGCACGCAGAGCCTTTGATGAATTCTTTAAACTGCTGGGTTCAGATGCAGGAGAGACCATCGACTGCCGTGGCAGACTCTCGGAGTATCTGCGACTTGCCGGACATCTCAAAGAAGCCACTGAGGTCTCCCGGACTCAGGTCATCATCTGCTTCCGAGCTTATGGTGAACGAAGTCTGTCCCTACAGACAGCTCGTCTCCAACTGGCCGCCTGTCTCCGGGCAGACAAGGCGTATGAGGAAGCGGAGGCACTTTGCCGGAAGGCTTTAAAGGAGTGTGTGGAGGATTTCGGAGCCGATGGACCAGACGCTATGAGTGCCCGCCAGGCACTGACCGTGGTGCTTTCGGAGAGTGGCCGATATAGCGAAGCCATCAAAGAGGGAACCATCCTCCTCGAGCTTCAACGCCAGAGGAATATGGGGGACACCTGGGACAGTGTCCTGGCGACACGAACGAACCTAGCTGCAGACTACGTGAACCAAGGTCTTCTTGAGATAGGTGAAAAGGAGCTTCGTAGTATCCTGGAAGTCCGGATCAAGCGTGACGGACCCGATCACCCCGACACACTGAATGTTGAGTCCTGGCTTGGGAACTGCCTCCGCGACCAGAAACGGCTGGATGACTCCCTGCCCATTCTTCGGAAGGTCTGGGAGAAGTCTGTGCAGGCCCTGGGTCAGAATCATCCGCGCACTCTCAAGTCTTGCTTCGACCTGGCGACCATCGAATTTCTAAATGGCAACAAAGAGGAGGCGATAAAGCTCCTGCGCTCGACTGCCGAACTGTCCAGGATCCATCTCGGCCCACAGCACTCCACCACCATGGCAGTTCAGCAGGCTTTGGAGATGGTGCAATAAAGCGTCACCCCTTCCTCAGCATTACCGCCAGCAGCGCAATATCTGCCGGAGTGACCCCTTGGATGCGGGTGGCCTGACCGAGAGTGGCGGGGCGGATCTGGGAGAGGCGCATGTAGGCCTCTTTTTTCAGGCCATGAATCTTGGTGTAGTCGAAGCTGGCCGGGATCTCCTTTTCCTCCATGCGGGAGGTCTTCTCGATCATGACTTCCTGGCGCTGGACATAACCCTCGTATTTGATGTCGTTCTCGAGGAGTTGCCAGATGCTGTCCGGGAACTTGGCGCGGATGTCCTGGGGCAGGGAAGTGTGATCGTTCTCGGTGCGCTTGATCCAGGCATTCAGTCGCATAGACTCATAGCTGGTGTTCTGAACGAAGGTCATGGCCTCGGCCAGCTGGGCGATTTTCTCCTGGGTGACCTGGGCACGAGTCGGGCAGGTGAGACCAAGCTCAATCGCGCGAGGGGTGAGGCGAAGGTCGCAGTTATCTTGGCGAAGGAGCAGGCGATACTCAGCGCGGGAGGTGAAGAGGCGATAAGGCTCGGTCACGCCCTTGGTCACAAGGTCATCGATCAGCACGCCGAGGTAGGCTTCACTGCGGGGAAGGATAAAGGCAGGACGGCCCTGAACTTTGAGGGCTGCATTGGCCCCGGCAAGCAGACCCTGACCAGCGGCCTCCTCATAGCCAGAGGTGCCATTGATCTGGCCCGCGAAGTAGAGACCTGCAACCAGCTTGGTTTCGAGGGTGGGATAGAGCTGGGTCGGTGGGCAGTAGTCATACTCCACGGCGTAGCCAGGGCGGACAATCTCCGCCTTCTCCAGGCCGGAGATGGAGCGGATGAATTCGAACTGCACCTCGTAGGGAAGGGAGGTGGAGACCCCGTTGATGTAATACTCGTTCGTGTGATGACCTTCGGGTTCCAGGAAAACTTGATGGCGATCCTTCTCGGCAAAGCGCACCACTTTGTCTTCAACGGAAGGGCAATAGCGCGGCCCCACACCCTCGATCCGACCGCAATACATGGGCGACTTATCGAGGTTCGCCCGGATCACATCGTGGGTCTTCGTATTCGTGTAAGTGATCCAGCAGGGGATTTGTTCCACGTGGAACGACTCCTTGTTCCAATTGTTCAGGGTGAAGGGATGGCGAGGAAGGGAAGGGGAGCTAGCCGAAACAGGCGTCCGGGAGGCTCCTTGCCAGGCCAACTCCTCTGTATCGACCACTCCGGAAAGGTAGCTAAAGGCTGGGGCTGGCTCGTCACCGGGCTGGGCCTCGCACTTGGTGAAGTCGATACTGCGACCATTGAGACGGCAGGGGGTGCCGGTCTTGAAGCGCTTCACTTCAAAGCCCAAATGGCGGAGACTGTCAGACAGGGTGGAAATACTGTCCCCCATGCGACCTCCGGCTTGGTTTTGGAGACCCACATGGAGCAGTCCGCGCATGAAAGTGCCGGAGGAAATGACCACAGACTTGGTCCTGTAGACCATTCCGAGGCTGGTTCGGATGCCCACCACGGCATCACCCTCGACCAAAATCTCCGCCGCATTACCCTGGTGGAGGTCCAGATTGGGCTGGTTTTCGATCAGCCATTTCATGCGAAACTGGTAAGCCTTCTTGTCGCACTGCGCGCGAGGGGACTGGACACTGGGGCCTTTCTTGGCATTCAACATCCGGAACTGGACCCCCGTGGCGTCCGTGTTCAGACCCATCACACCGCCCAGGGCATCGATCTCCCGGACCACGTTCCCCTTGGCCAACCCACCAATGGCAGGGTTGCAGGACATTTGGGAAATGGTGTCCAGGTTCTGGGTCAAGATGGCTGTCTGGCACCCCAACCGGGCGGCTGCCATGGCTGCCTCCACCCCGGCATGACCGGCTCCACAGACGATGACATCGTAGTGCTTGGGGTAGGTAAACAGGGAAGACATGAACAGGGAAGAAGGCAATGGGGGACATTCCAGGTGCCCGGAGGGGGCGCTGGCCAAGAGTGTCAATACGGGGCTGGATAGGCAAGATAGCCCCAAAAACCTCTCCGACAACGCCCGAAATGACCCTCCAGAGGGGTGAAAATGTTCCATGTGGAACGTTTTGGAGCGTTACGAAACGGATTCCTCTATAGCCAAGGCCAGGAACATCAGGGACGGCACCCCTCCCACACCCCAGGCCAGAAGGTTAATGGCCAGACCATACCACCGCCATCTTCGGCTCTCCGGTTGGAAGAAGGCCCGGAACGTGAGGAATGAAGCATAGGATAAAGCAGCCAACGAGAACACTGGCAAGCCAGCACCGACACCCAAAACAGAACCCCAAACGCGGCATTCGCCATTGGTCCAGTTGGCAGAGTGGACTCCAATAGGTCGCCGCGTAGCATCACAACTATCCCCGCCACCACTCCGATCTGCCATCCGAATGCCCCACGGGCATGACCAGTTCATGGCTAACCCGGCATGTGCAGCCTCTCCATCACTCGCGTCTGACCCGTTGGAGAAAGGTTGAGGATATTGGGTAAGGGACAAAGGCGATCTCAGCCAATCCAGATCCAACGTCCCGGGGAATGGATTTCAAAAGGGGTCACTCGCTTTTCAGCCGTGCCCTTTCTCCGGGGGAGAGCCCACGCCAAGACCAAGGGGCTGGCTTGGCCGATGGATCGCCGGGATGCGTGAGCTTGAAAAGCCGAAGCATCTGTGACTGCTTCATCACCAATCTGTCCGAGGCATAGGTCGGCACGCGACGTCCGTCCAAGATGAAAGCTAGTGGACCGAAAATATCGACCGGGCCAACCGCATACAATTCACTAGCACTGCTGAACTGGTGGCCCGAGTAAACCAGTCTTGCGATGGCCTGTTGAGAGTGAAGAGTGCATAACAAATTCAGTTCGTGAGGCGAGGGTTCACGACCATTTTCAATCTGATGTATAGTCGAAAGGATCACGCCACGAGTCTGAACAGCCGACATCTCAAGGAATGCCAAGAATAGAGCGCTTCCCAAGAGGCCAGCGCCTGCGCATAAAAGTGACGCATTGACCGGCCTTGAGGGAACATGCTGACGGCAATTCCAAATCCACAGACTCAAGAGCATGAGAGGCGTCAATGCGATCAGACTGTTGGCAGCAAAAGAGCGGAGTAGATCCAATGCCACGTCAAATGACAGGATGACGAAGTGGATCAGGATCAGACCGAGCATCAGAAAGGCCGACACAGCGATGCCGCCGACAGCCACCAAGTGAAGCAGGATCACAGGCAGGATCACACCGTTGAGAAAACTGGAGATCCATTTAAGGGAGCTGGATCGTTGCCCCAGCTGAAGCTCAGCCAAAACAAAGCCAGCGGGGATGCATAGCCACAGCAATGCATGCCATGGTGTGGGCATGATATCATAAAGTCCGCCGCTGAAGCCGTGGGTCAGAAATTCAAACCCAAAAGCGAACAGGGGCAGGGTTGTCCCAAATGCCCATCGAAAGGTTGTCCCGACTTTCCCAGAAAGACTCATCTCGCGACAATGATGATTCCATTGAGCCAGGGAAGGAAAGTCCCAAATGACAAGTTCTGACTCCAGACCACAAAAAACCCCGAAGACCTTTCGGCGCCTCGGGGCAGGGGAGGGAAGCGATCTCGAAACGGGATCAGCGGAAGCTCTTCGCGAAGTCGTCGGAGGTGGCTTTGGCCACGACCTTGGTTTTCTGGAAGGTGCTCTTCTCGCCCTTCTCGATGAGGATGCGCTCGTAGTCGGCACTGCTCATCGGAAGTTCGATGGCCTTGTCCTGCCAAGTGGAGAGGAGGATGGCATTCGCGAGTTCGACACTGCGGGTGCCTTCTTCCGCCGGGGAGAGAAGCTTTTCTCCCTTGAGGATGGCGTTGGTGAAATTCTGCAGGATCTCGATGTGCTGGCCACCGCTCTCGGCGACCGGGATGTCCATGTGCCAAGATTCTGGCATGGCGAAGGCTGCGTCGGCCTCCATGCAGAACTTGCTCATCGGAACGCGGTTGCGCTGGAAGTGGATCGTCGTGCCATTCGTCACGGTCAGGCGACCCTGCTCGCCAGTGATTTCCAGCTTGTTCACGCCGGGGGCTTCACCGGTGCTGGTCACAAAGGTGGCGGTGGTGCCGTTGTCATACTGAAGCACGGCGGTCACATCGTCCTCGACCTCGATCTCATGGAAACGGCCGAACTGGCAGAAACCGCGGACTTTCTGCGGCATGCCGAACATCCACTGGAAGAGGTCCAGGTTGTGCGGGCACTGGTTCATCAGCACGCCGCCGCCCTCACCCTTCCAGGTGCCGCGCCAGCCGCCGGTCGCATAATAGTAGTTCGTGCGGAACCAGTTGGTGACTTCCCAGTGCACGCGGCGGATCGCGCCGAGTTCGCCACTGTCGATGAGATCCTTCACCTTTTTGAAGCAGGCATTCGTGCGCATGTTGAACATGGCCGCGAAAATCTTCGTCTTGTCTGTGTGGGCAGCGATGAGGCGCTCGCAGTCGGCCTTATGAACGGAGATCGGTTTTTCGACCAGCACGTGGAGACCAGCTCCGAGGGCTTCGATGCCAATGGTAGTATGGCTGAAGTGCGGGGTGCAGATCAGGATGGCATCGATGAGTCCGCTGGAGATCATCTTGGAAACATCCGTGAAGGAGGTCTCGCCCTCCTGGAGTGGCGGGATGGTGCCATGGCTCTCACAAAGAGCGGTGACCTTCATTCCGGGCACCTTGCCGGCGCGAATGTTTCCGAGGTGGGCTTTGCCCATGTTGCCGAGTCCAACGATGCCGAGTCTGACGGTGTCCATAGATGAGTTGAGGTGGTGATTGGGGACCGTGAGGTTAGGCTGCGAAAGCAGGCTGGCAAGGCTGGGCTTTGATGCTTTCGGGACGGGCAAAGCCTAACAATAAGTATGTCATGAATCTGTTAGGCAAGCTCTGGCGGAGTTCGGGGCTCTTTAAACGGGATAACCTGAGTACCAATTTCCTTTCGCGGAAGTTGAGGAAACTCTTGCGCCCGCGCCTTCGTTTGGGCATGGAGAAACACAGGCTGTATGTGGGACTTCGTGACAGAGCATTGGCGCGATGGCGTGGAGATCATCATCCTCGCCGCGCTGGCCTATCATGGTTATCTGTTCTTCCGGGCCACTCGTGGTGCGCGCATTCTCACCGGCTTGCTCATCCTGCTGCTGAGTCTGGCGCTGATCTCCCAGCTCCTTGAGCTCGAGGTGATCAACTGGCTGCTCCAGCGCATCTCCGTCTTCCTCGCTATCGCGCTCGTCGTGCTGTTCCAGCCGGAGCTCCGTCGCGTGCTCGCGGAACTCGGCAGCCACCGCATGTTCTCCTTCAACCGTCCTGACCCCGAGTCTCTGGATGTACTGCTCGAGGCCATGCAGAAACTTTCTTCCCGCCGCTGCGGCGCGCTCTTCGCTCTGAAGCGCGGCATCGACCTGAAGCAGTTTGTGGAAACCGGAGTCGAGGTAGATGCCGCCATGAGCGTGGAGCTCATCACCACCATCTTCCACCCGAAGACCGCGCTGCACGATGGCGGCGCCATCATTGACCAGGGCCGCATCCAGGCCGCCGGCTGTGTGTTCCCCGTGAGCCAGAAAGAGGTTCGTGACCGCGCCATCGGCCTGCGTCATCGCGCCGCCATGGGAGTCACTGAGGAGACAGACGCCATCGCCCTTATCGTCAGCGAGGAAAGCGGCGCCCTCTCCCTGGCTTATCGTGGCAAGCTGGAGCATGACCTGGAGCCCGAGGAAGTGCGGGATCGGCTGAACGAGATCCTGACCTTCGGCAGCGTGAAAAATGAACCCCCATCGGAGGATCCGCCACGTGAGCTGGGAACGGTTTAAAAATCTTTTCGCCCGGAACTGGAAGGAAAAGCTGCTCGCCCTGGTGCTGGCCATCCTCTTCTGGTTCATGATCAAAGGCCAGGCAGGCCGCAGCAACATGCCCTACGGCTGGGGCACGGAACGAAGTGTCAGGCCAACGTCGAGGTTTTGATTCAAAACGCACTTTTAGTTAGGTTGTGCGGCAAGCGCTCCGCATGCGGGGCCAGAGCACGGGGGAGCATTGACCTCCCGAGGTCACCTCTTCTTTTCCAATCCTTTCGTCTTCGCAGCCGAAGCGATGCCGTGCAGCAGCCACAACACCAGCGCGCCCGTGATCAGCACCGTCACCAACGGCGCCAGGCCGATCTTCAGATTCGGGCCGATCCATGGCAGCCAGCCTTTTTGATAAGA
Organism: Prosthecobacter gellanilyticus; assembly: GCF_007992435.1. GTDB lineage: Bacteria > Verrucomicrobiota > Verrucomicrobiia > Verrucomicrobiales > Verrucomicrobiaceae > Prosthecobacter > Prosthecobacter gellanilyticus. Next base: position 170,307 of record NZ_BKAG01000001.1, on the reverse strand, counting down.
CATTAAGCCCGTGAACCACTTCAGCCCAAAGACCCAGCCTGCATGCAGGCCGATGCCCGCCCACAGCGCGCCTGTCTGCATGCGCGCCAGCGTGAGCACCAGACCCACGGCGAAGAGCGTGGCAAACTCTGCCAGCAGGAAGTTTATGTCACCGAAACCGCGGGCGATCTGACCCAGCACCACAAAACCGCTGTCCCAGGTCACCTGGTCGTCCGGGATCTTCCAGCCCTCCGGGGGCTTTAGGAAGTGCACAATGGCAAAAACGAAGGTTCCCCAGAAGATGGCGGTCTTCGTGGTCATGGTCCGGAGTAGCAGTCCCATGAGCAGCGCGCGGAAGAAAAACTCCTCCACGATGCTTGCGCCGAGGGCGGCGGTGATGGGCTCGCCGAGCTTCCACCAGCCCGGTTCCGTGCGGAACTGGTAAGCCCCCAGACGAAAGAAGATCGAGCCCATGATCAGCAGCAAACCTGCCGCCATACCAAAACCGATCACTGCCTGCCCAAGCCCCGATCCATAAGGCTTCCAGGCTGGCAGCAGGCTGCGGTCTAACTTCATACTCTTCAAAAACGGCCAGATGAAAACCAGCGCGCAGATGAGCACCGCGCGGTTGAAGAAACGGGTGAAATGCGCCCGCTCCACGGTGGTGGTCAGCCACTTCGCGACACCGGTTTCTGCGAAGGACGAACCTTTGATCCACGCCACCCCGTCCCGACCCAGGTCAAAGACCAGCGGGGCCAGCAGTGCTCCACCTACCATAACGACAAGCAGGTACAGCAGCAGCTTGGGCAGGGCGGAGGTAGGTCGGGGCTTGTCGGCTTGCATGCTCGCGATACTAGCGCATCCTGAGCACTCTCAATGACCAAAAACCAAGTCCATGAATGGCACGAGAATCGTGCAGAAGATGGGAAGAAGCGCTACTACCGCGCCCACTGGAACAGCCGTGCCTGGATGTTCCGCAAAGCCGAGCCCGAGGACGAAGCCTGGGTGGACATCACGCCCACCGTGGAGATCTGGGTGGCACTGCGGGATGTCGTCTTCCGCAAGTATCAGCGCCGCCGCGTGCCCTACCGCATGCTGGTGGGTCTGGATGCCACCCTCGAGGAACTCGGCATCAAGGTAGACGCTGCAGAGGAGTGATCCACCACGTCACTCCGGTATGTCTTTACGATATTGAAAAGCATCCTCGCACTCCGTTTCTCTCCTTCCTCACCATGAAAAAATACAACGTCGGCATCATCGGATATGGCTGGGCGGCGACCGCGCACATTGACGCGATCAACGCCTCCAAGCAGGCTCAAGTCACCGCCATCTACTCCTCCCGTCCTCTGGACAGCGCAGAGCTTAGCGCCAAGCACGGCGGCACCATCAAGGCCTACCAGAGCATCGATGCGATGCTGGCCGATCCCGAAATCCATGTGGTGGACATCACCAGTTACCCCAGCCAGCACCGGAATCAGGCCATCGCCGCCGCGAACGCGAAGAAGCACATCATCCTCGAGAAGCCCATGGCCAACTCGCTGCAGGAAGTGCGTGAGATCGTCGCTGCGGCGAAGAGCAATGGCGTGAAGGGTTGCGTGTGTTTTGAGTGCCGCTTCTCCGGCCAGTTCACCGTCACGAAATCAGTGCTCGATCAGGGCCTCCTCGGCGACCTTCACTATGGTGAGGTGGACTACTATCACGGCATCGGCCCCTGGTATGGCCAGTTCCGCTGGAACACTGGTAAGAAAGACGGCGGCAGCGCCCTGCTCACCGCCGGCTGTCATGCGCTAGATGCCCTGCTCATGGTCATGGGCAACGAGGTCGAGAGTGTCACCAGCTTTAGCACCAAGTCGAAGAGTGACATCTTCGCTCCTTATGAATACGACACCACCAGCTGCACCCTGGTGAAGTTCAAGAACGGTGCGGTCGGCAAATGCGCCGCCGTGGTGGACTGCCTGCAGCCCTACTACTTCCACACCCATCTCGTTGGCAGCCAAGGCAGCCTTCTGGATAACAAATTCCACTCCCACAAGCTGCACACAGACAAGAAGAGCTGGAGCAATCTCTCCATGCACATGCTGGACAGCGGTGACGTGGCGGATCATCCCTACACCACCCAGTTCCAGGCCTTCTTCGATGCCTTGGACGAGGGCAAGGACATGCCCCTCACCAGTTTCTCGGAAAGCTTGCGCAGCTTTGAGGTCATCTTCGCGGCCGACCGCAGCGCCGAGCTCGGCGGTGTGCCGGTGAAGATCAGCGATCTGGGCTGATCCCAGGTGTCTGGCTAATATCTGCTGAGGGCGGGCTGTCACACAGCCCGCCCTTCTTTTTTGCCCGTTGGGGGAAGGCCGCGGAAAGTGGCTGCTGCGTTCATGTTTTTGACTCGACCGATGGTCTGGGGCAAAGCATGTGCTGCACGTGCGGTCCTGGCTTTTCTGAGAGAGGGCACCGCACCCGCCAGATTCGCTGATGACTCCCGAAGCCACCATCCCACACGCTGCTCCCGCCAGTCCGCCGCTGCGGAACACGGGGCTGCATGGGGCCTTCTGGACACGCTGCCTGCTGAAGCTTCTGCGCTTCGTGCCCATGCGGCTGGCGCTGATCCTCGTCTGGCCGGTCACCGCCATCATCTACATGCTCGCCCGGCCTCAGCGCCGGGCCATCCTCAGCAATCTCGCTGCGCTCAAGCCCGAGCAAGGACCCGTGCTGCGCTGGTGGTCGGGCTGCCTGGTGTTCGTGAACTTTGCCCTCACCTACCTGGACCGGCTGTGGTGCATGTACTTCAAAAAAGAGGTCTCCTGGGAGGTCTCCCACATGGAACGTTTTGAGCAGCTGCGCGCCCATCCCGGGGGCGTGATCGTCTTCACCATCCACAGCGGCAATTACGATATCGGCGCCACGCTCTTCGCGCAGAAGTTTGGCCGTCGTCTGCACACCGTGCGTGCTCCGGAGCAGACCGAGCAGCTGCAAAAATTACGTGAGCAGGAGCTCCGCCGCACTGAGCAGCAAAGCCCGCTGCTGCATGTGCACTACAACTATGGTGACAACCATCTCGGCCTCGAACTCACTCGCGTGCTCATGGACGGAGATGCCGTGGCCGTGCAGGGAGACCGCGTGCTCTCCGCTGTCTCACCCGTGGCCATGAGCTGCGAGGGCCGCACCTATCAGATCCCACGCGGGCCGCTGGTACTCGCGGAGATCTCCAAGGCACCCTGCTACCCCATCATCCTCGAGCGCACCGGCTGCCTCCGCTACCGCATCCATGTCGGCGAATGCTTTAGCGATGGCACCTCACGCCTGCGTGCAGATGACATCGGCAAACGCTGGCTGCCCATCCTGCATCGTCATCTGCAAAATCACTGGGACCAGTGGTTCGTGTTTGAGCCGCTGGTGACCTTGGAGAAGTGAGCTTGAACTCTACGGCTCAAAGATTAGCCTCAGACCATGCCTGCGACCAAACTGCCTCTTCGCCAGCGTGCCCTCAAGTTACCCGCTCGAAAGCGCCTGGGACTGGCAGCTCTCTTGATCGAGAGTGTGACCGCAGACTCCGGAGTGGATCCTGCCCTCCTCAAAGAACTGAAAAAGCGCTCTCATGAGCTGCAATCGGGGAAAGTTCGCGGCCTGAGCACTGAAGAGGCTTATGGCTTTTCGCTTTGAGCTCATCCACCATCCCAAGGCGTCGATCGACTACTTGGACGCAAAAGCCTATTTCAATGAGATTGATCCTGATCTGGCCAAGCTCTTTGAGGATGATTTTCGAACGGCTCTGCGTGGACTGGCCAGCGGACGAAGCTCGACACATCTATACACCTCAGGCAGCACTCTCCGCTGGGTAAAACTGCGTCGCTTCTCTCACAAAGTCTACTTTGACTCGGTCGACGACGGACAACGGCTCATCCTCGCTGTGGTCAGCGGCAAAAGACATCCAAGAACCATTTTACAGATGCTCCGGCGGCGGCATCGAAGTCCGTGAACCTGCGCGCTCGAAACGCAGAAAACTCCACCTTCCAGATGATCCCGCCCATGCCACCCGCCTGCCGTCGTGAGAGCAGGCGTGCCTTCGTGGTGAGTGTGGCTCCGGCCACAGCCGTGGTGCTGGCCGTGATCACCGGGTTCTATGAGTTCGCGGCGTGGATTTTTGGCCTCACTTTCATCGTCATCTCGGTGGGCACCATCTTGCCGAAGTGCAGGCTTTTCGGGCCTCTGATCACTCGCCTGCCTGAGGGCACAAAAGGTGTCTGCATCACCATTGATGACGGCCCGCATCCAGACACCACACCAGCCTTGCTCGATGTGCTGGATGAGCATGGAGCGAAGGCCGTGTTCTTTCTCATCGGAGATCGCGCACAGCAGCATCCGGAACTGGTTCGCGAGATCGCCAGACGGGGGCACCTCATTGGCAATCACTCGCAGACTCATCCTGCGGGCACGTTTTGGCTGCTGCGCCCCTGGAACCTCTGGCGGGAGGTCGCAGGCTGTCAGGAAACCCTGCGCGGCATCCTCGGCCAGGCACCTACGTGGTTTCGTCCGCCGGTAGGACATCACAATCTTTTCCTCGCCTCCATCCTGCGGGCGCTGGGGCTAAGCATGATGATCTGGAACTGCCGCGGGTTTGATGGTGTGAGGCGTGATGTGGCCGTCATCCTGCGCTGCATCGAGCCTGACCTGCGTCCGGGAGCCATCGTTTTGCTGCATGATGTGAACCCCATTTGTGCCGAAGTTCTGCGCGGAACTCTGCAGCGCGTGCGTGATCTCGGCCTGCCCGTGGTTCTCCCCGCAGAATTGTCAGCGAAAGCCGCGTGACGACTGCCTTTTCCGTGGCATGAAAAAAAGCTGCCGTTACTGTTCCGGCTCCACCCCCACGCATGGTTCGTCTCCTCACCCAACAAGGTCAGCTCATCGGCTGGAATGACGAGAAGGTTCGTCCTTTCCCGGACAACCTTGTCTTCCTCGATCTGCTGAATCCTTCGCGCGCCGAGGAGCTGGAGGCGGAGAGCTGGCTGGAGTACACCCTGCCCACTCGTGAAGAGATGCAGGAGATTGAGGAGTCCAGCCGGCTCTATGCGGAAAAGGGCGCGCTCTACATGACCGCGTGGATTCCCGTGGGCCTGGACACTCCCGAGCCAGACAACACCGCCATCTCCTTCGTGCTCGCGCCGGACTGCCTGACCACCGTGCGTTATGCGGATCCCATGGCTTTCCGCATCCTGGTGGATCAGGTGAAGCGCCAGTGCCCCTGCCCGATGAGCAGTGACGCTGTCTTCCTTGCGCTCTGTGAGTTGATCGTCGCCCGCATCGCGGATGCCCTGCAGATGATCGAGAGTGATTTGAAGAAGCTCGCGCGTGAAGTTTTCCGTCTTGATCCACATCGCGCGAATGCCGCGGTGGAAAAGGACCTCGGTGACGTCGTGAAGACCCTCGGCCGTCGCAGCGCGCTCGTGGCGAATCTTCGCGAGAGCCTGCTCAGCGTCAGCCGCATGCTGCAGTTCTTCCTCAGCAATGCCGCCACCTGGATGCGTGGTGACCTCGCCGCGCAGTTCCGCTCCGTGATGCGTGACGTGAAGTCACTCGATGAGTACACCAACCAGCAGACGCAGGAGATGACCTTCCTGCTCGAGTCCACGCTGGGTCTCATCAACATCCAGCAGAACCAGATCATCAAGATCTTCACCATCGCCAGCGTGCTCTTCATGCCGCCGACGCTGATCGCCAGCATCTACGGCATGAATTTCGATTACATGCCCGAGCTGAAGCAGCCCTTCGCCTATCCGCTGGTCATCTGCGCGCTCGTCATCTCTGCCTTGATTCCCATCTGGTGGTTTAAGCGCAAGAAGCTGCTTTAATCCAGGTGCCCAACCACCACCATGCGCCCCCCAAACGGACGCCGTCCGCCTTCACGTCATCGCCCTGCACCTGCACCCGCTGTTTCCAGCACACCGCTGGGGGAGATCGCGCATGAGTTTGAGGCTTGGCGAAAAGCACAGCCGGGCAAGCCGAGCCATGGAGCGCAGCGCCACTACTGGCGTCCGCTGGATGCCAAGCATGGCCCGCGTCCTGATTACCTGCTCTGGCGCCATCTGCATTGCCCGGATGCGCTTCCGGAAAAGCGCCAGGACATCGCTGAGCTCGCCACGAAGGCCCTGAAAGCCCGCGAAGCCCACGTCGTGCTGCCTGCCATCCTGCTCGTCACTGGCTGGCTTCTCGAGGGCAAGGCTGGTGCTGCCGAACCAAAAGTGCGTTCGCTTCTGCAGGAAACCCTTCCACGCTTTGACAAGAGCCTGAAGGCTGATCCTTCGGGCGAGCTCGTGCGCTGGCTGGCCCAGAGCCTTGTGCGCCCGGATCATGCGGCGCTTCTGACGGATCTGAGCGTCCTTTTCACCTCGCTGGATCCTGCCTGGAAGCAGGGGCGTGCCGTCGCTCTGCCGCAGGCGGACTGGCTGCCGGTGCTGCCTCGCGTCATCATTCGCTGGCTCGTCACGGCTCTTCGCAGCCTAACGAAAGATGCGAAATGGCTGCACACCGCCTGGCGTCTCATGCGCAGCCTGCGGCCGGATGGCGCGCTCATCCGGCCCGCTGAATGGGAGCTGCTCATGGCGGCTGCCTCGGCGGCACGCATCGCCGGTCATCATCCGGAGGCCCTGCGCCTCACCGCCCTCGCGCTGCCTTTGCTGCCAGATCGTTCTCCTGAGCCGCTGCGCCAGCGTGCACGCGTGGCCGCATGGTTCCTCACAGAGTCAGGCATCGAGGCACCGGCCTCTTTGCGTGTGAATTTGGATGACCTGCCATTTCCGGGTGATGCACCGACAACGGACAAGGGTCAGGAAGCCACGCGGCTCTTTCGTGACGAGGCGGACCTCTTTCAAACGCACCTCCTCAGCGAGGTCGAAGCCGATGCTGACTGGCAGAAGCTGCGCGCCGCCGGCATCGCTCTTCATCATCCACTGGCGGCCCTGGCCTGGGTGGGCAAGCGCGCGCAGTCTTATGCGCTGAAGAAGCAGCATGACCTTCTGCAAGCCGCGGTACGCCTGGCTTTGAAGCATCATTCATTAGGCACACTGGCTCGCATCCGTGCCGAATATCCGGAATCCGCCGCTGCCGTCCTGGAGCTGAACCGCACCCTTCGCGAAAGCCAGCGCCGCCTTCCCGTGCTGCGTGACTGGGCAGAGTGGCGCCGCACCACGGACTGCCTCCGCACCGCCTGGGGACGCCTTGAGAACGATGCCCTCCAGGATGAAGAAGCGCTCTTCTTCCTGCATGAGACATTGCTTGATCGGGAAGCCACCCTGCTGCGCTGCCTTCCTGAAGACCTGCGTGCCCTCGCCGCGGAGCACACCTCCAGCCCGCGCCGTCCTTCCGCCTTGGTCCAGGCGCTCGATGCCGAGCCCAAGCTCTTCCAGTCCCTGGAACATCAGCGCGCCGTCGAGCTCTGGTCCATTGCCTCGGAACTGCGTGAACGTCCGGAGATGGCCGAAGCTGCCTGGATCAGCCTCGTGCTCAAAGGCGAGGCCGCGTCCGGCAAATACAGCTGGATCCTGCAAAGCGCCATGGGCCGCAAGAGCGCTCAAGGTCGCGTGCGCACGACAGAGGAGTTCCAAGGTCTCGCCAACGAGCTTGTCGCGCTTGCGAAGTCATTCGCTCCTGAGTTGAAGCGTGTCTATCTCGCCACGGATCATCCCAACCTTACGTGGCCACCGGAGATCGAGGTGAAGCGCATACCCTCTTGGGAACATGCTTTCCGCGAGATGCGCGGGAAGTGAGGAAGTCGCAAAGCGTCCCGGAGTGCGGTGGCAAAGATGCACGGGCCACCGTGCATCGTCGACACCGCTCTCGTGCGCGCACTACGCTTTCTCATCAAAAAGCATTCTCTGCGCACACAGCGGTGTCGCGCTTGAGAGCTTCCCACCGCACTCCACGACGCTACCGCGACTTCAACGCTCAGCATGCCACCCGCATACGCCTGCCCATGAGCATCAGCATGCCCATGCCGAGGAGCATCACACGTCCGGGCTCGGGAATGATCATGACGGTGCCGCCGATGTAGAGATCGGACAGATCCCACACTTGGTTAGGCATCAGGCTGGGCAGCTCCAGACGGTCAAAGGTACCGGACACCGGCCCGGTCAGGTTGCTCCAGTCAAAGAGTCGCCATTTGTCGCCATATGTCCAAGAGGTCATGCTGTTGGGATTTCCAATGACCAGCCGGGATCCGCTGAGAATGCTGATCTGCCCGCCCACGCTGAGCATGTCCGCAGCACTGGCTTGCAGGGTGTTGTCCCCAAGGCCTGCACCCGTGAGCAGGTCGATCATGACCGCGCTGTTGGTGTCGAGACGAAGCAGGCCGCTGCCGCTCGTCGTGATGGTGATCTTGCTTGCGATAGTACCGCTCCCCACGCTCAGCGTGCCGCCGATCAGCACGGACTTGTCTGATCCCGCCATGATGCTCCCGCTGCCACCAAGAGTCGTGCCGAGCAGCGTGGTCACAGATCCCGTGCCAGTGGCCGAGCCCGTGCTGTTCGCCAGGACCAAGGAGCCACCATTGAGGCTCGTGCCGCCACCATAGGTGCTGGCTCCACCCAGGGCGAGCGAGCTGTTGCTGATCTTGGTGAGAGCCACATTCGCGCCGCTGATCACACCGTTGAAAGCCGTGCTCGGTGGCGTGCCTCCCGGTACATTGCCCACGGTCAAAACCGTGTTGCCCGCGGAGGTGATCGTGCCGGTGCCGCTCAGAGATGCAAAGCTCTGGCTGGTCCCGAGGTTGAGCGTGGAAGCCCCGCTCATGTTCAACTGGCTGAAGGCTCCAAGCGCAGTCGCTGTGGGAGAGTTCACCGTCAGGCTGGCCCCAGGTGCTGCACTGAGGTTGATCACCGTGCCCGGAAGCATGCTGGTTGCATTCGCCGTTAGGTTGACCGTGGCACTCCCCATGCCCGTGTTTTGAAAGGTGATGCTGCGAGCAGCGATGGCCTGGTCACTGAGAGCTCCAAGCGTCAGCGTCATGGCGGCTGTGGCACTGCCCTGCACATCGAAGACCGGATTCCCCGGTGCAAGCTGGAGTCCACCAATCGTCGTGGCCCCAAGAGTGAGCGCAGCCGTGCCGCTGGTGACATTGGGACCTGCCTTGACGGTCAAGGTTCCGCCTCCGATGCCAAGCGCACCGAGCGTCAGTGTGTGACTGCTGTCGCCGACCGTGGCTCGATCCACCTCGATGGTGGAACTGGAGAGCAGGTTGACCGATCCACCGACCGTGCCGCCTGCATCAAAGCCGAGGCTGAGCTTGCCACCATTGAGAGCCATGATGCCGCCACCGATGACGTTGAGCGCCGTGCTGTTCTGCAGCCGCAGCGTGCCTTCATCAATCTGGTTGGCCCCGCTGCGTGCGCTCGCTACCGTCGAGATGAAGGTCAGCGTTCCTGCGCCGACCTTGGTCAGTAACACATTTCCAGTTAGGCCAGTGGCGTTGCTCACTGTGATGTTGCCAGCGCCGCCGACCTTGGCGGAGCCACCGAGGACAGCGGTGCCGGTGATCGTCGCTGTCATATTGGTGTTGGAGTTAACCAACGCACCCATTCCGGCGTGACCGGTGCCGGCAAAGCTGATATTGCGCGCGAGCGGCTGCCCGTTGAGGTCCAGCGTGCCCCCGGCGCTCACCGTGACAGAGCTGGTGTTGGTGAGAGCAGTAGCGCTCGCCAGCTTCAGAATGCCAGCGGAGACCGTCGTGAGTCCTGTGTAGGTGTTGTCGCCGCTCAGAGTCAAAGTGCCCAGACCACCTTTGAGGATGGCCAGCGTGCCGGTGCCATTGCTGAGAGAGCCGCTGAAAGTACTGTCGATCGCCGCCGCATTGTTCAGGCTGCCGATGGTGAGGGTAAACGTGCCCGCTGTGGTCACCGTGCCCGCCCCTGAGAGGCCGCCGAGAATGGGCGAACCATTGAAGACGTTCAAGATCGATCCGGCGCTGATGCTGACACGCGGAAGCAGGCCCATGGTGTTGCTCGCAGCACTGGCGGTGCCGAGGTTCACCGTCACCCCGGCATTCGCACCGCTGACCAGGTTGATCACCGTGCCATCCAGGAGGCTGCTGGCATTCGCCGTGAGGATGACCTGGCTGTTCGTGGTGCTGGCACCGTTGTTGGTGAAGGTCAGTGTCCGCGCCACGCCGAGGTCATTGATGGCCGCCAGCGTGAGGGTGGTGGTGCCTCCTGCCGCATTGACCGGGCTGCGCACGTCAAAGGTCGGGTTTCCATGCAAGGTGAGGGAGCTGAAGGACACGCCTGCATTGGTGGCCGCTGTCGTCACATTCGTCCCCGCACCGATCACAAGCGTGCTGGTGTTCATGACGAGGCCGCCGAGCACGTGGGACACTCCTGCCCCAGCGGTGGAAGGATCCACGATGATGGCGGAGTTCGCGCTGACGAAAGGACTGTAGGCCGCCGCAGTCACCGTGCTGCCGAGACTGAGCGTGCCTCCGTTCAGAATCACTGGCGCGGCGGAGGTGCCGAGACCTGCGGCAGTCAGCACCCGCACCGTCCCACCATCCAGTTGGTTAGGCACGGTGCGCACGCTGTCGACGTTCAGTGTCAGGGTGCCTGCACCACTCTTGATCATGCGGAAGGCGCCTGTCAGAGCACCGGTGGAGGTGATGTCACCCGAACCACCGAGGGTCGTCGTGGAGCCCATGGTGATGACACCGACCTGCGCCGCCGTGGAGGAGCTGTTGATCAGCGCGCCATCGCCTTTCGGACCATTGCCGTTCACCGTCACACCATTTGTGATCGCCTGACCATTCACATCCAGCGCGCCACCTGTGCGCACGTTGATGGCGGAGCTGGTCAGCGTGCCGCCCGAGCTGATGCGCAGCGTGCCGCCCGAGACATTGGTGGCTCCCGTGTAAGTGTTTCCTGAACCAAGGATGAGCAGGCCAGGACCGCTCTTCGTCACAGCGTTGGCACCATTGGCAACAATAGGCACCTGGAGCGTGAGCATGTCATTCTCACCAGCCGTGCGGAAGACCAGCTCAGCACCGGAACCGGCACGGATGGCACTGCCAGCACTACCACTGATGATGGCACCACCAGCGGTGTTTCCCGTCATGAGAAGCCCGTTCACCGTGAGTGTCTGACCAGCGTTCAGCGTGATGTTGTGATTGCCCGCGATGTTCAGCGTCGTGAAGGTGGCGGCGTTCTGCGCAGTGAGCGGTCCGGTGATCTGCTGATGTGTGGAACTCGCGAGGCTGGCGGTGCCTCCGCTGGTCACCGCGCCAGCATCGCTGCCATAGGCCATGGCACGCACAAAGCCGCCGCTGTCATTCCAGACAAAGGCGGCGCCATTGAAGAACAGACCTTGGTTGATGAAAGCATTCGCCGTCACTCCCGTGAGGCTGATGCGATTGCTGACTCCGTTTTCACCGCCTGAGACGATGAAGTTCCCCGTGGCCCCTGCGGTGCGTGCGACCAAAGAACTGAAGGTGAGAGCGCTTGTGCCGCTGCCGCCATAGGTGCTCTGCACGGTGCCTTCACCTGCGGAGAAGGTCAGTGCGCCCAGCCCCTGCGTGCTGCCCGTGTTCAGACTGCGATAATCAAAAGTGCTGAGGCCGTTGAAGGTCACGGCTGGCGTGGTGGTCCAGCTCCCGCTCGTTCCATTGCCAAGGCGGAGAGTGCCGTTGGACATCGTCAGCGTGCCCGTGCTGGTGTTGGCTCCTGTGAGTGTCCAAGTGCCAGCTCCTGTCTTGGTCACCGCACCCGCGCCTGTTCCAATGACACTGTCGATCCTGCCCTCGGCCGCGCCCGTCAACGTGAGCGTGAAGGCTCCGGTGATGGTGCCTGCGTGTGACAACGTGAGACTTCCACTGTCTGAGGAGATGGTGGATGCCGTGGCGAGTGTGACGAGGCCCGCGTAGGTGTTGGTGCCGCTGACATTGGCCAGCGCGCCGTTTTGGATGCCATACGAGGCCGCGCCGCCGAAACCGCTACCGTTCAGCGTGAGCGGCTCTGCAGCCGTGGTGATGCCACCCTCAAGCTGTAGCGTGCCAGCGCTGACCACGGTGCCTGCCACCGTGGAGCCCAGCGCATTCGCATGGCGGATGTTCAGCACACCCGCGCTCAGCGTGGTCAGTCCTTCATAAGTGTTGTCGCCAGTGAGGATGAGCTGGCCGTTGCCCGCCTTGGTGAGAAGCCCCGCAGCGCTGCCCTGGCTGATGACACCGCTGATGGTGGTGCGGTCCCAGGAGGAGGAAAGCGTGATGGTTCGCGTGGCCGTGACATCCGTGCCGATCTGCAGACCCGAAGCGATGCTGCTGATGCCCGTGACGGTGGAGATGGCGGTGCCAGGCAGGATCAGTTTGCCACCGCCGGTGATGGTGGTGCCAAACATCGTGGACGTGGTGCCGATGGTCTGTGTGTAACCGTTCAGGTCGAAGGTCGAGCCGCCATTCAAGATGAGCGTTCCATTGTTCGCGATCTGCTCATTCCCCTCCAACTTCAACGTGGCTGGTCCCTGGCTGCTCCCGGCTGCGACACCGACGGTGAGGCTCCCTGGAATCGCCAATGCGCCGCCCGTCTTTGCAAGGATGAGCGTGCCTGCATTAATCGTGGTTAGGCCGGTGAAAGTATTGCTCACGCTACCGCCGAGGGTTTGGGTGCCTTTACCGCTCTTGGTTAGAGTGCCGGTGCCGATGTCGAGCACACCGGTGAAGGAACTCGTGTAGTTAGTAGCATTCGCCGCATTGCCCAAGATGAGGTTTTGCGTGCCTGTCACCGTGCCGCCGCCAGCCAGCGAGCCAAAGGTGGGCGCGGCTCCGAGTGTGAGCGTGCTGCCCGTGGCCACATTTACCTGTGCGAGAGAGCCGACGGCTGTGGCGCTATTTAGATTCAGGTTCACCGCCCCACCTCCGACGCTGCCGATCTGAACGGCCGTGCCATCCACCAGACTCGTGGCCGCAGTGCCGAGCACGACGGTGCTGGCTGCGGTGCCACCATTCATGAAGCTGATCGTGCGCGGTGCGATGGCCTGGTCATGAAAGGCTCCTGGCGTGAAGACCAAGGTCGCGGTGCTTGTGCTGCGCACATCAAAGGTGGGATTTCCTGGAATCAAACCCGTGCCGCCGATGGTCACGCCACCCAATGTCATGCCGATGGTCCCTGAGGTCACATTCGAGCCTGCGCTGACGGTGAGTGTGCTGCCTCCGATGCCTGTTGCGCCGAGCGAATGAGTGATGCCACCTGCACCTGCCGTGGCCCGATCCGCGACGAGGCCAGAGGAGCTCATCACATTGAATGCACCGGTGTTCGCAGCATTTGTCACATCATAGGCCAGCGCCAGGGTGCCGCCATTCGCCACATAGGCCCCCGTGCCCAGGCTGGCGATGGCCGTGGCGCTCGCTGACTGGAGACGCAGCGTTCCGGCATCGATCTGGTTCGCGCCACTGCGGGTGCTGGTGGTGGTGCTGTTGATCATCAGCGTGCCTGCACCCGTTTTGGTGAGAAGAACTGCGCCCGTGATGCCTCCGGCGTTGTCGATGGTGATGGCTCCGTTGTTATTGATCAACGTGGCAGCGCTCATCGCCACAGTACCCGTGAGAGTGGAAAGGGACCCGCTGCTGTTTTGCAGGGCTCCTGCCACACCGGCTCCAGCCCCACCCAGCGTGACGTTGCGGGTGAGCGGCTGGCCGTTCACATCCAGGCTGGCCCCGGTGGCGATGGTAACCGCAGAGGTGGTGGCAAGGGCATTGGCATGAGCGAGGCGCAAAGTGCCTGCGCTGACCGTGGTGGCTCCAGCGTGGACGTTGTCACCCGCCAGCACCAATACTCCTGAACCAATCTTGGTTAGGGTCGAAGCTGAAGCGTTGAGATTCAGTCTGCCGTTAACGTTGATCGTGCCTTCGCCGCCGAGGATGAGATTGTAGGCACCCGTGATGGTGCTCGTCGCCGGAGCAGCCGAGGAAAAAGTGAGCGTGCTGTCGCGGTCAGCCGTGATCGTGGCATTCGTCACCAGCGTGGTGAGGCCGGAAATCGTGTTGCTGCCGGAGATGTTGCGGATTGCTCCGAGGCCGCCATCGCCATAACCCGCCACGGAGGCAATGACACGGGTGACCGTGATGCCCCCTGCCAGACCCAGCGTGCCGGAGTTTTCCACGATGCTGATGGTGCCGGACGTGCCGAGCGCGCTCGCGTGTTGCATCACCAGGGTCCCGCTGGAGATACGCGTACCGCCTGTGAAACTGCCCGCACCAGTCAGCGTGGTGCGGGAGCCTGGCGCACCGTTCACCACAAGACTGACCACACCGCTGGTGCCATTGTTGGTGATGCCTGAGTTGATCACTAGAGAGGAAGCGGGCGAGTGATTGGAAAGGAAGAGCGTGCCTGCGGTGTTCGTCACTGAACCTCCGGCGGAGAGAGAACTGCCGGAAGCTCCGACCGTGAGATTACCCGCGCCATTCACGAGCTGTACACCGCCGGTCACGCCGAGCCTCAGTGTCTGGCCAGTCGTTGTCTGCACCGTGCGGTCGGCGGTGAAGTCCGCCATGGAGAGTGTGTTCAGGTTGGTCGTGGTGACACCCGTGGTCGCAGCCCCGATGGAACTTCCAGTTAGGCCTAGGTTGGTGGTCGCCGGTGCGGTCGCCAGGCTGCTGCCTGTCGTGTAGAACGTGTCTCCAAAGTAACCTGCCGAGAGAACACCGCCAGCCCCCACACGTGCCCAGCTTCGCTGTCCGCTGGACGAAGTGTAAGCAGCAAAGGAGCCCACGAGTCCCTCGCTCATTCCAGAGGTGGTGAAGCTGCCACCCGTGCCTGCATTGAAGACAACCGCGCCCGTGGCATCACCCTGCGTGATGGTGCCCATGGAGACATTGATGGCTCCACCCGCACCTGCCACCAGCTCCACCGAGGACTGCGTGCCAGCCACGGTGACATTGCCCAGACGCTGGATGTGCGTCTCTCCTGTCTCACCCTGAAGCCTGAGCACCGTGGGGGAGGCGCCTCCGTAGAGGGACAGCCCTCCGGGTGCCGGTACATTGTGATAAAGAATGTCATCCTGCGGTGATGTCGCGGCCGTGAAGTCCAGGATGGTGACACTGCCGTTATTACCCAGTGAGGCCCTGCCCAGCACCGTGGCGCCACGGTAGGTGTTCGCCGCCTGGAGCAGCAGCGTGCCATCTCCATTGAAAGAGAAGCGGTGAAAGGCAAAGCCTGTGGGGCCTTCATCGGTGATGGGTGCCGTGATGGCATTGTTCGTCGAGTTGCTGCCGCTGCTGGAGGTGTTGATGCCAGCGTCTGCCTTCAGCAGGATGCCACCTGAATAGATCTGGTTGCTGGACGTCATGCGGATGGCTCCATAGGCGGTGCTGCTGAAGGCCAGGCTGTTGCCCATGCCCGCCAGTTCAAAGGCATTCGTGTAGGTCGTTCCCGCGCCTGCGCTGACCACCGTGCCGCCGGCTTCAACGATCACCTTGTTCACAAGACCCAGTGTACCAGGGCTGGCGAGGCCGAGATACACACTGCCGCCGACAGACAAAGACTCCGTCAGCTCCGCGTTCGTGGTCATGCTCAGGTTGATGAACTGGAAAGCAGTTCCGGCATCGTATTTCTCAAAGCGCAGGTTGGAGCCCTTCAAGCGCAGGTTCGCGCCGAGGCCGAGGAACTGCGAGCCGCCCGAGGCACCACTTTCAATCCGGACCAGCCCGTTGGCACCAAAGTCCAGCACGCGCCCGGCCACATCACCATTGAGGCTGTATTGATGATTGGTCGTCGGTGTGGTCGCGGAGATTGCCCGGAAGACAAGTTGGGCGAGCTGGATGTCTGAACCGACCGTGATGACCTGCTGGCTCACCGTCGTCGCACTGATCACGCCGATGTGGGCGATGGCAGTCGTGGAGTTCGTCCAGTAGTCGTTGGTAGAACCATTCCACCAATTGGTGTTGCTGGTGTTCGTGTTCCACGTGCCCAGACCATTCTGAGCACCGGTGGCACCCCCGACATCCCAGGTCAGTGTCTGACCCGAGGCCGGAAGCGTGGAGACAAAAAGAAGGAGAAGACCGGCAATGACGCCGGTCTGGCGTGTGGTGGAGATGAACATGTCTGGGGGGAAGGACTTGTTCAGCGAAGTGGTTGTTCCCCCAGACTCAGCCACCCTTACGGGTGCACGGTATGCCGACTCTGAAGCAACGATGACTCCCTCTTGAATAGCAGTGTCAGTGCCACACTGGCCTCATCTGCATCTCTTGTTTTGATGCTTTTATCACGCCTGCGCTGCTGCTTTGCGGCACTCTTCAAACAAGCATGACACCACTCTACAAAAAGGCCTGTGAACCGTAGTCCACAGGCCTGTGAGTGAGAGGAGAGATGCGTTAAGCCTTACTTCG
Source organism: Prosthecobacter gellanilyticus (assembly GCF_007992435.1). Taxonomy (GTDB): domain Bacteria; phylum Verrucomicrobiota; class Verrucomicrobiia; order Verrucomicrobiales; family Verrucomicrobiaceae; genus Prosthecobacter; species Prosthecobacter gellanilyticus. The sequence goes on along the minus strand of NZ_BKAG01000001.1, from coordinate 153,980 downwards.
CAGGCTTCCAGTTCTTCACGAACTCCAGGCTCTGCTTGATCTCAGGCACGCTGGTTTCCCAGTTGTGCTCATACTCGCAATGCACCGGGCCATGAAAACCCTGCGCATGGTATTCCGCGAGGATGCCGGCGATGTTGCTCTTGCCAGTGCCGAAAGGAAGATCGTGAGCTTTAACGTCACCAAAGGCGGTGAGGTCCTTCAGATGGCTGTCAAAGATGCGGCCCTTGAGGATCTTGATGCAGTCGACTGGATCCAGTCCGCTGCGCACCCAGTGGCCCACGTCAGCACAGGAACCCATGCGCGGATCGCGATCCTTCACCAGGCCCAGCACGTAGTTCGGATCCCAGAAGAGGTAAGCGCGGTCCAGCGGGCGCTTCGGATGGTTGTGGATCGCCATCTTGATGTCGAACTCCTTCACCAGCTTCTCGATGCCATCGAGACCGGCCACATCGGGCTCGCTCACCACGATGCTGATGCCCATGGTCTTCGCGAACTCGAACACCTTGCGGTCAGCCGCGGCGTCCTTGCCCAGCTTCACCACGCCGAAACCCACGGCGGTGATGCCTTTTTCAGCCAGCTTGGCCTTCACTTTCTCGATCATCTCCGGCGTGGCGTTCTGGTCCCACTTGGCCTTGTCGTCATATTTCTGGCCAGGATAGAACTCGATGGTCTTGCCACCGGCTTCCGCGGTTTTGTCGATGGCTTCGAAGACCGAGTACAGGCGGAAGCTGTAGGCCTGGCAGCCGGCGAAGAACTCACCGACTTTGGCGGATTCAGGGATCTCGGCGGCGAAGCAGGTCGCCGCGAGGAAGGAGAGAAGAAGCAAAGCTTTTTTCATGGTTTGGAGGGCGGATTTCAACGGGTGCCGCGCAGACGTCCTTACACGGCGCACCGACAAACACCAACAGGTGCCGCCCGAATCACTCGAACCGCATGAAACCTTGCACGCGCTCGTCACGGAGCCCCATGGGAATGAGGCACTACGTCTCTGAGAAACTCCAGCACTCGCCTTTCCGACCAGGGCTGCAAGCCGGCACGGAAGTCATGAAAGCCCACGTGGCCGCCATGGCTCGGCGCTTCCAGGTGCACATACTCGCTGCTGCTGGCCAGTTCTTCAGGGAAGGAGGCCTCAGTCAGCAGCGGGTCATTGCGTGCATTCAGCAGCAGCGTCGGCACACGGATTTGCGGCAGGTGGGGCAGGGAACTCGCCCGGGCCCAGTAATCCTCCGCATCCGCGAACCCATGCAGCTTGGCCGTGATGCGCTCATCAAATTCCTTCAGGCTGCTCACACCCTGGATGCCATCGCTCCCAGCCAGCATTTCATGCAGTTCCGGATAGCGCTTCGACTTGCGGATGACCTTGTCCTTCAGGGATTGCAGGAAGCGCTGCTGATACACACGGTTCCCCGGTTTCAGATCGATCGCCTTCGCACTCGAGGCCAGATCCACCGGCCCTGAAATGCCCACCACGGCTTGCACCGAAGCATGGGCTGCGACCTCGCCCACACACTTCAGGCTGACATTCGCTCCAAGGCTGAAGCCGATGAGAGCGATGCGCGCATAGCTCTTGCTCGCATGCTCAATGAGCAGATGCAGATCACCGGTCTCGCCACTGTGATAAAAGCGCCGCAGACGGTTCTCAATGCCACCGCACCCCCGATAGTTCCAGGCCAGCACATCCCAACCTGCGCGCATGAGCGATCCCGCCATGCTGCGGATGTAGATCGCATCCACCGAACCTTCGAGTCCATGCGAGAGAATGGCCAGCGGACGTGCTTCACGGTTCTGCGCCTGCATCCAGCGCAGCTCCAGAAAATCACCATCTTCCAATTCAAGTCTCTCAGCCTTGTCCCAGCGCGGCAGACGTCGCGGCAGCAGCACCGGCAGGATTGTCTGCACATGGCCACCCCTCAGCCAGCGCGGCGCAGCATAACAAGAAGTGAGGAGAGGCATACACTCAAGGATAAGCAGACTCTTTTAACCACTAATGGCCAAGCCATCAGAGGTCTGGTCAGTATCAGTGCCAATTAGTGTCCATTAGTGGTTAACAATGTATTCGAAAACACGGACAAGCTTTCACGGCAGGAATCTCTCAGCCTGGGTGAGATCAGCCGGGAAGGTGATCTTGGGGTTCGGAGAGGTGTTCTCCACCACAAAGACCTCCGTGCCCACATGCTGCACGGCGGAGACTTCATCGGTGACCAGGGCTGCATCACGGATCACGGCTTCATAGGCACTGACGAGCAGCTCCTTCGTAAACACCTGCGGTGTCTCCATGACCCATACGCCATTGCGATCCAGAGACTCGGTGATCTTGCCACTAGCATCCGCGCGCTTGATCGTCTCTGTCATCGGACGTGCGCAGGCCACCGCCTGCTTCTCACGTGCGGAGGCAATGCACTTGCTGATCTGCATCGGGCTGATGAGCGGACGCGCGCCATCATGCACGGCGATGATCTGCGCTTGGGGTGAGCAGGCCCGGATGCCTGCCCACACGGAGAAATGCCTTTCCGCACCACCAGGAATCACAGCCACTAATTTGGTTAGGCCACCCTTGGCGCGCCAGAGCTCGATCTGCTCCGCCACTTCATCACCCGTGACGACCAGGATCTCGTCCACGTCATCACAGGCCTGAAACTGTTCCAGCGTCCTCCGCAGCACCGGCACACCAGCCAGCGGCGCGAGGAGCTTGTTAAAGCCCATGCGTCGGCTGCTTCCGGCGGCGACGATGATGGCGGAGGTCATGAGCGATTACTGAAGGCGCTTCGCCACTTCACCGGACAGCACGCGGTTGTCGGCACGGCCTTCGGAGCGCTCCTGCAGCACCTTCATCACACTGCCCATGTCCTTCTTCGAGGTGGCACCGAGCTCGGCGATGACGGTCTCGACGAGCTTCACCAGATCCGCCTGGCTCATGGCGGCTGGCAGATATTTTTCGAGCACGGCGATCTCGGCCTTTTCGGTGTCGGCCAGATCCTGGCGTGCAGCCGCTTCATAGCTGGTCACACTGTCCTGGCGCTTCTTGATCTCCTTGCGCACCACGGCGATGGAGTCGGTATCGTCCAGCTCGCCATCCGCGCCGAATTTCTCGATGGCAGCATACTTGATGGCGGACTTCAGGCCGCGCACCACATTGAGGGCGACGGTGTCCTTGGCCTTCATGGCCGTTTTCATGTCTTCGACGATTTGAGCGGAGATGGGCATGATCAGATGAGGTTGGTTCGTTGAGGACAACGAGTCTGCCCCAGCGTGCGCGGCTTGTCCACAAGCACACTTCACAGGTTCGGGAAGCATGGATCAAACCACAGAGTCGTCTGTTTCCAGGCTTCTGGTCTCTTGCGTTATTCCTTCCTCTTGCGGTGCTCTTCAAAGAACACCGCGAGAGAAAAGAATAACGCAAGAGACCTAGGCCAGGACCTTCCGGCGCCTGATTGCAAGCCACTCATCGCTTCGATCAGCGTCTCGTTAAAACGCAAAGCCGACGGTCACATGCAGCATGCCACCGCCCTCACCTTCACGGCGGGATGTGTTGTGGCCGTAGTCGATGCGGATCGGGCCAAAGGGCAGGTGATAGCGCAAACCGGCACCGATGGTGGTGCGGAAGTCGGAGGAGTAGTCAAAGGGGCTGCTGTTGTTGCCGCGGCCCAGGCTGCCCACGTCCGTAAAGACGGCGAGCTCGAGGTTGTTGTAGATCTCGTAGCTCAGCTCCGCATTCGTGATGAGGGCCGAGGTGCCGCCCAGCGGTGTGCCGCCCTTGGTCTTCGGTCCCAGCTCACGCTCGGCAAAGGCACGCACGCTGTTCGGGCCGCCGTTGAACACACGCGAATCGATCGGGATGTCCTCCGCAGGCGCGCCCTGGATGTTCAGCAGCGCTCCACCGGCGGCAAAGCGCAGCTTCTTCGTGATGGGCCGATACCACGCTCCACGCAGATCCGTGCGCAGATAACTCACGCCGGAGCCCATGACATCGGAAGTGCTTTCCAGCCGCGCGCTGAGAAACCAGCCCTTCTTTGGCAGGACCGTGCTGTCGCGGTAGTCGAGCAGCGCACTGAGGCCTAAAGAGGTCAGCGTGTAGAGATCCGGGCCGATCTCCTCTTTCGTGAGCTTGTCGGTGTCGACACTGTTGATCGAAGCACCGCCGAACAAAGTATAGGAAAAATGGCGGTTCACACGGCGCGCCAGCTCCAGGTTCAGGCTGGTGCCGTAGCGGGTGTACTCGAAGAGGTCAAAGGTCTCTACCGCCAGCCTCGCGGAAGCTGAGAAGGGCGAGTTCAGGAAGGCCGGATTCTTGAGGCTTAAAGATCCCAGCGGACCCGCATTGCTCCAGCTCAGATCCGCAGCCAGCGTGTTGCCCGTGTCCCAAAGATTGGTGTTTCTCCAGGTCACACCAGCCTGCGGACCCAAGAAGGTATCAAAACCCACCTCGAAGCCCAGGGTCTTCGGCTTGGTCTCCTCACCAGTGATCACTAGATCAGCGACCGGCGCTGAGGCGGCTGAGGCGATGGTGTTGGGATCCACCGCCTTGCCCATCTTCTTCGGATCCACATCCAGCCGGGCAAACATGCTTGTGTCCAGCGCGCGACGGAAGGCCACGTCCAGGTCCTCGGCGGAGTAGTAGCGGCCTTCCAGCTCGCGGAAGCCGGCTTTCAACACTCGCTTCGAGCCCTTGCTGAAGTCCTCATGCGGCTGCACCTGGCCCACACGATATCTCGCGCCTGTGCTCAGGAAGAAATCCACATCCACCGTGCCGCCTTGTTTGCCCAGATCATAGTTCGAGGTGGCCTGCGCATCCAGCCAGCCAGCCTCTTGAGCCAGGCTGCTGAGGCGGGTTTCGATCTGCTGCACCTTCGCCTCATTGAAGGGGCCGCCCTTCACGCTGGCGACGATCTCCAGGGCCTTCTTCTCAATCTCGGGTGGAGCACCATTGAAAGCGACGGTACCGAACTGGAACTGCGGCCCCACCTTGATCTCCACGGTCAGATCCCGCAGACCTTCGGGGCTGATATCGGCGGAGGGTTGCAGAGTCACGGTGGACTCCAGATAGCCCTCCGCGCGCAGGCGACGCTGCACCAGGGCCGCGCCAGCGGTGAGCTCCCCATCGACCCAGAGCGGATTCAGCTTGTCCGCGTTCTCCTTTTCCAGGCTTGCCCGCAGCAGGAAGCGGCGCATCTCCTCCGGTGGCAACACGTGGGTGTCGCCTTTCCAAACGATATTGCCCACCTTCACCTGCACTCCGCTTTGCACGGCCAGCACGATGGTCCCGCCCTGAATCTCCCAGCGCACCTCCGCCTGCGGCCAGCCCTCGCGGATCAGATGCTGGCGCGTGAAGAAGGCCAGGTCATCTGCCAGCGGTTCGTTCGCACTGCCCGCGCCGGAAAGCGTGAGCTGGTCCTTCAGCATCGGTTCCAAATGTTCCCACTCAGCGGCCTCGATGTTTTGCACCTGCACCCTCACGCCCCCCTCCTGCACCACATGGTCCAGGACGGCAGGCATGGGGATCTGCGCCAGACCCAGGCAGGAGATCAGCACCCCCGCGACGACCGGTGCATAGCGGGAAAGCCTGCGAACATCTGGAGGTGAGAATGTGCTCTCCTTATCCGACCTCCCTGTGAGTCCAGCACCAGCATCCTCCGCAGTCACCCGTTCAGCCTGGGGACTGGAGAGGCTACGGCGTGGGTAGCGACGGCGAGACATCCCCCGGCGTCTCGCCTTTGAAGCTGCTTTTGTCAATCTGGCCGGGCTTTCTCGCATGCTTTATGCCATCGTATGGGGATGAGATCACGCCTACCAGGACTCCTCGCCGCACTTCTAACGCTGCTGCTGATCGCCGTGGCTGTGTGGCGGGCGCGAGAGACTGGCCCGGTGCCTTTCGACCCGGCCTTTCTGCGCCTGACGCCAGTCGAAATCTCCCGGCTGCCGCTCGCCACGCGGTTCGACGCGCCGATGGGCTCGGAGCACGGTGCGCTGACCTACAATGCGCAGCCCTTCCGCATCAACCGGCACCTGGGAGATGACCTCAACGGCATCGGCGGGCAGAACTCGGATCTTGGGGATCCCGTCTTCGCCTCCGGGTTCGGCCGCGTGGTCTACGCCGGTGTGCCCGGACCCGGCTGGGGAAAGATGATCATCCTGGCGCATCGTGTGCATGGGGCCGTGAATACGCACGTCATCCAAACCGTGTATGCCCACCTGGACCAGATTCTAGTGGCACCTGATGCCGTGGTCAGGCGCGGACAGCAGATCGGCACCGTCGGCACCGGGGACGGTCAGTATCTGGCGCACCTGCACTTCGAGGTGCGTGAGGGCCCCTACATCAATCCCGGCGTGGGCTATGCGGATGCCGCGCTGAACCGCATCTCACCCGAGCGCTTCCTGGCCGAGCATCGCGGGGCAGGGGAGGACCTGCTGAATCCGGCGCCGATGGTGAAGTGAAGAGACCAGTGATTTTGGCATTGTCTCCATAGAGGCGTTTCATCACCATGCGTGCCGCATGAAAATTCTTGCCCTCGCCACCACCTCACTCCTCCTCCTTTCTGTTGCCCTTCAGGCGCAGACACCGGCTCCTGCCAAACCCGCCGCTCCTGCGGTGAAGCTGCCCGCGCAGGCACCCGATGTCGCCGCGCCGAAGCTCGGCCCTGATGGCAAGCCGAACACTGGCTTCATGGCCTCCCATGAGAAATTCGTCGGCATTGCCAAAGAGGGCAAGGCACAGCTTGTCTTCCTCGGTGACTCCATCACCGCTGGCTGGGGCAGCAAGAAGGACATCTGGGACAAAGCCTTCGGCCAATACACTCCCGCGAACTTCGGCATCGGCGGTGACCGCACCCAGCATGTGCTCTGGCGCATCGAGAACGGCGAGCTTGAAACCATCAAGCCCAAGGCCGTGGTGATCATGATCGGCACGAACAACTCCGGTTCGGATCCTGCGGAAGGCATCGCCAACGGTGTGACCAAGATCGTGGAGACCGTGCGTGCGAAGCAGCCGCAGGCAAAGATCCTCCTGCTCGCCGTGTTCCCACGGGGGGAGAAGGCCAGCCCGAATCCAGGCCGCGACAAGCTGAAGCAGGTCAATGCGATCATCGCCAAGCTCGATGACGGCAAGAACATCCACTTCCTGGACATCGGTGACAAATTCCTTCAGCCCGATGGCAGCCTGACGAAGGAGATCATGCCGGACTTCCTGCACCTCTCCGCCGCCGGCTACCAGATCTGGGCAGACGCCATCACGCCAAAGCTGGCTGAACTCATGAAGTAAGAAGGCGGGCTCTCAGGGCCTCACTTCTTCTTTTTCAGCACTGACTTTAAGAGCGCCTCCGGTTTCCAGCCGCGAGGCGTTTTTATGCCCCGGCTGCTCCACTCCATGCCACGCGTGATCCAGTCCTCACGCCACTCATCATAGGTTAGGCCATCGTCATCATCACTGACGCCGAACTGGAAGCCGCAGGCCGGGCAGATCTCAAAGGAGGCGCTGCCAGACTTGCTGCGCGGGGCTTCCTTGAGCTGGTCAAATCCGCAAACGGGACAGGTGTGGGTGGAGACTTTCATCGGCTGGCTTATTTGAAGGGGAGCTGCGCGGGTTGGATGAGCTTGCCTGGCTGGCGGTCCCAATAGGTCGGGCTGTTTGGACGGAAATAGGTCTTCGTGGTGCCGTCACGATTGTAGGCTGCGAAGGCCCGTGTTTTTGGATCGTAGACCCGCAGGCTCTGATCTGAGTCATCCCACTTCATGGGCAGCCCGCCGGCTTTGGCCCGCTGGAGGAAGAGCCAGGCCTGCGCAGCATAGTCATCCGGGCTCTTGCTCTGAAAATCCGCGCCGTGGCGGTCGAAGTGATCCTGCAGGGAATCAATACGGCCCCAGGTCTGCCGGGTGGGTGGAGCACGGGCTGCCGTGGGTGCGGTGGTGTCTGGTTTAGGCTTCGGGGCGTCCGGTTTGATGGCATCCATCACCTTCTCCAGCATGGACTTCGGCGGAGTGGCCTTGGGTGGCGTTTCGGCGCTGGTTTTGGCAGGAGCGCCCAGGGTAAAATTCCCCTCGCCCAGCTTCTGCCGGGCACTGCCGACCTCGTAGTAGTAGGTCGTGCCCTTCGTCAGGCCTGGAAGAGTGACATTGTGCTCGGCACCCACGGGACCTTCCAGCTTCTGATCCAGCTTTGTCAGCGAGGTGCCATAGCTCAGCCGCGTGCCGCAGGCCACGTCTGTGCGCCAGGAGACGACCGCCCCCGTGGCACTCTGCGCCACCGTGGGTCCTGAAACTAGCTCCACAGCCTGGGCAGCCTGGGCAGTGATCCAAACCAGGGCCGTGAGGACAAATCGAGTCATGGGACTGAAACTAGACAGCGCAGCTCGAAATGCCAAGCGCAGGAATCTCCGCTAACGAAACGCCTGCGAAACCGTTTTAACGTGCTGCTCTTGCAGCCCACCGCCCGTTCCGCGCCCCCATCTCACCCATGATCCGCCCCTTTCTGACCTCGGCCACCCTCGTCCTGGCTTTCGCCCTGTGCTCCTGCGGCAAAAAGCAGGAGGCTTCTGCACCGAAGCCAGCACCTGAGACCAAGCCCGTCGCGGCCGCACCAGCCCCAGCAGCGGCACCGGCGCCTGCTGCAAAAGCGCCCGAGCCAACGAACCTCGTGGACATGAGCGACTTCGCCAGCACCGAGCCGCTGGAGCGCAAAGACCTGCCGAGCCGCGGCATCATCGCCTTCGGACCCGAGGCGCATGACCACTCGAACGGCGCCCACTGGGAGAACTATGTGTGGACGAAGTTCAAGGCCAAGCGCTGGGGCAAATATCAGGTCCGCCTCACCTACACCCTCCGCCGCTCCTCTCTGGGCCTGCAGTTCCGCATGGGTGATCTGGTGGTGAAGAAGACGCTGCAGTCCTCCATGGCCCCGACCAAGTTGTCTCTCGGCGAGGTCTACATCAAACAGGAGGGAGATTTCCCGTTCGCCATGCTCACCCCGCCCACGGATGACGGCAGCTTCAATCTGATCGAGATCGCCCTCGTTCCGACCGCTGAAGGTGACGAGATCAAGCAGGCCGCCGATGGCAGCATCACCCTGCTGGCCAAAGACGCCACGACCTGGTCCGAGAACATGCGCTTTGAGCCGAAGCCCGAGAAGAACTGCCTGGGTTACTGGACGGAGGCGGACGACTTCGCCGAATGGGAATTTGATGTCACCAAGCCCGGCAAGTACAAGGTCACCGTCAGCTACGGCTGCGGTGGTGGCAATGAGGGCAGCGAAGTGGAGCTGAAGCAGGGCACGCAATCCCTGAAGTGGACCACGAAGGACACCGGCGGCTTCCAGAAATGGCAGGAGGTGCCGCTGGGTGAGATCGAGATCACTGTCGCAGGCCAGCAGCGCCTGGTGATCGATCCCGTGACCAAGGCCAAGGCTGCAGCGCTGGACGTGCAGAAAGTGGTGCTCACTCCGGCAGGCTGATGTAAGCGCTGCCGCATGCTTCTTCGTGCTTTTCGCGTGCTCGGCTGGCTCGCCTTGCTGGCCGGGCTCCTTCTCCAGCTTTGGCTGAAGGACCGCCATGTCAGCTGGGCGGTGTTTTTCTATGGGATGCCGAAGCCCTGCCTCGCGGGCCTGGCGCTGGTGCTCACCCTGTTGTCTCCAGGGCTTTGGAAAAGGCTGGTGGCAGGCGCGCTCACCCTCGTGCTGCTCGGCTGGTGGCTGTCTCTCTCCTGGTCATCCGGTCCAGCCGCACCCGCGGCGCCGTCCGCTGACCTAACCAAGGATGAAATCACGGTGCTCTACTGGAACTTGTGTCGTCCGAAGGCGGTGGATCAGGAGGCGCTGGAACTGGTGCGCGAGCTGAATCCGCAGATCGCTGCTTTTGTGGAGCCTGGCCCCGAGCTCACGAAGCATCTGCCGGCTTATGAAAAAGAGCTGCCTGGTTACACCGCCGCCTGGATGCCACGCGGTGTGCTCTGGCTTTCGCGGCTGCCTTCACGCTATCGCGAGCGCGGCAAGCTTGACGGACTCGGAGCTTATGCGCGTTTTGAAGTGTATGAGCCGGGCCCGCCGTTCCAGGTCGTGGTGGCGGACGTGCATCCAAGCCTGATGCACTCTCGCGAGCAGCAGTTGAAGGAGGTGCTGGCGCAGTCACAGGATCGTGATGACACCATCTTTGTCGGTGACTTCAACACGCCTTTCGAGTCCGTGTACTTCGATGTCTGGCGCACGCGCTTCACACATGCCTTTACTGGGGCTGGCAGTGGGTTTCGCGAGACCTGGCCCGTGGGTCTGCCGCTGCTGAGCATTGACCACATCTGGGTGGGAAAGGCCTGGGAGGTCGTGGAGACGCGCAAGATCTGGCGCCTCACGGGCAGCGATCATGCCGCACTTTTTGTTCGGCTGAGGAGGAGGTAGTGTTCTACTCCAGCGACCACTGCACCGACACTTTTTGTTCGCGGCCGTTGCGGTCGTTGTATTTCACGTGGCCGTTCTTCGCGCCGTATTCGTGCACACACTTGGTGACCTTCACGTCATAGGCGCAGTATTCGGCGATCTCGAGGAGCTTGCCCTGCTGCCACCAGCGCAGAGCTTGCAGCCCATCGGCAGTTTTGCCGGTGCCGAGCGTGGCCGCGGCCACGTCCTCAAGCTTGATGCGGTGACCGAGCTGCTTTTCCAGATCCACCAGCAGGTCAAAGCTGCGCACTTGATCACGGAAATCAAAGATGGTGTGACCCATCAGCACATCATAGTCGAAGCTGATGTGATTGAAGCCCACCACCACATCCGCACGAACGAGCTGGTTGATCAGGTCGTTCGCTTCCTCTTCCTCATAGAACAGGTACTCACCCAGCCGGGTGCTGTAAGTCACCGCGATGGAGATGCCCATCTTATGCTTGTTCCCCCAGCCGCCCACGTCATTCGCGGTGCGGCGGGTTTCCAAATCAAAGTAGACGATGTCCTTGGCCATCAGAGAGAATCCAAATCAGAGGCGATAAACAATGCGCGCCTTGTCCATGTCATAGGGTGACATTTCCAGCTTCACGCCATCACCGATGACGAGACGGATGAACTTCTTGCGCATCTTGCCCGAGATGTGAGCCAGCACTTCGTGTTCGTTTTTCAACTTCACACGGAACATGGTGCCCGCGAGCACGGCGGTGATCACACCTTCCAGCTCGATGGCTTCTTCCTTCTGCTTTGTATCATCATCTGGAGGTGGCTCTGGACGACGCTGCGGGGGACCGCCGCGACCACGGCCACGGCCGCCGCCACGGTAACCACCTGGGCGCGGACCACCACCGCCACCTGGGCGAGGAGGGCCGCCCGGACGTGGAGGACCACCACCACCTGGACGCGGAGGACCGCCAGGGCCACCGCCGCCACCTGGACGTGGGGGACCGCCTGTTCCGCCACCACCACCGGGTCGCGGAGGACCGCCGGCACCGGTGCCACCTGGACGTGGAGGGCCGCCACCTCCCGGACGTGGGGGACCGCCGCCACCTGGACGTGGGGGACCACCCGGACGTGGCGGGCCGCCGGGACGATAACCGCCGCCACCGCCGCCGGGACGTGAAGAATTGCCTCTATTAGGGGGAGAACTCATGGAAAGTGGAGAGTGCTGGAGACCCGGCACGTTGACAACTGAAAAAACCGCTGGCGCACTCGGTTGAATGTACTACTGTCGCGCCCGCGAGATGGTGGTCGTAGCTCAATGGTAGAGCCCCAGATTGTGATTCTGGTTGTTGCGGGTTCGAATCCCGTCGATCACCCCATCTTCACTCGCCCCGGACACGCGCCACAGCTCCCGACTGCGCTTCATGGAACACCTGGAATCCGTCCTCGGTCATTCTTTTCGAGACCGCTCTCTGCTCACTGAAGCACTCACACACGCCAGCCTGGGATATGAGACCCAGCGCACCCAGCCTGACAACCAGCGTCTGGAATTCCTGGGAGATGCCGTGCTCCAGCTGCTGCTCTCGGAGATCCTCTTCGACCGCTACAAAGATGCCGATGAAGGCCTGCTGACGAAGACTCGCGCGCAACTCGTCTCCACCAAGGCCCTGGCCAAGGTGGCGCGCGGCATCCAGCTCGGCGGCTTCCTTTTAATGGGGCGTGGAGAAGAGAGCCATGGTGGCCGCGAGCGTGACTCTTCCCTCGCGGATGCGCTGGAGGCGGTCGCCGGAGCGGTGTTCATCGATGGAGGCATGGAGGCCGCCCGCCACATGGCCAAACGTCTTTTCACGGCGGAGATCGAGAGCCTGGGTGCCAGCCCGGTTGATCAGAATCCCAAAGGCCAGCTTCAGGAGATGCTCCAGGCCATCAGCCCGCAGTCACCCAGCTACCGCATCATCCATGAGAGCGGTCCTGATCACGCCAAGTCCTTCGTCGCGATCGTGCAGTGGGATGGTCGTGAGCTGGGTCGTGGCCATGGCCGCAGCAAGAAGGAAGCAGAGGTCGAAGCCGCACGCGTGGCTCTGGAAGCGGGTCCTCCGACCGAGTCTGCGGCCGATTATACAACCACTAGAATTTCCAACACAACATGTGAGAACGTTGGGTAAAACTCACCTCAACTCTGAGAACAGCTTCCATAAGTGAGACTTGTTGGCGACCACTCACAGCCTATGCCCAAAATTGTCCGCAACGTTTTCGGCTGTGGAACCCGCCATTTTCAAACCAGGAACACGCTTGTTCCACTTATACCCACCCTATAAGACTGAGAGTAAGCTAAGCTCGACTTCATCCCCAATCATATAGGCTGGGAAGAAGTGGGATAACTCACCAGCCGAGCTGGAATGACGAAATCCGAATGCGGAATGACGAACGTCCAAAAAGGTCTTCGGTGAAAGCAGTCTGCTCAAAGCCCATATAGGCATGCGTGAGCAGAGAAGGCTGGAATCTTGAGCATGACCTCTTGCTGTGGATCCATGGACTCCCACGCTTGAGATGTTTGCGCTTTCGTTTGGCGAGCCTTTTAGGCAGCCGAGAGGATGGAGGCGTCCCAGTCCTTCCAGACAGCGTCCAGGCCCTGTTTGGAGAGCATGGCGGCCACCTCAGCGGGGCTACGCTCATCGGCGATGCCGAACTGGCCTTCAGCCTTGGCCTTGTCATCGCGCTCGGTGAGGTCCACGCGGCGGCCTTTGACGGTCTGGTGGAGATCGTCACTGCCAGCGCCGGTGTAGCCGCCGGGTTCGGTGTGGCTGCCAGCGCTCATGCTGGTGATGCCCAGCGGGGCCAGCGCATCCCGCAGTGGGGCGGGTTCGCGGGTGCTGAGCACGATGCCCACCTCAGGGAAGACCAGGCGGAAGGCGCAGATGGTCTGCACCAGGGCCCAGTCCGGGAAATCTGTCATTGGCTGGAAGCCGCCTGCTGCAGGTCGCAGACGGGGGAAAGCCACAGTGAACCAGGCCTTCCAGCAGTGCTTGTTCAGGTGCTCCAGGTGCGCAGCCAGTCTCAGGGCCTCCAGGCGCCAGTCACTGAGGCCAAAGAGCGCGCCGATGCCGATGCGGCGGAAGCCGCCCTCATAACCGCGCTCCGGACAGGCGATGCGCCAGTCAAAATCCTTCTTCGGACCAGCGGTGTGCATGTCCTTGTAGATCTCGCGGTCATAGGTCTCCTGGTAGACCACCAGCCCCTCGCAGCCAGCCTGCACCATGCGTTCATATTCAGGCGCTTCCATGGGTCCGACCTCGATGCCGATGGTGGGCACAAAGTCCCGGATGGCGCGGATGCACTCCTCCAGGTAGCCGTTGCTGACAAATTTCGGGTGCTCGCCGGCCACCAGCAGGATGTTGCGGAATCCCTGGTCCACAAGGTGCCGGGCCTCTTTCACCACCTGGTCGATGGTCAAAGTCACCCGCATGATGCTGGTGTTGTCCCGGGAAAAACCGCAGTAGGAGCAGTTGTTCACGCACTCATTGGAGACATAGAGCGGTGCAAACATGCGCATGGTCCGGCCAAAGTTACGCCGGGTCAGGGTGCGGGCTTCGCGGGCCATCGCCTCCAGTTGGGCGGGTGTCTTGACCTCCAGCAACGACGCAAATCTCTCCATCAGCGGCGATTTGCGCGCGGGGAGGGCATCGAGGACGGGCAGGAAGGCAGAGGGCGTGGACACAGGCGGAAGCGGGAACCTTAGTTATACGGGCACCCGGGCTTTTGCGCAACGAGGTAGCTGGCTGAACCCGGAACGATGGGTGCTGCCTGGGACGTTGTGTGGCATCCGCTCTGCATGCGTCCGCTGTTCCCTCTCCTCCCGCTGTACTTCCTGCTCTCGACCTTCGTGCAGGCGCAGAGCGCGCACGTCCAGCCGCGTGACCATGCGCTGGGTGACGTGCACCCCTTCTTCCATGAGGGTGAATGCTTCCTCTATTACCTGAAACCCGGCGGAAAAATTTGAATCCGCCCTCATGCGGTCGCGAGACTGGCTGCACTGGACCGAAGCACCAATCACCCATGATCCCGTGAAGCCGGAAGACTGGATGAGGCCCTACTTCGTGCTCGGTGTGTGGCATGATGCCTCCACAGGCCTCTTTCGCAGCTTATACGGTCACAACGAAGGCCGCATGGTCAGCTCCGTGAGCCGGGATCTCCTGCACTGGTCCTGCGCGCCGAAGGAGTTTCACGTGCCGCCTGCAGACTACTACCAGCGTCGTCGTGATCCCTTTGTCTTCTGGATTCCTGAGATGAAGCAGTATGGCTGCGTCATGACCACCTGGATGAAGGGCCGGCCGAAGGAAACCGGCGGCGCCGTGAGCCTGGCCACCTCGCCGGATCTGAAGCAGTGGAAAGATCACGGCCCCATCCTGGATCCTGGCACCATCGGCGAGCCGGAGTGCCCGCAAATGTTTTGGTTAGGCCAAAAATGGCATCTGCTGGCCAGCATCTATGACCGCGCTGTGGGCCAGCCCGTTTATTGGAGTAGCTCCTCGCCTCTCGGCCCCTGGAAAAAAGAACCGGACGGCATGCTCGATGGCAAGGACCTCTGCGCCGCGCAGATCGCGTTGGAGAATCAAACACCCTTTTTGTTCGGCTGGATTCCCTTGAAGCCTGCGCGCCCTGGTAAGCAGACCTGGGGCGGCCACCTCGCGCTGCCGCGTGAGGTGCACGCACTGCCTGATGGAAAACTCGGCACGCGCCTGCCCGCGAAGCTCGCGAAAAATTTCGAAGACCTCGCGTGGCAGCCAGAGATCGGCGTCTGGAAAAGTGTGATCGCGGATTTCAGGCTTACCTTGCCTGAAGAGATGAAGGAGACCCGTGTGCGCATCACGCCTCTCGGCGAGATCGTCTTCCAGCGGGACCGGTTGCGCATCCTGGATGCTGCCGGCGAATGCTGGAGCGAACTCGCGGCTGATCTCAGCACGGCGGAGACACAGGCTGTCAGCGTGCGCCTGTTCATGGATGGTGACATGGTCGAGCTCTTTGTGGCAGACCGCTATTCGCTGGCGGCGCGGCTGCCCGCGCCGAAATCCGCCGCGCCCTTCGAGCTCACATCCAAAGACGGCTCTGCCACGATCACCCACATACGCTTTGCGGAATGGGCGCCGCCTCCCTGACGCAGACATTGCCAGTTTTGAAACCCGACCTACTTTGAACCTCCATGAGCGCGCGCCTCACACTCATCGCCGCAGTGTCCGCAGATGGCTTCATCTCACGCGGCAGCGGTGTGCCCTGGGATCTGCCGGCGGACAAGACTCATTTCCGTGAGCAGACCGCGGACAAGTGGCTGCTGCTGGGACGCCGCACCTTTGAGGAGATGAAGGGCTGGTTCACGCCCGGGCATCACCCCATGGTGCTCACGCATGATGCCTCCCTGCGCGTGCCCCGCGGGCAGACGGTGGCATCGGTGACTCAGGCCGTCCACCTCGCCACAGATGCGGGCGAGGCGGAAATCTTCTGCCTCGGAGGTTCAGAGATCTACGCGGCGTCCATGCCTCATGGACACCGGCTCATCATCACGCATGTGCATGAGATCCTCGGCGGCGGCCTGCCCTTTCCCGTCATCTCACCGCGTGAGTGGGAGCCGGTCATGCGCCGCTCGCATCCGGCGGACGAGGAGCATGCGCAGTCCTTTGAGATCGTGACTTATCATCACGTGGTGCGCCGGGGTTATGACCTCGCGGCTTGATCTCGCTGGCAGTCGCGGCCAAGGAGTCGGCAGCATGAGCACCACCACACTGATCACCTGTCTCGGCATCGGCATTCTCGCGGGCGTCATCGCCGCGCTCTGTGGCGTGGGCGGCGGAGTGGTTATGGTACCGGCCTTTGTCTCGCTGCTGGCCATGCCGCAGAAGACGGCGGTCGCCACCAGCCTGGCCATCATCATTCCCACCGCGGCCATGGCCACCACGCAGAACGCCAAAAATGGCTTCGTGGACTGGAAAGTCGCCGCCGTGACGGCGGTGTCTGCCTCGCTCTTCGCCTATTTCGGTGCTGACTGGATGAAGACCCTGAGCAACACCACCCTGACCCGAGTCTTTGGCACCATCCTTGTCATTTTCGGCACGCGGATGCTGTGGCTGGGGAAGGCGTGAAAGGTGGGAGGGACATGCGCAGTCGCGAAGCGTCCCGGAGTGCGGTGGCAGAGATGCACGGGCCACCGAGCATCGCCGACACCGCTCTCGTGCGCACAGGGCACTTACCCAACAACGAAGACGTTCTCTGCGCACATAGCGGTGTCGCGCTTGAGCGCTTGCCACCGCACTCCGGGACGCTACCGCGACTGCGGAGTCACCTCAATGCAAACACCTTCTCCGGCACGCTTTTGATCGTGTTGTACGGGATCGTCAGCATGGCAAAGTAGGGTCCGATGTGTTTGGCCAAAGGTCCTTTGAAGAGGCACTCGCGCATAAAAGTGTCTCGCAGCCAGGATGAGACGACACCCGTGCGCGTGCCGAGCCACATGCCGCGGGCGGCGCGTTGCGTGGCCACGGTGGAGGCGCAGCGGCGGCAGCGATCGTAGGCCTCCAGAAGCGGCAGCGCTGGCTGATCTCGCTGCTCGATGGCGATGAGCACCTCCGCCAAAAACTCGGCATCGGCCCAGCCGGTGTTCATGCCCTGTCCGCCGATGGGGCTCATGAGATGCGCGGCATCACCGCAGAGGATGACGCGGCCATCGTGATACTGCTCTGCCTGCAGCCAGCGCGGTGAGAAGGGGCTTTGGTTGAGCTGATCGTGAACCGCGAGATCCAGACCGGCGCGCTGGCGCACGAGCTCGCTGATGAGACCGTGATCGCTGCCGATGACAGGCTGCGGTGTTTGCACAATCCAGCGTCGACGTCCGTCTGGCAGTGGAAAAGCCTCCACAGCTCCCTCACGGGTAAACCAGAGGTGGGCTTCATGGCCTAACGAAGTATGATCCTCAAAGTCTCCCATGAGGAAATGGCAACCATATTGACCTCCACGCGTGCGCATCTGGATCAAATCCCGCACGCGGCTCTTGTGACCATCGCACCCAATAACCCAACGGGCTGTGAATAAAATTTTTTCCCCGCCCAAGCTCACCATCTCTGCATCCTGCTCCAAACGCGTGATCTCCATGCCGCGCAGTAGCGTGACCGTGGGCAGCGAGGCAACCTTCGATTCCAAAGTCGCCAAGGTCTTCTGCTGTGGCAGCGAGAGGATGTAACGATGTGCTCCAGGAATATCCCGAAAGGATGCGCAGCCGAGCTTCTGCTCGTGGCCAAACACCTGGCAATCGCGGATCTTCACACCTTGTTGCACGAATTCTTCTTCCAGACCCAGCTTGGAAAGGATCTCGAGCGAGGGTGGTGTGATTCCAATGGCCTGCGAGTGGATCAAGGGCTCCGTGCGTTTGTCGACGACCAGCACGCGCAGTCCCCTTTGCCCAAGCAAACCTGCGAGCAGCAAGCCCACAGGCCCTGCGCCCACGATGGCAACATCGTAGTCCGTGGGTTTCAGGGTGGTGGATTTGATGGAGCGCACAGGACCAGGAAACCAATACGGCACGCGCCGCTGATAACGCGCAAAAGCCGCGCCATACCAGCGAAGATAGCGTTTCTCCTTCAGCACCGGCGCCAGCACACAGTACAGCGTCCAAAGACTGGCGATGACCAGGTGATCCGGCGTCCACACCGGCGCGCTCCAGAGGATGAGCGTGAAGGAAGCATAGATGGGCTGCCTGCTGTGGCGGAACATGCCGGTGCGCGTGAAGGGCTTGTAGTTAGGCCGTTCACCCCGCCAGACAGCCCGCCAGCCCAGGCTGCCGATCTGGGTGTCGAGGCCGGCATCACTCATGGACTTTGCCAGCAGGATCCACGAGAGTGCGTAGAGGCCGCTGAGCAGCAGCTTCAAGCCACCGGAAGGCATCCACCAAACGGTCTCACTGGAGGACCAGAGCAAAAAGGTAACCAGCAGTTGCAACGAGGCCAGCGCCGCGAAGACGGTCGTCGAAAGTGCGGCACCCAGGCCAAGCGGCGCCAGGCGGGTCATGAACTTGCGGCCACGGTCTGAGAGCAGCAAAGTGTGACCCACGGCAAACTGAACGACGAGCAGCACATCCATGAGCACGGCTGTGCCGCCGTGCAAATGCACGAGGCTCATGTGCAGGCCGTTGTAGAGGCTCCAGAACATCACCACCACGGAGGCGAGAAACAGTGCATGACTCACGAGTCCATAAGCCAGCGCGGTGTAGCGCTGAGCCGGGGTGTAGTGAGCCGTGGAGCCTTCGTTCATCTCATCTGCGCGCCGGTGCCTTGTTCCTGAGGTTGTCGCGGCATCGCCGGGCAGCCGATGCGCTCCATCACCGCGGTTTCGATGGTGAGACCGGGGCCGAAGGCCATGGCGCAAAGCGCGGCCCGGTCCGTCTCCGCAGAGTCGAGCATCTCCTTGAGCACAAAGAGAATGGTGGCGCTGCTCATGTTCCCATAATCACGCAGGATCGTGCGGCTGGCCTCCAGTGCTTCGTGCTTCAGCTGCAGGCTTGCCTGCACCTTGTCCAAGATGGCGCGTCCGCCGGGATGCACAGCCCATTCATGGATGCCATCCATCTGCATCCCATGACGCTGGAGCACACCGTGGAGGAGCTGGCGGATATTGCTGCCGATGATCTCCGGCACGTAGCTCGAGAGCACAATGTTAAAACCCTCGTTGCCGATATCCCAGGCCATCTCTGCCTCACCAGAGGGCACCAGCGCGGACTCAAAGCGGTCGAGACGATACGCAGGCCTGTCCTTCTGCGGCTCACGCGCGCTGACGATGGCCGCAGCAGCGCCATCGGCGAACAAAGAGTTCGCCAAAATGCTGTCCGGCTGGTCGTTGACCTGGATGTGCAGGGTGCAGAGCTCCAGGCAGATCACCAGCACCACGGCATCAGAATTCGCCTCACAAAACTGCGCCGCCATGCGCAGCGCGGGAAAGGCCGCGTAGCAGCCCATGAAGCCCAGTGTGTAGCGCTCCACGTCCGGGCGCAGGCCCAGCTCGCGGATGATGTGATAGTCCGGCCCTGGATTGGCGAAGCCTGTGCAGGAGGCGAACACGATGTGCGTGATGTCCTCCTTCTGAAAACCTTCGGCATCCGCAATGGCGCGGCGCGCGAGCTGCACGGCGAGCTCGCGCGAGGAGCGCGCATAGGCCTGGTTTCTCTCCGCGGTGGAGGGAGAGATCATCGCGCCCTCCGCATCAGTGCGGAAGAGGGAGGCATGGGCATCCGCCACGAAATCACCGCTGACGCTGTGGCGTGTCTCGATGCCGCTGCGGTTGTAGATGGCGTGAATGAGGCGCTTCGTCTTCGGATCGCGTGTCCACTCCTTCACACGGTCACGCGCATAGCTCTGCGCATAGGTGTAGGCCGGCGTGATGGTGGCGATGTGGTGGATGTAGGCAGACATGATCAGGGCTCTTTCAAGGTGACAGTGGCGTGGATCTTCACTTCATCACCCACCCGGATGAAGAGAAGCACGGAAGGCACACTGATGCCGCTGGTTTTCATGGAGACCGGGAAGTCGAGGTCGAAGGTGACCTTGTCCTTCTGTTTTTGAAAGTGGCTGATCACACCGGTGATCTTCTGCGACTTGCCTAACAAAGTCAGCGTCATGGGCAGAAAGGCCGGCGTCCTGGGATCGCTGGTGATGCTCTCCGCGGACGCATCGATGGCGGCCCTGATGAGCGGATAGTCCGTGGCTTTCATGGCCTTGCGCATGTTTTCGTCGCGCTTGGGCTCGGCGGTGTCCATGCCTGCGGCTTCCACCGTCACCTCAGCCTTCACCTTCTTGAGCTGGCCTGAGTCAGTCAGGGTCACGCTGGTGGTGAAGGGCTTCGCGGTCACCTTTCCCGCCCAGTTGTGCAGGGTGGAGGTGCCGGAAAACGTGATGTCGGCTGCTCCCGCCCAGTCTTGGGTCGTGTCAGCCCGCACCTCAGCCCGCCCAAGCAGGGCGAGGATGAGGAGAAGAGGGGCTGTTTTCATCGTTGAAACGCGCGGGGGGCTGTGTGTGAGACAGACAGGCTGTGGCTCAGGGCGGTGAGATGCTGGCGGTTTGTCTGAAGAGGCATCTCACGCAGGGTCTGTGCCGGATCTTCCGCCCCGGCCATGGAAGCACCTGCGCGGCCCTGATCCAGCATCGGCAGCACCAGGCCGGAGGCCAGCCAGAGTGTGAGGGCTGCGGAGCCGATCTTCCACAGACGGCGCGCATCCGCCAGCGGCGGGCAGAAGGTGATGACCAGCGCAGGCACCAGCAGCAGCGCGCTGGCGGTGAGCCCATCCGGCGTCAGCACCAGAGTGGGCAGCAGCCACCCGGCCAGCAGCCCATGCCGCGCTTTCAGCGTGCCCGTGCGCATCCGGCGCCAGCCCTGGCGCAGCACCCGCGGCGTGCAGAAGCTCCACGGCATGAGCGCCACAAACAGCAGGGGCAGAAAGCGCCACCAGGATCCTTCCATCCCTTCCGGCACGTTCGCCGGGGCAGGCATTCCCTTCATGAAAGACACGGCCAGACTGGCCGCCAGCGCGACGCCTGTGCCCACGATCCATGTGCGTGTGGTTTTCCGGCCGCCGACAGCCCACCAGCCCAAGGCGGCACCGGCAGGCACAAGGGAGGCCACCGGACCTTTGACCATGAAGCCCAGAGCCAGCAGGGCAAAGAACCCCAAGGCACGCTGATGCACGAGCGCGGCGATGGCGGCCATGTTCAGCAGGCAGAGCGTGAGGTCTGGCATGGGCAGCAGCCCCGCCGCGAAGACGGCCAGCGTGAACATGAGCATCGTGGCCGCGGCATGGGCGCGGTAATGCCCCCAGAGCCTGCGGGTGATGAGGAAGGTCATCCACACCATGCCGAGAGAGGCGATGGCAGCCCCGGGCTCGGCCCCGCTATGCTGCAGACCTGCAGGACCGAAGGTGATGAGCAGCAGCACCACGGGCAGCAGCCAGGGCCACATGCGGATGAGATCACGCGCCAGCCACTTTTGCGTCACTTTTCGTTCGGCGGTGAGGCTGGCAGCCGAGGAGGCGGCGGGAAATGAAATGATGCTGGAGCTTTCAGCCTCCGGCGGAGCCAGATGACCGGCAAAGGCCTGCGTGGTGAGCGCTGTGCCGGTGTCATCGAGCAGGCA
This sequence comes from Prosthecobacter gellanilyticus, assembly GCF_007992435.1. GTDB lineage: Bacteria > Verrucomicrobiota > Verrucomicrobiia > Verrucomicrobiales > Verrucomicrobiaceae > Prosthecobacter > Prosthecobacter gellanilyticus. The sequence goes on along the minus strand of NZ_BKAG01000001.1, from coordinate 132,463 downwards.
GGCATTCACCAGACCGGTGCTTTCGGCGAAGTGCAGGCCCTCACGCTGGCCCAGCAGCATCATGGCTGAGGCATGCACACCGGCGGTGAGGCTGCTGGCAGCCACCACGATCACGGAGCGCAGATCATTGCGCACAGGATGACCCGAGCGAGGATCGATGATCCCATCATCCCCACCGACCCAGGACAACGCCTGGTTCGAGAGCCTGAGCGCGCCTGCGCCCTCTGGCACTGGAAGGCCCTGCCCGGCATCGATCATCCAGAATGCATGCTCGCCATCTCCACCGAGGGCGAAGAGGTCCGTTCCTAGCTGCACCAGGGCATCTTCGATCCCGTGCTGGCGCAAAAGCTGCACCAGCATGTCCACGGCATGCCTGCGGCTCAGGATGGTGAGATCCAGACCCATGCCCGCACGCGGCAGAAAAATTTTCCCCGGCTCACGCCGGATGGCTTTCCAATCCGAAAGCTCGAGAGCCTGCTGGATCTCCGCATCACTCGGAGCGCTGTCTTGGGCCTTGCGGGTCTCCCACAATTTTGTGAGTGGCAAAGTGGCGGGATGAAGCAGGCCATCGCTGAGCTGGCAGGCGGTGTCTGCGGATTTCAACACCTGCTCCATCCCGGAATCGATATCGATCCAGCTCTCGCCCGCAGCGTCATTGATGCGGGAGATGTGTGAATCGGAGTTTGAAAGCGAACATTGGCGCCCGAAGGCCCCGAGCCAGGCGGCGGCCGCGCCGACCAGCTTCATGGCGGTGGCTGCATCCGCGCAGCGAAATTGCAGGCGGCACCGGGTGCCCAGGGCCTGGATGGAAAAGCTTCTCACGCCGCGGCGGTCCGGCTGGATGAAAGCATTATTGGATAGGTCTGACATAAGGCATCGAAAGCAGTCTGAGATGGAATGAAGCGCATTCTGAAAGCCGCATGAGCGGCAGGCGCAGTGAGAGGCCAGGGCAGGAGGTAAGGTTGGTTCAGGGCCTCCAGGCCGCAAGCGGGCAGGCTCTACATGACGGTATTGTCACGCAGCGTGAGCCTCCCGGACTCAGGTCGCGGAGCATGGCTCCGCTGTTCTTCAGACCATCAAACGCACACTGCGCAGCATCACCTGGATGCTCCGCAGCGTGGCGACATGACTTCTTTGGATGTCATTGGAAAAGGTGTTTGCGGTCAGCAGGCATGCCTGGGGCATCCAAGGCTGGCAGCTCATGAACGAGTCACACTCTGCCTGCTTTTTCGCGCGGACCTGCTTCACCGTCTCCTCGGTGAGACCGGAGCTCAGCGCTTCCGTGGAGAGCCGGTGATCTCCCTCCTGGGAGCTGCTGCACAGCCGCACGATGACACGCGCCACCACATTCGCATGGTCTTCCACGGCGGGTGTGTACTCATGCTCGCGATGGTGAAGCACGACCTGGGTGCCCTGCTCGCTGCGGGACACCATGACCGCATGGCTGCCTTCCAGATCTGCGGCCAGCGTCGTGATCGCGGGCAGGGCAGACGTACCGGCGATGGCATGAGCCAGCAACAGGAACAGGCCGGTGAGACGATGAAGCAGGGAGCGCCGCATGAGAAAAGGGAGAGAGAGATGTGAGCGGATAGAGCACTCTTTACGCGCTCCTGTTCATTCATGACAATTGTTTCATCTTGAAGGATCTGTGCTGAGATTGCATCGCAATCCAACGTGCTTGCATGCGCAGATAAACGGTGCGTTTTCAGACTAGAAACGCGAGTGCCAGCAGGCCTGCGGCCAGCCAGTCCTTCAGGCCTAACCGATCACCATCACCGGTGAAACGTAGCAGCTTGAAGAGGGCCCCCGTGGGGCAGCCATACTTGCAGTAGGCCAGCGGCTGGAACAGCGAGGCGATGAGTCCGACCACGGCGATGGTCAGCGTGGCCCAACCAGCGATGCGGAAGACATAAGCATCAAAGGGCTCGAGCGAATTGAGATCCACCGACCATCCCAGAACCACGCTCACCAGCACCAACGCGAGCAAAACAAAGGGCAGAGTCGTCAGCACGCGTTCCAGGCGTGGTGACACATGCCAGCGTACCTTCAAACGACGCGCCAGAAGCTGCTGCAGGGCTCCATGCGCGCAGATGTGATGGCAGTACAGATGCTTGCTGGTGAAGACAGGCCCCAAGAGCGCGAATGCCGCGAGGATCAGGAAGCCAGGAGCACTCTTCCAGGGTGTGCCATGCGCGGCCCAGCCTGTGAGCAGGCCTTGGGAAAGCAGCTCCCCCGCCATGAAACCGCCGTAAAGGACTAACAAAAGATGATGCAAATGGCGCATCCAACTGATGCCGCGCAGATGAGTGAAGGCCATGAGCAGCGCGGAGATGATGACCACCACGTGCCCGGTGTCCTGCCAGCGCCAGCGGATCTGCCGCAGCCAGCCGGAGGGCTTTGCCTCCAGCAGGTTCTGCGCGCGGCGCTTCAGGCTCTCCGCCACAGACCAGCTCGTCTCAGTGGCGCCGGAGACACCCTCGACCTTTGCTTCCTTGAAGTCGATGTCCGCCAGTTTCTCCAGAGTCTTTTCGTTGAAGAGATTCAAGAAGTAGTCATCGCCCGTGACATAGGCCAGATAACGCTTCGTCTCATAGCTCTTGCGGATGGCGATGCGCTTCAGCGTGGTGCCGGTGGCATCGAGAAGCATCAAGGTGTCTGTCGGCCCCTTGTAACCGACGATGCTGTCCGCCACGGGTGAGGTGCGCACGGCGATGGCGAGTTTTTTCCCCGCTTCATCCAGCACATCCCAGCCTCCTGGATGCTGCTTGGAAATTTCGAGCCGCTTCGCGGCAGGTTCCAGGCGGGTCACTTCCTCCACGGTGATCTCTTCGGGAAAACGCAGCGAGGTACCGGAGGCGCGGCCCAGTTTGGCCAGCACACCCTGCGTGATCGCGGCGCTGGTCAATGTGGCACCGGTGACCGCATGCAGCTTTTCGGGAATCTCGCCACCCGGCTTCATGGCCTTGAACTGCGTGAAAAATTTCCGATCCGCCACCACTTCAGCCACATGCTCGGTGGTATCGTAGCTTTTCAGCAGCCGCACACCCGTGACCAGGCCCTTCATGTCGAAAACCAGCAGGCAGTGGCTGGGTCCTGAGTATCCGATGATCTTGTCAGACTCCGGCGCGGTGGTTGTCACATAACCCAGAGACCTGTCCCGCCGGTCAAAAGCTGTGCGCCAGCCATTGCTGGGGTTGGGTTCGCCGAGGTGGTCGATGTCCGGAAAAAAATCCCGCAGCCGCTCCGGGGTCAGCGCGGCCGCTGCCTCCAGGCGCTCCCGGGTCTGCACCGCGTCCCGTATGACCAGCACCGCCGCCACGAGCAGGCCCACCCGCCAGAGGCGGATGAACAGGGCGCGGGCAGTTTTGGGCAGCATGTTCTTAAATTTGCGCAGGGAGTGGACTGCTGTCACGCATGGATGTCGCAAGCGTTGGCTTGCCACCCGGGCGCGGCCCGCTATGACTGGCCCCCCGCCGGATGGGTACCCCGTGAATTTTCCCGCCTGCGGTTCCCCCAACCATGTCCCTCTCTTCCGAAAGTCCCGTGGCCGTCCTGTGCAGTGGCGGCGATGCCCCTGGTATGAATGCCTTCCTGCGCGCCGTGGTGCGCCTGGGGCTGAACCGGCATCAGGTTCCCGTTCTCGGCATCCGCGATGGCTATCGCGGCCTCGTCCGCGCCGCCCGCCAGGTCAATGCTGATACCGACGGCCTCGTCCGCCTGAAGCAGGAGATCGAGCGCAACATCGGCAACCGCGGCCTCATTGATGCGCAGCAAAACATCATCCAGATGGACCACGCCAGCGTGTCTGGCATCATGGGCAAAGGCGGCACCATCCTGGGCTCCGCCCGCTGCCTGGACTTCCACAAGCCGGAGGTGCGCCGCGAGGTCATCGACCTGCTGGGCAAGCTCGGCGTCGGCTCCCTGATCATCAGCGGTGGTGATGGCTCCCTCACCGGTGCCCGCCTGCTGGCTGAGGAGAGCAATCTCCGCATCATCGGCGTGCCGGCCACGATCGACAACGATCTCCAGTTCACCGAGATGTCTCTCGGCGTCGACACAGCGGTGCATACTTTGGTGTGGGCGGTCGATCATTTCATCGACACCGCGCGCAGCCATCGCCGCGTGATGGTGCTGGAAACCATGGGCCGCGAGAGCGGCGATCTCGCCCGCATGGCCGCCCTGGCTTCCGGCGCGGAGATGGTGATCACGCCTGAAAGCGGCGCCTTGACGGAATCCCGCATGCGCGGTCTGGCTGAGAAGATCGAAGGCGCCATGACCCGCGGCCGCGGGCATGCCATCGTGCTTATCGCGGAAGGTGTGAAGTTTGAGCCCGAGCAGAAGCGCAATGGTGCCTACATCCTGCGGGATGCATTCCAGGCCTACTTCCAGCGTGCCGGCGCTCCGTTCCCGGATCTCGAAGTCCGTCCGTCCGTGCTCGGTCACCTTCAGCGCGGTGGTCACGCCACGCCGGGAGACTGCATTCTCGCAGCACGCTTCGCCGAGGAAGCCTGGAAGTCCCTCCTGGACTCGAACGGCAAAAACGGCATCACCGCCCTGCGCTACAACAAGGTGGAGATCGTGCCGTTTGGTTGTCCGGACCTTCCCGAGCGCTCCATCCATTCCCGCGCGATGGATGCGCTGCATGATGATCTGGCGAACTGGTAGAGCTTTAGTTAGGCTGGCTGGTCATCGAAGCCTCGGCAGAGGCGAAAGGAAATAGCGCACGGCTTCAGCCGTGCGTTAGCGCAGCGCATGCACCCATTGGATTCAAAGTCCCGGAAGGGACGAAAGAGATGTTGAATGCATCCTTGATTTGCGAAGCGTCATCAGGCGAGCTTGATCTTACCTTCATCAAGGCATGGCCCTTTACCGATGACCTTGTTGTAAGGCGGAAGAAAACCTCTTTCGTCCCTCCCGGGACTCTGGGTCATTCACGGGTGGATCACGCCGTGACGCACGGTTAAAACCGTGCGCTATTTCCTTTCGCCTCTCCGAGGCTGCTTTGATGCCAGGCCGTTCGTCGTGGCGCGGGTTCTATGCCCTCCTTCATTGACCTCAACCACAGAGCACCGGCAATCATCAAGATGACTCCGATGAAGATGTAGGCAGGCCGTAGATTCGTCGGATCCATGTGGCCGACGGTGTGCTCGATGACCGTGGCGGATACGGCGCCTCCGACAAAGAGCACAATGCACATGAGCCACGCCTTGCGGACCCGTGATGTGCTGTACTCCTCGCGAGGCTGAGGCGCGGTGAATCCGCCCAGGGCTGCGAAGATGCCTAACAGCGCTGCTACAAGCAGCACTCGGCGAAGACTGAAATCAAACTCCATGAGCGGGAGGCGAGGCCTTGATGCGAGGGGTTCCTTTGTGAGCACTGAAATCGATCTGCTTCATCTGGGCCAGCATCAAGATCTCGCGTCGATCACTGGGATACTCATCGATGGACTGCCATTTGTTGGCGGTTCGTAGGGTCGTGAGCACCTGCTGAAGGCGAGTTTCCAAACCAGATTCGGCCGTGAGACGCTGCTGGAGATGTTTCCAGGCCTTGAGAAGAAACAGAGGTCCACCCAAACAGATCTGGCTGATGACGTACGCGGGGCCGGTGACACGGTGGGCATAGATGTCTGTCCAAACCGCACTACCACTGTCATCGCCCAGATCGTGGAAGAGGGACGACTCGACATAGCTTTTAAAGCCATCTCCCTTCTGCCATTGCCGGTAGCCTGACCAGGTGATCACCAGCATCGCGGCCGGTGCCACCCAGGACAACCACGCTCCGGAAAGGCTCAGCATGTGGAAGATAATAGCCAGGCCATAGGCAAAGAACAGCCAGGCGATCCCATAACAAACAATGCTCAAGACAATCAGACCGATGGCTTTGAGGATTTGGGCACGATTGTAGGCAGCGATCATCGGCACACACCTACTTCAAATGGGAAGGCTGGGTCAAGCCGTCATGAACTGCAAGGAACCGAGTCCCTATTCTTTGCCCCAAACCAGCCACGCCAACAAGCCGAGCAGTAGCAGGGAAAACACGAAGCCTAGAAAGCGGGAGATTACACCATACATCACCGCAAATCCACCGCCACGTTTGCGCCACTCACCATGCTGCTCGCGGCGGTAGGAAGCCGACAAAATATAGCGCCATCCTGCGGTCAGGAGTTTGATGAACTCGAAGAATTCGCGATTGCTGTAGCCAGAGCCGAATCTGATCATGGGCAGTGTGGAGATGGGCGCACGTTAGACCCGTTCTGTGCGAACCGCTTCTGTTTTCAGTCTGCCGCACCGGACATCACGATGATGGGTTTAACGTCGGAAACAACCTTCAAGCATAGGTCCCCAAAAAAACTGACGGCACCCTGAATGGTTCAGGATGCCGTCAGGCCGTTTGAGGAGGGTTTTAAACTGAGAATTAAACGTGGATCGGATGCCCCTTGGCCACTTCGGTGGCTTCCTTGACCATTTCCGACAGGGTCGGATGGGCGTGGATGGTGGCTTCGATCTCGTCCCAGGTGGCTTCGAGGTTCATGGCGAGGCCGATCTCGGCCACCATTTCCGTACACTCACTGCCGACCATGTGGGCGCCGATGATCTCGCCATGCGGCTCGCCGTAGATGATCTTCACGAAGCCTTCCGGCTCGCCGGCTGCGAGGGCCTTGCCGCTGGCCTGGTAAGGGAACTTGCCCACCTTGTACTTGAGGCCCTTTTCCTTCGCGGCGCGCTCGGTGAGGCCGATGCTGGCCACCTGCGGATGGCAGTAGGTGCAGCCTGGGAAGACGTCGACCTTCTTCGGCGTGTGCTTGGTGAACATGCCTTCGACCGCCTGCACGGCCTCATAGCTGGCCACGTGGGCGAGCCAGGGCGGCCCGATGATATCGCCAGCACCGTAGATGCCTTTGACGTTGGTCTGGTAGCGGGCGTCGGTCTGCAGCCAGCCGCGATCGCTGAGCTTCAGTTCCATGCCGCCGGGCAGCACGGGGGCCACGCCGATGGCGACGAGGGCCACTTCGGCCTCGAGGGTTTCATTGGCGGCGCCTTCGACGGTGATCTTCACGCCTTTGCCGTCCTCAGACGTGCCGGTGACCTTGGTGTTGGTCAGGATGCGGATGCCGGCCTTGGTCAGGCTTTTCTCGACGGTCTTGCTGACTTCGGTGTCCTCGACCGGGAGGATGTCAGGCATCATCTCGACGACGGTCACCTTGGTGCCGTAGGCATTGAAGAAGTAGGCGAACTCGATGCCGATGGCGCCGGCACCGATGACGATGATGCTCTTCGGCTGCTTCGCCAGGGTCATGGCCTCTTTGCTGCCAATGACGGTGGTGCCATTGAAGGGGAAGCCGGGCATGGGGCGGGTCTTCGCACCGGTGGTGATGAGGATGTTCGCAGCCTCATGGGTTTCCTTTTTACCGTCGGCAGCGGTCACTTCCACCTTGCCAGCGGCAGGGATGCTGCCGGTGCCCTTGAGGTAGTCGACTTTGTTTTTCTTGAAGAGGAACTCGATACCCTTGTTCAGCTTGTCAGAGACGCCACGGCTGCGGCCGATGACTTTTGACCAGTCATACTCCAGGCCGCTGATCTTCAGGCCAAACTCGTCCGCGCGATGCGTGAGGGTATGGTACAGCTCAGCGTTCTTCAGCAGGGCCTTGGTAGGAATGCAACCCCAGTTCAGGCAGGTGCCCCCTGCGCGGTCGTTTTCAACGCAGGCCACTTTTTTGCCGAGTTGCGCTGCGCGGATGGCTCCGACGTAGCCCGCAGGCCCGCCGCCGATGACGATGAGGTCGTAGTTCATGTGAGGTGTGTTGGGGGAAATGACAGCCTGAGAAAAGCGCAGGGGCTGGGGCAGTTCAACCGTAGAATGCCCCCGTGCGCAGGGGAGGGGCGCGTGAGACGGGGCTTTGGATGACAGCGATGCCCTGAGGAAGGACAAAAAGGACCTCAAGGACAGGTTCCGCGAGGCCCCGCCTAGACCTCGGTGCCATCTCCGCCGTTCTGGGAGGAGATGAGGCCGAGGACGATGCCGATGTCCTGGGTGGTGGCGGGTCTGCCGTGGATCTCCTTGAAGCGGCTGAGGGCATAGCGCATGACCGCCGCGTCTGGAATAGAGCCGCCCGTCAGTCCCACCAGCATGCCGATCTGGTAGGAGTCGTCCGGATCGATCAGCGGGTTTCCGGCGGCATCCGACGGCGGAGCCGTAGACTTGGTGGGGATGAACAACCACACGAAAAACGCAACGGCGAGGATGCCGATGATGATGGATAGGGCGCCTGGCATGGTGTGCGGGGTGACACCTAGGTTACGCCGCTGCCCTGCTCTTTGGCGTCTGATGTAGATTCACAAAGGCACCGTCGACGCCGAGGTCCTGGACGGCGCGACGGCTGCGAAACTCCCACACACAACTGGCGAAGACGACATAGCCCTTCTGCTGAAGTCTGAGGACGTGCCACCTGAGCAGCACGGACTGGTTGATCAGGCAGTGCTTCCAGGGCTGCTGCTTCCAGAGCGCGACGATGGCCGGAAACAGACCGAACCGCGCCAATTGCGCCTCGGGAACTGTCCGCTGCAACGCGATGAGCACGCTGGAGCGATGCGAGGCAAAGATGACCCGGCTGAGGGGTAGATGGCAGGTGATGGCTTCTATCAATTGCTGAAGTTCTGCCTCCGCATAAGGACCTTTGAGGTGCGCGATCAACCCCAAACCGTCGGGCATCTCCGCGAGGCAGTCGTGCAAAGTGTTCTGACGGCCCAGTCCATGCGCGCAATGAAACGTGCATTCGGCACTCATGACGACATCAAGCTCCACGAAATCCGCACCATGCCGGGCCGCCAAGCGCACGCCTTCGGGAGAGTTTTGGAACCCGCTCTGCATGCCTCCACGATGGGCGATGATCTTCATGGATGGTGGTGATACAGCTAGTTCTAGCTACCGGAAAACTCTTGAAGGTAAGCATACAGTGCGTTGTAAATCTCCTCTCCGTGGTCCCAGATCTCGTCGCTGAATTCGTAGCCTTCAAAGTCGTCGTGAAATCGGTTTCCGTGTTCCTTGTAGACTTTGAAGCAGGCCTCTATGGCGTTCGCAGCGTCATCAAGGTGCAAGCGGCGGAAAGAGGCAATGGCTTCATGAACATCTTCATGCTCAAAACTCTGGCCATGATAAGAGATCCAGGTCGGCAAGCCAGCATTGATCGTGATGTTGTAAACGTCGTGCACGAAGTAGAGCGTGCGCCCGTCGATTTGCCATTCCTTCCACGAGGTTGAGTGAATGGAGTTACCTTCCAAAGCCTCAAAGCGGTCTGCGATGTGGTCGTATTTTTCGTCAAACGTCATGTGAAGAGATGATGGTTGAATAGCATGGAATACGAGCACGCAAGCAGCCGACGTCTTATCATAGCTGACCCAGCTTTCGCGCCCATGTCAGGGCGTAGTCCTCGGCAAAATCTTCGCGACGCATCAGGCTGTGAAAGGCGGGCTGGTTGAGATGGCCCATCTCATGAAGGAAAAGGTGATAGCGATAGTACCGGCGCACTTGTTCCGCTGTCCACACATGGAAATGGCGGCCGTCCCGCACCTCCCAGCGGTCGCACCATGGAGCATAGTGACTGCGCACCTTCAAGGAAGGAGGTCGTATGCCCCAGTCCACTTCATTGGAAACGGGGAAGGGATTGAGAATGACACAAAGATACCGCCGGCGGGCTTCCACGCCATTTGCCCGGTCTCGTGCGCTGGAACGACGAAACACCACCGCACGAAGATGTCTCCAATGTCTGCGGGGCAGATGAGCCAGTACCTTGCGAATGTCCTTCTCATCGCATGGATGGTAGTAGTCCCGTGAAGGATTCTCTGTGATGAAGAGGATCTCGCCATCATCCGGGCGCTCGGAGAGCTTTGTCCAAATAGCATCGATCTGGCGGACACGACTACGTTTCTGCGATGCGTCACCATCACGAACACGACCGCCTTGGGTCAGGCCGATCTTTTTGCTTCGGCGAATGGGATTTCGCATGAGAATTGAGTCTGGTTCGAGGGACTGATGGAAGCAAGCTTTGAGCGGCATTTATGAGCCGACGTGAAGTCCGATCTGACCTCTCGGATGCTTCAGGCAGCATTGTCGTGCTGCTCCCAATGAACCACGGCTTTTGTCTGCGGATGAATCTGCACGGTGAAATCCGTGTCACCGATATGCACCCGGCCGCGCAGCAAAGAGATGTCGCAGAACGGCTGCAGCGCGGCACGGCGAGCACGAAGAAGCGCTGTCCACTCTGGACCTCGTGGACTCAGGAGGATCTGTGTGTCGAGAAATTCAAGATAGGATGCGTCAAAACTATGCATCTCCAACCCGGTGACATCGGCTGCCCGCTCGCGAAGCATTGAGGGTAGATGCGCTGTTGCGCGAACGGCTTGGATGAATAGCGCCTTGGCATGGCGGAGGAACAAGATTTTGGAAATGGCGTCCTGAAATTTGCCCGTGACATACTGGCCCCAGCTCCGGGCCTCTTGGTGGGTGCCAGCGTCAGGGTCTACGAGAAAGATGCTTTGCACGATTGCCCATTGATTGTCGAAGCGTGCTACGTGCTGGGATGGGTCGATTCCTCTTTGAGCCAAACCGGGTGATATGAGGACAACCTGAATGCCAATGCCCCAAAGGACGGGGAGAAATCGGCAGCGAAAAGCAACCGAACTTCGGAGTTGTCTCATGTAGTCGTGTAAACTGGTGGGTGGACTACCCGGACAGACAACCACAATGGCTCGATTCGTGTTCCATGTCTGGCGTTTAAGCAGCAGCACAGCATCTGGAATCCCTGAGAGATCGGCGACCGGTCGAAAGCCGTACCCGGCCATCACACGTGTCAGTTCTGTGGGCAGTCCGTGGGTCAAAAAAGGCGGAGAGCTATGCTGGAGTTCTGGAACTGCGGGCTTCCAGTTCGTCATGCGCGGATACCATTCTCTGGCGGCTTTCTCCGCACGTTCACGCGCACTGGTGCCTGAGGTGCATTCTTGAGGATCGTTGTTGGAGGAGATGATCTGCTCGCCCGTGGCCATGTCGGACACGGCCCACCACCAGTGGGGACCATCCATCCATTCGGCACGCAGCATGAGACCTGCCCATCTGGCGGTGCAGTCATCGTTGAGATCACCGGTCCAGATGATCTCGTTTTCAGAGTTGTCGTTCATTAAGGGCGGCTTCCTTCCATCTGAAGGTGTGACGATGGCGTGAAAGGCCGATGTGATCAAACTCATCCGGGGCCGACGTGGCGATGATGCCGATGCTTCTCAAGGCGGTGTTGATGGCGCCGATGCCAACGAGCGGTGTGGGTGCGATGAGTGCTCCATTTGAAAATGCTGCGGCACTCTGGGTGCCCATGCCGCCGAAGTATTCGGTCTCCAGGTAGACCAGTGGGCCGTGATGCGAGTGCTCGGCGCAGAACTGGATCAGGGATGGCGACAAGTAAGTAAAGCCTTCCAAGGACTGGCTGAGATCGAGACCGAGAGAATCGAGATCATCGTCCTCCAAAGGGATGAGACGATGTCCATCCCGCAGATCCACAGCGACGAGAGTGCGGTCGTTGAGAAGGTGGTCCGCCACTGAAGAGGCTGCGATGATCGCTGTAACACTGTGAGCCATGCTTAGAGAGACGCTGGTCCAATCAAAGTGCAATCCGAGGAAGGGATGTCCATTGAATTCACCGCAGAGGGCACGGAGGAGCACAGAGGTCTTCGATGGGGACTCTGTGTTCCTCTGTGCTCTCTGTGGTTTTAGATGTGGTTAGGCCAGTTCAAACCTTCAACACCCCACGAAAACCACGCGCGGCGTAGTAGGACTGCGCGCCGTTGTGGCCGAGGAAGATGCGGCCGTAGCGCTTTTCGCCGTAGAGGGCGCCGCCGAGCTTGCGGATGTCGGCGGGGGCTTTGATCCAGCTTGAGGTTTTCGTGTCGAAGCTGCCGAGCTTCTGCAGATCCTCATACTGCTCCTCGGTGAGGAGGTCGATGCCCATCTCGGTGGCCATGTCGACGGCGGTGTTGGCGGGGCGATGCTCTTTGCGCGATTCCCAGCCGGCGCGGTCATAGCACACACTCACGCGGCCTTTCGGTGTCTCGGGGGAGCAGTCGAAGAAGATGTATTCGCCGCTCTTTTTGTCGTGACTGACGACATCGGGCTCGCCGCCGGTCTGCTCCATCTCATGGAGGGTGGCGAGCTTCGCGGGATGATCTTCCAGGCGTGCCTGCACGTCCGCCCACTTGAGGCCTTCGTGACGCTTCATGTTCTTCTCAAAACGCGCCTGCAGGGTGGCGAGCAGTTCCTTCTTGTCGGCAGCAGCGAGCTTCTTTTTAGATTCGGAGGCTTTCATGGAACGTTGGCTAGTTGAGTGAAACTTTTTGGTTAGGCGAGCACTGAATTTAACCGCAGATAACGCAGAGGGACGCAGATGTCTGGGACAGGAGCTCTGCTCTTGAGGATCGTCAGGCGGTTTTTTTTGTGAGAAGAAGCGGCAGACGGCCTCGACTTTCCACAGCCTGCTATTCCTTCTGGATCTCCTCGCCCACAAAAATGAGGCAGTCATCGGGGTCGAGGATGTGGAACTCGCGCATGCCGTAGTCGCGGTCGAAGAGGTCGCGGGTTTTATAGCTGTCTTTAAACTGGGAGACGTGGGGCCAGAGGGAGTCGATGCCGGCGACCTCAAGGTAGAAGGACATGTGGCCGCGGGTGCGCTCGAGGACGGAGTCGTCTGCGGCGAGGGTGAGGTGCAGGGAGGCACCGCCCCGAGTGACGATGGAGTAGGTGTCGGACTGGAGGCCGGGGGCGAAGCCGAGGACCTCGGTGTAGAAGCGGATGCTGCGCTGCATGTCCGCCACGGGGAGGATGGGGCTGAGGGTTTTGGCTTCGTAGGGGGGCATGGGAGGGGAGCCGTTTGCGGTGGTTGGCGGTTGTTTACAGTGGTTGGCGGTGGTTTTGAGCCAGGCCGACAGAGCCTAGAGGGAAGCTAATTAAGTGTCTTTTGCCGCCTTAAGGGCGGTTTGGCGAGCTTGTGAAAACTTTCACAAAGGGGTTGCCGGGGGGGTGGCGGGGGCGTATCCGTTTTGGCAAAGCTCTGCCCCTCCCCCAAGACCATGGTCGCCCCTGCTGAAACTCATGCCGCCTACGACTCGAAGATCGAGGGTAACATCGTTTTCACAAAGCTGGATGCGGCGGCGAATTGGATGCGGAAGAACTCGCTCTGGCCGATGCCGATGGGCCTGGCCTGCTGCGCGATCGAGATGATGGCGGCGGCTTGCAGCCGTTATGACCTGAGCCGCTTCGGCATGGAGGTTATGCGCTTTTCCCCCCGCCAGGCGGACGTGATGATCGTGGCCGGCACGGTGACTTATAAGATGGCTCTTGCTGTGAAGCGCATCTGGGACCAGATGCCGGAGCCGAAGTGGTGCATCGCCATGGGGGCCTGCGCCTCTAGTGGCGGCATGTACCGCAGCTACGCGGTGCTCCAGGGGATCGACAATCTCATCCCGGTGGATGTGTACATCTCCGGCTGCCCTCCACGCCCGGAGGCCCTTCTGGAAGGCCTGATGCGCCTGCAAAAGAAGATCGAGGGCGAGCACGCGATTGAGGACCAGAAGAGGACGATGATCGCCGACATGGCCGGTTGACGGACACTGCCCCAGGTTTGAACCTCAAGAAGAATAAGATTTTCCCATGAACGCCGCGCAGATGGTCAATGCCCTGAAGGAAAAGTTCGGTGAAGCCGTGCTGAGCACGACCGAGTTCCGCGGTGAGCAGACGGTGCATGTCTCGATCGCCTCTGTGAAGGCGCTGCTGAAGTACTGCCGCGACGAGCTGGCTTTTGATTACCTGGTGGACCTTTCCACCCTGGACCACATGGGCGAGGAGCCCCGCTTTGAGGTCGTGTATGAGCTTTACGGGTATGGCCACCATGCGCATCTGCGCGTGCGGTCGAAGATCCCAGATGGTGAGGATGCTCCGTCTGTCTGTGATATCTGGGCAGGTGCCAACTGGCATGAGCGCGAGGCCTGGGACATGATGGGCGTGAAGTTTTCCGGTCACCCGGACCTGCGCCGCATCCTGATGTGGGAGGGCTATCCCTTCTTCCCCCTGCGCAAGGAATTCCCGCTGGCTGGCAAGCCGAGCGATCTCCCGGAAGTGGGCTTCACGAAGGTGGCGCCGATGGCGGACGGTCCTTTCGTGACCAGCGCGGGTGCGGCGGACACGGTCTCCCGTGAGCCGCGTGCGAAGCGCACGGAAGACGAGAAGTAAGCAGCACCACTGAGGCAAAGTGCCTCTTTCGAGTGATGGCAGAGCTTGGGATTCAACGAAGTCGAACAAAGTTCGAGGCGGTTGCGTCGTAATCTGGTAATCTGCTCCCATCGCCATGAAAACGACCTTTTTGCTGCTGACTGCTGCTGCGTTCACGATCAGTGCGGTTTCTGCCCCTGCCCAAACGGCCAAGCGCCCCTCCTCGCGTCTCGCAGTTGAGCCCGGAACCATCCATGTGGAGGACATCCTGCCCAAGGCCATCTTCATGAAGGTGATGCAGGATTCGCCAATCTACGCCACGTCCAAGCTGGACCGTGCCACGGGCTCCATGGCTCCGGGGACGATCGTGAAGCTGGTGGGCATGTCTGACACGGGTTTCCGCGTGCGCGGGAAGGCCCGGCATGGGGATACCTCCGGCTGGCTGCCGGCCGCAGCGGTGGCGCATCCAGATCCGAATCTGGTGACGAACCTGAAGAAGCTGCATGAGCGCCAGACGAAGGTGGAGGCGCTGATCGTGGCGCACCAGATCGCCCTCGGCATGACGGGGGATGAAGTGGCGGCCTCCATGGGCAAGCCGACGCGCAAGTCCAGCAAGCTGAGCGCTGGCGGCAAGGAGGAGAAACTGGAGTATGTGATCTATGAGCGCGTGCCGCAGTACAACACCAGCGTGGACGCTTTTGGCCGTGCCTTTCAGACCGTGACCTACATCAAAGTGGAGACTGGAAGTCTGGCCGTGAACCTGAAGGACAACGTGGTCGATACCATCGAGGAAACGAAGGGGAATCCCCTGGGTTCCGGCGGGGTGCAGATCATCCCTGGGCCGATGGTGTTTGGGTTTTGAGACGTAGGACGAACGTGGCGGAGCCCGCTCGTCTCAAGGGAGGTGATGCGCATCAAGACTGGCGAATCAACTCAAAGGCTGAGTTCGCAGGTCTTTGAAGTTTGCCATCTTGTGGGGGACGAGCGGACCCGCTTCGCGGGACACGTTCGTCCTACGTCACTGCAGCTCGCGCAAAGCTTCGCGGATGATTTTGTCGGAGGAGGTGGCGGTGTCGAAGCCGGGTTGTTTGACGACTTCGTTCACGGCTTTCTGAGCCTCGCTCTGCTTGTAACCGAGGGCGATGAGGCCGAGGACGGCATCGCTCATGGCTTCCTGCTTGGGATCGTGGGTGCCTTTGGCGACCTTCGCGGCCTGCCAGGCATCGACGACACCGACTTTGTCCTTCAGCTCGAGCACGATGCGCTCGGCGGTCTTTTTGCCCACGCCCTTGATGCGGGCCAGGGCGGCGGTGTCGTTGCGGATCACGGCATCTTTGAAGGCGGGGACGGGCATGCCGCTGAGGACGGAGAGGGCCATTTTGGGGCCGATGCCGGACACGCGGTCCATGAGGAGGCGGAAGAGATCGCGCTCATCATTTGTGAAGAAGCCGAAGAGGGTGTGGTCGCGGTCCGTCACGTGGTAGTGCGTGAGCAGGGTCACCTCGCCACCCTGCTGGGGGAGGCGGTCAAAGGTGGTCAGCGGGATGTTCGTGAGATAACCCACGCCGCCGACATCGACGATGGCTTGGTGCGGCATAGATTCGACGAGCTTGCCCCGGAGGAATGCGATCATGAGGTGATGAAGGCGGGGTCAGGAGGTGGCGCAAGGGGTTTGAGAGCTTCGCAGCGCTTCCATAGCCGCCCGCATTGCTTCACCCGGCAGTTCATGCCATCTTCAGAGCGGATGAAACCTCTCCTCGCTCTCTTTCTGCTCATCGTCACTGCCTCCGCCCAGGAGAAGCCGAAGCTGGAGACGCTGCTGATGCTGCCGGAGCCGAAGGAGATGCGCACGGAGCGGTCGGTGGTGCCGGAAGGTGCGCAGGCCACGGTGCTGACACCGGCGCGGGAGATCGCGGATGTGCCGGGGATCGAGGTCTATCCGAAGGAGGATTTTGCCAAGCTGGGGCTGAGTCCGGAGACCTTTGCCGAACGGTCAAAGAAGACGGCGGAGAAGCTGCTCACGGAGATCAAGCCAGACGTGATCAAGGGCGCGGATGGCAAGGCAGCGTATGCGGTCTATCGCGGTGAGCGGCCGGTGATGGCCTCGCTAATGATCGCGCCCTCGCTTCCGGTGATCTTTGAGGACCTGTTTGGCGCGGAGATCTGGGTGGCGCTGCCGGACCGGCATTCTTTGTTCGTCTTTCCAGCGAAGAAGGAGGTCGTGGAGGAGTTCATCGCGGATCTGGCGGAGCGCTACCAAGAGAACCCGCACGCGGCGAGCCCGGAGATCTTTGCCCTGAAAAAGGGCGAGGCTCCACGGGTGGTGGCGGCTTTTGCCCGGTAGAACAGCGCGCCAAGAAGAGGCTCGACTTCATGTCCGGGTTCCGCCACACTCCTGTCGTGGCATTGAGTGCACGACTCCGTTGAGCTGAAATGAGCTTTGACGATGCTCATGAAGCACTGGCGGCCTAACCTCAAGCGTCATGAAAATCATGAAAGCGTTTCTCCTGTTCATCGCGGCGACCTTCCTGGTGCCCTCTGCCTATGCCTCCTTCCACCTGATGCAGGTGGAGCAGATCATCGGATCCGTGAATGGCAACACGGCGGCGCAGGCCATTCAGCTGCGCATGCGCTCAGGGGGTCAGAACCTGGTGAGTTCCACACGTGTGCGCGCCTGGGACGCGGCCGGCGCGAATCCCGTGACCGTCCTGGATATGGGCACCAATGTGAGCGTCGCCAGCTCTGGGGCGCGTATTTTGCTGGCCACCTCGGCCTTCATCACGGCGGTGCAGGCCGTCACGCCCGGGTTCACCCCGGACTTCACCCTGGCCACCCCCATTCCGGCGGGTTATCTGGCTGCTGGGCGCCTGACCTTTGAGGACGATGGCGGAACCATCTATTGGATGGTCGCCTGGGGCGGTGCGTCCTACACCGGGAGTGTCACTGGTACCACCACCAATGACGCGGATGGCAATTTCGGGCCGGCTTTTGGCCAGGGACTGCCCACCACCGGGCTGAAGGGGCTGCTTTTCCAGGGGGCGGCCTCCGCTCCCAGCACGTCCAATTCGGCGGACTATGCCCTGAGCGCCGAGCCTGCCACGGTCACCAAGAACAGCGGTGCCAGCACGCCGATTGGTGTCGTTCCCACTGTGGATGCCACCCTGTCTCCCAGCACGCAGGTGGCGGGTGACATCGCGCCCGTGGTCGTGAGTGTGACCAACCTCACGCCCGGTGGATCGGCCATCGTCGAGCGCTTCCTGGATGTGGACGGTGACAGCACATTGGATGCGGGTGAGTTTCTCATTGAGAGATTCACCGTCACGGATGGCCAGGTGACGACCATCGGCGGGGTGCGAAACACGAACATCCCCGGTGATGAGGACCTCGCTGCCAACGGGCAGATGACGATTCATCTGCGGTCGGCATCCGGGCCTGAACTGGGACGTGGAGCGGGATCACAGATCGTGCGTGTCTCCAGCCCCACAGCGGCCTTCACAACGATCAACCGCACACTCACTTTCACCCAACCGAACCATGCCCAGTCCATCTCCGGCACGGTGCGGGATGGGGCCAGCAATGCGGTGCCTTTTGCCTTCGTCGTCCTGCTGGAGAACAGCGATGACGATGCCGAGTTCGTTCAGGCGGTCGCGGCGAATGCCAGCGGGCAGTATTCGATCAATGCGCCAGTCGGGAGTTACCAGGTTCTGGCGGTGAAAAACGGCTTCGTGAGCGACATGGGTGCTGCCCCCACGGTGGCGCTGCCCGCTGGCGCGACTCCCACGCAGAACGTGACGCTGACAGCCGCGACGACATCCATCTCCGGCAAAGTGGCGGATGCGGCCACCAGCACCGGGCTGCCAGGGGTGCAGTTGTTTGCGCAGTCCATGACGGGGCTGGTGACCCTGCTGAGCACGAACGCCAATGGCAACTACTCCGCCCAGGTGGTGCCCGGGCAGTGGCAGCTCGAGGCGGCGGACGCTTCCCTGAGCCGCCTGGGTTATGTCATTCCCGACAACGAGGGACATGCCAGTGCCGATACCAGCAGCGCTGCGGCCACGAATGTGAACATCAACCTGAACAAGGCCACCGCGCTGATCTATGGAACGGTCAAAGACCAGTCCAACACCGCGGTGAACGGCGTGCAGGTGGAGGCCAACGATAACGATCAGATGGCCACAGGTTTCGGCGTGAGCGTGGCGCCCAATGGCAGCTACGCGGCCGGTGTGCTGGCAGGAACCTGGTCCGTGGGAGTGCTGCCTGAGACCCTGCCTGCTGGCTATGCCGGCGCGGGGCCCGGAACCGAGGTGACGGTGATCGCAGGCCAGGCGCTGGAGGCGAACTTGGTGGTCAGTGCCGTCACGGCGCATCTGCGCGGGCAGATCCGTGACGACACGGGAGCGCCCATTCCGAACATCACCCTCGTTCTGCAGAAGCTTCCCATCACCCCCAGCGGTGCTGGCTCCAGCTACCCGAGCACGGACGCGAACGGCAATTTTGACCTGGGAGTCTATGCGGGCACCTGGAACATCGCGCTGGAGTGTGTGGAATCCCAGGAGAAGAGCTTCGTGAATGTCGCGGACCTCAACTTCGCGGTGACGGACGGTGTGGATCAAAACGGCATGGTGCTCACCTTTCCGCGCTCGACCTTTGTCATCACCGGTACCGTGAAGGATACGGCCAACAACCCCATCGCCGGCGTGCAGGTGGATGCAGGGGCGGTGGTCGGCAACATCCGCTATTTCCCTGGTTGTGTGGCCACGGATGCGAATGGTGCCTACACCCTGCGGGTGCTCAATGCCAGCTGGGAGGTCTCAGTGCGTCAGGACGATCTCGCGAACCACGGTTACAACCCCGTCGAATCGCAGAACGTGGTCATCTCCGGCAGCAATGGCGTGGCGAACTTTGTCGCCACAGATTCGGCGGCTCCGTCCCTGGACTCCAGCCTCCCAGCCAATGGAGCCACGGGTGTGGTGCGGGATACCACCGTCAAATTCACCTTCAGCGAGCGGATGCAAACGGGCGTGTCGATCGCCTGGAGCCCGAACGTGACGGCGAACCAGTTCTCCTTTTCCTGGAGCGTGGACGGCCGGACACTGACCTGCACCTACAGCACCAGCCTGCCTGCTGATGCGACCATCAACTGGACGTTGAATCCGACCGCGCAGGCGCAGAACTTCAAGGACGTGGCGGGCAATGCGCTGCCTTCCGACGTGTCTGGAAGCTTCACCACGAGCAGCAGCCTGGGCGTGCCTGAGATCGCGGTGGAGAAGGGGCTGACGAGCATCGCAGACGCGGGATCGGCCACCTTTGATGCCACTCTGGTGGGCGGCACCCAGGATGTGGAGCTGACGATCAAAAACACCGGCCCGGTGAATCTACAGCTCACCGGCACGCCGAAGGTGGCCGTGAGCGGCGCGGACGCCGCGCGGTTCACGGTGATCGCCCAGCCGGTATCACCCATCGCGGCGGGAGGCAGTGCGAACTTCACGGTGCGCTTTGCCCCCACCAGCGCCGGTTTGAAGTCGGCGGCGCTCTCCATCGCCAACAATGACGGGGACGAGAACCCTTATAACATCTCGCTCTCAGGTTCCGGGGTGGCCGCTGTGCCGCCGGTGGTGGCGACGGTGGCCGCGAGCGGCTTGGCCGTGACCGGGGCGACACTGAACGGAACCGTGAACGCCAAGGGCTCGGCGCGGGATGTGGTTTTTGAGTACGGCCTGACGACGGCCTATGGCACGACGGTGATGGCCACGCCTGGCTCGGTGAATGGCTCGGCGGTGCAGCCGGTGAGCGCTGCTCTGACCAGCCTGCTGCCGCACACGAAGTACAACTTCCGGGTCAAGGCCAGCGGAGTGATGGGGGCCGCCAATGGGGCCAACCAGATCTTCACCACGCTGGACACCGCGCCCGTGGCCGGAACGGATAACGCCACCGCCCTGCCCGGCGGAACGCTGACTCTGGATGTGCTGGACAATGACACGGACGGCGATGCGGATGTCCTGACTCTCACCGTCGTGACGCCACCTCCGGCCAAGGCTGGCGGGGCCAAGATCGTGAACGGTCACATCGTGTTTGCCGCCGCTGCCGGGTTTACCGGCACCAGCTTCACCTACACGATCAGTGATGGCTTTGGCAAAACCGCCAAGGGCACGGTGAATGTCGGCCTGGGTGACTGCGAGCTGGATCCCGACTCGGCCTCGGTGCTCGCGGCCGCGACCAGCTATCCTGTCTCCGTCGGGACGGAGGAGGCATGGGTGGTGGCCGAGGCCTTGCCATGGGTCACGGTCACGCCAGTATCCGGCACGGGCCCTGGAGAGGTGACCCTCACCCTCCAGGCAAACGCTGCCAAGACCTCCCGCCGCGGTGTGGTGACGATCGGGGGTCGGTCCCACGTGATTCTCCAGGCCGGGATCCTGGGCTTCACCCTGGAGGAGCCCGAAAATGTGCCTCAGGGCAGGGTGAGCGCGGATTATGAGCTGACGATTCCTGCCTCGCAGCCTGGAGTGAAGTTCACCCTCAGCAGTCAGCCGCCCGGGCTCAGTATTCATAAGGACACCGGGGTGATCAGCGGCAAGCCGAAGGCCGCGGGCACCTTCAACATGAGCGTCACCGGGCTCACGACCGCCGGGG
This sequence comes from Prosthecobacter gellanilyticus, assembly GCF_007992435.1. GTDB lineage: Bacteria > Verrucomicrobiota > Verrucomicrobiia > Verrucomicrobiales > Verrucomicrobiaceae > Prosthecobacter > Prosthecobacter gellanilyticus. The sequence goes on along the minus strand of NZ_BKAG01000001.1, from coordinate 111,589 downwards.
CCTCCACGACCCTGGTCGTCCCGGTCACCATCCTGCCGCTGCCAGCAGGGGCCGTCGGAACCTTCAGCGGCATCATCGCACGCCAGCTCGATCTGGATGACAACAAGGGTCTCGGGGGACGGTTTGAGATGACCACGAGCTCCGCCGGCGGGCTGACCGGGAAGCTGATCTTTGCCACCAAGAGCTACCCTTTCCCGCCCAACATCGTACTGCAGGCCACCCTGGGGAATGACATGCCCACCGCTGCGTTCACCATCGCGCGCACGGCACCGCTTCCTGCCCTGCAGGTGAGTTTCACCATCGACAGCGCGAACAACCTGGTGATCAACGGTGACATCCATGACGGCAACGATCATGCCAGTTTTGAGGCCTGGCGGAACATCTGGGCCGCCAATCCCTCGGCCCTCACGCCGTATCTGGGCCTGCACACCTTCGTGCTGCATGCGCCAGACGGACAGCCTGAAGTGCCTCAGGGCAGCGGCATCGGCTCCTTCACCGTGGCCGCGAAAACGGGGACGCTGACCGCCGGGGGCAAACTGGCGGATGGCACCACGTTTGCCTGCGTGACCTCTGCGGGTCCGCATGGCGAGGTGCTGATCTTCCAGCCGCTGCATGGCAACAAAGGCAGCATTCTGGGCAAACTGGTCATCACCCAGGGCTCGGCGGGGTTTGTGCCGCCGTTTGGGAACGGCACCCTGGCCGGGACGGTGAGCTGGCTGCGGCCCGACATCCCGGGCCGCCTGTATCCGACGAAGCTCGGCCCTTATGACCTGACGGCTGTCGGGGGGCGCTATGTGCCGCCTTCACCCGCCACCAGCATTGTCATGGGCATCGTGGACGACCTCAGCAGCAACAACGCTGAGCTCGTCTTCTCCGGGGCGGACCTAGGTACCATGAACCCGGACATCCCGTTCCGGCTGAAACAGGCCAGCGGCTTTGTCGCTCCGCTGGCTGCCAACAATCCTGCCGGGACCAAGGTGACCGTCACACCTGCGACGGGGACTTTTGCGGGCAGCTTTACCCTGGTTCAGCCCAACAACATTATTGGGGAGGCCAGACGTCCTGCTGCCTTCCAGGGGCAGATCGTGCGCGACACCGACCAGGCGCTGCGCGGTTACGGATTCTTCCTCCTGCCCGATCTGCCCGTGTCTTCCGGCCAGACCTTGACCAACACCCCGCTGCACTCCGGTCTGGTCGAGTTTTTTGGGAGCACTCCCTGAGCTGAATCTTCCAGTATCGAAGGAAACTTCCCCCTGGGAAGGGGATTTGAACGCACATCGAACAAAGCGGGATCGTCCATTCTATAGTGGAAAGAGGCACTGTATACTGTGGACGTTGGAGGTTCTGCGTGATGCAAAACCTGAACCTTCCAGCCGCGTTTCCGAAACAGATCCAGTGCGCGAAGGCCGTACTAGATCTTGTCACATTCACTGTTAGCCCCCAACCACCATGTTCAAGTTCTCTGGCCAAGGCTCTGTCACCACCTGTGATGGTGTGACGCGTCGTGATTTCCTGCAGGCAGGCGCCCTGGGGGCCATCGGCCTAACCATGCCTGCTTTTGCGAAGCTCAAGGCCGAGGGCCGTGTGGACCCGAAGAAGAGCAACAAGGCCTGCATCATGATCTTCAATCTCGGCGCGCCGAGCCAGCAGGATCTGTGGGACATGAAGCCGGACGCGCCGAGCGAGATTCGCGGTCCTTTCAAACCGATCCGCACGAAGAGTGATGCCTTTGAGATCTCTGAGATCCTGCCGCTGCATGCGAAGATCGCGGATAAATTTTCTCTCGTGCGCTCCTGCTATCACACCGCAGCGGCGGTGCATGACACAGGGCATCAGATGATGCAGACGGGCCGTCTTTTCACCGGTGGTGTGAACACGCCGCATGTGGGCAGCGCGCTGGAGTTCCTGCAAGGCCGCCGGAGTGATCTGCCCGCGCATATTATTCTTCCCGAAACGATGGGACCCACCGGTGGCAACATGCCGCATGGCCAGGATGCGGGCTTCCTGGGCAAGTCGTATGACCCTTTCGTGCTCAACAGTGATCCGTCCGCTGCGGACTTCCGCGTGCCGGATCTGCTGCCGCCGAAGGAGATCAGCGAGGTGCGCCTGGATCGTCGTCGTCAAATGCGCGAGCTGGTGGACAGCAGCGTGAAGAACTTTGAAGCCAGCGAGCAGGCGAAGCTCATGGATTCGAACTTTGAAGCAGCGTATCGTATCATGACCAGCACGCAGGCGCGCGAGGCTTTTGACCTCACCAAGGAGCCGACGAAAGTGCGCGAGCGCTATGGCATGAACCGCTTTGGCCAGAGCTGCCTGCTGGCACGCCGGTTGGTAGAGCGTGGTGTGCGCTTTGTGACCGTGAACACCTTCATCACCGTGTTTGGCGAGATCACCTGGGACATCCACGGCAGCAAGCCTTTCACCAGCATCGAAGGCATGCGCGATATCGTCGCGCCGATGTATGACCAGGGTTACAGCGCGCTGATCGAGGACCTGTTCCAGCGCGGCATGCTGGATGATACGATGGTGACCTGCCTCGCCGAGTTTGGCCGCACGCCGAAGATCAATCCTGCCGGTGGTCGTGATCACTGGCCAAACTGCTGGACCGTGAACTTTGCCGGTGGCGGCGTGAAGGGCGGTCACGTGGTCGGCAAGAGCGACGACATCGGTGGTTATCCCACCGAGCGCCCCGTCGCGCCGAAAGAGATTGTGGCGACCATTTACCAGGCCCTCGGTGTGGACCTCACCACCGAGCTTCCTGGGCCGCAGGGACGTCCGTATCCCGTCGTCGACTTTGGCACGCAGGCGATCAAGGAGCTGTTTGCGTAAGCAGAGTTTTTTAACCGCTAATTTGACGCTGATATGACGCTAATAAAAACAGAAAGGAATGATGTTCATTCTGCTGATATCAGCGTCCCATTAGCGTCTCATCAACGGTTAAACATTCTGGTTGTTAGGCCTGCGGCCCCCTTTTGGCAGCAGCATCCAAGGTTGCACAAACTCACGCAACACGAAGCGCTTCCACTCCACCTTCCCAAGCGGACCAAAGTTGATCAGATAACCCACAGGCTTCCGCGCCAGACGAAGGTAGTTCAGCAGTTGCGCCACATGTTCCGAAGCCAGCGCACGAACCGATTTCAACTCCACGACGATCTCGCCGTGAACATACAGATCCGGGATGTAGCGCTGCCTGAGCTCCCGCCCTTTGTAAAAGACTGCGAGCTCCTGCCTCGGCACAAACGGGATGCCTCTTAACCGCAACTCTTCTTCCAGGCTCTCCTGATAGACTTCCTCCAACAAGCCTCCACGAACAACTCGATGAACCTCAAACGCGGCCCCCATCAGCTCAAAGCCTTCATCGGCCAGCGGATTGAATTCCTCCTCGGTGACATAGTCGTCAGTGCTCAACATGATGAAGACAAACCAAGTTCCGATCTCCCTGTCAAATCTTCATCCATTAGCGTCTCATCAGCGTCCCATTAGCGGTTCAAAAACCTCCCCGATTCATCCAGGCACTCGAACCATGCGAAGCAGCCTTTTCACTTTTCTCTTCATTCTATCAGCGGTTGCCAGTGCTTCCGCCGAAGTGCCTTCGTTTCGCAACACGATCCAGCCGATCCTCACGCGCTATGGTTGCGCGATGGGGGCGTGTCATGGTGCTGCGGCGGGACAGGGCGGGTTTCGTCTTTCGCTGCGAGGGTTTGATGATGAGGGGGACTGGCTTTCCATCACGCGCAGCGCGAAGGGGCGTCGTCTCACTTTGGAGGATCCGGCGCGCAGTTTGTTTCTGCTGAAGGCCGTTAAAGCGGTGCCGCACAAAGGCGACAAGCGCTTTGAAGCGAACTCGCCGGAGTATAAAGCGATTGTGGACTGGATCGCAGCGGGAGCGCCGGGACCGAAGGCAGATGATGCGCGCATCACCTCGCTCGAGGTTTCGCATCCGCATGTGGTGAGCAAGCCGGGGCAGACGGTGCAGCTCAAGGTGACCGCGAAGTTCAGTGATGGTCATACCGAGGATGTGACCCGCTGGTCCAAATACGTTGCCACGAATGCCAGTGTGGCCACGGTGGACGACAATGGTCTGATCAAAACCACGGGCAGTGGTGAAGGCACAGTGAGTGCATGGTATCTCAGCCGACTCGCCATCTCCACGGTGACGATTCCGAATGCAGTCCAGGTGCAGCCTGCGAGCTTTGCGGCGCTGAAGCCGCGTAACTTTGTGGATGAGCACACGCTGACCAAGCTGCGCGAGCTGAACATTCCGCCCTCTGCACGCGCTGATGATCATGAGTTCATCCGCCGCGTGTTTGTGGACACACTGGGCATCTTACCGACGGCAGAAGAAGCGCGCGCTTTCTTTGCCGACACCGCGCCGGACAAGCGGGATCGCTTGATCGACGCGCTGCTGAAGCGACCTGAGTTTGTGGACTACTGGGCGCATCGCTGGAGTGATTTGCTGCTGGTGAATGGTGACAAGCTCATGCCTGCCTCCATGTGGTCTTACTACAACTGGATCCGCCGTCATGTGGCCGCGAACACACCGTGGGATGCGATGGTGCGTGATCTTCTCACAGCCACCGGCAGCACGCTGGAGAATGGCGCGGGGAACTTCTTCATCCTCAATGATGAGCCCACCAAATGTGCGGAAACCGTGAGCGTGGCCTTCATGGGCACCTCCATCGGCTGCGCGAAGTGCCACAACCATCCGCTCGAGAAATGGACTCACGAGCAGTACTTTGCTTTCGCGAATCTTTTCGCCCGTGTGCGTACCAAGAACGGTGCACAAGCTGATGAACGCGTGCTGTTCTCTGACACACAAGGTGATATCGTCACACCGCTGACGGGCAAGCCGCAGGAGCCGCGTCCGCTTGATTCAGTGACAGCGGTGTCGATGACCTCCACCGAAGACCGACGCATCACCCTGGCGAAGTGGCTGACAGGTGCGGATAACAAACTGTTCCAACGAGCGATCGTGAACCGGGTGTGGGCGAACTTTTTTGGTTCAGGCCTTGTGGAGCCGGTGGATGATCTGCGCGTGACGAATCCGGCAAGCAACGAGCCGCTCTTCGCAGCAGCTTGTGATCATCTGGTGCAGCAGAAGTTCAATTTGAAGGCGCTCATGCGCACCATCCTGCAGAGCGAGACTTATCAGCGCAGCAGCGTGACCGTGCCGGAGAACATCAACGACCTTCGCTATGGCTCGCACTATGTGCCACGTCGTCTGAAGGCTGAGGTGCTGCTGGATACGATCTCGCAGGCCACTGCTGCTCCGACGACCTTCAAGATTGATCGTCGTAATGCGAACCGTGGCACTGCTGACAGCTACCCCATGGGCTTCCGCGCGCTGCAGCTTCCGGACTCGAACATCGCGAGCTACTTCCTGAAGAGCTTCGGTCGCGCAGACCGCGTGGCGACCTGTGAATGCGAACGCACGAACGAGCCCAGCATGGCCCAGGCCCTGCACATCGCGAATGGTGACACGATGAACGCGAAGCTCTCCGAGAAGAACAATCGTCTCGATGTATTGCTCGCCTCCAAACAGCCCGATGAGAAGGTCGTCGAAGAAGCTTATCTGCTCACGCTCACCCGTCCGCCGAGTATGAAGGAGAAACAGAAGGCCACCGAACTGCTCGCCACTGCCAAGCCCGAGGAACGCCGCGTCACTCTGGAAGACCTTTTCTGGAGCCTGATGAGCTCGAAGGAGTTTTTGTTCAATCACTGATGCGTTTGGGAAGATAGCATTCGCTCTAAGCCATGATGCAACGGCCCTATAATTACGGAGGCTTTTCCAACCGCGCCGACCGGTTGGCGGGCTGGCGTCGTTGGATTCCACCATCCGCTTCGGCTCCTATGCCCCAAGCCCAACGGGCTTGTGGAATTAAGCCCAGGGTTCGCAGAACCCTGGGGGTGGAGACGCATCACGTTTTAATTTCGTCGAACCCCAACGGGGTTCTGTCCATGGACGGCCGATCGCCAACGTCCACGATTCCGCCGAGTTGTCGCCGTGTGGACGCAACCCTTTCAGGGTTGGTTGTCGATGCGGCACGCGGGGTGTCGCCTAACCCAGGGTTGTTCCAACCCTGGGCTCAATTCCGCAAGCCCGTTGGGCTTCATGATGCCGGCACCATTTCTTCGCAGGGCTCACACCTGTGTTCTCATCCTTTTTCACACGTCGCATGACTCTTCTTCGCTCCATCTTCATTCTCACATTGCTCACGGTGTCTGCCCACGCTCAAACCGTGGACTACACGAAGCAGATCGTGCCGCTGTTTGAGCAGTACTGTGTGGACTGCCACAATGCGGATGATCCGGACGGGGAGTTCGCGCTGGATACTTTTGCGGCGCTCATGAAGGGCGGCGAGGAAGGTGTGGCGGTGGTCGCGGGCAAGAGCGGTGACAGCATGCTGGTGAAGTTTCTGGAAGGCCGCTCGGGACGTGGTGGGAAGAATGAGTCCATGCCGCCGGGGAAGCGTGAGAAGCTGAAGCCGGAGGAGATCGCGTTGATCAAGACGTGGATCGATGCAGGAGCGAAAGGACCGATTGTGGCGGATGCGAAGCCGATGCCAAAGGAGGTGATCACGCCGAAGATCACGCCGACCGTGACGCTGAAGCGTTCGATCCAGGCAGTGGCGTTTTCGCCGAAGGTGCAGTTCATCGCGGTGGGACGCTATGGTGAGGTGGAACTGCTGAATCCGGTCACACGTGCGGTGGTGAGAAAGCTCACAGGCTTCAAAGGCAAGGTGAATGCGGTGATATTCTCGCCGGATGGTGAGTTTGTCTATGCGGCCGGTGGTGAAGCAGGCATTGTGGGTGAAGTGAAGCGCTGGAAGACGAGCGATGGTGCGCTGCAGCAGTCCTTTGAAGGGCATCTCGATGCGGCGTATGCGCTCGCGGTTTCGCCGGATGGCAAGATGATTGCCAGCGGTGCTTATGATCAGAAGATCCGGCTTTGGGATGTGATGACCGGCAAGGAATTGGCCCTGCTCAAAGGTCACAACGGCGCGGTAAACGGTCTGTCGTTTCGTCCGGATGGCAAGGTGCTGGCAAGTGCGAGCTCGGATCGCACGGTGAAGCTTTGGAGCATTCCAAGCGGCCAGCGGCTCGAGACACTCTCCCAGCCGACGAAGGAGCAGACCAGCGTGGTCTTCAGTGCGGATGGCAAGACTCTCTTCGCGGGTGGTGCGGACAATCGCATTCGGCTTTGGAACATCAGCATGGAGGCCAAGGAAGGCACGAACAGCATCGTCACCAGCCGCTTTGCGCATGAGGGTGGCATCTTGAATCTGGCGCTGTCGGGTGATGGCAAGCTGCTGGCCTCCACGGCGACGGACAAGTCCCTCAAGATCTGGCACACGGTGGATCTGACAGAGAAGCAGTTGATCGAGAAACAGCCGGACTGGTCCTCAGCGCTGGCCTTCACGGACAAGGCGCAACTCATCGCCGGACGTGTGGATGGCAGTCTGGCGCTCTATGAATCCACGACGGGCAAGGTGGTGATGGTTCCGGCCCCAGCGAAGCCTGCGGCGATGGCGAAAGCTGCCAAGCCAGCCAAGCTGGAGCTAACCAACATTGCGCCACGAGCGGCGCACATTGGCGGTGAGCTGCTGGTGACACTTTCGGGCAAGGGCTTTACCGACGACATGCAGGCCGTGGCCTCGCATCCTGGCTTGAAGGTGCAGATTGCGAAGCATTCCATCAAGGCTGCGAGCGCTCGACTGAAGATCACGGCGACGGCGGATGTGCCGCGGGGTGCTTATGATGTTTGGCTGAAAGGTGCGACGGGTGAGTCAGCGCGGCTCAAAGTGTATGCAGATGATCTCAAGCCTGCTGTGAGCAACGCGATGGAGTTCAAAGGGGGTCCTGTGGCTGTCGCGGCATTGCCTGCGAGCCTTTGGGGCACGTTGACGGAGATTGGCCAGCATGATGCGTATCGCATTCACGCGAAGGCGGGTGAAGAGCTGGTGCTGGATCTCGCGGTCGCCCAGGTGGGCAGCAAGGCGAAGGCGCCGACGCTGGAGATCATGGACATGAACCAGACCGTGCTGGCGGTGAATCGTGGCCTCGACAGCGGTAGTGATCCGTTCATTGCGTGGAAGGCGCCGGTCGAGGGTGACTACGTCATGATCGTGAGCAACACGACGATGGATGGCAGTGCGGAGCATGTGTATCGCCTCACCATCGGCACACTGCCCTATGTCACCGGCTGGTCGCCGCTGGCGGCGCAAGTTGGAAAGGAGGCGAAGGTCACGCTCATTGGGCACCATCTGGGTGACAAGGCTGTCATTCCGGTGAAGCCGGGCGAGGAAGGCACGCTGCCCGTGCCGGTGAATGACAAGACGCTGCGTTTCCGCTCGGTACCGATGCTTCGGGTGAGCCAGATGACGCAGGTGGAAGATGTGGAAAGCGGCAATGACATCAGCAAGGCGCAGGTCGTGCCCATTCCATCCACGGTGAATGCACGGCTGTTGAAGGCGGGTGATGCGGATCATTTCGCGTTTGATGCGAAGAAGGGTCAGACGTGGATCATCGAGACCACGGCGGCGCAGGCAGGATCGCCAGCAGATACGAAGATCGAGGTGCTGCACACGGATGGGAAGCCAGTGGGGCGCATGCTGCTGCAGGCGGTGCGTGACAGTTATAACAACTTCCGCAGCGTGGATGCGAACAACCCGGACATCCGTCTGCAAAACTGGGAGGAGATGGAGCTGAACGAGTATGTGTACTTCAACGGGGATGTGATGCGCATCGTGCGCATGCCACGTGGTCCGGATGGTGGTTGCTTCTTCTACATCAATGGCGGCATGCGCCGCGCTTACTTTGACACCAGCGCCACGGCGCATTCACTGGATGAACCTTGCTATGTGGTGGAGCCGAAGCCGCTGGGCACGGAGCTGGTGCCGAGTGGCCTGCCGGTTTTCACGCTGAACTATGCGAATGATGATAGCGGTGATCGGAAGCTGGGCCGTGATTCACGCCTGACCTTCACCGCGCCTGCGGATGGCCGCTATGTCGTGCGTGTCACCGATACGCGGAACTGGGGTGGGGATCGCTTTGTGTATGCGTTGAGCATCCGTGAACCGAAGCCGGACTTCAGCGTGAAGCTGGCGGGCATGAACCCGACGGTGATGCCGGGTGCTTCGGAGGGTTTCTCTTTCCGTGCTGAGCGCCGGGATGGTTTCGATGATCCGATCCAGATTGAGATCACCGGTGTGCCGCAGGGTTACCACACGACTTCGCCGCTCATCATTGAAGGCGGGCATGATCTGATCAGCGGCAGTTTGCATGCGCTGCCGGACGCACCGGCGAATGCCGACTGGAGCAAGCTGAAGATCAGCGCCAGGGCGAAGATCCGCGGCCAGGATGTGGCGCATGATGGCGGGAATTTTGGCAAGGTCACGCTGGGTGCGGCACCGAAGTTTGTTGTCGTGCTGGAGCCTGACATGGGCGGCAAGCCGGTGATGCGCGAGCTGAGGGATGAGACGACGCCACTGGAGCTGACACTGGCACCTGGGCAGACCGTGAAGGCCTGGATCCGCGCGGTGCGCATGGGCAATGATGGTCTTCTCAGCCTCGATGTGCATGGCCTTCCGCATGGGGTCATCGTGGATGACATCGGCCTCAACGGCGTGCAGATCCGCGAGAAGGAAAACGAGCGCCCGATTGTGTTCCGTGCCGCGAAGTGGGTGCAGGACCAGGACAAGCTCTGTCATGCCGCACTGAGCTCCGCGCGCAATGAGCATGACAGCGCGGGACTGCAGACGAGCTTTCCGGTGCTGATGAAGATTCGGAAGCCGGTGGGTGTGGCGGTGAAGTGATGGGCTGCCTATGCTAGGCTACGTGCTTCATGACCAAACTTCTCCTTTCGCTGCTTCTTCTGTGTCTCGTCAGTTGCGGGACACCTTCGCCGGAGATTTCATCTCATCCACAGTCGACTCCCGAAGCAGCGCTCAGTGAAAAGCATCGAGAAGACTATGCTCGCCGATGGGCTGCCTTTCGATGCGAGAAGAATGGTGTGCCTGGGGCAGACATCCATACGCTCGGAGATGATGTTCCGAAGCCGTCATGGTTACTTTCCGGCGAGCTTCAGCTAAGCTTGAAGTTTGGAAAAGCGTATGCAGCCCGAAGAGCGCCGGAGCGATGGCGCACAGAGTCACGATATGTGCTCAGGATTTTGGGTGGACGAGAACTCGGTCGGGCAGAGAGCCTTCTGACAGGACCTCATCAAGGCATGGTCAAGGTGGTCTATTGCCCTGCCAGCGGATGTGTGCTGATCGAGGAATCGTTAAGTGGTGCGGGCAATCCCATGCGGCACATTGTGTTTGAACGTGACGCGATTACTTCGAACTGGACGGTTCACTATCTCGAGCTGCCACGTCGGCAGACTCCATTTGATGAGACTGTTGTGGGTCATGTGTTGTCCATCGCGAATGGCAAAGTGTACGTGGAGACGGATGGACTTTATTATGCGTTTCCCATCGGGGAGCACCTCGCGAGGACGCTGGAGTTTATGGTGGGGTGAGACTGGGGCGCCTAGGCTATGGTGGATTGAACATCCATTGTCAGGTGTTCGATTTGCTTTGAGGTGAAGGTGATCATGTGGACTTCAAGAGCGCCGGAGGGCCGGCGCAGTCCAGGACGCTTTGCGGCTTCGGGATTGTTAGGCGAAAGCGAGTCGGGAGAAAGCGGTGGGAGAGGAAGTCGGCCGCGACGCATTCATCCTTCGCAGTCTTGCTACGGAGAACGAGGCGCGGCCTTACCGGGGGTTTGGACGCTGGCGCTATTTTTGTTAGGCCGTGTGCTTGATGCACCGTTCGTCCTAAGCGGTGTCGCCGAGGCAGGGTGGCCCGTGCCTCTCTGCCACCGCACTCCGAGACGCTATCGCGACTTCGACATCTGAAAATCAAATGGCCTGCGAGTGGAGGACCACCGCAGGCCATGAGATTTGCTGAAGTTGAGCTAGGTGGCGGTTACTTCAAGGGATGCTCTTTGAGGAGCTGGTCGGCCATGTAGAAGGACATGCGGCCGGGCTGCTCGGCGCGGACTTTCTTCACGTCCTCCGTGGTGGTGGTGCCGTGTTTGTTGCCGAAGTGGTTGCGGACGAAGGTGAGGACGTTGGCGACTTCGTCATCCTTCAACATGCCGGCGAAGGGGGTCATGGGGACCTGCCCGTCGAACTTTTTGCCGTCGACCTCGATGGGGCCCATGAGACCGTAGAGGACGATCTTGATGGAACGCTCTTTGTCGTTCAACCAAGCGCTGTTGGCGATGGGCGGGAAGGCCGGGGCGAGGCCGTTGCCATCGCCACGATGGCAGGTCATGCAGCTGCCTTCGCGGTGGTAGATCTCCTGACCGGCGAGGAACTGCTTCTGCGCGGCGGCATCGAGATGCTTCGGCGCGGGAGCGACGACATACTCGATCAAGGGTTTCTCGGCGATGCCCGCAAGACGGTCGGCAGCGGTCTTCGCAGCGTTTTTGGTCCACTCATCGAGAGGCTTGGCACTGGCGGCAGCGACGATCTTCTTCGCGGCAGCGGTGTCTTTGATCCAAGACGCGGCGACGACGGCTTCGAGGCGCACGCGGCCGTTTTCATCGTTGGCGGCTTTCTCAAGCAGCGCGGCGTGATCGGCGATCTTGTGCGTGTTATAGCGCAGCACGCGGACGGCGGCAGCACGGGCGTGGAAGTCGGTGGAGGCGAGCATCTCGCGAAGGAGACCTTCATCCGTTTTGTTGAGGCCCCAGGTGGTCCAGAGGGCTTCGAGCTTGGCATGTGTGTCACTCTGTTTCGCGGCCCAGGCCTTGGTGGCGGCGAGGACTTCATCGCTCGGAAGAGCGCGCAGGGCGCGGCGGCTGCGGTAGCGGGTGCGCAGCTCGGGCTCCTTCAGGTTATCCAAAAGTGTGTTCACGTCAGCTCCGGCCACCTTGTCGGGTTTCACAAGAGGGCGTGACGGATAGGTGATGCGGTAGATGCGGCCGTGGACATGGTCACGCAGGGGATCGCGGGCATTGTGCTGCATGTGGCCGACGAGCACGTTGTGCCAGTCAATGACGTAGAGGGAACCATCAGGTGCGAATTCGAGATCGACGGGGCGGAAATTGCCATCCGTACTCTTCAAGAGGTCATGGCGGTGGCTGGTCTTCCAGCCGGTCTTGGCGTCATTGTCCTGAATCTGGACCTGCTTGATGCCGAGGAAGCCGATGGCGTTGCAGTAGATGAGGTCACCCTGCACATCGTCCGGGAAGTGACGGCTGCTGACGATCTCGAGACCGCTGGTGGGGCGCACTTTATGACCATCAGGCACGAGGTCAGGTGTGGATGGGGTCTTGCTGCCAAAGGTGGGTTTGACCTGCACGGGCAGGGCCCAGTTCATAGTGGTGCCGGAGGTGTGGAGGAGGAAGTCCTGGCCCCACTGGTCATAGACATAACCCCAGGGATTTGGGATGCCCATCTGAATGGTGCGCTCCAGGTGGCCGCGCTGTGGGCTGTAGCGGAAGAAGCCGCCATCGACACAGCGCACGGGGCCATAGGGTGTCTCGACATTCGAGTGAAGAAAGACGCCTTCGCACATGATGATGGCGCCGCTGGGATCGGCGGTGAAGGCGCTGATGGCATGGTGCGTGTCATGCGTGTCAAAGCCACCGAGCAAGACCTCGCGGCTGTCGGCCTTGTCATCACCATCTGTGTCACGCATGAGGATGAGGTTCGGCTCCTGGGAGACGTAAACACCTTCAGGTGCGAACTCGAGACCGATGGGGAGATGCAGCTTGTCAGCCCAGACGATTTCCTTATCAGCTTTGCCGTCGCCATTGGTGTCCTCATAGATGAGGATCTTGTCATCCGGCATGGCATCACCCGGACGATAGTGCGGATAGGTGGGCATGGTGGCCACCCACAGACGGCCTTTGTCATCAAAGCTCATCTGCATGGGGTTCGCCAGATGGGGGAACTCCTTCTCGCTTGCAAACATCTCCACCTTGTAGCCTTCGGGCACGGTGAGGCTCTTCAGCGCGTCCTCGCCATAGAGGTACTCCTTGCTGCCGTTTTTCGGGCTCTGGATGTAGTTCGTGGGCACTGCTGGCAGCGCGTGAGTCTTGCTGTCATCCACGGTAAGGTCCTGCTTCTTGCCGGCAGCGACATCGTGAATGAGCTGATCACGGAGCGCAGCCAGCTCGCGGGTCTTCTTCACTTCATCCGGATAGTTCTGCGGGCCAAAGGGCTCGTAACGCTGGCCGTGGGAGTGCACGCCGTTGAGGAGGTTGTAGTCGTTGTTCCAGAACCAGTCCTTCTGCTTCACAGCGTCATGCACAAGCTTCGGATCGGCTTTGGATTCGCGGCTTTGATGACCGAAGAGGCCGGTGGCGAGGATCTCGCCAATCTTTTGGTAGCCTTCTTCGTTAGGCACAAAGCCCATGGTGGTGAGCGGCTTCTCGGCTTTCGAGTAAAGCGCCTTGGTGGGTGAGAAGAGATCGATGAAGGTTAGGCCATGCTTCTTCGCCACGGTCTCCACGGCGGCGGAATACAGGATGAGGTTGGCATTTTCCTTCTCGCCATCCGGCAGGTCACGCTTCGCGGACTGGTTTTCATAGGCGATGGGGCTGACGAGCACCACGCGCGGGGCGGTCTTGCCATTGTAGGCCTTGCTGAGGGTGTGCTGTACCCAGGCATCCAGCTCGTCCTCAAAATTCTTCACTTTGTTAGGCCCGTCGAAGGACTCGTTGAAGCCGAAGAAGGCGACAATGGTGTCCGCCTTCAGGTGGGCAAGCCACTCGTCCGGCATGGGGAAGAAGCCCTTGCCATTGTGCACGTTCTTGTCCGGATGAAACTTCTCCGCGCCGGGGAAGGCCCACTGGGTCTTGCGGGAGGGATGCGGACGGAAGCCGGGGGTGTCACCCACGTGACCCATGTTGCGCACAAAGAGGTCGCTGTCTGGATAGCGCAGATGCAGCTCGGTCTCGAGGCGGCTGTAGTGCACATCACGCTCAGCGAGACCATTGCCGATGAAGATGATGCGCTCGCCCTTGGATGGAGCGGCCACGGCTTGATCACGCTTGGCAGTGGCAGCCTCCGGCACGGGCATGATGGCATGCGGCGCGTTTGCCGGGGCGGTGTTGTCAGCGGCCTGGGCCGTTGAGACAGCCAGCGCGAGGGTTAGAAGGCAGGGGCGGATCATGAAGGGGTTGGGGGTGGAGATGCTAGTCCACCGCAAAAGCGGGAACCGGACAAGAAATCTCTGTGGAAGGGAGAAAAGGGGGTGCAGCCAGTGAACGTATGAGTCTCCCATGCCCTCTGTTTTTCCACGCCGCACGTTCATGTCTCACACGGGGCTGGGATTTGCGGGTGTGGCGCTGCAGGCGATGCTGCAGCGCGAGGCGCGCGGGACGGAGCTGCCGGAGTTTCCAGACGGGAAGGCGCACTTCCGGCCGAGGGCGAAGAGTGTGATCTGGCTTTTTATGCGCGGTGGTGTGAGCCACATGGAGAGTTTTGACCCGAAGCCGCTGCTGAACAAGTATGCGGGGCAGAGCATCGCGGACACGCCCTATAAACATGTGCTGGATCCGGAGCGGCGGAAGAAGGTGCGCGTGGTGGTGGTGAATGATGCGAACGGGCAGCAGCGGAACAAGGTGTACCCTTTGCAGATCGGCTTCCGCAAAGGTGGCCAGAGCGGCATCGAGGTGAGTGACTGGTTTCCGCATCTGCGAGATAGCGTGGATGATCTGGCGATCGTGCGCAGCATGTGGACCACGGATGACAATCACGGTGCGCAGGTGCAGTTTCACTCCGGCAAGCACATGCTGGATGGCCGGCATCCGACGATCGGCGCGTGGGTGAACTACGGGCTGGGATCGCTGAATGACAATCTGCCGCAGTTTATCAACATCGGGCCGCGCTTCTTTGACCTGAAGGACGGGCATTATCTGGGGCCAGCGTATGATGCGGTGAACCTCAAGATCGATCCGAAGAATCCGCTGGCCTTTGCTAGGCCGGAGATCCCGATGAGCGAGATGGAGCAGGCAGCACGCTTTTCACTCGCCGGGAAGCTGAACCGGCTGAGTGCGCTCAGGTATCCAGATGACCCGACGCTGGCGGCGCGCATCAAGAGTTATGAGCTGGCCTTTCACATGCAGAAGGATGTGCCGGACGTGGTGAACTTTGACCGCGAGAGCGAGGCGACGAAGAAGATGTACGGCCTGGATCATGAGGTGACGCGGCCCTTTGGCCAGCAACTGCTGGCGGCGAGAAGGTTCACGGAGCGCGGGGTGCGCTTCATCCAGATCATGCATGGCGATGGCGCGGCAGGTGCGTGGGACAGCCACTCGAAGCTGCGGGAGAACCACAGCAAGCTGGCGGCGCAGGTGGACAAGCCGATCGCGGGACTGATCGCGGATCTCAAGCAGCGCGGGTTGTTTGAGGAGACCATCGTGGTGTTTGCGACGGAGTTTGGGCGCACGCCGGGATCTCAAGGCGCGGATGGGCGGGATCATCATCCGTATGGCTTCAGTGTGTGGATGGCCGGTGGTGGCATCAAGGGCGGCGTGGTGCATGGCAGCACAGATGAGCTGGGCTTTCATGCGGTGGAGCATCCGCACTATGTGACGGACATTCACGCGACGCTGCTGAGGCAGCTCGGCATGGATTCACACCGGCTGGAGTACCCGGGACGCAAGCGGCTGGAGGTGGATTTTGGCGAGGTGATCCGGGAGATTGTTTGAAAATTCGTTAGGTATCTTTTTATGATGATGACGTCCTTGATGGAATCCATGTCCTCCCGTCGCCAGAGCTTTGGCGGGCTTCTGGTGCTGATCTCTGCTCTCGCTTTGGGTGGAAATGCCAATGCTCAGGCCGCTGCACCGGATTCGATGGCAATCGTGAAGCGCTTTGCGGATGCGATGATTGATCACAGCCGAGAGAACCTGCCACACAAGGAGGTTCCGCTGTTTCCGCTGACGCTGCTGCGGGACAGCTACCAGATCCCGCGCATCAAGGTGGGTAATCTCGTCAATGCACGCGTGCCGCAGGAGTTCAAGACGACGGCGAACATTCACCACGATCTGAACCTGTATCAGATCTTTGATGCGCTTAGCGTGATCACCGGTGATCCGAAGTATGCGGCGGAGTCTGAGAAGGTGATCGGCTGGTTCTTGAAGCACTGCCAGGAGCCGCAGTACGGCTTCTTTTGCTGGGGTGAGCATCTGGGCTGGGATCTGCTGAGGAATGATCCAGGCGGCTATCTGCTAGACAAACCGAAGGACAGCATGATCCACGAGTTTTACCGGCCGTGGATCTTTTGGGAGAGGTCATGGAAGCTGGCGCCGGAGGCTTGTCATCGCTTCGCGCAGGCGCTGTGGCGGAACCAGATCAATCATGATGGCGGGACGATCTCGTTCTCACGACATGCGATGATCTTGAGCAAGTCGACGAGCCGTCGCGGGCATGATTTTCCGCGTCATGGTGGATTCTATATCGGCACCTGGGGTGCGGATTACCGGCACACGAAGGATGCGGAGATCCTGGAGGCGGTGGACAAGCTGGTGGCGTTTTATGAAGGGCGCAGGAATGCGAAGTCCGGTGCGATTCCGCATGGCTCGGGGGATTTTGCCATCGATAAGAGTGGGAAGAAGACGGACTATGTGTACACGCAGAGTCCGGTGGCGCTGGCGATCGAGCTTGGGTATGCGGCGGATGCAATGCCGGAGGATCTAAAGAAGCGCATGCTGGCGCTGGCGGATGGCATTGATACCTGCTTCCTCGCGACACCGCATGATCCGGGTCCGGGTGGCAAGGGCTTCGTGCTTTTCTGTGATCCGACGACGCTGGAGCCTGCGGAGTACTGGATGACGAAGGAGGATCTGGACAGCGGCAAGCCGCCAAGGCGGGTGCCATACACGGGTGGATGGCGCTCGGCCTATTCGGGCGAGCATCCACACACGTGGGTGGTGCCGACGCTCATCGCGAGGTATCAACAGACTAACAAAGAGGGTTACAAGAAACTGCTGGTGGCCTGTGCGGACAACTATCTCACGGCGGATCCGGAATCAGGGCTGGGACAACCTTCCAAGAAGGGTGAGCGCGGGCCGGACATCGAGGCGGGGTCGATTGGCAATGTGATTGTGCTTTTGAATGAGGTGCACAAGCTGACGAAGGAGGAGAAGTACCTCGCACGTGCGGAGTGGTATGCGGCGTGGGCGGTGAAGAAGTTCTGGCCGGATGAGCATCCGCTGCCGAGGGCTTCAGTGAAGGAGAACATCTATTCGGCGGCATCGAGGTGTGACACGCTGGCGCTGGCCATGCTGCAGACGGCGATGCTGAGGAAGGATCCGGAGAAAGAGAAGGCGCTGAGGTTGATTGCGACGGATCGGTGAGAGGTCTGGTGAGGAGTTCGATCTTGATTGGACTCCAACGATCCACCCCATTGGAATGGGGTGGTACGATGGGGCTGGCGTTGAACCCCATTCCAATGGGGTTTCGTTTGCGATGAATCGGTGAGTTTGAATGCATCGACGGTGTGTCCATGCTAAGATGGCAGCCTCATGCTCTACGATGCGCACAATCATTTTCAGGATCAACGGCTGGATGCGGTGAGAGGGGAGGTGATGCGCATGCTGCCAGGGCTGGGTGTGGGTGAGGTGGTAGTGGATGGGTCGGGGGAAGATGACTGGGAGGAGGTGGCGCAGCTGGCGCGTGAGCATGCGTGGGTGCGGCCTTCGTTTGGCCTGCATCCGTGGTATGTGAAGGAGCGGGGGGCGCAGTGGCTGGAGAAGCTGCGGGACTATCTCACAGAGTTTCCGAAGGCACCGGTGGGTGAGATCGGGCTGGATCGATGGATTGAGAATCCGGACATCGAGGCGCAGGTGGAGTGCTTTCGCGCGCAGCTTGAGCTGGCGGTGGAGCTGGATCGCGCGGCGAGCATCCATTGTCTGCGCGCCTGGGGTTTGCTGGAGGAGCAGTTGCGTGCGGCTCGGCTACCAGAGCGTGGCTTTTTGCTGCACTCGTATGGCGGCCCGGTGGAGATGGTGCCGGGGTTTGTGAAGATGGGGGCCTACTTCTCGCTGTCGCCGTATTTCGGGCATGCGCGGAAGGCGCAGCAGCTCGCGACCTTTGCAGCGGTGCCGCTGGACCGGTTATTAGCAGAGACGGATGCGCCGGACATGCGGCCGCCGGATGAGCTGAATCCGCATCCGCTGATGCATGAGGGGCAGGCGATCAATCATCCGGCGAATCTGCGCGTGAGCTATGAGCTGCTGGCGAAGGTGCGCGGGATGAGCGTGGAGGAGCTGGAGGCGCGGATTGAGGAGAATTACCGGCGGTTGTTTGGCGAGGCCAAGAGCGGGCGGTTTAGTTAGTGGTAAGTGCCCTTCGCATCTCGATTGGCAGGCGAATAGGGGCAGACGAATGTTTTGAGTACTGGAATGCCGCGATCTATGTCCAGGGTCACAGAGATGAAATGCCCGAGGAGTCGAGTGTCGCACTTTCAGTGCTCTGGGTGACAGACGACGCATGCACTTTTGAAACCCTGGGCGTTGCCCAGGGCTGAGGAGTATCGGGCTGTTGGCCCGAAAGACACGTCTGATAGCGTTTCGCGGTGTTGAATCTAATTCAGCTCCACCTTCTCGGGCGTGTGGGCCATGAGCTGGTAGACGGGGCCCATTTCTTCGAGAACCGCCGTCCACATCTTAGTGACGGGCTGGGTGGTGAGGATGGTCTTGCGGGAGGGGGTGACGATCCAGGAGCGGTGCTTGATCTCGTTTTCGATCTGGCCTTTGGACCAGCCGGAGTAGCCGACGAAGCCGCGCACATCGTGGCCCATGCTGAGCTCGTGCAGGGCATCGTTCACGGAAAGATGGGTCTGGCAGCGGAGGGTGCCTTCCTTGCGGTTCCAGTGCAGGGAGGCGAAGGCGAGTTTATCGGTCGCGACGGGGCCGCCGACGTAGACGCGCACCTGACCGAGGGCGCCGAGGCTTTGATCAGGCAGCAGGTCTGACACGCGCTGATCCAGCGGGCGGTTCAGCACGTAGCCGAAGGCGCCTTCCTTGGTGGTGTGGGCGGCCATGAAGACCACGGTGCGCGAAAAATTGGGATCACGCATGGACGGAACGGCGAGAAGCAGGTTGCCGGTCAACGATTTGGAGTCAGCGGATTCAGGCATGACGGTCGGTTACAGTACAGTACTAGACATACGACACGGGGCTTTTGTTTGCACGGTTTTTTGGAAATGGCTTTTGATGTGGTGTTCGTGATGGAGGTCGCTAGCATCGGGCGTTCCAACCTCTCCCATGCCCGAAGAATCCACCTCCCCGCTTGATCGCGCCCGGCGCAAAGCCTTTTTCCGCCTGCTGCCGGTGCTCTTTGTGAGCTACATGATCGCGTACGTGGACCGGGTGAACGTGGCGGTGGCGAAGCTGACGATGGTGAAGGACATGCCTGAGTTCACCAATGCGGTGATCGGGTTTGGCAGCACGCTTTTCTTCATCGGCTACTTCCTCCTGGAGATCCCGGGTTCGCTGATGGTGGAGCGCTGGAGCGCGCGGAAATGGATCTGCCGCATCATGGTGAGCTGGGGGATGATGGCCGCTCTGACGGCCTTTGTGACCACGCCGAACCAATTTTATGTCGTGCGCTTCCTGCTGGGGCTGGCCGAGGCGGGGTTCTTCCCCGGGGTGATCATCTATCTCACCCACTGGTTCACCGCGCGTGATCGCGCGAAGGCGCTGTCTTACTTCCTCATCGCGACACCGTTTGCGCAGATGCTCAGCCCGATCTCCAACTGGTTTCTCAAGTTCGGCAGCTCGGAGACTTTGCAGTCGGGTGAGGTGATCTTCCATCCGAAGCTGCTAGGGCTCGTGGGCTGGCAATGGGTGTATATCTTCTGGGCCATCCCGGCAGTGTTATTGGGCATTGGCGTGCTGTGGCTGCTCACGGACCGGCCGAAGCAGGCCAAGTGGCTCACGCCTGAAGAGGCCGAAGCGCTGGAGACGGAGCTTGAGCGTGAGAGACTGCTGAAGACCAAGGGCAAGCGCATGACGCTGATGGAAGCCTTTTCTCATCCGAAGGTTTTGCTGCTCTGTGCAGCGTACTTTTTCATCACCACCTGCAGCCACAGCATGGAGCTCTTCATGCCCAGCGTGATCCAGGACTGGTATGCCTTGAGCACCAAGGACTTCACCATGCTCATCGTGCTGCCACCGCTGCTGGCGCTGTTTGGGCAGCTCTTTGGCGGCTGGAGCTCGGACCGGATGCAGGAGCGTCGGCTGCATGCCTGTGTGCCGATCTTCATCGGGGCACTGGCGATGCTGTTTGCACCGCTGACGAAGGGCAATCTGGTGCTGACCATGGCCTGCCTCATGGTGGCCTTCGCGGGGTTCAAGACCTACATGCCGGCCTTCTGGTCGCTGCCGAGCTTGTTCCTGGCTGAAGCGGCGGCGGCGGGCAGCATCGGACTCATCAATTCCGTGGGGAATCTCGGAGGTGCGACCGGGCCGTGGATCCTAGGCCAGATCAAGGATGCGACCGGGTCTTATGCCAATGGTTTTTACTTCCTGGCGTCTTCCATGTTCATTGCTTCCGCGATTGTTTACTTTCTCGGCCTGGGCATCCGGAAGGCCAAGGAGACTCCCGTGATGATCCCTGAATGAGTGATGCATCTCCAGCAGTCGTACTCATCACCGGCGGGGAAGGTGACCTGGCCGTGGCCGTCCGTGCTGAGCTGGAGGCACAGGGCTGGGTGGTGCATGCGCCATCGCATGGTGAGATGGATGTCACGGACAAGGCGCAGGTGCAGCGTGTGATAAGCGCTTTGCCGCGGTTGGATCTGCTGGTGCACAATGCGGGCATCACGCGTGACCGGCGGATGGTGAATATGAGCGAGGAAGAGTTCTCCGAAGTGCTGGAGGTAAATCTCAAAGGCGCGTTTCTATGCACGCAGGCAGCTTTGAAGCTGATGGTGAAGCAGCGTGCGGGGCACATCGTGAACATTGGCTCCTTCAGCGCGCTGAGCGGGCCGATTGGCCAAACTAATTATGCGGCAGCGAAGGCGGGGTTGATCGGACTGACGCAGTCCACGGCGGCGGAGTATGGCGCGCGTGGCGTGCGAGCGAACTGTGTGCTGCCGGGCTTTCTGGACACGAAGATGACGAAGCATCTGCTGGCGGACGAGGCGCATCGTGCGCGCATCCTTTCAGCGCATACTTTAGGGAGACTGAACACGGTGGCTGATGCTGCGAGGTTCATCGCGTTTCTGCACAGCCTGGAGAACGTGAGCGGGCAGGTGTTTCAGCTGGATAGCCGGGTTTCGAGGTGGACGTAAGATCGGAGGCGGGAAGCCAAACAGCGGGCACGAGTGTTCGTGCGCCTCTGGAAGAGGGCTGAGAGATTTCTGTGAATGGGCGCGTCTCCTGGGCAGCATGTCTCAGAACTCTTCTTCGTCACGTCTTGTCTCCCTGGATGCTTTGCGCGGTTTTGACATGTGCTGGATTCTGGGGATGGGCGGGGTGCTGCAGGGGGTGCTGAACCGGTTTGCGCCTGGAAGTGGGTTCACCACGATGGTGGACACGCAGCTGGATCATGTGGCCTGGGAGGGGTTCCGGTTTTATGATCTGATCTTTCCGCTGTTCCTGTTCATCGCGGGTGTGTCGATGGCGATTGCGCTGCCGCGTCGGTTGCAGAAGGAGGGGCGTGCGAGTGCAGTGAAGCATCTTTTGGCCCGTGCATTGATCCTGGTGGTGATCGGGGTGCTCTTCTCGGGAGGCCTGCGAGACGGCTGGGAGAAGATCCGGTGGCTGGGGGTGTTGCAGCGCATTGGCCTGGCCTCAGCGGCGGCGGGGATGATCTCTCTTTGGTTAGGCTGGCGCGGGCTGGTGGCGACGGTGATCGGTCTGCTGGTGGGGTATCATGCACTGCTGGCCTTTGTGCCGGTGCCGGGGTTTGGCGCCGGGGATTATGCGGAAGGGCACAACCTAACAAACTATCTGGATTCGATCTGGCTGCCGGGGCGGAAGTATGATGGCGATCATGATCCGGAGGGGCTGCTGAGCACGCTGCCGGCGATCGCGACGGCTTTGATCGGGATTCTCGCGGGCAAGTGGCTGGTGAATTCGACGACGGCTTCGAAGAGGGTGCTCGGCTTGATCGGCGCAGGCGTGGTGATGATCGCGCTGGGGTGGGTGTGGCATCCGTTTTTTCCAGTGATCAAGAAGATCTGGTCGTCGAGCTTTGTGCTGGTGGCCGGGGGATGGAGCGCGGTGTTGTTAAGCGTGTTTTACGGGATCGTGGATGTGCGCGGGTGGAAGGGCTGGACGACGCCGTTCATGTGGGTGGGGGCGAATCCGATCACGCTGTATGTTTGCGCGGGGCTGGGGTTTTTCCGGACGGTGACCGAGCGCATTGTGGGGCATCCGGGGAAGGAATGGGCATGGGTGGTGTCTTGTGTGAGTTTTGGCCTGTTGTTGTTGTTGGCACGGTGGTTGTACAAGCGCGGGATTTTTATCAAGGTGTGACACCGGGTGGTGGGGTGGATTGGCGGTGGGTGCCGACGTTCACGGAAAAGGACGGAACCCCTTTGGGGTTCGGCATGAAAGGAGAATGCCGTGTCGATAACCCAGGGGAGCACTCGCTAAAGCTCGGCACCCCTGGGCTGTAAGACGGAAGCCCTTTGGGTTTCGGGTGTGGGAGAGGGGGGAATGTGTGGTGTGGAGAGAAGGACGGAAAGGATTTTGGTGAGCGGGGTTCTTATTTATCTTCTTTCTTGTTAGGTTTTCGAGGTGCCACCCCATTGGAATGGGGTGGTACGTTGGGGGCGTGCAGGGTTACTCTTTCAGGGGCTCGTAGCGCCAGGTCCAGTCGCCGAGGTATTGGGGGTCGCGGGGGCTGGGGCTGGAGCCGGGGGATTTCTTTTCTTTGGCGACTGCGCCGCCGTCGTCTTTGCCGTCGGGGCCGTTGTGCCAGAGGCGGTAGCGGCCGTCGGTGCTGGCGAGGTAGTGCATGGGGGATTCGTCGAAGGCGGTCTTGGTGGCTCCGGCGAGGGTGACGGGTTCAAGGGCATCCAGGCTAGCGGGATAAATGCCGTGCTGGATGAAGTGGCGCTCGAGGGCGCAGGCGAGGAGGGCTTGGCGGCGGGTGTTCTCGGCGAGGGCGGAGGAGAGTTTAACCTGGCTGACGGCTGGCAGGGCCATTTTAGCCAGGAGGAGATCGGGGCGCTTGAGGAGGCTGATGCTTTTCAGCCAGTCTTCGGCTTGGCCGGGAGACTGCAGGGCTGTTTTGAAGGACTGGTGCTGAAGCGGGTGGACGAGGTGGTCCCACTCTGCCTGCACGAGGCTGACCTTGGCGTGGGTGAAGAAGCCGGAGGGGATCATCTTCACAAAAACGGCCTCGAAAGGCGATTGCCTAAAGTTCTCCGTCATGTTTTTGAGCATGGCATAGGCGGCGGCATTCTTTTCCAGATGTGCGGCCATGTCTGCGCCGAAGGCCATCTCGCCACGCATGGCCTGGAGGAGGCTGGCTGGCATCTCCAGGCGGGAAAAAGCGGTTTGGAGGGAACGGAGCTGGGTATCGCTGAGGGCGCGTTTTTGCAGGAGCAGCCAGGTGAGACTGGCGGCGTTTTGATGAAGGACCATGCCGACGAGATGGCAGATGAGGAGCGGCTCTTTGAGATGACCTTCCGCCAGGCGCAGGAGGGTCACGACATCGGCCGTGGCTGCCTCAGGATCGCCGGATTCTGCGCAGGCGATGCCGTGCAGTTGCAGGAGACGGCCCAGGGCATTGGTGGTGGTGCAGTAAGGGATGGGGAGGGCGAAAAGAGGTTGTGGCAACGGGGTCTGGTCCCAGCGCGGGAGGTAGTCCACCTCCGTGCGGGTCAGCGCGGCCTGGGTGATCTCGGTGATGAAGGGGGCGTGTTTCTCGATGGCCTGACGCAGGGCCGCGGCATCGGACTCTTTGGTGAGCTGGAGCTTGGAGACCTCTAGCTGGCCGATGATGTCAGGTATGGAGGGTGGCAGAGCTTTGCCGAGGGGGTCACCGCGAGGAACGATGGTCTGCGTCGCCTGGCTGGCGGCGGATCTAAAGAGGCTCTCGGCGTCCTCGATGCGCTTGCGCTTGGTCTCGGCGGCTTTGGCTTCGGGGGTGTCACCGGGGCCGAGGCGGATGCCGTTCAGGGCGTCGATGGCGGCGAGGTTTTGATCGTTGGGGACGGGAGGGGGCTGGAGTTTGACGAAGTCGAGAGTTTCATTTTTGGACTCGAGCTCCTGGGTGAGGCGCTGCCAGCGGCGCTGGCCGGTCCATTTCAGGACGACGGCAAGCAGGACCCACAGGGTGACGAGGGTGATGAGGATCCAGGTGAGGACGCGGAGCCAGCGACGGCTCCAGAGGCGGGTGGGGAGGGACATGGGGGTAAGCGGTGGACGGTTGGCAGTGAGCGATGGGCGGAATGAGGAAGACGCGGAGACTCGGAGAGGGGAGACGCGGAGAAGGAGGGGAGTGGTGGAGTATTGAGAAATGGGCACGATGGAGCCTTGGGGGTGGGTTGGGGCCCACCCGTGAGGGTTTGGGGGCTCACTTGAAGGCGAGGAGGGACTGGAGGAGCTCGGTTCGCTGCTTCAGGGACTGGGCGGTGGCGGGGTCGGTGAGGGACTTGCTGTCCGGGGTGGCAGGGGTGCTGAGGTGCAGGACGATGACGGCGGCCCAGGCGAGGCCCCAGCCGATGGCGAGCCAACGGGGTGGCGTGCGGCGGATGCGGGGGGCGATGGAGACAGATGCTGGCGTGGCCGTGGTTTGGGAGAGGCGGACGAGGAGCTCCGCCTTCCATTCGGGAGGCAGGGGGCTCAGGGGGAGGGAGCTGAGCCGTGATTCGAGATCGGTGGGGTCGTCGTGTTTCATGGCGGCTGGATTTCGTCGTAAAGGGGCCGGAGCAGGGAACGCAGTTTTTCGAGCGCGTAGCGGTAGCGGCTGGCGGCGGTGTTCAGAGGGATGGCCTGGACGGTGGCGATCTCCTCAAAGGTGAGGCCTTGCCAGAGTTTTAGGTGGGCGACGCTGCGCTGTTCCGGGGGCAGGTCGGCGAGGGCTTTTTCGACCCGCTGGGCGAATTCGGCGGCGTCGGGGTCGGGCTGGGGCTGGAAGAGGGGGCGGGGCTCGGAGGCGCTGCGCTCCTCGGCCTGGCGGCGGGTGCCGTGGTGGCGCATCCAGTCGATGCAGAGATGGTGGGCCAAGCGGGTGAGCCAGGCGCGCTCGCTCTCCAGGTTGGGGAGGCCCTGGTGCTGGAGCTTGAGGAAGAGATCGTGGAGGAGGTCCTTCGCCTGGGTCTCACAGCGGACGATGCTGGAGATGTAATGGAACAGGCCCGCCGCGTGGGCATCGTAGAGCTGTTCGATCTGGCGAGGGGTGAGCATGAGGGGGTGTTACCTGGGAGGACGGATGTGCGGGGGAGGTTTGTCTAGAATTCTTGATCTTTGAATCCTGATTCCTGATTCAAGGGGCGGAAGCGCGGTGTCCAAAGGGTCCGCTTGGGTCACTTTTCAGGATGCGGGGGCGGGTGGAAGTTGCGGGGCTATGAGTGCTTTTTTCACAGGAGATTTGGAGATGGGGAGACAATCACCCGAAAGGGATGGGAGCCGGACTGGGGGCTGTTTACGGTGGTTTCAGACGGTAGGCCGATCTGGGTCAATCCGACTGGATCCGACCTCATGGAACAAGAGGTGCGGGTGGTGGTGGCGGAGTCGTAGGCTCATCTCGCGGGAGCGAGATGGCTACTTTGCTGGCGCGCTTCGCGTGAGGCGATTCGAGCTGATCCGACTGGATCCGACCTGTTCGTGGGTGGTGGGAGGGTGCGGGGCTCTTGCGTTGATCGGGGCAAACCCCATTGGAATGGGGTTGTACGTCCGAGAGGGCAGTCTTCGGGAACTCGGGGGCGGTCCAGGTTGATCAAGGTGGATCCAGGCTGGATTTTTGTTGGAGGCAGAGGGGGTGTGGAGTTTTTAGTGAGGGGAGGGACGACGCTGTCTTGATGCGGACCTTTGGCTGCCTAAACTGAACCGCCCAACATCCAGGCACATGGCAGACTCATTCGTTCATCTTCACGTCCATTCCGATTACTCGCTTCTTGATGGAGCGTGCCGGGTGGATGATCTCGTGAAGCGGGCGCAGAAGCTCAAAATGCCTGCGGTGGCGATCACGGACCATGGGAACCTTTATGCGGCGATCGACTTCTACATGTCGGCGCTGAAGACGAAGCCGAAGCTGAAGAAGGATGAGGTGGCGACGCCGGAGCAGCTGGAGAAGATCGTGAAGCCGATCCTGGGCTGCGAGGTGTATCTGGCGCCGGGATCCATGCGGGAGATGAAGGACATCACGGGCCGCAAGCGCTCGTCGCATCTCACCCTTCTGGCGGCGAACAACGAGGGTTATGAGAACCTCTCCAAGATCGTCACGGAGGCGCATCTCTTCGGCCAGTGGGATCACCCGCGCATGGACAAGGATCTGCTGCGTCAGTACAGCAAGGGGCTGATCTGCCTGAGCGGGGACATGAATGGGGAGATCAACCAGCTTCTCCTCACCGAGCGGCCTGATGAGGCGGAGCGGAGCCTGCGTGAGTTCGTGGACATCTTTGGGACGGAGAATTTCTATCTCGAGCTGCAAAATCACGGCATGGAGCAGCAGCGGACGGTGACGAAGCAATTGCTCCAATGGGGCAAGAGCTACGGGCTCAAAACGGTGGCCACGAATGATGTGCACTTCATGAACCGAGAGGATCATGAAAGCCATGATCTGCTCATCTGCATCGGCACGGGTGCGAGCGTGCATGACCAGAACCGCGTCACGTACTCACCCGAGGTGTATTTCAAAACAGCCGAGGAGATGCGCGCGCTCTTCTCCGAACTTCCGGAGGCCTGTGATGCCACGCTGGAGATCGCGGACAAATGCAATCTGAACATCCGGCTCGATGCGACGAGCATTGACCGCTACCCGCTGTACAATCCTGAGGATGGCAGCGACCGCGCCGGCTATCTGCGCCATCTATGTGAAGAAGGTCTGATCAAGCGCTATGGTCGTGATCGTGCGCTCAATGATGAAAACCTGCGCAAGCGCATGGACTATGAGCTGGCGCTGCTGAACGAAAAAAACTTCACCAGCTACTTCCTCATCGTCTGGGACTTCATCAACTGGGCCAAGGAGCATGGCATCCCTGTCGGTCCAGGCCGTGGTTCGGCGGCGGGCTCGCTCGTCGCCTTTGTGCTGGAGATCACGGACATCGACCCGCTGCGCTTCGAGCTGGTGTTTGAGCGATTCCTGAATCCTGAGCGTGTCAGCCCGCCCGATATCGACATCGACTTCTGCCAGACGCGCCGGCCTGAGGTCATTGAGTATGTTAGGCAAAAATACGGTGAGCTCAGCGTGAGCCATATCATCACCTTCGGCACCATGGGCGCGAAGAGCGTGATCCGTGACGTGGGCCGCGTGCTGGGCTGGGGTTACAATGACGCGGATCGTCTTTCGAAGATGATCCCGGACGAGCTGAACATCGATCTCAAAGGCGCGGTCGAAAAGAATCCCGAGCTCAAAAAGCTCATCGACGAAGACAGCCAAACCCAGGAGCTCTGGCGGCACGCCACCTTCCTGGAAGGCTGCACACGCGGCACTGGCATTCACGCGGCCGGCATCGTTATTGGTGACAAGCCGCTCTCCACTTTCATTGCCCTCACGCGAGGCAAGGAAGAGGAAATCGTCACCCAGTTTGCCATGAAGCCGCTCACTGAGCTGGGCATGCTGAAGATGGACTTCCTGGGGCTGAAGACGCTCACCGTCATTCACGAAGCCGAGCATTGGATTCAGAAGCGCATCTATGGTTTCAGATCATCCGAGGCACCGCTGGATGACGTGAAGACCTTTGAGATGATCCAGCGCGGCGAGACCACCGCTGTCTTCCAGATGGAGTCTGGTGGCATGGTCAATACCTGCAAGCAGCTCGGGCCGGACAAGATCGAAGAGATTATCGCTATTCTGGCCCTGTATCGACCAGGGCCCATGCAGTTCATCCCGGACTTCATCGCGCGTAAAAAGGGTCTGGAGAAGGTCGAGTATCCGCACCCTTTGCTGGAAAGGATCGCGAAGGAAACGTACGGCATCTTGGTCTATCAGGAGCAGGTGCAGCAGGCGGCGAACTTGCTCGCCGGATTCAGCCTGGGTCAGGCTGACTTGCTCCGCCGAGCGATGGGTAAGAAGGACATGCAGGAGATGGCGAAGCAGCGTCTCGTGTTCGTGGCAGGTTGTGAGAAGACCAACGAAATTCCACCCAAACAGGCTAACGAAATCTTCGACTTGCTGGAGAAGTTCGCTCAATACGGCTTCAACAAGTCCCACTCCGCCGCGTACGGGATTGTCACTTATCGGACAGCTTATCTGAAGGCGAATTTCCCGGTCGAGTTCATGACCGGCGTGCTCAGTCTGGAAGTCAGCAACACGGAGAAGATCGCCAACTTTGTCAGCGAATGTCAGCGCATGGGCATCACCATCCTGCCGCCGGACGTGAACAAGAGTTTGCTCGTCTTCGCTCCGGAGCGCACCAAGGACGCCGAGACGCCTGAGGGCGTGCCGAATGCCATCCGCTATGGTCTCGCGGCTATTAAGAACGTGGGTGAGGGCGCCATGGCCTCCGCCATTGAGGAGCGTAAGAACGGCGAGTTCAAAAGCCTCGAAGACTTCTGCTCACGCATCGACACCAAGTCCGTGAACAAGAAGACCCTGGAGTCTCTGGTGAAGGCCGGCGCCTTCGATTTCACGAAGGAAGACCGCGCCACTATGTTTTCGCGGATCGACCAGGCGCTCTCCAGCGCTGCCTCGATGCAGAAGGACCTCAAGTCAGGGCAGGGCGGGCTCTTTGATACCTTCGAGATGGCGCCGAAGCGCCGCAGTGCCAAGGCCCAGGAAGTGGCCGTGACCCCGTGGACGGCCACGGAGACTTTGGATAATGAAAAGGAGCTGCTCGGCTTCTATGTCAGCGGTCATCCGCTTGATTCCTTCCGCGGACACTTTGATTCATCGAAGATCACCAAGATCATGGCCATCCATGAGGTGGACACCTCGCAGAAGCCGCAGACGATTTACCTCGTCGGCATCATCAACACCTGCGCGGTGAAGTATTCGAAGAAGGACAATCGACCCTTCGCCACCTTCACCTTTGAAGACTTCACCGGCCAGATCGAGATGATGGCCTGGAGCGAGGAGTACGAGAAGTTTAAAGAGTTCCTCCAGCCTGGCAAAGTGCTGGGTCTGCGCTGCCGCTGCATGAAGGATCAGCGCAGCGAGGGCAACCGCGTGACGATGAGTGATGCCAAGGAGCTGCAGCCGAAGAAGGCGCGCAATCCGAATGCCGCGACGGAGGTGATTGAAAAGCCTGTGGTGCCTCCCGCACCCCCGAAGCCGCTGCTACTGCGGCTTGACTCACGCCGGCATAGCGAGATCGATCTTGAGCGCATTCATGAGGTGCTGGTGCAGCATCCGGGTGAGCTGCCGGTGATCTTTGAGTTTGCCTACAATGGTGGGAGCCGAGTGCGAATGGAAGTGGGCGAGCAGTACCGGGTCACGCAGACGAAGGATCTGGTGCAGAAGCTGATGATCTGGATGTGAGCGGGTGGAGCCATTTATGATTTTTGATTTGGGGGCGTGAGTTGTTTTGCGGAGTGCTCTCATTCCGCGCTTGCGATGAGTGAGTGATCTTGTTCTTGTGTCTTCTCTCATGATGAAGTCACTCCCGCTCCTCGCTCTCGCCAGTCTGTTGCTTTGCTCCTGCTCCGGCACTCACTCCACGATTCGTGATGGTTATGCGTATCAGATGACCGAGGACCAGGCGGGCACACTGGTAGACACGGTGATTCGCTCGAACATCGTCAATGACCGCATGCTTCCGGGCAGCAAGCTGGTGGCCTCGGGGTATGATCGTGCGATGACGGACACGCAGACTTACACGGCTACCGCGGTGGCTGTGCCGCGGCTAAATGCTTACGGTTTCGAGGTGCAGCATGAAGGCACGATGTTCAATGGTCCGACGAAGGCCAAGCACATCTTTGCCACGCTGAATGAGCGCGCGGCGCTGGTGGGGCCGAGGGTCTCTGTGAAGTGAGCTCCTCGTAAAGATTTATTGGCAGACGAATGGGGACAGGCGAATAGTTGGCCCTGACTGGTTGTCATTCGTTTGTCCCCATTCGTCTGCCAGCGGATCCCGCGTTGGGATCTGGCGCATGCCTCACCTCTCTCCGACGATCAGGTAGTTGTTAAACGGAGTGCCGCCCCACATGGGCTCGAGGCGCACGTTCAGGCCGGCGGCATTGAGCACGCGGCGGAACTGGTCGGCCTCGGGATAGCGGGTGGGCGCGGCTTTCATCCAGAAGGTGACTTTGGCGAGGTAGTCTCCGAGCACGGTCACGCGGAAGCGCCAGGATTCATCGCGCAGGCCCGAGCGGATGATGAGCTTGCCGCCAGGGGCCACACGGCTGGCGGCGATGGTGAGCAGCGCGTCTTGCTCGGCCTCAGTGAAGAACTGGAGGATGTCCAGGATGACCACGTGGCCGCTGAATTCGGGCAGGCCGGTGCGCGCATCGCCGGAGGCAAAGGACATGTCGCCATGGCCGGCCTTCGTGGCCATCTGGCGGGCGGAGTGGATCTTGCGCGGGTCGTAGTCGAAGCCGGTGACAGGGCTGCTGAGGCCGCAGGCGCGCAGGTAATGCGCCAGCAGGCCGATGCCGCAGCCGATGTCCAGCACGGGCAGCAGAGTGGCATGCACCTCGCGCACCACAGCGGAGTAGACGGGATCGCTGCCGAGCTTTGCCTTGGTGTAGAAATGGTCCCAGCGTGCATCACACAGGGAGGCGATGTCTTCCAGGGCCTGGGAGCTGGCGACGACGGGAGCGGGTGTCATGACTTGAGCGGATTGCGGCCGCGCAGCAAAAGATACGGTAGGCGCCAGAAGAAGCCAATCAGCAAGCGCGCGTGCATCCAGGTGAGGAGGGTGTTGTCCCGGAAGTAGCGGAACTGGGACACGCCGCCTTCCTCGGCGGTGAGGTAGCGCACCTTCGTGGGCACGGCTTTCATGGGCACGCCCTGCCAGGCCAGACGCACGGCGATCTCGGTATCGTAGTCAAAGCGCCGCGCCCAGAGGGTGCCGCGGAAGGCTTTGATCAGGGCCGGGATGGGATAGAGGCGCATGCCGAAAAGCGAGTCGGGGATGCCCCAGTTCAGGGTCTCGATATTCGTCCAGCCATTGGAGAGCTTGCGACCCTGCACGCGGAGCTGCGGTGCCTCGGGTCCGAAGACCGGGCAGCCCATGAGCGCGGCCTCGGGGTGCTCTTTGGAGAGTTTTAGGAAGTGGGGGATGTCCTCCGCCGGGTGCTGGCCGTCGGCATCAATGGTGAGGACATGGGTGTAGCCAGCTTCATCGGCGAGCTTGATGCCGTGGAGCACGGCGGCGCCTTTGCCACCGTTCTTCTCGATCACGATCACGCGCAGGCCAGGGTGGTTTTGCTTCAGCGGGTCCAGCAGGGCGGTGCTGCCGTCCGTGCTGCCGTCGATGACCACCCAGACCTCCGGCCACTGCGCCAGGACGTTTGCCACGGTCTGGGGCAGGATGCGGCCGGTATTGTAGCTGGGGATGAGGACGAGGACTTTCAAAAGCGGACGGGCGAAGGGCCGCGCATGGTGGGGAGAAATCGCCCGCTGTCCATCCCGATCCCGGGTCAGGGGAGTCGCTATTTGGTGGATGTCCGGACGGCCTTGGGCTGGGAACTGCCGCGGTCGATCCGGATGCCATGACGCTCCAGCAGGGTGCCTGCCACCAGATGCAGGTTGGTGGCGGCCTGATTGTAGTCCGCGTGAGCGGCCAGGCGCCGGGTGCGGGCCTCGGCCAGGGCAGCGCGGGCACGGAGGACGTCAAAGGTGCGTGCCAGGCCCTGCTCCAGCCGCTTTTGCTCCGTCTCCAGAAGCTGACCTGCGAGCCGCTCGCTCTCGCGGGTGGACTCCATCTTGGCGCGGGCCGTGCGCACCTGGGCCAGCACGGTGTCCAGCTCCGTGGAGATGGTCAGCTCACTTCGGGCGATGTTCAGGATGGCCTGCTGCTGGCGGTGCTCGGCGGCGTTGCGGTTCGCCTTCGCCGTGCGGTTCCCCAGCGGGATGCTGAACTGGAACCCGACCTGCGTGTCATAGCCCTGGCGCTCGAAAGCCCGCTCAAAGGCGCTGCCATAGCTGCCGCTGAGTCCGTTCGCGGTCAAAGTGGCCTGCAGGTCCAGGCGCGGCAGGAGCTGGTTGCGCATGTATTTGACCACGATGGCCTGCTTCTCCGCCTCCTCCAAAGCGCCGCGATGATCCGGCCGGCGCTGAAGAGCACTCTGCAGATGCTTTGCACGGTCCAGCTGGGGCGAGATGATGGGCAGCGAGTCTTTGGGCAGAAACACCACGCCAGCGCCTTCATCCACCGTGCCGAGGATCTGTGTCTTCAAGGTGGTTTGTCTCTCCACCACCTGCCCGAGAGCGGTGATCACCTCCTCACGTGCCACGGCCACGGCCACCTCTGCCTCCTGTACATCGGCAGGGGAGAGCAGCCCGAGCTCGAGGCGCTTCTTGTTCTCCGCCACCAGGGTGCGGGCAAAGGCCGCGACCTCGCGCTTCACCTCCACATTCTCCACGGCGAAGATGAGCTGGAAGTACTGCACGATGACCTGCCCCAGCGAGCGCTGGAACTGCAGCTCCCACTTCGCATCGGCAATCACGGCGTTTTTCCGGCTCACGCGCAGCTCCGCGAGGTTCACGGACGGGCCGAAATCGCGTAACAAGGGTTGCTTCAAGCTGAAGCCGACCGCCGCGGCATACTCGGGGTAGAAGATGGCTGGAGGACGCTGGCGGTTGAGATCGTTTCGAAACACGCCCGTGCTGGCGTAGATCTGGTATTCTGTGCCCAGCGGCAGCTTGCCCTGGATGCCGGTTTGCGTGAGCAGGCTCTGCTGCATGAAGAGGCGCGGCTCAGTGAGCGGAATGATGATCCCGCCCGTCTGCACGTAGTCGAGCGAGTTCTGCGGCAGGTTCGACTCACGCCAGTTCGAGGTCAGGAAGTAAGACGGCTCGAACTTCCCGAGGGCCACGTCTGTCTGCTCATCGGCCACGGCCCAGTTCAGCCACTCGATGCGCACGTCCAAGCTCTTTTCCATGACCCCGCGCACGGCTTCATCCAGGGTGATGTGCACCGGCTGCAGTCCGAGGGTGTCCTCAAACGACTGCCCCCGTGCGCCAATGGCTGCGAAGCCAAGAGCGAGAAAGGTGAGACGTCGAAGAAACAGCATGCCGTAGCGCTCATGCTCTCAGCATCCTGTCTAACATTCAAGGAAAAGGGGTCGTGCGGAGGAACTCATGGGAGTTCCTGGGTTGGGTGGAAGCGCCTCCATCCCGTTTTGGTAGAAAGATTTGCTGAAATCTTTCTGCCCTCATTTTTCTGCCAAAGTTCCTTGGTCTATTGCTTCGTGATGTTTGCCCGACCGCCGCGCAGCACGTACTTTTGGATTTTGCCGGTGGCTGTTTTGGGGAGCTCCTTCACCAGGGTGAAACCGTGCGGCACTTTGAAATGCGCGAGATGCTCGCGGCAGAAAGTGCGCAGATCAGCCTCGGCTGGAGATGCACCTGCCCGTGGCACGATGAAGGCCTGCGGTGTCTCGCCCCACTTCTTGTGCGGCATGCCCACCACGGCCACTTCCTGGACTTCGGGGTGACGCAGCAGCGTGCCCTCGACCTCAACGGAGGAGATGTTCTCACCACCACTGATGATGATGTCTTTCCAACGATCACGGATCTCGATGTAGCCATCCCGGTGCACCACGGCCGCGTCGCCGCTGTGAAACCAGCCGTTGCGGATGGCCTTCGCGGTGGCCTCGGGATCATTGTAGTAACCTTTCATCACCGCATTCCCACGGATGACGATCTCACCCATCGTCGCGCCATCCTTGGGAACCTCGGCGCCTTGATCATCGATCACCCGCACTTCGGCATTGGCCAGATACTCCACGCCTTGCCGTGCCTTGATGCTGGCCCGCGTGCGTGCATCCAGCAACGCATGCTCCGGCCTCACCTCGCTGATGGTGACAATGGGAGAAACTTCGGTTAGGCCATACACATGTGTGATCTCCCAGCCGAGCTCGCCTTCCACCTTCTCGATGGTCGCGGCTGCAGGTGGCGCACCGGCGGTGAAAACACGAACGCCACGTGGTGCCTGCCTGCGGCATTCCCCAGGTGCATTGGCGATGCTGATGAGCACTGTCGGCGCGGCACACATGAGCGTGATCTCGTGGTGCTTGATGGTTTCAAAAATCAGCTTCGGATCCGCTTTCGGAAGACAGACATGCAGTCCGCCCACCGCCGTCATCGTCCACACAAAGGTCCAGCCGTTCGCATGAAACATCGGCAGCACCCACAGATAGCTGTCGGCGCTGCTGATGCGCGTGTGCATGAGGTGGCCCATGATGTTCATCGCCGTGTTGCGATGCGTCACCATCACGCCTTTCGGATTCGCCGTGGTGCCGCTGGTGTAGTTCAGCGCGATCATCTCCGTCTCATCGATCTCCGCAGGCTCAAACTGCGGCTCGCTGGCCGCCAGGGTGCTTTCATAGTCCAGCCAGCCCTCGCGCTTGCCGGTGAAGGCCACGAAGTATTCCACACCCGGCACGCGGTCGCGGATCTTGTCCACCGTGTCCAGATAGTCCTCATGCACACACACCATGCGCGCGCCGCTGTGATTGAGGATGTAGGCGAAATCATCCGCAGTTAGGCGGAAATTGATCGGCACCACCACGGCTCCGATCTGAGGCACGGCATAAAAAGACTCCAGATGCGCATGCGTGTTCGGCGCGATGCTCGCGATCCGATCTCCCGCTTTCAGCCCGAGTTTTTGAAGCGCCGCTGACCATCGATCACAGCGCTCAAAGAACTCCTGATAGGTGAAGCGTCGGCCCCCATCCACCACCGCCCCCCGGTTTGCATAGAGACGACGTGCACGACGCGCGAAATCAAGAGGCGAGAGGGGAGTTTCCATGGCGAATGCATGATCCTAACAAGGTCGCTTCCCGGTTGTGAAGCGCAAAGAAAGGTAGGCCGTCTCACATCCCAAACGCCATCAAGTGCTTGTCTGTGCGGACGTAGATCACGCCATCAAGAATCGCCGGTGAGGCAAACACCGGGGCTTTGAGCTCATTGCGGGCGAGGACGTTCAGCGTCTCGCTCTTGGCATCCAGCACCACCACGGTGCCGCGTTGGGAGACGAGATAGATCCGGCCATCGGCGGTCACGGCGGAGGCATAGTAGTCACCGGAGGCATCCACGCGCTCCGCCTGATAAATGGGGCTGCCGTTTTGGGCATCGTAGGCGCTGGCGAGGCCGCCGCTCTTCATGGTGAAGACACGACCGTTCGCCACGACGGGCGATGACACATACGGCAGGTGCTTGCTCTGCTGCCAGACGACATGCGTGTCTGTGATGTCACCGCTGCCGCCGGGTTTGATGGCAAAGAGCTGGTTCACGGCGTCTGCAAACATGCCGCGCAGCACTTCATACTCCTCTTTGGTCACTTTGCCGTCCTTGTTCGCATCGATCTGAGAATAACGATCTTTGATTTTGCTCTTGGGGAACTCCTCCAGCGTCAGCAGGCCATCCTTGTCGGCATCGTTCGCGGCCAGGAAGACATCATGCGGCTCCATGAGCACGCGGTCATCTTCATCACCGCCGACATTCCAGCTTACCAAAAGCAGCACGCCATCCGCGGCGATCGGGCTGGCATTGGAGACACGCGCCATGCCACGCACGCTCCAGCGCTGCTTGCCATCCTTCAGATCATAACTGCGTGTCCACAGCGAGCCGCAGACGATGAGCTCTTCGATGCCATCATGCTTCCAGATGAAGGGCGAGGAGAAGCCGCGCCTGAACTCGGTGCGATCCACCTTCCACACTTCCGCGCCCGTCTTCACATCCAGCGCGATCATGTAACTGCCGATGTCCTGGTCCGCCACGATGATCACTTTTCCATCCGCGATGACGGGCGAAGCACTCGTTCCAAACTCCACCACCGGAGCAGGCAGCGGCTTCTTCCACAGCTCCTTGCCACTCCAATCATAAGCCAGCACGCCATAAGAGCCGAAGTAGGAGATCACACGCTCGCCATCCGTGCAGCAGGTCGGCGCTGCCGGACTGCCGATGCGGTGCGCGTTCTCGATCTTCTCTGTTGGAACGGCCACGCGCCATAGCTCATGGCCATCCGTGCGGCTCAGGCAAAAGGTCACCAGCTTGCCGCCATCCAGGCCTGTGAGCGCGACCTTGTCTCCCCAGATGCAGGGCGATGAATGTCCCAGCGGCACCTCCACCTTCCACTTCAGATTCTTCTCCGCTGAAAACTCCACGGGCGGTTTGCCCGATCCAAGCCCGAGCCCGCCGTCCCCGCGAAACTGCGGCCAGTTGGAATCCGCGAGGCAGGTGGAGCTCAAAAGCAGAGCAGGAAAAAGCAGGCTTTTCATCAGGCAGAGAACGCGTCAGACATGGAGATCCATGCATCGCTCGTATGTAGACTTGCGAAGTGTGGCACCGCAGCCACAGTTCTCAGCGAAATTTCATCACTCCAGGGAAGCTCAACGTGAGAGCGCTCGGCTCAGGACCGGGAGGGAGCTGGTTCAACTCCAGCCCCTGGATCCTCTTCTTCATGAGTTCAGTTCCATCCATTTCCACGATGCAGGCAAATTCTGGTTATGCGGCAGGTCAGTTGGGCAAGGCGCTGAAGGCTGTGGAGAGTCACGCTGATCTGGCCGTTCGTGAGCGTGCCATGGCCAAGGCTGGGCAGTGGCGGGCAGTGCTTCAGGGCATGGCCGCAGGTGCGTTTGAGGTGGGATCACGCCAGCCTGCGAAGGGCGTGCCAGTGTGGGCGACTCCGGAAGTTGTCACCGGAGGATTTGTCACCGGAAACCTGCTGGCCGGAGGTCCGATGCTCGAACATGAGCAGGCCATTCTCAAAGCCCTGGAACTGGCTCCAGACAGCGGACGGGCGATCATCAACGAGTTCTTCTTGAGCGTTCATGGCCTGACCATGCTCTCGGAGTGGCTGTGGAATGGCCGCTATGAAATCACAGTGCCGGAAGAGGGCGCCCTGCTTGTGGTCGTTTGGTTGATGCAGCAGGACCAGCCTGATGCAGCCGCCAAGGTGCTCCATGAGATCTCGCCTTTCTTTGACCGGTTGAGATTCTATCCTGTCCCTTCGGACAAGGCGCGAAGCTCAAGCGCGGAGGTCTCAGTCCAGACGACTGGTGAGCTGGTGACCGCGCTCAATGGGATGAGCGAGCATAAAGGATACATGGTGCAGCGTGAGATGATCACTGTCTGGATTCCCATGATGGATCGTTTGGTAGGCCTGGTCTTAGAAACGGTTCAAGGTGAGGCACCTGACCTGGCCAGGGGTGGTGATGGTCTTCCGGTGCCCGTGAATGCTGACGGCCGTTTTCCTGTGGTCGGAGGCTGGCCGCTCCAGTCCATTCCACAGCGTTGGGAAACCAGGGTATCTGAGTTGTTGGAGGACTATGAAGTTCTTCGCCGAGCGCATCAAAAATGTGCCAAGCCGGACAGACGTGACGACAACTTCTACCAACTCCGTGAACTGCTGCGTCGTGCCCTTCCCGACATCGGCAACCTTCCAAGACGTGAGCTTGGTCTCATACGCCTGATCGTGGCGCGCTATCTGGCCAAGCATGGCCAGCCAGGCTCCGCACAGCGTTTGCGGCTACGTCGAGAACAAGCCCAGTCAGTGGCACTGTCGCTTCATTCTGATCTGGCCAAAGTGATCGCTCGCAGGTTGGCAGACTTCCCCCAAGATGCAGGCCTCACCGACACTTCATCGTTGATGGCACCAGTAACTCCGGAAGAGCTTCCTGATGTTGTCCAGGGCAGCTCTCTTCCGGAATCCATTGTCTGGAAAGTGGGGCGTGCTCGGTGTGACACCCTCGACAATCTTGTGTCTAAACGTGTGCTCACGTCTGGAGATTCTCTGGCCTTGGTGCTTCCGAAAGTGACTGCTGAGATCCATGCCGCGGAGATCAAGGATGACGCGTTGCGCCGCGTGCAGGCAGATGTGTATCGTGCCTTTCGCAAGAGACGCTCGTTGCTGCTGCTCAATCTGGAAAGCCAGATCCGCATCGAAGAACTTCCTTGGGTGGCCGTGATTGAACCGTGGCGGTCCAAGACTGAAGACACACGTCAGGCTGCCGTCTCTGCCTTGAGGGATATTGCGTCCACGGCCCTGACAGCCTTTCCGCAGGCGATTCTCCCCAATCGCCTTGTTCGAGAATTCAGTGGCCTTGCCAGGCAGGCTGGACTGGATCTGCCTCTGGTCGAGGAAATTGCCAGCGACATCTTCATGGGCGAGTTCGGGCCCAAGTTTCTTCACGCGGCCAAAGCTGCGGCAGGCGAGCTGCAGGGCACGCTGTATCATTTCTACTACAATGCTGATTTCGACAATGTCCTCGCCATGGAAGTTCCGAGCCCTGAGACAGCGCGACGCTCGTGGTGGAATCTCGCCATGGGAACGTCACAAGATCCATTCAGCCAGCTTTGCTGGAAGCGTGCGAAGATCGACAACTCCAAGGCCGGACATCCCGCGGCCAATGGCATGGTGATCGAGCAACAACAGATCCTCACCACCCAAAACCTCTCTGTGTTGATAGAGACACTGAACCTGCCTGTTGATCGCGAAGCAGCGGCCATTCGTTGCTGGCTCTGGATCATCCGGCGGCTGAGGCAAAGGAGCGGCAATCACCATGCGCGCCTGATCATGGTCAAAAACGCCGCCTACGCCTGGCGCCAGATGATCTATTTCTTGTCCGGGCTGACTCAGAATGCGCAGCGGGAGTTTCTTTACCGCGCAGGGCTATTTTTGTCGTTTGAGCCAAATAGCCTGCAAGAGGTGCTCCAGCCCCTGATTGCTGGACTGCAGCGTGCCATGAAAGGCCAGTGTCCGGAGTCGCCGCCAGACTCTCACTTGCTCCTTGGTTGGACAACCGGCCGCCATTGGCTGATCGGCCGAATCATTGCCGAGACAGAACGGCAGAAGACCGAGTGAGGAAAAGCAGGCTTTTCATCAGGCAGAGAACGCGGTTGGATGCGCGTTCTATTCCATTCTGTTCTGCGCCACTCATGAAATCCCTCCTGCTGCTTGTCCCGCTCGTTCTCGCTTCATGCTCCACCATGCCGTCGCCAATTGTTCCCGGGGCGAAGCCGACGGACCATGGTCTCATCGGGGCAGGGGAGGGGCCTGCGTGGAAGGATGGCTCGCTTTACTTCACCGATGGCAAGCATATCAACCGCATGGACCCGAAGGGCCGTATCACGGTGTTCCGGCACAATGCCTCCAACGGCCTGCTGTTTGACCGCGAAGGCCGTCTCGTGGCTTGTGAATCGGGGCTGCGTCGTGTGACCCGCACGGAGAAGGATGGAGGTGTCACGGTGCTGGCGGATCGTTTTAATGGTAAGCGCTTCAACTCGCCTAACGATCTTTGCATGGACTCGAAAGGCCGCATCCACTTCACCGATCCGCGTTATGGTCCGAGGGAAGGCATGGAGATCTGGTCGGTGCCGAGCATGAAGGCCGGCGTGCCCCGGCATGCCATCGAGGGTGTGTATCGCATCGAGAAGTCTGGTGAGGTGCAGATGCTGAACACCTATGGCGCCGAGCGTCCGAACGGCATCCTCATCTCGCCTGATGACCGCTATCTCTACATCGCCGACAACAATAACAACAGCCACGGTGGCTCCCGCAAACTGCTGCGCTATGAGCTCGATGAAAAGGGCAGCGTGATCTACGATACACGCAAGGTTCTCTTCGACTGGAAAGACGGCCGCGGCCCTGATGGCATGAAGATGGACAAGGAAGGCCGCCTCTATGTCGCGGCTGGCACGAACACCGCGAACGACTACGAGACCACGCGCTTCAAGGCCGGTTGCTACATTCTCTCGCCCTCCGGCAAGCTCATCGACTTCATCCCCACCTCCCCGGATGAATGCTGCAACTGCGCCTTTGGCGGAAAGGATGGCAAGACCCTTTTCATCACTTCCGGCAAGCACTTGTGGAGCGTGCCTTTGAAGTAAGCGTCGCCAAGTAGACGCCAGCGCAGAGATTAAATTGCCGTTCCTCAGGATTTATGATGGCATGATCTCATGCGTCATCTCCGCTCGCTTTTGCCTCTGCTCGCTTTTGTTCCGTGCATGGTCGTTTTCGCTGCTGAACCGACGCGACCGGATCTGGTGGGTGTGGTGAAGGGGGCGGATGGAGCACCCATCGCGGGAGCCACGGTGATGATGGACACGGCGAGGGTGAAGCATGGTCACAGCCCGCTGTGTCCGAGCTGCTATGCGGACTGCGCCAAGAGCGGGCGCACGGACAAAGAGGGGCGTTTTCGTATTGCCTCATTAGATCCCGAGCTGGTCTTCAATGTGCTCGTTACGGCGCCGCATCACCGCCCGGTGCAGGTGGAGAAAGTGGACCCGGCGAAGGGCGAGATGCGGGCCACGCTGGAGCCACTGGATCTCGCGAAGCTGGGGCGTCAGCGCTATGTGCAGGGGCGTGTGCTCGATAACAAAGGCAAGCCGTTGACGGGCGCGGTCATCAGCCCGCGATGGTTTAAAACGGACAAGCGGGAAGGCCTGGGCTTTCACGATGTGGATTCACTGGCGGTGTCGGATGACGAGGGAAAGTTCACGATCACGGCGAAGGATCCACTAGAGTTTGTCTCACTCATGGTTAGGTCACGCGGCCTCGCTCCCCGCGTGGCGGAGAAGCTGAAGCCTGACGAAGAGCTTCGTGATATCTCGATGGAGGTCGGGGCCACTATCACCGGTCGTGTGGTGAAGGATGGCAAGCCGGTGCCTCGTGCCCAGGTCGGGCTGGTGCAGGACAACCGCGATGCCACGCAGTTCTTCGGGGATCAATCCATCGCTTGTGATGAGCAGGGACGCTTCACGTTTTACAATGTGCACGGAGAGCAGCCGTATTTTGTTTATGGCATGATGGACAGCCTCAAGGACAAGGGCGCGGTGCCAGCGCGTGTGATTCAGCCGGGCAAGACTGGCAGCACTTTGGATGTCGGTGATCTGCCTGTGATCCAGGCTTACACCTTGAAGGGTCGGGTGATCCTGCCGGAGGGTGAGAAAGTTCCTCCGGGCATCAAGATCATGCTCGGGCGTGAGGACGCCTGGGATCATCAGTTGCTCGAGCTGCCTGCGGACGGAAGGTTTACTTTCACCGGATTGTCTGCGGAGATCCACTGGCTCTCGGTCACCCTCAATGGCTGGAGTTTTGCCAACGAAAATGCCAGCCTGGATCTCTACAACAATCAGTTGGTCGGCCGGATCCAAGGAGACATCCCGGACCTACGCGTGCTGATGGCGAAGGACGGCACGCCCTCCGCCCGCCGGAAGACTTTTGCCGAGCTTCAGAAGACCCAATGGAGCCAAACCGCCATCAAAGAACAGCCGCTGCGCGGTGTGCCTTAGAGAAGCGGCTCGTTTTGAAACGTATACAGGAAGTCATGAAATCACCTTTCCCACTTCTTCTCCTCCTCGGCGCGCTGGCGCTGCCTCTGCATGCCGAGCTGCGTGTGCTCACGGATTTCGAAGGCGGGAATGCGGAGGTGGTGAAGCTGGATGAGGCCACGAAAACCCTGCGCATCATGCCGGCGATCCGTGAAGGCCGCGGCTGGCCGTGCTGGTGGTTCTTTAAGCTGGATGGATTGACGGTGGGTGATGAAGTCACGCTGGAGGTGCAGGCGCAGACGAAGCCGTTTCGCGAAGCGAATGTGCTTGCCGCTGCCTGGTGCCAGCCAAAGCAGGCGTGGATCAGCAGCGATGGCAAAACCTGGACGCCGAGTGATGCGGGCACGCGCACGGAGGACAAGGCGATGAGTTACAAGGTCAAGGCCACTGCGGCGCAGATGAGCTTTGCCTGGGGGCCGCCGTTTGTGCCCTCGGATGCGGAGGCGCTGCTCGCGGAGATCGCAGCGAAGCTGCCGGAGGCGAAACGATTTGAGCTGGCGAAGACCAAGGGCGGGCGTTCGGTGAATGGCATCCGCATCGGTAAGGTCACGGCCCCGCATCAGGTCTGGGTCGGTGCTCGTCAGCATGCTTGGGAAGCCGGTGGCAGCCAGGTGGGGCGCGGTTTTATCCGCTGGTTTGCGAGCGATGAAGCGAAGGCCGTGCGTGAGAAGACCTGCCTGCATTTCATTCCCATCATGGATGTAGATAACGTCGCCGTCGGTGCCGGTGGGAAGGAATCGATCCCGCGTGATCACAATCGCGACTGGGCTGCGGAGCCGATCTATCCGGAGGTGGCGGCGGCGCAGCGCATGATCCGCGAGATCCACACCACGCGTGGTCTGGATGTGTTCATTGATCTGCATAACCCGGGAGCCACAGATCCCGTGTATTTTTACGGGCCCTTTGGCTTTGAGCGCATGACGGGGATGCAGCAGCGCAACTACCAGCGCTGGATGGATCTCGCCGCCACGAGCATCACGGAGCCGCTGAAGGTCGTGCCGAAGTATCGCTTCGCCACGTATGTGACCACGGATGAGGAGCGCGGCCGGATGAGCAGCGGCTGGGTGCGGCAAAATGGCGGACCTTTCACCATCTCTGTGACGCTCGAGACGGGCTGGAACTACCCGGTCATGTCCGTGGAAGGTTATGGCCAGATCGGTGCCGGGCTTGGGCGCACTCTCGGGGCTTACATCGATGAAAATCCGCGCCGGGAGTGAAACCTTCTTGAACGCTTGGATTGACACGGGAGTCGGTCTTTCCTTGAATCGTAGAGATGCCGCCCCCCGCCTCGACAACGCCTGCTGTGACTGTGGAAAACCTGACGAAGGTTTTCAAGGCGGGGCTTGGCAAGGCACCGTTCACGGCGGTGCGTGATCTCTCGCTCACGGTGAATGATGGCGAGGTGTATGGCCTCATCGGTCCGAACGGCTGCGGTAAATCCACGACGATGAAGGCCATCCTTGGACTGGTCACACCGACGAGTGGACGCACCACGGTGTTTGGCAAGTCCAGCACGGAGGTGGAAAGCCGCCGCGATGTGGGCTTCCTGCCGGAGAACCCGTATTTCTACAAGCACCTCAATGGTTTCGAAACCCTGCTGTTTTATGGCCGTTTGTGCAGCATGAGCGGTGCGGTGTTGAAGGATCGCGCGAAAGAGATGCTGGCCATCACAGGCCTCGAGGATGCGGCGGATCGACGCGTGTCCGGTTACTCGAAGGGCATGCTGCAGCGCCTGGGTCTTGCGCAGGCGCTATTGCATCGGCCGCGGCTTGTGGTGTTGGATGAACCGACGGCAGGTGTGGACCCCGCAGGCTCACGGAAGATCCGTGATTTGATCCTGGGTTTTAAAGAGCAGGGCATCACAGTGCTGGTCACGAGTCACTTGCTGGAGCAGATGCAGGAGGTGTGTGATCGTATCGGCATCATGGCGCATGGCCAGATGGTGCGTGAGGGGCATCTGGATGAGCTGATCGCGGTCGAAAACGAGACGGAGCTGGTGCTGGCCGATGCCTCACCGGAGTTGCTGGCGGAGATCCGGGCACTGGTGGAGAGCAAAGGGCAGGGAGCGAAAGTGGTGAGGTCCGGGCATCCGCGCACGACGCTGGAGAAGCTCTTCCTTGAAGTCGCGGAGAAGTGAGGTTGTTGGGGGCAATGAGCCCTAATTTTGGTAGAAAGATTAAGGGTAGAAAAATTAGGGGACCTTTGGCTTTGATCTTTGATGGATGAGATCGGCAGAAGTGGAGATTCTCAGGAGCGCTCGAGGGCTGCGTTGCATCGTCTCTCCCATCAAAAACCCTTCTGAAATCTTTCTACCCTTAATGTTTCTACCAAATGCCTCCGGGCTTTTGAAAACACCACCTCACCAACGAGCGTTTCTCTCCCTGCATGGATCCCATCTTTGAATCGAACCTCCTTCAGACGCGCCGCCAGTTCTTCGGACACAGCGGACTTCGTCTCGGCGGGCTGGGTTTGACTTATGCGATGGGGCGCGATGCTTTTGCGGCACCCAGCCCGCAGGTGTATCAGCCATTGCCGGGTCTTCCGCACTTCGCGGCGAAGG
Organism: Prosthecobacter gellanilyticus; assembly: GCF_007992435.1. Taxonomy (GTDB): domain Bacteria; phylum Verrucomicrobiota; class Verrucomicrobiia; order Verrucomicrobiales; family Verrucomicrobiaceae; genus Prosthecobacter; species Prosthecobacter gellanilyticus. The sequence goes on along the minus strand of NZ_BKAG01000001.1, from coordinate 67,463 downwards.
CGAAGGCGGTCATCTATCTGCACATGAATGGCGGGCCGTCGCAGCTCGATACCTGGGACTACAAGCCGCAGCTTCAGGAGTGGTACGACAAGGATCTGCCGCCGAGTGTGCAGGGCGGTCAGCGCCTCACCGGTATGACCAGCAAGCAGGCACGCTTCCCCATCGCGCCGAGCCTTTTCAAGTTCGCGCAGTACGGCAAGTGCGGGCGCTGGGTGAGCGAACTGCTGCCACATACCGCGAAGCATGTGGATGACATCGCGCTGATCAAGACGGTGCACACGAACGCGATCAACCATGACCCGGCCTGCACCTTTGTGATGACGGGGCGTGAAGTGCCGGGCTTTGCGAGCATCGGCTCATGGCTCAGCTATGGTCTCGGTAGCGAGAGCAATGACCTGCCTTCTTTTGTGGTGCTGACGCCGAAGTGGAGCGCCAAGGCACCCGCGCAGGCTTTGTTTACCCGCATGTGGAGCAGCGGCTTCCTGCCCGGAAAATTCAGCGGCGTGGCGTTGCGCGCGGTGGGAGATCCGGTGCTCTACATTCAGAATCCGGATGGTGTGTCTGGCACGCATCGCCGGGCCATGCTGGACACGCTGGCGCAGATGAATGCGCACAGTTTTGCGAAGTTGGGTGATCCGGAGATCCAGACCCGCATCTCGCAGTATGAGATGGCCTTCCGCATGCAGACCAGCGTGCCGGAGCTGGTGGATCTGAAAAGCGAAAGCCAGGCCACGCTCGACATGTATGGCCCGGAGGTACTGCAGCCAGGATCGTTTGCGGCCAGTGCCATCCTTGCACGACGTCTCGTCGAGCGCGGAACGCGTGTGGTGCAGGTGCTGCATCGCGGCTGGGACCAGCACGGCAATCTGCCGAGTGACATCCGCCTGCAGTGCGGCGATACCGACCAGCCCATCGGCGCGCTTTTGACGGACCTCAAGCAGCGCGGTCTGCTGGACAGCACACTGGTCATCTGGGGCGGTGAGTTTGGCCGCACCGTTTATTCGCAGGGCGGCCTAACCAAAGAGAATTATGGCCGCGATCATCATCCCCGGAACTTCTGCATGTGGATGGCCGGCGGCGGTGTGAAGGGCGGCATCAGCTTTGGTGAGAGCGATGACTTCAGCTATAACATCGCCACCGATCCCGCGCACTTGAATGACATCAATGCCACGATCATGCATCAATGCGGCATTGATCACGAGCGCTTGAACTTCAAGTTCCAGGGTCTCGATGCCCGTCTCACCGGCGTGGAGAAGCAGCATGTGATCAAGCAGGTGATCTGATAAAGTGGGACAGGTTTTCAACCTGTCTCTGGGAAGTCTGAACGATCCTATGAAGCCATACGGCGGCAGAAGTCTGAATGATCTTTTTTTAGTTAGGCATTTGTGGGCCTTTCCACCAGACAGGTTGAAAACCTGTCCCACTTTGTGGGCACCCAAAAGCATGCGAAGTGACTTGGAAACGATGTTCATTCCAACACTCCAGGGTTGGGAGTTCTGTGGCGGGACGACGAAGCCTACCTCGTGGCCTTCGCGTAGGTCTTCAGCAGCTCCTGCACGCTGCGTTCCCAGCTCAGTTCGTGAGTGAGACGTTCTCGGCCGAGCCTGCCCATCTGCTCACGGCGCGCGGGATCATCCAGCAGTTCCAAAATGGCATCGCCGAGCTTTTCGGCGCTGTTTTCCATGACGTAGAGCGCGGCATCACCGGCGGAGAAGCGGCCCTCACGCGTGCCGAAGAGCACCTGCGCTTTGCTGAAGGCCATGTACTCCAGCGTCTTGTTCATGGTGCAGTGATCGTTGTAGTCGTTGATCGGATCACAGGCCACGCCGAGGTCCATGGTCTGCAGGCCGGTGAAAAGATACTCGTTCGAGACACGGCCCGGCATGTCGATGCAGTTCGTTAGGCCGAGCAAGTCGCGCAGCTTCACGAGCTCCGCATGTTCCGGGCCGCTGCCCATGAGCAGGAAGTGCACATCGTCACGGCTGCGGGTCTTCACGATGTGCCGCGCGGCCTCGATGAGGTAGTTCACACCGTCCGCATTGCCCATCACGCCGATGTAGCCGACGAGATACTTTTTGCCGTTCTTCAGCGCATCATCCACCGGGGCGTCCGTGTTCATGCTGCTGCTCGGCGCGGTGCGCACGATGAAGACTTCATCATCCTTCTTGTAACCGCGCTGCTTCACGGCGGTCAGCACGCTTTGATTCGTGGCCATCACGGCATCTGCGAGGGCCAGGGTGCAGCGCTCAGCGAGTCTCACAGCCCAGTAGAGCGGACCGCGCCTGCCGAACTTGGCCTCAAACATCTCCGGCCAGAGATCATGCACATCAAAAATGACCTTCACACCGCCGAACAACTTGTATGGCAAGGCCACCAGGAAGAGCAGGTCCGGCGGATTGCAGAGGTGGATGACATCGAAGCCACCGCGTCTCCACGCCTTCCAGGCGCAGCGCATCTCGCCCCAGAGGGCGCTGGCATACTCAAAGATGAACCCACGGATGCCGCGTGCCTCATCACTGATCCAGTGACGGTAGATCTGGATGCCATCCAGCACTTCCTCCGCCTCCACATAGCCGCGCATCTTCGGGCAGATGACGGTCACCTCATGCCCGGCATCCCGCAAAGCGCAGGCCTCCTGCCAGACGCGGCGGTCCAGCGGCACGGGCAGGTTCTCGACAATGATCAGGACTTTCATGCCGCGCGCGACTTCGGGTCTCACTCAGTCCTCGATCTTCGCCACCACGTTCCTCGGCTTCAGCACCTTATAGAGCACGAGGCTGATCACCACGATGGCTCCGGCGATGAGCGGCGCGGTGCGCTGGGCTTCATCTCCACTAGTGATAGCCGTCTGCAGGCGCACGATGATCAGCGAGGCACAGACCAGCGCCCCGAGAATGGGCACAACGACCGGAGGTTCGAAGCCGCTGCGTGGCTCGTCCGGACGGCGCTTCAACACGACCAGGGAAATGTTCACCGTGGTGAAGACGGTCAGCAGCAGCAGCACGGTGGATTCCGCCAGTGCCTTCACGCCGCCGCTGAGGATGAGGATGGAGACGATGATGAAGAGCACGAAGACCGCGATGTGCGGGCTTTTGCGCACCGGATGCACCTTCTGAAGGATGGAGGGCAGCAGTCCCTGATGGCTCATGCCATACAGCAGACGTGAACCCATGAGGTAGTTCAGCAGCGCGGTATTGCCGATGGCGAAGATGGTGATGGCAGCATACACAGGCCCGATGCCTTTGAACCAGGGCGCGGCACGGCTGGCCACATCCATCAGCGGAGTGCCGCTCTTCGCCAGTTCCTGCCAGGGCACCACGGACACTGCGGTGATGGCCACCGCCATGTAAATGCACGTCGCCAGCACCATGGCGCCAATCAAACCAAAGGGCACGTTTTTCGCCGGGTCCTTCACCTCCTCGCTCACATTCAAAATGTCCTCGAAGCCGATGAACGAATAAAAGGTTAGGACCGCGCCCTGCATGACCAGCATCAGCGTGATGCCCGAACCCGCACCGCCAGCGGCCGTGTCTCCGGGGGATTCCAGATAGTTCACACTGCCCCAGTATTTCACACCGACGGCGATGATGAAGAGCAGGCCGCTGGCCTCGATGACCGTGCAAAGAATGTTCAGCCACATGCTTTCGCGGATGCCGCGGTAGATGACGCAACCGACCAGAAACACCACCCCGATACTGCACAGCTTCATGGTGTTCTCGTCCAGGTTCCACGCCATGAGCTTCTGGATCTGGTCAATGATCGCCTGCGAGCCCGTGGCCATGCTGGTGAGTCCGCTCATCATCACGGCGATGCCGATGACATAGCTGAGCAGTGGCCTGCCAAGCCCGCGATGGGTCACATAGGCCGCGCCGCCTGCCTTGGCATAACGTCCGCCGACACAGGCATAGGAGAGACCGGTGAGCATGGCTCCGATCATCGCCATGAGGAAGGCCAGCCAGACCGCATTGCCGAGGCCTCCGGCCGCCTTGCCAATCAGCGCATAGATGCCGGCTCCGAGCATGGAGCCGAGGCCGTAAAACATGATCTGCCAGCCTCCGATGGACTGGGCGAGGGCGGGGCTTTGGGTCTCCTTGGGGTCACTCATCCCCGCTTTGCTAGCGGAAAGCGCGCCGGGAGGGAAGGGGAATCCTCAACAGCCTGTGATCAGGCGTGAGCCGCCTCGCGTGCCGTCTTGAACTGGCATGAGCCGCTGCGGGCAAACTCATCACACTTGGCCTCGATGCGCATGGCCTTCATGCTCGGCTGGAAGCCCAGACGGCGGGTGATGCAGTCATGGAGCAGCGCGGCGTTGTCGTCCTCAAACTCGACCACGCGGTCGCAGTCCAGGCAGATGAGGTGGTTGTGCTGCGGCTTGTCGAGGAAGTTCGGGTCGTAGTAGGTCTGGTCGCGGCCCAGGTCCACCTCACGCAGCAGGCCGCACTCCACCAGAAGCTGGAGGGTGCGATAGATGGTGGCACGGGAGATGGTGCGGTCGAGCTTGCGGGTCTTTTCCAGCAGTTCCTCGGCATTGAAATGGTCATCCGTGGCAAAAGCGGCTTCGACGATGACCTCACGCTGCTTGGTGCGGCGGAGGCCGGCGGTGACCAGATGGGCTTCGAGCCGCTCTTTGATTCGGGGATCCATATTGAGACCAGCCTTAGATCTTATTGAGACTGATAGCAAGGAAAGATGTGATTGGCCACGTCTTCCCTAACCAAACCCTTCTCCCGCTGATGGCCACTGATGAAAGCAAATGACCAAGCCCCAGAGGGCTTGGTCATCAGTGCTAATCAGTGCCTATTCGTGGTAAATAGGCCGTGTTTTCACCTCACGCAGGCGGATTGCCGCTGCGCTCCTCGTCCTCACGGGCGAGTTCCTCGGTGGTCTTTTCGGAGGCAGGCTTGGAGGTGTCGGCAGGCTTTTCATCCTCATCCGGCATCACGGAACCCTGGTCTTCACCTTGTTCCTCCTGCACAGGCTCATCGCTCATTGGGACGATGTTCGAGGCCTTTTCCACGGACGGTGGAGGCGCGGACGGACGCGGCTTTTGGTATTCGTCGTCGATGTCCTTGTCCTGATCGTCCTCGGAGAACCATGGGTTGTAGTTCTCGTTGTCCCACTCGTCTTTCTCCGGCGGCTTCTCGAGCTCCTTCTCGTCCTTCTCGAGCTGCGCGTAGTACTCGGGGAAGGCCTCGCGGTCCTTCTTCTCCAGGAAGTAGGCCATCACCACGCAGATGCCGTAGAGCACATAGAGCGGGCCAGACATGAGCATGAGCGTCAGCACGTCCGGAGTCGGCGTGATCACCGCCGCGAAGAGCGTGATGGCCACCAAGGCATGCCGCCAGGTGTTCTTCATGATCTTGAAGGTGAGGATGTCCAGCTTCACCAGCGCCATGACCACCACCGGCAGTTCAAAGGCGATGCCGAAGACCAGGATGAACCGCGTGGTGAAAGTGACATAGGCACCGATCTCCCACATCTGCTTCGCACCCATGGTGCCGGCGAACTCGGCGAAGAAGATGAGGGCGCGCGGAAGCACCATCCAATACGCAAAGAGGCAGCCGCCCACAAAGAGGCCGGTGCCCACAGCGATGGCGGGGAAGAGCAGTTTCTTCTCTTTGTTATGCAGGCCCGGCAGCACGAACTGCAGCAGGAAGATGAAGAGAAGTGGGAAGGCAATGATGACCCCGGCGATGAGGGCCACGTTCACCGCCATCATGAAGGGACCGGCGATGTCCGTGTTGATCAGCAGGCCTTGGGCATCCTCGATCGTCGGCGCGAAACCAGCCAGCACGAGTGGGTACAGGATGATGCGGAACAACTCCTTGTAGAAGATGAAGGTGCCGATGGTGGAGACCAGCAGCGTGGTGATCATCCGCATGAGCATCGTCCGCAGATCATCCAGGTGATCCAGGAACGGCTTTTCCTCATCCGAGGGGTTGAGGTTCAGGGCGATTTTTTCGCGGGCTTTGAAAGCTTTGTTGAGGAGGCCTTGCCACATAACGGGGTGAAGGGATGAGGGTGCGGTAATGTAAGGGGGTTTAGATCGATCCCTTCGCCGCCATCCGCGCGTAAAGTGCCAGCGTCAGGGCGGTGGTGATCTCATTGGCAGCGATCATCCTCCGCAGTTCTCCTGCGCTCACAAGTCGCACGGGGCTGATGTGTTCGCTTCCATCCGGTGAGGGATGGCTGACGACACACACGGGCTCCGCCTTGAATAAATAAACGTGCTCGTCGGTAAATCCTTGCGAAGGAAAAAACCAGCCGAGCGGTTCCAGCGTGCCGCCGGGGGCCAGGCCGTAGCCCGTCTCCTCCGCCAGTTCACGCAAAGCTGTCTCTGTCACGAGATCACAGGTGACCTCGGGCACCGGGCAGTCGATCTGCCCGGCCGGGAACTCCAGGCACTCCTCCGCCACGGGAATGCGCTCCTGGTGGATCATCACCAGCTGGCCCTCCGCTGTGATGGGAGCGATGGCCACGGCGGCTTTTCGCTTCACCACCATCCAGGGCACGGGCTTCTCCTGGCGGTTCGGGGTGGTCACCTCCACACGGTCCACGGAGATGTGCGGATTGTCGAAAACACGCTCGTCTTTGACGGTCTGCCAGCCGGGATGCGGCTGCTCATGGACGAGCGGGAAGGTGGGGCAAGCATCCTGCTTGCCCTCGGAAGTTTGAAGATCCTTTCCACCTTCGCTCATCACGAAAGCGCCTCCTTCCAGCGGGCGATCTGGGCGGCCACATTCTGCGGCGAGGGCGCTCCGATGCCCTTGCGCGCGGCGAGGGCGGTTTCCAGGTTCAGGCAGGCAAAAAGATCTGCCTCAAAGGCCGGTGAGAACTCCTGATACTTCGCCAGTGGAATGTCGGCAAAAGCCACCTTCTCCGAGATGCTGTGCGCGACCAGCTTTCCAATTACCTCATGGGCGGAGCGGAAGGGCACACCATGGTTCACCAGATAGTCGGCGAGGTCGGTGGCGAGCAGCATGGGGTCGCTGGTGGCCGCACGGGTGCGGGTTTCATTCACCTCCATGCCGGCGATCATCTCCGCAAACACCGCCAGGGCGGCCTTGATGGTGTCCAGGCTGTCAAAGAGCGGCTCCTTGTCCTCCTGCATGTCGCGGTTGTAGGTCATCGGCAGGCCCTTCAACAGGGTCAGCATGGCCATGAGATTGCCCACAAGGCGGCCAGACTTCCCACGGGTAAGCTCGGCCACATCCGGGTTCTTTTTCTGCGGCATCAAGGAAGAGCCGGTGGTGTGCGCATCACTCAGGGTGATGAAGCCGAACTCGGCGCTGCACCAGAGGATTACGTCCTCGCTCAAGCGCGAGAGATGCACGCCGCAGAGCGCGATGGCAAAAAGCACCTCCGTGGCAAAATCGCGATCGCTCACCGCATCCATGCTGTTCTGCGTCACGGCGGCGAAGCCGAGCTCTTTGGCCACATACTCGCGATCCAGAATGATCGTGGATCCGGCGAGAGCACCCGAGCCGAGTGGCATCACATCGATGCGCTTTCGGGCATCCTGAAGGCGGGCAATGTCGCGGGAGAGCATCTCCACATAGGCCAGCAAATGATGGGCGAAGAGCACGGGCTGGCCGCGCTGAAGATGCGTGTAACCCGGCACCACGGCACCGCCGCTGCGCTCGGAGGCTTCCACAAGAGCGCGCTGAAGGCTCTGAATCAACATCACGACGGCATCCACCGCATCTCTCGTGTAGAGGCGCACATCCGTGGCCACCTGGTCATTGCGGCTGCGGGCCGTGTGCAGCTTCGCACCAGCGGGGCCGATGCGCTTCGTCAGCTCGGCCTCGATGTTCATGTGCACGTCCTCGAGGGATTCCTTCCACTCGAAGTTCCCGGTTTCGATCTCGTGCTGGATGGTGAGCAGGCCTTTTTCGATCTGCGCCTGCTCGTCCGCCGTGATGATCCCGGCCTTCACGAGGCCCTTGGAATGGGCGATGGAGCCGCGGATGTCATGCGCGAAAAGCCTCCAGTCAAAGGACACGGATTCGCCATAACTCTGCACGAGCTGGCTGGTGGGCTGGGAGAAACGGCCTTTCCACATGGGATTTAGAAGGAGAAAACGGGCGTGGAGAGTAGGCCGCGTTTGTCCTCAGGCAAGCGCATCCCGCAGGCATGAGGCGTGGTTCAGGTCCTCCCTCCGTGCCCCTTTTCTGCGTCTTCCGTGTATTCTGTAGGCCCTCTTTCCGAACCCCTTCCAAGGATCGACCCCTTCGTCATTCGACATTTGGATTTCGTCATTTACCTCCCCGCCTCTCGCGATTCATTGTGGAAGAACCCATGCTCCTCGCCCATCCCGCCGCTCTCTGGTGCCTGCTCGGCCTGCCGGTGGTGCTGGCCATCCACTTTCTGCAAAGGCGTAGCCGCAAGGAGGTAGTGACCACGCTTTTCCTGCTGCAGCAGATGCGGCGCGAGTCGGAGACGGGCAATCGTTTTGAGCGCCTGCGTCCCTCCATCCCGCTCTGGCTGCAGCTCATGATGGTGCTGGTGCTCACCTGGCTGCTCGCCGGACCACGCTGGCTGAAAAGTGATGCCGTGCAGCGCATCGCCCTGGTCATGGACAGCTCCGCCTCCATGTCCGCCTTTCGCAAAGACACCGAAACAGCGGTGCGTGACACTCTGGAGACGCTTCTCTCACCCCTGGCCCGTGTAGAACTAACCCTACTCTCCTCGGATCCTGAGGAGCCAGCTCTCTATCACGGAGCCTCCGCTGCCGATCTGAAAGCCGCCATCTCAAAATGGCAGCCCTTGCTCGGCGTGCATGATTTTACCCCGGCGCTGCGCACGGCTCGTGGACTCGTGGGTGCGGAGGGCAGCGTGATTTTGATCAGTGATCACGTGCTGGCGGATCAACTGCCTTATGAAGCTGCGGTCGTCTCCACCGGGCATGAAACACCTAATGTTGGTTGGGCCGGCATCACCGTGGAGGAAAAGGACGGCCAGCTCTTCTGGCGTGCCCTTTTGCGCAACTACAGCGCCTCGCCGCAAGATCGCGAGTGGCTCGCGATCAGTGGTGGCAAGACTTCTGCACCCACGAAGGTCACCCTCGCCGCGCAGGAAACGCGCACCCTCAGCGGACCTTTCCCGACGGAGGATGAGCTGACCCTTCAACTCACGGCAGATGCTTTCACGCTAGACGACACGCTGCCCGTGCTTCGTCCCAAACCCAAAATCCTCGGCCTGCAGGTGCCTGCGCTGCCCGTGCAGGACGGCAGTGTTGAACTGCGAGATCTCTTCGGCAAATTCTCTGACACACGTTTGGTTATGTCCAGTGACGAGGCGGATGTGCGCGGCCTTGTCTGGCCGCCGAGCACCGCCCTGGGGCAGGATCAACATGCGGTGGTTTTTGCCTCACCGGCGAAGGGAGATAAAGTCGCGTGGCTGCGTGACAGCATCGTCGCGGAGTCGCATCCGCTCATTGATGGGCTCAACTGGCAGTCGCTGCTCGTGCGTGAAGGCATGATCGTCCCGCGTGATCAGCGTGATCGCGTGCTGCTCTGGCAGGGTGAGCGGCCGCTCATCAGTCTGCGCCGCACCCCGCTCGGAGCGCAGCAGCTCATATGTCATTTTGATCTGCTCAGCAGCAATGCGCGCAAGCTCCCCGCGCTCGCTGTGTTGCTGCATCGCTTCCTGCAAAGCGTGCGTGATGAGAAGATCGCTCCCGAGTCCGCGAACTTCGATCTCCGCCAGCGTCTCGTGCTCGCGCATCTCTCGGATGCCAAGGCCGCTCCGCTCGTGCTCGCCACACGCTCACCGGCCAGCCAGATCAGCGTTCCCGTCGCTCAAGCTCATCTGCTGCGTGCGCCTGCTCATCCAGGCTTCTTGGAGGTTAAACAGGCCGACACCCTTCTCCTCACCGGCGCCGCGCACTTCGCCGATGCTCGTGAAGCTGATCTCAGCGGCGCCAAACCCTTTCAGGACCTCTCCAAACTCAAAGTCACCCAGGTCGAGACCACCATGGAGTCCGACCCACACTCCTCTCTCTGGATCCTGGTTCTGCTCGCGGCTCTCCTTGGATCTTGGTGGTGGACACGAAGCAATGCTCCTGTTCCGAAGGTTCAATCGGCGTAACCAAGAATGCTAACCACTAATGGGCACTAATTGACACTGATACTGACCAAGCCCTCTGATGGCTTGGACATCAGTGCTCATCAGTGTCTATCAGTGGTAAAAAAGCCTCGTCACTTCTTCTCGTAGTATCGGAACTCGAGGGCCTCGGTCTTCTCGAGCACTTCCTTGAGTTCGAAGAGATGCTCAAAGGCTGGCAGAAAGGTATCGCCCTCATACGCTTGCTCGATCCAGGTGAGGTAAAGCCCACCACACTTCGGCAGCAGCTCCGCATACACCTGCGCGCCGCCGATGACGAACACGGTCTCCGCGTCCGGACACACCTGCGCGAGCTCGGACACATCACGAATCACGGTGATGCCTTCGCGCGGTTCCATCGTGCGGCTTAGCACCACGTTCTGCCTTCCAGGCAGAGGGCGACCGATGGATTCAAACGTTGTTCGTCCCATGAGGATCGGATGCCCGATGGTCGTGCGTTTGAAGAACTTCAGGTCTTCCGGAAAATGCCACGGCAGCGTGCCATCACGGCCGATGACACGGTTCGAGGACATGGCGACGATGGCGATGAGGCGAGGCATGAGGAAAGCAGGCTTATTCGACAGGATTCACAAGATGAACAGGATTAACAGGAAAGGAATCAATCATGTTAATCTTGTCCATCCTGTTAATCCTGTAACAACAGACCTGAACTAGGTGGGATCAACATTTGCCAATTTCTTCAAACTCGAAAACGGCCCTGTCTTCCCGCCCGCCATCGTCGCGGTCATCTCGCGGCGTAGCATCGGCACTCTTTGAATGATGGGAAACACCAGATCCCGCATCCACCCGAGCGGCAAAAGATCCGATTGGAAAAACGGCGTGGTCCAGCGAGTTGCGAACTGGTAGAATCGCAGATGCGCACGACGCTCGCGTGAGTAGGCGGCCAGCGCTTCACTCAAAGGCAGACGTGACACCGCCGAGGCCAGTGTGGCGGCATCCATGAGCGCCAGATTCACACCCTGGCCGAGCTGCGGACTCAGGGCATGCGCGGCATCTCCCAGGATCGCCACGCGGTCGCCGTGCCAGCATGGCAGGCGCACATCGTGATACACCGCCGTGGCGACCTGCGCGTGGGATTCGATCTGCTTCAGAAAACCCTCCGCCTGCGGCGCCAGCGAAAGGATCTGCTGCTTCCACACATCCAGCGGCGTGTGACGCCAGGCCTCCATCTGATCCAGCCGGATACTCCAGAACATGCTCAGCAGATCTTCACGCGTGCCGGTGGGCAGAAAGCCTGTGAGCTCCCGCGTGGATCCGACGGATTGCCACAGCACCTGCGGATCAAACTCCGCCGTGCGCTTGCCGATGAACCAAAGCGCACCCCAAGGATAACGACTCACACGACTGCGTACGCCGGACTGATCCCGCAGCATCGAATGCGCGCCATCACAGATCAGCACGAGATCAAAGGGGCCATGCGAGATGCCGTGATGGTCCTGCAAAATCGGTCGACCATTGGCATCACGACTCATGTGCGTGACTGCTGCATCCCACAAAATACGCACGCCTGAATGTGCCGCAGCATCTAAAAGGAGATCCAGCAAAGTCGCGCGATGCGTGCCTGCCCCAAAGAGATCCGCGCTTAGCTCCGCGTAGGGCAGATCCAGCAGCACACGACCCGAGCGTGTGCGGCACCAGAGCTTGGTGATGTGCGCCGTGTGCGGCAGCAGAGCCTCCTCAAGCCCTAGCTGTTTTAGCACGCTGAGACCCGTGGGTTGCAGCAGGAAACCTGCGCCGACCGGCAGCTTCAGTGGTGCCCTCTCCAGCAGTGTCACCTCATGCCCGCTACGTGCCAGAAAGATCGCCGCCGCAGGCCCAGCCGTGCCGGAACCGACGATGCCGATGCGCAAAGAGGCGGATGGATGATTTGAAACGGGAGTAATGAGGAAGCTTGGCAAGCGAAGCCACTTCTGAAAACATCTTCCTGTCATGGACCCAGCGATTCCTTCCCCCCGCTTTCGCTCCCATGCCTCCCGGAACATCCCCCCGTTCCTCGCGGGCATCTTTCTCGGCCTCACCCTGCTTCACGCAGAGGCACAGACCGCTTCCAGCAAATCCGCGTGGCCTTCGCGTGGCGATGCCATCGGCTCTTTGCTGACTGCCACGCCTCTTGAGCGCGCTGCGTTTGAAGATGATGCCGCGTTGCATGCGCCCATCAAAGAAGCCGGACCTGGTGACTGGCTGGCGCAGCATGATGAGAAGGGCCAGACCTTTGATGCTTATCGGCTCATTCTTCCTCGCGTGAAACCGCGCACGGATCTGCGTGCCCTCGCCATCCTGCCCATCGGCGAGTTTGGTCCCAAGGCACCTTCATTGGAAAAGCTGCGCCGATACTGCGAGCTGTTCTTTGCCATGCCCACCAGCATCCTGCGTGCCGTGCCGGTGGACAAGGTGCCCGCGAAGACCCGCATCAATAGCAACACGAACAAGCGCCAGCTTCTCACCACGGACATCCTCGGCTGGCTGCCTAACCAAAAGCCTGCTGTGGCTTATGCCGTGATCGCCGTGACCATGGAGGACTTGTATCCAGACGAGAGCTGGAATTTTGTCTTTGGCCAGGCCATGCTCCAGGGCGGTGCAGGTGTGTTCAGCTTCGCGCGCTATGATCCCAGCTTCTATGGCGATACCTCCGCCACTGATCTGAGCACGCTCATTTTCAAGCGCAGCTGCAAGGTGCTCACACATGAGATGGGTCACATGTTTGGCATCAAGCACTGCGTGTTCTTTGAGTGCCTCATGAACGGCTCCAACCATCTGGATGAAGCCGACGCCCAGCCCATGCGCCTCTGCCCGGTCTGCCTGCGCAAACTGCACCTGCATGTGCGCTTTGACCTCCTGAAGCGTGAGGAATCCCTGCTGCGCTTCTATGAGGAGCAGAGCTTCACCAACGAGGCCGACTGGTCACGCAAGTTCCTCGGCAAGCTGCGGCCTCACTCCTCGCCTTTGAAGTAATCCGCTTCCTGCATCTCAAAGACCTTCTTTTGCGGCTTTGCCAGCCACTTGTTCGAATCTGGATAGTGGATGATGTCCGCCACCGGATGATCCGCAATCACGAGGAACGTGAGATCTTCCGAGCCGCTGTTGATGAGCTGATGCGCCTCGCCTGGAGGGCACACGAGGTAATCACCCGGCTTCACGGCTTCATTCCCCTTCGGCGTGCGCATCTCGCCGCTGCCGCTGAGGATGTAGTAGGCCTCCCACTGCGCCGCATGCTCGTGAAACGGGAAATTGATCTTCCCTGGCGGCACGCGGTGGATCTCCACATCAAACGGATGCCCACCACCCCAGGTGCCGATGTCCTTCTGACCTCCCGCCGCCTGGCTCAGGGCACGCCGGCTCACACCGTATTTGCCTTGGGGAGAGTTTTGCGTGGTCCAGGGAAGGTCGTCAGCTTGAGTGCGGGTCATGGTAGGGTGAGCGACCATGAAGCGGCCCACCCATCCGTGCAGGTGAAAAATGCAAGGCGGGTGCCATCTCATCGATTCTGGGCCTCTTGCGTGAATCCTTCCTCTCGCGGTGAATGGTTCGGCAGCTTCGGCGGTTCCGATCAAGAGCACCGCAAGAGAAAGGAATTTCCGCAAGAGGTGGCTGGAAGCCAGCCCACAGTCCTTTGCACAATCCCGCCCACTTCGTGCAATTCAGCATAAAACCCCGCCAGAGGTCCGTACTCCCCGCATGACGATGTCCCCTGTGTTTCACGATCAGCTCCAGCTTCGCACCCGCCGCCAGTTTTTGGGCAATGCGGGCCAGTTCAGCCTGGGAGCCATCGCCATGCATGCGCTGGAGCAGGAGGCCTCGGCACTGCCCAAGGCGGACAATCCCCTGGCTCCGAAGCGCGCACCCCAAGGCGGCAAGGCCAAGCGCGTCATTTACCTGCACATGTCCGGCGCACCGCCGCACCTGGACCTCTTTGATTACAAACCGGAGCTGGTGAAGCGCGACGGCCAGAACTGCCCGGACAGCGAGCTCAAGGGGCGCACCTTTGCCTTCACCAGCGGCGTGCCAAAGCTCATGGGCACCCCGCGCACGTTTAAGCGCTACGGCAAGGCTGGCATGTGGATGAGCGATGCCTGCCCAAACTTCCACGGCATCGCCGATGAGATCACCATGGTGCGGTCCATGTTCACGGACCAGTTCAACCACGCGCCTGCCGAGCTGCTGCTCTTCACCGGTCATACGCGCCAGGGGCGGCCATCGCTCGGCTCCTGGGTCACCTACGGTCTTGGCACGGAAAACCAGGACCTGCCCGGCTTCGTGACCCTCATCTCCAGCGGCACCCAGCCCAGCGGCGGCCAGGGCCTGTGGGGCAGCGGCTTCATCCCCAGCGTGTATCAGGGCGTGCAGTGCCGCAGCAAGGGTGACCCCGTACTCTTTGCCAGCAACCCTGCTGGCATGAGCCGCGACCTGCGCCGCAAGACTCTCGATGCCCTGCGCGAGCTCAATGAACTGCAGGCAGCCGAGCTTGGCCATGCGGAAACTGTCACACGCATTGCCCAGTATGAGCTCGCCTATCGCATGCAGACCAGCGTGCCGGAGGTGATGGACATCTCCAAGGAGAACGCCGCCACGCTCGAGGCCTATGGTGCCAAGCCCGGCGAGGCCAGCTTTGCCAACAACTGTCTGCTTGCACGTCGACTCGTCGAGCAAGGCGTGCGCTTCGTGCAGCTCTTCGACTGGGGCTGGGACTTCCACGGCACCAGCGCCGACTCCGGCATCACGGATGGCTTAACCAAAAAAATGGCCGCCACGGACAAGCCCGTCTCCGCCCTCATCAAAGATCTCAAGCAGCGCGGCCTGTTGGAGGACACCCTCGTCATCTGGGGAGGAGAGTTTGGCCGCACCCCCTTCCGCGAAGGCCGCACCGCCGCGAGCAAGGTGCTCGGTCGCGACCATTATCCCGACTGCTTCACCCTCTTCATGGCCGGTGGCGGCGCCAAGGCCGGTTTTGACTACGGCAGCAGCGACGACCTCGGCTTCCACGTCGCCGAAAACAAAGTCCACGTGCACGACTTCCAGGCCACCGTGATGCATCTCCTCGGATTCGACCACGAGCGCTTCACCTACCGCTTCCAAGGCCGCAACTACCGCCTCACCGATGTGCACGGGCACGTGGTGAAGCCGTTGCTGGCGTGATGGGTGAAGGCGCGGAATCCGTCTTCCAAGAAGAGACTTTTCCGATCGTATTTAACAGTAAAATATGACGCGCCTACGATTCCAAACCAACATCTTTGTTCCCTATCAACGCCATTCGTGCTGAAGTCGACAACCATGAAATTTCAAACCCGTCGGTACTCGACAAAGCTGTTGCCCATAATGCTGAATAGTTAAGCGGCACTACGCACACTGTGAATACCAGCGCATTCATCTTCGCTTGCAGCGGCCCGGGAGCGATGGCCGCGATTCAGCAGAGCATTACCATCGGATATTTCTGCGCAGCTTTTGGTGGTGTCGCCACGCTTGCTCTCGCCTATGCCTTCGTGCGGACACGTCGCGTGAGGTTCACACTTCCAGTTGCCGGCTTGCTCATGCTTGTTCATCCGGCATGGACGGTGAGCGCGACTCGCGGCGATTGTGGATTCTTCAAGCGCGAGGTTTCGTATATCCTCACTGCAGTTTTCATCGGCCTGCTGATTTACCAGTATGTTTTATCACGACGAGCCGCGTAACCATGCGCTGCAGCGAACCCGGTCCTCGCGCTGCGGTTGCCATCGTGGCGTGCCGCAGGCCGGGTCGCTGAGCTGGAGTCGTTCGCCTAACCTACGGAATCCAGCGTGATGCAAACGAGCGATCTGGAGCCACCCTACATTCAGTCATTGCGTCACCCGAAGATTGAAGGCTTCAGACTGGTTTCTCCACAAGATGAGTTGGACGAACGTATATATCGTGAGGTTGTGACTGCTGGTTGCT
The DNA here is from genome assembly GCF_007992435.1 of Prosthecobacter gellanilyticus. Lineage (GTDB taxonomy): Bacteria > Verrucomicrobiota > Verrucomicrobiia > Verrucomicrobiales > Verrucomicrobiaceae > Prosthecobacter > Prosthecobacter gellanilyticus. The sequence goes on along the minus strand of NZ_BKAG01000001.1, from coordinate 51,431 downwards.
CCATTTTGTCTTTTGGGAGTTGTCCCACTGGCCCGGAGTTCACATACTCTGTCGGGCTCTTCCTCAACTTCCTGCACCCTGAGATCCTTGTGATGGGGCTTCATCCCAGCACTGCTCACAGCCTCATCACGAAGCTCCGCGATGAAGCTGCCCAGGGAGCCTCGGTCACACCTGATTCGGTGCGGCAGGATTTGTTCGATGATCACAGACCAGTTCGCTTCCGAGTCGTCTCGCACGAGAGATACCTCGATTACCTTGGCCGTAACTGTAACTTCTATTTCAGCCTCTTCGGAAAAGGGAGTGATCTGCACGATTTCGGATTTCCCGTGCTGCAAATCATCTGGCCTGATCATGATGGATACTATCCAGATGATATGCAGTGTGACGCACGTTTCTCGGCAATCCACACACTGACAACCCAGCCATGACCAAGTTCACCGAGCCAACGAAGGCGAACAAAACGCCGGTGAAAACGGCTCTTGGCCGTCTGCCCGAATTGTGGATGCGCTTTTGAGTCAAGCAGGCGAGTGAAGACAGCGGCGGCTCACTTCTTTTCTGCTTCCGCCAGAATCTTCTTCGCCTCTTCCGCACCGATCTCGCGGACGAAGAGGTTGCGCCAGCGGATCTCGCCGCCGTGGGTTTGCAGCATGATGGGGCCTTTGGCCGGGAGTGGGGTTTCGCGCTTCACGTCCCAGTAGTTTTCCATGACGGCTCCGTCGACGACGAGCTTGTCGTTCAGCCACACCCAGGTGCGGTCGCCGATCTGGCGGATGCGGAAGGCGTTCCATTCGCCGAACTCTTTGTCAGCGAGCACCAGAGGGTCACGGCCGGGCTTGCCAGGGGTGTTGTTGAAGAGGCCACCGGAGCCGAGGTGTGGTTTGCGGTCAGGCTTCTTCGGATCAAAGACCTGGGTCTTGTCCCAGATCTGCACCTGCGGTGTGCCGCGCAGGTAGATGCCGCTGTCAGCCTTCGCCACGGTCTTGTACTCGATGAGGAACTCGATATCGCCATACTCGGCATCGGTGGTGGCGTAGGGGCCGTGGCCGTCATTGACGAGCTCGCCATTTTCGACCTTCCAGTTGGAGGCGAACTCATCACGCATGGTTTTCAGCGTGGCTTCCTTTTTCTCGCCGGTGAGCTTCACGGTGCTGTGCGGATTCAGACCATACCAGCCGGTGAGATCCTTGCCATTGAAGATGGCCTTGAAGCCTTCCGGAGGTTGCGGATCGGCAGCGTGGAGGAGGGAGCTAACAAAAAGGGTGGCGAGGGTCAGGCTGAGTTTCATGGCGATGCGGATGATGACACTGATTCGGCGGCAGAAGCCACGTTCTTTCCCGGCGTCTCCAGCAGACCGATCACGGCCCAGGCCGTGCCCCAGTAGGTCGCGGTGTTGTTCACCTTGTTTTTGTCACGTGCGCGAGTGCTCGGCACAGCCCATGAACCATTGGGTTTCTGCGTGTTCTGCAAAAACTGCACGGCTTTTGTCCGGGCTGCATGATCGGCAGGCAGGCCATCGTGAGCGAGGACATAAAGCGCCATACCGGTGCCAAAAGCATCACTCGGTTCCTGGGCCAGCCAGCCCCAGCCTCCATCCTCGTGCTGGAGCTTCAGCAAGGCCTCGCGCAAAGCTGCATCACCACGCTTCAAAAGCAGTCTCACCGCATGCCATTCGGTGCTCTGACCTAGCACGGCTTTGGCCAGATACTCCTCCGCCTTCCTCAGCACATCGGCAGGCATCTCCTGATCCGCGTAGCTTTGCAGCGCGAGCAGAGTCCACATGGTCGTCACCTCGTTGATCTCGCGAGTCGGACGTTTTCCGAGCGGCAGTTGTCCCTGTGCCTTCCAGGAACCGTCCGCTTGCTGGTTCTTCAGGATCTGCGCGCGGAAGTCTGTGGTCCATGCAGGTGCCGGTGAAGCGGCATCTCGACCCAGCAACAGCCAAGCCATAGTCTCGACATTGAAGGAGGAGACTTTGTCCACGCCATCCTTCTCGCCAGTCTGGTTCCAGTGCTTCCAGTCGGCGGCCCACGGAGTCCATTCACGGGTTTCCTTGCCTTCATCAAGGCCAGCCCTCACGGCGCTGTTCAGGCTCCAAAGCATGGACGGGATCTGATGGCAGCTCGCGCACTGGCGGTCCTCGATCCAGGCGAGGCCCTTTTCCTTGATGAAGGGCAGACTGCGTTTGGCGATCTCCACAGCTTCCTCACCGCTGGCGGCCGTGGCGGCGGCCAGCAGGCAGAGAAGCAGACGCATTTTCATGACGTGGGGTTGGTTAGGAATAGGAACGTTCGCGCTATGGTGGGTCTATCTGAAGGCGGGACCCGCAAATCCTGCATGACATCCTGCCGCGCGCATGGCATGCGCAGTTAACCGCCTCTTCATGCGCCGTCTCGACCAGCTTCTCTCCTCCCTCGGCTACTGCTCGCGCAAGGAAGTCGTCGGCTTGGTCAAAGCAGGCCGAGTGAAGTTGAATGGCGTGCCTTTGACGAAGCATGACGTGCGGGTGGATCCGCACACGATCACGCTGGATGGCGAGGCTCTAGAAGCACCGGACGGCCTGCTGGCCATGCTTCACAAACCTGTGGGCTATGTCTGCACGCACAGCGATGGCGAGGGCCCGACGATCTATGAGCTGCTGCCCGCGCAGTGGCTGGACCGCAATCCCGCAGTGACAAGCATCGGCCGGCTCGACAAGGACACCAGCGGTCTGCTGCTGATCACGGACATCGGCACGCTGGTGCAGCGCTACACCTCGCCGAAGGCGGATGTGGAGAAGACCTACTTTGCGGAACTGGATCGCAACCTGGAGCCGCCGCTCGTCGAGGCCTTTGCGAAGGGTGATCTCATGCTGCGCGGCGAGGAAAGGCCCTGCCTGCCTGCGAAGCTGGAGATCGTGAGCGCGAGGACTGCACGTCTCACCATCACCGAAGGCCGTTATCATCAGGTTCGCCGCATGTTTGCCAGCCAGGGCTGGCATGTGGAAAAGCTGCATCGCGAGACTTTTGGATCGCACACGCTGGGTGATCTGGCCGAAGGTGAATGGCAGATGCTGGAGCTTCCGGCCAACGTGAAGTTATGAAGCTGGACCGTGTCATTGCCAAACATCGTTCGTTAGGCCGGAGCGAGGCCCATCGCCTCATCGCCGCAGGCCGCGTGTTCGTGGATGGAGAGGTCAGCCTGGGCAACCAGCACGAGGTCGACCGCTTCATGAGCGTGCTGCTGGATGACGAGGTGGTGCAGCAGGCAGAGCGCGCTCTTTACCTCATGATGCACAAGCCCGGCGGCGTGGTCAGCGCCACGGTGGATGCGGAGCACCGCACCGTGATTGATCTCATCGATGACCCGGACAGGCATACCCTGCACATCGCCGGACGTCTGGACCGGTGGTCCACCGGACTTCTGATCCTAACCAATGATGGCAAATGGTCGAAGAGGTTTATGGATGCAGGCTCCAAGGTGCCCAAGACCTATCTCGTGCAGACGGATGTGCCCATTCCCGCTGAGGCCGTGTCTGCGTTTGCGGAAGGTTTTCATTTCGCTGCGGAGGACATCATCACCCTCCCTGCGGAGCTCGCCTTGCTCGGTGAAAAGAGCGCTCGCGTGACCCTTCACGAAGGCCGTCATCATCAGATTAAGCGCATGTTTGGGCGCGTGGGCTGTCTGGTGACAGCGCTGCATCGCGAGAGCATCGGCGGTTTAATTCTGCCTGCGGATCTCGAAGCGGGCCAGTGGCGCGAGATGACTCCCGAAGAGCGTGAAGCCACGCTGGAAGGGGTGTGAACGACGTGCCGACACCTTCAGCGTGTCGGCGGACTCTTGGCCGAGGCCGTCATCACCGGCCGCTCATGAACTGCGAGCACATAATCACCGACGCGTTCCGAGGCCACCCAGCCCGCTGGAGCAAAGTGTTTTTTAAAGCAGTCATCCAGCATCAGCCCGTAAGCCTGCTTGTCTGCATAGTCGTGAAGACAATCCTGGGGATGGTCATGAAGCAGCGCGCTGGCCGGAGTGGAAGGCGGCAGCATCATGTCCGCCTCGCCAAGTGTGATGCCGACGCGCTGGCGAAGGTAGAACTCGATGCCGTGCGCGCGCGTGCCGCATAGAAAGACCTCACCGGGTTTTGCTTCGAGACGCTGCTCTAGATTCAGAGCCAGATCCCGCACACTGGCCTGCCGGCCGAGAAGATCATTCATCAGCGTGCTGGCCAGCAGGACGGTGATCCAGAGCGCTACCGCTGTGGAGCCGATCTTCCAAAGCCGGTAGACATCCACCAAGGGCGGGCAGAAAAGGATCACCAGCGCGGGCAGCAGCGGCAGGGCATAGGTGGGCAGCTTCGAGCCGCTCATGGACAGGACCAGCAGAGGGGGCAGCACCCAGCCCGCCAGGAGACCATGACGCGCCAGCCATGTGCCGGTGCGCAGCCTGCGCCATGCCTGGCGGATGACACGCGGACTGCAGAAGGTCCACGGCATCAGCGCCACCAGCAGCACCGGGATGAAGAACCACCAGGGCTGCTTGCGCCCGTGCGAATGCGAGGCCACGCGCTTGAGCAGCTCGTCATGCAGATAGTAGTGCAGCAGCTGGGGATCCCGCAGGCACACCACCACGAACCAGGAGAGTCCGAGGCCAAGGGTCAGCAGCAGGCCGCGAAACCATGGCCAGCCCGGCCGCAACCCACCTGCGAAGCGCCAGCCCAGCGCGGCAGAAAGCGGCACCACCAGGGCCATCGGCCCCTTGGTCAGAAAGCCCAGCCCCATGGCGATGAAAAACAGCCAGGCACGCCCATGCACCAGCGCGGCGATGGAGGCCAGGATCCAGAAGCACATGACCATGTCCGGCGTCAGCAACCGTCCGAGGGCGAAGAGCCCAAGCGAGGACATGAGCATGATGGCCGCCACATGAGCACGATGATGCCCCCACAACCTCCGGGTGATGAAGAAGGTCATCCAGACACTGCCCATGGCCGCGAGCGCTGAGGGCAGGCGGGCGGCCCATTCGTTCAGACCGAAGCAGCGGAAGCTGGCCGCCGTGAACCAGTAGATGAGCGGCGGCTTCTGCATGTGGGCAAAGCCGTTCAGATGCGGCACCAGCCAGTCTCCGTCCTCAATCATCTCACGGGCGATCTCCGCATAGCGGCCTTCATCAGGCTCGTTCAGGCCGCGAGTGCCGAGCAGAAACAGCAGCATGAAGGGCAGCACCCAGGGCCAGAGGCGCAGAAGATCGCGAATGGGCCAGCGCGGAGATGTTTTGAAGCGAAGATTGTTAGTGACGACCATGACGGGCTGCGGACAGCCCGTAAGAGCAGCGACAAGCGGCAAAGCCCAATGACAAAGCGGTCATTATCGAGGCCCTGCCGCACGACAGCCGGACATTCAAAGATGCTCAAAAATAGTTGCTGAAGCGATCAGGCAATGATCGCATTACCTTTCTTTTCGTTAGGTCAAGATCACAACGTTCCCCTGCTACGCGGGTGGGCCGTTGTAGATTTGCACACCTCCGGAGAGCACGGGCGCTGCTGTCGGTTTCTGGCTGCCGACCGGGATCTGCGGGAGCAGGAAGTAGCCTGCGGCGCGCATATTGCCGCCCGCCCTTCTCACGACCTGCCCCACAAAGGGCACCTTGTTGCGCGCAAAGCCGGAAGGTTCCATAAGGCTGAAGGTCCCCGCCAGGGCTCCGGTGGTGGCGCTGAGAGTCACGGTGACCTTGCCTGGATTGGCCGAGGCGCCCGGCAGCACGATCTTGTTGTCATCCGTGTAGGTGAAGAGAATGTCCGGATCGGTGTTGGAGAGCGCCAGGCCGGCATCCGTGAAGTTCAGCTGCGTGGTGCCTTCATCAGGCAGACCCACAATGACAAAACCTTTGTTAGACGGAGCCAGGTAGGCGCCCTCGACCTTCAGGTTCAGAGGGCCGAAGCCATCTGGATAGAGCGTGGTGGTCGTAGCGGGGCGCAGCCAGGTCAGCGCGCCTTCGATCACATTCCCCGCAAAGAGTCCCTCCTCGTCCTCATGAAGCACGGGTGTGCCTTGAACGGAGCCCAGACCCTTGTTCAGGGATGCACAGAGCCAGAGATCGCCTCCTTTGCTGACAAAACCAGCGCTGGTGATGCCCTCGCCATCGGCCGCTTTTCCTGTGATGGTATAGGTGCCGCCGGAGCTGATGGTGAAGGTGGCAAAGCCGCTGCCCTGCGGGATCGTGGACACACCGTCATCTTCGGGATCTGCCAGATCCAGCGCCATGCTGTAGTAGCCGGCCAGATTCTCCGCAGGCTCGGTGACCGCATTCCAGGAAGAGCGCCAGCCTGTCACGGCAGCAGCACCCACGGTGCCGCTGACATCACCATCGACGCTGTCGATGTTCAGGTTCACCGCAGCTCCTGCCAAAGAGGGGACGGTGATGATGGACGGAGCGCCGGCGACCACACGTCCGGTCGTGCTCGTGACCGCGAGCGCACCCTGAGCCACCTTGGTGCTAGGCAGGGCGCCGGTGACCTTCAGGGTGAACTGACCGCTGGTGGTGATGGTGAGCGAGAACTGGCCGCCGAGATTGCGGTTGGTGGTGCTGTGGCGCGCCAGGGTGCCGCCAAACGTGCCTACCCAATTCTTCGGCAAAGCCTTCACGGTGAGCCTGGCCGTGACCAGCGCGCTGCTGCCGGCGCTGTTCGTGGCACGGATCTGCACGTTGAAGATGCCAGACACGTCCGGGATGCCGGTGATGGCTCCGTTAGGCGCGGCCTTCAGGCCTTTCGGCAGTCCGGTGATGGCAAAAGTCTTCGGGTGGTACTGCGCCGTCACTGTGTGGTTGAAGGTGGTGCCCACCGTGGTGACGGGGAACTCCACGGTGTTCATGATCGGCTTCACCGCCTTGTCAGAGAAGGAGATCGACACGGCTTTGGAAACGATGACGCCAGCACCATCCGTGACTTGCACGGTGACGGTCGCTCCGCCGGCGACGGTGGGTGTGCCGGTGAGCAATCCGGTCGTGCTGGCACTGACGCCCGTCGGCAGAGGCCCGGACAGAACGTGCCAGGTGTAGCTGCCATCTCCTCCGGAGGCCGTCAGCGTGCCGGAGTAGGGCATGCCTTTCACGGCGATCGGCAGCGTCGTGGAGACGATGCTCAGGTCACTCACCTCTGCATGCAGCGGGAGGATTTTGGAAACAGTGAACCCATTGGCATCTGTCACCACCACGGTGACGTTGACGTCCCCCGCAGCATTGGGGGTGCCAGAGAGCAGGCCTTCAGGGCTGAGCGTGAGGCCCAGCGGGGGGAGTGTCTCCTCGGGAAAGGACCAGGTGTAGGGCTCGCCGCCGCCAGTGGCGGCCAGCGTGGTCGTGTAGGGCTTCCCATGGGTAGCCGCAGGCAGGCTTGCCGTGGTGACGTCGAGGTCGCTGATTTCCAGAGTGAAGGTGCGCGTGTCCGTCTTGGCATCACCATCCGTGAGCTGCACATTGACCATGCTGGTGCCGATGCTGGTGCTGGTGCCGGAGATGACGCCGCCTTCACTCAAGGTCATGTTCTCCGGCAGGTCTCCCTCCAGGATCGTCCAGGTATACGGCTGCCGGCCGCCCACCGCTCTCAGAGTGGTGGTGTAGGGCAGGCTTGTCCGCGCTGGCGGCAGGGTGGGATCCGTCCGGATGATGGGATCAGACGCTACCTCGACCGTGACCGTGGTGGTGTTTGAGAAGGCACCCAGGACATTGGCGGCGTTGCTCACCTTCACCCAGTAGCTCGTCGTGGTCTGCAGTGAAGGCGTGGTGAAGAAGCGGGAGTTCGTGCCCACCGGCGTGCTGGTGTTACCACTCGCACCTTGATACCATTGATAGAACAGCGGTGCATCACCTGTGCCTGTGACGGACAGGGTGGTGGTCTCGCCGGTGAAGATGGTGATGGGTACCGGTTGGGTGAGAATGGCCGCCGGCTGCCGCACGGTGACAATGGCAGTGTCAGAGTTGGCGCCGCCGGGATTGCCAGCATTCGTCACCTTCACCCAGTAACGCGTCGTGTTGGTGAGGACCGGCGTGGTAAAGGAGGCTGAATTGGTGCCCACCGGGGTGGTGGTGACCCCGCTGTTTCCTTGGTACCACTGGTAGGTCAACTGCCCTTCGCCTGCTGCCACCACTGTGAGAGTCGTTGACTGGCCGCTGTTGATCGTCACGGAGGCCGGGCTGTCGATGACCGCCGCCATTGAGGGAGCGGTGACATTGATCGTGATGTTTTTCTGAAACTGATCCCCCCCAAAGTCCAGATCCTTGTAGGCCCTGAGTGAGACCGTCTTGCTTCCGACTTCCGTCGTGGTGCCCGACAGAGTAGCTGGATTGCCCTGCACGTTAGGCAGGCTCAGCCCGGCAGGCAGGGTGCCCACGATCTGCCAGGACTTGGGCGGCTCCGGCGTGCCCGTGATCTCAAACCTGACCAACATTGGCTGGCCCGCGATGACGTTCAATGATCCGTTGACCTGGGTAATTGTCGTGGCCCCGGACACGCTGTCATAGGCGCTCAAGCCCGCCACGGTGGTGATGGCGATCTTTGTGGTCGTGTCCAGAAGGGCCGCAGAGGAGGCCAGATTGAACTCCGCCGGGATCAGGAGCTGGGCGGCAGGCGTGCGCTGAAAGAGCATGAGCAGCGAGCTGGCGCGCCTGCAGAGGTGCTTCAGGCGCTGGAGGAGACGAGGGGCATTCATGAAGGGGCTTTTGCAGAAGGGGGGTGAAGGGCGAAAATCAAAAACAGGTCAGGTCGCGTCAGTTGCAGCCGCAGCCACCACCGCCTAGGCCGCCGCCGCCAAAGGTTCCCTCACGGGAAAAGTAGGCATGCTGGCTCATGGCCATGAAGAGCGGGTCACGGGCGGGATCCATGATCGGATTGGCCAGGTTGCCCCGCTCATACTGCTTCACGCGAGTGAGATGTTCGGCGCAGCTGCTGAGCAGCAGCACGGCGGGAATGACGAGGAAGCGGAGCATTTTCATCATTGGTCGGTAGAACCTGGGATTTTACCTCATCTGGCGGAAACAGAACAGACCTGTTTTGTGGCAAAGATGCGTTTCCAGCAGGAGCCCCTCACCCGGCCTGCACCTGAAACCGCCGGAACTCCCGTGTCACGTGCACCCCGCCGTCATCCTGGACACAGGCTTCGATGCCCTTGGCATTGTCCGCAAAGCGCAGCCCGTCCCGCAGACCCAGCACGAAGACGGTGGTGGAGTAAATGCCCGCCAGCAGGCAGGAGGGCGCCAGCACCGTCACCGCACGCAGACCATGCCGTACCGGCCAGCCGGTACGGCGGTCCAGGATGTGGCCATAACGCACCCCTTTGTGCTCAAAGCGCCGCGCGTAGTCGCCCGAGGCACAGACGGCGAAGCCTGAGACGGCCAGCCCGCCCACGCATTTGTCGGTCTGGATGCCGTCCTGAATGCCCACGTGCCAGAAGGGATGCACGCCATTCCCGCCAATGGCAAAGATGTCCCGCCCCAGATCCACCAGCACGTCTTGAATGCCCTGCTTCTTCGCGATACCGATGACCTGGTCCACGGCGTACTCCTTGCCGAAACCGCCGAAGTCCAGCCCCATGCCCTCACGCGGCAGAAAGACCTTCCCCCGCTTTCGCTGCACGTCCTTCCAGTTTGAGAGCGACATCGCACGCGAGATCTCCTCCTCACTCGGCAGGCGCTCATGCACCACCTTCCAGTCCCACACCTTGATCAGTGGCAGCATGGCCGCGTCCAGCACGCCATCCGTGAGGCGGTGCATGGCATCTGCGAGGTCGAGCATGGTTTCCATGTCGGCATCCACCTTCACCCAGTCCTGGCCTGCCGCCTGGTTGATGCGTGACACCAGGGAGTCAGGTTTGAAACGGGAAAACTTCGCCTCAAAGGCGCTCAGCCAGCCCAGCGCATCTGCCACGAACTGCAGCGCCTTCTTCGAGTCCTCGCAGCGAAACTGGATGAAGCAGTTCGTGCCCATGGCGCGAAAGGCCACCTTGCGCACCCCGCGTGCATCCGGCTCCACATGCAGGGGAATGACAGGCCCGGACATCGCTAAGTTTTAGAAGAGGAAGTTCAGGCCCAGGGTCCACATGCTTGCGGTGGGATAAGCTTGGTCAGGAGCCTGATCCGAGCCGATGCCGCTCATGTCGTAGTGCTCATAGGTGAGGGAGGCATTGAGGTTCTTCGTCAGGCGAAGACGCGTCTTCAAGCCGACGCTCATGGTCGCCATGGAGGACAATCGGTAGTCGGCGGAGTAGTTCGGCCCGCTGCCATCGGGGTGGAGCGCTGGGGTGCCGATGTCCACCTCGTTCAGCGTGTTGTGGAAGAAGTCTGCGGCGGTCTGCTGGTAGTAGCGGAAGAAGGGCGTGACCTCCACGCGCTTCTTAAACAAGCCCTGCCGCCACTCGACCTGCACTGTCTGCGAGGAAATGCCGAAGTCGTCCTCGCCAAAGCGCAGCACGGCATCCAGCGCCGAGTTCGTCTTGCGGAAGTAGTGCGTGCCCTGGAACTGCAGGATGCCACGGAGACGACTGGAGGGACGGTTTTCGCGGTAGATTCTGTTCGATATGTATGGCTGGCCTTGCTGTGGCGTGACCAGCTCGTTACGCTGGATGACCTTGTACTGGTCGTTCAGAAATCCCTCGGCATAACCAACAGTGAGGTTGGCACTTAGGATGGTGTTCTTGTCCAGGAGCTGGGAGAAGCCGAGGAAGGCATCGTAGCTCTTTTTGTTCTGATCATCCGTGCCGCGCACCACGATGGTGTCATTCAGGAAGTTCAGGCCGAGGTTCAGCGTGGTGTTCTTCTGGTTCAGCTCCCACTTGTCACTCAGGGCGATGCCTTGGGAAAGGTAGTCCCTCTCCTGGCTGTTGGACACCTCCAGCTCCACGCGATGATCGCCCATCTGCTGGGAGAGCGCTGCCAGCACACCTGTGCGCACGTCATCGATTTCCACCAGAAAAGGCTGCGTGCCGCCTGGCAGCGCGCCGATGGGGGTGCTGCCGCTGATGGCATCTCGTAGAAGCTGAAAGCGGAAGCTTGTGTCCTCGGAAAGAAACATCTCGCCCCGATAATAGTAGGACCCGACGTACATGCGCCCTGCCGACTCATCATAAGTCTGGAAGCTCGTGTCGAAGCGGAACTGCTCTGCCGCAGGCAGGGCGACCGCTGGAAGCAGTAGCGGTGTCAGCACAGCCCCCGGCCCCAGGGAGAGGGCGGATGGAGAGAGCTTGGGGCGTGCGCGCATGAAGAAGATATCCTCCCTCACTAGCCAAAGGCGTGCGGATTGACGATGAATTTTTCGTTTCAAATCGCGGATGGAACACTCGCGGACCACCGCACCCAAAAGGATAGCTGGTCATGCGGATGGCCGTTTGATAGTACCTAGCCGCCATGAAAACACCCGCCTTCCTCCTTGCCGCCTGTTCCCTCGCGCTTCCGCTCTCCGCCGCGTTGCTCGACTCTCCTCAAAACGGCGGTTTGAGCCTGAAGAGCATTAGCTCCATTAGCTTTGGCAAAGACGGCCTCCTGCTCGTGGCAGATCCGGCATCGCAGAGCGTCATCGCTATTGAGACGAAGGATGCCGGCCCGAAAGCCGCTCCTGGCAAGGTGGCGGATCTCGCCGCCACCATCGCCGCCGGTCTGGGCACCACGGCGGAGAACATCACGATCAAGGACATGGCGGTGAATCCGGCCAGCGGAAAGGTGTACCTCGCGGTGCAGCGTCGTCCGGACAATGCCTCCCTCATCCTCGTGGTGGATTCTGCAGGCAAGGTGACACCGTTTGATGCCAGCAAGCTCTCCTACTCCAGCGTGACCCTGCCCGGCGGCACCGCCAGCAAGGTGACGAACATCACGGACGTGGCTTTTGATGGTGAGCGCGTGTTTGCCACCGGCTCCTGCAATGAGGAGTTCGCCAGCCGCATCTTCACCATTCCAGTGCCCATCAAGAACGGCAGCACCGCCAGCGTGATCAGCGCGGAGACCTATCACGTGGCGCATCGCAAATGGGAGACCAAGGCTCCAATCCAGAGCTTCATCCCTTATCACAAGGGTGATGAAGATTACGTCGTCGGTGCCTTTGCCTGCACGCCGGTGGCGAAGTTCCGTGTCGATGACATCGAAAGTGGCGCGAAGGTGAAGGGCGTGAGCATGGTGGAGCTCGGCAGCGGCAACCGTCCGCTGGACCTCTTCGAATACACGGACAAGAGCGGCAAGGACTGGGTGGTGGTGCACACGCAGCGCTTCAAGGACAACGCCTTTGGCCCGAGCAAGTTCTGGGGTGCCCGCGTGAGCCTGGACCACATCAATGCCAGCGACTCGGAGAAGACCAATGAGAAGGCCACTTGGCGTGACGTGAAGGCCAAGACCGGCCCTGAAGGCATCGAGATCGTGGATGCTCTTTTTGGTGCTGTGCAGGTCGACAAGCTGGGTGATCAAAGCGCCGTGGTGCTGCGTGATACGGATGGCAAACTCTCGCTCGAGGCCGTTGAGCTGCCGTGAGGCATCCTCATGCACCACAAGGCTGCTGACATGCGCAAGCTGCTGGTCTGGCTGGCGCTTCCGCTGGTGGGCATGGGGGTGGCATCGCTGCTCGCTGAGCTCGTTGATGGAGGCGGGGCGCAGCAGCCCGTCTCCATCGGTCTCATCTTTCCGGAGGATGGCGCACGTGTTGAGCTGGTTACCCCAGTCATCGCCGAACCAAAATTGCAAGTGATGCTGCCTTCCAGCAATGTCCCTTTGCTTGGCCGTGTCGAGACCCTGGCGGACCGCTTCATCTTCGTGCCATCGCTGCCCTTCACTCCGGGCCAGAAATACGTGGTGAAATGGGTCGATGCCTCCGGGGCTGCGCAACAGGCGGAGTTCCTGATCAAACCAACTCCCCAGGAGCATCCCACCGTGCGCCTGGCTCCGCAGGCCGTGCTGCCGGCGAACGCGCTCAAGTTCTACCTGCACTTCTCCGAGCCGATGGAGCAGGGCATCTTCCTCGATCGGTTGCGTCTGCTGGATGGGGATGGAAAAGAAGTGATCGGTCCCTTTCGTGAGACTGAGCTCTGGTCCCCTGATGGAAAGCGTCTGACCGTGTGGTTCCATCCCGGTCGGCAGAAGACCGGCGTGAACCTCAATGAAGATGAAGGCCCGGTGCTGTATGCCAAGATGAAGCACACACTCGTGGTCCTTGGCTCATGGCGAAGCACTCATGGAGTCGCCTTGGGCAAGGATGTGCGTTTTGATTTCCAGGTTGGGGATGCGGATCATGCCCAACCTCACATGAAGCGCTGGGAGATCTCTGCGCCGAAATCCGGCACTCGTGAGTCGCTCGTGGTGCACTTTGATGAACCTCTGGACACAGCGGTGATCACAGGAGCCCTGCGTGTGAAGAGTGGCGCGAGTGATGTGGTGCTTGCTGATTCTCGAGTCAGCGCTGATGGACTGCAATGGAGCGCGACACCTCAACAACCTTGGCCAAGCGCGACGTTCGAGCTTCATGCGGAACCTACGCTTGAGGATCTCGCGGGAAACAGCCTTGAGAAGCTCTTTGAGGTGGATGTGTCTGAGACGAAAAACCTGGCCCAACCAATGATTGTTCGAAATTTCGAAACGCATTGAAGTCGCGGAGCGTGTCCGCTCTCACTGCGCCCGCGTCATGTTCTGTTCACGGGCTGCGGGCCCCGCAGGTTGCGCGGCTTCCCATGCCGCCAGCTTGCCGCGCCACTCGGCCATCTTCGCATCACTCGCCAAGGGTGACTCTGCCCGCTTCGCCTGTTCCCAGAACACCATGATGCTTTCAAAGATCAGGCGCTCCTTCTCGATCGCACGTCCTGTGGACGGCTCAAACCACCCCGTGGCTGCGGTCTCGTACTCCTTCCACGCAGCTTCAAAATCACGACGCGCCACAAGCAGATCGCCTAACCGACGATGAAACTCCAGCACCCGCCAGTGCTCGGCCTTCGTGTGGCTGACTTCTTCGATCGCATCACGCACGGCCTGCTCGGACTCGTCCATGCGGTGGCTTATGCGCAGCACCTCGCACACGGCTGTCCAGGCATCGGAGAGGCGGGTCTCATGCCCCGCTGTCCTCGCCATCTGCAGAGCGCGGCGTGCTGCCTCCTCACCACCCGGACAACCCGGACACTTGCAGGCCAGGAAGGCATGATCGAGCAGCGCGCCCAGCACCCGCGGATGGTTTGGCCCCAGCTCCACCTCAAACAGCCGCAGGCGTTCCGCGGAAGCCTCCAGTGCCTCATCATAGTGCTTCTGTTGGTGGCTGGTCGTCGCCATGCCGCCCATGATGAAAGCCCGCATGCCCGCATAATCATCATCCTGCGGCAGCAGGCTCAGCGCACGTTGAAGAGCGGCAGCTGACTCCGCCAGTTTGTCTGCAGCGCGGAAGCAGTCCGCCAGTTCCTTCAGCCAGGCCGCTGTCTCCCTCGGATCGTCCTGGCCCTTCTCGCGCATCACGTCCTCAAAGAGTTTCAGCGCTTCCTCATGCTGGCCATCTGCGGAAAGCGCGCGCGCCAGATCCTTGCGCGCCATCAGAGCGTGGCGGTGGCTGTCATCATCTGGATCAGGCAGCTTCGCAAAACCGGCGGCGGCACCGCGGAGATGCGTGACCGCCTCATTGCGGGCATTCATCGCCAGACTACGCCAGCCCAGTTCAAAACGAGCCTTCAGGGTGTTTCGCGAGTCATCACCCTCCGTCTGCCGCAGCAGATCCCAGCGGCGCTGATACCAGGGGAGGGCGCGTGGCCGCTCCTCCAGCGCGTTGTAGAGCTGGGCCAGCTGCTCCGCGAGCTGCGCCTCGATCACCGGCTGGCCTCGGAAGCGTGACATGCCTTCCGCGCATTCATCTGCCAGTTTGCGCAGCATCTGCGTGTTCATGCCGGCTTCTGCATGCTTGCTGGCATTGGAAAGGAGCTCCGTAAGCTGGTCGCTCACTTGCCGTGCCAGATCAGCCTGGCTCTGGGCGGTCTCACGCTGTTTCAAAGCCTCCTGGCGCTGCTCCGCCTCACGCTTCATGGCCATGGAGGTCGCAGCAATGCCGCCGGCCAGCGAGATCACCACCGCAGCCGCGGAGGTGATGGCCACATGATTGCGCGCATACCACTTCTTCAGGCGATAGCCCATGCCCGGCGGTCCTGCGGACACCGGCTCATGGCGCAGATGCCGGCGCACATCGTCCGCGAGACTGAGAACCGTGGGATAGCGCTGCTCGCGATCTTTTTGCAAAGCCCGCATCACGATCCAGTCCAGGTCACCACGGAGTTGCCTAACCAAAAACTTTGTTTCCACTGCCTGCTTCGCGTTGTCATGGGTCACGCGCCGGCTGGGCAGCTCCGTCTCCGCGTGCCGCACCCGGTGTAGCAGATCCTGAAGGGAAGTGTCTTTCTCATGCGCTTCATCGATCGGTGTACTGCCCGTGAGCAGCTCATACAGCAGCACACCCAGCGCATACACATCCGCGCGTGTGTCCACATCCTGGCCTGTGAGACCGGCCTGCTCCGGGCTCATGTAGCGCGGTGTGCCCAGCACCATGCCGCGCAGCGTCATGTCCGAACCTGCGGCCAGATCCCCTTCCAGTGCCTTCGAGATGCCGAAATCAATGACCTTCACCAGCGGCCTGTCATCGACCTGCGTGACCATCACGTTCGAGGGTTTGATGTCCCGGTGCAGGATGCCTTTCTGGTGCGCATGCTGTACCGCCAGGCAGGCCTGGAGAAAGATCTCCAGCCGCTCCGGCACCGGTGTCTGGTGCTTCCTGCACCAGGTGGTCACGGGTGATCCGTGAACCAATTCCATGACAAAATACGTCCGCCCGTCCGGCAGTTCGCCCGCATCCAGCACCGCCGCGATGTTCGGGTGCTCCATCCGTGCGAGCACCTGATGCTCGCGATTGAACCGCACCGACACCGGCTGCGTCACCAACCCCGGCCGAATGATCTTCAGCGCCACCTCCCGCTTCACCGGCTGCGTCTGCTCTGCCCACCACACATGTCCCGTGCCACCTTCCCCCAGCACCGACTTCAGCACATACCGCCCCGCAATCACCTGTCCCGGCTCATCCGCCACCGCAGGCACCTCGGCCTTCACCTCCTCCGGAAAATCCTCCTCCCCCGCCAACGCCAGATCAAACAACCCCACCGGAGGCTGGCTGCTGGCCGAGGACTTAGAGGTCGAAGACATCCTTCAATTTCGCTTCTAGACGGAGATTGTTTCAAGGGCTGATGTTGTTGTTCGGAGGACAACGCGACATCACGTGGCCTGCCATGCCAGGACCTTGAGTCCTTTGACCCTCTTGAATTCAGCAGCATTCCCCGTCACAAGGGTGGCACCAAGGCTGCGGGCTTGAGCAGCGATCAGCATGTCCAAAGGGCCGATGGTTTTGCCTGTGGATTCCAGCTCGGCGCGGATTTCGGCGTAATGGAGGGCGGCGCCCATGTCGAAAGGCGGAATGACGAACAGATCAAGAAAGGCCTGTAATTTGTCAGCCTGATGAGGATGCGTGGCCATGTTCTTCTTCACGCCAGTCCATAGTTCAGCGGCCACGATTACCGGAATTCCGCTTTTGCTTGGATGAGGCAGCTTACTGAGGCCTGCTTTATTCCTCAGAATAGGAATGCAAGCGCTTGAGTCGAGCAGGTAGGCAGGAACTGCGGACATGACTCAGAATTCCAAAATTGGGCGCTCATGCTTGGCTGGACGCGCTGGCGGTTCGGGAAACTCTCCGGCATCGGGGAAATTTTCCGCCAAGTGCCGGGCGATCTCGGTAAACGACCTGAACTGTGTGTTGGTGACGGGCCGGAGGATGACCTCGTCACCATGCTTCTCAATGAGCACTTCCGAACTGGAAAAGCGGAACGCTTTGGGCAATCGCACGGCCTGACTGCCGCCGTGCTGGAAAATCTTGGCTGTCGTCATAGCTATATTTTGTATCTATAGATAAAACGGACGAAAAGCAAGCTTTTCCAGCTGCCGGCAACATGACTCACTCCACCGGAACCCAGCGCGCACCATCCACGACCACATACCCATCCGCGCCGACGTTGCTGATGGTGATGGCGGTGTCGTTGGCGCAGGTGAAGGTGCCGAGGTCGATCCAGGAGACGCCTTCCTCTTCTTTCGGGGACTTGAGGTTGACGGTGAGCTTCTTCACGCCCTCGGCGTACTGGACCTCGACCTGGGCATTGCTGGCACGATTGTTGTTAGGCGGGGCGGCGAGCTGGAGGCGGAACTTGCCGGGCTTCTCGAGCTTGGGCTCGAAACGCAGGCTGCTCTGGCCGTCCTTGGCGTTGCCGTCGTGGCTGTAGCCATCGAGGATGAAGGACTTGGCGGCGGCGCTTTCCTGCCAGTGGCCGGTGACCTTGGCCTGGGTGTCGTCCATGACGATGCCTTTGAGCTTTTTGGGATCGAGACCGCGGGAGGTTTTGGGGCCGCTGTACTGCAGGATCTGGCCGTCTTTGAGGAGCTGTGCTTTGAGCTTCTCATAGGGGACGCTTTGCACGGGCAGCTTGTCATCGATGGCGAGGACGGCGGCGGTGGCGGCGGACTGGCCGAGGATCATGAACACGGGCTCCATGCGGATGGAACCGTAGGCGATGTGAGTGGCGGACATGGCCACAGGCACGAGCAGGTTGCTGCCCTGGCCTTTCTTCGGAACGAGGGAGCCGTAAGCGATCTCGTAAGGGCCGTTGGTGCTCACGCCGATGTCGCCTTCGTTCTGCACGTAGCCTTCAGCGGTGATGTGGCGCTGGGTGTTGTGGCTGTCGATGGTGTAGCTGCCCATGCCGACGGAGTCAGGTGTGGGCTTCTTTTTGCGCAGCTCGTTTTCGGTCATGACGAAGGCGCCGATCATACGGCGGGCCTCGCGGATGTAGAGCTGGTGGGACCAGTTGCCGTTGTCCTTGAACTCATCTTTGGGCAGGCCCCAGGTCTTCAGCTCGTCCTGGACTTTTTTTGGTACGCGGGGGTCATTGGCCACGAACCAGAGCAGGCCCTGCTGGTAGGTGCGATGCTCGGCAATGATTTCTTTTCTCTTCTCGTAGCTGGCCTCGGGGTAGTCGTAGTTATAACCAATATTGTCGAAACTGAAGGGACCGTGGTTGTTGGTGTCGGTCTTGTGATTCGGGATGGGATCGAACTTCTCAAAGAACTCACCCCAGCCGGTGTTCAGCACACGCAGAAGTAGTTCATACTGGCTGGCATCATAACCTTCAGGCTTGGGGAAGGGGATGCGGTTCTCAGGGACGGTGGTGTAGCAGGCGCGGAAGCAATAAGCCTGCACGCGCTTGTCACCTTCGCCGAGCTTGCCGGGATCTTCAGTGCTCACGCGCGCAAGCACGCCGCTCTTGGGATCGCCTGGGACTTTGTAGGGGCTGATCTTTTCCTTCACCGCACCGAAGTGGTGGCGATGATGCAGCACGCCGACCTGGATGCCGTTGTGCTCCTCGCCATACACGCTGTTCGCCTCGCGGCCGACGTGATAGTCAGCGCCGGCAGCGGCCATGAGGTCGCCCTCATAGGTGGCATCGATGAACATTTTGCCCTCGTAAGTCTTGCCGCTGAGCGTGGTGATGGCGGTGATCTTTTCGCCGTCTTTTTTCACGCCTTTGGCGCGGTCGAGCCATTCATCGCGCACGACCTCGATGCCGAATTCTTTGACGTAATCTTCAAAGACCTGCTCCGCGGCATGCGGCTCGAAGATCCACATGGTGCGGTTTTCACCATCCATGGCCGGAGTGCCCTGGCCCTTGTTGCCGTATTCGGATTTCTTCTGCTGCACCCAGGAGGCATCCTTCTCGTAGTGCATGTAGATGCGGTGATAAAAATCACGCGCCAGACCACCGATCACGGCCTTGTTGCCGGTGTCTGTGAAGCCGAGACCTCCACTGCTGAGGCCGCCCAGATGCTTGTCCGGACTGACAATGATGACGCTTTTGCCCATCTTTTTCACCTGCACGGCAGAGGTGACGGCAGCGCAGGTGCCTCCATAGATGACGACATCGTGCTCAGCAGCCTGCGCGGCGATGCTGACGAGGAGGGAAAGAGATAGGAAGGTTGTTTTCACAGGGCCGCAGCAAACGCGTGTGAATCAGGGTTTCAATCGCTCTGCTGATGAAGAGCATTTTAATTTTTCGAAAATTGAGATCGGATGTGTGGCGTTTGCCGCGTCAGATTCACACTTGATGGATGTTGTGGGGACAAGGTGAATACAAACCCCCTGACCTGTCACCCGAACGGGGGACAAGAGGAGTGTATAAAAATTTCGGGCACCCATGGCAGCCTTGGTTTCACCTATGCAGGAAGCCAACCAAACCTCCGTCATGGGCCGTCTCCCTTCGGCCCTTCAACCCGCCCGGCATTGCTGGGCATTCCTCCTAGCCGCTTTGCTGTGGCTGGGTGTCACCACCGGCGCCTCCGCGCAGACCGCGCCGGTCAAAGTGAACTTCGAATCGCGCAAGATCACGATTTCGGGGCAGGCGAACAACACGACATGGCAGAGTGTGACCTTCACGCGCAACTTCAACGGCCTGACACCGATCGTGATCATGGGGCCGGCCTACAGCGCGGACGGTGAGCCGCATGTGGTGCGGGTGCGCAGTGTCACCGCCACTGGCTTCCAGTGGCAGATCGACGAGTGGGACTATCTGGCTGGCGTCCACGCGGGCACCATCACGGTGGACTTCTTCGCCATCACGGAAGGCACGCATGTCTTCGGGAGCCAGCGCTGGGTGGTCGGCAAGAACACGAATGTGAACCGCACCGACACCGCGATCTCGCTGACGGGCTTCACCGCTCCTCCGCACGTTGTGGCGCAGGTCTACACGACCAACAACAACATCGCCACGAACAACCCACGCTCGCTGAAGAGCCGCATCTCCGGTGTCACCGCCACGGGCTTCAATGTGAACCTGGAAACCCAGCAAAGCTACACCACGGCAATCTCCGCTGAGAGCGTGGGTTATGTGGCTGTCTCCGAGGGCATCGGCTACCTGGATGGCAAGGTGCTCTGGGCCTACAGCCCGGGCACGGTCGGCCACACGATCAAGACTTTCTACATGGGTCCGTTCACCAATCCGGTGACGATCGCCCAGACCCAGACCAAGAACGACACCGAGCCTGGTGAACTGCGTCTTAGCACGGTGCCGAGCCTTGTGAATGGCGCCACACGCGTGCAACTCCGTTTCCAGGAGGAAATCTCCGCCAATGCCGACCTGACCCACGCGGCGGAAACGGTTTCGGGCATCTTCATCGGTGACATGCCGGGTGAAACCCAGGCCAAGCTGATCTACGCCAACGCCAGCATCACCCAGGCCGGAGCTGGCAACTGGACGAAGGTGAACCTGGGCACTGCCTACACCGCCGCCGCCGTGGTGTTTGGTCCGCTGAGCCGCGCTGATGGCACAGCCGCCCACATCCGCGTGCGCAACGTGCTGAACGTGGACGCCGCCAACTCCAATCGCGCGAGCTTTGAGTATCAGGTGGACGAGTGGGACTTCCAGGACGGCATCCACGGTGCTGAAACCGTGAGCTACATGGTCATGGAGCAGGGCGTGTATGCCATCGGCGGCCAGATCGTCCAGGCAGGTGCCGTCACCGGTGTGACGAATACCGGCACCACCCAGTATGTGAATGACAGCTACTGGGCTGCGGACATTTATTTCGAGCGTGAACCCGCCATCTTCGCCCAATGTGTGACCGCTGCGGAGGCTTCAGCAGCGATCGCCCGGGTGGACACCGTGGACACACTTTTGGATTACCCGATGAACTTCCGCCTGCGTCTGACGGAGGCTGAAAATGCTGACCAGACCCATGCGGGTGAGACGGTGCATTACATCGTCATGCCTGGCGGTGGCGGCCAGTTCATGAGCGCGAACACGAACTTCCGCTTCCATGCCGGTGTCTCGAACACGCTGAGCACTTCCAACAGCGTCCTCACCTTCCCGAACCGCCATGCGCAGCCCTCCTTCTTTGCCGCTCCGCAGGGTGAACTCGGTGCCACGCTGGCGAACGATGGTTATCATGAAACCCTGCAGCCAGCGGATCTGGATCCCGTGTCCACCCGCCAGAGCGGCCTGAATGCTGTGGGTGTGACCTGGGCACTGGAAGAAGACGCCTCTCCTGGCGCGGCCAACAATACCCACGCTGCCGAAGTCGGCGCTTGGCTGGTTTTCCAGGGTGTCGCTGATACAGACGGTGATGGCGTGAGTGACGCGATCGAAACTCAGATGGGGACCAGCATCACCAGTGCCACCAGCGCCACGAACGCCTCTGGCGGCACTGCTCCGGACTGGGAAACTCTGTTGAGCCTGCAGTCCCTTACCGCCTCGGTGACCTCCGCCGTCGGTTATGAGCGCGTGGACAAGACGATCGCCAGCCCGGTTACCTCGAATGCGTCCATCCTTCTCAGCCGCAGCAATGGCACGATGGCGCTCACGCTGAGAGCCCTGCCAAGCAATGGCAGCGCAGATCCGACGAAGTCCAATGCAGCTGCAGGCGACTATGCGATCTCCGGAGTCTCCGGCGGCAACATCACCTTCCCAGCCGGTGCCAGCACGCACACGGTGAACATCACTCCCGTGCAGGATGCGACACTGGAAGTGCCTGAGTTCCTGAAGGTCACCTTTGGCCCTGTGCCTTCCGGCGCGAATCCGCAGATCGTCAGTGTGGAGGGCACCGTGAGAGTCTGTGAGTCGAACCCCGCCCTCACGCAAAACCGCCGCCTCTATGTGGCCTATCTGGCCCGTGGATCAGGAGTGATCTCCAACGGCTCCGGCATCGCCGTGGCGCAGCTCGAAGGTGACAATGACAATGCCAAGGTCAGCGTGACCGTCAGCGGTCTGAGCTCCGCGCAGAACACGACGTATCTGCGCATGAACAATGACCAGGACATCCGCAACAACCTGGGTGTCGGCCAGCTAATGGACGTCCAGTGGAACGTGCGCGCCGCCGCCACCGCCACCACTGACCAGGCGATGCTGAACTCCCTGGAGGCCGGCCAGATTTACTGTGACATCAACACGGTCAACTACACCTCCGGTGAAATCCTCGGTTACTTCAACTTCACCACTGGCAGCACCACCTTTGATCCAGGTCGTGCTGACCTCGTCGAACCCGCGCTTCCTGGCTCTCTGACCGCAGCGGAGGCTGAGCGTGACATCCACCGCTTCCTCGACCAGTGCACCTTCGGTGCCACCACGGACCTCTACAATGCCGTGAAGGCCAAGATTGATGCGATCGATGCGATCAGCGACGGTGTGACTCCGGCGAACATGAAGACGGGTTACACCAACTGGCTGAACGACCAGATGAACACGACGCTCAATCCGAACCCGAGCTTCCTGACGCTCGTCATGGCGGCGGATAACGAAGAGTTCGTCATGCGTAACACGAAGCCGCTCTACTCCGGTAATGACCAGCAGTTCGCGGGCAACGGCTTCACCGCCACCTACGACACTTACGGCAACGTCACCAACCCTTACACCACCACCAGCAGCAACATCTCCAGCTTCAACTCACCGAACGGAGCCGGCAATGGCGGTGCCAACCGCCGCCGTGAATGGTGGACGATGGCCCTGCAGGCCAAGGCCCAGGTCCGCCAGCGCATGGCCGCAGCCCTGAGTGAGATCGTCATCATTTCGGAAAACGACAGCACGGTGGCCTCCCGCCACTATGGCGCTGCCAACTACTGGGACATGCTGGCCAATGGCGCCTTCGGCAAGTATCGCGACCTGCTCGAGGGTGTGACCTACAGCCCGATGATGGGCATCTACCTCTCCCACCTGCGCAACCGCGCCCAATACACCAGCGGCGGTGTGGACATCTTCCCGGATGAAAACTATGCCCGTGAAATCATGCAGCTCTTCACCATCGGTCTCGTGATGCGTCATCCTGACGGCGGTCTGGTCCTCGGAGCCAACGGCCTGCCGATTGCCACCTATGACCAGGGTGACATCACGGAACTGGCACGCGTTCTCACCGGCCTCTGCCATGGTGCCCGGCACGCCACCGTGCCGGTGACCCGTCTGAGCACCCAGGGTTATAACAACGTGCCCACCACCGCGCAGGTCGGTCCGCAGATCGAGTTCCAGGGTGTGCACTTCACGGACTTCTCCTCCGGTGCTGGTGAAGGTTACTTCCAGGCTCCCTGGCTCTACCCGATGAAGGCTCTGGGCCGCTACAATGGCGCCTTCCTGCATGACTTCGGTGCCAAGCGCATCCTCCACACCTATCTGGATCCAGACGGCACGGGTCCAGCGGAAGGTGGCACGGTCATTCCTGCCCAGGACATCACCGCGCTGATCGACCTGAAGACCCACGCTCTGGCAGACACCGACATCCGCCTGGCTCACAACGCCCTTGCGGGTGATCCCACCGCCGGCTCTTACAACGGCCACCAGAACACCCCGGTCTTTATCACCCGTCAGCTCATCCAGCGCCTGGTGACTTCGAACCCGAGCGCCGGCTATGTCTACCGCGCCAGCAACGCCTATCGCAACTCGAACGGCAACCTGGGCGAGACGTTGAAGGCCATCCTGCTAGACTATGAAGCCCGCTCTCTCAACGTCGCCGACACCATCGTCAGCGCTGGCAAGCTGAAGGAGCCGCTCATCCAGTTCGCCTCCTTCCTGCGTGCGCTGAAGCCCTCCACCGGCGCGCCGCTGGCCACGTTGAGCACCATGAGCATTCCCTTCAGCGGCTCTGACAGCCCCATGCTCACGCCATATCCTGCCAGCGAAGTGGCGAAGTTCAGCGGCACGCCGACCCGTATCCGCTTCAACGACCAGACAGGCTTCATCGGCCAGTCACCGCAGAAAGCGCCGAGCGTGTTCAACTGGTTCCTGCCAGACTATGTGCAGCCAGGTCTCATGGCCACGAATGGTCTTTACGGTCCTGAGCTTCAGATCAACACGGAGTCCATGCTGGTGAACCGCGTGAACCGTCACTGGGCGATCGCCCTGATGGGCCTCACCGGTGGTTTCCCAGGTTTCGGTCTCGATGACTTCTCCACGAACTCCTCCAGCATGGCGCCGCAGATCATGACGGCCGGCCCGAACGTTGCCAATCCTGGCACGGGTGTCACCACGTTGATCTTTGATGCCACCAACTGGAACCAGCCGCAGACGGTCACCATCCACGGCCTGGAAAATCTGATGGATGACGGCACTCGCACGACCTCCATCCTTCACCAGATCTCGACGGTGGATCCGAGCTATGTGAACACCTACTCGGCACCGCTGGACTTCACGGTGAATGACAATGACACTACCTCCGCGAAGCTGGTGGCCATCACCCAGACGGCTGGCAGCACAGCGGTCACCGAAGGCGGCACCACAGACACCTACAAGATCGTGCTGACCTCCGCTCCGGCCGCCGGCACCACGGTGACGGTCACCCCCAGCGCGGTTCTGCCCTGGCTCACAGACACCCTCACAGCCTCCAGTGACGTGACCTTCTCACCCACCTCGGTGGTCTTCAACGACACCAACTGGGGCACGGCACAGACCGTGACCGTCACCGCCAACAACGACACCGTGGTGAATAGCTTCGTGGTCGCTGCGGCACCGCTGAACGTCCGCACGGTGGTGATCCGTCACGGCATCACCAGCACGGACGCCGGCTACAACGGCAGCCAGACGAACGAGTTCAACTGCGCCATCACGGACAACGACACTCCGACACGCCGCTTTGTCCCAAGCAAAGGCACGACCACGACGAATAGCACTGCTGGCATCGCGCTCGTGACGGAAGGTCTCACCACCGCCTCCAATCCGGACACCTACACAGTCGCCTTCGCCTCCGGCACGGCACCGACGCAGAACGTCACGCTGAACTTTGCCTTTGATAACACCCGTCTGGCGCTCTCCTGCACGGACGGCACCTTCACCACCACGGGTGGCACAGCCTCGCTGACCTTCACTCCGGCGAATTACACCACCGCCCGCACCATCAATATCACTCCGGTGGATGATGCGATCCGTCAGGGCATCGTGTTCCGCCAGATCACGCACACCACCACGAGCACGGACGCCACCTACAGCGGCCTGCCCTGTGCTCCGCTGAATGTGCGCATCAATGACAACGACAGCGCTGCCACGAACGGCGTGACCATCGTCCAGACCTGGGGCAGCACCACGGCGGTCGAAGGCGGCATGACCGACATCTACCTCGTGGCCCTCAACAAAGCACCCACGGCCAACGTGGCGCTCAACTGGACCGGCAACGACGGTGATGTCTCCGGCATCGGCAACCTGACCTTCACCACGAGCAACTGGTACCAGCCGCAAACCATCACCGTCACGGGTCGCAATGACTTCCGTGTCGAGACCACGAAAGCCAGCCCGATCCGGTACAGCGCTTCCGGTGGTGGCTACAACATCGCCTCCGGCGGCACCACGGACATCTTCACCATCGTCAGCCCGGTCATCGGTGATGACGACCTGAACTCCGCGGCCAGCATCACCATGACCCAGTCCGGCGGCACCACCGCTGTGACCGAAGGCGGTGCAACCGACACGCTGGATTACAAGCTGAATGGCGCGCCTAACAATGATGTCGTCATCACCCTCACGGCGAACTCCCAGCTCACGCTGTCCTCCACCGCACTGACCTTCACCCCGCAGAACTGGGGCACCACCCAGACCGTGACGGTGACGGCCGCCAATGACACCGCAGCCGAGCCAGCCGTCACCTCCGTGATTGTCTCCACCGTCGGCAGCACGGATGTGCGCTACAATAACAGCACGATCCCGGATGTGAGCGTGGCAGTCACAGACAATGATACCGGTCCGCGCATCGTGCTGGCCCATACCTCCGGCACCACAGAAGCCACGGAAGGCGGCGCCACGGACATCCTGAACGTGAGCCTCTCCGGCCCGGTCGCTCCCACGCAGAACGTGACGGTGAACCTGCCGAACACGGCGCAGACGAGCTTCTCCAGTAACACGCTGACCTTCACCAGCGCCAACTGGACCACCGTTCAACCGATCACGGTCACAGCCATCAATGATGCCACTGCGGAGGTCGTCTTCACAGACACCCTCAACGCCACCTCCACCAGCACGGACACGGCCTTCACCGCCCTGGCCGCGAATGTCACCGCCACCATCTTCGACAACGATGAGGTGAACAACAACGGTGCCATCAGCTTCGTGGTCACCAACGGTGCCACCCGCGTCGTCGAAGGCGGAACCACAGACACCTATGACGTGGTTCTCCGCCGTGCGCCGACCGCCAACGTGACGCTGACTCCGACCCAGGTGACCAACGGCCATCTGAACCTCAGCCCTGCCACGCTCACCTACACCCCGTCCAACTGGAACATCCCGCAGACGGTTTCTGTCAGCGCCATCGATGACACCACGCTGGAAAATGCGCAGAACGTGGTGGTGACCTACACGGCCAGCGCCACGGGCGGGTACATCGCGCTCGACACAGCCGCGCTCACGGTGAACGTGGGTGACAACGAGGCCACAGGAGCTGCGGTGATCACCAGCACCACCACCGGCAGCGTCACGGAAGGCGGCGCCACGCAGACCTACAACGTCAACCTCTCCATCGCGCCCAACGCAGGTTCCAACGTGGTGGTCACACCCACGCTGTATCTGCTGAACAGCACGAGTACGCAGGCCACCTTCAGCCCCACCACGCTGACCTTCAACAGCACCAACTTCGCCACACCGCAGACCTTCACGATCACGGCGGCGAACGACACGGTGCCTGAGGCCACTCTCTCCGCCACGGTGCAGAATGCCACCACGGTCACCGGCACCGCCGACACCCGCTACAATGGCCTGGTGGCGAATGACATCGCCCTCACCATCAATGACGACGACACCACCACCGGCCGAATCAACATTGCTCACACGAGCGGTTCCACGGTGCTGCTGGAAGACGCTGGCTTTGAAACCGTGCAGGTGTCCCTCGTGGGTCCCGCACCTTCGGCCGATGTGACGGTTAACCTCAGCCGCCAGGGCCTGACAGGCACTGACTTCCGTTACTATGTGAACGGCAGTGCCGTGGACACGGCGGTGCTCACCTTCACTCCGGCGAACTACACCGTCGCACAAACCGTGACGCTCATCGTAGTGCCTGACACCGGCTCGGAAGCTCCAGAGGTCGACAACATGCTGGCCTCCACACCTGGCACCGGCCCGACTGGCTACACCAGCCTCAGTGCCAGCCTGCCGGTGCGCATCCTGGACAGTGATGACCTCGGCCGCACGCTCATCAACATCAGCCACACCGGGACAAACACCCGCGTCGCTGAAGGTGGTGCCACGGACGTCATCCAGGTGGCCCTGCGCCGCGCTCCAAGTGCCAACGTCACACTCACTGGCAGCTATAACACAGCCCAGCTCCTGCTGACACCGACCAACCTCACCTTCACTCCGTCCAACTGGAACATTCCGCAGAATGTCACGGTGAGCGCGGTGGATGACCTCGATCTGGAAAACGTCCACACGTCCGGCATCAACTACATCGCCAGCGAAAGCGGTGGTTACCTGACCTCCGACAACGTGGCTCTCGCCAATGGCGTGACCATCAGCGACAATGAAACCGTTGGCGCCTCCATGATCACCGTCAATGAGAGCGGCGGCTACACCTTCCTCGCCGAGACCAACCAGACCAGCGACACCTACACCCTTGTGCTGGGCTTCCAGCCTTCCGCGGATGTGACGCTGACCCCCTTCGCCTCCAACGCGATCGGTGGCACGAACCTGGTGACCTTCTCGCCTGCCTCGGTGACTTTCAACTCCAGCAACTGGAACACGCCGCAGACTGTGACGGTGAACCTTGCCACAAGCACGGTGAACAATGGACGCCGCGCGGTGTTCGTGGGTCACACCACGACCACCACGGATGCCTCCTACAAGGAGTTCCCCGCACCAGGCGTGAACGTGATCATCTCGGATGCGAACGAAACCACGGCTGAGGTCTACATCGTGCCGACTGGCGCAGGCACCAGCATCTATGAAGGCACGCCTGGCAATACTGACACGGTCTATGTGTTCCTGCGCAAGCCGCCCACGGCGGATGTGGTGGTCACACCAAGCTTCGCCATCGCGAACCAGATGACCTTCAGCCCGGCCACGCTGACCTTCACCACGGCCAACTGGAACCGTCCGCAGATCCTCACCCTGACTGCGGTGAACGACACCACGGCCGAGCCCGTGCAGACAGCCAACCTGACCTGCACGCCGAGCGCCACCGGCACCTATGCCGTGACGAACGTGGGCACGATGGCGGTCACGGTGAATGACAACGACTCCACAGGCCAGCTCGTCGTCACACCGACGAGCACCAGCGTGGTCGAAGGTGGCAGCACGACTTACACCGTGCAGCTCTCCGCCGCTCCGACTTCCCAGGTCACCGTGACGGTGGTCACCCAGAAGCATGTGGTGCCGCACTCCGCGCACACCATCCAATATGGCTACTACTCGAACGGAGCCACGGGCAGCAACCTGCAGAAGGACAACATGCTCTTCGACTGGACGGAGCTCAGTTCCATCTACACCGCCGCCTATCATGCGGATCGTGGAGCTGCGCCGGAGACCACCACCACGGCTCCAAACGGCCATCTGGCCGGCACCAAGGCGATGCTCGACAAACTCGACATGCTCTGGGGCGGCGGCCGATACAAGGCCAAGTGGCCTGACGGCTCCAGCGCCACGGACAACCCGCGTCTCGTCATCATCGAAGCCATCCACAACTGCTACTCGCTGACACGCCTGTCCACGGACACCACGAACTTCCCCAATGAGGTTCGCGACCGCTGCCGGTTCGCCGCGCATCTCATGTCCATCTCGCCCACAGCCACGACCAGCCACTGATCCCCGGTCCGCGTCATTCGAAACATTCAAACACACATCCTTATGAATATCTTCCTTCGCAAGACTACGGATCGCAGCAAGCCTAACCGCCGTGACTTCTTCGTGCAGAGCACCTGCGCCAGCCTGGGCATCACCAGCATGGTAAACACGCTCTCCCAATTGCAGCTCGCCGGCACGGCGGCTGCCTCGGGAGGGCCCACGGACGTCAAGGCGCTGCTCTGCATCTTCCTGGCTGGTGGCAATGACTCCAACAACCTGCTCATCCCGAATGGCAGCAGCGCCGCGCGCACTCACTATGAGGACTTCCGCGGCCTGCCCAACTACTCGGGCGGGGCCGGCGGCATCGCCGTGCCGCTGGGAGAGCTGGCTGCCACGGCCATCACTCCGGACAACCCCGGTGCCTATGAACACTCAGCTGGTTATACCAACAACAGCTTCGGTCTGCACCCTGCGTGCGCGGCGCTGAAGGGCCTCTTTGATTCGCAGGACCTCGCCTTCGTCACGAACGTGGGCACGCTGACCCAGCCCGGTGTCTCGCGTGCCAACTTCGGCCTCGCCTCGCCGACGAAGCCGCCGCAGCTCTTCTCCCACTCCGACCAGGTGCTGCAGTGGCAGTCCTCCATCGCCGACCAGCCCTTCACCAGCGGCTGGGGCGGACGCATCGCGGACCTGCTGGATCCGGCGAACAACATCAACACCGCCGGTCTCGCCATGGGCGTCTCCATCGCGGGTGTGAACAGCTACCAGGTCGGCATCAACGAGCAGCCCTTCGTCATGAGCACGGCGGGCGCGCTCGACTTCGATGGCTTTGGTCCGAGCAATGTTGGTTATTCTGACGCGCTTGTGAACACCTCGCTGAAGCCCTTCCTGGCCGGGGTGAACGGCTACGATCCGCTGAGCACCACCAACTACAAGACCACCCAGCAGGGCTGGCGTCTGCGCGCTCTCGAGCGCCTGATGGCCATGAACCACGCCAATCTCTTTGACACCTCCTTCCAGGCCACGGCCAAGAATGCCCGTGTCACCGAGGGTGTCGTGGCGGACACGCTGGCCTACACCAGCCAGACCACTGGCAACAACATCAACCTCGACGGCTGGTTCAACACCGCCTTCACGGGCAGTCCGGTGAACGTGGCGAACGACTTCACCAACCAGATCAAGATGGCCGCGCGCCTCATCATCGGCAATGCCGCCCTCCTGACGGACACCGGCAAGGGGAACAACCGCCAGACCTTCTTCATCCAGCAGGGCGGCTATGACACGCACGCCTCGCAGATCGCGGTGAACGCGGCCAACGCCGTGAACACAGCGGTCGGCCAGTATGCGCTGCTGGCCGTGCTGGCACGCTCCATCAAGGGCTTCTACGATTCCATCATCAACCATCCACGTGGTGGTGCTGCCCTGTGGGACAAGGTCGTGGGCTTCACCTGCTCTGACTTCAACCGCACCTTCACGCCTAACAAAACAGATAGTACTGGTGGTTCTGACCATGGCTGGGGCGGTCACGCCTTCGTCGTCGGCGGCGCGGTGAAGGGCAAGAAGCTCTACGGCACCTTCCCCGATCTCACCGTGGATGGCGGCATCGACTGCACAGGCTCACGCGGACGCTGGATCCCCAGCACGTCTGTGGACCAGTATGCAGCGAAGATCGCGCAGTGGATCGGCGTCCCCGCCGGCCAGATTGACGCCATCTTCCCGAACCTCAGCCGCTTCGGCGCTGGCGCCAACCTCGACTTCATCGACTACACCGTTTGATTTGAGATTGTGTTGCCGGGTAGGCGTTGTGTTAAAGTGTGGTGATGTCCGGCACCGGCTGGACATCACCACCTGCCTGCCCCCTGCAAACCCCGTGCTTTTTTCACATTACCGTGAAGCCTCGCATCCTCGCCATCGCCATCGTTCTGGTCGTCGCGGCCGCCTTCATCATCACCTGGATGATGACCGCGCCGTCCGATGATCTGAACTTCGGTCCGCTGCCTCAGAAGCAGGTCAAGAGCACTGCTCCCACCAGCCCCTCCTCGGGCGGCGCTCCGGTTTTCTCAGTTCCCAAGACAGACCCGCGCACCATCGACCCTGAGATCCAGAAGCTCGCTGATCGTCTCGTCGAGCAGACTCAGACACCGCTGAATGATCTCGAGACCGTCGGTGAGTTCGTCGACCTGTATCGCAAAAGCTTCAGCAGTCTTCCCGTCGGTTCGAATGAGGACTTCACCGCCATCATCACCGGCCAGAACCCGAAGAAGGGTGTCCTCTTTCCGCCGGACAGTCCCATGATCGTCAAAGGCCAGCTCGTGGACCGCTGGGGCAGCCCCTACTGGCTGCATCCCAGCTCCGGCTCCAGCCTGGAAGTCCGCTCCGCCGGCCCTGACAAAAACCTCTTCACCCCTGATGATGTGGTCGTGAATCCCAGCCCCGGTGGTCTGGGGGTCACGCCACTGGAGGGGCAGTGAAAGACTCGATGGGTATTGCCAAGGAAGTCAATCCGCAGGCTGTGCCAGCACACAACGGAAGCCGTAGTTAAGATTGCGAGACGCAGGTGGGGCGTAAGCGCGATTCGATGACAGCAGATTGCCGCGTGCATCGTGGTTCCAGGAGCCGCCCCGTAACACACGGTGCTTGTGCGAGTCGTCAAACCAGTCCTCACACCACTGCCACACGTTTCCTCCCATGTCGTAGAGGCCCTGCGTGTTCGCTGGGAACGCCCCCACGGGCGAAGTCGTCGCATAGCCGTCATCGTAGCCAGCGATCCAGGCGTTTGTCGTTTTCTCCGGGTCCCTCACGTCGGGCTTGGGGAACTTCTTATGGAATGATTCATCGGCGTAGTTGCCCGCCTTTCCCTTCGGCGGCCAGTCTTTGCCCCACGGGAAATCCACCTCGTTCTTGAAATGCCGCTCCTGCGGCGTCGCGCCCTGCTCGGGAGGCATGCCGACGGCAGTGCTCCACTCGGCGTCGGTGGGCAGGCGATACTTCGCGCCCTTCGTGAGCTTGCCCTCGGCGGTTTCCTTTTCCGTGAGCCACGCGCAGAACGCCTGAGCATCCTCCCAGGTCATTCGCACGACGGGATGATCCGCCTCCCGTCCGACAGGCACACCTTCCTTCTCCTGCTTCTTCCATAAGTCGTCCATGCCCGGCCTCGCCGCAGCATAAGCCGCGTAGTCCTGCACGCGCGTGTCCCAGATGCTGAAGAGCACCTTTGTGCCCGGCACGGGGACGAACTTCATGCCGAGGCTGTTGGTGAAGGGTGCGCCCTTGGCAGGGAAGGTCGGAGCCACGATATCATTTTTAGTTAGTCCAGGTGATGCCGACTCCAGCACGAGACGGAAACCCGTGGAGAACCCTACCGAGTTCAAAAAGCCAGCACGACGGCTCGCCGAGCGCAACGCATCTGGATCCGAGTTGTCGTAGCATCCACCGCGTTTGACGTATTCCTGGCCGGCGGTTGCCATCAGGTCGTCACACCACTCCCAGACATTGCCGCCGAGGTCATGCAGACCAAGCGCGTTTGGAGCGAAGGAGCCGACTGGAGCATGACTGGTGGCGAAGGGATCGCGATAACCAGTGATCTGACTCCTGCTGAAGGGTTTCCCATCCGGCAGCTGCACTGCAGCTTCTTCGCCAGCATAGTTTCCAGCTCCCGGCGGTGGAGGCCAGGCAGTACCCCAAGGATAAACATCTGGCAGCAATTGGGAGAGCTCCGCAGGCGTTTTGGCCGGGTCTTCGCGGTCACCGATGCCCATGGCGCAACTCCATTCATGGTCACGCGGAAGGCGATAGAGGTCTTGGGCGCCGATGCGCCCTTCACTGCGCTCGCGATCCGTCAGCCACGCGGCAAAGGCACGGGCATCCGTGATGTCCACTTTGGTGACAGGGGTGGCAGGAGGGCGGCTCGAGACACTCGGATCTTTCCATTCACGCTTCGTGTCATTCGCGAAGGCGGCGTAGTCTTGAACCCGCGTTTCCCAGATGCTGAAGAGCACCTTCGTTCCCGGTACAGGCACAAACTTCATGCCGAGGCTGTTGGTGAAAGGAGCGGCCTGGGGAGATGATTTGATGCGAGCCTTGGAAGCCGTGTTGTCGAGATCGAGAAATTCGAGGGACTTGATGATGGCGGGCCGGCTGTTGTCAGGAAATGTTCCCACCGACAAGCTGCCGTCAGCATAGAGTTCATCGAGGACTGAGCCCATGGGTTCGCCATCGAATTTGGCGGTGATGCAAGGCCCCACGACGCGCAGCTCCATCTCATACTCGTCGCCGTCCTTCAGGGTGCGAGGTAGGGTGAAAACCGTCAACGGGGTATCTTTTCTAGCTAGCATGTCGCGCCTGCCCAGGATCGCCTGATTGGAATTGCTGACATGCAGCCAGTACTGCCCCTGGTTATCCTTCTCACGCAGACGCAGCTGGATCTTGCTGCCAAAGACGGCATGCATTCGCAATGCGCCGTCCCTGACGGCCAGTTTTTGGATGTCGAGGCGCGCTGTGCCTCCACGTTCGATACGAATCCCATCCGAGGTCCGTTTTGCCCCGCCGGTGAAAGCGAACTGGGTGGGCTCGCGCAGCAGATCTTCCCAGTTCTCCCTGGCGGGGGCGGAAGATGGCGCCTGAGACGTCTGCGCGGCGGCATTCACCCCCGGCTTCTTGGTCATCAACAACGCACCGACGCTGGCAACCACGGCGCAGGCGGCCAAGCCAAGGATGAGCGGCATGCGGGACTTCGTCTTGGTGGGCGCGGCTGACACTGCCCGTGGAGAAGCTTTGGCCTCTGGCTGCCGGTCCTGCCGGGCGGTGCTCGCCAGCGGGATGCTGGTCACATCTGTCTTCACCTCGCTGGCCTGCTGGTAGCGGTCTGCAGGATCACTCTGCATGGCGCGGGAGACGATATCGTCCCACTGCGGGGCCACGGCGGCGCGCTCGGAGGGAGACTTCCATGCACCGCGCGGCAGTGTGCCGGTGATCATCTGGTAGATCATCACACCGAGCGCATAGATGTCTGCGCGATGGTCGATATGCCCGTTCGGATCAAACTGCTCCGGCGCTGCGTAGTCAGGCGTACCCATGCCGGTACCAGTCTTCGTGTGCATGGTGGACTCGGTGTCCAGGCGCTTCGCGAGACCGAAGTCCGCCATCTTGATGCGGCCATCACGGGTGAGCATGATGTTGCTGGGCTTGATGTCACGATGAACGATACCGTGGTCATGCGCGAACTGCAGCGCATCACAGATCTGCGGCAGCAGCGTGAGCGCCATCTCCTGGGTCATCTGGCCGCCGCGGATCACGTCCATGAGGTCCGCGCCATCCACCAGCTCCATGACGATGTAGAGGTAGTCCGGGCCCGCCTCGCCGAAATCAATCACGCTGACGATGTTCGGATGGCTGAGCTTGGCCATGGCCTGCGCCTCGCGCTCGAAGCGGGCTTCGAAGTCGTAATCCCTGCCCAGATCACGCCGCATGATCTTGATGGCCACGGGCCGCTTCAGACGAACCTGCGCGCCTTTGTAAACGGCGCCCATGCCACCCTGGCCGAGGAAGCTTTCCACCTTGTAGGCACCGCCCGGCAGCATGGTGGTCAGCTCCTCTGGCAGCGGCAGGTCTGGCTGACCGCGGGCGGAGATGGAAGCCTGAGAGGGCGAAAGCTTGACGGTGGCCTCCGGGTCCACGGAATCACCTGCGGGTTCCGCAGACGGTTCCAGCCCCATGCGGAGCAGATCGTGGGGATGGAGCCCTGCTAGCTCGGGAGGTGAGGACTCATCAGGTGAACTCATGAAGCGGGAGTAGAATGTCTGCGGGTCTGTACAGGCGGGAGAAAGCGGTGTTACGGCAAATCAGATGCAGCTCATCAATTCCGCCAGCTCCGCCCGGATCTCATCCGAGGTGGGATCTGCCAGCGTGATGCTGACTTGTTTGAAAAGCAGCTCCCGCCAGCGCTGGCGAAGCCGCGACACCTGGGTCCTGACAGCGCCGGTCGTGCAGCCCAGCCGGGCAGCAAGCTCGTCATAGCCCTGGGTGGACTCAGCGCTGAAACCCAGATAGGGGCGCAGGGCTTCAAACAAACGGCCTTTCTCGTCTGCTGCGTATTCCTCGGCCAGAAGCTGCAGTGTGCTCTCCAGGATGGTCAGCACCCAGCGGCGCTGATAGAGGCGGTCCGGTGTCAGGTCATCCACCGGCTCGGTGGCATAGCGTTCCTCCGCCCAATTCGCATCCAGAGCCACGATCTTCCCGCCACCGCGCCGCTGGGCGGTGGCGCGGGCATGCTCGTTGATCAGATGATGATGGACGCAGGTGAGGAGAAAGGTGCGCAGCTTGCCCTTGGCCGGATCAGCGGCGGCCAGGATGTCCTTCTCCAGCAGCCTGGCAAAGAAGCCCTGCGTCAGATCTTCCGCATCATGCGCGCTGCGGCCGCTGCTGCGAATGTAGGCATAGATGGGGTACCAATAGGCCGCGCACAGCGCTGCCAGCGCCTCCCTGGCTTCCGTGTCCAATGAACCCCGGGCCTTGTGCACAAGCGTCCAGTGCGTGGTTTGGAAATGACAGGCGACGGGACGAGGCGGCATATCTGTTTCTTCTATAACAGATCACAGCACCCGTTATGCCGAGAATATTTTTGGCGACGACACCTTTTGTTCGCCTTGAAAGGAACCACCCCGAACCCTGTTAAAGGAGGCATGATCCGACCCGCCCTACTTTCGCTCGCCTTCGGCCTTTCGGCGTTCTCGCAGGAGCTGCTGCCGCAGCACGTGCATCTTCAGCCGGAGGGAAGCTGGGCTGACTTCCCGGCGCTCACGACGGCGAAGGATGGCACGCCGTGGGTGGCTTATGTGCAGTGGGATGGGAAGGACGACTCGCTCTATGTGGCGAAGCTCGCGGGGGGTGCTTTGCAGATGGTGCAATCACTCGGGCAGGGCATCATTCACCAGCCGGCCATCGCCACGGATGGGAAGGGGGATGTGCATGTCATCTGGTCCCAGGTGAATGACAAGAACCTCATGGAACTGCACACGGCGGTCGTCCACGAGGGAGTGCTGGGAGACATCTTCGTGCTCGCCACTTCGCCGAATGGCGGCAATGCCTTTGCCAAGGCGGCGACGGATGCTTCCGGCAAAGTCTGGCTCGTCTGGCAGGGCATGCGTGGAAAGCTGGCGGATGTGTTTTGCCGTGTCTTTGATCCCGCCAAGGGTGAATGGTCCGCTGAGATCCAGATCACCCACGATGCTGCTGGGGATTGGGAGCCGTGTGTGGCCTTTGCGGGTGATGCCGCCTGGGTGCTGTTTGATTCATCACGCGGGAATGAATTCAACATCTACGCCGCGCCCATCAGTGCGGATTTGAAGGTGGGAGAAACGAAACAACTCATCGCCACGGATCGCTATGAAGGTCGCGTGAGCGCGGTGGGTGCCAAGGATGGCAAGGGCATCTGGCTCGCTTGTGAACGCGGCAACCAGCAATGGGGTCTCGACATGCGCGCGCATGGTCATCCACAGGGCCTCAACGGCCGCAAGGACACCGTCATTGCCTATCTCGATCTCGCGAGCGGCAAGGTGGAGGAGCTGCCGAATCCGGATGCGCTCTTCGCCGAGCTTCCCGGACCGCAGCCGATGCAACCGGGAGGACCACGCGGCAACAATCCGAAAGCCAAGGCCAAAGCCGAGCAACAGGCGAAGGCGAAAGCTGCGAAAGACAAGGAGGTCGGCCGAGCAGCAGCGAATGAAGTCGCGGCGGTGAATGTACCGCATATCATGTTAGACTCTGCGGGCCGTCCCTGGCTCACCGTACGCTACTTCAAGAGTTATGCCTGGCGTCTCGCGCTGACGCGTTATGATGCTGCCACAAAGCAGTGGACGAAGCCCTATGCGATTCCGGACAGTGTCTACTCCCAAGACCGTCAGACCGCGCATGTGCTGGGAAAAGATGGCAGCTTGTGGATCGCCTGGCCGAGTGATGGGCGCACCTCGAAGCTACAGCTCAACACGGGCATTCATCTCGCGAAGGTCGCCACGGATTTGGAGGTTCCCTTGGTCGCTGCATCTGAGAGCAAGCCGCGCGTTCCTTTCCCCGCCTACATCAATGCCGTGACTCCGGAACGTGCCCAGGATGACCGCCACACCTGGACTCATGACGGCGTGACCTACAAGCTCTACTGGGGTGACTACCATCGCCATACCGACGTCTCGAACTGCATCACCGCGAATGATGGCTGCGTGCTGGAGCAGTTTCGCTATGCCTGGGACATGGGCAAGCTTGACACCCTTGGCACAAGCGACCACACGGACATCGCGAAGATCTACACGCCCTATGAATGGTGGCTGAACCAAAAGTTGGTCGATGTGTTTTACTCGCCTGGCTTTTTTATGAGCATGTACGCCTATGAGCGCGAGCAGAAGTGGCCCTATGGTCACCGCAACATCGTCTTCGCGCAGCGCGGCGGCCCGATCGTCTACATCCAGCGGAAGAACTACCTCGCCTCACCCTGGCAGCAGCTTTTCCCGGTGAAAACGGAGGGCACGCCTGAACTGCACCCCACCGAGCTGTGGGATGTGCTGACCCGCTATGGCAAGCCAGTGACCGCCATCTCCCACACCGGTGCCACGAGCATGGGCACGGACTGGGACCAGATCCCGCCGATTGATCATCGGGTCGAGAACGTACTGGAGATCTTCCAGGGAGCGCGTGTGAGTTATGAAGGCCTGAATGCGCCGCAGCCAACCGTCGGCATGCGCGAGGGCGAGCCCTACAACCACGCCTCGACCGTCATCGGCAAGCCCGTGGTCGGCGAGCCGATCCGCAGCTTCACGGAGAAGAACAACGGCGTGTATCAGCATGCTCTCGAACTCGGTCACAAGCTCGGTGTCTGGGCGGACAGTGACCACATCAGCACGCACACCAGCTACGGCGGGGTGTATGTGAAGGACTTTACCCGGGAAGGCATCATCGAGGGTCTGAACGCCCGCCGCACCATCGCCGCCACGGACAAGATTTTCGTGGAGTTCACCTGCAGTGGCAAACTGCTCGGCACCGAGATCGCCGTCACCGGCAAGCCCGTCCTGAAGTTCAGTATCGACGGCACCGCCAGTATCAAGCGCGTGACCCTGGTGCGGAACGAGCAGAACTACCACCAGTGGGAGCCGAACACCCTGAAGGCCGCTGAAACCTTCACTGACGAGGCCCCGCTCCCGGGGGAAAACCGTTATTACCTCCGGGTGGAGCAGACGGACGGCAACATGGCCTGGTCATCTCCCGTGTGGGCGCAGGTGAAGTAGCTCCGGGCGTCAGGAAAACCGCTGAAGTAAGGTTAAGCACTGCAAACCTTTCGTGGACTTGGAGGCGGGCTTTCGTATGATAAGGTGTTAGCCCTCAGACAATGGATCTTCAGCAGTTTCTTTACCTTGCCGCCACGGTGGTGTTCGCGTTCGCATGCCGGACGTTCAACAACCGTTACCTGCGCAAGGTGGGCTGGCTGGCCCTTCTGGCGGCCTCCTACATGCTGGGTTATTTCCTGACCGGCAGCCATGCCGCAGGAGCCTGCGGCATCGCCCTGTGGTTCATGCTGCCCTGGGTGGAGATCGTGGTGCATGTGCGGCATCTGCGCTTCCCGGTGAAGAGCGAGATCAAGGGTCGCTTCCCGCCTTCCACAGACCTGTTTCCGGAGCTTTCGGAAGTCACGGAAGAGATCGAGAACCACGGCTTTGAGCGCGTGGAAGACACCGGCTGGAAGTGGAGTGACACAGACCACTTTATGCGCCTGTTTTATCATCCGCGCCGCAAGGCGCAGGCCGCCATCGGCATGGCGCAACAGGAGGGTTTTATCTTCTCCTATGTGAGCGTGACCTCACGGACCCAAGACGGCGCGACTTACACGACCACGAACTATCCTTTCCCGCCGACGATGCAACCGCCACCGCGGCAGCATCTGAACCGGTTCCATCATGCGGAATCGATGGACGAGCTGCTGAACTCGCACGCTGATTATCTCACCGGCCTGAACCTGAAGGACGAGGATTTTGCGGGGGTGGAAGCCGAGCAGCTTCCCGCCTACATCGAGCGCGACATGAGCGCGCAGATCGACCACAACATCAACGTCGGCCTCATCGAGCTCATTGGTGACGGTGAGTTCCGCTACTCCTGGCGCGGCTGCTTCTTCCTCTGGTTCCAGATGGTGAAGGACATGGTGCGGATCTGAGAGGCATAGATCCTGAAGCGCTGGTGTGCATGCCAGCGCGTGATCCTCAGAGTCTTCGGTCAAGGTTTCTGTCTCTTGCGTTACTCCTTTCTCTCGCGGTGTTCATAAAGAGCCACCGCAAGAGGAAGGACTAACGCAAGAGCCCAGAGGTCAGCATTGCCCTCGTATGCCTCTCATGTTAAGAGCGGCGGTTAGAGATGCATAGCTGTGATAAGCGCGCCTAACGTTCTTTATAACAAGGTATGAACTAGGGCAGTGACACCCTGTAGAAGCGCCGGGCCTGTCCGGTGACATTGGAATCCGTCCATGTCGTGCTGCTACTGGTGGCTGTGACATTGACCGTTGTCCAAGTTTGCAGATCCGTGCTGTATTGAACCTGGTAGGCACGACCGGCCACGGAAGGGAAGGTGATGACCGTGTTTGCGCCCGAGGGAACGATGGAGACGCGTGGCAGCAGGCCGGGATCAAGATCGCTGGTGCCAAAGGCCATCTCCTCATCCGACCAGAAACCATCCTGATCCGCATCGCCATACACACCGAGCTGGTCGACGAAGCCGGAGTCCAGTCCACCGCGGACGAACTCGTCCTTGATGTAGGACCACTGCAGCGTGTGCACACCCTCGGGAACGGTGAACGTCTTCTTCGTCCAGCCTACCTCACCACTGATGGCCTCCTGCTGGATGCCGTCGATGTGGAAGCGCAGGTAGTCGTAGTCCGCCTCGGAAGAAATGCCCCAGGTGAAGGCGATCTTCGCCGGACCGGAGATTTGCGTGCTCATGCGGCTGTCCTGCATGTCTTGAATCGCACCGCTGCGCGCCGCATCAATGCCATCAGACGAGTAAAGGCTCTGCGGACGCCAGCCAAGAGTGCCCGTTGATTGAATGCTCTGGGAAGGTGCATCCAGTGCGGCAGCGAGTCCTTGAGAAGTGCTGCCGACTTCCAGGCTGAGTGTGGCTGTGCCCATGCCAAACGGATTCTCTGCCTGAAGTGTCACTGCATGAATCCCGGTCACATTCGTGGTGCCATAGATGAGCCCCGTGGTCGGAGATATCGTTAGGCCGGCTGGCAGTCCCGTGGCGCTGTAGGCGGTGGGGGCATTCGTGGCCTTCATCTGGTATTTCAAAAGCGTGTCTTCATAGGCATGAATGGTCCCACCCGTCACCACCGGCGCGGAGGTGATGGGTGTCAGCGTCAGCTCGTCCACCCAGCCTGCATCCTGGCCGGCCACGGTGGCTTCGTCCTTCAAGTA
This sequence comes from Prosthecobacter gellanilyticus, assembly GCF_007992435.1. Taxonomy (GTDB): domain Bacteria; phylum Verrucomicrobiota; class Verrucomicrobiia; order Verrucomicrobiales; family Verrucomicrobiaceae; genus Prosthecobacter; species Prosthecobacter gellanilyticus. The sequence goes on along the minus strand of NZ_BKAG01000001.1, from coordinate 11,206 downwards.
ATAGATGTCCACGTTGTGATCACCCGGACCGATGTCCTGAGTCACCTGGGTCCAGTCCACCTCACCGGTGATGAAGGCCTTCACATAACCGTCGACGGTTAGCACAAGATAATCATAGCCCTGCTCGGAGGACACCCTCCAGTGATAGGACAGGCGCGTGGGTCCAGTCACCGTGAATTCCATGACAGCATACTCCTCATGATCGATGGGGTCACTCTGCGCAGCGTCCACACCATCATGAGTGACCGCCGTCTGGCTGAACCAGTTCCCATAACCAAAAGGAACGATCTGAAGCGTCTCCGGCTGCTCCACCGCCGCTGAAAGCGCCGGGTCCGCGGGCAGGATGTACACCACCATGTTTTCAAAGGAGGTGCCCGTGCTGTTCGAGGCCAGCATGGTCAGATAAAAGGGGCCGGTCTCCGTCGGCATGCCACTGAAGTGACCGCTGGTGCTCATGGTCACACCCGCAGGTAGCGAACCGAAGTAGAAAAACCCAGTCGCGAAGTTGGAAGCCGTGATTTGGTGATCCATCACCGCGCCTTCACGACCCACGACGATGAGGTTCGACGTGATGACCGGTGCTGGCAGCGGCGTGGTCACCGGCGTGCCATAGAAAGTGATCGCGGCTTCCTCCAGTGTGCCAGCCTCGGCGAGATCCGTGTCATAGACCTGCACCTTCCACGTGCCCTCGGAGCGCTCTCCCCAGAACTGAGTGCTCATGAAGGTCCAGTCGAGATCCGCGCCGGTGTCATTGGTTCTGGCCCTGGCGAGTCTTGAGCGCATGCCACTGGGAGAGACCAGCCACCACTCGAGCTGGCCGCGATACGGATGCGTGGCCTTCACTTTCACGGTCACATGTTCCAGGCGGAGGTTGTCTCCGGAAGACACCGTGAAACTCTGCGTGAGACCGGCACTGCCGCCATCAGGGATATCCAGATGGAGCGCGCTGGCACTCTGCGTACGTGTTTGCACCGCAGGAAGATTCGTCCAGCTGGTGGCCAGATTCACTGCGGCCTGTGCGCTCACCAGACCTGCACCATAGTTGAGATGGAAACTAAAGCCCGCACCATTTCTGGCCCAGCCGCCATCGTTCTCATCATTCTTCACCGCAGTGCGCATGAGGATCTCCTGCACATCGCGGTAGCCGAGATTGGGATTGGCCTCCAGCATCAGCGCCACCACACCGGCCACGGCAGGCGTGGCTGCGGACGTGCCACCGAAGGTGTGGTTGTATTCCGTGCTGGCATAGCCGCTGGCCCCTATCAGGTCCGTCGTGGTAATGCTTTGCGAGCCGCCATTGGAAGGAGCGCAGACCAGCAGGTTCGCTCCTGGCTCGCCATACCACACGGATTCACCATCATCGCCCACCGCACCCACCGCGATGGCATAGGGCGAGGCTGACCAGCCATCATAGTTCGAGTCATCGCCATTGGCCCCGCCATTGCCACCAGCCCAGAGGAAGACCGTGCCTCGGCCGCCGCGACCATTCGTTGTGGCATCGACCAAAGCGGCCTGGCTCAGAGGTCCCGGCCCATAGGCACCAAAGGCAGAGTCAAACGGACCCCAGCTGCTGCTCTTGACCTGGATGATGTCATTGTGCCAGGCAAAGGCATCCGCCTCGTCCGCATCCGTGGTGGGGCCAGCGATCAAGCGCATTCCCACGAGCTGCGCCTCTGGCGCGACACCACTGCCACCGAGACCATTGTTACCTCTGGCCGCAGCCAAGCCGGCGCAGGAGGTGCCGTGAGGATCGCTGGAGGTGGGTGAGGGATCATCATCGAGATCATTGAAGTCGCGATCATTCACCGTGTCCGCATTCGTGGTTAGGTCAGGGTGTGTTGTCTGCAGTCCGTCATCCAGGATGCCGATGCGGATGCCACGACCGAGCCAGGTGTCCCAGACATTGGTGACCTGAAGATCCACGCCGCTGACTCCGCCATTCTGACCGGTGTTTCGCAGATGCCACTGATAACCCCCGTTGGTGGCATTGTAGGCAAAGAAGGGATCGTCGGGAATCAGCTTCGCATGAAGCTGCCGGGCCAGCATAGGTTCTGCAGAGCTCACACCTGGCACACGGCGCAGCTTCTTCGCGCCTGAAATGGCGATGCCTGCATCTCCCGTCAGAGTCACCACCGCATAACGTCCACGTTGCTCCGCCTGGGCCACTTCCGGAAGCTGGCGCAGGCTTTGCAAGGAGGCCCCGGATAGCTCCACCAGCACCTTCTGGGTCAGCCAGCGGCGGTTGGCATCATCATGAGGCGCATTCTTTTCATAGACCACCCACTCGCCACGGCTGCCGGTTTCGTTCGGAGAGCGGACAAAGGTCTTCCCGCTGACCACGATCTGCCCGTGTGCCGCAGGCAGCAGAAAGAGAAAGGTCGTGAGAAGCCAGCGCAGATGCATGAGAATGGGGGAAGCGAAGTCTGCCCGAATCTCCGCAGGCTTGCCAGGAGGGAAGTAGACTACTTCTTCTTCGGCGGGTTCAAATCCACCACGGGCAGCTCGGTGAACCTTTTCCAGTGCGCCTCGCTCTGCTCCAGGCTGCTGACGCCATCATGCACCCAGAGGCCGTAGCGGACGCGGAGCTTCTTCTCCTCGGTGACCTCGACCGGGGTATCCAGGCTCAGGCAGGCACCCATCCAGCCGTCATTGCGCACATGAAAGGCGGTGGGGTTATGCGGGTTCATGGGATGGTTCATGAGCGTGATGCCGCCGAAGCCGTCCGCATCATTGGTGATGCGGCCGCTGTAGTCACACCAGCGGGCGGGTTTGCGGAACATCGGCTCTTCATTGACGAGGCCTTCGGAGTTCAGGATGCGGCCTCCGCCATCATGCACGCCAATGCTCTTCGCCACGCGCACGGCCATCAAGCCGAAGCCGGTGGCGCCAAAGGTGGTGATCTTGCCCTTCGGGGGGGTGAACTCGAGGTCCACGATCATGAACCAGCTCTTCGCTCCTTCGATGGGACGGATCTCCGTGCGGCGTACCTCGATGAGCTGGATGCTTTTGTCCGCCTCGCTGATCCAGTGGTTCACCATGCGCATGGAGGCGAACTCGTCCGTGTCCTCATAGCCTTCGCGGGAGACTTCCACATTGATGATGCGGCCCTGCTTCTTCGCGTAGTCGCCCCAGAAGTCGAGATCGTTCACCGTGTTGTGGGTGATCCAGACACTGTTGTGATGACTGTGGGTCAGCGGATCATGCGGGTGCCCCATGCGTGTGAGACTCACATCCTTGGAAGCATGGATCGGATGCCAGAAAGGCCGCATGTCCTGCGGATCAAAGTGCATGGCCGTCAGCTCGCGGCCATCGAGCTGAAAAGAGGTGATGTGATGCGGCATCGGCACCGCCTGCACACGCGGGATGGGCTTGGCCGTGGGAAGCTGCGCGGAGACGGCGAGCGGGAGCAGCGCGAGGAAGGCAGGGAGAAATCGCATGATTCAACCAACGCACTGAGAGGCCCGGATTTCTCCGAGGTCAGGCTACACCAGCAAGTCAGTCACGATTCGCCCATGCACGTCCGTGAGACGGAAATCACGGCCCGCATGGCGGAAGGTGAGCTTCTCATGGTCCATGCCGAGCTGGTGGAGGATGGTGGCGTGCAGATCATGAACCTCCACGGGGTTCTCGATGGTGTACTTGCCAATGTCATCCGTCTTGCCGTGGACGTGGCCGGGCTTGAAGCCACCACCGGCGAGCCACACACTGAAGCAGTCACGATGATGGCCGCGACCGTTCTTGCCTTCACGAGTCGGTGTGCGGCCAAACTCCGTGGCCCAGAAGATGATGGTGTCATCCAGCATGCCGCGTTGCTTGAGATCAATCAGCAGCGCTGCTGTCGGTTGGTCCACATTGCGGGCGAGATCCGCATGCTCGTTCATCTCACCGTGAGAATCCCAGTTGGGTCGTGAGCCGGTATCGATGAGCTCGATGAAGCGCACCCCGCGCTCCGCGAGACGACGTGCCACCAGGCATTGCCAGCCGAAGTCCGCGCCCGCACCTTTGAGTTTACGATCCAGACCATAGAGCTTGCGGATGTGCTCGGGCTCCTGGGAGATATCAAAGGCTTCCGGAGCCGCCTGCTGCATCTGGAAGGCGGTTTCGAAAGACTTGATGCGCGCGGCGAGGGCCGTGTCATGCGGGCGCTCTCTGAAATGCTTTTGGTTCAGCTTGCTCACCAGATCCAGCTCCATGGGTTGAAGATCCTTGGAAGACGATGGCGTGCGCAAATTGGCGATCGGTGTGTCACCAGGAATCACGCGTGTGCCCTGGTGGCAGGCAGGCAGGAAGTCGCTGCCATAAACCTGCGTGCCGCCATAGGGCAGGTGCGGGCAGATGACGATGAAGCTTGGCAGGTTCTGATTGAAGGTGCCAAGGCCGTAGCTGATCCACGAGCCCATGCTGGGCCGCGCAAAAGTGGGCGATCCTGTGTGCATGCCCAGCGTGGCCTCGCTATGATCAAAGTGGGAGGCCTTCATGCCGCGGATGAGGCAGATGTCATCCATGACACCGCGCACATGCGGGAAGATGCCGCTCACCTCGGCTCCGCAATTTTTGTTCGGCTCGGAACCAAAGAGATTGCCCATGAGGCGCTCCTTGCCTGTGCCATCGCGCCCTTTCGCCATCGGCTTCGGATCAAAGGTGTCGATGTGCGAGACACCGCCGGTCGCATAGATCATGATCATGCGCTTCGCCTTGGCCTTCGTGTGCGAGCGATGTGCCGCGAGCGGATCCTCCGCAGCCATCAACTCGGAAAGCAATCCCGGCATGAGCAGCGAGCTGCGGGCGATGAGGGAGCGACGGGTGAGATTCATGGGGAAATGGAAAGGTGTCAGTCGAGATACATGAACTCATTTACCCGGAAGAGACTGCGGGTGAGGCTGGCCCAGGCGGCGGTGTCGTCTTTCGATTTGCCGCGCACGGATTGAAGATGCTGGAGCATCAGAGCGCTCTCATCGGTGGTCGGAGACCTTGCCAGTGTGGAGCGGAAGGCTTGATCGAGACGTTGGGAGCCATCACTGGACTGCTGCACGAGCTTCTTCGCGAAGAGTTCCGCCTGATCATGCAGGAAGGTGTCATTCACAAAGTAGAGTGCTTGCAGAGCGGTGACAGAGCTATCGCGTGTGCCGGTGCAGACATTGGGATCCGCGCCATCGAAGGTTTGCAGATAGGGCTTCGCGGTGAGGCGCTTGGTCATGAGATAGACACTGCGCTTGTTGCTCGGATAGTCCTCTTTGAATGGGTGATGCTGGGTGTAGGTCCACTCTTTGCTTGGCGGAATGGGATAGGGCTCGGTCTGCGGCTTGGGATCCAAGGCGCCGCTGATGACGAGCAGTGTGTCACGCAGAGATTCAGCATCGAGGCGCTGGCGGTTGAACTTCCAGTAGTGCGCATTCGCTGGATCGATGGCTTGCGCTTTCTCAAGCTGCTCCGAAGCATCGCCGTTTGCAGAATCAGGCATCGCATCTGACGCCATTTGATAGGTGCGCGAGCTGACGATGCGGCGATGCAGATGCTTCAAGGACCAGCCGTGCTGGATGAAGTCGAGCGCGAGCCAGTCGAGCAACTCGGGATGCGTGGGCCTCTCGCCCCGCAGGCCGAAGTCATTGGTGCTGGAGACGAGGCCTCGTCCGAAATGGCGCTGCCACACACGATTCACAATCACTCGGGCGGTGAGCGGATTCCGCGAGCTGGTGACCCAATGAGCGAGCTCGAGACGGCCACTGCCCTTCTGAGCTTCCGCCGGTAAAAGCTGGCCGCCAAGAACATCGATAAACTTGCGCGGCACCTCAGCGCCGAGGCGATCAGGCTCGCCCTTCATCTGAATGCGGGCACTGACAGGTTTGTCATCCCTCACGGCATAAGCGGCAGGCAACACGGGGGTTTTCTTGAGATGATCGGCGAGCCTCTCACCCACATCACGCGCACGACGCAGCATTCGGTCGAGCTCGTCCTTCATCTGGCGCTGTTCGTCGAGCGTGGCGGTGCGGTCACGCGCGGCGTTGTCGAGCTTCTTGGTCTCGCATTCGGCCAGGATCTTCTCCAGATCCGCAGTGAGCTTGGTCGTGTCCTTTTCAAAAGGCTTCATCTTCTCCGCCCGTTCATGCTCGGGGATCAGTGGCACGAAATTGTGCTGGGTTTGGAAGAGCTCGAGACCGGGCTGGGGATAGCGAGTGCTCGCGAAGATGCCATAGATGCCGTAGTAGTCGCGGGCGGAGACGGGATCGAATTTGTGATCATGACAGCGTGCACAACTTAGAGTTAGGCCCATGACCGTGCGTCCGAGGTTGTCGATGGTGTCCTCAATCGTCAGATGCCAGGGGTAGCGCTCCACCAATGAGCCAAAGCGCCGTGCCATGGCGAGATAACCGGTGGCGATGACTTGGCGGTTGCGCTGCTCCTGCGATGAGGAAGGCAGCAGATCACCGGCGAGCTGCTCCGTGATGAAGCGGTCATAGGGCACATCATCATTGAGTGACTGGATGATGTAGTTCCGGTACAGATAAGCCTGCGGAATGGGATAGTCTGAATTGTCCCCCGCGGTGTCCGCATAGCGCACCCAGTCCATCCAGTGCCGGCCCCAGCGCTCGCCATAGGCACGAGAGGAAAGCAGCTTCTCGATGTAGGAGGGGATGTCTGATTGCTCGGACAGCTCTTCGACCTTGGGCGGCAGGCCTGTGAGGTCATAAGCCAGCCGGCGCATCAAGGTTTGCGGCGATGCATCGGGAGATACCGTCAGCCCTACGCCTTCTCGCTTGGCCTGAATGAAGTGGTCGATAGGGTTTCGGGCCCACGAAGCATCCTTCACGGCTGGCAAAGGATGCTCGCGAAGAGGTTGGAAAGCCCAATGAGTGCTCGTGGGCTTGGTTTGAGCGACAGGCGATGCGCTTTCCGGCCATGGTGCGCCACCCACGATCCATTGGCGGAGGGTTTCGATCTCCGCTGCGCTCAAGCGGCTGCCTTTCGGCGGCATCTGCTCGTCTTTATGTGATGAGGTGATCCGCTTCAGGAGCTCGCTTTGCTCCGGCTGGCCTGCGACCACGGTATGCTTGCCCGAGTCAGCTTGGCTAAACACGGCGGCCTTTTGATCATAGCGCAGGCTGCCATTTTGCTCCTCGGGTCCATGGCACTTCAGGCAATGCGCTTCAAAGATCGGCCGCACATCGCGAACAAAGTCAGGTGTCTCCGCTGTCGCGATGGACAGCGTGATCAGAGGCAGAACTGGAAACCAGCGGCGCATCAGCGGGCAAAGCGCTCAGGGTTCAGGATCCGGTGCTTGCCAGCCTCAAGGTGGTCGATCATGAGCTGCGCGGCGCGGTCGCCATCGCCGGCAATGACAGCCTGAATGATCGCCACATGCTCGTTCGTGCTTTCGAGAGGGCGCGTGCGGTCGGTGTCCGTCACACGCAGAATCACCTGGTGCACCTTGTCCCGCAGACGCTCCATGGTGGCGATGATTTCGCGGTTGTTCAGGTAGCTGCAGAGCAGGAAATGCATCTGCTCATCCAGGAGTATGAGCTGGCGGAGATCATTTTCAGCCAGGGCCTGGTGCTGGCCCGCCAGATTGGTCTCCAGCGCCTGGCATTGTTCCGCGCTCAGCTTGCCTGCCAGGCGGCGCACCACCCAGGACTCCAGCGCTTCACGCAGCTCATAATGATCCAAAATGTCATCCAGCGACATGCCGCGGACCACGATACCCTGCTGGGCGGAGATGGTGACGAAGCCTTCCGCCTCCAAGCGTTCCAGAGCCACATGCACCGGCGTCTTGCTCATCGAGAGCTGCTGCGCGAGCTGGCGCTCGGAGAGAAAGGTCCCCGGAGGAAACTCGCCGGACACAATCAGCCGTTTCAGTTCCTGATAAGCCCTGGATTGCAGCCGGGAAGGGGAGATTGGGGGTGAAACAGGATCAAGAATGGAGGCCATGGTCTTTTAAAAAGGGAATGAGAAGCGCTGGAACTGGAGTCAAAACGCGAAATGCCACTGGAATCTTACTGGCATGCCAGTGAAAAGTTCAAAGCCGCCCCTTTTGTGACCGTTGCGATAGGAACACCATCGACACACGCCTACGCAGCCGCTTCGATACCCCTCCCACATGAAACTCTTCGCCCTTTTGCCGATCTGCCTGGCCCTGACCGCCGCTGCTACCGCCCAGCCCGCGGGCGCCGACGCCAAGATCAAACCAGGTGAGCGAGCTCCTGTCTCCTTTAAAGAGGGCACTCCCATGGCCGGGGCGGATCAGCTCAAAATGCGGCTTCGCTCTGTGGAGGCACCCGGGGCCCTGGACCTGGCCAAGGAAGGCTATGAGGTTCTGATTCCAAAGTCCTACAAGAAAGGAACCCCTCATGGCCTCTTCATCTGGATCAGCCCCAATGATAAGTGCGCCCTGCCAGCGGACTGGGAAAAAGTGCTGGCCGATCACAAACTCATCTTTGTCGGAGCCCTGAAGGGGGGGAATAACCGTGAGGTCTTCAGCCGTATGCAGCTCGCCATCACTGCGAACGACCAGATGCGCCAGCTCTACGACATCGACCCCGCCCGCGTCTATGTCAGCGGCCACTCCGGCGGCTCCCGCGTGGCCTCCATGCTGGCCGTGGCCTATGCGGACATGTTTAGCGGCGCAGTCTGCTTCATGGGCGTGAATTTCTTTTTCCCCACGAAGGGCAGGGACGGTACCATGTATGAGGCCCGTTATATCCCGCACCCCGAGATTGCTACTCAGGCGCAGACGGAATCACGCATCGTGCTGGTGACTGGCGACAAGGACTTCAACCAGGACAACACCAAGGCCATCTACGAGCAGGGCTTCCAGGCGAACGAGTTCAAGCACGTCAAACTCTTCGACATCCCCGGCCAAGGCCACGGCGCCCCCGCCAAAGAGTGGCTCGAGAAGGCCCTCGACTTCCTGGATGAGGGAAAGAAGTGAGGCTCTCTCTATATATAGTAGACCCATTCGCCTACGATCAGGCGCCAGCAAAGTAGCCATCTCTCTCCGAGAGATGAGCTGTGGACGCGGAAGTTTCAGGGTCGACCTCTCGGTGAACGAGAGGTCACTCTACCAAGAAGGAAATCACGCCGTCTGCTTGATGTGCGCCCAGCAGTGCACATGCGGCTCACCACGGAAGAACCATACCATGTTCGGCCCTTCGACCTGCCAGACATCCCAGACGCTGTCCTTGCCGAGATCCTGGTTCTTATAATAGGCGAGGTGCAGATTGTCGAAGCCACCTGCCTCGATGTACTTCATGGACTCCGTCGCGTCCTCCGCACGGAAGGGCGCCAGAAGATCCTTCAGCACGCCACGGACCAGACCTTTCTGATCAGCCGTCAGGTCCGCCACCGGAATGCCATCCAGGCCTCGGGTCTTGCCGGTGAGCTTCACCGTATCATTGCCCTCTTCGTCACGACTTGTGTCACAAAGCGCGAGTTCACGCTGCTTGCCGTCCAGGGCTTGGAAGAGTTCGTTCGCCCGTTTTGCCTGGAACCAATAGGCGTTGCCCTCATGGTCTGGCTTCTCATTGAAGCTCTTCGCCGCGTGACCGTAGAAGATGGGACCGCCAAAAGCCGTGCCCGCTTCGCTGTCACCATCGCAACGGCGTGTGCAGTGACGGCCGGTCAGCACGAACTCAAACTTGCCGCTGCCCGGAGTGCCAAAGATGGCCACAGAAGCGCTCGCGAAACCACCGTCGCCCTGGTTGTCGTGATCGAACTGGCGCCAGACCTCCTTCTTGTACTCATCGCTGTGCAGCTTATCGAAGATCTGCCGCACGATGTCCTGCTGGTCTGGCTTCAGCACATCACGCAGCCGTTTCGGGCGGATGTGCCAGTTGTTGTCCACCTTCAGGCGCAGCGGATCCTCCCATGGCAGGCAGATGGCAGAGCGCTGACCCTCATCGAGACTTCCATAGAGCTGCTGCACCAGCGTCTCGGAGGCAGGCATCTTCGCACCGCCCTCCTCAGCGAAGCTGGAGCCGAGCAAGCCAGCGGCCAGAGCCTGGCTGCTTTGTTGAAGAAACCGACGGCGTGAAGGAAGTGGCGTGTTCATGGTGGATAGACTGAAGAGGCTACCAAAAACATACGTCCGAAGGGAAGCTCATTTTAGAGCCGAAGCTTCGAGCTCGAAACGAATCGACAGATCCCGAGCCACCACTCGCGACGGTTAAATATCAGCCTTTCTATATAGATGACTGAAAATACACGGAACCCGGGTTGAGAAAGCGGCGACGGCAGTCAGAGGTACTTCCATGTCCAAGCCTGACACGGAAGACGCGCATCCCGAACTCACCACACTCCCACCAGCATCGGAAGAGACACGTCTTGGCGAGGAAGCCGGCAAGTCCTGGCAGAAGGAGAACCGGAAGATCCTCGTCCTCGTCCTCGGCGTCGCCGCCTTCATGCTCATCTCCCACTTCACCCCGCTGCGCGGTTGGATCACGAATGTGCAAACCTGGAAGGGTTATGTGGATCAGCTCGGCTGGGTGGCCCATCTCGGTTTTGGACTCGTGGTCACCATCAGTGTCATGGTTGGCATCCCCCGCCTCGCCCTTTGTGGCGCCGCCGGGCTCATCTTTGGCTTTGCTGAGGGACTCACACTTTCCCTCCTTGGCTCCACCTTGGGATCCTACGGCGCCTTTCTGGTCGCCCGCCGGGGTGGACGTCGCGCTGTGCTCAGCCGGGTCTCGCAGTGGTCCTGGCTGTCACCGTTGCTGGAGCGTCCTTCCTGGCTCCGGGTGTTCTGGGTCAGGCAGCTGATGCTCCCAGGACTTGTACTCAATGTTTTGTTGGGCGTGACAACGGTGAGGCATCGCACCTTTTTGTTGGGCACTTTGCTGGGCTACCTGCCGCTGAACATTGCCCTCAGTCTGGTGGGCAGCGGCATCGGCAAGGACAGCCTGGTGAAGACACTGGTGCAGCTGTGCGCCGCGCTTGCCCTAATCAACATTGTGGGATGGCTCGTCTGGCGCAAAACGCGCCAACTTAAAGTGCGGTAAAGAATCGCAGCACCCTGGACTGGCGTAACCAATTATGCAATGCCAGGAATAACCAACTTCGATACGCTGGAACCAAGTATCCATAAGGCCTGGAGGCGCATGAGGAGGGGTGGGTCGCCCACAGCCCGGAAGACCCCGGCAACCCCTGAAGAGTGAAAAAACATTCAAAAAAGAGCAGAAAGCATTTGCGGGGTCGGGGAGACCATGTAAGATGGTCG